>NZ_JBWKCB010000008.1:0-262540 GCF_056436705.1 Kribbella sp. NPDC043289
CCACCAACCTCAACAGGCCGGCCAACTCCTCCGAAAACGACACGGTCCCCGCAACTCCTCAAATCGAGGTGTTGCGAGGACCGCATGAACCCGCCCGGCGACGGGGGCTTTCTTGTGTCTTCGGCCGATTAGCTATGCGCGGCCGTGGGCCTGGCGGCTGCGGCGGCTCAGGGAGTCGATGGTGACGGCGATCAGCAGGACGCCGGCGGTGACCATGTAGCGGACGTTGGAGTTCAGGCTGAGCAGGGCCAGGCCGTTGGAGATCGAGATGATCACCAGCGCACCGAGCAATGCGGAGTACGCCGAGCCGCGGCCACCGAACAGGCTGGTGCCACCGATGACGGCGGCGGCGATCGCGTTCAGGTTGGTGTCCGCGCCACCGCTGCTCTGGTTCACCGCGACCAGCCGGGCCGCCGCGAGCAGACCGCCGACGGCGGCGAAAGTGGAGCAGGCCGCGAAGACCGACAGGTAGATGCCGCGGACATTGATACCGGCCCGCCGCGCGGCTTCGACGTTGCCACCGACCGCGATGATCGAGCGGCCCCAGCGGGTACGACGTACCGTCAGGTCGGTGCCGACGACAAGGGCCAGGAACAGCAGGAACATCGCCGAGATGCCCCGGTCGCCGTTCAGCGCGACCACCGGAATCAGCAGTACGGCGGCGAGCGCGGCGGTCTTGATCGCGATCATCGACGTCGGCGCAGTCGAGAGGCCAGCCGCGGCGCGGGCCGAGCGGGCACGCACGCGGGAGAGTGCGTACACCGCGACCACGACCGCGACCAGCGCATAGGCAAGTGCGGGGGAGAGGAAGCTGCGCGTGGCGAACCCGACGAGCGCCGAGTCGTAGGGAAGGTTCAGTGAACCCTCTTTGCCGAGCACCAGCAGCTGCAACCCGAGGAACCCGAGCAGTCCGGCCAGGGTGATGACGAAACTCGGTACGCCGAAGCGTGTGTAGAGCATCCCGTAGAACAGGCCGATCAGCAGGCCGACCGCGACGCCGACGACGAGGGACAGAACGAGCGGCCAGCCCTTGTTGACGAACGTGACGCCGAGGACCGCGGCGGCCAGACCGCTGACGGAGCCGACCGAGAGGTCGATCTCGCCGAGCAGCAGGACCAGGACGATGCCGAGGGCAATCACCCCGACCGACGTGGTCTGCAGGGTGAGGTTCACCAGGTTGCGGCTGGACAGGAACGAGCTGTTCGCGATCTGGAAGACCGCCCAGATGATGATCAGGCCGACCACCACCGGGACCGAGCCGAGGTCGCCGGAGCGCAGCCGGGCGGTGAACGCGGAGACGGCGCCACTGAAGCCGTTGCTCGCGATCAGCCGCTCGTCCTGCAGGTCGGCCGGCAGCGGGGTACTTCCGTTCGTTTCGGCACGCAGCGTCATGACGCGGGGCCCTCCTCCCGGTTCCGGCGAGCGGCGCGCTCGGAGACCGCGTTGTCGGTCGCGCCGGTGATGGCGGCGATGATGTCCTGCGTCCTGGTCTCGCTGACCACGAAGACGCCGTTGTTGCGGCCGAGGCGCAGGACCGCGACCCGGTCGGCGACCGCCATCACGTCGGCCATGTTGTGACTGATCAGGATCACGGCCAGACCGCGCTCGCGGAGCCGTTCGACCAGGTTGAGGACCTCGGCGGTCTGAGCGACGCCGAGGGCCGCGGTGGGTTCGTCGAGCATCACGACCTTGGGCCGGCCGAGCAGGCTGCGGGCGATCGCGACGGTCTGCCGCTGGCCGCCCGACAGGCTGGCGACCGGGATCCGGACCGACGGGATCTTCGCGGACAGCTGCCGGAGCAGCTCCCAGGACTGGCGTTCCATCTCGACCTCGTCCAGCACGCGACCCTGACGGAGCTCGCGGCCGAGGTACAGGTTCGCGACCACGTCCAGGTTGTCGCAGAGGGCCAGGTCCTGGAACACGGTGGCGATGCCGAGCTGCTGCGCCTCGGCCGGGCTGCCGACGCGGACCACCTGGCCGTCGAACACCATGGTGCCGTGGTCGGCGGTGTAGACGCCGGCGATGGTCTTCACCAGCGTCGACTTGCCGGCGCCGTTGTCGCCGACCAGCGCCAGCACCTCACCGGCCCGGACGTCCAGCTCGATGTTCTTCAGGGCCTGGACGGCGCCGAATCGCTTGGAGATCCCCTGCAGGTTCAGCACCGTGCCGGCGCCGACGTCGAGAGGAGCCGGGGTAACAGTCACACGATCAGCCTCCTGGGCTTTGCGTTCAGGCCATGATCCCGGCGAAGTCAGTTGCTGGACAGACCTGCGGCCGTGCAGGCGGCGGCGAAGGCAGCGGTGCAGATATCGGAGATCTGGTAGATGTTGTCCTTGACAACCGTGTCCTTGATGTTGGCCTTGGTGACCGCGACCGGGTCGAGGATCGTCGACGGTACGCCGCTCTTCTCGGTGGTGGACTCCGGCTTGTCACCTCCTGCCAGTGCGACCGCGCCCTTCGCGGCGGCCTCGGCCTGCGGCTTGACGGCCTTGTAGATGGTCATCGCCTGGTCGCCGGCGACGATCCGCTGGATGGCGGCGAGCTCCGCGTCCTGACCGGTGACCGGCGGCAGCGGCTTCACGCCACCACCCTTAAGGGCCGCGATCGCGCCGCCGGCGGTGCCGTCGTTGGCGGCGTACACGCCCACCAGGCCGTTCTTGATCGCGCTGAGCTGGCCCTCCATCCAGGCCTGCGCCTTGTCCGGGCTCCAGTCCGGGGTGTCGAACTCGGCGGCGACCTTGAAGCCGCTGGAGTCGAGCACGCTGTGCGCGCCTTTCTTGAAGTCGGCCGCGTTCGGGTCGGTCGGCGAGCCGTTGATCATCGCGAGGTTGCCGGACGTCGTGCCGGCCGCCTTCAGGGTGTCGAGCAGGGTCTGCGCCTGCAGCTTGCCGACCGCCTCGTTCTCGAACGACACGTAGTAGTCGGCGTTCTCGATGAACCGGTCGTAGGCGACCACCGGGACGTTCTGGCCCTTCGCGGAGCTGGCGACCGCGGCGGCGGCCTTGCCGTCGACCGGGTCGAGCACCAGCACGTTCGCGCCCTGGGTGAGTGCGGCCTCGGCCTGCTGTTGCTGCTTGGCGGCGTCCTGGTCGGCGTTGCTGTAGATCAGTTCGCAGTTACCGCAGGCCGCCTTCAGGGCTTCGGTGAACAGCGGGCGGTCGAGCGCCTCGTACCGGGTGGTCTTCGACTCGGGGAGGAGCAGCGCGATCTTCTTCGCGCTGCCGCCACCGCTGCCGGAGTCGTTCGAGCCGCAGGCCACCAGGGAGACAGCGAGGGCCGAGACGGCGATGCCGAGGCCGACGAGACGGGTTGCTGAGACGGACATATGGCGGCTCCTTGACGAGACGGCCCCGATTGGCCTGTCCCGAAGTCAAACCCGCCGGCGTCTTGGCGTCAAGACTTGAATTCAAGAAATGGAGATATTGGTGTGACTCAACACCGACGCGCGCTGGATTGCGCCGACGATGTCGGCCTCGTCGCCGAGCTCGGCGGACCGCAGTTCGACGGTCGCCGCGGCACTCGGGATCGCGCACCGGTCGAGCGCCTCGCGCAACGGCGCGAGGATGAGTTCGCCGGCTTCGGCCATCAGGCCGCCGACCACGACGACCTCCGGGTTGAGCAGGTTCACCACGCCGGCGACCGCGACACCGACCCGGCGGCCGGCGTCCTCGATCACCCGGCGGCAGCCGAGGTCGCCGCCCTGCGCGCGGGTCACGATGTCCTTCAGACGCAGGGGCCCGTGGGACGCGGCGAGGCTGTTGATCAGCGCCCGCGAACCGACGAACGTGTCCAGGCAGCCGCGGTTGCCACACCGGCAGATCGGGCCGTTCTCGTCGATCGTGACGTGCCCGATCTCGCCCGCCGTACCGGCTGATCCGCGGAAGACCTCGCCGTCGATCACCAGGCCGGCGCCGACGCCGTAGGAGAACTTCAGGTAGCAGCCGTTGCGTACGCCGCGGAGCGCGCCGGCTCGCAGTTCGCCCAGGGCCGCGAGGTTCGCGGTGTTGTCGAGCGCGACCGGGGCGCGCAGATAGCCGGACATCGCCTCGGCGACGTTGACGCCGCGCCAGCCGGGGAGCACCGCGTCGGAACCGGCCTCGCCGCTCACTGAGTCGACCGGCATTGGCAGCCCGAACCCGATCGCGGAGACGTCCTCGACGCCGGAGGCGACCGTCTCGGCCAGGTCGGCGAGCAGTCGGGCGGCGCGCTCCATGCCGTCGTCGGCGACGTGGTCGGCCTGCAGCGGCATCAGTTGCCGGGTGAGGATCTCGCCCGACTCGTTGGCGATCGCGACCCGGACATCACGCTCGCCGAAGGTGATCCCGGCCAGCAGTCCACCGCCTGACGCGAGGGAGACCAGCACGGCTCGGCGGCCGTTGCGGATGCTGCGGGACAGGCCCACCATGCCGGCCTGGTCCAGCTCCCGGACCATGTTCGACACGGTGGCGGCGGACAGGCCGGACGCGGCGGCGATCTCGACCTGGGTCAGTGGGCCGTGCTCGCGGACCACGCCGAGAACGCGCGCACGGTTGGCTTCGCGCAGCGAAGCCTGCGAGCCCGGCGCCGGGCGGGTTGCGTTCATTACATAAAGATAACGGATCGCGGGGCGTGCGCGGCCGCCCACCGCTCGTGAACCAGAAACCTCATCCGCAACCTCGCCGTCAGTACCCCACTGGAACGTTCCATCGGCGACAGTAGACCACTCGCCGCACGGGCTGCTGGAGGTGAGCGCTCACACGGTCAGGGCGAGTGTCAGCAGCGCTACGGGGAGGGCCAGCTCGACGGTCGCGCCGAGGACGTCACCGGTGCTGCCACCCAACGCCGACCGGGCTCGGCGGGTGGTCTGAAAGCTGGTGAGGACGGCTAAAAGGACGGCCGCGATAGCACCTGCGATGCGAGCCGGCTCGGGCCAGGTCAGGACGAGCGTTGCCGCCAGTACGACGACAGTCGCGAGAGCCGCCGTACCGGGGCTGACGGTGCCGGCGACGACGTTTCCGAGACCGTCGGGGCGGGCGGCGGGGACCGACGTGCGGCAGGACCAGGGGAGGGTCAGGCGGCTCGCGGTGGTGGTGATCAGGACGGCTTGCCAGCCGAAACCGGCCTGGAGACACGCGGTCAGCGCGGCGACGTCGAGCAGCAGTACGCCGACGATCGCGACCACACCGAACGGGCCGATGTCGCTCTGCTTCATGATCCGGAGCATCGTCTCGCGATCCCGGCGGCTGCCGAGGGCGTCGGCGAAGTCGGCCAGCCCGTCGAGGTGCAGGGCGCCGGACATCCCGGCGACGACCAGGATGCCGAGAACGGCGGCCAGCAGGTCCGCGTCCGGTCGGACGAGTTGTACGAGTGCGACCACGCCGGCTGCGAATCCGCCCACCACGGCGCCGACGAGCGGGCCGAGGATCATCGCTCGTCCTCCCACCGTTCGGTCAACCCGGGAAGGCATTCCGGCGGGGAGCACCGTCAGGGTGCCGAAGGACAACCGGAGCGCGTCGAGCGTCATGTCAGTGGGAGGGTTCGGCCGGCCACTGTCCACAGGACCTGGTCGGACGCCAGTGAGATGGTGGTGTTCAACCGGCCCATCAGGTCGCGGAACAGCCGGGTGCCGGGGTCGGCGGGGACGATGCCGGAGCCGACGTCGTTGCTGACGGCAACCACGTGGCGGGGTGTCGCCGACCAGGCGGCGGCGAGCCCGGCGATGCGCTGCTCGACGAGGTCGGCGCGGGACAAGTCGGACCAGACATCGACGTCGTCCATGGTGCGCGAGAGCCAGAGGGTCAGGCAGTCGATCAGCAGGGGAGGGCCGGCCGACTCGAGCAGCGGGACGAGGTCGATCGTCTCGGCGAGGCCCCAGGAGGCGGGCCGGCGGGTCTGGTGGATGGCGACACGGGCGGCCCACTCGGCGTTGCCCGAGTCGTTTCCGCCGGTCGCGACGTACACGACGTCGGGTACGGCGGACAGCAGGCGCTCGGCGGCGATCGACTTACCGGAGCGCGCGCCGCCGAGGACCAACGTGCGCTGATCAGTCATTGCCCCTCCTGGACTCGAAAACCACCGGCGCCTCGAAGGCCGCCTTCCTGGCGGTACGCCGGAAGGCGTTCAGCATCGGCCGTCCGAGCGTCAGCACCAGCATCGCGGACAGGATCCCGCGCGGGATGTCCCAGCCGAGCGACGTCGCCACCACGAACAGGAGGTACCGGTGCAGGTTCTCCGCCAGGTCGTCGCCCGGCACGAACGAGAAGTTGCTGCCGAACGTCGCGTACGGCCAGAACCACAGGTTCATGATCACGCCGTACAGCACGCCCGACACCAGCGAGTACGCCGCGAGCAGGAGCAACTCCAGTCGCCCGCCGGCTCGCGGCAGGAGCCCGGCGAGGCACCCCACCCACGCGCACGCGAACATCTGGAACGGCATCCACGGCCCGACCCCGCCGCTGATGAGCGCTCCGCCGAGCAACGACACCGCACCGAGGACAAAGCCGAACCCGGCGCCGAACGCGCGTCCTGCCAGTACGAGCAGGAAAAAGCCCGGTTCGAGTCCCGCCGTACCTGGGCCGAGGGCACGTAGGGCTGCGCCGACCGCCGCGAGCATGCCGACCAGCGAGATCACCTTCGCGTCGATCCCGGACTCGGACAGCTCCGCGAGGACGACGGCCACCAGCAACGGGAGCAGCAGGACGAACAGCCACGGAGCGTCCGTCGTGTGCCCGATCGCGGACGCGCCCTCCTGCGCCGTCCGGAAGAACAACGGCCAGGCGAAGGCGAGGACGCCGACGAGCGACGCGACCAGTAGCGCGAGCGTGCTCCGTGGCTTCAGCTGGATGAGTCTCACGATGCGCGGCCCAGGGCGTCGGCGACCTCACCGACGGTCAGGAACGGCAACGGTGCCAGGATCTTCGCGACCTGCGGCGCGAACGCGGGGGAGCCGGCGATGACCTCCGCCGTCTCGCCGTCGCTCACCAGGTCGCCGTCCGCGAGCACCATCACGCGGGTGGCTACCTCGGCCACCATCTCCACGTCATGCGTCGACAGCACCACTGCGTGACCTGCAGCTGCGAGCTCACGCAGAATCGACACCAGCCGTCGCTTGGCGCCGTAGTCCAGTCCACGCGTCGGCTCGTCCAGCAGCAGCAACGGCGGCGCACCGCACAGTACGACGGCCAACGCCAGACACAGCCGCTGTCCCTCGGACAGATCCCGCGGGTGCAACTCCAGCGAGACATCCGGCGCCAGCCGCTCGAGCAGCGCCCGGCAACGTCCCGCGGGCACCTTGAAGTCGGCGTCGGCGTTGGCGCACTCGTCGGCCACTGTGGCGGAGTAGAGCAAGTCAGCCGGCTCCTGCGGCACCAGTCCGACCGCCTTGACCAACCGATCCGGCTTGGTACGTCGTGGGTCCGCGCCGGCCGCAGTCGCCGTACCGGACCGGACTGGCACGATCCCCACCAGTGCGTTCAGCAGTGTCGACTTACCTGCACCGTTGCGGCCCATCAGAGCGACGACTTCGCCGGCCTTCACGGTCAGCGAAACCCCACGCAGTGCCATGACCTCGCCATAGCCAACGACCAGGTCGGTGCAGCGCGCCAGCTCCGCACCCAGTGCAGCTGTCGGCCGTGCCGGCGCAGTCGAGTCCAGCTGGCCCCGCATGGTCACCGCAGCCCGCCGTGCATCCCGAACAGACAGGGGGAGAGGCGACCATCCAGCCAGCCGGCCCAGCTCTACGACCGGCGGCGCGACCGGTGCGTTCACCATCCGCTCGGCCGGCAGTCCAGTCGACACCGCACCAGCACCGCCAGGTACTTCGATCACGCGGTCGGCGTACTGGACCACTCGCTCGAGTCGGTGCTCCGCCATGACCACCGTGACGCCCAGGTCGTGCACCAGTCGCTGCAGCGCGGCCAGCACCTCCTCGGCCGCCTGCGGGTCCAGCGCCGACGTCGGCTCGTCCAGCACGAGCACTGCGGGGTGAGAGGTCAACGCTGCCCCGATAGCGGTCCGCTGCCGCTGGCCACCCGACAACGAGCTCAGCGCGCGGTCCCGTACGTCGGCCAGCCCCAGCAGGTCCAGCGTCTCCTCGACCCGTCGCCGCATCACGTCCGGCGCCACACCGAGCGACTCCATGCTGTACGCCAGTTCGTCCTCGACGGTGTCGGTGACGAACCCGGCCATCGGGTCCTGTCCGACCATCCCGACCACGTCGGCGAGGTCCCGCGGGCGGTGCTCCCGAGTGTCCCGGCCGTCGACCAGTACCCGGCCGGTCAGGGTGCCGCCGGTGAAGTGCGGTACCAGTCCGTTGATTGCCCGGAGCAACGTGGACTTGCCGGAGCCGGTGCGCCCGATAACCAGCGCCAGCTCGCCTTCGGGCACGGTGAAGCTCACGTCCCGCAGCGCCGGCGCCCGAGCGCCGTCGTACGTCACTGTCACCTGGTCGAACTCGATCATGCGACCGCCTTCTTCAACGGCGGCGCGGCCAGCGCGGGCACCAGTCCGATCAGTACGCCGACAACCGGTAGCACTGGCACCGGTGGGACCACCAACGGCCCGGGAAGCAGCAGACCGTGCACGCCACGGACCGCGGCGCCCACCATCACGCCCGCAGCCGCCGCACCGGCCATGACGACAAGCCACTCGGGCAGCGCCCACGGATCGGGCCGGTACCGTGTCCGCGCGACCCGCTGGCGTCCGATCGCCATGGCACCTATTGCCAGCAGTACGCCGACAGTCAACGCACCGCCCGCGAGTGGGAAGGCCATCGAGTCGGTCAGCAGCGCGTAGACGCCGAGCAGGATCCCGAGGAGCCCTAGCAGCACGCAGAGCGCTGTGAGTCGACGCTGCGCTCGCGGTGCATGTGCCGTACGACCGTAGCCTCGGGAGTCCATTGCGGCGGCGAGCTCGACCGAGCGGTCCAGAGCGCCTTCGAGGACCGGCATGGCCGTCGTACGGAAGGATGCGCGCGTGCGGCCGCGGAGGCGGCGGGCAGCGCGGACGCGGCGGCCGTCTGTCACCAGTTGCGGTGCGAACGTCAGCGCCACCACGCAGGCCACGCCCATCTCGTACAGGGCCCCGGGCAACGACTTCAGTAGCCGCCGTGGGCTGGCCAGTGCGTTGGCCGCGCCGACGCAGCAGAGCATGACGGCGAGCTGCGCACCGTCGTACAGGGCGGTCAGGAGTGCCTCGGCGCTCACCTCACCGCCCAGCTTCACGCCGGCGGCCCACGCGGGCAGGGGGATCTGCGGCAGTGTGAACAGGATCGTGTTGCCCTGCGAGCGCGTGGACAACAGTGCCTGCAGTACTACCCGGACGGCGATGACGAGCAGACCGAGCTTCAGGAACGCGGTGAAGCTGTGCGCCCACGGAGCGTCGCTGCGGCGCGCTGACACCACGAATCCGGTGACAGCCAGGATGAGGACCAGCAGGACCGGGTTCCGGGTCCTGCTGGCCGCTACCGCCATGCACAGCGCCCACAGCCACCAGGCCCCCGGGTGGAGTGCCCGGGGGAGCGTGAGGCTGTCGACGGCGCGCATGACCTAGCCGCTTACTTGGCCGCGGTACGACGGCGGTTGAGGACGAACCCGCCACCAGCCAGCAGTACGACGACGATCGCCGCGATGATGATCCCGGTCCACGGGGTCCCACCGCCGTCGTCCTTGGTGCTGGCGGCCGGAGTCGCGGTCGAGCCGACGGCCGCAGCGATCTGGAGAGTGACCTGTGCATCAGTGGCGGGGACCTTGATGTTCTTCACCTGGTCGCCGCAGCCCTTCGACGGGTAGCCGGCGACCCCGCAGGTCAGACCCTTCTCGATCCGGACCGGTGCGACCGCGGCGAGGATCTTCGCGCCGTTCGCCGTCGCGTCCGTCACGACGCAGGTGCCGGTCGCCGCGGGCGGTGTCTCACCGGAGACCGCGTCCTCCGGCGTCCCGGGGTCGACGACCACGGCGACCCGCTTCTTGCCGGTCTCGGCCGGGGTCTTGCCACAGATCGCGTCGAAGTCGCCCGCGGCCCGCGGTACCCGCGGCTTGGCGCCGCCGACGGCGAACCGCCAGCCCTCGACGCCCCCGTCCGCGGGGACGTAGGCGTCGGCGCCCTTCTGGGAGAACGCCCACTGGCCGTTCGTCCACTGGTAGTAGCCCCAGAAGCGGTAGCCGTCCTCGGCGGTGGCAGCGCCGGCGGTGGTGGCGACGGTCCCCGCCAGCAGGAAACCCGCCAGCAGGCTGAGGACCAGTCGTACGGTCCGGCGGTGCGCCAGGAGAGGTGCAGTCATGATGAGTCCTCGGTCGGGCCGCAGCCCGGTGGAGGAGGTCCCGCCTGCACCGGCAGGGTGGGGCTCCACCCGCGGGCCACGGCGGGTAGTTGAGCCTGACTGCCTGCGTCACAGTGTTCCGGCTCGCCACCCTGACCCTTGCGGGTCGAGGGTGGCCTACGGTTGCGGGTCAGCGCCGGACTCGGACCGGCTTCCCTGTGACGCAGGCGTGTGGTTCGACCGAACTCTACTCCGACCTCTACTCGGCGCTCGACAAACTCATCGGGCCGTACACTTCCCGGCCGTCCTCCAGCAGGTACACCTGGCCGACGCCGCGGTCGGCCAGATCGCGCCAGACCTCACCCAGCCAGCTCTCCGCGTCACCCTGCGCCGAGAAGTCCGCGCCGCCGACCTCACCCGGGTCGACCAGCGCGCCGCTCGCGGTCTCGAACCGCCAGCTCCAGCTCACGAGTTCGGCCGCTTCTGCGGGGCGTTCTGCGCGGTCTTCGCCGGGTCGCGCTCGACGATGTGGCCGAGCACCTCGTCGATCCGCTTCAGCAGCGCGTCGTCCAGCTTCACGCCGGAGGCCTTCACGTTCTCCGTCACCTGCTCGGGCCGGGAGGCGCCGATGATGGCCGAGGAGACGTTCGGGTTCTGCAGCACCCAGGCGATCGCCAGCTGGGACAGCTCGAGGCCGGCCTCCGCGGCGAGTGGTTTCAGCTCCTGCACCCGGCCGAGCACGTCGTCGTTGAGGAACCGCTTGATCATGTTGGCGCCGTTGGCGTCGGTGGCCCGGGAGCCCTCCGGCGGCTGCTGACCGGGCAGGTACTTACCGGTGAGCACGCCCTGCGCGATCGGTGAGAACACCACCTGGCCGATGCCGAGCTCCTCCGACGCCGGCACGACCTCGCCCTCGATGACCCGCCACAGCATCGAGTACTGCGGCTGGTTGGAGACGAACGGGATGCGCAGCTCGCGGGCCAGCCGGTGGCCCTCCTGCAGCTGCTCCGCGGTCCACTCCGAGACGCCGATGTACAGCGCCTTGCCCTGCCGGACGACGTCGGCGAAGGCCTCCATCGTCTCCTCGAGCGGCGTCTCGGTGTCGAAGCGGTGCGCCTGGTACAGGTCGACGTACTCGGTCTGCAGCCGCTTCAGGGAGGCGTTGATCGACTCGTGGATGTGCTTGCGGGACAGGCCGGTGTCGTTCGGTCCGCCGGGACCGGTCGGCCAGTAGACCTTGGTGAAGATCTCCAGCGACTCGCGGCGCTCGCCGGCCAGTGCCTCGCCGAGCACCGACTCGGCCTTGGTGTTGGCGTAGGTGTCGGCGGTGTCGAACGTCGTGATGCCGGCCTCCAGGGCCGCCCGCACGCAGGCCCGGGCCTGCTCGTTCTCCACCTGGGAGCCGTGCGTCAGCCAGTTGCCGTACGAGATCTCGCTGACCTTGAGACCACTGTTGCCCAGATAGCGGAAGTCCATACCCCTGACCCTACTGGCCAACCCCGCTCGGCGCGGGTCAGGACGGCTTCTCGCCGCGCTTCACCATCGGCTTCGGCAGCCGCCAGCGGCGCATCTGCATGGTCCGCCGGACCGCGTAGAACCCGAGACCCTTGGTGGACTCCTTCGGGTACTTGATCGCGACCTGCTTCTTCAGCCCCGCGGTGAGCAGGAACCAGTCCGCCGCGATCAGCAGGATCATCGCCAGGAACAGCAGGTTCACGACGCCGGCCAGCCAGAGGAACTGCCGCGAGAACACCACGCCGACCAGCGAGACCACCAGCAGGATCGGCAGCGCGAACTCCATCACCGAGTAGCGGGCGTCCACATAGTCCCGGGCGAACCGCTTGACCGGGCCCTTGTCGGCGGCCGGCAGATACCGGTCGTCGCCGGTCTGCATGGCCGACTGCATCTTGGCCCGCTCGGTCCGCATCTTCTCCCGGCGGATCGCCGAGGCCTCCCGGCGGTTGGCCGGCTTCTTGAAGGCGGCCTTGCGGGCCGCCTCCGCCTCCTTGCGGCTCGGCGTCGGCCGTCCCTTGCCGCCCGGCTTGCCCTGGGACTCGGCGGGTACGGTGGTATCTGTCTCAGACTTGGTACGACGGAACACGGGGTCAGAACCTCATTCGCAGGGCAGGTCGCGAGTCGGGGTGGTCCCCGGACCTGGGCACCACTTTATCGGGGCCTGTCCTGATGGTGTGGTGACCCGGTGGGACATAGGGTGGATGGCACGCACGCCGGGTCGTCACTCCGGCACAGAAGGGGTACGGATATCGATGAGCATCTTCAAGCGGATGTCGACGATCTTCAAGGCCAAGGCGAACTCCGCCCTGGACAAGGCCGAGGATCCTCGCGAAACCCTTGACTACTCGTATCAGAAGCAGCTGGAGCTGCTGCAGAAGGTGCGGCGTGGGGTGGCCGACGTCGCCACCAGCCGCAAGCGGGTGGAGCTGCAGGCCTCCCAGCTGCAGTCCCAGTCGGCCAAGCTGCAGGAGCAGGCGCAGAAGGCGCTCTCGATGGGCCGCGAGGACCTGGCCCGCGAGGCCCTGACCCGCAAGTCCGGCCTGCAGGGCCAGATCGACGACCTGCAGACGCAGCACGCGCAGCTGCAGGGCGAGGAGGAGAAGCTGACGCTCGCCTCCCAGCGGCTGCAGGCCAAGGTCGAGTCCTTCCGGACCCGCAAGGAGACCATCAAGGCCACCTACACCGCGGCCGAGGCGCAGACCCGGATCAACGAGGCCTTCTCCGGCATCTCCGAGGAGATGAGCGACGTCGGCCTCGCGGTGCAGCGCGCCGAGGACAAGACCCAGCAGATGCAAGCCCGGGCCGGTGCGATCGACGAGCTGCTCGCCTCCGGCGCGCTCGACGACGCCAGCGGCACGGTGAAGGACAACATCAGCCTGGAGCTGGACCGGATGTCGTCCGGCTCCGACGTGGAGAACGAGCTGGCCGCGATGAAGGCCCAGCTCTCCGGCGGCGGCGCGCCGAAGGAGCTCTCCGGTGAGGCCCAGCAGTCCACTCAGCAAGCCGCTCAGCAGCCCGCCCAGCCAGTGCAGCAGCCGGTGACGGAGCCGGTGCGACCTCAGGACGGAGATGTTCGGTGATCGTTCGCATCATGGGTGAAGGTCAGTGGCGACTGGCCGACGAGAAGCTGGACGCGCTGAACGCGGTCGACGGCGACCTGGAGAAGGCGGTGTCCTCCGGCGAGCAGGCGGCGTACCAGGCCGCGTTCGCCGCGCTGCTGGACTTCGTCCGGTCCGGTGAGAAGGTGCCCGACAACGAACTGCACGACTCCGACGCCATCCTGCCCCCGTCGGACAGCTCGCTCGCCGAGATGCGCGAGCTGATCAGCGGCGACGGCCTGATCGCGGGCTGAGCCAGAACACGACCAGCACGACTCGCACGACTCCGATCGTCCGACCCCGACCCGGCGGCTGATCACCTCGAGTAGTCGGAAACAGACCCCCAGGACCCGCGAAATACGGGCCTCGGGGGTCTTTTTCGTGCGTCCGGTGGCGGCCGCGTAAACACTCGTCATCAGTGCTGTTGTCCGCCCGATCCCCGTAGTACTGTCTGCATCACGCCGTTGTGGGGGCGGCGTTTGGACGAGGTCCGTGACGGGGTGTGGGTTGGTCACGGGGTTTCGGGTTTCACCTGTGGGGGGTGACTTTGCGTGACTGAATTTGTCATGCCGGAGGGACTGGCCGAGCCGGCTGACCTTCGGCCGGCGCCGTCGGGGGAGCGCCGTCGGCCGGTCTGGGTGGTACCGGACGAAGTACCGGCAGTGGTACCGCGCTCGGCGCGGTACACCGAGGCGCGTTGGGTGGCGAAGTACCGCGTGGCGTCGCTGGCATCCGATCTCGGCGCGGGGGCGATCGGGGCGTCACTGGCACTGATTGCCAGGTTCGGTGCCCAGATCAACCTTGGGTACGTCGTGCTGGGCGCACTGCTACCGGTCGCCTGGCTGGCCTGTGTGGCCCTGCAACGGGGCTACGAGGCGCGGTACTTCGGGACCGGGCCGGAGGAGTTCCGGTCGATCATCCGGGCCGCGGTGGCGCTGACCGCCCTGGTGGCGATCACGTCCTACGCGACCAAGAGCGAGGTTGCTCGTGGGTTCGTCGTGCTGGCAGTGCCGACGACCTGTGTGGCGGCGATGTTCGGGCGCTGGGTGCTGCATCGGCAGATCTCCTGGCGGCGGGTTGCCGGACGGTGTATGCGGAGGGTGCTCGTTGTCGGACGCAACGAGCAGGTGACGACGCTGCGCCGGCATCTCGAGGAACGGCCGACGGACGGGTACATCGTGGTGGCCGGCTGCCTGCCGCGCGGAGACGCGCTGGAGGAGGCCGGACTGGAGCAGTTGGGCCGGGCCGAGATGGACATCCTGGCGGCGGTCGACCAGTACGACGTCGAGGTGGTCGCCGTGGCCGCCGACCCGGAGTTGGCCGGACACTCGCTGCGCAAGCTGTCCTGGGCACTGGAACAGCGCGGAGTGGAGCTCATCGTCTCACCGGGCATCGTCGAAGTGGCCGGTCCGCGGATCTCGATCCGCCCGGTCGCCGGCCTGTCGCTGCTGCACCTGGAGCGGCCGTCGGTGAGCGGTGGGCCGCACCTGATGAAGAGCATCTTCGACCGGGTGGTCGGGTGTCTGCTGCTGTTCGCGGTGGCCCCGATCCTGCTGGTGACGGCGGTGCTGGTGAAGTTCACCAGCCGCGGCCCGGTGCTGTTCAAGCAGACCCGGGTGGGGCGCGGCGGCGCGCCGTTCCAGATGCTGAAGTTCCGCACGATGGTCGCCGACGCGGAGGAACGCAAGGCCGAGTTGCACGCGCTGAGCGACGGCAACGGGGTGTTGTTCAAGATCCGCGACGACCCGCGGGTGACGAAGGTCGGCCGGTATCTGCGCCGGTTCTCGATCGACGAGCTGCCGCAACTGGTGAACGTGCTCCGGGGGGACATGTCACTGGTCGGGCCGCGACCGCCGTTGCCCGCCGAGGTGGCGCAGTACCAGATCGACGACGCGCGGCGGATGCTCGTGAAGCCGGGCCTCACCGGCCTGTGGCAGGTCAGTGGTCGTAGCGACCTGACCTGGGAGGAGTCGATGCGGCTCGACCTGCGGTACGCCGACAACTGGTCGATCGCACTGGACCTTCTGATCCTGTGGAAAACCGCACGCGCGGTCCTGGGGAGCGACGGCGCGTACTGAGCGGTGCTTGTTTTCATGGCTGTGCATTCCCGAGGGGGGAATTCGTGACTGTTGTCTTGGAGAGGTCTGACGTCGCCCGGTCCGAAGCGGCGACTCTGGTGGTCCAGGCGGCAGCCGGCGACCAGGGTGCCTGGAGCCGGCTCGTCGACCACTATGCGCGGCTCGTCTGGGCCGTGACCCGCAGCTTCCGGTTGAGCGACAGCGACGCCGCTGACGTCTCGCAGATGGTCTGGCTGCGGTTGCTCGAACACATCAACCGCGTCGACCCCGAGCGGGTCGGCGCCTGGCTGGTCGTCACCACGCGCCGGGAATGCCTGCGGGTGCTGGCGTTCCGCAAGCGCGTGCTGCTGACCTACGAGGCCACGGCGTTCGAGGGGGTCCCCGGTGACCAGCCGGACCTCGACGCCGAGCTGCTGGCCGGTGAACGCGCGGACGACGTACGACGGGCCCTGGAGAGCTTGCCGGACCGCTGGCAGCAGCTGCTCGGCATGCTGATGGCCGACCCGCCGGCGCCGTACGCGGAGATCTCCGCGACGATCGGGATCCCGATCGGCAGCATCGGCCCGATCCGCGGCCGCTGCCTGGACAAGCTCAGACTGCTGCTTGCCTCCTGAAGCAGCAAGACCGGTCCGGACCGCGTGCGATCAGAGCATGATCCACGCGGTCCGGACCGGTCGATGCGTGCTGCCCGGCCAGTGCAGCAGAAAGCTGACCAGCCGCGCGCCGTCCTCGGTCTCGCTGTCGTCCCCACGGGACTCGACCACGACCGGGCCGGACGGGGAGATGCGGAGCTCGACGGTCAGGCCGTCACGTCCGAGGACGTCGATGTCCAGCGTCACCCCGTGCCCCGCGAACCGCAGCCGGCGTACGTCGTCCACTCCGGGCGCGTCCACCAGGCTGTCGAACACCACGTCGAGCACGTCCAGATCCTGCTCGTGCCTCCCGAACGCCGCGTAGCCGACCGAGCGGACCAGCGCGACCTGCTCACCCACCGCGCGCTCCGGAGGCCCGATCATCGCTCAGCGCTCCCCGGCCAGCTTGATCACGCTGTTCTGGTCCTGCCCGTACGGCGCGCCCTGCCAGGACGCCCAGTTCGCCCGGTTGCCCTGCTCGTGCACGATGAAGTTCCACGGCCCGGCGTAGGTGTTGTTGAAGAACCGGTTGCCCTGGTGGAACGTGATGGCGTCCTGCACGGCCGCCTTCTGGTACGGCGACCAGCTCGGGAACGTGCCCCAGTTCGAGAACAGGCCGTTGTAACCGCATCCGGTACTGAACCCGCAGGACGCCCCGATCCGGTCCGGGTCGAGGGTGAAGACGTTGTCGTGCACCCGCACGTTCTGCGTCTTCCACCGGCAGTCACTGAGGTACGGCGGCTTGCTGATCGTGGACTGGTTGCACGTCTTCGCGTTCACCACCGACGGGTTGACCAGCGTCCCGGACCCGGTGCTGGTGTTGGCCGCGGATCCGGCGAACCGGTCCGCGTTCTCCCACAGGATCACGCCGGACCAGTTGTCGATGAAGACGTTCTGGCTGATCTCGAAGGTCTGGTTGAAGACACCGGTGACGCGTGAGTCGCTGCCGGACTCGGAGATGTACAGCGCCGGCGTCGGGAAGCCGTGGTTGGACGGTCCCTTGGCGAGACCGTTGCGGACGAACGTGTTCCCGCGGATGCCGGCGTTGTAGCTGGTCTCGTACAGCAGGCCCTCGGCCAGGTTGCCGGAGATGTAGTTCTCCTGGATCACGAACCCGGTGTTGTTGGTGTCGGCCCAGAGTCCGACGCTGTGGTTGTCGTGCACCCAGTTGCCGCGCACCACCGCGCCGGTGACCTCCCAGAACTTGCCGCCGCCGGTACACCCGCAGCCCTCCTTGAGCCGCTCCCAGTCGTCGGTGTTGTTCCCGGAGATCTCGTTGCCCTCGATCGTGATCGAGGCCACCTTGCCGGGGTTGTAGGCATTGAAGCCGTACTGGCCGTTGTTGCGCAGACAGTTGCTGCGGACAACGTTGTGGTCACCGACCATCACCCCGGCGCCGGCGTTGTTCTGGACCGTGTTGCCGACCACGGACCAGCGCCCGGACGCGTCGTGGTTCACCACGCCCTCGTCGTTGTTGGACTTCAGCGGCCCGAAGTTCTGGATGGTCAGGTTCTTCACCGTGACCTTCGTGGCGTAGCCGGTGAAGGCGTACCGGTTCACCCGGCCGCCGTCGAGGACCGCGCCGGGCGCGCCGACGTACGTGTTGCCGTCCTTCGGGACCACCTGGGAGTACGCGCCGCTGCCGAGCCGGTGCGTGCCGGGCGTCAGCCAGAACGTCGTGCCGGGCGGGTTCGCCATGGTGAGCTGGTAGAGGTTCGCGTGCGTGCCGACCACGACCGCACCGGCCGGAGCTGTGGCGGGGCCGGACAGTGCCTTGGCGTTCCCGCAGATCCTCGCCGGTGGAGCGGTCGGAGCAGTGACGACGGCCTTCATGATGTCGGTCGACGACGCCGGCGGCGCGGCCTGTCCACTGTCCGGGTCGTCGCGGAACACGGCGATCCCCACCGACACCAGTGCGATGGCGACGACGAGCGCGACACCACCGAGCACCGGCGGCCGCCGGTACCATGCTGTTTCCCTGGCTGTTTCCCTGGCCGTTCCCGTTCCGGTGGACCGCGGGGCCGAACCGTCTGGTTCCATGGTGTGTCCTTCGGGAAAGTCGGGGTCTCGGACTCAGTGGCGGGCGGCGGGGTTGGCGATCGCGAAGCGGTAGATGTCGAGCAGCCGCTCCACGTTCTGGTCGGTCCGGTGGTGGTTCTCGTAGGTCTTGCGGGCCTGCCGGCCGAGTTCGGCGTACCGCTCGGGCGAGTGGTCGACGTCGAGCAGCAGCTTGGCCATGCCGTCCGGGTCGCCCGGGTCGAACAGGGCTCCGTCGACGCCGTCGGTGATCAGCTCCGGGAACGATCCGTGCCCGGACGCCAGCGGCGGCACACCGACGGCCATCGCCTCGACGACCACCAGGCCGAACGTCTCCTCCCACTCCGACGGCAGCACCACCGCGCGGGAACCGGCGATCAGCTGGAACACCTCGGGCTTGCTCATCAGGCCACGCAGTTCGACCGACGGACGCTCGGCCGCCCACGCCTTCACCTGGTCGAGCATCGGTCCACCACCGGCGATCACCAGCCGCAGGGCGTCGTCGCCGGCGGCTGCCCGGTACGCGTCCCAGCCCTTCATCAGCAGCGGAGCGCCCTTGGCCGCGTCGAGCCGGCCGACGTACGTGACCTGTCGCTGTCGCGGTCCGCCGACCGGGCCGTCGTACGGGACGATGTTGTGTTTGACGAAGGTGCGCTCGAGGTCGAAGTCCATCTCGGCCATCAGCCGGCGCTGTGAGTCGGAGATGAAGATGTAGGCCGACACCAGGTCGCGCCAGCTGCCGCGGTGACCGCGGGTGTTGAGCACCGTTGTCCCGGTCGCGAAGGCGGATCCGCGGTAGCAGCGGTGCAGTATCCCGCTGGCCGGGTTGCCGCCGGCGCAGTTGTGGCAGACGCTGCCGTCCCGGAAGAAGTCACCGCTCGCGCAGAGCAGCTTGTAGTTGTGCAGTGTGACCACGGCCGGTACGCCGGCCAGCCGGCACGCGTACAGCACGGACGGACTGAGCAGCGGGAAGGTGTTGTGGATGTGCACCACGTCGGGCCGGTGCCGGAAGAGATCACGCGCAAGGTCGTGCCGGGCCGCCCGGCTCCAGACCACCCGGGCCGGCAGCGTCGCCTTCTTGAGGGCCGGCCAGTCCTCGATGTCGTCACTGTGCCGTTCGAAGTGCCGGACGCTGTGACCCGCCGCGGTGAGCGCCGCGCTCTCCTGGTCGACGACCCGGTTCTCCCCGCTCGGCGCGGTGGAGCGGTACCGGTTGTGCACCATCAGGATCTTCATCGCGGTCCTTCACGTGTCGAGGAGGAGTACACCAGCGAGGCGGCAAGCGTCAGTTCCAGCAGGTACGGCGACGCCTCGCTGAGCCCGCTCTCGGTGAACGAGGCGACGACGCCGTAGGCGACCAGGAAGAGTGCGAGGGCCCGCTGCGGGCCTTGCGGCCGGAACCAGGCGGCGGTCAGCACGAACAGCACCAGCATGATCGTCAGCGCGCAGCCGACCAGTCCGACGTCGTAGTAGGTACCGAGCCAGTTGCTGTCGATCGGCAACCCGTTGAACGACTTGTTCGACAGGCCGAAGCCGAACAGCGTCTCGAAGGTCGATCGCGGCTGGGCCAGGATCGAATCCCAGACTTCCTTCCGGCCGGTCAGCGCACCCAGCTCCTTGGTGTCCTGCCCGCGGGCCAGCCAGGTCGTCACCACCGAACCGAGGCTGAGCGCGCCGAGAGTGAACACCACCAGGCCGATCGCGAACGCCTTGCGGACCCGCGAGCGTGCGGTGAACAGGCTCAGCCCGGCGATCGTGACGCCGGCGAGCATCGCGACGAGTGCGGTCCGCGTGTGGGTCAGTAGCAGGACCGCGCTACACACCACGACGCTGGGCAACGCGACCCCGCGCCGGAGCAGGCCCGACATCCAGAGCACGATCGTGAGTCCGATGGCGACCGCGGAGTAGTGACCGACCTGTGTCGGCGGGATCGGCCAGAGCGTGCCGCCGAGCCGGTTGTCGGTCATCGCCAGCCCGGGCGACACCATCAGGCCGATGACGACCGACCCGACGATGGTCCACAGCACCAGCAGATGCGTGCGCACCAGTAGGAGGTCGCGGCGGGTCCACCACGGTGTCAGCAGCCAGAGCACCAGCGCGAATCCGCAGAGCCGTCCGGCGCGGAACAGTGCGCCGAGGAGGAATTCCGCCCGGATGCTGGCCAGTAGTCCTTCGACGGCCAGCGTCATCAGCAGAGCGACGTACACGCTGCGGCGGATCCGGACCGGGCGGTTCACCGACAGCACCATCACCAGAGCGCCGACCAGGGCGCCCTGGGCGATGAGCTTGCCCATCGAGCCCGGAATCGGCAGCAGGTGCGGGGCTCCGGGGAAGAACGTCATCACGTTCAGCACCAGCAGCGCCCAGGTCAGCTGGACCCGGCGGCGCCGACGTACCTCCGGGGCGACGACCCGCCGCGTCGAGCGGGGGCCGAGCCGCGTGGCCAGCTGCAGGTGGTTGCCGAGCCGGGCGGCGAGCGTCGTCATCGGCTGAACATGCCCACGTCGACGGCCCGGTCACGGCCGGACTCGGCTTCGGCCACGCCGACGCTCTCGTCGGTACGGTCCGGGCGCAGGACGATCGCGGTGCTGATCTCGAGCCCGGCCAGGCGGAGCATCTCGCCGGTCGCCTGGATCCTCGTGGCGGTGCACTGTCCCGCCGTCATCACGACGGCGGCGTGCGACGCCCAGGTCGCCAGGTGATCCGCCCCGAGCTCCGGGGTCAGGGTGGAGAGGCTGAGCACCACGTCGGCGACCTCCCAGGACGCGTCGAGCGCGACGTTGTCCGAGTTCGCCGGACGGCTGCTGTCGCTGAGCCGCAGGTACGGACCTTCGGCAGGTCCGGCCGCGGGATCGGCGAGGTGTACGTCGATCCGGCGGTCGGGCTGACTGAACCGCGACTCGTGGGTGCCGTACGTCTTGACGCCCAGCATCCGCGCGAGCCTGCCCGACTCGGTCAGGTCAGCCACCAGGACCCGCTTGCCGTCGTTGGCCAGGGACACCGCGAGCGAGGCCACCGCCAGCGCGCACGTGTGCAGGTCGTCGACGCCGACCACGGTCAGCGCTGGCGTCGGCCGCTCACCCCAGAAGATCCGGTGATCGAGGTGCTGGACGATCAGCTGGTTCTCGTGCCGGCCGGAGCCGACCTTGTTTCGCCCGGGCAGCCAGCGCCGTGGCCGGGCGATGCTGAGCCGGACCCGGGCTCCGAGTGCATGGGCGATGTCCTGGCGCTTCCACAGCCGGTCGGAGATCAGCGCGCGGACGATCACGAAGGCGATGCCGAGGAACAGTCCGGCGATCAGGCCGGTACCGGCATTGATCACGATCGTCCGCTTCTCCGACACCGGGACCGGCGCGGCCACGTCGAGGATCCGGCTGCTGTTCATCCGCGACGTCTGGACCTGCTCGTCGAGCAGCTGCTGGCGCACGTACTGCTGGCGCTCGCGGGCGGCGGCGAGCCGGGTGCCGGCCACGCTGTTCGGACGCTGCATGTCGTTCGGGTCGTCACCGGCGGCGCGGACCGCTCGCTCGGCCGCGGCGACGTCGTCGTTCGCGGCGGTCAGATCCTGCTGCATGGGCGCGTCCTGCAGCGCGATCTGCTGCTTGCGGTACACGAGGAACACCTGGGCGACTGCCGTGGCCAGCCTGCTCGACTCGGCGTCGGTCTTGGCCTTGGCGGTGATCTGCATGACCCGGTCCGTCGACCCGGCCGCGTTGTACTCCTTGAGCAGGTCGTCCGGGGTCATCGGCAGCTTCAGCAGGTCGATCACCCGTTGCGCCACGGTGTGCGTGGTTGCCAGGGTGACGTCGGTGGCCATCGCCTTCGCAGGGTCCTCACCATCGCGATGGGTGACCAGCAACCGGGTCTGCGACGTACTGGCTGCCCGCACCGTGACGGTCGAGGCCAGGCCCAGGGCCAGGCCGACCAGCGCGAACACCAGCCAGATCCGCAGGTGCCGGCGTAGCGCGTCCCGGACGAACCGGAAGGTGACCAGCGCGTCGGGCGGGAACGAAGTCGACCGCTCGTTGTCGAACAGACCGTCGTCGTCCGCCCAGACCGGCTCGCGGACGACAGCAGCTTCGTCGTCGTACGGCTGGTTGCTCACTTGGTCCTCCTCGCCGTACCGGACAGGAGGGTGGGCAGTCGCGAGCCGGAACGGCGCGTCGACTGCGAGACCCGGCCGATGGTGCGGTCCGTCGGGTCCGGATCCGTGACGACCAGGCCGTCGACGGTGCGGTCGTCCGCGGCCGCGGCGACCGCGAGCCGGGCGAGTTCCTCGGCCGTCACGACGCCGGACGACAGCGCGATGATCGTGTTCGTGGTGCGCTCGGAGCCGTCCAGGCGCGGCGCGTCGCGGTCGACGACAACCAGGTGAATGGTCAGCGCGGAGTCGCCCGCGGGCTCCTGGTGCGCGTCGACAACGATCGACGCGGTCAGGCCGATCGAGTTGGCCAGCGCCGCCAGCTGCGGGCCGAGCGACCGGGCCTTGTCGTCGCCGGCGAAGGACAGCACGGTCAGCGAGACCGGTGCGCTGTCGCGGATGTCGAGTCCGAGGTGGTGCAGGGTCTTGCGCAGGCTCCAGGCCTCGACCGCGGTCGGCGAGTAGTGCTCGAGCAGATAGGTCCAGTCCGAGACGTCTCTGGCCTGGTACGACGAGACCGACGCGAGCACCGGCAGCCCGACCGAGTCCGAGATCTCGTCACGCAGCCGCAGCCGCCGGTCGCCCCGGGCCCTCGCCAGTACGCCGATCGAGCCGACCACGGCGCCGATCAGCGCGCCGAGCAGGCCGAGGATCCCGAGATGGATCATGATGTTGCCGCCACGCGCTGTGGTCGCTTGCTCCAGCACACGTGCCCCCGTTTTCTTGCCCAGGTCGCCGGGCAGCTTCTGGTCGGTCGTGACGAAGACCAGGTAGACCTCGGCGACGGCATTCGCCAGTCGCATCGACTGTTGCGGCGTGGTTCCCTTCGCGTCGATCTTGATCACCTCGTCGGTCACGGCGGTGACCTTCACCAGGGCGCGGACCTGCTCCGTGGACAGCGCCGGCGTCAGGTTCTGACCGGCGCTCTTCAGCACCGGTTCGCTGTTCGCGATGAAGACCTGCGTGTCGATGCTCTGGGTACCGGCGCCGGTGGACGTCTGCGCGTCGGTCGCCGGAGCGGGTGGCAGCACGACGAGCGACGTCGCGGTGTACGCCGCGGGCACGACGAACCCGTACGCGAGCCCACCGAGCAGCCCGACGGCAGCGACCGCTGCCACGATCAGGCGATGTCTGCGGATGGCCCGCCACGACTTCTTGACGTCGAGCTGCTGAGCGCTCACGCCTCCACCTCGCTTCGCTCGGTTGCGGCGTGAGCGCAAGCGCTGCTCTGCCTGTTTGTTCGCTCGCTGCGCTCGCTCACAAGGCCCCCTCCAGGCGAACGTGGTCCGGTTCGAGGTAATAGAGGGGTCCGGAGTCAGCGGTGATACACCGTTCCGCGGTCAGGAGCGGAACGAGAACGTGCTGGTCGCCGGCGTGTCGGCGGGCAGCCGACCGGATCCGACCAGCGTGGTGGCCGGGACCTTGTGACCGAAACGCGGGGAGTACCAGCCCAGCAGCGGACTGTTACTACCGCGGTACGTCGTCCACTCCAGCCCGGCGGGCAACTCGACCACCGCGGAACCGGTCGGCCAGTCCAGCAGTCCCGTCGAGCCCTCGAGCGCCACGGACACCTCAGGGCCCAGATGCCAAGCGATCCGGACATCGGAGCTCACATCGAGCCAGTCCTCGATGCGCAGCACGCCCTGGTCCAGTACCGCCGTACGGCGGTGTATGACGGGTGTTTCGCCGACCCGATAGCCGTCGTGTTCGGCGTCCCACGAGCCGGGGGAGTAGCGCAGTACCTTGCCTGTCGCTCCGCGGAGCCAGAGGAAGGGACCGCCCCAGGCGGACTGCTCGCTCCGCGCTACTTCGACGGTGTTGTGGGCGATGGTGGAGCGGAAGTAGTTCCGCCACTCCTCCTCACCGTGGTAGCAGTACGTACCCGGGTCAGCGAGGATGTCGACGCCGTCGACGCGGACCTCCAGTGACAGCGCGTCGGAGTGCGCGTGGGCGGCGATCGAGAGGAAACCGTGCGGACCGGCGTCTGCACGGCACCAGATCTCCGGACCGGCGTCCTGGCTGCGCAGGATCGTCAGACCGGCGTCCTGGAAGTGGTTCGGGCGTTCGTCGGGGCGGTCCGGTCGTTTGCCGTTGGCCAGTGAACCGACGATGACCGAGGCCGCGGTCGGTGGGCTGGCGGGCCACCAGGTGGCGCTGCCGACCACTGCGGCCCCCAGTGAGAGGTACGCCGACCACGTGCTGATGTCCGGCGGGTCCAGCACCAGCACCATGCCTTCGTCGTCGTCCCCCTGGTGTGGTGGGCGCAGCGTGGTGTCGACGATCGCTGCGGCCACGTCCACGCTGCGGGTCAGCAGATCCCACGTGTGGCGGCTGAGTGGATGACCGGCGGTGTCCGACTCCAGAGCGGCGTACAGGCCGAGCTCGGAGACGAAACGGTGGTAGTCGGTGGCCAGCTCACGGTTCACACCGGACGGGAAGGTGTTGGCGTCCAGCTCCTTCTCCAGCAGGGCTGCGGCGTCCTGTCGCCAGTGGGCGCTCTTGGTGAACCACGGGAACGCACAGGCGCCGATGAGTTGGCCGGCGGCTTCAGCGATGACGTGGTTGTTCGCCGAGGAACCGTGACTCCGGAACGCGGCGAGGTACCGCTGGTGCCAGTGGATCTGCTGGAGCGCCAGTTCGTTGAGCTCGAACAGCTCGGTGATCTCGGGCCAGTCGTTCAGGAGGCGGCGGATCCAGGTCCAGCTGATCAGGCGCAGTCCGATCTCGATCCCGCTGGCCCAGTGGACACCGGACAGGAACGGGTTCGAACGCCACCAGTCCGTCAGGTGGTCGGCGACGCGTTCGGCGTACCTGTCGTCGTGTGTCAGGTACCAGGCCGCGGCCAGCTGGGTGAGGTGGTGGTGGCGGGACAGCTCCCACACCTGCTTGATGTTGCCGACCGCGTCCTCGTTGCGGTGGTTCAGCTTGAAGACGTACTGCGCCGGGTCGGAACGCCGGCCCGTGGTCGGGTCACGGAACCAGTCCGGCGCGCACAGGTCGGTGCGCTCGACACCTAGTACCTCCAGATTGCCGTCCATGATCGCGTCGGCGGTCTCGATGACGGCCTTACGAGCATCTTCGGGTACGTCGCATGCTGTGCGCGCGTCGAGCGTCACAGCGAACGTACGGTCCCGCCGTACCGGCACACCGTTCTTGAGGTCCTGCCCGGGCCGCACTTGTTGGTAGGCCCAGGCAGAACGACGCGCGGTGTCGCGAGCGCGCAAGACGAGTTCGGTGGGAGACATCCGGCGCAGGCGGCGGACGTACCAGCCCAGAGGCTGGCGGCTCACACCTTCTCCGGCCTTCCGCTCGCCAGGCTGCGGTCCACCGCGATGGTGGCGCGCGTCGTTGCGACCAGCGAGTCGAAGGAGATCGGCATCGGGCCGCCGGACTTCACCGCGGCCACGAACGCCGCCAGCTCGGCCCGCTGCCCCTTGTCGGTACTGCGGGACTTCCGCGTGGCCGGTTTGCGGCCGGACCACACCGACGCGCTCTGGAAGTTGTCGAACCGCGCGTTCCGGCCGCCGCCCGTGATGTCGATCGTCTCCTTCGGGAACCGGCTGTTGCCGCCACCCACGTAGCTGATCGTGCCGACCGACCCGTTGGCGAACCGCAGCGTGACGATCACGTCGCCGGCGTCGGGTCCCGGTACGGCGTACACCTCGGTGGGGAGACTGTCGAGCCACCAGCCGAGGGTGTCGATGAAATGCCCGCCCTCACCGGCGAACCGGCTGCCCTCCTTGCCGGCGTCGAGGTACCAGCTGGTCGAGTCGAGCTTGCCGGCGTTCACCAGGTAGCGGAGCGAGAAGGCCCCGCCCGGGTCGCCGAAGCGGCCCTTCAGGTCGGTGAGCAGGGGAGCGAAGCGGCGGTTGAAGCCGACCATCAGGCGGTCGTTGCCGGTGGCATCCACTGTGGCGACGATGCGGTCCAGTTCCTCGTCGGTGAGCGCGAGCGGCTTCTCGACGAAGACCGCCTTGCCGGTTTCCAGGGCGAGGCAGGCGAGGTCGGCGTGCGAGCTGTGCCGGGTGACGACGAAGATCGCGTCGAGGGTGTCGTCGGACAGTACTTCGTTGGCGTCGGTGGAGACGGTCTGGAAGCCGAAGCGGCGTTGGGCGTTGGCGGCCGACAAGGATTTGTTGGTGGCGACGCGGCCGAGCACGGCGTTCTCGTCACTTTGCAGGTGCGGGAGGAGCATGCTCGAGGCGTAGTTTCCGGCTCCAATGAACCCCATCCGGGCGACACCGGCGGGAGCCGGTCGCCCGGCCACCTCCTGCCGGTGGGTAGATGGCACTGCGACTTCCATCAATTCGTCTGCTGAGGCTTCCTTTGGGTACTCGAAGAGGAAGCCAACACCTGGGAGGGTGCCGGTGCTCAGTTGTTGGTAGACGTCGGTGGCGTCGGTGATCGGGAACTGGCCGGCGATCAGCGAGCCGACGTCGATCTGTTCGCGGGCGATCAGGTCGATGAAGCACTCCAGGTTGCGGCGTTCGGTCCAACGGACGTAGCCCGCGGGGTAGTCGATGCCCTGGAGTTCGTACCGGTCGTCGTACCGGCCGGGGCCGTAGGACCGGGAGAACCGGACGTCCAGCTCCTTGTCGTAGTACGCGTTCCACGGCAGGTCGAGCTTCGTCTTGCCGATGTCGACGACGCGGGCGCGGTCGCGCGCCAGCCGCGCAGCGGTCTCCACCGGCCCGTTCGAGTGACCGCCGGCAGCCAGCAGGATGCGGTCCGCGCCGAGACCGTTCGACGCCTCCAGCAACGCCCGCTCGAGCGACGCCACGCCCGCCTCGTCAGGAGACGAGCAGTGCAACGCGCCCGCCTTCTCCGCCATCCGGCACCGGTCCTCGACGGTGTCGATTCCGAACACCCGTACCCCAGCGGCGACCAGCAAACGCACCACCAGCTGCCCGACCAGCCCGAGCCCGATCACCACAGCGGTGTCGCCCAGCTGGACCTCGGCCTGCCGCACGCCCTGCATCGCGATCGCACCGACCGTGGAGAACGCGGCCTGCTCGGCCGGCACCCCGTCCGGCACCGGAACGCACAGGTTGATCGGCACCCAGTTGTACTCCGCATGCAGCGCGAACTCGTTGCCCGCGGCAGCAACCAGCTGCCCGACGCTGAACTCCTCGGCACCGGCCCCGACCTCGACCACCACGCCGCACAGCGAGTAGCCGAGCGGTGTGTACGAGTCGAGCTTGTTCATCACCTTCTTGTAGGTGTTCATCACGCCCTGCTGGGAGACCGTGTCCAGCACCTTCTTCACCTGGTCCGGCCGCGCCTTCGCCTTGCCGATCAGCGACAGCCGCGCCTCACCGACCTTCATCAGCTCGGTCCCGGTGGAGATCAGCGAGTACAGCGAACGAACCAGCACGCCACCCGGCGCACACCCCGGCGGCGGGACGTCGAGAACCGCCAGCTCGCCGGACTTGTAGTTCTGCGCAACCTGCTTCATATCCGTCCTTCGGATCCAGAGATTCAGAGAGAGGTGACCGTGACGCCCAGCGAGCGCATGTGGCGGGTCCAGGTTTCGAGCGTCAGCAACTGCCAGATCTGTTTCGAGTAGTCCTCGCGCCCGGCCCGCTCGTCGTCGACCAGCTTCTGTACGGCGGCCTGCCGCAAGAACCCGCTACCGACCAGCTCGCCGCGCAGCAGCACGTCATCGACGAGTTCCCGCAGGTCGTTCCGCACCCAGGCCCGCAGCGGCGCACTGAACGACGCCTTCGGCCGGTAGATGATCTCCTTCGGCAGCCAGGCCTCGGCCGCCTTCTTCAACGCCAGCTTGCTCACCCGGCGGTGGATCTTCGCGCTGCCCGGGATCGAGAACGCCGCGCGCGCGACGACCGGGTCCACGAACGGCGTCCGTACCTCTGTCGACGCCGCCATGCTGGACCGGTCCGTGTAGGCCAGGTTGAGTCCCGGGAGGAACATCCGGGAGTCGGCGAGGCACATCCGGTTGATGTGGTCGTCGAGAGTGGTGTCGTGGTAGATGTCGCTGTGTTCGGCGAGCAGCTTCCCGACGTACGGCTCGAGGTCCGGACTGATCAGGCCGGCGAGCTGATCCGCGTCGTACATGGTGTAGCTGCGGCGGAACGCCTCTTCCTCCGACAGGTTCGCGAACGTCTCGAACCGCTTGGCCCAGCGCGCGTAGCGCAGTCCGCGACCGTTCACGGTGACCGGGAGCCGTCGTACCGCGGGACCGATCAGACCGTTCCGCAGTACGCCGGGAAGCCGCTGGTACTGCGCTCCCATCACACACGCCAGGTGCTTGCGATAGCCACCGAACAGCTCGTCGGCGCCCATCCCGGACAGCAGCACCTTGACGCCGGCGTCCCGCGCGGTGTCGCACATCAGCAGGGTGTTGATCGCCGCCGGGTCGCCGATCGGCTCGTCCAGGATGTCGACGATCCGCGGCAGCAACTCGACGACGTCCGGCGCGATCTCGATCTCGTGCAGGTCGATCCCGAACTGCTGCGCCAGCTTCCGCGCGTAGATCGCGTCGTCCGGCATCGCCTCGAGCTTCTGGTCCTGCGCCCGGAACGTGATCGTGTACGAGTCGATCCCCGGATCCATCCGCTTCGCCAGCACCGTGACCAGACTCGAGTCCAGCCCACCACTCAGGAACGTCGACACCGGTACGTCGGCCACGAGGTGGGCCGCGACGGACTCCTCGATCACCTGGCGCAGATCGGCGGGCGGACCGGCCGCGGCCTCGGTGGCGACGTCGGTCACGCGCCAATACGTCTCGTGCCGGCTGGAACCGTCCGGCCGGAACTCCGTCCACGAACCCGGCGGCAGCTTCTCCACGCCATCGATCGCGCACCGCTGCTCGGGCAGCCAGTAGTAGAGCATCGATGCGATCAACGCACCGGGCTCGGTGCGCAGCTCGGAGCCGACCACGGACACGATGGCCTTCAGCTCAGACGCGAAGACCACACCGCCCTGGCGGCGCAGGAAGTACAGCGGCTTGATGCCGAGCGGATCGCGGGCGAGGTACATGCTGCCGCTGTCCTCGTCCAGCATCGCGAACGCGAACATGCCCCGGAAGCGCTTGAGGGCGTCCGGACCCCAGCGACGCCAGGCCTCGAGCACCACCTCGGTGTCGGAGCTGGTCCGGAAATGCACGCCGCTCTTTGACAGCTCGGTGCGCAGTTCCTTGTAGTTGTAGAGCTCGCCGTTGTAGCAGATCGTCAGGCCCTGTTTGCTGAACGGCTGGTCCGCCGCCGCCGACAGGTCGATGATCGACAACCGGCGGTGCGCCAGGAAGGCGCGGACGTCACCCTCGTCGTACGCGTACACCTGGTCCGCGTCCGGGCCGCGATGCGCGATCCGGTCGCTCATCGCCTCCGCGAGCGCGTAGCCGTCACGCTGCTGGTAGCAACCGGCGATGCCGCACACGTCAGGACCCCGCCACGTTCGTGACCCGACCGGCGTCGGTGACGCGGCTGACATACCCGGTGAGCTGGTCGAACACCCCGACGTACGCCTTCTGCTGGTGCTTCCAGGCCAGCACCTGCTCGACACGCTCGCGGCCGAGCTTGCCCATCCGGCGCCGGCGGACCTCGTCGTCGAGCAGGTCGACGATCGCATCGCCGTACTTCGCGACGTCGTTCGGCTCCACGTACACCGCGGCATCGGCGGCCGACACCTTGGTCTCGATCAGGTCGAAGGCGACGACCGGGAGCTCGAACGCCATGTACTCCATCGTCTTGTTCATCGTCGACACGTCGTTGAGCGGATTCTTCGGGTCCGGCGAGAGACCGAGGTCGGCGGTCGACATCACCGCGCGGACCGTCTCGTCCGGCACGCGGCCGGTGAACTCGACGTACTCGCCGAGGCCGAGCTCGTCCCGCAGCGCGACCACGTCGTCGAACGAGTCGCCGCCGCCCATCAGCGTGAACGCGATATCCGTACGGCCGAGCTTGTTGACGATGTGATCCGCGGCGCGCACGACGATGTCGACGCCGTCCTGCGGGCCCATCACGCCGATGTAGGTGACCAGGTAGCGGTGCCCGCGGCGCAGCGACTCGTCGGCGGCGCCGCGTCGCAGTTTGTCCGGGTCGGGGCCGGTGCGGACCACGGTGACGTCGTGGTTCGCCTTGCCGCTGCGGGTGATCGCGATCCGGCGGTACGAGTCGTTCGTCGACGTCACGTGGTCGGCCGTGCGGTGCGTCGTCCGCTCGAGGAACCGCAGTCCCTTGTAGGGCAGACTTGTCGTACCGCCGAAGCGGGACTGGAACAGCTCCGGGCACAGGTCGTGGTGGTCGAACACGAACCGCGTGCGGTCCAGGCGGCGCAGCAGCATCGCGATCGGCCAGAAGATGTCCGGCGGGTTGCACGCCTGCAGCACCTGGAACCGGCCGGCCTTGCGAGCCCGGAAGACCAGCCGCAGCGTCATCAGGAACGAGTACGCGTACTCCCAGACGAAGCTGACCTTGCTGCCACCCGGCGCGTACGCCTTGTACTTGTGCACGGTCACGCCGTCGAGGACCTGGTACGACGGGTCTCCCGGACCCTTCGGGCAGACCACGGTCACGTCGTACCCGGACGCCACCAAGGCCTGGCACTCCAGCCAGACCCGGCGGTCGAACGGCACCCAGAGGTTCTGGATGATGATCAGCACCCGCGGGCCGGTCACCAGCCCACTCCCTCGTACCCGGGCAGCGCCTCGACCTCGCCACCGAGCCGGCCGGTGAGGTCGATGGTGCGGGCCGGCGGCGTCGTCAGGAGCGCGTCGATCGCGGCGTTGTCGGTCGCCGACACGATGGCCAGGTCGGCGCCGTCGAGCGCCGCCTGTGGATCGTCGGTCAGGACGCGTTGCAGGTGCGGGAGCTTGGAGGTGACGTGTCTCAGGTTCGCCCCCACCAGCCTGCTGGGGTTCACGATGGCGTCGTAGATCCGCAGGTTGTAGCCCTTGCCGATCAGGCGTTCGGCGAGCTCGACGTTCGGGCTCTCGCGTAGGTCGTCGGTGGCGTGCTTGAAGCTCAGGCCGAGCAGCGCGATCTCGCGGCCGGGGCCGGCGATGACGCGGTCCACGACGTCCCGGACGGACCGCTCGTTGGTGGCCAGCGTGCCGGCCAGCAACGGCAGTTCGGTGTCGTTCATCCGGGCCAGGTGCAGCACCGAACGCAGATCCTTCGGCAGGCAGGACCCGCCGAACGCGAACCCGGGCTTCAGGTAGTACGGCGAGATGTTCAGGCTCTTGTCCTGGACGAAGATCTTCATCACCTCGCGCGAGTCCACCGCGAAGTGCCGGAAGATCCGGCCCATCTCGTTGGCGAACGAGACCTTCGTGGCGTGGAACGCGTTGCAGGCGTACTTGAGCGCCTCCGCGGTCCGCACGTCGACGACCTGAACCTCCTTGCCGAGGAACCCGAACAGCTCGGTCAGCGCGGCGCCGACCTTCGGGTTCCGGGTGCCGACCACCACGAACGGCGGCTCGTAGAAGTCCGCGAGGCCGGACCCCTCACGCAGGAACTCCGGAGTCATCGCCGTACCGAAGGTGAGACCCTCCGGCGCCGGGACCTCCGCCAGCACCTGCTCGACGACCTCGTCGACGGTGCCCGGCGGGACGGTGCTCCGGACCACGATGCTGTGGAACCCGGACTCCGGCCGGACCACCACCTGCGCGGCCTCGGCGATGTCCCGGACCGCGCGTTTGATGTACGTCAGATCGGTGCTGCCGGCCGCCGTGGACGGCGTACCGACACAGATCAGCGAGACATCGGCACCCTCGAGCGCGAGGCGCGGATCGGTGGTCGCGTGCAGCAGTCCCGCTGTCGCCCCCGCCGCCACCAGTTCGTCCAGCCCCGGCTCGACGACCGGGCTGTGTCCCTGGGTGATCGGCTCGACCTTCGCCGTGTCGACATCCACCCCCCACACGTCATGCCCAGCCGCGGCCAGACAAGCAGCCGTCACCGACCCCACATACCCCAAGCCGAATACGGCAACCTTCATAACGCCCCCCACAGGCTCATGACGTGGCTCTCCCACGTACCGCAGCGCCCATGAGAGCAAGGTCCCGCCCACGCTGATACAAGCCTGTGGAAATCTCCCCGGAGAAAATCCGCCGGAAAGTATCCTGAAACACGCAACCTGCACGTGCCCGCGGACATCGGAGTAGACATGGAAGCCCAGTTCAAACTTCCGAACGGTGACACCCTGCACGTCATCGACACCGGCACCGTGGGCCGGAGCCTGGGCAAGATCCTCCAGCTCTTCCGCACCGGCGAGACCGAGCCGGTCTTCTTCGGCGACGAGCCACGCCCCGAGGGCGTCGTCATCACCTTCGACCAGTGGGCGGAGTACGAGCGCCTGAAGGAAGACGCCGAGTCCGACCGGAAGATGGAAGACCTCACCCGCGAACGCCTCGCGAACGCCCGCCCGGAGGACTATGTGCCGTACGACGACATGCTCCGGGAGTGGGGCCTCGACGAGCCCGAAGGTGGCGATGACAAACGGTGAAGTACCAGCTCACCGTTCACCCCGAGCTGCGCCAGGAGATCAACAGGCTGCACGCCGCCTGGAAGCAGGACCCGAACAGCGACGCCGGCCGCGAGTTCGTGGCCTTCCGGGACGCGATGGCGGCGCTCCGTGACGGTCGCGAGGGTGAGTACATCGGTAAGCAGCTGAGTTACGGCCCGTCGTCGCACGACCTGCGGGACGCGGCCGAGATCAAGGTCGACGTCTTCGACGAAGGAGGTACGGCGGAGCGCCCGCGTCCGTCGCACCGGTTGGTCTACCGGGAGTTCGAACCGCTGCCGAAGATCGAGAACGGCCGCGTGGTGCGGGACCCGAACGCACAGACAGGACGTGCTGCAATAGATCCTCCGCGACAGTCCGCCGGCCGGTACGGCGCCACCCCCGGCCGCCGCGCCCCAGGCAAACGTGAACCGGCCCTCGGGCCCCGGCCGCGCCCAGTCGAAGGAACGGTGAGCGTCATCCCGTCCTGACGACCGACGCTTTGGCGTGGGCGGACTGAAGCGTTTTGGTATGGCTCTCAACTGAATCCTGATTTGGCTGTATCAGGGGTCGTTCCCGGTGATCTGTATTGGGCGACAGGGGCTGTGCCGGGGTGAGGGGATGTCGGATGAGGGTTCTGGTCACTGGGGATCGGGGATATATCGGGGCCGTGATGGTGCCGTTCCTGCGGGGTGCCGGGCATCAGGTGGACGGGCTGGACACGGGGCTGTACGAGGGGTGCGACCTGCTGGGTGGGCCGGAGCCGATCGGTTCGCGGGCGCCGCGGGACATGCGGGACGTGACCGCGGCGGAACTGTCCGGGTACGACGCGGTGGTGTGTCTGGCGGCGTTGTCCAATGACCCGCTGGGAAACCTCGACAAGGCGGCGACGTACTCCGTCAACCTCGAAGGCACCCTGAACGTCGCCCGGGCCGCGAAGGACGCCGGCGTGCAGCGGTTCCTGTTCGCGTCCTCCTGCAGCCTGTACGGCGCGGCGGGGTCGGAGGCGGTCGGCGAGGACGCCGAGATGTTCCCGGTGACGCCGTACGGCGAGACGAAGGCGCTCGCCGAGCAGGAGCTCTCGAAACTCGCCGACGACAGCTTCAGCCCGACGTACCTGCGGAACGCGACCGCGTACGGCGCCTCGACCCGGCTGCGGCTCGACATCGTCGTCAACAACCTGACCGCGATCGCGCTGACGTCCGGCCAGGTTCGGCTGGAGAGCGACGGTACGCCGTGGCGCCCGCTGGTTCACATCGAGGACATCAGCCGCGCGTTCCTGACCGTGCTCACCTCGCCACGCGAGGTGATCCACGACGAGGCGTTCAACGTCGGCCGTTCCGAGGACGTGGTCCAGGTGCGCGACATCGCCGAGATGGTCCGCGAGGCGGTGCCCGGTTCGACGCTGTCGATCGCCGACGGCGCCGGCCCGGACCTGCGCAACTACAAGGTCGACTTCAGCAAGCTCAACGACACGTTCCCCGACCTCAAGCTGCAGTGGACGGTCCGCAAGGGCGTCGACGAGCTGTACGACGCCTACCGGCGGCACGGCCTCACGCTCGACGACTTCAACTCCGCGCAGTTCGTGCGGCTGCGCCGGATCCAGCAACTGCTCGGCGCGGGCCTGGTCGACGACCAGCTGCGCCGCCAGACCGACGCGCAGTTCCCGGGTCCGAAGGAGATGAACTGATGGCGGACGCACTGGCCTGCCGCATCTGTGGCGCCGAGCTGACCCAGACCTTCGTCGACCTCGGCATGTCGCCGCCGTGCGAGAGCTACCTGCGCGCGGACCAGCTCGACAGCGGTGAGACGTTCTACCCGCTGCACGTGCGGATCTGCGACAACTGCCTGCTGGTCCAGCTCCCGGCGTACGTCGCCGCGGACGACGTGTTCAGCGACTACCTCTACTTCTCGTCGTACTCGACCAGCTGGGTGGAGCACGCCCGCCGGTTCGTCGTCGACATGCAGGAGCGTCTCGATCTCGGCGCGGAGAGCCTGATCGTCGAGGCCGCGAGCAACGACGGCTACCTGCTGCAGCACGCGACGGCGCTCGGCATCCCGGTGCTCGGCATCGAGCCGGCCGGGAACATCGCCGAGATCGCCAACCAGAAGGGCATCCGGACCGAGAGCTACTTCCTCGGCGAGGAGACCGGCAAGGACGCCGCCAGCCGGCACGGCAAGGCGGACCTTGTCGTCGGCAACAACGTGTTCGCGCACGTTCCGGACATCGTCGACTTCGCGAAGGGCCTGCGGGCGCTGGTGAAGGACGACGGTCTGGTGTCGCTGGAGTTCCCGCACCTGCTGCGGCTGATCGAGCGTCGCCAGTACGACACGATCTACCACGAGCACTACCAGTACCTGACGCTGAAGACCGCGGCGCTCGCGCTGGAGAAGGCCGGTCTGAAGGTCGTCGACGTCCAGGAGCTGGCCAGTCACGGCGGATCGTTGCGCCTGTTCAGCACGCCGGTCGAGACGGCCGGCGAGCCGACCGAGCTCGTCGGCAAGGTGCTGCAGGACGAGCGGGACGCCGGCCTGCACACGGTCGAGGGCCACCTGGGATTCGCCGACGAGGTCTTCACGATCAAGTCGGATCTGCTCGAGTTCCTGGTTCAGGTCCGCCGCGACGGCAAGTCGGTCGCCGGGTACGGCGCTCCCGGCAAGGGCAACACGCTGCTGAACCACTGCGGCATCCGCGAGGACCTGCTGCCGTACACGGTGGACCGCAGCCCGCACAAGCACGGGATGTTCCTGCCCGGCACGCACATCCCGATCTTCGCCCCGGAGCGCCTCGCCGAGACGCGCCCCGACTACATCGTGATCCTGCCGTGGAACCTGCGCGCGGAGATCGTCCACCAGCTCGGCTACGCACGGGAGTGGGGCGCGAAGTTCGTCGTACCCATCCCGAAGCTCGAAGTGATCTGACAGGCCAGGGGGGTCTCAAAGATGAAGGTCGTGATCTTCTGCGGGGGGTTCGGGCTGCGGATGCGCAGCGGGGTGGACTCCGCGCCGAAACCGATGATGACGATCGGCGACCGGCCGGTCCTGTGGCACGTGATGCGGTACTACGCGCATTTCGGGCACACCGAGTTCATTCTGTGTCTGGGCTTCGGCGGGTCCGCGGTGAAGGAGTACTTCCTGCGCTACGAGGAGACGGTCTCCAACGACTTCGTGATGACGAAGGGCGGGCAGCGGATCGAGCTGCTCGACTCCGACATCAGCGAGTGGAAGATCACCTTCGTCGACACCGGGATCGACACCAGCATCGGTGAGCGGCTGCGCCGGATCCGCCCGTATCTGGAGGACGACGACGCGTTCCTGGCGAACTACGGCGACGTACTGACCGACGCGCCGATGGACAAGATCGTCGACCACGTGATGACCAGCGACATCACCGCCAGCCTGCTCGCGGTCCCGCCGCAGGCGTCGTTCCACGTGGTCGAGTTCGGCACCGACTCGCGGATCACCGGGCTGCGGTCGGCGGCCGACCTGAACGTGTGGATCAACGGCGGGTACTTCGTGATCAAGAAGGACATCTTCGACGTCCTGCACGAGGACGAGGACCTGGTCGGGGACGCGTTCCCGCGGCTGGCCGCGATGAGCAAGCTGGAGGCGATCCCGCACCACGGGTTCTGGGCGCCGATGGACACGCTGAAGGAACGCAGCCAGCTCGAGGAGCTGTACCGATCCGGGAAGAAGCCGTGGGCGTTGTGGAGCCACGAGGCCCGCGACCAGCAGAGCAAGGTGCTGGACAAGGCACCTTTGGGTACCAGCTCCGACCCGATCGTGGTGGCGATCTGATGCTGCCGTTCGAGCTCGGCCTGATCGACGGGCCGGTCCATCTGGTGGCGGTCGGCGCGCATCCGGACGACATCGAGATCGGCTGCGGCGGCACGCTGCTGAAGCTGGCCGAGTCGGTGCCGGAGCTGTCCGCCGAGTTCGTGATCGCGACCGGTACGCCGCATCGCCACGAGGAGGCGCGCCGCGCGGCGGAGTTGTTCCTGCCCGACTGCGACGTGACTGTGACGACGGCCGAGCTGCCGGACGGTCGGCTGCCGGCGTTCTGGAACGAGACCAAGGAGTTGCTCGAGGCAACGGCTCGCGGCGCGCTGTCCGACGGGGGCCGGCAGCCCGACCTGGTGCTGGCGCCGAGCCGCACCGACGCGCACCAGGACCACCGGCTGATCGCCGAGCTGGCGCCGACGGTGTGGCGTGACCACCTGGTCCTGCACTACGAGATCCCGAAGTGGGACGGCGACGTCAGCCGGCCGTGGCTGTACGTCGAACTGTCCGAGGAGCAGTTGCGGGACAAGATCGCCCTGCTGCACAAGGCGTACCCGTCCCAGGTCCCGCACGACTGGTTCGACGAAGAGGTGTTCGCCGGACTGGCCCGGATCCGCGGCATGGAGTGCCGGGCCCGTTACGCCGAAGCTTTCACCACGGCCAAAGCAACGTTGACATGGTGAGCGAGGGGGAGGCCGTGGTCTTTACGTGTCGTGGGTGCGGCGGCGAGGACGTCGTACCCGTGGTGGATCTGGGGGCGCAGCCGTGCGCCGACTACTTTCCGGACAAAGACGCACCGGGCCCTGATCCGCGCTGGCCGCTGGAGCTGTGGCTGTGCCGGAACTGCACGCTGGTCCAACTCGGTCCGGTCGAGGCGCAGGTGGCCGAGGAGCCGCTGGCCGTGGAGTCGGCGACCAGCCGCGCGCACGCGGAGACCTCGGTCAAGGAGATCCTCACCGACTACCCGGAGCTGAACGGCGGTGTGGTGTTCGAGTTCGGCAGCCCGCACGGCGGTTCCTGGCTCGACCACTTGTACGCCGCCGGCGCCCGCCTTGCCGGTGCGGACGAGAAGGCCGACCTGGTCGTCGACGTCCACGGCATCGTGCACGAGCCGCAGTACGGCGAGAGCCTGAAGCTGCGCGCGGACCGGCTCGCGCCGGGCGGTCTGCTGGTGATGGAGTTCCACCACCTGCTGCCGCTGTTCGTGGGCAACCAGTTCGACACCATCCGGCACGGCCACTGGGCGTACGTGTCACTGCGCGCGCTGCGGAACGTCGCCGCCCTGCACGGCCTGGCCGTCGAGTCGGTCAGGCAGGTGGACATGTTCGGCGGCAGTCTGATGGTGATGCTCCGGCACACCGCGGACGCGAAGCCGGACGGGTCGATCGCTGTACTGCTTGAGGACGAGGATGCGGCAGGCATCGCTGACGAGGTACAGCTCGGCAGTCTGCAGGAAGCGGCGTGGCATGCCGCCGGCGCGCTGCACGACGAGCTGGCCCGCCACAAGGCCGCCGGCCGGACAGTGCTCGGGTACGGCGCTCCGTCGAAGGCGCCGGTGCTCCTCGACCTCAGCAAGGTGTCGACCGACCTGCTGCCGTTCACCGTCGACATGGCCCCAGGCAAGCACGGCCGCCGGATCCCCGGCGGCTGCATGGTGCCGATCCGTCCGATCGCGGAGCTGAAGGCGGCGCGGCCGGACATCGTTCTTGTTCTCACCTGGGACATCGCCGACGAGGTGATCGCCCAACTCGAATCCGACGGCGGCTGGGGTACGTCGTACCTCGTCCCGCTCCCCGAACCGCATGAGAGGGAAAGGCGGGAGGCATGATGAAGGCTCGTCTGGCGTCGCTGGCCGGCAAGGCACGGACCGCGATCGCGCAGGTGCAGGTGGCCCATCGACTGAGGTGGCGGGTCACCTCGCGCGAGGCGTTGTTCACGCAGGTGTACGAGTCGGCCGGGTGGGCCAGCGACGAGTCGGGCTCCGGTACCGGTTCCGAGCTGCGCGCCACCGTCGACATCCGGGAGAAGTTGCCCGACCTGCTGAAGCGCCTGCGCGCCGATTCGTTGCTCGATGCACCGTGTGGCGACCTGAACTGGATGCGGCGGATCGAGCTCCCGGTCCGGAAGTACTACGGCGTGGACATCGTGCCGAGCGTGATCGCCGGGAACGAGCGGCAGTTCGGCGACCGGCGCCGGCAGTTCCAGGTCGCCGACCTGACGCGTGCTGAGCTGCCGCGGGCGGACGTGGTCTTGTGCCGGGACTGTCTCGTGCACGTCTCCTTCGAGGACGCGGCGCGAATGCTGGAGAACTTCCGCGCCACCGGTGCGAACTGGCTGCTGGTCAACACCTATCCGGAGATCCAGCACAACCGGAACCAGTTCACCGGGCGGAACTGGCGGCGGCTGAACCTCCGCCTGCCACCCTTCGACTTCCCGGAGCCGGTGGAGTCCTTCGCCGACGGCGGTGACGTCGACCCAAGCCGGCTCGGGCTCTGGAAGCTCCAGGAACTCCCCGCTGTGAGTGAATCGAGGTCCTGACCATGCGTGGTGTCCTCCGACGGCTCACCTGGGGACTGGCCGACCAGGCCGTGACCAGCCTGGTCAGCTTCGTCGTGGGCAGCGTGGTCGCCCGGTCGCTCGGCGCGCTGGAGTTCGGCGCGTTCAGCCTGGCCTGGGTGACGTACGGCGTCGTGGTCAACATCTCGCGGGGCCTCGCGACCGATCCGCTCGCGGTGCGCTTCAGCGGTGTCGAGCGCCCGGCCTGGCGGACCGCGGTCGCGAAGTCGTCCGGGATGGCGATCGTGGTCGGCGTACTGACCGGGGTGATCTGTGCGATCGTCGGACTGGCGCTCGGCGGTGGGACCGGATCCGCGTTCGTTGCCCTGGGCGTCGTATTGCCGGGCCTGATGCTGCAGGACAGCTGGCGGTTCGCGTTCTTCGCCTCCGGCCAGGGCGGCAAGGCCTTCGTCAGTGACATCACCTGGGCAGCAGCGCTGGTTCCGTTGCTGTACCTCGCTGCGCGCGATCCGAGCGTGAGCAGGTTCGTGCTGGCCTGGGGTGGCGCGGGGGTCTTCGCCGCGCTGGTCAGCGGGTTCCAGGCCGGCGTCCTGCCGCGGGTGACGCAAGCGATCCACTGGCTGCGTGACCATCACGATCTCAGTCTGCGGTACCTGACCGAGAACGTGACGCTGAGCGGCGCGTACCAGCTGCGGATGTACGGTCTCGGCGCGTTCGCCGGTGTCGCCGCCGTCGGTACGGTGCGCGGCGCCGAGATGCTGCTCGGTCCGTTCTTCATCGTGCTGTCCGGCGTCGGCCTGGTCGCCGTACCGGAAGCGGCCCGGGTACTGCGGCGCTCGGTGCGGGCGTTGCCGATCTTCTGCCTGCTGCTCGGTGGGGCGCAGGCGGTCGCCGCGCTGGCGTGGGGTCTGCTGCTGTTGTTCGTGCTGCCGGACAAGTGGGGGCACGCGCTGCTCGGCGAGGTCTGGCTGACCGCGTCCGCGCTGGTGCTGCCGGCCACCCTGTCGGTGGCCTGGGCCGGGTTCAACACCGGCGCGGCGGCGGGGCTGCGGGCGCTCGGGATCGCGCGGCGCAGCCTGAAGGCGCAATTGTGCGCGTCCTCGTTCTACCTGGTCCTCGGCGTCACCGGCGGGGCCATCGGCGGAGCGCTCGGATCGGCCTGGGGCGCCGCGTGTGCGACGTTCTTGGCCTCGTTCGTCTGGTGGTTCACGCTGCGCGTCGGGATCCGCGAGCGCAAACATCTGGAAGCAGAGCTCGACACGGTGCAGGAGATGCCGGAAATGAGGAGCACATGAACGCTGGACCGCGGCTGACCGTCGGACTCCCGGTGTACAACGGCGAGAAGTACCTCGCGGAGTCCCTGGACGCCTTGCTGGGGCAGAGCTACGGCGACTACCGGCTGATCATCTCCGACAACGCCTCGACCGACGCCACGGAAGAGATCTGCCGGGAGTACCAGCGCACCGACCCGCGGATCGAGTACTTCCGCCAGCCGGTGAACATCGGCGCCACCCCGAACCACAACTGGTGTTTCGAGCACTCCGACACCGAGCTGTTCAAGTGGGCGTCGTACGACGACCTGTACGGCAAGGAACTGTTGGGACGCTGCATCGAGGCGCTCGACGCGGACCCGTACCTGGTCCTCGCGCACGCCTACCAGGCCATCATCGACGGCAACGGCGACATCGTGCTCGAGGTCGACTACCCGCTCGACACCGCGAACCCGCACGCACCGGACCGGTTCCGCAGCCTGCTGTTCGACGTCGGCGGTGACGACTTCTACGGCGTGATGCGGTCGGACATCCTGCGCCGCACGCCGCTGAACGGCAGCTACCACCACTCGGACCGCACGATCATGGCCGAGCTGGCGCTGTACGGACGGTTCCACCAAGTGCCCGAGCTGCTGTTCTTCCGCCGCGACCACCCGGACCGCGCCGAGCGGGCGAAGCCGACGATCCGTTCCCGGTCCGCGAACATGGAGCCGCGCCGGGCGAGCCGACTGAAGCATCCGACGGTCCGGCTGGTCACCGAGTACGTGAACGGTTTCGTCGGCGGCATCCGCCGGGCTCCGCTCTCGTCGTCGGACCGCCGGGAGTGCTACGGCCACCTGGCGCGCTGGATGGCCAGTCGTGCGGTCCGCCGGTCCAGCGGCCGGATCGAGGACAGCTTGCCGGCCACGCCGCCGACCAGGATCCCGGACAGTTCAGGTGTGGTTCGGCAGCAGGAGGTCTCGCACGAATGAGCGTCTCAGGTGCGTCACCGCGGGTGGCGTTCTTCGGTCTCTTGGGCTCCGGGAACCTCGGCAACCACGGATCCTTCGACGCGATGCTGGCCTACGTCCGCAGCCGGCACCCGGAAGCAGGGATCAGCTGCATCTGCGCCGGTCCGGAGGAGATCGAGCGCCAGTACGGCATCCCGTCGGCCGCGATCACCTGGTTCCAGGAGCACGGCCCGGGCCGGTCCCGGATCGAGACGGTGGTCCGGAAGACCTTCGGCAAGGTGGCCGACCTCGGCCGGATGCCGCGCCTGGTCCGCAAGTACGACGTGATCATCGTGCCCGGCATGGGGGTCCTCGAGACCACGATGGAGGTCCGCCCGTGGGGCTGGCCGTACGCGTTGTTCCTGATGGTGCTGTGTGCCCGCCTGGCCGGGGTACGGACCGCGTTCGTCAACGTCGGCGCGAACGTCGCGCGGGAGCGGTCGCTGAGCTGGCTGTACACCTCGGCGGCGCGACTGGCGTCGTACCGCTCGTACCGGGACGAGTACTCGCGGGACGCGATGCGGGCGATGGGTCTGGACACCAGCCGGGACCAGGTCTACCCGGACCTCGCGTTCGCGCTGCCGAGACCACCGGTGCCGGAGTCTGACCCGGAATCTCAGCAGGCGTCGCCGCGCACCGTCGGTCTGGGCGTGATGGCGTACCGCGGCACCAACGCCGATCGGGACCGGGCCGACGACATCTACGCGACGTACACCGCCAAGATCATCGAATTCGCCCGCTGGCTCGTCGACGCGGGGTACCGGATCCGCCTCGTCACCGGGGATCCGAGCGACCAGGCAGTCGTCGACGCCGTGTACGACGACCTGCGCAAGAGCCGGCCCGAGCTGGTCGACGAACGGTTCTTCAACGAGCCGGCCGAGACGCTCGGCGGACTGCTGGAGCAACTGGCCGGCGTCGACATCGTCGTGGCGTCGCGGTACCACAACGTGGTCTCGGCGTTGATGCTGTCGAAGCCGACGATCTCGATCAGCTACGGGATCAAGAGCGACTCGTTGATGGAGGACATGCGGCTCGCTGAGTTCCGGCAGCCGATCCAGGGTCTCGACGTGGCCAGGCTGATCGACCAGTTCCGTGCGCTCGAGTCCCGGACGGCGAGCGTCGTCCCGGCGATGCAGGCCCGGAACGCCGAGTACGTCGCGGCACTCGAGGCGCAGTACGACGTCCTCTCCGCGGCGTTGTTCGGGGAGGCGTCGCGCGTCGCGGTCAGCACCGAACGGGGGGAGTAGATGGACGTCATCGACGTACCGAGGATCGCGGGGGCGCTGCTGTTCAGGCCGGCGCCGCACCGCGACGAGCGCGGGTTCTTCTCGCGCACGTTCGACCGGGACATCGTTCTGGCCGCCGGGCTGGACCCGGACGCGTTCGTGCAGGACAGCATCTCCCGCTCGCGGCGCGGCGTGGTGCGCGGGATGCACATCCGCGCCGGCGCGGGCGAGGCCAAGCTGGTGCGGTGCTCGTACGGCGCGGTGTTCGATGTCGTGATCGACCTGCGCCCGGAGTCACCGACGTACCGCAACCGGGAGGTCTTCGACCTGACCGGCGACAACCAGGTCACCGTCTACGTGCCGGCCGGCTGCGCGCACGGGTTCCAGGCGCTCACCGAACCGGCGGACGTGTCCTACCGGATCGACCGTGCCCACGACCCGTCCGAGGACGTGTCGATCCGGTACGACGACCCGGACCTGGACATCCCGTGGCCGTTGCCCGTCACGCTGATGTCCGAGCGTGACAAGGCCGCTCCATCACTCGCGCTGGCGACTGCGAGGCTGACATGACCAAGGCATTCACCAAGCCGTTCACGAAGTCGTTCACCCGGTCCACCGAGGCGAACAAGCGGCTGCACGACCTGATCCCGGGCGGCGCGCACACCTACGCCAAGGGCGAGGACCAGTACCCGTACGAGATGGCGCCGGTGATCTCGCACGGCGACGGCGCGCACGTCTGGGACGTGGACGGCAACGAGTACATCGAGTACGGCTCCGGTCTGCGCGCGGTCAGTCTCGGCCACCGGCACCCGAAGGTGGTCGAGGCGGTCCGGCGGGAGATCGACCGGGGCAACAACTTCGTCCGCCCGAGCATCGTCGAACTGGAGGCGGCCGAGCGATTCCTCGCCGCGGTGCCGACCGCCGAGATGGTGAAGTTCGCGAAGAACGGTTCGGACGCCACCACCGCCGCGGTCAAGCTGGCCCGCGCGGTCACCGGCCGCCCGCTGATCGCGTTGTGCTCCGACCACGCGTTCTTCTCGATCGACGACTGGTTCATCGCCCGCACCGCGATGAACGCCGGCATCCCCGAGGAGATCGGCGGGCTCACCGTCGGCTTCCCGTACGGCGATCTCGCCGCGACCGAGGAACTGCTGGTCCGGAACGAGGGCCAGATCGCCTGCCTGATCCTCGAGGCCGCGACCCAGCACGACCCGCCGGCCGGTTACCTCGAGGGCCTCCGCGACCTCGCCCACCGGTACGGCGCGCTGCTGATCTTCGACGAGATGATCACCGGCTTCCGCTTCTCCGCCGCCGGCGCCCAGGGCCTGTACGGCGTGGCGCCCGACCTCTCCACCTTCGGCAAGGCGCTCGGCAACGGCTTCTCGGTGTCGGCCCTGGCCGGCAAGCGCGAGTACATGGAACGCGGCGGCCTGCGGGACGGCAACGAGCGGGTGTTCCTGCTGTCCACGACGCACGGCGCCGAGACGCATGCTCTCGCGGCGGCGATCGCGGTGCTCGACGTCTACGCCGAGGAGGACATCTCGGCGCGGCTGCACGAGCGCGGCGAGCGACTGGCCAAGGGCGTGCGCGAGGTGGCCGTGGCGGCGGGCGTTCAGGACCACGTTCTCGTCCGTGGCCGGGCGAGCAACCTGGTCTTCGCCACGCTCGACGAGCAGCTCCAGCCGTCGCAGCCGTACCGGACGCTGTTCCTTCGCGAGTTGATTCTCGGCGGGGTCATCGGTCCGTCCTTCGTGGTCAGTAGCGCGCTGACCGACGAGGACATCAACAGGACTGTCGACGTCGTCGCCGGGGCGTGCGCCGTCTACCGCCAGGCGCTCGACGCGGGCGGTCCGACACCGTGGCTGGGCGGCCGTCCCGTCAAGCCGGTGTTCCGCCGCTACATCTGAGACGTCGTGGCCGGGGGGCCACGCCCGCCGAGGTACCGACCGAGGCGGAAAGATCCAAGAGAACCGGGGACGTGAGTCCCCGGTTCTGTGAGGGGGTCAAATGCATTCCATCCATGTCGACGCCGACTTCAGCGACGACGAACGGCGACAGAAGCTCTACGAGGGCGATCTGTTCGTCTACTCACCACGGCCGTCTACCGTGGCACTCACCGAATTCGCCGGCGAGATGGCTCGCCAGGCATTCGCACCGCTGGACCCGGAGACCGCGCAGTTCGACATGGCGGTGGAGGACTACGCGAAACTGCTCGCCGAGCTGAAGCCCGCGTTCATCCACCACCCGGAGTCGAAGCGGCTGATCCAGGAGATGCTCGTCGACTTCGGCTGCGACCCGGACGAGGTGTACTTCGACGTGCCGCGGATGCGCAGCTCGACGTCGAACGACTACCTGACCAGTGGGATCGCGTTCGCGTTCCACCCGCATCGGGACACCTGGTACTCCGCGCCGTACGTGCAGCTCAACTGGTGGCTGCCGATCTTCGCGATCAGCGACGAGAACGGGCTGGCCTTCCACCCGAAGTACTGGCAGACGCCGGTCCGGAACAGTTCGCGGGTCTACAACTACGCGGAGTGGAACGCGACCAGCCGGAAGATCGCGGCCAGCCAGATCGGCAAGGACACCCGGGTGCAGCCGGTGCCCGAGGAGGAAGTCGAGCTGGTGCCGCAGATCCGGCCGATCTGCAAGCCGGGCGGCGTCATCCTGTTCTCCGGCGCGCAGCTGCACTCCAGTGTTCCGAACGCGTCGGGGCGGACCCGCTTCAGCATCGACCTTCGGACGGTGCACCTTGGTGACGCACTGGCCGGCCGGGCCGCTCCGAACATCGACTCGGAGTGCACCGGCACGACCATGGGCGACTACCTGCGGGTCAGCGACCTGAAGAACGTCCCCGAAGAGGTCATCGCAGCATTCGACAGCCCGGCGGTCCTCGCCTGAGTCACGGCCGACGGGCAGCCCCGCCGGCTGCCCATCGGTCGACCAGCAAGGCGATCGCCGGTACGACGATCAGCGCGCAACCTACCCCGCCGACGGTGTCGGTGGGGTAGTGCGCTGTCAGGGAGACCTGCGACCAGGCCATCAGGATTCCGGCGGCGAGAGTGGCTGCCAGCACGATGGTCGTACCGAGCGCCAGGCTTGTCCGGAGCAGGTCGGCGAGCAGCAGGCCGAGTACCAGACCGATGGCCGCGAAGGCCGCGGCGTGCCCGCTCGGGTAGGAGAGGAAACCGTCATGGATGCGGCGATCGACGATGTACTTCAGGCCAGTCGTCAAGACAGCGACCACCAGCGAGGCGATCACCGCTGTGATGGCGAGTGCGCGTCGCCGGGCGAGTAGGCAGACGGCGGCGACCGCCAGGATCACCAGGATGCGGCCGCGTGGTTCACCCAGCCAGTCGAGGGCGACCGCCAGCTGGTGTGCCGCCGGCGATCGGTCGGTGGCCAGGGACTGCAGCCGGCCGTCGATCCGGCTCGGTCGAGTGCTGCCGGCGTAGACCAGCGCGGGAACAGTTACCAGAACGAGTCCGAGCACGATCAGGGGCACCATCGACCGTCGGACCGAGGTCACGACGGCAGGTCGAAACCCTGCCCACACAGGAAGATCGCCGGCTGTGTTCATCCACCCCCCACCCCACGCAAATTCTATCCAAAGGGTGCCGGGCGGTCGGGCAGTGACGCCGGACGCGTAGTAATCTGCGGTGACTGCTCGCCGAAGCGTGGGTGAACAGGTCATACTGCAGGTTCCGATGGACACGGTCCGTGGCTGTCCGGTCGCAGGAGGGAACGGAAACCGCTGTGAGCGGAGCAGAAGCGCCGGACGCTGTGGACAGCCGGCGGCCGCTGTGGGTCGTGCCGCACGAGGTTCCAGCGATCGTTCCGTTGCCGTCCCGATGGACCGAGCCGCGGTGGGTCGGGGTGTACCGATGGGCCGCTGTCGGCGGGGACCTGCTGGCCGCGATGCTCGGGGTGTCGGTCGCACTGCTGACCCGGTTCGGGTACCACGTCGGCTCCAGCTATCTCGTGGTGAGCAGCCTGCTGCCGCCGGCCTGGGTGGCCGTGGTGGCGTTGTCGAAGGGCTACGACTCGCGGTACTTCGGCACCGGCCCGGACGAGTTCCGGTCGCTGTTGCGTTCGGGGGTCGGACTGACGGCCGCCGTGGCGATGACGTCGTACGTGACCAAGACCGAGATCGCCCGCGGCTTCGTGGTGCTGGCGATCCCCGTGCTGGTGCTGTCCGCGCTGTTGCTGCGGTACGCGTTGCGGAAGGACCTGCACCGGCATCGGGTCCGAGGTCGCTGTATGCACAGGGTTCTCGTGGTCGGACGTAGCGGTCCGGCCGCAACTTTGTGTGAGCACCTGGAGAGCCGTCCGACCGACGGCTTCCGGGTGGTCGCGACGTGCCGTCCGCGCGCCGACAGCGACGGGCCGCTGCAGCCGGAGGAGCTCGACGAGTCGGACATCCTGGCCGCGGCCGACCGGCACGCGGTCGAGGTGGTCGCGATCGCGACCGATCCGGAGCTGGCCGGCCATCTGCTTCGCCGACTGTCGTGGGCGCTGGAGCAGCGCGGCATCGAGCTGATCGTCTCACCGGGCATCATCGAGGTGGCCGGCCCGCGGATCTCCGTCCGCCCGGTCGCGGGTCTGTCGCTGCTGCACCTGGAGCGGCCGTCGGTGAGCGGCGGCCCGCACCTGATGAAGGCCGTCTTCGACCGGATCGTTGCCCTCGGCTTCGTTGCCCTGCTGGCCCCGCTGCTGATCGGGCTTGCCCTTGCGGTGAAGGTCTCCAGCCCCGGTCCGGTGCTGTTCCGGCAGCAGCGCGTCGGCCGTGGGGGCGTCGAGTTCACGATGCTGAAGATCCGCAGTATGTACACCGACGCCGAGCAGCGGCTCAGCGATCTGTATGCGTTGAGCGACGGCAACGGCGTGATCTTCAAGATGCGCAACGACCCGCGGATGACGCCGCTCGGCCGGTGGATCCGCCGGTTCTCCCTCGACGAGCTGCCGCAGCTGTTCAACGTGCTGCGCGGCGACATGTCGCTGGTCGGTCCGCGCCCGCCGCTGGCCGAGGAGGTCGCGCTGTACGCCGCCGACGACTCGCGCCGGATGCTGGTGAAGCCCGGGATGACCGGCCTGTGGCAGGTCAGCGGCCGCAGTGACCTGTCCTGGGACGAGTCGGTCCGGCTCGACCTGCGGTACGTCGACAACTGGTCGATGACCCTTGATCTGCTGATCCTCTGGAAGACCGTGCGCGCGGTGATCTACGGCGCGGGAGCGTACTGATGACAACCCAGCCCGACCTTCATGCACCGGTGTACGTCGCCGGCCACCGCGGCCTCGTCGGCTCGGCGATCTGGCGTCGCCTGGACGCTGCCGGGTACACGCACCTGATCGGCGCCTCGTCCGGTGAGCTCGACCTGCGGGACCGGGAGGCGACCTTCGCGTTCCTCCGTGAGCACCGCCCGGTCACCGTGATCGACGCCGCGGCGCGGGTCGGCGGGATCCTGGCGAACCGGGACCACCCGACCGAGTTCCTCAGCGACAACCTGCGGATCCAGGTGAACCTGATGGACGCCGCGCTCGAGGTCCGGACGCCGCGGCTGCTGTTCCTCGGGTCGTCGTGCATCTACCCGAAGTACGCCGAGCAGCCGATCCGCGAGTCAAGCCTGCTGACCGGTGAGCTGGAGCCGACCAATGACGCGTACGCGATCGCGAAGATCGCCGGCATCATGCAGGTCCAGGCGGTCCGCCGGCAGTACGGGCTGCGCTGGATCTCGGCGATGCCGACCAACCTCTACGGGCCGAACGACAACTTCGACCCGGTCACGTCGCACGTGCTGCCGGCGATGATCCGCCGCTTCCACGAGGCCAAGGCGACCGGTGCGGACGAGGTCGTGCTGTGGGGGAGCGGTACGCCGCGGCGCGAGTTCCTGCACGTCGACGACCTCGCGGACGCCAGCTTGCACCTGCTCGAGTACTACGACGCTCCCGAGCCGATCAACGTCGGTGTCGGCGCGGACGTGACGATCCGGGAACTGGCCGAGCTGGTCGCCCGTACCGTCGGCTACACCGGTGCCCTGAGCAACGATCTGTCGAAGCCGGACGGCACCCCGCGCAAGCTGCTCGACGTGAGCCGGCTGCAGTCGCTGGGCTGGAAGCCGTCGATCTCCCTCGAAGACGGCGTGGCCGCCACCTACGCCTGGTACCAGGAGAATGTCGCGTGAAGAAGGCGTTCGTCACCGGGATCACCGGGCAGGACGGGTCGTACCTGGCCGAGCTGCTGCTGTCCAAGGGCTACGAGGTGCACGGCCTGATCCGCCGCGCCAGCACCTTCAACACCAAGCGGATCGACCATCTGTACGAGGACCCGCACGCGCAGGACAAGCGGCTGTTCCTGCACTACGGCGACCTGACCGACGGCTCGCGACTCGTCACGCTGCTGGCGTCGATCCAGCCCGCCGAGGTCTACCACCTGGCCGCGCAGAGTCACGTCCGGGTCAGCTTCGACGAGCCGGAGTACACCGGTGACACCACCGGCATGGGTACGACGCGGTTGCTCGAGGCGATCCGGATGATCGGGCTGGACTGCCGCTTCTACCAGGCGTCCTCGTCGGAGATGTTCGGCGCGACCCCACCACCGCAGAACGAGGACACCCCGTTCTACCCGCGCTCGCCGTACGGAGCCGCGAAGCTCTACGGCTACTGGATGACGCGGAACTACCGCGAGGCGTACGACATGTTCGCGGTGAACGGCATCCTGTTCAACCACGAGTCCCCGCGGCGGGGTGAGACGTTCGTGACGCGGAAGATCACCCGCGCGGTCGCCGCGATCAAGACCGGTCGCCAGGACCGCTTGTACCTGGGAAACCTGGACGCCTGCCGCGACTGGGGCTACGCGCCGGAGTACGTCGAGGGCATGTGGCGAATGCTGCAGCACGACACCCCCGCCGACTACGTGATCGCGACCGGTACGTCGTACTCGGTCCGTGACTTCGTCGCACTGGCCTTCGCACATGTGGGCCTGGACTGGGAGCAGTACGTCGACTACGACCAGCGCTACGAGCGTCCGACCGAGGTCGACTCGCTGATCGGCGACGCGACCAAGGCGGCCGTCGACCTCGGCTGGAAGGCGCAGGTGCACGTGCCCGAACTGGTTCGGATCATGGTCGACGCCGACCTCGCCGCGCTGCGCACCGAAACGGAGGATTGATGACCGACACTCAGGCCCGGACCACTGCCTGGACGACGGATCAGCGAGTCGATGTACTCGGAATTCATGTCAGCGTGACGAATCTGGACGCGACCGTGGCGACGTTCGCCCGGTGGATCGAGCAGGACGAGCAGCAGCTGGTCTGCGTGTCGGACATGAACGCGCTGCTGCACGCCCGCGCCGACGAGCGGCTGACCGAGGTCTACAACACGTCCGGGCTGACCGTCCCGGACGGAATGCCGCTGGTGTGGGCCGGGAAGAAGACCGGGTTCGAGCAGATGGACCGGGTCGCCGGACCCGACCTGCTCGAGCGGGTGCTGGCCGAGTCGGCGGAGAACGGCTGGACGCAGTACTTCTACGGCGGCGCCGACGGGGTGGCCGAGGAGCTCCGCGAGCGGTTCCAGGAGCGGCACCCGGCGTTGAAGGTCGTGGGTGTCGAGTGCCCGCCGTACCGGGAGCTGACCGACGCCGAGGACGCCGAGACGGTGGCCCGGATGAACGAGGCCCGGCCGGACATCATCTGGGTCGGGCTCGGCGCGCCGAAGCAGGAGCGCTGGATGGCCGAGCACCGCGACCGGCTGAACGCGACGATCCTGGTCGGCGTCGGCGCCGCGTTCGACTTCCACACCGGCCGGCTGGACCGCGCGCCGCTGTGGATGCAGCGTTCCGGGCTGGAGTGGAGCTACCGGCTGTACAAGGAGCCGAAGCGGCTCTGGCGGCGCTACCTGCTCGGGATCCCGCGTTTCCTGGTGGGCATTTTCCGGCACCCGCCGCGACCACTCTAGAGTGAGCCGGTGAGATTCCGGCGGCCGAAACTACGTCGGCTGGCCGGTCCGGCCGGTCGCGCGGGCTGGGGTTTGGCCGATCAGGCGCTGTCGAGTCTCAGCAATCTCGCGGTCGGCGTCGTCGTCGCGCGGTCCAGTACGGTCGCCGACTTCGGCGTCTACGCGCTGGCCTTCGGCGGCTACACGATCGCCCTGAACGTGTCGCGGGCGGTCTCCACCGAGCCGCTCGCCGTACGGCACTCCGGTGATCGCACGCCGGACTGGCAGCGCGCGGTCCGGGCGAGTACGGCGACCGCGTTGCTGTGCGGTCTGCTCGCGATGCTGGTTGGCCTGGCGATCGCGGCCTTCCCCGGCGTCCCGTCGCGCGGAGTGCTGATCGCGTTCGCGGTGACGATGCCGGGACTGTTGCTGCAGGACGCCTGGCGCTGGGCGTTCTTCGTCGTCGGTGAGGGAACGAAGGCCTTCGTCAACGACCTGATCTGGTTGCTCGCGATGCTGGCGATCTTCGGCGGCCTTTACCTCACCGGTACGACGTCCGCGTTCAGCCTCACGTTCGGGTGGGGACTGGGCGCGGTGATCGCCGCGATCGCGGGCCGGTTCCAGGCCGGCGTGGCGCCCCGCCGCCAGCTGATCCGCGAATGGGTACGGCGGAACTGGGACCTGAGCCCGAAGTACGTGGGGGAGATGCTCGCGGTCTCCGGCACCATCCAGGTCTACATGCTCGGCATCACCGCGGCCGCCGGCCTGGTGGCGACCGCGGGGATCCGCGGCGCCCAGGTGCTGCTCGGCCCGGTGAACGTGCTGAACCAGGGGATCCGGATGATCTCGGTCCCCGAAGCCGCCCGGGCGCTGAAGCATTCGTACCGGCGGCTGTGGCTCGTGGGTCTCGCCATTTCGTTCGGCGTCGGAGCCGGCGCGCTGGCGTGGGGCGCGATCTTCCTGTTGCTACCTGCCGTTGTGGGCCGGGAACTGCTCGGCCCGGGCGTCTGGGCGCAGGCGCACACCGTGCTGATCCCGGTCATCCTGTTGCAGGCCTTGGGCGCCTCGAACGCGGGTGCGTTCGCGATCCTGCGCGCCCTCACCGCCGCGACCCGCGGTCTGCGCGTCCGGCTGATCTCATCCGCCGTCCTGATCACCTGCGGGATCGGCGGCGCCTTCCTCTGGGGCCCGAAGGGCGCGGCGTGGGGGCTGGCCGGAGCGTCGTTCGCCACTCTGCTCCTGTGGTGGAACGAAGCCCACCGGGCCATCGCCGCCCATCGCCGCGCCGCTGCCGCGGCTTAGGGGATCTTCACGCTCGCATTGGCGCTCTTGATGATGTTGCGGCCGTCGTGCACCTCGACGTGGTACGTGTATGTCGAGCCACGGGCCAGGCCGCGGTCCATCACCTGGTAGGTCTTCCGCGCCTGCCAGAAGTACGACACGTTGACGGCCGACCCGACGTTCAGCGACCCGCGGAACACGTTGTAGGTCAGCGACAGGTTGTCCAGGTCGTACACGTCGTTGTAGCTCACGTAAACCCGACCGGCCGAGGTCGCGACGAGCGTCGGAGCCTTCGGTACGGCGGGCGCCGCACCACCCGCGGCGTTCGTGAACCGGGCGATCCCCACCTGGGGCTTGCCGTTGACGTTCAGGAAGTCACCGCCGACCCACAGGTCGGAGTCGGTACCGGCCATTGCCAGCGGACCGACCTTCGTGGTGCTCTTCGGGTTCGCGTCGGTGTTCGGGAACCACGGTCCGAGGTTGCCGTTGATCGCGCTCTCCACCAGCAGGTAATGCGTGCCGGTGCCGTCCGGGAAACCGTTCGGGGACGAGCTGCAGTTGTGCGCGTGCGAGCCCTTGTAGAGCCAGTTGCCGATCGCCTTGATCGCCTCGGTGGCGCCCAGGCAGGTGTTCTTCCACAGCAGCTTGCCGGTCGACACCTGCGCCGCCAGTACGCCGTCGTAGCAGCCGGAACCGTCACCGCCGTTGGACACGAACACCTTGTCGCCGAGCGTGTCGATGTCCTTCACGCGGGTGGTGCAGGTCGCGGTCGGCTTCGGGATCGAGGCGGCGGCCGGGAAGTCGTAGGCCGCGCCGGTGGTGGTGTTCAGCATCGCCAGCGAGTAGTGGTCCTTGCCGCCGATGGTGCTGAACGGACCGCCGACGAAGACCCGGCTGCCGTTGTCGGCGACGTCCACGGCGTACACGTCGGAGTTGGCGTTCGGGTTCCACGGCAGCAGGTCGCCCTGGAGCAGCCGGACCGCGCCGAGCCGGTTGCGGACCGCGCCGTCGATCTTGCCGAAGGCGCCGCCGATGTACACGGTGCTGCCGGAGATCGCGAGCGCCTTGACGCGGGCCGCGACCACCGGGTCCCAGGCCGCCACCAGCTTGCCGGTGGCGGTGCTGAACATCGCGATCTTGCTGCGCCGGACGCCGTTCACCACGGTGAAGTCACCGCCGATCACCACCCACTTCCCGTCCGGGCTGGTGGCGATCGCGTACACCGGACCGTTCACGGTCGGCGCGAACGAGGTCGGAGCGCCGGTGGTGCGGTCGAAGGCCGCGACGTAGCTGCGCAGCGTCTCCGGCGCCTGGCCCGACAACTTGCCCGGCTGGCGGAGTCTGGTGAACAGACCGCCGGCGTACACGGTGTTACCCGCGATGGCCAGCGCGTTCACGCTGTTGTTGGTCTGCCACGACGTCTGCTTGATGGCGGATACGGCGGAGGCGAAGCCCGGTGTCGCCGCCTGCACAGGCGGTCCCGACGGAATCAACGCCGCGGCCAGGACGGCCGCGCCGGTGACAAGGGCCAGCACTAACTTCTTCATTTGTGTCCTTCGACAGGCGGGGTCCAACAGCGCGTGCCTCATCACGCACCAGCGGCGGACGATACCGGTGCAGGAGGCCCACTGGAAGCGGGCCTCCGGACCGCGTTATGACTTTGTGCCAGAACTCCCAGAGAGACGGCTTTTCACTTGGCCGCGTAGTGAGACTGGACCTGCACCGGGGTGAGTGCGTACGGGTAAACCGCAGCCTCGTCGATGCCCATCCCGGTCTGGGTGGCTCCGCCGCCGGGCCACGAGTTCGTCAGGTCGTAGCCGACGCGCCACCAGCCGTAGTACACCGACGCCGGACCCACGAGGGCGCTGCCCGAGAGCACGCCGTCGACGTACAGCTTCATCGTGCCGTTGTCGTAGGTGCCGGCCACGTGGTGCCACTGGCCGTCGTTCTTGCCGGATGGGCTGGTCAGGGTGCGCTGCGAGCCGTCGTTCACGCCGAAGACGATCGAGCCGTTCGTGCGCATGTAGAGCATCCGGTCACCGCCACCGCCGCTGTTGGTGGTCTTCGAGTTGCCGAAGCCGATGATCCGGCCGCCGCGGTTGAAGCCGCTCTGCTTGACCCAGGCCTCGACGGTGAACTGCTGCGGCATGCTGTACGCCTTCTCGCCCACCATCCGCCCGCTGGACGAGCTGATCGTCATCGAGCTGTTGCCGGCGATCGCACCGGCAGCACCCAGCGTCACGCCGGTGAAGGTCCCGTTGTTGCTCTGCCCGGACGAGTCGACCGAGGTCGTCGTACCGACTGCCTCACCGAGCCGCCAGTACGCCTGCGGACCGTCGGAGTTCACGAGCTGGTCGTACGCCGTCGACGCGGCCGAGGCGACCGTGAGCGGGTCCGAGTAGTTGCCGCGGATCGTCGTACTGCCGTCGGTGACCTCGACGCGGTAGTTCGTCACCTCGCCCGGCGTCACGTCGGTGTCGGTGTAGTGCAGCCAGGGCCGGTCCCACGGCGTCGACTTGGCGGTCCAGGTCGCGATGGTGGTGTTGCTGAAGCCCTTGAGTAGCCGGTACGTCAGCGTGCTGTCGTCGTTGTCGACCACGGTCGGGAAGTGGATCTGGACGACGCCGGGCTGGACGCTGTACGGCAGCAGCTTGGCCGGCTTGGCCGGGGCCGCACCTGGAGTGGCGTTGGTGAAGTGGGTCAGGCCCTGCTGGGCGGTGCCGTTCACGTTCAGGAAGTCGCCGCCGACCCACAGGTCGTTGCCGCCGGTCGCGAACGCCAGCGGTCCGACGTTGGTGACGCTGTTCGGGTCGGCGTCGGTGTTCGGGAACCACGGGCCGAGCGTGCCGTCGCTGATCTTCTCGGACAGCAGGAAGCGGTAGCCAAAGCCCTGCGGGAATCCGCCGGCGCCCTGGTTCGCGCAGTCGTGGGCGTGCGAGCCCTTGTAGAGCCAGCCGTTCACGACCTTGACCGCCTCGGTCGCGCCGAGGCACTGGTTCTTCCACTTCAGCGTGTTGGTCGCGATGTCGGCCGCCCAGGTGCCGTCGAAGCACCCGCCGCCGTCACCACCGTTGCCGAAGTACACGGTGTCGCCGCTGGCGTCGATCGTCTTCACCCGCGTCGTGCAGGACCCGTTCGGCGGCGGTACGGCGGAGGCGCCCGGGAACGGGAGGACGGCCCCGGTCACCGGGTCGAGGCTGGACACGGTGTTCTGGTTGGTGCCGTTGACGGTGCTGAACTGACCACCGGCGTACACCTTGGAGGCGTCGTCGGCGGCGTCCACCGCGTATACGTCGCCGTTCACCGACGGGGCCCAGGGCAACAGGGCGCCGGTGTCGGTGGTGACCGCGGCGAGCCGGTCGCGGGTCAGGTTGTTCACCAGGCCGAACGAGCCGCCGAAGTACACCGTCGTACCGGAGACGGCGATGGTCTTGACGCGGTAGGAGACCGAGGGCTTCCAGTTCGCCACGAGCGCGCCGGTGGCGGTATCGAAGGCCGCGATCCGGTTGCGGGTCTGGCCGTTGACCGTGGTGAAGTCACCGCCGACGAAGATCCGGGAGCCGTCCGCGGAGGCGGCGACCGCGTAAACCTGACCGTTCAGCACCGGGTTGAACGTGGTGACCAGAGCGCCGGTGCTCGCGTCGAAGGCGGCCAGGTACGCCTGGCCGACCTCACCGGTCCCGGCTGCGGCGCCCGGTGGCCTGACGCTGGTGAACCGGCCCCCGGCGTACGCCGTACCGTCGGCGACCGCGATGCCCTGGACGCTCGAGTTGGTCTGCCAGCTCGAGCCGGCGGCCGCGGAGAGCGAGGCCTCGACGCTCTGCGCCGCCGGTGCCAGCGTCACGACCAGCGCGCCGGCGAGTAGCGAGCCCGCAATCCCCAGTCGCGCGAACAGGCGTGCGGACAGGCGTGTCTTCGTCATGTAGCGATGTCCCCCCTTGGACATGGGCGGCGCGCACCGGCGCCGTACAACTTGAACCTCACGAAGCCCCGAGAAATCCCCCGGAGAAGAGAGTAGGGCACGGAGCGAGATCCTGTGAGTGGTCGGTCCGGGGTTGTGGATATCCTGAGTCGCTGGCGCCGAGGGAGTAGTGAGGTACTGCATGGAACCGGGCACTGTGGTCTGGCGGGAGACCGCTCAGTCCCTGCTGCGGCAGAAGTGGCTGATCATGGGCTGCATCCTGCTCGGACTGCTCGGCGCCTCGGTGTTCGCGCTGTCGCAGACCACCCGGTGGACCGCCTCGAGTCAGCTGGTGATCGGCCCCGCGGTGCCGCCCGCGCTGGTCGGGAAGCTGTCCAGCAGCGGCGCGGACAAGACCGGCCCGCTCGGGATGGACCTGCCGGCCGAGACGCAGGCCCGGGTGATGGCCAGCCCGACGCTGCTCGCCGCCGTGGTGAAGACGCTCGGGATGCCGAACGACGACCAGACCATCCAGGACCTGGCCGCGGTGACCCGGGTGAAGGCCGTCACCGACAACGCGTACCTCGTCACCACCGACGGCCCGACCGCGCAGAAGGCCGTCGACCGGGCGAACGCGATCGCGACCATCTACCTCAACCAGCGCAACGCCGAGGCGAAGGCGCTGCTCACCAACCTGGCCGAGCAGGCGCAGGCCCGTTCGAAGACGGCGCAGACGCAGTCCCGGAGCCTGGTCAGCCAGATCGACGAGGCGGTCGGCCGCGGCGACAACCAGACCGCCGCCGCGCTGCGTGACCAGCGGGTAGGGCTGGCCACCGAGGCTCGGCAGGCCGCCGACGACGCGGCCGCGATGCTGAAGGCGCTGTCGACCGTCGGCGCCGGGAGCCAACTGGTGACGCCGGCGACGACCGACACCGCCAGCTCCTCGCCGATCGTTGCCCGCGACATCCTGGTCGGCGGCATCCTCGGCCTGGTGCTCGGCTTCGGTCTGGCGCTGCTGCGGTCGCACCTGACGCCGTACATCCTGACCCGCGACCAGGCGGCCCGCGCGGCGAGCGCGCCGGTGATGGCGGCGTCCGAGGGACATCGGCGCCGGTTCTGGCAGCGGTCGGCTCCCGAGCTCCCGCAGTACGAGATCACGGCGCTGGGGGCCGAGGCGAGTGGTGCGCTGGCGCGCCGCGAGCTGAACCCGCGCGCGTTCGCCGCCGGTGGCCCGGGCGCCCTGCTCGTGGTGTCCGCGTCCCCGACACCCAACTCGGCCGGCATCGCGCTGGCGATGGCCGAGGCGAACGCCCGGGACGGCCGCGAGACGCTGCTGGTCCTGGCCGACATCGAAGGTACGCCGGTGCTCCCACACCTCACCGGTCACGAGGGACTGACCGACCTGGTGATGGAGCCCGCGGCCACCCGCGCGATCCGGGCCCGGAAGCTGTTCCGCCCGGGCACCGTCGCGGATCTGTACGTGCTGCCGCCCGGCCTCAACCACGAGGAGACTGCCGAGGCCGTCGGCCCGTCGCTGGTCCCCGGCATCGTCGCCGACCTGCCCCCGGGGTACTCCGTGGTGATCCACGGTCCCGCCTCGGTCGGGCGGCACGGGATCTCGCCGCTGGCCGCCGCCGTGGACGCGTCGGTGCTGGTGGTCCAGGTCGGTCTCGACAAGGAGATGGATGTCGCGCGGCTGACCGGGGCGCTGCAGTTCGCCGGTGCTCCGGTGCTGGGCGTCGTCCTGATCGGTGCCTCGGCACAGGACGAGACGCTCGGCATCCCGCTGAACTACAAGCCGCTGGACGCGGCTTCACCGATGCGCTGATGTCGGGCCTGTCGGCGGTTTCGCGGAACCGGCTCGATCCGCCGGTGCCCGGGACGGTCGCCGGCGAGGTCCAGCGGCCGGCCTGGTTCTGGCTGCTGCTGTGGTGCCTGTTCGTGCTGGGCGTCCAGCCGTGGTCGTCGCGGGTCGCGGCGCCGCAGGGGACGACCGGATCGACGAACAGCATGGCGAAGGGCCTGTTGCTCGGCGCGGTCTTCCTGGTCGCACTGGCGGCGACCAAGCCTGGCTTCCGGACCCGGGTGAATCCGGCCAGCTGGCTCTACGTGATGTACGTGCTGTTCGCGTGCGCGACGGCGTTCCTGCTCGCCGAACCGATGGGTCCCCTGACCCGATTGGCGCGGTTCCTGATCGGGCTGGTGTTCGTCTTCCTGCTCTGGCGGCCGCTGGTGCAGGTTCCGGAGCGGCTGGTCCGCGCTCACCTGTGGGCCCACCTGTTGCTCGGGGCAACCGTCATCCTGAGCCTCGCCTATTCGCCGTCCCAGGCGTGGCGGCCGCTGAGCTCGCTCGGTACCGGGTCCCGCCTGCAGGGCGTGATCATCCCGATGCTGCCGCCGCGCGTCGGTGAGGTCGGCGCGATCCTGCTCGGGCTCGCGCTGATCGGGCTGGTCTGCCGGAAGCTGTCGGCCCTGCCCGCGTTCGCCTTGATCGGGCTGGGCGGCGTCCTGATCGCGGCCAGCCGCACGCGTACCTCGGCCGCGGCCGTCGCCTTCGGTCTGGTGATCGGCCTGATCATCACCCGGAAGACCTGGCTCGGCCGGATCGCCTGCCTCGTGGTTCCCGGGCTGCTCGGCCTCGCGTTCCTGACCATCGGGTCGCTGCACAACTGGCTGCTGCGCGGTCAGGGCACGCGGCAGATCAGCTCACTGAGCGGCCGTACGACGAGTTGGCAGGCGGTCCTCGACGAGAAGGTGTCGATCCAGACCGCGATCATCGGCCACGGCCTCGGCAACAAGCGAGTACTGCTCCGCCGTGGTGAGGGCGACATCGACGTGATGGCGATCGACAACAGCTGGCTGGGTCTGTACTGGGAGACCGGGCTGCTCGCCGTCGCGATCGTCGCGTTCGCGCTGATCATCGCGTGGATCTCGGTGCTCCGCGCGCCCACGCCGTACATCCGGGCTTGTGGTGCGTTGCTGCTCGGCTATGTCACCGCGGCGTCGTTGAACGAGAGTGGACTTTCCGACCTGTCCTCGATGACCGTGCACCTGTTGGTGGCTGCTGCGATTTGCGACGCCGACCGGCTGCGGCACCGAAGACGTACCCAGGAACTTTCGCTAGCTGCTCACTGAGTCCTGGTCGAAGCCGGACTGCTGCCATTCGGACCAGGTCATCGACTTGCCGTGGTACGCGAAGCGGTCCTGGCCGTCGGCCACCTGATAGCTGTTCCGGCGGAACGTGATCGCGCCGGGCTGCGCGGGGGAGCGCTTGTTCTCGACGACCCCGAGCGTCGAGGTGGCGTCGCTCATCACGACCAGGTTGCCCTCGACGAGGACGTTGCGCAGGACGTACGTACCGCGCGGACCGTCGCCGCGGGTCCGGGACTGGATGGACAGCGCGTTGCGGTTGTTCTTGATCAGGTTGCCGCGGACCTGGACGTCGGAGGACGTGTTGACGTTGATGCCGCCGCCGTCCCAGAGCGAGCCGCCGGAGCCGCGACCGGTGCCGTACCCGTTGTGCTCGACGACGTTCTGATCGATGACGCCGGCGAAACTGATCTCGTACCGGATGCCGTCCGCCGCGTTGTCCCGGATCCGGTTCCCGGTGATCGTGCGGTCGTACTCCGCGATGTCGCTCCACATCCCGATACCCCGGTTCGCGACGATGTCGTTGCCGCTCACCTCGCCGGACGACCGGGTGGACTTGATCCCGCCGGACTCCCAGTCCGCGATCCAGAAGCCGTCGGTGTTGTTGCCGGTCACCAGGTTCGCGGTGATCCGGACGTCGGCCGACTTGTACTGGCCGATGCCGAGCTGGCCGTTGTTCGCGACGGTGTTCCGGCTGACCTCGGCGTTGTCGCCCTCGATCACCATGATTCCGACCGCGTGGTTCCAGCGCACCTCGTTCGCGGTCACCTTCCAGCCACGGCCGGCCTGCAGCGCACCGGCCTGCGGGCGGCTGGCGAAGTGCTCGATGGTCAGACCGGTCACCGTGACATCGTCCGCGGACTTGTCGATCGCGGTTTGGGTGCGCGACATCTCGACGACGTGCCCAGTGGGATCGTCAGCGGCGTACAGGCTGTTGGTGCGGTAGTCGCCGTAGAAGGTGCCTGGCTTCAGTTGGGTCAGGCTCATCACGCGGGTCAGGTGCTTGCCGTCGACGAACAGTTGCTCGCCGAGCTGGCACGGCTTGGTCTTGTTGTCCTCGCATTGACCCTTGAGTGGGTACGCCGTCGGCAGTGCACCACGCACCACCCAAGCGCTGCCCGCCCGCTGCCATCCGCTGAGTCGGACGGCTCCGCTCAACACCGCGCCGGGGTCACCGGCGAGCGTGTCGCCCTTGCGCGGCTGGACGGCGCGCGTCAGCCGGTGCACGCCCTTCGCGAAGCAGAACGTGGTGCCTTGCGGCGCGGCCTCGATCACCGGCTGCGGATCCGTGCCGACCGGGATCGCGGTCCCCTGGCACGGCTTCGCCGTACTCGGGCCGGTTGGTCCGAGTACGGCGACGGCCGCGGCCGGTGGAGCGGTGGGGACGGTCACCGTGGTTGTCGCGGCCGGTTTCGACGGTTCGGGCGAACCGCTCGTGTCCGAGCATCCCGAAATCAGTAGCAGCGCGACACCGATCGTCGCGAGAGCCTCACGCCTCATCTGCGCGAGGGTACCGGTTCAGAGGTACGTGTCCCGCGCGAGGTCGTACGCGAGCGCCTTGGCGACCTGCACCGCGTCGTCCTCGTCCAGCCGGTGCTGTACGACGAGGTTCGCCAGGTACCCCGCGTCGATGCGGCGGGCCAGGTCGTGCCGGGCCGGGATCGACAGGTACGCACGGGTGTCGTCGACGAAGCCCGACATGTTGTAGAAGCCCGCCGTCTCGGTGACGAGCTCACGGAAGCGGCGCATGCCGTCCGGGCTGTCGAGGAACCACCACGGCGCACCGAGCCGCACCGCCGGGTACACACCGGCCAGCGGCGCGAGCTCCCGCGAGTACACGGTCTCGTCGACGGTGAACAGCACCAGGCGGAACCCGTCCGCATGACCGAACCGCTCGAGCAGCGGCCGCAGCGACCGGGTGAACTCGGTCGCGACCGGGATGTCGTGCCCCTGGTCCGGACCGTACGTCGCGAAGATCGCCGGATCGTGGTCGCGCAGGACGCCCGGGTGCAACTGCATCACGAGCCCGTCCTCGGCCGACATCACCGCGGACTGGTAGAGCATGTGACCCGCGAACGCCTCCGCGTCCTCGGCGGTCACGTCACCCTTCAACGCACCGGCGTAGATGCGCGCCGCCTCCGCGTCCGACAGCGGTACGGCGGCTGTGCTGAGGTGACCGTGGTCGGTGGCGCGGGCGCCTGCCGCGACGAAGGCCTGCCTGCGCTGCCGGAGTGCTTCCAGATAGCCGTCGTACGTCGAGGTGTCGACGTCGGCGAGCGCACCGAGCTGGGTGATCAGTGCGGGCCAGCCGTCGCGGTCGACGTGCGCGATCGCGTCCGGCCGGAAGGTCGGGACGACCCGGCCGGGCAGGTCCGCCGCGAGCTTCGCGTGCTGGGCGAGGTCGTCGGTGGCCGCGTCGGTCGTGGAGATCAGCTCGATGTTGAAGCGGTCGAGCAGCGCCCGCGGCCGGAACTCCGGCTCCGCGATCCGGGCCGAGATCTGGTCGTACAGCTCGTCGGCGGTCTCGGCCGACGGGTGCGCGGTGAGTCCGAGCACCTCGGCGAACTCGTGCTCCAGCCAGTACCGGCTCGGGGTGCCGAGGAACAGGTGCCAGTTCGCGCAGAACTCGCGCCAGATCTCCCGCGGTTCGGCGGTCTGCTTGCCGTCGCGGCGGGGGAGGCCGAGCTTGTCGGGGGAGACGCCCTGGGAGACCAGCATCCGGGTCACGTAGTGGTCCGGAACGACCAGCAGCTCGGCCGGGTCGCCGAACGGGGCGTCGGTCGCGAACAGCCCGATGTCGACGTGACCGTGCAGGCAGAGCAGCGGCAGGTCCTTCGTCGAGGCATGGATCCGGCGCGCGACGTCACGTGCTGCGCCGGCCGGCAGGGCGCGGTCCGGATGAGGCTGCAGGGCCTTCGGCATGAATCCTCCGATGGATGGGCTGAAACGACGCTGCAAAGGATTGCAGTCCGCGCTTGTCAGCACAAGGGACCGTCCACGGGGCGACCGCTTGACACAAACTGCAACCGATTGCAGACTCGTCGCGACCCTCTCGAGGAGAGGCCCTCTCAAGGAGATGACTGTGGCGGCGACGATCCGGGACGTGGCACGGCTGGCCGGCGTATCGCCGTCCACGGTGTCGCGGGCGTTGTCCCTGCCCGGCATGGTGAACGCGGCGACCCGCGCCCGGGTGGCCGCCGCGGTCGAGCAACTCGGGTACGAACCGAACCGCGCCGCCCGCGGCCTGATCACCGGCCGGACCGGCACCATCGGACTGGTCGTCCCCGATCTCGCCAACCCGTTCTTCGCGAGCCTGACCAAAGGCGTGCAGGCCCGTGCCCGCCGGCACGACGTCGCGGTGTTCGTCGCGGACACCGACGAGGACCCGGCGGCCGAGGCCGGACTGGTCCGGGCGCTGTCCAAGCAGGTCGACGGTGTCGTGCTCTGCTCGCCGCGCGCCAGCGACGAGGAGCTGACCGCGATCGCGCAGGACACCACGGTCGTCCTGGTCAACCGCGCCGCTGCCGGGATCCCCGGGGTCACCTACGACAACGAGGACGGCATGCGGCAGGCCGTGGCCCATCTGGTTGCCCTCGGTCACCGTCGGATCGCCTGGGTCGGCGGACCGGCCACCTCCTGGTCGACCCAGCACCGCGGCCTCGGGCTGCGGAACGCCGTCGAGGAACTGCGTGCCGAGCTCGCACCGGTCGGCAACTTCGCGCCGACGTACGAGGGTGGAATGGCCGCCGCGGATCAGGTCATCGCGACCGGTGCGACCGCGGTGGTGTCCTACAACGACCTGGTCGCGATCGGGCTGCTGGCCCGGCTGCACGGGCGCGGCATCTCGGTGCCCGGCGACCTGAGCGTGGTCGGGGTCGACGACATCGCGATGTCGCGGATGGCGCGGCCGGCGCTGACCACGGTCCGGCTGCCGAAGCAGGAAGCCGGCCGGATCGCGGTCGAGCTGCTGCTGGCGATGCTCGACGAGCCCGACAGCGCTGACAGTGCGGTTCTTACGCAGGGGGAACTCCACGGGGAACTGATCGTCCGGGAATCGACCGGACCTGCACCACGCAACTAAGAGAACTGAACACTCCACCGGTGATCAACCCGGCCAGCTTCAACGCAGTGCCGGGCCCGCCTTGATCCAAGGAGAGACACCCGATGCACTTGCAGCGGAAGATGATCGCGACGCTGGGCCTCGGTGCCCTGCTGGTCGCGTGCGGCGCTCCGACGCCGAACAAACCCGCCACCGACAGCGGTGGCGACGTACCCGACAAGCCGGCCAAGGCGGTGACGCTGAACATCCTCGACGTGGCCGGGAACCTGCAGCTGACGCAGGGGATGATCGACGCCTTCGTCCAGCAGCACCAGGACGTGATCTCGAAGGTCACCTACTCGAAGGGACCGGCACCCGAGCTGGCCGGCAAGATCAAGGCCCAGCAGGACGCGAACCGGGTCGACATCGACCTCGTTCTCACCGGCACCGACGGACTCGCGGCCGGTCGTGAACAGGGCCTGTGGACCGACCTGCTGACGAAGTACTCCGAGCGGCTGCCCGGCATGAAGGACTACCTGCCGCCCGCGGCGAAGATGCAGGAGCTGGCCGGTAAGGAGGGCGTGACGGTCACCTACTACCCGTCCGGCCCGTTGCTCGAGTACATGCCGTCCAAGGTCCCGACCCCGCCGAAGTCGGCCGAGGACCTGTTGGCGTACGCGAAGGCCAACAAGGGCAAGGTCATGTACGCCCGGCCCGCGAACTCCGGTCCCGGCCGGACGTTCCTGATGGGGCTGCCGTACATCCTCGGCGACAAGGACCCGAAGGACCCGGTGAACGGCTGGGACAAGACCTGGGCCTATCTCAAGGAACTCAACCAGTACGTCGACTTCTACCCGTCCGGCACCTCCGACACGATGAAGGCGCTGGCCAACGGCTCGGCCAACATCATCGCGAGTACGACGGGCTGGGACATCAACCCGCGCGTCCTCGGCACGGTCCCGAAGGAGGCCGCGATCACGCCGATGACCGGGTTCCACTGGGTCACCGACGCGCACTACGCCGTCGTACCGAAGGGTGTGTCGACCGACAAGCAGGCGGCGATCCTGCAGCTGCTGCAGTTCATGCTGACGCCCGAGCAGCAGGCGAAGGCTTACGACAAGGGCTACTTCTACCCGGGCCCGGCGATCAAGGGCGTCGAGCTGTCGCAGGCACCGCAGGAGAGCCAGGACGCGATCAAGGAGTTCGGCCGGCCGGAGTACGACAAGCTGATCGCCGACAACCCGACCGAGGTACCGCTGGACGCGAAGGCGCTGGTGGCAGCCTTCGACAAGTGGGACCGCGAGGTCGGCGGCAGCAAGGTGAAGGGCCAGTGAGCGGGTTCGACCAGCTCCGGCTCGACGGTGTCACCCGCCGGTTCGGTACGGCGGACGCGCCGGCGGCGTTGTCGGGGCTCGACCTGACGATCGAGCGGGGCGAGTTCATCGCCCTGCTCGGCCCGTCGGGCTGCGGCAAGTCGACCGCACTGAACTGTCTCGCCGGCCTGCTGCCGCTCACCGCGGGGTCGATCTGGCTGGACGACCAGCAGATCGACACGTTGCCGCCGGAGAAGCGCGGCTTCGGGATGGTGTTCCAGAACTACGCGCTCTTCCCGCACCTGACCGTCCGCGACAACATCGCCTTCGGGCTGCGGATGCGTAACCTCCCGAAGGCCGACGTACGGCGGCGGACCGGCGAGGCGATCGAGATGGTGCAGCTGGCCGAACACGCGAGCAAGCTGCCCGGCCAGTTGTCCGGTGGTCAGCAGCAACGCGTGGCGATCGCCCGCGCGACCGTGCTCGAGCCTTCGCTGGTGCTGATGGACGAGCCGCTCAGCAACCTGGACGCCAAGCTCCGCCTGGAAATGCGCACCGAGATCCGCCGGCTGCACCAGTCGCTCGGGCTCACGACCGTGTACGTGACGCACGACCAGGAAGAGGCGCTCAGCATGGCCGACCGCCTGGTCGTCATGCGGCAAGGCAAGGTCCAGCAGATCGGTACGCCGGAGGAGGTGCACACCAGGCCGTCGACCTGGCACGTCGCCGACTTCATGGGCTACCGCAACCTGCTGCCCCTGAAGGCGTCCGCGATGAATGGCGACCAGGTGACCGTCGACCTCGGCGGTACGGCGATCCGCGGCGCGGCGCAAGGTGCCGTCGCGCCGGGGGACGACGTGATCGCGGCCGTGCGACCCGAGGACGTGAAGCTCGGGGACCAGGGCGTGAAGGGTCTCGTCGAGGTCGTCGAGTACCAAGGCCGCGAGCGCGCGGTCGAGGTCGTGCTGGACGGCGAGATCCGGATCCACCTGCGGACCGAGCAGCGGGTCGAGCCGGGGGAGCAGGTGGCCCTGTCGGTCACGCCCGGACGGCTCCTGGTGTACCCGTCATGAGCGCGACCTGGCAGCACCGGCTCGCCGAGCGCGGCGTGGACCGGCGGTTGTGGTTGTTGCTCCCGGCCACGATCTTCGTCCTGCTGCTGTTCGTCTATCCGTTCCTCTACGGGCTCAGCCTGTCGTTCCAGCCGATGAAGGGCGGCGGCGTGCTGGCCAACTACACCAAGTTCTTCGGCGACGCGTACCAGCGCGACACGATCATGACCACGCTGAAGATCGCCCTGCCCGCGGCGTTGCTGAACGTGCTGGCCGCCGTACCGATTGCCTTCCGCCTGCGCGGCCGGTTCCGCGGCAAGCGGCTGCTGACCACGATCCTCGTCGTCCCGATCACGCTCGGGACCGTGCTCACCGCGCAGGGCCTTCTGAACTACCTCGGCCCGACCGGGTGGTTCAACCGCTTCCTGCGTGCGCTGCATCTGGTCGACGACCCGATCCGGTTGACCAACAACTACTGGGGCGTGTTCTTCTCGCTCGTGATCACCGGGTTCCCGTTCGCGTTCTTGCTGGTGCTGTCGTACTTGAGCGGCATCGACCCGACGCTGGAGCGGGCTGCGGCCACGCTTGGTGCGTCGCGGGCGCAGCGGTTCCGGCGGATCACGCTGCCGTTGCTCGCGCCCGGGCTGGCGACGACGTTCCTGCTCACCTTCGTGCTCGCGTTCTCGGTGTTTCCGTCCGCGGTTCTGGTCGGTAATCCGGCCGGATCCACGCGAGTGATCTCGCTGGCGGCGTACCAGGCGGCGTACGAGCAGTACGACTACTCGTATGCGTCCGCGATCGCGATGGTGATGGGTGCGGTCGAGCTGATCGTGGTGGCGATCGTGTTGATCTGGCGGTCCCGGCTCTACACCGGTTCGACGGGAGGCAAGGGATGAGACTGCGGACAACCCCGTTGGGGTGGGTCATCTGGGCCGTCGTGGTGTTCTTCTTCGTCAACCTGGCCGGCGTCGTGTTCTCGGTGCTGGTCAGCTCGTTCGGCACGCAGTGGTTCGACACCTGGCTCCCGAGCGGCTTCACCACCAAGTGGTACGGCGACGCGTGGCACGAGTTCACGCTGCTCCACGTCATCCTCGTGACGCTGCTCGTATCGGCGCTGGTCGTCGTCCTGTCGGTCCTCGTCGGCGCGCCCGCGGCGTACGTGCTGGCGCGGAAGAACTTCCCGGGCAAGCGGCTGGTGTACCTGACGTTCCTGCTGCCGATCCTGATGCCGCCGATCACGTACGGCATCCCGCTCGCGACCGTGCTGTACAAGTTCGGCTTCGCGGGGCACCTGTCCGGCGTCGTGCTGGCGAACCTGGTGCCGTCGGTGCCGTTCGTGATCCTGACGATGACGCCGTTCATCGAGCAGGTCGACCCGCGGGTCGAGGACGCGGCCCGGATGCTCGGGGCCGGCACCCGCGCGGTGTTCCTGAAGATCCTCGCGCCGCTGCTCGTCCCCGGGCTGCTGGCGTCGGGGATCCTGGTGCTGGTCCGGACCGTCGGCATGTTCGAGCTGACGTTCCTGACCGCCGGTCCGGATTCCCAGACGCTCGTCGTCGCGCTCTACTACTCGATGTCCGCGGCCGGAATCCGGGCGCAGCAGTCCGTGGACGCGATGGCGATCATGTACACGGCGATGATGCTGGTACTGCTGGTGGTGGCGCTGCGGTTCGTCAACCCGACGCAACTGGTCGCCCGTGTGAAGGAAGAACCATCCGAATGAGAGGTGTTCTGGTTTGAGCAGGCTGAGTCTCACCAATCTCCCCGTCGCACCGGCGGTGGACCCGAGCGCGGTGTCGGTCGGCATCGTGCATCTCGGGATCGGTGCCTTCCACCGCGCCCACCAGGCCGTCGTCACCGAGCGGGCGGCGGTCGAAACCGGCGACACCCGCTGGGGGATCACCGGGGTGAGCCAGCGCTCCACCACGGTCCGCGACCAGCTCGCCCCGCAGGACGGTCTGTACTCCGTCCTCGAGCGCGGGCTCGGCGCGCCGACGGTCCAGGTGATCGGCAGCGTCCGCGAGGTGCTGACCGTTCCCGAGGACCCGGAGGCGGTGGTCGCCCGGATCGCGGACCCGGCGGTGTCGGTCGTGACACTGACCGTCACCGAGAAGGGCTACCGCGCGACCGGGACCGGGCTGAACCTGGACGACCCGGAGATCCAGGCCGACCTGACCGGTCGCCCGCCGCGGACCGTGGTCGGCCAGTTGGCCGCCGCGATCGCCCGCCGCGCCGAGCCGCTGACGATCGTGTCCTGCGACAACCTGGTCGCCAACGGACCGTTTCTGCGCAAGCTGGTGACCGACTACTTCGACGCCCTCGGCAAGGTGCCGGAGGTCTTCGAGGCGACCCGGTTCCCGGCCAGCATGGTGGACCGGATCGTGCCCGCCACGACCGAGGCGGACCGCGAGGAGGCCGCCCGCCTGCTCGGCGTCCGCGACGAGGCCGTGGTGGTCGCCGAGCCGTTCCTCCAGTGGGTGATCGAGAACGACTTCGCCGGCGACCGGCCGGCCTGGGAGCGCGGCGGTGCGGTCCTCACCGCGGACGTCGCGCCGTGGGAGCAGGCCAAACTGCGGATGCTCAACGCGACCCACTCGATGCTCGCGTACCTCGGGGCGCTGCGCGGCTACGAGACGATCGCCGAAACGGTGCGGGACGAGGAACTCGGTGGGCTCGCGCGGCGGTTGATGACCGACGACGTCGTACCCACTCTGACGCCGCCCGACGGGCTGGACCTGGCGGCGTACGGCGCGACCGTGCTGGAGCGGTTCGCGAACCCGGCGCTCAAGCACAAGACCGTGCAGGTCGCGATGGACGGCTCGGTCAAGCTGCCGGTCCGGATGCTCGGCACGGTCAGCGACCGACTGGCGGCCGGCGCCGAGCCGCGGATGATCTCCCTCGCGGTCGCCGCCTGGATGGTCTACGTCCTCCGTACGCCGGACCTCGACGACCCGCAGGCGGACCGGCTGAAGGCCGCGGTCGCCGGTGTCTCGGAGCCCGCCAAGGTGGTCGATGCCCTGCTCGGGGTGGACTCCGTGTTCACGCCGGACCTGCGCGACTCAGCCGTGTTCCGCGAACTGCTGGTCGAGCACGTCAGCGCACTAACGGCAGGATCGTGAGTACGCCGGTCACGTCGTCGAGCACCGTCCTGCCGAGGGTGAACGTGCTCGCGGTGTCCTGACCGGTCGTCCGCCACTGCTGCGCGGTGTACCACTTGCCGGCCTTCTGGAACCGCTGGGCGGTCAGGCTGTCCAGGATGTAGACGTTGTTGTTCAGCGTGACCTCGCCCGCCGGGATCACCGCACCGGAGTTCTGCACCAAACCGGTCGCGGTGGTCCCGCCGCGCATCGTCACCTGGTTGCCGGAGACAACGATGTCGCGGAGCACGTTGGTTCCCCACGGGCCCGAGCCGCGGGTCCGGGACTGGATCGCGATGCCGTTCACGTTGTTCGCGACCACGTTGTCGCGGACCTGCACGCCGCGGGACGTGTTGACGTTGATCCCGCCGCCGTCCCACAGCGACGTACCGGAGCCGCGGCCGGTGCCGAAGCCGTTGCCGCTGACCGTGTTGTTCGCGATCAGGCCGTTGCGGCCGATCTCGTAGCGGATCCCGTCGGCCGCGTTGTCGACGATCTGGTTGTCGCTGAACGTCCGGTTGTCGTCGTACGCGTCGCTCCACAGCCCGATGCCCACGTTGTCCTCGATCAGGTTGCCGCTCACCCGGCCGCCGCTCGACCAGGTCGTCTTCACACCGCCGGACTCCCAGTCGGCGATCCAGAACCCGTCGGTGTTGTTGCCGCTCACCTCGTTGGCCGTGATCGAGCCGTTCAGCGTGCTGTACTGCCCGACGCCGAGCTGGCCGTTGTCGTGGATCCGGTTCTGCTCCAGCACCGCGCCGTCCGCGTTCACCAGCATCGCGCCGACCGCGTGGTTCCAGCGGATGTCGTTGGCGACCACGTGCCAGCCCAGCCCGAGCACGACCGCGCCGGCCTGCGGCGGCGTGGCGAAGTGCTCCACGGTCAGCCCGCGCACCGTCACGCCGGTGCCGCCGGGTTCGATCGCGGTGGGTGTACTGGACATCTCGATCGTGCGGCCGACGGGAGAGTCGCCGAGGTAGATCGCGTTCGCCGCGTAGTCGGCGTAGAAGGTGCCGGGGGCAACCTTGTCGCGGGACGCGACCCGCGTCAGGTGCTTGCCGTCGCGGAACACCTGCTCCCGGAGATAACAGATGTTCGCCTTGTTGTCCTCACACTGCCCGGTCTGCGCGTACGCCGGCGGCAGCGCGCCCGTGGTCGTCCACGCACCGTTCGAGGCGGTCCACCGGGTCAGCCGGACCGACCCCGTGAGTACGGCGCCCTTGTCGCTGGCGAGCACCTGGTTGGACTTCGGGTGGATGGTCTCGCTGATCCGGTGCAGGCCGGAGGCGAAGCAGAACGTCGTACCGGTGGGCCACTTGGCGACGACCGCCGCGGCGTTGTCGGTGGTCCGGATGGTGACGCCGCTGCACGCGGGCGCGAGCGCGGGACCGGTCCGGAGCGTCCCGTCGGCAGGCGGTGCGGCGACCGCGTGCGTCGGCACGATGCTGTAGGCAATCAAGCTTGCAACTACCAGAAGTGCAGTCTTCATAGCGGAGCCTCCGGTGGCACAGGTAGACCTGGGCGCACCCCCCATGGCGCGGCTTCGCTTCGTACGTTACCTCTACGCCACGTAGTCATGGCAATACGTAGCGCACAAGTATGTTGCGAAGAGCAAGCGATGAGCTTGCGAGACCGATCAGTCCGAGAAGAGGGTCCCGATCGCGTCCAGACCGGCCGAGCGCCACCCGGCCGCCGTCAGCTTGGTGCCGAAGCGCGAGAAGCGCTGCGTGCCGAGATCGTCGAGGACGTACTTGTTGCCGCTGAAAACGACCTCGCCGGCCGGGACCTCGGCGCCGGAGTTCTGCACCATGCCGGTCGCCTGGGTGCCGCTGGTCATCTCGATGGTGTTCCCGCTGACCTGCACGTCGCGCAGCAGGTACGTGCCCCACGGGCCGGTGCCGCGGGTCCGCGACTGGATCGTCACGCCGTTCACGTTGCCCGACACCTTGTTGCCCTTGATCGTGACGCCGGACGACGTGTTCACGTTGATCCCGCCGCCGTCCCACAGCGACGTACCGGAGCCGCGGCCGGTGCCGAAGCCGTTGCCGGTGACCGTGTTGCCCTCGATGGTGCCGTTCCGGCTGATCTCGTACCGGATGCCGTCCGCGGCGTTGCCGACGATCTGGTTGCCGGTGATCACGCGACCGTCGTCCGCGACGTCGGCCCACATCCCGATGCCCTTGTTGGACTTGATCACGTTGCCGCTGACCGTGCCCGAGGAACGGGTGGACTTGATGCCGCCGGACTCCCAGTCGGCGATCCAGAAGCCGTCGGTGTTGTTCGAGCTGATCACGTTGCGGGTGACGGCCGCCGCGGCCGAGCTGTACTGCCCGAGGCCGAGCTGGCCGTTGTGGTGGATCAGGTTCTTGTCCACCTTCGTGCTGTTCGCGTTCACCAGCATCACGCCGACCGCGTGGTTCCAGCGGACGTCGTTCGCGGTCACCTTCCAGCCCGGGCCGGACACCAGCGCGCCGGCCTGCGGTGCGCTGGCGAAATGCTCGATGGTCAGGCCGCGGACGACCACACCGCTCGCGCTGGACTCGATCGCGGTCGCCGTCTTCGACATCTCGACGTCGTGCCCGGTCGGGTTGCTGCCGAGATAGATCGTGTCGGCCGCGTAGTCGGCGTAGAACGTGCCGGCCTTTACCGCGGACGCGCTCGCGACCCGGGTCAGGTGCGCGTCGTCGAGGAAGAGCTGCTCGCGCAGGTAGCAGATGTTCGCCGCGTTGTCCTCGCACTCACCACTCTTGCCGTACGCCGCCGGCAGCGCGCCCCGCAGTACCCAACGGGACCCCGACGCCGTCCACCCGGTCAGCGGAACCGACCCGGTGAGTACGGCGCGCTGCGCACTCGCGAGCACCTGGTTGGCCTTCGGGCGGATCGTGCTGCTGACGCGGTGCAGTCCCGCTGCGAAACAGAACGTCGTACCGGCCGGCTTGGAGTTCACGATCGACTGCGCGTCCTGGCCGGGCTTGATCACCACGCCGCTGCACGAACCCGCGACGGCCGGACCGGCCTCGTCGGAGCTGACCGACGGCGGCTTCGGAAGGACGGGCTCGACCGGCTTGGTCGGGGTCGCCGGCGTGCTCGGCTTCTTGGTGGGGTGGACCGGGGTGCCGGGCTTCTTCGGCGTCGCGGTGGTGTTCGAGGGCGCCGTGGTCTTCGGCTGGGACTTGCCGGGTGGCGTCGCGCTCGGGGCCTTGCCGGGCCGGTGCGACGGCAGCGCGCGGGCCGCGGCCTGTTCGGCGTCCGGTCCCTTGGCCGCGGTCGTCGCCTTGTTCTCGTTCGCGACCACCGGAACGGCGACCGCGACGACGGCCAGCCCCGCAGCGCCGAGCGCTGCGAACCACGACTTCCTCAATGCACTCTCCTGGGAGCGGGGAGGACCAGGTGTAGCCATTGCGAGACTTAAGGTAGTGCCATGCGGGTCGCAATGCTGCACAACCGTTACCGGACCGGTCAACCCAGCGGCGAGAACACCGTTGTCGCCCAAACGATTGATTTGTTGCGTAACTCAGGACATGAGATCGACCTTTACGCGCGAAACAGTGACGATATCGCTGGATTGAGCCGAAAAGATCGCGCGCTGTTACCGTTCCGCTCCGTTTGGTCATTCTCGGCGGAACGCGATTTAACACAGCTATTGCAGGCGCAACGGCCCGACGTGGTGCATGTGCACAACACGTTCCCGCTGTTCAGTGCCTCGGTGCTGCGGGCGGCGTACCGGCTGGACCTGCCGGTGGTGGCGACGCTGCACAACTTCCGGCTGCTCTGTGCGAACGCGGTTTTGCAGCGCGACGGGCGGCCGTGCGAGTCGTGCATCGGCAAGCTCCCGCTCGCGGCTGTGCGGCACGGTTGCTACCGCGAGTCGCGCGTCCAGACGCTGCCGCTGGCGACGAGCATCGGCGTACACAACACCCTTCATACGTGGGAGCGGTACGTCGATACGTTCGTCGTACCGTCGGCGTTCGTGCGCGATCGGTACGTCGCGGCGGGGTTCGACCCGGAGCGGTTCGTGGTGAAGCCGCACGCCGTACCGCACTCGGGGGAGACCCGCAGTGGCGCGGGCGACGGCGTGGTGTTCCTCGGGCGGTTGGAAGAGGACAAGGGGTTCGCCGACCTGCTGCAGGCGTGGGACTCGTCGCTCGGGCGGTTGGTCGTCGTCGGTGACGGCTCGCTGCGGGCGGCGGCCGAGGAGCGGGCCCGGACGGACGCCTCGGTTCAGGTGCTCGGTCAACTGCCGTGGGCGGCCGGGATGGATGTCCTGCGATCCGCGCGCGTCGCCGTCGTACCGGCCCGTTCGTATGAGAGCTTCGGACTCGTGGTGGTCGAGGCCTTCGCGCACGGGGTCCCGGTGGTCGCGTCCAGGCTCGGGGCGCTCGCGGAGCTCGTCGACGACGGCGAGACCGGGGCGCTGACCGCGCCTGGCGATCCGGAGGAATTGCGGAAGGCGATCGGGTTGGTGGCTGATCCCGTGACTTCGATAGCCTTCGGCGAACGAGCCCGACAGGTCTACCTGAAGCGCTTCACCCCGGAGCGTGACGTGCAGGCCACCGAAAGGATCTACACCGATGCGATCGCCCGGCACGCCACCCGCGGCCGGCCGCGCGCGGGACGTTGGGCGGGCCGTGCCCGGCAGGTATAAAGTCGCGGCGGACGCAGGGGGCGGCGTTCCGTCGGAGGGAATCCAGGAGTGCGCTGTGGGGGATGGCAGTTTGCCGCGGATCGGGTGCGTGGCGGGGGTCTTCGACCTGTTCCACGTCGGTCATGTCGACGTGCTCGAGCGCGCCCGTCGGCACTGTGACCGGCTGGTGGTGGCCGTGTTGTCCGACGATTGGGCGCTGAACGCGTGGGGCGGGCGGCCGTTCGTGCCGTTGCCCGAGCGCGTACAGATCATCGAGCACCTGCGCTGCGTCGACGAGGTCGTTGCCGTGGACGACGTTCGGCCCGAGTGGCTGACCGGCGTACTCGGGGTGCGGACCGTGTTCGCCGCGAGCGCCGCGGACGGTGTCCTGAGCGTGACCGAGCTCGACGGGATCCCGGCCGAGCTGATCACCGTCCTGCCCGCGGGGCGCGAGTCCACGAGTCCGATCCTGCGCGCCGCGATCGATCAGCGGCAGTCGCGCCGGTCGGTCGCATGACGACGCTGCGGGAGACGGTCGCGCAGCTCTCCCAGGCGCAGAAGCCGTCCGCCGGTACGCCGGCGTACTCGCGGTTCGTGAACCGGCGGATCGGGCGGGTGTTCGCGGCGGCCGCGTTCCTCGGCGGCCGGACGCCGAACCAGGTGAGCCTGGCCAGCGGCTTCTGCTCGCTGATCGGGATCGTGCTGGTGGCAACGTTCCGGCCGTCGTTCGGGCTCGCGCTGGCGGTGACCGTGCTGCTCGTGCTCGGGTACGGGCTGGACTCGGCAGACGGGCAGCTGGCCCGGTTGCGGGGCGGCGGCTCACCGCTCGGCGAGTGGCTCGACCACATGATCGACGCGGTGAAGATCGTGCTGCTGCATAGCGCCGTTCTGATCTCGTTCTACCGGTTCGATGCCTTTGACAACGACCTGGTGCTGCTCGTACCGCTCGCGTACGTGTGCATGTCGTCGGTGCTGTTCTTCGGGCTGATTCTGATCGACCAGCTGCGCCGGCGGCACGGTGCGGCCGCGCAGCCCAACGAGCGTGGCGATTCCGTGGTCAAGTCGTTGCTGATCGCACCGACCGACTACGGCGTACTCTGCCTGGTGTTCCTGACCTTCGGCGTCCCGTCGGTGTTCGTCGCGCTGTACGGCGTCCTGCTCGCGCTGAACCTGCTGTTCCTCGCCGCCGCGGTCGCGAAGTGGTACCGCGAGATGGCGACGCTGGGGGTGCGGGCCTGATGGCGGTCGTCGGGTACGCGCCCGGGGTGTACGACATGTTCCACATCGGGCACCTGAACATCCTGCGCCGCGCCCGCGAGCACTGCGACCACCTGATCGCCGGCGTCGTCGAGGACGACGTGGTGGCCCGGATCAAGGGTCGCCCGCCCGTGGTGCCGCACCAGGAGCGGATGGACGTGATCCGGGCGCTCGACCTCGTCGACGAGGTGGTCAGCGACTGGTCCAGCGACAAGTTCGAGATGTGGCAACAGCTCCGGTACGACGTTCTTTTCAAGGGCGACGACTGGAAGGGAACCGAGAAGGGGACCAGACTGGAGAGGCTGTTGGGTGAAGTCGGCGCACAGGTGCACTACTTCCCGTACACCGCCTCCACCTCGAGCACCGATCTGCGCAGGCTTCTGGAGGGGATGAACTGATGCCTGGCCGGCCGAAGGTACTGCTCAGCGCCTACGCCTGCCGGCCGACCGGCGGGTCGGAGCCCGGCGCCGGATGGGCGTGGGCGAAGGCCGCGGCGCGCGATCACGACGTCTGGTTGCTGACCCGCGGCAAGTTCGTGCACGAGATCCACGAGGAACTCGCGGTCCGGCCGGTGCCCGGGCTGACCGTCGTACCGCTGGAGATGCCGCGCTGGATCCTGCGGCTGCGGCGGCGACCTTCGGACGTGTACTGGTACTACCCGTTGTGGCAGGGGTTGGCCCAGCGGACGGCGCGGCGGTTGCATGCTGAGCACAACTTCGACGTGATCCACCATCTGACGTTCGCGGTGGACTGGATGGGCGCCGGGGTGGTCGAGGAGTCCTCGGCGAAGGTGATCTGGGGTCCGGTCGGCGGGTCCACCGACGCGCCGCTGGCGATGGCCCATTGGCTCGGTCCGCAGGGCGTCATGGGGGAGTTGGTACGCCGCGCGTACACCGGACTGCGGCGCCGCGTGACCGGACGCCGGATGGCCCGGACCGCGGACCTCATGGTTGCGCAGAACAACGACGTCGCCGACGCGTTCCGCCCGTACGCCCGAGAGATCGTCGTCCAGCCGAACGTCGCGATCCGGCGCTTCACCGCGTCCGGTCCGTACGAGCCGTTCGGTGCTCCGGGCATCAAGACCGCGCTGTTCGTCGGCCGGTTGATCCCGTGGAAGGGCGTGCTGCTGGCGATCAGCGCACTGGCCCGCCCGGAGGCCGCGAACTGGGAGCTCCGGATCATCGGCGACGGACCGGACTGGGGCCGCGCCGAGCGACTGGCGTGGGAGCTGGGGGTCCGGGATCGGGTCGAGTTCATGGGTGCTTTGCCGCGGGAGGAAGTACTCGCCGCGATGTTCCGCGCCGACGCGCTACTGGCCCCCGCCTTCCGCGAGGCAGCCGGCTGGGCCGTCACCGAGGCACTGGCCTCCGGCTGCCCGGTCGTCTGCGTCGACCGCGGCGGGCCTGCGGTCATCGTCGGCCCCGACGAGGGCGTCACGGTCCCGTGGAAGGGCGACGTAGTCGGCGACCTGGCCCGCGGCCTCGCCTCCCTCCACACCCGAATCACCCCCGTAGACCGCTGGGGCCCCGACCGCCTCCCCGACCTCCTAACCACCTGGTACACCCCAGCCCGAGTCCCCCACCCCTAACCCGACGCCCGCGCCCCGCGGCCCCACCGCCCCGCCTTACCCGTAGCCGCCCGCCCACAGCCCGCCGCACCGCATCGCCCGCCGCACCGCACCGCACCGCCCGTGGCGCCCGTGGCGCCCGTGGCGCCTGCCGTCCCGTTGGCCCCACCTGCTGCGCCGGCGCCAACCGGTCTTGCCTGACCGACGAGGGGTTATCCGTGGGTGTTGGGGGTTCTGCGTTGGTGTGGGAGCAGAGAACCCCTGACGCGACGGGTTAACCCCTCGCGAGGGTGAGGAAATGCCGTGTCCGCCGCGGGCCGCCGTACCCGCCTCCTGCTGGCCGCCGCTCGACCGGCCGCCGCTCGACCGGCCCCCGCTCGTCCGGCCGCTCCGCTTACCGTCGCACCTCGTCGGCCCTACCCGCTGCGCCGGCGCCAGCAGCGCTTTTTGTCTGACCCCACGCGAGGGGTTATCTGTGGGTGTTGGGGGTTCTGCGTTGGTGTGGGAGCAGAGAACCCCTGACGCGACGGGTTAACCCCTCGCGTAGGTGAGGAAATGCCGTGTCCGCTGCGCGCCGCCGTACCCGCCTCCTGCCGGCCGCCGTACTACCGGCCCTCGCGCGATCTGCCGCTCCCGCCTACTGTTGCCGCCCGTCGGCCCCCCGCTGTCCCCGGTGCGGCCGCCGCGCCTGCCGTCCCGCCGCGCCTGCCGTCCCGCCGGCCCACCCGCTGCACCGGCTCAGCCGCGCCGATGTCTGACCCCACGCGAAGGGTTATCCGTGGGTGTTGGGGGTTCTTCGTTGGTACACCAGGACAGAACCCCCGACACGAAGGGATAACCCCTCGCGGGGTTGTCCACAGGGGCGGGGATTGGGTGGGGCGAAGCGGGCGTGGGTGAGGGAGGGTTGGGGAGTGCATGGACGACTCGGACTGATTGCGGAAGCTCAAGGTGGTGTGTTCAGCCGCCGCCAGGCGATGGCGAGCGGCTTTACGCCTGACCAGATCGTTGCGCTCCTCCGGGACGGTCGGTGGGAGCGGATCCGGCGCGGGCAGTACGTCGAGAAGACCGACCTCCGCGCACTGGAAGTCTGGGCCCGAGCCAGGTTGCTGCACCGCCGGAAGGTCCACGCTGCGATGAACTCGCTGCGATCAGGTTCGGTGGCCGTGAGCCACCAGTCGGCGTTGACGTTGCACGGCCTGCCGATCTGGGGGCTGGATCTCAGCCGGGTACATGTGAGCCGGGTGCACGGGCGGTCGGGCGGCGTCGTCGCCGGCGTACAGCATCATCTTGGCGCGTTGACTCCGCAAGACCTGACCGTGATCGAGGGACGGTTGACGACCACGGCGAGCAGGGCGGCCTTCGAGACCGCGTGTACGACATCCTTCGAGGTGGCTGTCGTTGGAGTTGACGCGGTACTCCGAGCGGGTGGTCTTGGTACGGCGGAGATGCAGCGTCTGCTCGAGCCGACCGAGTTCTGGCCCGGGAGTGCGGTGGCGCGAGCGGCTTTGCGCTTCGGTGATGGGCGCTCGGAATCCGTCGGCGAGTCGCGGATGCGTGTGTGGCTGCACGAGTACGGGTTTCCCGCGCCGGTGTTGCAGGCCGAGTTCCGCGATCGGGCCGGTCTGATCGGGCGCGTGGACTTCCACTTCCCGGGGTACGGCGTCGTGCTCGAGTTCGACGGTTTGCTGAAGTACGCCGAAGGCTCGCCCGACGTACTCATCCACGAGAAGCGCCGCGAGGACAGGCTCCGCGCCCTCGGCCTGACCGTGGTCCGAGCCGGCTGGTCGCACCTCGACGACCCCGACCACCTAGCAGAAACCCTGCACAACACCTTCGCCCGATCCCGCCGCACCGCCTGACCGCCTGACCGGGCTGCCTTCGAGGGGTTATCCGCTGGTGTGGGGGCTTATCTGTCGGTATACGGACGAAGAACCCCCGACGCGAAGGGTTAACCCCTCGCGGGAGAGGCGGGAGGAGGGGCGGAGGCGGGAGACGAGGCGGGGAGGTGAATGAGGCGCGGACCTGGGGCGGGGGCGGAGGCGCGGGTGGGAAGGTGGCCGAGGCGCGGGGCGGGGCGAGGGCGGGTGCGGGTGCGGGTGCGGGTGCGGGGAGGGGTTAGTCGCGGGTGGTTTTGCCGGGGAGGGCGAGCATGCGGTCCAGGGCCAGCTTCGCGTGCTTCTCCGTGTCGGCGTCTACGTGGATGGGGTTGACGACGTGGCCGGCTACCAGGTTTTCGAGGGTCCAGACGAAGTGGGGGAGGTCGATGCGGTTCATCGTGGCGCAGTAGCAGACCGTTTTGTCGAGGAAGACGATGTTCTTGTCGGTGTGCTGCTTCGCGAGGCGCTGGACGAGGTTGAGTTCGGTGCCGACGGCCCACGACGTGCCGGGTTCGGCGGTTTCGAGGGTCTGGATGATGTATTCCGTCGAGCCCACCAGATCTGCCTTCGTGACGACCTCGTGGCGGCACTCGGGGTGCACGATGACGTTGACCCCGGGGACCCGCGCGCGGACGTCGTCGACGGATTCGGCGGTGAAGCGGCCGTGGACCGAGCAGTGGCCGCGCCACAGGATCATCTTGGCCGCGGCGAGCTGTTCGCGGGTCAGTCCACCGTCCGGCTTGTGCGGGTCGTACACCACGCAGTCCTCGAGTGACAGACCCATCTGCAGTACGGCGGTGTTCCGCCCGAGGTGCTGGTCGGGGAGGAAGAGCACCTTCTCGCCCTGTTCGAACGCCCAACCGAGCGCGGTCTCGGCGTTGCTCGACGTACACACGACGCCGCCGTTGCGGCCGCAGAACGCCTTGATGTCCGCGCTCGAGTTCATGTAGGTGACCGGCACCGTGACGTCCGCGACGCCGGCGTCGGCGAGCGCGTCCCAGGCGGCCTCGACCTGCTGGATGCGGGCCATGTCGGCCATCGAGCACCCGGCGGCGAGGTCCGGCAGGATCACGGTCTGGCCGTCGTTGGTGAGGATGTCGGCGGACTCGGCCATGAAGTGCACACCGCAGAAGACGATGTACGGCGCGTCGGGCCGGTTGGCCGCGTCGCGGGCGAGTTTGAACGAGTCACCGGTGACGTCCGCGAACTGGATCACCTCGTCGCGCTGGTAGTGGTGCCCGAGCACGAACACCTGATCGCCCAGCGTCTGCTTCGCCTTCAGCGCCCGCTCGACCAGGTCCGGGTCGGAGGCCGGCGGGAGGGCGCCCGGGCACTCGACGCCGCGCTCGGAGTGCGGGTCGGTGTTCTGCCCGAGGAAGAGCAACGGAAGGGACTTCGAGCCGTCTGCGATCGTCGTCACGTCAGATATCGTGCCACGCCCGCTGCCTGGTCTCGCGTGGCACCCGTCACTGCTCAGAGTGTGAAATCAGTACGCTGCTGCTGTGCAGAACGCAGTCCGCTCGGAGGGGACGATCGCGGGGCTGGTGCTCGCCGCGGGTGCCGGGCGCCGGATGGGACGGCCGAAGGCGCTGATCCGCGACGCCGACGGGGTCGCGTGGGTGGTCCGTACGGCGCGGTTGCTGATCGAGGCGGGTTGCTCGCCGGTCGTGGTGGTCGTCGGAGCCGCCGCCGATGACGTGCGCGCCGAGCTGTCCCCAGAGCCGGTCATCATCGTCGAGGCGACCGATTGGGTCGAGGGCATGGGGGCCTCCCTTCGAACCGGTCTGACCTTCCTGCGCACGACCGGGGCCGAGGCCGTCTCGGTGGTGACGGTGGATGTGCCAGGTCTGACAGCCGAGGTTGTACGGCGGGTCGGCGCGCTGGCGGAGAGTGGCGTTCTGGCCCGGGCGACGTACGGCGGGCGGGTCGGGCATCCGGTGCTGATCGGGAGGGAGCATTGGGACGGCGTGATCGCGTCCGCGCGCGCCGACGAGGGGGCTCGGCCGTACCTGCGGGCCCGTGCCGTCGTGAGGGTCGAATGCGATGACCTCGCGGACGGAGTGGACGTGGATACAGTCGACGACCTGCCGCCGGGCCATGGGTGAGGGTTGGCAGCGCGGCTGAGTAGGTGAATGCTGAAGGAGTGAATGCCGTCGGCTCGGCGGCGGAGCTCGCCGAGTGTCTACGGACGACCGGGTACCTCGCCGGAGAAGGCTTGGCCACGGTCGGGTATCTCGCGCTCGCCCTGCACCGCCCGCTGCTGCTCGAAGGCGAACCGGGCACCGGCAAGACCTCGCTCGCCGCGGCGCTGGCCGAGGCTCTCGATCTGCAGCTGATCCGGCTGCAATGTTACGAGGGCATCGACGCCTCCCAGGCGCTCTACGACTGGGACTTCCCGCGCCAGATCCTGCACCTGCGCACCGTGGAGGCGACGACGTCCGACGCGGCCGTCGAAGAGGTGGAGAAGAGCCTGTTCGACGAGCGTTTCCTGCTCTCCCGCCCGGTACTGCGGGCCCTCCGCGAGAGCCCCGCCGTACTGCTCGTCGACGAGATCGACCGGGCCGACGACGAGTTCGAGGCGTTCCTGCTCGAGGTGCTGTCGACGTACGAGGTGACGATTCCGGAGCTCGGCACGATCACCGCCGAGGTGCCGCCGATCGTCGTCCTGACCTCGAACCGCACCCGCGAGGTGCACGACGCGCTCAAGCGGCGCTGCCTCTACCACTGGATCGACCACCCGGGGCTGGCCCGGGAGGTCGAGATCGTTCGCACCCGGCTGCCCGAGGTCTCGGCCCGGCTCGCCGAGCAGGTCGCGCGTTCGGTGCAGCGGATGCGCGAGCTCGACCTGCTCAAGCCGCCGGGAGTCGCCGAGACCCTCGACTGGGCCCGGGCGCTCGGCGCGCTCGGCACCGACATCCTGGACGTCGAGACCGCGGCCGCGACCCTCGGCGCGGTCCTGAAGTACCGCGAGGACACCGACCGGGTCCGCGAGTCCCTCGACCGACTCCTGGCGAGCTGACGATGACCGCGCACCCCGACACAGACCATCCGGATGTCGCCCTGGTTGGTTTCGCAGCTGCCCTTCGGCACGCCGGCCTCGCGGTGACCGCCGACCGGGTGCACCTCTTCCTGCAAGCAGTCGCGGCGCTCGATCCCACCCGGACGGCCGACGTCTACTGGGCCGGTCGCGCCGCGCTCTGCACCGGCCCGGACGACACCGCAAGGTACGACGAGGTGTTCGCGGCCTGGTTCACCGGGGACCGCGCGGGCGGCGTCGTGCCACGCCGCACCTCGCAACCGTCCGCGCAGGCCGCGCTCGGCGACGGCGTCGAGGTCGAGACTGGCGACCGCACGCTGAACGTCTCCGCGAGTACGACGGAAGTCCTCAGACACCGTGATGTCGCCGAACTCTCCGCGACCGACCGCGCCGAACTGGCCCGCCTCTTCGGCACCCTCCGCCCGAAGGTCCCGGTACGGCGCGCGAACCGTCGCCGCCCGTCGCACCGCGGCGAGATCGACCCGCGCCGTACCCTCCGCGCCCAACTCCGCCAGGTCGGCGAACCGGGCCGCGTGCGCTACCGGCGCCGCGGCGTCCGGCCGCGCCGGGTCGTCGTACTCATCGACGTCTCAGGCTCGATGCACCCGTACGCCGACAGTCTGTTGCGGCTCGCGCACTCCTTGGTCCAGCGGGCGCCCCGCTCGGTCGAGGTCTTCACGATCGGTACGCGTCTGACCCGGGTGACGCCGGCGCTGCGGCGACGTGATCCCGAGTTCGCGCTGCGGGCGGCGGGTGACGTCGTACCGGATTGGTCGGGTGGAACGCGGTTGGGGGAGGTGCTCAAGGTGTTCCTGGATCGGTGGGGTCAGCGGGGGACCGCGCGGCGGGCCGTCGTGGTGGTGTGCAGTGACGGGTGGGAGCGGGGTGACGCGGGGTTGCTCGGCGAGCAGATGCGGCGGCTGGCCGCGCTCGCGCACCGCGTCGTCTGGTTGAACCCGCATCGCGGGAAACCCGGGTACGAGCCGGTGCAGGCCGGGATCGTCGCGGTGCTCCCGCATCTGGACGATCTCGTGGCGGGGCACAGCCTGGCCAGTTTCGGTGAGCTTCTGGAGGTGGTGGCCGATGCGTGACGTGCTCGATCGGTTGCTGACCTGGTGGCAGGCGGGGGAGACGGTTGCCGTCGGCACCGTCGTGGCGACATTCCAATCGGCGCCCCGGCCGCCGGGTGCGGTGATGCTGGTCGGCCCCGGCCTGGAGGCGGTCGGCAGCGTGTCGGGCGGCTGCGTCGAGGGCGCGGTGTACCAGCTCGGCGAGGAGATCCTGGAGTCCGGTGAACCCGTCCTGCAGCGGTACGGCGTCAGCGACGAGTCGGCGTTCGCGGTCGGGCTCACCTGCGGCGGGATCATCGACGTGTTCGTCGAACGCGTCGACCGTACGTCGTTCCCGGAACTCGGTGACGTGGCGGCGGACATCGCGGCGGGCCGCCCGGTCGCGGTGGCGACCGTGGTGGCGCATCCGGACACGGCCCGGATCGGGATGCGGTTGGTGATTCGTCCGGAGGGGCAACCAACGGCCGGCGGTCTCGGTTCGGAGCGGGCCGACGACGCGGTGCTCGACGACGCGCGCGGCCTGTTGGCGAACGGGCGCACGGAGACGTTGGAGTACGGACCGGAAGGTCAGCGGCGTGGCGAGGGGATGCGCGTTTTCGTCTCGTCGTACGCACCAGTGCCGCGTTTGCTGGTGTTCGGGGCGATCGACTTCGCAGCTGCGGTTGCTCGGCTTGGCTCGTTCCTCGGTTATCGCGTGACGGTGTGCGATGCGCGGGCGGTGTTCGCGACCGCGTCCCGCTTCCCGTCCGCGGACGAGGTCGTCGTCGACTGGCCGCATCGCTACCTGGGCGGCGAGGCCGCGGCCGGGCGGATCGACGACCGGACGGTGATCTGCGTCCTGACCCACGACCCGAAGTTCGACGTACCGCTGCTGGAGGTGGCGTTGCGGTTGCCACAGGTCGCGTACATCGGGGCGATGGGGTCGCGGCGGACGCACGACGATCGGCTGAAACGCCTGCGGGAGGCGGGTTTGAGCGAGGCCGAGGTCGCGCGACTGGCGAGTCCGATCGGGCTGGACCTCGGCGCGCGGACGCCGGAGGAGACCGCGGTCAGCATCGCGGCCGAGATCATCGCGCAACGCTGGGGTGGCGCCGGGCAACGACTGTCGAGCGCGGCCGGCCCGATCCACCACTGATCCATCCCAGGCCGACCCTTGTGGTCGCTGTCACACGAGCGCAGGATCGAAAGTACGGCGATAGCTGACATCGGGAGGCGGGGCGATGAGCCGGATCACGGTGATGGTCGACGGAAGCAGCTTCACGGACGAGGTGGAGCCGCGCACGCTGCTGGTGCATTACCTGCGCGAGCAGCTGGGAAAGACGGGCACCGTGATCGGTTGCGACACCGGGAACTGCGGTGCCTGCACGGTCCATCTCGACGGGCGCAGCGTGAAGTCCTGCTCGCTCCTCGCGGTCCAGGCCGACGGCCACGAGATCACCACGATCGAGGGGCTCGCGACCAACGGTCAGTTGCACCCGATGCAGCAGGCGTTCCACGAGAACCACGCGCTGCAGTGCGGTTTCTGCACACCCGGCATGATCATGCAGTCGATCGATCTGCTGGCCGACAACCCGGATCCGAGCGAGGAAGACGTGCGGCTCGGCATCGAGGGCAACCTCTGCCGCTGCACCGGCTACCAGAACATCGTCAAGGCGGTTCGCGCCGCGGCAGCGGGCGGGGGTGCGCAATGACCACGACCGAGCAGCGCCCGGCCTCCGAGATCGGCAACCCGCGCAAGCGCAAGGAGGACGCCCGGCTGATCACCGGCCGGACCCGTTGGACCGACAACATCGTGCTGCCGGGGATGCTGCACCTCGCAATGGTGCGCAGCCCGTTCGCGCACGCCCGGATCACCGGGACCGACACCGCCGCGGCGAAGGCGTCGAGCGGAGTCGTTGCCGTGATCACCGGTGCCGACATCGCCGACGAGCAGGGCGCGCTGCCGAACGCGTGGGCCGTCGTCTCCGACCAGCAGGCCCCCAACCACCCGTCGATGGCGGTCGACCACGTCGCGTTCGCCGGCGAGATCGTTGCGATGGTCGTCGCCCGGACCGCCGCCGAGGCGAACGACGCGGCGGACCTCGTCGACGTGGACTACGACGAACTCCCGCCGGCCCTCGACCTGCGCGCCGCGGCCCGTGACGAGGTGCTCGCGCATCCGGATCTCGGGACGAACGTGTCCGCGGTCTGGTCGTACGACTCGGCCGAGTCCGGCACCGGCGGCGACGTCGAGGCCGCGATCGCGGCGGCCCGGGACGGCGGCATCGTGATCGAGGAGGACTTCCGCCAGCAGCGGCTGATCCCGGCGTTCATGGAGCCGCGGTCGATCGTCGTCGATCCGACGACCGAACAGATGACCGTGTGGACGTCGACGCAGGTGCCGCACTTCGTGAAGATCTTCCTCGCGCTCGTACTCGGCATCCCCGAGAGCAAGATCCGGGTGATCGCGCCGGACGTCGGCGGCGGGTTCGGCGGCAAGCTGCAGTTCACGCCCGAAGAGGTGCTCACGGTGATCGCGGCCCGGCGGACCGGGAAGCCCTGTAAATACACCGAGACCCGGTCCGAGTCGTTGATGGCCGCGCACCACGGCCGGGACCAATGGCAGCACGTCACGCTGGCCGCGAACGCCGATGGCACGGTCACCGGACTCAAGGTCGAGCTGATCGTCAACATGGGGGCGTACCTCGGCCTGGTGACGTCGGCGATCCCGTTGCTCGGGGCGTTCATGTACAACGGGATCTACAAGTTCCCGGCGTACCACCTCGGGATCACGAACGTCTTCACCAACCTGACCTGGACCGATGCGTACCGCGGCGCCGGCCGGCCGGAGGCGACGTACGCGATCGAGCGTTCGATGGACGAGCTCGCCGCGCGGGTCGGTGCCGACCCGCTGGAGATCCGCGAGCGGAACTGGATCAAGCACGAGGAGTTCCCGTTCTCCACGGTGGCCGGGCTGCAGTACGACTCCGGCAACTACGAGGCCGCGACCGCGAAGGCGCGCGAGCTCTTCCGGTACGACGAGTTGCGCGCCGAGCAAGGCAAGCGGCGCGAGTCCGGCGACCCGGTACAGCTCGGGATCGGCGTGTCGACGTACACCGAGATGTGCGGGCTGGCGCCGTCGCGCTGGCTGGGCTCGATGGGGTACGTCGGTGGTGGCTGGGAGCACGCGGCGGTCCGGATGCTGCCGACCGGCAAGGTCGAGGTCGTCAGCGGGACGAGTCCGCACGGGCAGGGCCACGAGACGGCGTGGAGTCAGCTCGTCGCGGACCGGTTGGGTGTCGCCTTCGAGGACGTCGAAGTGCTGCACGGTGACACGCAGGTCGCCGTTCGCGGCCTGGACACCTACGGCTCGCGGTCGCTGGCCGTCGGCGGGATGGCGGTGCTGGCCGCGGCGGACAAGGTCATCGAGAAGGCGAAACCGATCGCGGCGCAGCTGCTCGAGGCGAACGCCGACGACCTGGAGTTCTCCGCCGGCCGGTACGGCGTCCGCGGGACCGACGCCGGGATGACACTGGCCGAGCTGGCGTTCGCGGTCTTCCAGGGGCACAAGCTCGACGGATCGGCCGAGGGGTGCCTGGACGCTGACGCGACCCTGGACCCGGACGACTTCTCGTTCCCGCACGGCACGCACCTGTGCGCGGTCGAGGTCGACACCGAGACCGGGGCGACGACGATCCGTTCGTACGTCAGCGTCGACGATGTCGGCGTGGTGGTGAACCCGCTGATCGTCGAGGGGCAGGTGCACGGCGGTCTCGCGCAGGGCATCGCGCAGGCGCTCTACGAGGAAGCGGTGTACGACGAGGCCGGGACGCTGGTCACCGCCTCGTTCGATCAGTACACGTTGCCTGGGGCCCCTGATCTGCCGCGGTTCGAGACCGCGCGGACCGAGACGCCGGCGACCACGAACCAGCTCGGCGTCAAGGGGGTCGGCGAGGCCGGGACGATCGCGTCCACGCCGGCTGTCGTCAACGCGATCGTCGACGCGCTGCGACCGCTCGGGGTGACCGACGTACCGATGCCGTGTACGCCGTACCGGGTGTGGAAGGCGATCCAGGACGGAGCGAAGTCATGATCCCGGTGGCGTTCGAGTACTACGGCCCGGAGACCGTCGACGAGGCGCTGGCGTTGCTGCGCGAGCACTCCGACGCGAAGGTGCTGGCCGGCGGGCAGAGCCTGATGCCGGCGTTGCGGCTGCGGCTCGCGGCCCCGGAATCGATCGTCGACCTCGGGAAGATCGACGAACTGCGGGGTGTCCGGGACGACGGCGACGCGCTGGTGATCGGCGCGATGACGCCGCACAGCACGGTGCAGGCCGATCCGCTGGTCGCTGAGCACGCGCGGCTGATTTCGTTGGCCACGGCAACGGTCGGCGATCCGCAGATCCGGCACCGCGGGACGTTCGGTGGGTCGCTGGCGCACGCTGACCCGGCCGCGGACCTGCCCGCGGTCGCGGTCGCCCTGGATGCGTCGTTCGTGATCGCGGGCGCCGACGGACGCCGTACCGTGCCGGCGTCGGAGTTCTTCCAGGGCGTGTTCGACACCGCGCTGGAAGACGACGAGTTGCTGGTCGAGGTGCGGGTGCCGAAGTACACCGGGTGGGGCGCACACTACGAGAAGTTCAACCGGGTCGCGCAGGGCTGGTCGATCGTGTCCGTCGCGGCGACCGTCCGGTTGGACGGCGACTCGATCGCGGAGGCGCGGGTCGGGCTCGGCAACATGGGCGCGACGCCGGTCCGGGCGACCGCGGTCGAGCAGGCGCTCGTCGGGCAACCGGCCACCGCCGAGGCGGTACGGGCCGCCGCTGCGCGGGCCGCGGACGGGACGTCTCCGATCAGCGACGCCGACGGTGACGCGGACTACCGGCGGCACCTCGCGACGGTCCTCACCCGACGGGCAGTCCTCGCGGCGGCAGGTACGGCGTGAAACTCGAGCACAGGTTCGTCGTCCCGGCGCCTGTCGAGCAGACCTGGGCCGCGTTCAACGACCTCGAACGGGTGGTGCCGTGTTTCCCCGGCGCCACCCTGGAGTCGTACGAAGGTGACGACTTCACCGGCGCGTGCAAGGTGAAACTCGGGCCGGTGTCGCTGCAGTACAACGGCAACGGCACCTTCCTCGAACGCGACGAGACCGATCATCACGCGGTGATCGAGGCCAAGGGCAAGGACCGTCGCGGCAACGGTACGGCGACGGCGCGCGTGACGGCTCGTCTCACCGGAGCCGCGGACGGTACGACGGAAGTCGCCGTCGACACCGACCTGACGATCACCGGCCGGCCGGCGCAGTTCGGCCGCGGACTGATCCAGGACGTCTCGAACAAACTCCTCGACCAGTTCACCGCCTGCCTCAAAACCAAGCTCGACACGGCACCGGCCCCAGCCGAGCCAACATCCCCTGACGGCCGCCCGACCGACGCCACCCAGCCCGCCGCCGAGCGGCCTCCTGCTGAAGCGCCTGCCGCCGACGGGCCGACGGCAGATTCACCCGATGCCCTCGCGCTGGATCTCGGGAGCACGGTCCTCCCGGTGCTCGCTCGCCGCGCAGCGCCGTACCTGATCGGTGCTGTGCTGGCGCTGCTGATCAGACGCCTGATCCGCCGCTGACCCACTAGCGGGTTGTTTCACCACCGGCCCCCTACAACACGCCGGCGGTCGCATTACCCGCCACCGTCCTGGCGTTGCTGATCAGACGACCGATCCGCCGCTGACGTCGAAGTACAGCCCACCCCCGAACACCGCAGGCAACACCAGCCGATGCCCCGCAACCACCGTCAGCCCGGCGGCCTCCGCCGCCAAGAACCACCCGACCTCGCTCACCTCGGCGGAGCGGCGCGGCTTTCCATCGACTGGCTCGGCGCGGAAGACGATGCCGAGGAGTTGGACGCGGTTGCCGTCGGGGTAGACGGTGACAACGTCGGGGTCGGAGTACACGCCGACCAGCCCGGTGACGCGCACCGTGAGGCCGGTCTCCTCGAAGGTCTCGCGCTCCGCGGCTTCGGCTGGTCGTTCGCCGGGGTCGATCGCGCCGCCGGGCAGGCACCATTCGCCGTTGTCGGTGCGCTTGGTGAGGAGTAGGCGGTCGCCGTCCATGACCGCCGCGGCGGCGCCGACTCTGAGGCGGGCGGTGGTGCCGATCCGGTCGCCGTACTCGTGGTGGGTGTAGCCCGGGACGCGTGGGGTTTGGTCAACCATCTGTCAGGTTTTTTCGGCAGGCTTGGTCTGCTAGGCGGGTTGTTTCCGGTAAGCGGTAGTGGGGTGCCAGGTGGAGTACGTGGTTGATGGCGGTTGGCAGCATTACTCGGTGGCCTATTGAGACGTAGACCGGCTTGACGCCGGCTTGCGTTCGGACTGCGGCGCCTACTACTTCGCCGTCATCCACCAGGTCCGCTGTTGCGCCGCGTTCGTGGGCCAGGTCCGCGTGCGATCCGACGAACGTGGTCTTCGCCGCGCCGATCGCCGGGATCCCGGTCAGTACGCCGAGATGGCACGCGAGACCGAAACGGCGCGGATGGGCCAGCCCCTGCCCGTCGCACACCAGCAACTCGGGAGTGATCGTCAGCCGTTCCAACGCGTCCAGCAACGCCGGGATCTCGCGGAACGCGAACAACCCGGGCACGTACGGGAACGTCGTCTCCCCGCGCACGACCTCGCGGTCGACCTCGCTGAGCGTCTCGCGCTCCAGCACCACAACCGCAGCCGCCAGCCGATCCCCGTCGTACGCGACATCCAGACCCGCGACGTACTGCGGCGGCGCGTCGGCGTCCGTGATGTCGACCAGTCCACGCAACTGCTCCTGGAGCGCGATCGCCTCAGCCGGTGTAGTCGGCCACTGCATCACGAGCCCTCCACGTTCGGCGCGCCACCGGGAGGCCACTCGACGAGTTCGATGCGGTAGCCGTCCGGGTCGGTGAGCCAGGACGCCTTCGGACCGTCGGGCCCGCCGGGCAGTTCCGCGTCCGCGGGGTGCAGGCCGGATTCGGTCAGCCGCGCGATGGTGCCGGCCAGCGAGTCGACCTCGATGGCGAAGTGCTGGAAGCCGCCGATCTCGACCGGACCGTCGGCGGGGCGGTGCACGAGTTCGAGCGACACCGACTCCTCGCCGGGCAGCCGCAGCCACACCAGGCTCGAGCCGTCGTCGAACGGGATCGTGCTGAGGTCGACGTACCCGACTGCTTTATAGAAGGTGAGCGAGCGTTCCAGGTCGGTCACGCGGAGTGCGAAGAGGATCGACTTCATGCCCAACGATCCAACTGGCGGCACTCGGCGACGTCAACGGTCGTGGGTGGGAGAGGATGTCGCCATGCGGATTCTGATTGCGCCGGACAAGTTCGCCGGGACGTTGACCGCCGTCGAGGCGGCGGCGGCCATCGAAAAGGGCTGGCGGCGCCGCGACCCGAACGCGGAGGTGCTGGTCGCACCGATGGCGGACGGTGGTCCGGGGTTCATCGACGTACTGTCGGCGGTCGTCGACGGGAAACTACTCGCGGTCACCGTCCGTGGTCCGCTCGGCGAGGAGACTCCCGCGACGGTCCTGCTCGCGGGTGAGACGGCGTACGTCGAGACCGCGCAGGCGTGCGGGCTGCACCTGGTGGAGCCGAAGCAGCGCCGGCCCGAGGACGCGTCGACGTACGGCGTCGGGCAGCTGATCGTGGCGGCGGTGGACTCCGGTGCGAAGCGGATCATCCTCGGTCTCGGTGGGTCGGGGACGAACGACGCGGGCGCGGGTCTGCTCGCGGCGCTCGGGGCGACGGGGGATTCGGGCCAGCTCGACGCCGGTGCCGCCGGGCTCGCCGGACTGACCTCGGTCGACCTCACTGCCGCTCGGGAACGGGTCGCCGGTGTCGAATTCGTCGCGGCCAGTGACGTGGAGAACCCGATGCTCGGGCTGCGCGGCGCGACCAATATCTTCGGCAGCCAGAAGGGCATCACGGACGAGCGGAAGCCCGCGGTCGACGGCTGGCTGACGCACTTCGCGGAGCTCGCCGACCGGAAGACCGCCGACCAGAAGGGCGCGGGCGCCGCGGGCGGGCTCGGGTACGCGCTGCTGCTGCTCGGCGCCGAGCGGGTCTCCGGGATCGACCTGGTCGCCGAGCTCACCGGACTGAAGCAGAAGGCGTCGCAGGTGGACCTGGTGCTCAGCGGCGAGGGCGCGTTCGACTTCCAGTCCCGCGAGGGCAAGGTGATCGCCGGCGTCGCGAAGGTCGCGAACGACGCGATGCGGCCGTGCGTGGTGCTCGCCGGGAAGGTGCTGATCGGGTCCCGCGAGATGCGCACGATGGGCGTCGAGTCGGCGTACGCGCTGGTCGACGTGGTCGGCGAGGAGCAGGCGTTCGCGGACCCGAGCGGCTCCCTCGCCACGGTCGCCGAGCGGGTCGCGAGGACCTGGGCCCGCTGACCGGGCCCCGACCAGCCGCTGACCGGCCCGTGACCGGAATGGTTGATCTGTGAAATTGGTGTGCGACCATGGGAATGAGCGCGGGACGCCAGCTGTTGACCCGTGTTGACATGAGACTTCCGTGCCGCCCGGAAGCTGTACGGCGGCACTTGAGAGATGACTGGAGTCAGGGATGACTGAAGCGCAGACCGAGCAGACGGCAGCCACTGGTGTTCTCCTCACCGACGGAGCCGCCGCCAAGGTGAAGGCGCTGCTCGACCAGGAAGGCCGCGACGATCTCGCGCTGCGGGTCGCCGTACAGCCCGGTGGTTGCTCCGGACTGCGGTACCAGCTGTTCTTCGACGAGCGTCAGCTCGACGGTGACGTGGTGGCCGACTTCGGTGGCGTGAGCGTCGTCACGGACCGGATGAGCGCGCCGTACCTGAAGGGCGCCTCGATCGACTTCGTCGACACCATCGAGAAGCAGGGCTTCACGATCGACAACCCGAACGCGACCGGCTCGTGCGCGTGCGGCGACTCGTTCAACTGATCTGATCTAGACAAAAACAAACCCCTGATCACGCCCGTGACCAGGGGTTTTGTCGTTTTCGGGCGTCGTCATCAGATCGTCAAGATTGGTTCCAACGCTTGTTGGGTACGGCTTGATTCGTGTGGGATTACATAACTGAGCGTCACTCGCAATTGCTCTATCAGAGTTACCAGCACCTGAGCCTGGTCATCCAGTGCGTGCTGCTGGCCACCGTGATCGCGGTCGGCCTGGCAGTCGTCGTGCACCGCAACCCGCGGATCGCGTCACTGGCCGGCGCCGTCAGTGCGGTAGGTCTGACCATCCCGTCGTTCGCGTTGCTCGGCCTGATGATCCCGTTGGCGGGCATCGGTACGGCGACGTCGGTGGTGGCCGTCACCTTCTACGCCTGCCTGCCGATCCTGCGGAACGCCGTCGTCGGCCTGGCCGGCGTCGACGCGACCCTGATCGAGTCGGCGCGCGGGATGGGAATGGGTGCGATCCGGACGCTGCTCCGGATCGAGCTGCCACTCGCCTGGCCGGTGATCCTGGCCGGCGTCCGGGTCTCGGCCCAGATGTCGATGGGGATCGCGGCCATCGCCGCCTATGTGCTCGGGCCCGGCCTGGGCAGCTTCATCTTCACCGGCCTGACCCAGATCGGTGGCGCGAACGCGCTGAACTCCGCGCTGGTCGGCACGATCGGCGTCGTACTGCTCGCACTTGTCCTGGACGCACTGCTGCTGCTCGTCGGCCGCCTGACCACCTCGAGGGGTATCCGTGTCTGAATCCACGTTGACCGAGAGCAGCACCGACACCCCCGCCGAGGAGATCAGCGGCGTCGACATCGAGCTGACCAACGTCGTCAAGCGGTACCCGGGCCAGAAGAAGCCCGCCGTCGAGGGTCTCTCGCTGCACATCCCGGCCGGTGAGATCGTGATGTTCGTCGGCCCGTCCGGCTGTGGCAAGACCACGTCGCTGAAGATGATCAACCGGCTGATCGAGCCGACGTCGGGCGGCATCAAGATCGGCGGCGAGGACATCAGCAAGCAGGACGACGACGACCTGCGCCGCCGGATCGGCTACGTGATCCAGGGCGGCAGCCTGTTCCCGCACATGACCGTCACGCAGAACATCGCCCTGGTCCCGGGCCTGCTCGGCTGGGACAAACGCCGTACGGCGGAACGCGTCGACGAACTGCTCGAACTCGTCGGCCTGGACCCCGACCGGTACCGCGGCCGCTACCCGCGCGAGCTGTCCGGTGGGCAGCAGCAGCGGGTCGGTGTCGCGCGCGGACTCGCGGCGGACCCGCCGGTGATCCTGATGGACGAGCCGTTCGGCGCGGTCGACCCGATCACCCGGCAGCGGCTGCAGGACGAACTGCTCAGCATCCAGGAGGAGCTGCGCAAGACGATCGTCTGCGTCACCCACGACTTCGACGAGGCGGTGAAACTCGGTGACCGGATCCTGATCCTCACCGAGGGCGCGAAGATCGCGCAGTACGACACCCCCGAGGCGATCCTGGCGAACCCGGCGAACCGGTTCGTCGCGGACTTCGTCGGCGCCGGCGCCGCGCTCAAGCAGCTGACCCTGAGCCGGGTCAGCGAGATCGAGCTGAACCAGCCGACGGTCGCCGAGATCGGCGACCCGGCACCGGCGGTACTGCGGGCCGCGAACGAGGCGGGCGACGACTCGGTCGTCGTCCTCGACCGGCGCAAGCGCCCGGTGGACTGGATGTGGACCAACGACCTGTCGGATGTCGACAAGGTCCCGGCGCCGCACGAGGACACCGACCTGGTCACGATCGACCGGCGCGCGACGCTGAACGACGCGCTCGACACGATGCTGATGTCCAGCCACGGCAGCGCGGTCGTCACCGGCCGGCGCGACGAGTACCTGGGTGTCGTCGACTTCCAGTCGGTGCTCGCGCGGATCCAGGAGGGTACGGCGAACGGTTCCGGCCCGGAGGCGGAGGTCGCGCCGTGACCACGCTCGATCCCGGACCGGACACCAAGAAACCACAAGAGAATCTCGCCGACGCGAAGGCGACCGCGGCCGGCCTCGCGACCAGTCGCGCCCGGCGCCCGTCCTGGGGCCTGCTGATCGGCCAGCCGCTGTTCGTCGCGCTGGTCATCCTGGTCTGGGCGATCTGGCGCTCGCAGGCCGAACTCGACTCGATCGAGCAACGTCAGCTGGACTGGAAACTGATCGGCCGGCTGACCGTGGAACATCTCGAACTCACGGCGGTCGCCACGATCATCGTGCTGCTGGTCGCCGTACCGCTCGGCATCATGCTGACCCGGCCGCGGGCCCGGCGGGCCGCCCCGGTCGTCGTCGCGGTCGCGAACGCCGGCCAGGCCGCGCCGGTGATCGGCCTGATCGTGCTGCTCGCGATCTGGCTCGGCTTCGGCTTCTGGACCGCGATCGTCGCGCTCTGCCTGTACGCGATCCTGCCGGTACTACGGAACACCATCGTCGGCCTGCAGGGTGTCGACCGGACGCTGGTCGAGGCCGGTCGCGGCATGGGCATGTCCAACCTGGCCGTCCTCGGCCGGATCGAGCTGCCGCTCGCGGTGCCGGTGATCATGGCCGGTATCCGCACCGCGCTCGTCCTGGTCGTCGGTACGGCGACCCTCGCCACGTTCATCGATGCCGGGGGACTGGGCAGCCTGATCACCACCGGCATCCGCCTGCTGCGCTACCCGGTGCTGATCAGCGGCGCCATCCTGGTCGCGGCGCTGGCGCTGCTGATCGACTGGGCGGGCCGAGTACTCGAAGAAGTGACCCGACCGAGAGGACTCGGATGAAGCGGCTGGTAGCAGGTCTGACAGCGACAACGGCGGCGCTCACGCTGCTGCTCTCGGGCTGCGGTCTGGGTACGAGCGGCGGCTTCGTGCCGACCGGTGCGCTGCAGGGTGACCTGAAGTCGGTGAAGAGCCTCGACGGGCTGACCATCGGGATCGGCTCGAAGAGCTTCCAGGAGCAGCTGATCCTCGGCAAGATCGCCGCGATCCTGATGCGGTCGGCCGGCGCGAACGTCCAGGACCTCACGAACATGCCGGGCAGTGACACCTCCCGGCAGGCGATGCTCGGCGGCCAGATCCAGATGGCCTGGGAGTACACCGGAACGGCCTGGATCTCGTACCTCGGCCACGACACCGGCATCCCGGACAAGCAGAAGCAGTACGACGCGGTCGCCAAGGAAGACCTGGAGAAGTACAACCTGGTGTGGCTGAAGCCGGCGCCGATGAACAACAGCTACGGCTTCGCGATGACCCGCAAGGAGTCCGAGAAGACGCACGTCACCAAGCTGTCGCAGATCGCGTCGCTGCCGGTGAAGGAACGCACGTTCTGCGTCGAGTCCGAGTTCGCGAACCGCAACGACGGCTTCGAGCCGATGCTGAAGCACTACGGGATCCCGCTGGGGAGCGGCGTACCGCGGAACAACATCCGGACCCTGGACACTGGTGCGGTGTACGCCGCGACCAGCAAGGGGGACTGCCGGTTCGGTGAGATCTTCACCACCGACGGCCGGATCAAGTCGCTCGATCTGCAGGTGCTGCAGGACGACAAGAAGTACTTCCCGGCGTACAACGTGGCTCCGGTGATCAGCAAGAAGGTCCTGGACAAGTACCCGCAGCTGCGGGACCTGCTCCAGCCGGTCTCGGACAAGCTCACCGACCCGGTGCTGATCGAGCTGAACGCCCAGGTCGACGTCGACGGACGTGAGCCCGCCGACGTCGCCATGGATTGGTTGGTGAAGGAGGGGTTCGTCAGCCGTGGCTGACGCTCTCCTCCCGGGCCCGCTTCGGGATCGCCGTGATCACCGCGGGACTGGCGGCACTCTCCGGGAAACCTTGATCCACCGGTAGTCATCGCTTGCCGTTCACGAATGCACATGGTTAACCTTCGGATTGTCAACAAAACTACGACCGACCCGCGCGGCGTGTTGAATACGTGGAGGTGGGCACACGGGTGAGGCCGTATCCGACCCAGGAGGAAATGTGGACTCCGAGACCCAGCCGCCAGTGAGCGATCAGCCACCCGGAGGTGGACATCAGCAGGACCGGCCGCCCGCGACCTCTGTCGACACGGAGCCGCCGCCCGGAGTGCTCAAGAAAGCCATCGCCGCCTCGGCCATCGGGAACGCCACCGAGTGGTTCGACTACGGCATCTACGCCTACGGCGTGACCTATATCTCGGCCGCCATCTTCCCGGGCGACACCGAGAGTCAGACCCTGCTCGCACTGATGACGTTCGCCGTCTCGTTCCTGGTCCGGCCGCTCGGCGGCCTGGTCTGGGGCCCGCTCGGCGACCGGCTCGGCCGCAAGCACGTACTGGCGATCACCATCATCATGATGTCCGGCGCGACCCTGCTCGCCGGACTCGTGCCGTCGTTCGACACGATCGGCTACTGGGCTCCGGTGCTGCTGGTGCTGCTCCGGATGGTCCAGGGCTTCTCGACCGGTGGTGAGTACGGCGGTGCCGCGACCTTCATGGCCGAGTACGCGCCGAGCCGCAAGCGCGGGTTCCTCGGCAGCTTCCTGGAGTTCGGGACGCTGGCGGGCTTCTCGCTCGGTGCGCTGCTGATGCTGTTCTTCTCGCTGGTGCTCGGTGACGACGCCATGCATTCGTGGGGCTGGCGGCTGCCGTTCCTGGTCGCCGCGCCGCTCGGTCTGGTCGGCGTCTACCTGCGGTCCAAGCTCGAGGACACCCCGATCTTCCGGGAGCTCGAGGCGAAGGGCCAGAAGGAAGAGCAGACCTCGGCGCAGTTCAAGGATCTGCTGTCCGGCTACATGGGTCCGATCCTGCGCCTCGGTGGCATGGTGATCGCGCTGAACGTGGTGAACTACACGCTGCTCACCTACATGCCGACGTACCTGGAGAAGGAGATCGGGATGAGTTCCGATCTGTCACTGGTGGTGCCGATCATCGGCATGCTGGCGATGATGGTGTTCGTCCCGTTCGCGGGCCGGATGTCGGACCGGGTCGGGCGGAAACCGTTGTGGTGGGCATCGCTGGCCGGGCTGTTCGTGTTCGGCGTACCGATGTTCCTGCTGATGGGGACGAACCTGGCCGGGGCCATCATCGGCTTCGCGGTCCTGGGTCTGCTCTACGTCCCGCAGCTCGCGACGATCTCGGCGACCTTCCCGGCGATGTTCCCGACCCACGTCCGGTACGCCGGGTTCGCGATCGCGTACAACGTCTCCACCTCGCTGTTCGGTGGTACGGCGCCCGCGGTCAACGACTGGCTGACGGCGAAACTCGGGGATTCGCTGGTGCCGGCGTACTACATGATGGCGGCCTGTGTGGTCGGCGCGATCGCGCTGGCCAAGGTCCCGGAGACGACGCGGTGCCCGCTGAACGGCACCGAGATCCCGGGGACCGACGAGGCTCCGCCGCCGGTCGCGCTGGAGCCTGAAGCGGCGAAGGCGTAATCGCAAGCAGAAGGCCGGTCCGCGGATCCCGCGGACCGGCCTTCTGTTGTTTGTGTGTCAGCCGATGACTGCGGTGACCGCGTCGGACCAGAGCCCGGCGGCCTCGTCAATCTCGTCGGGGGAGACGACCAGGGCCGGGATGAAGCGGACGACCTGGCCCCAGGCGCCGCAGGTGAGCAGCAGCAGACCGCGGCGCGCGGCCTCCTGCTGGACCGCGCTCGCGGTCGCCCCGTCGGGCTTGCCGTCGGCGTCGCGGAACTCGTTGCCGATCATCAGGCCGAGCCCGCGGACGTCGGTGATCTGCTCGTGCTTGTCGGCGACCAGCTGCAGCGACTGCTTGAGCTGTGCGCCGCGGTCGGCGGAGTTCTGGACGAGGCCTTCGTCCTGGATCACGTCGAGGGTCGCCAGCGCGGCCGCGCAAGCCACCGCGTTCGCGCCGTACGTGCCGCCCTGGGAGCCCGGCCAGGCCTTCTCCATCAGCTCCGACGACGCGGCGATCCCGGACAGCGGGAAGCCGGACGCGAGGCCCTTGGCGGTGACCAGGACATCAGGACGGGAGCCGAAGTGGTCGCCGCCCCAGAACTTCCCGGTCCGCCCGAAGCCGGTCTGCACCTCGTCGACCACGAGCAGGATCCCGTGCTTGTCGGCGCGCTCGCGGAGCCCGGCGAAGAACCGCTCGTTGGCAGGGACGTAGCCGCCCTCACCGAGGACCGGCTCGACGAAGAACGCCGCGGTGTCGGCCGGCGAGCTCAGCGTCTGCAGCACGTAGTCCAGCTGGCTGAGCGCGAAGTCGGTCGCCTGCTCGACCGGCCAGCCGAAGTGGCCCGGGTCGGGGAACGGCGAGACGTGGACGCCGGCCATCAGCGGGCTGAAGCCGGAGCGGAACTTGGTACCGGAGGTCGTCATCGAACCCGCGGCCACGGTCCGGCCGTGGAAGCCGCCGTGGAAGACGATCACGTTCGGCCGTCCGGTCGCCTGCCGGGTGAGGCGCAGCGCCGCCTCGATCGCCTCGCTGCCGGAGTTCGCGAAGAACATCCGGTCGAGGCCGCGGGGCAGGACCTCACCGAGCCGCTCCACCAGGTTCAGCAGCGGCCGGTGCATGACGGTCGTGTACTGCGCGTGGATGATCCGGCCGACCTGTTCCTGGGCGGCCGCCACCACGCGCGGGTGGCAGTGGCCGGTCGACGTGACGCCGATGCCGGCCGTGAAGTCCAGGTACCGGCGATCGTCCTCGTCGAACAGCTGTACGCCCGTACCGCGCGCGGCGACCACGCCGGTCGCCTGTTTCAGGATCTGCGAGAGCTCGGCCACGACTTCCCCTCACTGCGGTGAATGGTAGATTGTTGACAATCAGCGTATCTCACGTGTCGAGGCCGGTGAAGGGGTGCGAATGAGCGTGCACGACGAGTCCAGGGTGATCGAGGCCGTCGAGAAGCGGCTGTTCATCGAAGGGAAGTGGACCGACGCGACGCGGGGTGCGACGTTCGACGTCGTCGACCCGTCGACCGGCGAGGTGCTGTGCGCCGTCGCCGACGCGTCACCCGCCGACGGGCGTGCGGCGCTCGAAGCGGCGGTCGCGGCGCAGCCGGACTTCGCCCGGACCTCACCGCGCGAACGGGCCGACATGCTCACGGCGGCGTACGAGCTGCTGATGGAGCGGGTCGACGACCTCGCGCTGCTGATGACGCTGGAGATGGGCAAACCGTTGCCTGAGGCCCGTGGCGAGATCGCGTACGCGGCGGAGTTCTTCCGGCACTTCGCCGGGGAGGCGCTGCGGATCGACGGCGGGTACCAGACCGCTCCGGCCGGGAACGCGCGCTTCCTGATCACCAAGCGGCCGGTCGGACCGTGCCTGCTGGTCACCCCGTGGAACTTCCCGATGGCGATGGGGACCCGCAAGCTCGGGCCGGCCATCGCGGCCGGCTGTACGAGCGTGATCAAGCCCGCGCACCAGACCCCGCTGTCGATGCTCGCGCTGATGGGGATCCTGACCGAGGCCGGCGTCCCGGCGGGGGCGGTGAACTGTGTCACCGCGATGGACGCGGGTGGCGTGATGGAGCCGCTCATCCGGTCCGGGCTGGCCCGGAAGCTGTCCTTCACCGGGTCCACGAAGGTCGGGCGGATCCTGCTCGAGCAGTGCGCGGAGAAGGTGCTGCGGACATCCCTCGAGCTCGGTGGCAATGCGCCGTTCATCGTCTTCGAGGACGCGGACCTGGACGAGGCCGTGACCGGCGCGATCGCGGCGAAGATGCGGAACATGGGCGAGGCCTGTACGGCGGCCAACCGGATCTTCGTGCACGCATCGGTGATCGACGACTTCGGTCGCCGGCTCGCGGACCGGATGGCGGCGCTGACCGTCGGGCGGGGGACCGAACCGGACGTCAACGTCGGGCCGCTGATCGACGAGGCCGGGCGGGAGAAGGTGCGCTCGCTCGTGGCGGACGCCGTCGGCCGTGGCGCGACCGTGCTCACCGGGGGAGAGGTTGCGCCGGGGAACGGGTACTTCTACCCGCCGACGGTGCTGACCGGCGTACCGCGGGAGGCTGCGATGGCCGACCAGGAGATCTTCGGGCCGGTGGCTCCGCTGACGCCGTTCAGTACCGAGGACGAGGTCGTTGCGGCGGCCAACGACACGGAGTACGGGCTGGTCGCGTACGTGTTCACCAACGACCTGCGGCGGGCGCTGCGGGTGGCGGAGTCGATCGACACCGGCATGGTCGGACTGAACCAGGGCGTGGTGTCGAACCCGGCCGCGCCGTTCGGTGGGGTCAAGCAGTCCGGCCTCGGACGCGAGGGCGGCGCGATCGGGATCGACGAGTTCCTGGAGACCAAGTACATCGGGATCGCGGTCTGACTCAGCGGCTGAATCAGCGGTTGATCAGGCGGAGGATCGCGTCGTCCATGTGGGCGATCAGCAGCCGGTCGGCGAACTCGGCGTTGCCGGTGCGGATCGCGTCCGCGAGCGCGTAGTGCTCGCGGACGCGGACGTCGGCGGCGGAGTACGTCGACTCCAGGGCGTGGATGCACATCCGGGTCTCGGTGATGAACGTCCGGTGCATCCGCGACAGCCGCGGGCTGCCGGCCAGCTGCACCAGCCGCTCGTGGAACGCGATGTCGAGCTCGCCGACCGCGGCCGGGTTGCCCTCGGCGACGGCCATCCGGTCGACGATCTCGAGCAGCGCCGTACCGGCCGCGTCGGGGTCGCCGCGGAGGATCTGCCGGGCCGCGGCCCGCTCGATGGCCTCGCGCGCCAGGTACATGTCGCGGACGTCGTCCGGCGTCATGTCGATGACGAACAGCCCGCGGTTGCGGATCGAGACCAGCAGGCCTTCCTGCGTCAGCCGCTGCATGCCCTCCCGCAGCGGCCCGCGGCTGACCCCGAGCTTGCGGGCCAGGTCGGCCTCACCGAGCTGCGCGCCGGGCTTCAGCTCCCCGTGGCCGATGGCCTGGCGCAGTTTGTCGGCGATGATGCTCGGCGTCGACTCCTGCGCCAGCGGCTCGATGTAACTGGTCACTCCGTCATCCCCCTTGCGGCGAACAATGTCCCCAGGCCTGGCAATGACGGTACCGGCCCGGCCAGTTGCAGGCCCTTCCAGACCGTCACCTGGTTCGCGGTCAGTATGGGTTTCCCGACCGCGGTCTCCAACTCGTCGACGATCGCGAGGGTGTGCATCGCGGTGTCCGGCACCAGGATCGCCTCCGCGTCCGGGTGGTCGGCGGCCTTCACCATCGCGACCACCTGGTCCGGGGTGAGCGTGCCGACCTCCGCGGCGGTGATGATCCCGTTGCTGCCCATCGACACGACCTCGAGGCCGCCGCCGGTGAGGAAGCGGACGAAGTGCTGCGCGACGTCCTCCGGGTACGACGCGGCGACCGCGACCCGCCGGATGCCGAGCTCCCGGCAGGCGTCGACGAACGCGATCGAGGTCGACGACGCCGGGACGCCGAGCGCCTGCGCGACGCCGGCCGCCTGGATGTTCGCGCCCTCGCGCCCGAAGACGAAGCTGCCCGAGGTGCAGGCCCACATGACCGCGTCCGGCCTCGACGGCGCCAGTTCGGCGGCGCCCTCGGCGAGTCGTTCGGCCCGGCCGAGGTCGAGGAGGGCGTCCACCCGGTGCGCGTCCTCACCGACCGAGGTGATGACGACGGGCAGCTTCACGGAACCGTCCAGGCGCGCTTCGAGCGCCGGGTAGTCGTCTTCCGCGCTGTGTCCGGGATAGAGCAGTCCTACCGTGACCATCGGGCCTCCTGGCTTGTTGCACACCGAAATGGGTAGATTGTCGACAATGTTAACCCCTGATCGCCCCGGCACCGGATCCGTCGCGTACGACCTCCCGCGGCTGGCCGCCGTCTTGCGCCGGGAAATCCACGGCGTGGTGGCCGACGACACGCGGACCCGAGCGCTCTACGCCACCGACGGTTCGAACTACCGCGCTGTCCCCGATCTGGTCGTGGTCCCGGCGGACGCCGACGAGCTGGCGATCGCCGTCGCGTCGACCGCGGCAGCCGGCGCGCCGGTCGTCGTCCGCGGCGGCGGTACGTCGATGGCCGGCAATGCGATCGGCGGGGTCGTCATCGACGCGTCCCGGCACGTGGACCGGATCCTCGACCTCGACCCGGCGTCCCGAACCGCGGTCGTCGAGCCAGGCGTCGTACTCACGGATCTGCTGGCGGCCGCGAAACCGCACGGGCTGGCGTTCGGTGCCGATCCGTCGTCCGCGAGCCGGGCCACGCTGGGCGGGATGATCGCCAACAACGCGTGCGGTGCCCACTCGGTCGCCTGGGGGACGACGGCCGACAACCTCCGCTCACTCGACGTCGTGCTCGCCGACGGCACGCGCCTGACGGTCGCCTCGGCGGCTGATCGCGCGGAAGCCGCCGCTCGCCCGGGCCGCGAGGGCGAGCTGCACCGCGCGCTGCAGGCGTTCACCGATCGGAACGAGCTGCTGATCCAGCGGCGGTTCGGGCAGTTCACTCGGCAGATCTCGGGCTATGCGCTGCACCGCTTGCTGCCCGAGAACGGGTACAACGTCGCTGGTCTGCTCTCCGGCAGCGAGGGCGGTCTCGCCGCGACGCTGCGTGCGACGGTCCAGCTCACGCAGTTGCCCAAGGCAAAGGTTCTGTGTGCGCTGGGCTTCGTCGACTCGGTGACGTCGGCCGACTGTGTGCCCGTCGTTCTCCGGCACGGACCGCTGACGATGGAGTCCATCAACAGCGAGCTGGTCGACAGGTTGCCGACCGAGGTTCGCGACGCCGCGGTCCGGGCCGGTCTCCCGGCCGGGAACGCGTGGCTGCTCGTCGAGATCGGCGGGGAGGACGAGACGCTCGCCGCGTCGGCAGCCCGCTTGATGCTGGAGGAGCTGCGCGATTCCGGTTCGCCCGCCACCGCTTCGCTGGTCACCGACCCGAAGGCGCAGGCCGTGTTGTGGCGCTGCCGTACGGACGCCGCGGGGCTGGCGACACGGCGCGCGGACGGGGCCGAGGCGTGGGGCGGGTGGGAGGACGCCGCCGTACCGCCGGAGCGGTTGGGCGCGTACCTGCGGGGGCTCGACGAGTTGCTCGGGCGGCACGGGTTGTCGGGGGCGTCGTACGGGCACTTCGGCGAGGGCTGCATGCACATGCGGATCGACTTCGACCTGCTCAGTTCGCGCGGGCTCACGACGTACCGGGACTTCGTCGAGCAGGCTGCGGATCTGGTGGTCGAGCTGGGCGGTTCGGTGTCCGGCGAGCACGGTGACGGGCGGGCTCGGGGCGAGCTGCTGAGCAAGATGTACGGCGCGGACGGGGTCGCGCTGTTCGGTGAGCTGAAGCGGCTCTGGGATCCGACCGAGGTGATGAACCCGGGCATGATCGTCGACCCGCCGCCGATGGATCTGGCGATCCGGCACAACGGTCCTGCGCAGGGCCGCAAGCTGCTGACGATGTTCGACTACCCGGAGGACGGGCACGACTTCGCGCAGGCGCAACGCCGGTGCGTCGGGATCGGGAAGTGCCGGCAGAGCTCGGGCAGCGTGATGTGCCCGAGTTACCAGGTCACTCGCGACGAATTGCATTCGACGCGAGGCCGGGCGCACCTGTTGTGGGAGATGCTCCAAGGCGATGTGGTCACGGCCGGGTGGCGATCGACCGAAGTACGCGACGGGCTCGATCTGTGTCTGTCGTGCAAGGGCTGTCTGTCCGACTGTCCGGTGAACGTCGACATGGCGACGTACAAGGCCGAGTTCACGCATCACCACTACGCGCGGCGGCCGTGGGCCCGGCCGATGTCGCACTGGTCGATGGGCTGGCTGCCGCTGTGGTCCCGGCTCGCCTCGCGGGCGCCGAAGGTCGCGAACGCGTTCGCCGGGTTGCAGTTGACGAAGCGGCTCGGTGGGATCGCGGTCGAGCGCGACGTACCGGCGTTCGCCAGGGAGAGCTTCACCCAGTGGTTCTCGAAGCGCGGCGGATCACCCAGCGGGCAGAAAGTGGTGCTCTGGCCGGACACCTTTACGAACTACCTCGCGCCGGAGATCGGCCGCGCCGCGGTCACCGTGCTGGAATCCGCCGGCTTCGAGGTCGTGTTGCCCGACAAGCCGGTGTGCTGCGGCCTGACCTGGATCTCGACCGGCCAGCTGTCGACCGCCCGCCGAGTCCTGGACCGCTCCCTGCACACGCTCGCGCCACACCTGACCGCAGGTACGCCGATCGTCAGCCTCGAACCGAGCTGTACGGCGGCCCTGCGCCACGACGCACCCGATCTGCTCGCCGGCAACCCACTCGCCGCCGCGGCCGCCTCGACGACGCGCACCTTCTCCGAACTGCTCGTCGAGGCCGACTGGAAGCCGCCGCAGGTCGGGGGAGCGGCCTTCGTGCAGCAGCACTGTCACCAGCACGCGGTGCTCGGGTTCGAAGCCGATCGGCAGCTGATGTCGGCAGCCGGGATCGACGCCGGTCTCGCCGATCCGGGCTGCTGCGGACTGGCCGGCAACTTCGGGTTCGAGCGGGGGCACTACGAGGTGTCCCAGGCCGTCGGCGAGCAGTCGCTGCTGCCCGCCGTACGGTCGTTGCCCGAGACAACCGCCGTCCTCGCCGACGGGTTCAGCTGCCGCACGCAGATCGCCCAAGCCACCCCCCGCCGCCCCCAACACCTGGCCCAACTCCTAGCCACCGCCCTACAACACCAACCCCTCACCCCACCCCAGTAGCCCAACCGCACGTCGGCGCTTGCCGTGGCGGCCGGCCTCCCATCGCGGCGGCCGGCCTCCCATCGCGGTGGTTGGGGAGGATCGCTGTCCCGTATCGGGCAGTCGATCCTCCCCAAGCCGCGGGTAGTCGCTTGGCGCCCCACCGTGAACGGCTCGGTGCGTCGCTGGCGTCCGTTCGGCGTACGCCTCGGCGGGCGGGCGGATGGTGTGGTGGCTGGGCCTAGGACGAGAGCTTGTCGACGGCCCGCCGGAGCCGGGTGACACCTTCCTGGATCCGGTCCGGCGTGGTCGAGGCGAAGCAGACGCGGAAGGCGTCGGTGAAGCGGCCGGTGGGGGAGAAGGCGGGGCCGGGGATGAACGCGACGCCTTCGGCCAGTGCGACCTCGAACAGTTCCTCGGTGTTCACGCCGTTCTCCAGCGTCACCCAGAGGAAGAAGCCGCCCTCCGGATCGGTCCACCGCGCGATGTCACCGAAGTGCTCGGTCAACGCCGCGTGCATCGCCTCCTTGCGGCGCTTGTACTCCGCCCGCTGGGTGGCCAGGTGCTCCTCGAGATGACCGCCGGTCAGGAACCCGGCGAGCAGCTTCTGCGCGGGCAGGTTGGTGCAGGTGTCCATCGCCTGCTTCGCGTTGATCAGCAGCTGCTGCAGCTCCGGGTCCGCGTCCACCCAGCCGACGCGCAGGCCAGGCGCGACGATCTTCGAGAAGGTCCGTACGGAGAACACCAACGGATCGCCCGCGCCGAGCTCACGCAGCGTCGGCAGCGGGTCGCCGGCGAACCGCAGCAGCCCGTACGGGTCGTCGTCGATCACCATCGAACCCCAGGACCGGGCCAGCTCGAGCAGCCGGTGCCGGCGCTCGAGCGAGAGCGTCGCGCCGGACGGGTTCTGGAAGGTCGGGATCGTGTAGATCGCCTTCGGTGTCCGGCCGTCGAGCAGTCGCGGCAGGTCGTCGACCATCATCCCGTCGTCGTCGACCGGGACCTCCAGCAGTTCCGCCCCGTACGAGAGCGCGGTCGCACTGCCGTTCGTGTACGTCGGGGACTCGACGACGACCAGATCACCCGGGTCGACGAAGATCTTGCAGAACAGGTCGAGCCCCTGCATCCCGCCCGCGGTGACGGTGAGGCGCTCCGGCGTCGTCTCGTCACTGGTCCCGCGCAGCATCTCCAGCAGCGCGGCGTGCAGCGGTGGGTCGCCTTCCGTGGCCGCGTAGTCGTAGGCGGCCGGCTGACTGAGCTCGTCGGCGGCGATCGCGGACAGCAGCTTCGCGGGGACCGCCTCGGCCGCCGGCGATCCCATCGCGAAGCGGACGATGTCGTGGGTCTGCTTGTGCAGCAGGGATGTGCTCGAGTCGATCACCGAACCCACCAGACCGGTGGCGCGTGCGGCGTACGGGAAACTCGGCAAGAGATTACCTCCTGATCGTCAGTTCGTGGGACAGTCCGGTCAGACGTTCCACTCCGTCGGTGGTGACCACCACGGGCTCGGACAGCTCGTATCCCCAGCCGTCCATCCACATCCCGAGGATGACGTGGAACGCCATCCCCGCGGTCAGCACGGTGGTCTCCTCGGGGCGCAGGCTGACGGTGCGCTCCCCCCAGTCCGGCGGGTACCCGATGCCGATCGAGTACCCGATCCGGGACTCCTTCACCATCCCGTGCGCGGCGATCACGTCGTTGAACGCCGCGTGCACCCCGCTCCCGGTGACGCCGGGACGGATCGCCGCCAGGGCCGCCTGCATGCCGTCGGCAACGATCTTGGCGGTCTCCCGGAGCCGGTGCGGCGGGTCGCCGAGCATCGCGGTGCGGGCGAGTGGGGCGTGGTACCGGCCGAACACGCCGGCCAGTTCGATCGTGGTCGCCTCGTTGTTGACGAACGGGCGATCGGTCCAGGTCAGGTGCGGCGTACCGGCCGCGTCGCCGGTCGGCAGCATCGGCACGATGGCGGGATAGTCACCACCGTGCTCGGGGGTGCCGGAGGCCTGCGCGGCGAGGATCTCGGCGACCAGGTCGCACTGCCGGCGGCCCGGCCGGAGCTCCTCGAGCGCGACCCGCATCGCCTGCTCGGCGATCGTGCCGGCGATCCGCAACTGCTCCACCTCGTACGGCGACTTGACCAGCCGGACCCAGTTCACCAGCTCACCCGAGTCGACGAGGCGATGACCGGGCAGACCCTTGCTGAGGGCAAGGTAACCGCGAGCACTGAAGAAGTGCGCGTCGGTCTCGACCGCGATGTCGGCCCCCGCCGGGAGCAGTTCCCGGCAGCCGTTCGCGATCCAGTCGAACGGATGCACGTCCGGACGGTGCACCAGCGCTTCGGGATACCCGTGGATCTGGTCGGGCCCCAGGTTGCAGGTGTACGCCGCCCCGGCCGCGTCCATCGCCCGCGCGAACAGATGCGCGTCACCGTCGGCGAGGACCAGCAGACATTGCGGTGTGTAGAACGACCAGGCGTCGTACCCGGTCAGGTAGAAGATGTTCGCCGGGTCGCTGACCACCAGCGCGCCGAGCCCGCGCTCGGTCAGGATGGCGCGCACCCTGGCCAGCCGGACGGCGTACTCGGCGGCGTTCATCCGGCACTCAGCAGATGCTGCCCGGGCCCGATCCCGGTGTGGCCGGCGAGTTCCAGCACCGCCCACATCGTGACCTGGTTCGCGGTCAGAACAGGTTTACCCAAGGTGGCCTCCAGCCCGGCGATGACGTCGTACGTCGGAAGGTTCGTACAGCTGATGAAGATCGCCTGGGCGTCGTCGCTGTCGACGCTCCGGACGAGTTCGACGGTGGTCTCGTAGGGGACGGCCCAGATCTGCGCGATCAGGCCGAGTCCGGCGGTCGCGACGACCTCGACACCGGACTCGGCGAGGAACGTGCCCAGCCCGGCGGTCAGGTCGTTCGTGTACGGCGTGACGATGGCGATCCGGGAGATCCCGAGCCGGCGCAGCGCGAGCAGCAGGGCGCCGCTGGTGGTGACCGCGGCCGGAGCCCCGGCGCCGACCATGGCGTCGACGAGCCGCAGCTCGCCCTCCAGCCCGGACACGAAGCTCCCGAACGTACAGGCGTAGACGACCGCGAGCGGGGCCACCGCCAGGACGTCGTAGGTGGCCCGGGCGACCAGCTCCGGGTCCGAGATGTGCACGGCCATCTCGACAGTGGCCGCCAGCGGTGCGTAGGGCAGTCGGGTGAAGTGCAGGGTCACGTCATCGGGGACCCAGCGCCACAGTTCCCGGTCGAGCGCGAAGTCGTACGGCGCGACGATCCCGATGCCGGTCTGGAGCAGTGGCGGCACCGCCGCCGGCAGGGGATGAGTGGAAGGACGCGAACTCATGCGGTCAGTGTGCGACCCACAAAGGATTGTTGACAATCCTACTAGCGAGTTCCTAGCCTCGAAGCCGTGCCAGCCACCCCTCAACGCCCCGTGATCGCGGTCCTCTGTGAGCGCGCGACCGACCGCCCACCCGGCCTCGCCGACCTGCCGGTCGATTTCCGGTACTGCGCCGCCGATGGACTGCCCGAGGCGGTCCGAGGTGCCCAGGCGCTGATGCTGTGGGACTTCTTCTCGACGGCGGTCCGGGACGTCTGGCCGGACGCCGGGTCGTTGGAGTGGATCCATGTGACCGCGGCGGGTGTCGACACCCTGCTCTTCGACGAGCTGCGGGACTCCGCGGTCGTGGTCACCAACGCGCACGGCGTGTTCGACCGGCCGATCGCCGAGTACGTGCTCGGTGCGGTGATCGCGCACGCCAAGGACAGCCTCCGCAGCTTCGACCTGCAGCGCGGCCACGAGTGGCAGCACCGCGAGACCCGGAGCATAAACGGCGCGAGAGCACTCGTCGTCGGCACTGGCGCGATCGGGCGGGAGACCGCTCGGCTGCTGCGCGCGGCCGGCCTCGAGGTGCGCGGCGCCGGCCGGACGGTGCGATCGGGCGACCCGGACTTCGGCGAGGTCGTTGCCAGCGGCAATCTGGCGGCCGAGGTGGAGTGGGCCGATCACCTGGTGCTCGCTGCCCCGCTGACCGCCGCGACCCGCGGCCTCGTCGACGCCGGCGTCCTCGCGGCGATGCGGCCGGGCACGCATCTCGTCAACGTCGCCCGTGGTCCGATCGTCGACGAGACGGCGCTGCTCGCGGCCGTCGCCGACGGCCGGATCGCGGCCACGCTGGACGTCTTCGACAGCGAACCGCTGCCGCCGGACCACCCACTGTGGGACGCGCCGAACGTGACCGTCACGGCGCACATGTCCGGTGACGTGATCGGCTGGCGCGACACCTTGGCGGCCCAGTTCGCCGGCAACGTCCGGCGCTGGCTGTCCGGCGAACCGCTGGTGAACGTGGTGGACAAGAAACTCGGCTACATCCCGACAGGAGATCGATGACGCAGGCAACCGAGTTGGTCGAGGGGTATCGGACCAAGCAGATCTCGCCGGTCGAGGCCACGCAGGAGGCGTTGGACGCGATCGAGCGGTACGACGGCCAGGTGAACGCGTTCGTGCTGGTGGACGCCGAGGGTGCGCTGGCCGCGGCGAAGGAGTCGGAGGCCCGGTGGCACTCAGGGGAGCCACTGGGCCCCGGCGACGGCGTACCGACATCCATCAAGGACGCGCTGTGGACCAAGGGCTGGCCGACGCTGCGCGGCAGCACGATGATCGACCCCGCCGGGCCGTGGGACCAGGACGCTCCGTCCGTCGCGCGACTGCGGGAGACCGGCGCCGTCTTCCTGGGTAAGACGACCACCCCGGAGTACTCGTGGAAGGGCGTCACCGACTCCACCACGTACGGCGCCACCGGCAACCCGTGGGACCCGGGCAAGACCTCCGGCGGATCGAGTGGTGGTTCGGCGACCGCGGTCGGGCTGGGGATGGGCGTGTGGTCGCTCGGCACCGACGGTGGCGGGTCCGTCCGGATCCCGGCCGCCTTCACCGGTACGGTCGCGCTGAAACCGACGTACGGGCTGATCCCGTTGTTCCCGCCGAGTGCGTTCGGCACCTTGTCGCACGCCGGACCGATGACGCGGACGGTGCGCGACGCGGCCGCGTTGCTGGACGTGGTCACCGGGTTCGACCCGCGCGACTGGTCCGCGATGCCGACGCCGCCGACCTCGTTCCTGCACGGCATCGACGACGGTGTCGCCGGGCTGCGGGTCGGGTTCTCGGCCGATTTTGGGTTCGTCCGCAACGACCCCGAGGTGGAGGCGCTGGTCCGCGCTGCGGTCGGTGTCCTTGCCGACGCCGGCGCCGAGGTGACCGAGGTCGATCCCGGGTTCGCGGATCCGATCGACGCGTTCAACGTGCTGTGGTGGTCCGGTGCCGCGAAGGTGCTCTCGGCGTACGACGTCGACGACCGGGTGGACCCGGGACTGCGCCGCGTCGCCGAGCTCGGATCGGCGTACTCTGCCTCGGACTTCCTCGACGCCACCAACGTTCGGATGGAACTCGGGACGCTGATGGGCCGCTTCCACGAGCGGTACGACGTCCTGATCTCGCCGACGCTGCCGATCACGGCGTTCCCGGTCGGGCAGGACGTGCCGGACGGCTCCAGGTCGCCGGACTGGACCGACTGGACGCCGTACACGTATCCGTTCAACCTCACCCAGCAGCCGGCGCTCAGTGTGCCCTGCGGGTTCACGAAGGCCGGACTGCCGGTTGGCCTGCAGGTGGTCGGTCCGCGGCACGCCGACGCGCTGACGCTGCGGGTCGGTCAGGCGTACCAGGCCGCGACCGACTGGCATCGCCGTACCCCGACTTTGGAGGCCCGATGAGCAAGTTCATCACCGTCAGCTTGGACAAGCGTGGCGTGAGCTGCGTCGCGAAGTTGCTCGACGACGTGGCGCCGCGGACCTGCGCGGCCGTGTGGGACGCGTTGCCATTGTCGGCACCGGTGTTCCACGGCAAGTACGCGCGGAACGAGATCTACACGCTGCTGCCCGAGTTCGCGCCGACCGACCCGGGGAAGGAGAACACCACGATCACGCCGATCCCGGGCGACCTGTGCTGGTTCTCGTTCGACTCCGACGACCTGGGCAACCCGGCGTACGGGTACGAGAACACGACCGGGACCGGGACGACCGGCGCGATCGTCGACCTCGCGGTGTTCTACGGGCGGAACAACCTGCTGATCAACGGCGACCAGGGCTGGGTGCCGGGCAACGTGTTCGGGGCGATCACCGAGAACCTCGACGAGTTCGCGGCGGCCTGCCAGGACCTGTGGATGGGCGGCGCCCGCGGCGAGACGCTGTCGTTCAGTCGGCTGTGAACGGCTCCTGGAGTTCGGTGACCCAGCCGTTCGGGTCGTCGGGAGTGTCGAGGTAGAGCTCGCGCGCGGGCTCGCCGGCTCGGCGCCCGTTGTCGTCGAGCCAGCGGGCCAGCGCCTGCCAGGCCGGTAGGACCTGGTCGATCGGGCCGCGGTGCACGAGCGTCGCGGCCCGCATCACCGGCAGGTCGATCACCTCGAGTCCCTCGATGTTGCCCCCGGCATCGACCGCGGCCGGCACGGTCGCGCGGACGACGACCTCGTCCTCCTCCTCGGATGCGTGGTTCCGTTCGTACAGACAGGTCAGCCGGCCGGACGGTCGGACGTCGGCGTCCGGCAACCGGCGGCCGAGCTCCGCGCAGAGCGGTCGCACCACCGGAGTGATGTCGTCGGGCGTGAAGCTCGCCGCGGTCGCGGTCAGCCCGACCAGCCGTACGGCGGGCAGCTCCTTCACGACCACGTCCGCGGCCGGTGCATCGCTCTCCAGACCGCGTAGCCGGGACTCGACCTGCGCGAGCCGCGCGTAGCTCTCGGCCACCGAGGTCTCCAGCTCGGCCTGCCGCAGCTTCAGCATGGTCCGCAGCTCGTCGGGGCCGAGGTCGTCGGCGATCATCGTGCCGATCTGGTCGAGCGAGAAACCCAGATCCTTCAGCGCGACGATCCGGTTCAGATCGGCGAGTTGCGCGGCCGTGTAGCTGCGGTAGCCGGTCGCGGGGTCGACGTGCGCCGGCCGCAGTAGACCGAGCGCGTCGTAGTGCCGCAGCATCCTGATGGACACCCGGCCGTGCCGCGCGAACTCGCCGATTGCGAACATGCCGCCAGTCAACCAGCGAGGAGTTCTGCGAAAGTGATCGCGGTGTCGTCCTCGTGCCAGGGGCCGATCATCTGGGCACCGACCGGCAAACCGCCCGGCGTCGACCCGATCGGTATGTTCAGCGCGGGGTGACCGGTCAGCGACGCGTGCGAGACCCAGAACGCCTGCGCCTCGTAGGGCTGCCCGTCGATGGTCGTCGAGCCGTGCGGGAACGCGACGGTGAAGCTGGTCGGGCAGAGGAACACGTCGACGTCCGCGAAGTACCGCTGCCACGTCGCGCGCGCCTCCAGCCGGCGCCGCTCGCGTTCGAGCAGGTCGTGAAGGGTCAGCTCGCTGTGAGAGCCGCCGTACAGTGCGAAGAACAGCTCGACCTGACGGCCGAACTCCTCGGCCTGCGCACCCGGATCGACCCCGTCCGGCCAGCCCTCGACGATCTTCGCGCCGCTCCGGGCGAGGCGATCGATCGTGCCGGACAGTACGTCGCCCACCTCGCCGGTCACTCGCGCGGCCAGGTGATCAGTGACGACGCCGACGCGGAAGTCCTTCAACTGCTGGTGACGCGGCGGCCGGAGCTCCCAGGAGTACGGCGCTTCGGGGCCGGCGGTCACGCGGAGAGCCAGGCGCAGATCACCGGCGGAGCGCGCCAGCGGACCGATGGTGGAAAGGTTCGGAAGCTCGCTCGGTACGTCTGGCGTGAACGGCACCTGGAAGCCGCGCTGCGGGACCAGACCGTTGGTGGGCTTGAGACCGTAGACCCCGCAGTACGCAGCGGGTAGGCGGATCGAACCGACCAGGTCGGAGCCGTACTCCAGGTAGCTCAGGTCAGCGGCGACGGCTGCCGCGGCGCCGCCACCCGAGCCGCCTGGCGTGCGGGTCGGGTCGGCCGGGTTGTTGGTCCGGCCGTAGACCTTGTTCGTGGTCTGGCCGAAGTCGGCGAGCATCGTGTGCACGTTGCTCTTCCCGACGATGATCGCGCCGGCCCGTCGCAGCCGCTCGACCACGGTCGCGTCCCTCGTGGCGACGTACTCCGCGAAGGCAGGATTGCCCCACGTCGTGTGCAGACCGGCGACGTCGAAGCAGTCCTTGATCGTCATCGGTACGCCGTGCAGCGGGCCGACCGGGTCGTGGGCGTCGGCTGCATCGGCTGCGGCGAGTGCGTACTCCGGCCGGACCTCGACCACGGCGTTCAGTTCCGTGTCGGCCGCGATCCGCGCGAGCAACTGCTCGGTCACCTCACGCGACGTGACCTGACCGGTGCGGATCCGCTCTGCGATCTCTTCCGCTGTTGTCATACCTCCGGTCTACGGTCTGACATGGTGTGAGAGTCAAGGCGCGACCTCGATGCCGTTGTGGAAAACCCGTCGGATGCGTTCCTCGATCGAGGCGCAATCCAGGTCGGTGCCCGCGAGCACGAGGAGGTCCGCGCGCTTACCGACCGCGATCTCGCCGCGGTCGTCGGCGAGCCCGAGCAGCCTGGCCGCCTCGATCGTCGCCGCGCGCAGGGCGCCCGCGTCGCCCAGCCCGGCGTCGGACAGGTGCCGGAGTTCCCAGAGCACCTCGGTGTGCGGCCGGACCGGGTTGTCGGTGCCCATCGCGATCCGCACGCCCGCGTCGATGGCGAGCCGCATCGACTCCCGGTGCGCCTCGGCCGCACCGTCTGGTGCGTGCTCCGGATCCGACTGCGTGACGGAGAGCGTCGGCACGAACCAGGTTCCGGATTCCGCCATCGCCCGTACCGCGGTCTCGTCGAGGTATGTCCCGTGCTCGATGCTTCCGGCGCCGGCACGGGCGGCCAACTCGGCGGCCCGCGCTCCGTGCGCGTGGATCATCACCTTGCGCCCGCCGCGCCGCTGGGCCTCGTCCACCAGCGCGGTCATCTCGTCGGCGGTCAGCTCGATGTCGTGAACCCCGGTCCCGATCGCCATCGATCCGGTGGCGGTCGCCTTGATCCAGTCGGCGCCGGCCCGGACCATCCGCCGTACCACGGCTCGGGCTCCGTCCGGCCCGTCGAAGATCGGATCCGGGAGCGAGGGATCGTCGAAGAAATCGAGCGGCCCGGTCCGCGGCGCCCACAGGTCGCCGATGCCACCCGTCGTACCTACCTGCCGAAGACTGAGCAGGATCTGCGGCCCGTCGATCCAGCCCTTCTCCACAGCCATCCGTACGCCGGCATCCGCGCCCCACGCGTCCCGCACGGTCGTGACACCGAGCCGCAGCAACGTCCGCAACACCGGTACGGCGGACAACGGCCGGACCGATCGCGGCAGCCCGAACGGATCGCGGCGCGTCTGCGTGATGCATACGTGCGTGTGACAGTCGATCAAGCCGGGCAGTATCAGCCCGCCCGAGCAGTCGATCGCGTCGTCACCGTCCAGCCCGCTCCCGACGCCGACGATCCGAGCGCCTTCCAGTACGACGTCCGCCGGCCGCACCGCGCCGGAGTCGACGTCGAGGACCGAACCCGCGCGGAGCAGGAGCCGGCGGCTCACCCGAGCATCCGCAGCGCGGTGAGGGCGTAGGTCCGGGCGGCGATGACGAGTTCGGCGATCGCGACCGACTCGTCGGCACGATGCGCCTGGGACGTGACCGAGCCCGGGCCGACGACCACCACCGGTACGCCGAGATCGCGCGCGACGTACCCGCCGTCGCACGCCGCGGACCAGCCGGCCAACGGCATCGGCTCACCACCGGCGTCGAACCGGGCCGCCTCGGTGATGCGGACCAGGTCGTCGTCCTCGGCGGTCTCGAACGCGGGCATCTCCATCGGCATCGCGAGCTCGACGGTCAGGCCGCGGTCTTCCAGGCGGAGCGCGGCGACCCGGCGGCCGAGATCCGCGAGCACCTCGGCGGGGGACTCGCCGGGCAGCAGCCGCCTGTCGGCGACGACGACACAGTCGGCCGGGACGATCGAACCGCCGGTGCCGCCGTTGATCTGGCCGACGCTCCAGGTCGCCGGGCCGAGCAGGGGATGCGGGGTCTTCGCCAGTTCGTCGTGCAGACGCTCGATCTCGGCGACCACCGCGGCCGCGCCGTAGATCGCGTTGACGCCATCGTTCGGGTTGCCCGAGTGCGCGGCGCGACCGTGCACCGAGACCTGCAGGTAGGAATCACCACGGGCCGCGACGATCGTCTGCAGATCGGTCGGCTCGGCGGTGATGCACCCGGCGTACCGTCCCTGGTTGCCCGCGATGTACGCGCGGATGCCCTTGCCGGTCTCCTCCTCGTCGACCACCGCGGCCAGCTCGACCGGTCCGGCGAGTGCGCTGCCGCGGAGGGCGGCGAGCGCGGCGAGGGCCGCGGCCAGGCCGCCCTTCATGTCGGTCGCGCCGCGCCCGTAGATCCGGCCGTCCCGGACCAGGCCGCCGAACGGATCGACCGTCCAGCCGTCGCCGACCGGGACGACGTCGGTATGGCCGAGCAGCAACAGCCCGGGGTCGTTGCCGCCGGCAAGCGTGATCGAGACGTTGTCCCGGTCCGGTTCGACGGCCGCCGTCTTGACGTCGAGGCCGAGGTCGCGGGCCGCCGCGGTGAGGACAGCCACCGTGGCGGCCTCCTCACCCGGCGGGTTCTGCCCGGTCGCCCGGACCAGGTCCGTGGTGATCCGGACCAGCAACTCCTCGTCGATCCGGTCCAGCACCTGCTGTTCGGTGGGTGTCAGGCTCATGCCCACCAACCTTAGGGTCAGTCAGAGGCCGTCACGGAAGCCTTCGCGCCAGGACGCGTACCGCGGTTGCCATCCGAACGTGCGCTTGGCCAGCGTGTTGTCGGCGCCGCGGATCTCGGTGAACGCCGCCACCCCGACATCGCCGACCGCGAGCCGGCCGATCCAGGTCGGGATGTGTCGCGGCGGCTTGGCTCCGAGGATCTTCGCGAGCTCCGGCAGCCACACCGCGACCTGCGCCGGGTCGTCGTCCGCGACCTGGAACACGCCCGTCACGTCGCTGTCGACCGCCTTCACGGTCGCCGCGGCCGCGTCGTCGTAGTGGATGAACGACCAGACGCCGGTGCCGTTGCCGATCACCGGCAGCCGGCGCTTCTGGACCAGCTCCACCATCGAGCCGCCCTTGCCGATGTCACCGGTCGGGCCGTAGAAGCTCCCGTACCGGAGCGCGACGCCCTCGATGTCGTCGGCTTCTGTGACCGCCGACTCGAGGTGCTTGATACCGGCCATCGTCTCCCGCTGCGCGGGCACCGGGTTCGGGTCCAGCGGGTCCGCCTCGGTCTTCGTCGCGGATCCACCGTGCTGCAGGTTCCAGCCGGCGTACGACTGGACGACGAACCGTCGTACGCCGGCCGCTCGGGCCGCGGCGAGCAGGTTGTCGGTGCCCTCGGTCCGCAACCGGTTCGTCGTCGCGAAACTCTCGTCGAAGTGCTTGAAGTCGATCCCGCCCTTGAGCGCGGTCATCTGGTGGACCACGACCTCCGGGCGCACCGACTCGACGGCAGCGCGGACCGCGGCGGCGTCCAGACCGTCCGCGAGAACGGCGTCCGCGCCGAACGCCCGCACCCCGGCCGCGCCGGACTCGGACCGGGTCATCCCGGTCACGTCGTGCCCGGCCGCGATCAGCTGCGGTACCAGCGACCGGCCCATCCCGCCGGTCGCCCCTGCCACCAAGACCTTCATGTCATTCCTCCGTCGTCCGTGATTACGACCCGGAGGACACGGCCCACCCCCTGCTGTGTGACATGACGTGGATCACTTGTCCGACGTCAGCGAGATGCTGGTGGGACCGAACGAGACGTTCAGTTCGCCCTCGATGGTCATCGTGTCGCCGTCGGTCCGGCAGGCGAGGCGGGCCACGAACGGCGTCTCGACCCAGCGGAACGTCGCGACGAACGCGTCGCCGTCGCCGTACGCGCTGGTCAGGACCCGCTCACCGGTGTCGGGACCGGCGTCGTCGATCGGGCCTGTCGCGCGCTGCTCGCGCCAGTCGCCGGCCGCGCAGACCAGCTCGTGGGACCCACCCTGCAGGTCCTCGAACGTGAACGTGCCGGTGCCGTCGGCGTCCAGCCGCACCGCGGTCAGGCCGGTCGTGTTGCTCGTGCTGAAGCGGTAGGTCCGGCCGTCGCCCGGCGCCGGCGCGGGACCGGTCGGCGGCGCGAGCTCGAGCCGCTCCGGGCGCTGCGTCGCGGGCACCTCCTTGCCCTCGAGCGCGGGCAGCAGGTACTCCCAGGTGGTGTCGAGGATCGCCTGCATGTCCGTCGTCGCACTGGTGACGATCAGCGTGGCGTCGTACTCCGGGAGCCCCAGGATGAACTGCCCGAACGCGCCGTCGCCCCGGTAGGTGTTGTGGCGACCACGCCAGAACTGGAAGCCGTAGCCCTGCTTCCAGTCCGGATTCTCCTGATTGTCGTTGGGTACCTGTTTCGACGTCGCCGCCTCGAACCACTCGGCGGGCACCAGCTGCGTGCCCTGCCAATCTCCCCGTTGGAGGAGCAGTTGCCCGAAGCACGCCATCGACTCGGTGTTGATGCTGAGACCCCAGCCGCCGACGGTGATCCCTTCCTTCGACACCTGCCAGGTCGCCTCGGTCGCGCCGAGCGGCTCGAACAGCCGCGGACGCAGGTAGTCCAGCAGGGTCTCACCCGTGAGCCGCTGCAGGATCGCGGACAGCATGTACGTCGCGCCGCTGTTGTAGACGAACACCGTGCCCGGCGCGTGACTCACCTCGAGGCCGAGGAAGATCTTCACCATCCGGCGGTCCCGGCTGAGCGCCTCGACGGTGTCCTGCGAGTGCCCGGTCGTCATCGTCAGCAGGTGCCGGACCTTCATCGCGGCCAGGTTGTCGCTGATCGTCTCCGGCAGCTGGTCGGCGTCGAAGAACGAGATCACCTGGTCGTCGAGCGACAACAGCCCGGCGTCGATCGCCAGCCCGATCGCCGTCGACGTGAAGCTCTTCGACACCGAGAAGAGCAGGTGCCGATCCGTCGACCGGTACGGCGCCCAGGCCTCCTCCATCACGACGTGGCCGTGCCGCAGCAACATCACGGTCTGGATCTCCGGATCGCCGGCGTCGAGGGCTCCGACAAAACTGTCGAGCGCCGCGGCGGACAATCCCTGGGCTTCTGGCGTACTCCGTGGAAGTCTGCTCACCCCGAGAACGCTATCTTCCCGAACGGACAAAAATAAGGTGAGTTCTGCCAGGCGAGCAGCCGTCATCGTCAATCCCGTCAAGGTCGACGGTGCCGCGTTCCGGCGTACCGTCGAGAGCGCGCTGGCCGAGCGGGGATTCGACGGGCCGTTGTGGTTGGAGACGACCGAGGACGACGCCGGCGTCGGGATGGCGCGGCGCGCGATCGACGAGCAGGTGGACCTGGTGCTGGTCGCGGGCGGCGACGGCACCGTGCGGGTGGTGTGCGGTGAACTCGCCGGAACCAAGATCCCGGCGGCCGTGCTGCCCGGCGGGACTGGGAACCTGCTCGCTCGCAACCTCGGGATCTCGCTCGAGCTCGAGGTCGCGTTGCACGACCTGCTCGACGGATCGGAGCGGCCGATCGACAGTGTGCTGGTCGAGGGGGATCAGCTGCCCCGCGATCGCTTCGTGGTGATGGCCGGTCTCGGTCTGGACGCCGCGATCATCGACGATGCGCCCGACGATCTGAAGAAGCAGGTCGGCTGGGCGGCGTACGTCGTCTCGACGCTGAAGAACCTGAACCATCCGTCGGTGCGCGTCGAGATCACCGTCGACGACCAGCCGCCGGTACGCCGCCGCGCGCGGACCGTGGTGATCGGCAACGTCGGCACGCTGCAGGCGAACATCCCGTTGCTTCCGGACGCCGAACCCGACGACGGCCGGATCGACGTGGTCGTGCTCACGCCACGGCGGATCAGCCACTGGCCGCGGCTCGCGCTCGGCCTGGTCGTCAAGTCCTGGCGGGAGCGCCACGTCGAACGCTTCACCGGCCGGCGCATCCAGGTCCGCGCCGACCGCGCCGTACGCCGCCAACTCGACGGCGACGCCATCGCCGAGGGCACGTCTCTCGTCGCTGAGGTGGATCCGTCAGCGCTGATCGTCCGCGTGCCGTGACGGTTGGGCGTGGGTAAGTTTGTCCGGGTTGACGATGCCGTGGATGGCGTTGATTCGGCCTTCCGCGACGACGAACGACCAGACCGCGACGGTGCGGTTGGCGCCGTCGCGGATCCGGAGTGCGGGCTGGCCGCCGACGTGCACCCCCTCGGTGCGGAGCTGACCGAACTTGCCGAAGGCGCCGATGAGCATCCGGGCGACGTTGCCGGCACCGTGCACGGGCCGCGGGAAGCCGCCCTTCCCGCCGCCGTCGCCGGTGAACGTCGCGTCCGGGGTGAGGAGTGCGACGAGGGCGTCCAGTTCACCGTCCTCGGCGGCCGCGACGAATCGTCGTACCAGCTCGTCGCGTTCGCGGGGCGAGGGGTCGAAGCGCGGGCGGTTGTCGGCGATCCGGCGACGGGCGCGGACGGCGAGCTGGCGGCAGCTGGCCGGGGTCTTGCCGAGGATGCCTGCGAGGTCGTCGTACGAGTAGCCGAAGACGTCACCGAGCAGGAAGACCGCGCGCTGGTCGGGGGAGAGGCGCTCGAGAACGACCAGGAACGCGGTCGACAGCGAGTCCGAGAGGGCGGCGCGGTCCGCGAGATCGACGTACTCGTCGACGGCGGGTTCCGGGAGCCATGGGCCGAAGTACAGCTCTCGTTGGCGCCGCGCGGACCTGAGTTGGTCGATCGCCAACCGCGTCGTCACGGTCGTCAGGAACGCCTTTGGCGAGTCGACGTGCGGCTCCCGGTGCAGTCGCAGGTACGCCTCCTGGACGACGTCCTCCGCGTCACCGAAGGTGCCGAGCATCCGGTAGGCGATCGAGAGCAGCAGTGGCCTGAGTTCCTCCATCACATCCTTCACAGACGATCGAGGCGGTCTCCCAGTGACAGTGTCACAGGTCGGATCGTTCGATCGTCTGCAATCGACATGAACACGATCACCTGGATCTTCACCGGCGCGCTGGCCGTCGTCTTCACGATCTCCGGCATCCTCAAGTCCACGATGTCCCGGGACCGCCTGATCGCCACCGGCCAGACCGGCATCGCCCCGTTCCCGATGCCGCTGATCCGCCTGGTCGCCCTCTGCGAACTCGCCGCCGTCGCCGGCCTCTTCGCCCCCTGGCTGACCAACCACGCCCGAGTCCTCACCCCGCTCGCCGCAGTAGGCCTAGCCCTCGTCATGATCGGCGCCGCGACCTCCCACTCCTCCCTCCGAGAACCCAAATCAACCGCCGCCAACACCATCCTCCTAGCCCTAGCCACCTTCGTAGCAACCGCCCGCTTCGCCACCCTCACCTGACACAGTCCGTGAGTTAGTGCTGGAGGAGTACGGCGACGGTTCGGGGTGGGACTGTTGCGGTGCCGGTTGTGGGGGTCCACGTGGTTTGTTTGACGATCGGGTCGGTGCCGTTGGCCTGGATGGGGGAGAGGGAGAGGTTCGCGCCTGCCAGACCGGGGACGGTTTGACTTACTGCGGAGCCGGTGGAGTTGAAGACGACCAGGGCACCCTTGAGGGCAGGGTCTACGTCCGGTCCGACGGTGTCGTCGATGCGCATCGTGATGACGCCCGGTGTCGTACCGCTGAGCGGGTACGTGAGTTTCTGATTGATGAGGGCGGCTGAGCCCAATCGGAAGAGCGGCGTGGAGAAGCGGAGCTTGAGGAGGTCAGCGGCCGCGGTGGAGGCCGTCGTCACGTCGGTGGCTGACGGCTTGAGGGCCGGGTTGGCGAGTAGTGGCTTGATGTAGGACCACTTGGCCTCGTTGTCCGCCTTGGGTGGGAGGCCGTGGCCGAAGCCGTTGTCGGTGCCGGTCCAGTCCAGCGTGTTGAACCAGTCGCCGGAGTCGTACGAGTTGCGGTCCATCGACTTGCTGCGCAGCATGTCCGCGCCGGCGTGCCAGAACGACGGCGTCTGCGCCAATGCGGTCGTTGCCAGTGACAACGTGTTCATCCGGATCCGGTCGGCCATCGGCATCGTCGTCGGCAGCTTGTAGGTCAGCGTGTCCCACAACGTCTCGTTGTCGTGCGCGTCGACGTACGTGATCACCTCGTCCGGCTGGTCGGCGTACCCGGCCGGTGAGCCGTTGTAGTCGACCTGGTCGCCGCGGACCACGTCCCCGGACGACGCCGACTTGAAGCTGAACGACCTGAGGTTGCCGGCCAGACCGAGCTGCACCAGATCGGTGTCGTGGGCGAGCCGCTGCGCGCGCTGGTCCGGCGTACCGTTCACCGGGTCGCCGTTCGGGTCGCTCGCCTCGCCGGAGCCGAAGCCCTGCACGCGCGGGTTGTCGTCGAACGGCCCGCCGCCGCGTACTGCGTCCCGCAGCCGGTCCGAGAACGTGCCGATCCCGGTGCCGCCGAGATTGCCCTGCCGGGCCTGGACGAACAGTGCGTCGTTCGCCACCTCGCCGAAGTTCCAGCCCTCGCCGTACAGGTAGACCGACTTGCCGTCCACGCCGTCCTTGGCGAGGGTCAGCTTGTCGAGCGCGGCCCGGATCTTCAGCATGTTCGACTTGGTGTGGTGGCCCATCAGGTCGTAGCGGAAGCCGTCCACGTGGTAGTTGCGCGCCCAGCTCACGGTGCCGTCGACCATGATCTTCTCGGCCATGGCGTGCTCGGTGGCGATGTTGCTGCAGCAGGTCGAGTTCTCGACCTTCCCGGTGGCGTTCAGCCGCTGGTAGTACCCGGGCACGATCTGGTCCAGCACCGACGTCGGCGCCTGACCAGCGGCCGGTGTGTGGTTGTAGACCTGATCGAGTACGACGCGCAGCCCTGACTTGTGCAGCCCGCCCACCATCGTGCGGAACTCGGACACCCGAGCCAGCCCGTCCTTCTGCGTCGCGTACGACCCCTCCGGCGCCAGCCAGTGGTACGGGTCGTAACCCCAGTTGAAGCCGTCCTTCGCGGCCACAGCCGTCACACAGGCCTGCTGCTGCTCGGAGTCCGCCGGCAGCGCCTTCAGATCACACGCCGGCGTCTGCTGCCCGGTCTCCGGGATCGACGCGATGTCGAATGTCGGTAATAGGTGCACGGTGTTGAGCCCCGCAGCCTTCAGCGTCCGCAGGTGCTTCGTCCCGTCGCCCTCGTCAGCGAACGCCAGATAGGTACCGCGGTGCGCGGCCGGCACCGTACTGTCGTTGATCGAGAAGTCCCGCACGTGCAGCTCGTAAATGGTCGAGTCGACACCCCTGGCGAGCTTTGGCGACGGAGTACTCGACCACAACGCCGGCTTGCCCGCCGGGTCGTTCAGATCGGCAGCAACGGAGTACGCCGAGTCTGTGGTCAACGCCACCGAGTACGGGTCAGTGACGACGTTCATTTCCACCTTGCCGGTGCTGGGCGCGTAGACCGTCACCTCGTAGCGGTACGACGCGTTCTTCCACGACCGTGGTCCGCTCACCGACCAGGAGCCGTCGTCGCTGCGCTTCATCGGGACTGTGCTGGAGCCGACGAGCAGCCTGACGTTCTGTGCCGTGGGAGCCCACAGCGTGAACGTCGGCTGACCGCCGGTCCACGTGACGCCGTACGAGCGTCCAGTGGCGCTCCCGTAGACGTCGTCGAGCGCACCGGGGATCTGCACGCCCGTCGCGTCGAGCAGTCGGCCCGTGTCGTCGTACTGCGCGAGTCCAAGCTGGCCGGTGAGGATCTTCTTGACGTCAGCGTGGTCCAGGCGAAGCGTTGTGTACCCCGGTTTGACCACGGCAGGGTCGTAGCGCAGTCCGGCCGACGAACCGCCGATGTCGTCCGCGTCGACCTTCAGCGAGCCGGTGTCCGACCAGTGCAGGCGCCAGCGGTACCGCTCCGGGTGGTCGACGGCCGGTACGGCGAGGGTGTCGCGGTTCAGCCAGTACGCCTTCGCCTGACCGAGGTCGGGCTGCGCACCGGGCTTGGACGTCGTCACAGTGAGCTGATGGGTCGCGAGTACGTACGAGAACGTGACGACCAGCCCGTCGCCAGGCACAGTGACCGGCACGTTGTTCGCCGGGTAGCTCTCGTCCCAGGACAGGTTGTGCGCGACCTTCGCCTCATAGTTGCCCGCCTTCAACTCGCTGGTGGACCAGGTGTACGTGCCGTCCCCGTCCTCGTCGGTCAACCAGGGTCGCATGCACGACGGGTCCCAGTCGGCCGGACAGCCCAGCTCGGACTGGAACGACCCGGGGACTGTGATGATCGGCCCCTGCGCGCTGGACGTCGCGTAGTGCCGCCCGTGCTCGTAGTAGAAGGTGATCGGCCCGTTCGGTGCGGTGTAGGAGATGTTGGCGCCGTTCGGCGCCCCACCGGCACCGTAGTTCTCGTCCCAGGTCTTGTTGATCGCCGCCTTGTAGGCGTGCTCACCCGCAGGGATGGTGTACGTGCCCTTCCACACCTTGTCCTTCGGGTCGAGCGTCAGCTGCGCCTGGTCGCAGTCCGGTGACCAGTCCGCCGCGCAGCCCATCTCCGAGTTGTGATCGCCCGGCACCGACACGTTGGCCGGCTGCACGACCGGACCGGTGCTCCCACCGCCCCCACCTGGTGCGGCAGCGTCGCCGACCACGCCGTACGAACCCGAGACCGAGTAGTTGCCCGAGGCATCCCGTAGTACGGCGCGGTACTCGAGCAGCGTCCCCTTCGGCAGACCCGTGACGTCCTGGAACACGCGGTACGGCGCGTTGTCGTCGGCACCGAGCCGCTTCCACTCCGTCGTACCCACAGGTCGGTAGCCGAACGTCACAGTCGCCGGCGTGTTCTCCGGGACAGCCGCGGCGATCTCAGCGCGCCCACCGACCGTGGCGCCGAGCTCCGGCGAGCTCATGTACACAGCCGGTGCCTTGGCACGCGGCGGGACCTTGGTCTGCGCCTGGTACACCGTAACGGACAGCGGACCCTGGCTGACGACCACTCGGCCCTCACGGTCGGTCTTGACCGCCTTGGAGCCGCCATAGACCGGGTCGAGCCACGTGTTCGGCCCGTACGTCGGAACCGTCGCGGAGGCTGCCGTCTTCGAGTTGTTCGCCACCACCAGGTACTCGACGTTGTCACTGCCCAGCCGGCTGAACGCGTAGAGACCGTTGCTCTTGGAGGAGTACCGGTGGACCTGCCGTCCGTCGGACAGCGCCGGGTACTTGGCCCGCAGCTTCGCCAGCTCCGCGATGTGCCGGTACATCGGCGAGCTGACGTCGTACCGGTCCTTGCTGCCGATCTTCGTCGTACCGGTGCCGTCGACGACCTCGTCGTCCGCGTAGTCGGCTGTCTTGGTCGCGAACATGTCCTGTCGCGCGTCCTTGTCACCACCCGGGCCGGTGAACCCCTGCTCGTCGCCGTAGTAGATGACGGGCTGGCCGCGGGTCAGGTACATCAGCGAGTGCGCCAACTTGTCCCGGGCGAGCAGGTCGGGGCCGGTCGCACCGCTCTGCTGCAGGAACGTGCCGACGCGACCCATGTCGTGGTTCCCGAGGAACGTCGGCAGCTCGTACGCGTTGGAGTCCGTATCGGTGTAGTAGTCGTCGTCCGCGTAGAAGTCCTCCAGCTTGGTACTCGGATCGCCCTTGGCGTAGGCGACCGCGTTCTGCTGGAACCCGAAGTCGAGCGTCGCCTGCAGCGCGCCCTTGGTCGTGTACGTCGACATGTACTGCGGATTCGCGTCGTACACCTCGCCGAACATGAAGAAGTTCTTCGAGCCCGCGCTCTTCGCCGCGGCCAGGATCGCGGGCGAGAACTTCTCCCAGAACTCGATGTTCACGTGCTTCACGGTGTCGATCCGGAACCCGTCGATGCCGAACTCGGCCCAGGTCTTGTAGACGTCGATCATCCCGTCGCGGACTCGCGGCTGCTCGGTGAACAGGTCGTCCAGGCCGACGAAGTCGCCGTACTCCGCGCTCTCGCCGGCGAAGGTGGAGTCGCCGCGGTTGTGGTAGAGCGTCGGGTCGTTCAGCCAGGCCGGCACCTTCACCGTGGCGTCGGCCGGGGTCCGGAAGACCGGCACGTTCGGGAAGCTCGTGTTCGCGTCGAGCGGCGGGAACGTGTCGCCACCGGCGTACTGCTTGTCGTCGAAGACGTTGCCCGCGGCATCTTTGTACGGCGACGTGGATTTCGGGACGTAGCCGTACTGGTGGGACTGGTAGTCGATCACGTCCGCGGTGTGGTTGGTGATGATGTCGAAGAAGACCTTCATCCCCTTCGCGTGCGCGAGGTCGATCAGCTTCTTCATGTCCGCGTTCGTGCCCAGGTGCGGGTCGATCCGGGTGAAGTCGGTGATCCAGTAGCCGTGGTACCCGGCGCTCACGTCGGCGCCGGAACCCTGCACCGGGCGGTTCTTGAACGACGGGGTCAGCCAGATCGACGTCGTGCCGAGGGACTTGATGTAGTCGAGTTTCTGCATCACGCCGGCCAGGTCGCCGCCGTGGTAGAAGCCCTTGTCCGTCGGGTCCAGCCCGGTCTGCAGCCGGTCGCCGGTGAGACCGCCGGCGTCGTTCGACTTGTCGCCGTTGGCGAACCGGTCCGCCATCAGGAAGTAGAAGCGTTCCTTGGTCAGATCCGGCCGCAGGCTCGGTGTCGCGAGCGCCTTGTCCGCGGCGATCACGGTCGAGCCGGCCAGATCCACCGGCTTCACCGTCACAATGTGACTAGTGTCGTTGTAACTGAACTGCAGCTTGGCCGGGCCTTCGATCCGCAACGGGATGTTCGGTCCGTTCAGCACCCCACCGGCGCCGTAGTTCTCGTCCCAGCTCTTGTTGACCGCGACCTTGTACTCGTACGTCCCGGCCGGTACGTCGAACACCTTCGTGTACGGCGCACTCGCGCCCAGACTGGTCGCGGCACACCCCGGGTCCCAGTCACCCGCGCACCCGAGCTCGCTCTGCAGTGATCCCGCGAGGGTGATCACCCGCTCCGCCGCGACCTGAGCCGGTGCTGGTGACGCAGTCCCCAGCCCCAGCACGACCACCGCGGCCGCCGTGAAACCCGCCGTCAAACGCCTGAACCCGCGCATCGAGGTCCCCTCCCCGCCGACTCATCTGCGGGGGACGGTAGCGGCAGGCGTTTACCGTGAGGAGAGCTCGAATGTCACGGTCGGGTCACGAGCTCCGGAAGCGTCGTCTCGATCGGCGTGTGCACGACGGCGGTCGCGTGCTCGTCGTACGGCGTGGCCTGCGCGTTCAGGATGATCAGCGGCTTGTCGGCCTTCAGCGCGAGGTCGCAGAGACCTGCGGCCGGGTAGACCTGCAGCGAGGTCCCGACGGCCAGAAAGACGTCAGCCTCCGCAGTGGCGGCGGCAGCACGATCGAGGACGGTCCGGTCGAGTGACTCGCCGAACGAGACCGTGGCCGACTTCAGGATGCCGCCACACACCTCGCACGCCGGATCCTCGTCACCGGCGTCCAACCGGGGCAGTACGTCGGCCATCGGGATCCGTCGGTTGCACTGGAGACAGGCGACGTACCAGACCGTCCCGTGGAGTTCGTGGACCAGCTCTGGTGACGATCCGGCCTTCTGGTGCAGGCCGTCCACGTTCTGCGTGATCAGACCGGTCAGACGCCCCTGTCGCTCCAGCTCGACCAGTGCGAGGTGCCCAGGGTTCGGCTCCGCGGTCCACGCCGGTACGGCGAGGCGGTGCTTCCACGTCGCCACGCGGACCTCCCGACTGGCGACGTACTCGTCGATGTCGAACATCGCCTCCGCGGCCGGGTCCTTCGTCCAGACTCCCTGCGGCCCCCGGAAGTCGGGGATCCCCGACGCCGTCGAGATCCCGGCCCCGGTCAGTACGGCGATGCGTCCAGCGTCCCTGAGAGCGTCGATCACACCCCCGACGGTATCCATTCGGTGGCCAGAACGGACATCAGCACCTCGTCGACCCACTCACCGTCCCAGCGCAGCGCGTCCCGCAGTACGCCGTCGGACTCAGGGTCACCAGGTCTCCGGTCAGCGTCGGCTTGTGCGCGAAATCGGTCACAGAGCGGAGTGTTTCAGCTGACCCGCCGGACGACGTACCGATTTTCGTCGGACGACACCAGCTCCTGCGAGCGCATCCGGCACCAGGCAGGGATGTCGGTGGCTGCAGCCGGGTCGTCCGCCAGCACGGTGACGGTGTCGCCGACGGCAACGGTCGGTAGCGCCTTGGCCAGTTTGATCACCGGGAGTGGGCAGAGCAGACCAAGGCAGTCCAGGTCGACGTTCACATCCCCACCTCCGCTCGGATCCGCTCCACGATCCCTGGCAGCACGGAGCAGAACCGCTGCACGTCCGCGTGGCTGGTGTCGCGGGCCAGCGAGACACGCACGTTGCCGTGCGTCAGTACGCCCATGGCCGCCAGTACGTGCGAGGGACGCAGGGTGCTCGACGTACAGGCCGAGCCGCTGGAGACGGCGAAGCCCTCGGCGTCCAGCCCGGTGACCAGGGCCTCACCGTCCACGTAGAGACAGGAGAAGGTGAGGATGTGCGGCAGCCGGTCGTCCGGGTCGCCCACCACCTCGACATCGGGAACCTCCGCTGCGACCCGTTGCCTGATCTCGTCGATCCAGGCCCGGTGCTGCTTGTCCAGCTCCGCCAGCTCGGCACTCCGGGCCTGCAGTGCCGCAGCGGCAGCCAGCGTGTTGGGTACGTCCGGGAAACCAGGGGAGAGGCCGTCCTCCCGCTCGTCCATCGGCCACGCCGGAGTGATCCGCGTACCCTTCCGAACCGCCAGCAGCCCCACACCGGCCGGCCCACCCCACTTGTGCGCACTTGCCGCCAGCACCGACCACCCCGCCGGTACGACGTCGTGCCCCACAGAAGCGGACGCGTCAACAAACAGCGGTACGTCGCCACACGCCTCCGCGGCCGCACCGATGGGCTGGCGGGTACCGACCTCATGATTCGCGGACTGCAGTGCGGCCACCGCGACACCCGGCGCCTGGGCCGCCTGCGTGAATGCCTCGAGGTCGACCCGGCCGTGCATGTCCACGCCGATCTCGACCCCGGACTCACCAGCGGTATGTAGAACTGCCGAGTGCTCGACGGCGCTGTGCACGATCGTCGTACCGCTCCGGCTTCTGGCGTTGCGGACCGCTGACAGTCCGGACCGAATGGCTGCCGTACCGGAGGTGGTCAGGTACAGCTCGTCAGGGCGTACTCCGACGGCGTCCGCGAGCACCGCGCGGGCGTTGTCCAGCAGCAGTCTGGCGGTCCGTCCCTCGTGGTGCAGACGCACCGGATCGGCCCATCCGGAATCCACTGCCGACAGCAACATCTCCCGTGCCGCGGGATGCATCGGCTCCGCCGACGCGGCGTCCAGATACGTACGCTCGCTCACACGGGAAACGCTAAGCCCTACCTATGCGCGGGACCGCGGAAGGTGTCCAGTAGTGTTTGGTCGTCAGTCTCACTTGGGAAGGGAAAGGCGCCCCGTGGGTTCGAACGGCACGCCCGGAGTGGACGAGCGACCGGCAGGTTCTGCCGGCGCCACACGTCCGGCGAAGCGACGCCTGCTGGTCGGTGCGGCAGTGGTGCTAGGCACCCTGTCGATGACCGGTTGCTCGTCGGCGACCACCGAGCAGTGGAAGCGACTCGGTCTGCCCGAGGGTGCGTCCGACCGGACCGAGTCGGTCCGAAGCCTCTGGATCGGCGCGTGGATCGCCGCTCTGATCGTCGGCGTGATGGTCTGGGGCCTGATCCTCTGGGTCGTCGTGCGGTACCGCAAGCGCAACGACGACGCGCCCCGGCAGGTGCGGTACAACCTGCCGCTCGAGGTGCTCTACACCTTGGCGCCGTTCGCGATCATCGGTGTGCTGTTCTTCTACACCGTCGAGCACGGCAACAAGATCACCGCGATGTCGGCCAACCCGCAGCACACCGTGAACGTGGTGGGCCAGCAGTGGCAGTGGACCTTCAACTACAAGGACACCGTCGACGGCAAGGAGGGCGTCTGGGAGACCGGAACCCTCGACAAGCCGGCCACGCTGTGGCTGCCGGTGAACGAGTCGGTCAAGTTCGACCTGACCTCGCCGGACGTCATCCACTCCTTCTGGGTGCCGTCGTTCTACTTCAAGCTCGACGTGATCCCGGGCCGGACGAACAAGTTCGAGCTGACCCCGACCAAGACCGGCACCTTCGCCGGCAAGTGCGCCGAGCTCTGCGGCCTCTACCACAGCCGGATGGTCTTCAGCGTCAAGGTCGTCGACCGCGACGAGTACGACGCGCACTTGAAGGAACTGGCCGCCAAGGGCCAGACCGGAGCCGCCACCGGTGGCGCCGACGCCACCACCATTCCCGGTTCAGGGGAGGGCGAGAAGTGACCGAGTTCGCCGAGCGCACCGGCGCCATCGGTAGCACCACCGCGCTGCCAAGGCGTCGGACCAAGGGTCAGTTGCTGGTCAAGTACCTGACCACGACCGACCACAAGCTGATCGGGCACATGTACCTGATCACGTCGTTCGCGTTCTTCCTGATCGGCGGCGTGATGGCGCTGCTGATCCGCGCCGAGCTGGCCAAGCCGGGCCTGCAGATCGTGAACGAAGAGGTGTACAACCAGCTCTTCACGATGCACGGCACGATCATGCTGCTGCTGTTCGCGACCCCGCTGTTCGTCGGCTTCGCGAACGAGATCATGCCGATCCAGATCGGTGCCCCCGACGTCGCGTTCCCGCGACTGAACATGTTCAGCTACTGGCTGTTCCTGTTCGGTGGTCTGATCACGATCAGCGGCTTCTTCACCCCGGGCGGCGCGGCCGACTTCGGCTGGTTCGCCTACGCCCCGCTGTCCAACGCGGTCCGTTCGCCGGGTGTCGGCGGCGACCTGTGGATCATGGGTCTGTGGATGGCCGGTCTGGGCACCATCCTCGGTGCGGTCAACTTCGTCACCACGATCATCACCATGCGCGCACCTGGCATGACGATGTTCCGGATGCCGATCTTCACCTGGAACATCCTGGTGACCTCGATCCTGGTGCTGATCGCGTTCCCGATCCTGGCCGGCGCGCTGCTCGTCCTCGAGGCGGACAGAACCTTGGGAGCCCATGTGTTCGATGCCGCGAACGGGGGGCCACTGCTGTGGCAACACCTGTTCTGGTTCTTCGGACATCCAGAGGTGTACATCATCGCGCTGCCGTTCTTCGGCATCATCACCGAGATCCTCCCGGTCTTCAGCCGCAAGCCCGTCTTCGGCTACATCGGTCTGGTCAGCGCGACCCTCGGTATCGCGGTCCTCTCGGTCGCGGTCTGGGCGCACCACATGTTCGTCACCGGCGCGGTGAACCTGCCGTTCTTCTCGTTCATGACGTTCCTGATCGCGATCCCGACCGGTGTGAAGTTCTTCAACTGGATCGGCACGATCTGGGGCGGATCGGTGTCCTTCGACACCCCGATGCTCTGGTCGATCGGCTTCCTGACCACCTTCCTCTTCGGTGGTCTGACCGGCATCATCCTGGCCTCGCCGGCCCTGGACTACCAGCTGTCCGACTCGTACTTCGTGGTCGCGCACTTCCACTACGTCGTGTTCGGCACCGTGGTGTTCGCGATGTTCGCGGGCTTCTACTACTGGTGGCCTAAGTTCACCGGCCGGATGCTCGACGAGCGGCTCGGCAAGCTGCACTTCTGGCTGCTGTTCATCGGCTTCCACACCACGTTCCTCGTGCAGCACTGGCTGGGCGTCGAGGGCATGCCGCGGCGCTATGCGTCGTACGGCGCCAACGAGGGCTTCACCACGCTGAACGAGGTGTCGAGTGTCGGCGCCTTCGTGCTCGGCCTGTCGATGCTGCCGTTCTTCTACAACGTGTACAAGTCGCGGAAGGCGCCGCTGGTCGGCGTCGACGACCCGTGGGGCTGGGGCCGCTCGCTGGAGTGGGCGACCAGCTCCCCGCCGCCGCGGCACAACTTCGAGAGGCTGCCGCGGATCCGGTCCGAGTCGCCGGCGTTCGACCTGCACCACGCCGACCTGGCCCTGGCGGAGTACCCGGACAACCGGGCCGGCGCCGACAACCTGCTGGACGCGGGCGACGACCAGGGACGCGTCGAGCACCTGATCGAGCAGCTCGACGAGTCCGGTAAGAGCTCCGATGGGGAGACCGAAGGGAAGGACAAGGCGTGAAGGTCGAAGCCTGGGTCTTCGGGATCCTGAGCGTTTTCGTGGTGGTCGTCACGCCGATCTACTGGCTGATGTCCGGCGACCCCACCGGTACCACCGCGCTGGTGATGGTGTTCTTCCTGTCCCTGCTGGTGGCGTTCTACCTGAGCGTCACCGCCCGGCGGATGGACGCCCGGCCGGAGGACCGCAAGGAAGCGGAGATCGTCGACGGAGCCGGCGAGCTCGGCTTCTTCCCGCCGTACTCGTGGTGGCCGCTGTGGTGCGCGCTGACCCTGTCGGTGGTCGTGCTCGGCATCGTCTTCGGCTGGTGGCTGTTCATCGCCGGCTGCGGTATCGGCATCGTGACGCTGAGCGGGTTCATCTTCGAGTACTACCGCGGGGACCACGCTCACTAGTTGAGAACCGTACGAAAAACGCCGACCGGGAACGAACCGGTCGGCGTTTTCGTGCGTCTTTAAGGATGCCGCCAGTACGGACGGTTGTGGTCCGTACCAGTTCGGTGGCGATGCGATGCAGGGAAATGTCAGTGCGGCAGGTTACCCTTACCGCGGTTTGACTAAACAGGGGAGAGCTGGGGAATGGTGAGCAGTTCGGTGAGGAAGCACGGCCTTGCCGTGGCGGGGATCTGCGTGCTGCTGCTGGCCGGTACGGCGTGTAGCGACACCAAGGCCGACGGTGGCGGTAACGGCGGTCAGTCGACGCCCAGCAACTCGACGTCGCAGAGCAACTCGCCCGGCGCTTCCACCACACCCTCGTCGAGCCCGTCGGAGTCGAACTCCGCGGCCGACATCGCGTTCGTGCCCGCCAAGGGCGCCACGGCAGTTCAGCCGAACAAGCCCGTCACCGTCACCACGACGGCCGGCAAGCTCACCGAGGTGACGCTGAAGGACGACGACGGCGACAAGGTCAGCGGCAACTTCAACACCGATAAGACCCAGTGGACCTCGGTGCCGCAGCTCAAGCCCGGCGCGTCGTACACGGTGAGCGGCTCCGCGGAGGGCACCGACGGCGCCAGCGTGCCGATCAGCTCGTCGTTCAAGACGCTGAAGGCAACCAAGAGCCTGAAGGCCTCGGTCGTCCCGCTGAACGGTGAGACCGTCGGCGTCGCGCTGCCGATCCAGATCTTCTGGAACAACCCGGTCAAGGACCGTGCCGCGGTCGAGAAGCGGCTGTCCGTGAAGACCTCGGTCCCGGTCGACGGCAGCTGGCACTGGGTGAGCAGCAAGCAGGTCAACTACCGCCCGAAGAACTACTGGCCGGCCGGCACCAAGGTGACGGTGAACATCGACACCCAGGGCGTGGCCGCGGGCAACAACACCTGGGGCACCTCCAGCCGGAAGATCTCCTTCAACATCGGCAAGTCCGTGGTCAGCAACGTCAACGTGAAGAAGCACACGATGACGGTGACGATCAACGGCAAGGTGGCCCGCTCCATCCCGATCACCGCCGGCAAGGACGGCTTCACCACCCGCAGCGGGGTGAAGGTGATCATGGAGAAGTTCACCACCAAGCGGATGGACGCGGCGACCGTCGGCATCAAGCCCGGCGACCCCGAGTACTACAACATCAGCAACGTGAAGTGGGCCCAGCGGGTCACCAGCTCCGGCGAGTTCATCCACGGCGCCCCGTGGTCGGCCGGCAGCCAGGGCAGCGCCAACGTCAGCCACGGCTGCGTCGGCATGAGCCTCGCGGACGCCCAGTGGTTCTTCAACCAGACCCTCCGCGGCGACCCGGTGATCGTCACCGGCACCACCCGCCACATGGAGCCCGGCAACGGCTGGACCGACTGGAACACCACCTGGGCCGCCTACAAGGCCGGCTCCGCGCTCTCCTGACCCACACACCACCCGAAGGGCGACCCGACTCGATCGGGCCGCCCTTCGGCCTGTGCGGCCGGTTTTGTGGTGGCCTGAAGTGGCCCTTGGGGGCTGGGGACCCGGTGCGGCGCTTACGCTCGGAGATCGGTGGTCACGGAGTGTCTGTGGCTGGTGAGGACTTCCGGGGTGGTTCGTGGCGGACGGCGTGCAGCGGCTGGTCGGTGGTCGGTACCGGTTGCTCGACGAGCTCGGGTCCGGCGGGTTCGGACGGGTCTGGCGGGCGCGGGACGAGACGCTCGCGGTCGACGTCGCGATCAAGGAGATCGGCCTCCCGGACGGGCTCTCCGAGCTGCGCAGGCGAGGCCGACATCGATGAGGCAGACAATTACCGCGTAGTGCCCTGCTGGTACGGCGCTGCCGACCGGCGCGTGGTCTCGGTGCACAACGTGACCACCTCGGAGATGGTCGACGGTTCCGGCGAACGCACCTGCTCCGACGGCACCGACACCGGCACGAAGTACACCGTCGGGACCGGCTCCAGCTGGCGCGTGATGTGCCTGGTCAAGAAGTGAGCGCCTTGACCACCTCATCAGCATGGAGCGCGGGCAGCGAGTGGTGGGTGGCGTCCGGGAGGTGTACGACGGTGGCGCCGGCGGACTCCGCGCGCTGAGCAACCACCTGTGGGTCGTGCGCCTTGCTGCGGTCGGCGACGAGGACAACTGTCGCTGGCAGGCCGGTGAGAGCTGTCTGGCGGCGCGGCTTGACCGGTCGCGTGGTGGGCTCAAGAGATCCAAGGCCGGCCAAGTGCAGCCAGTCCGCGGGTACGGGAAGCCCCTGGGTCTCCCAGCGGATGAAAGCCTCGTGGCGACGCTCTGACGGTTTGAGGAGCATCGGGAGGGCTCTGGCTACGTATGAGGGTTTGAGACCGCTGAAGCAGTCTGTAGGGTCGATCAGGGCCAGTTTCCGGACAGGGGCCTGCAGCGCGTAGGTGAGGGCGATCCAGGCGCCGTACGAGTGGCCGACCAGGAGTGGGTCGTCCAGGCCCTTCATGACGCCGGCGAGCCAGTTCATCACGTCGCCGGTCGTGCGGGGCGGGGGAGCGGTGCTGAGGCCCGCGTCGCCGGGGAGGTCGGGGGCGTAGACGCGGTGCTGCTCCGCGAGCCGCGGGGCGACCGCGAACCAGACCGGTGCGGTGGCGCCGTGGCCGGCCAGGAGGACGACGGGCGGGGCGTCGGCCGGGCCGCAGACGTTCACGTGGGTGCCGTCGATGTCGAGGTGCTCGACCGGGACGTCCCAGCGGGCGAGCAGAGCGTCGTACGCGTCCTGGAAACTCATGATGCCGAGAATAGCTCACTGAGTGAGGTAAATTGCCGGGCATGCGAGAAGGAGTGACACCGGCCGATCCGGAACGTGCGGCTGCCCTGGGGCTGGTGCACCAGTTGCGCGAGGTCGCGTTGCGGCTCGAACTGGCGATCGGCGAGTTCGCCAGGACGACCGGTCTGCACAGCACCGACGTACGGGCGCTGGTTCGGCTTCTGGACGCCGAACGGGCCGGAGGGGAGCCCACGCCCAGTTGGTTGGCTCAGCAGCTCGGAATGACCTCTCAGGCGACGACGGCGGTCATCCACCGCCTGGAGGCCGCCGGCCACGTCGAACGCCTCAGAAGCCGCACAGACGGCCGCAGCTCCCAACTCCAGGTCACCGACACCGCTATAGCTCTCGGCTGGCAGTTCTTCGGCCCGCTTCTGGACCGCCTGATCACGGTGACCGGTTCGCTCACCGCCGCGGAGCAGGGCGTCGTGGCCAGCTACCTGAGTGACGTCAACGAGGCGATCGGCTGACGGACAGACGAAGGGCCCCCGGCGAGTGCCGGGGGCCCTTAGGGTGCTGCTCTGTGCGATTACGAGCGGTCGCTCGTGACCTCGCGGTACGTCTCAGTCTCTTCCGTCAACTCGTGGATCTCGTCGGCGTCGTGAGCGTGCTCCTGCGCCTCGTGGAGTTCCTCGGCCGTCGGCTTCTGCACCGCGTCGGCGTAGTAGAACCGGGACAGTGCGGCCCGGGCCTTGTGCAGCGCCCGGCGCGGGGCGCGGACACCGTTCTCGTCGGTCTCCGGACCGACCTCGTGCGGCACCAGCCGGTCCCGCGCGGTCAGCGAGTAGGCCTCGTACGTCGAGATCGGCTGGTGCTTCTCGGTGTACTTGCCGTCCGCGTCCCGCACGATCACACCGGTCTCCAGGCCGTGCAGCAGCCGGTCCCGGTCGGCGCGCTGCAGCGAGATCGCCCAGCGGCGGGCGATCCAGAAGCCCAGGATCGGCCCCAGGAACACCGCGAACCGCAGGAACCAGGTCACGGCGTTCAGCGAGATGCCGAAGTGGGTGGCGATCAGGTCGTTACCACCACCGACCCACAGCAGGCCGTAGAAGGTGATGAAGGCGACCCCGATTCCGGTCCGGGTCGGTACGTCGCGCGGCCGGTCGAGCAGGTGGTGCTCCCGTTTGTCGCCGGTGATCCACCCCTCGATGAACGGATAGAGCGCGACCAGCGTGACGAACGCCGGCGGGACGATCAGCGCGGGTATCAGCAGGTTCCAGCTGATCGTGATGCCCCAGAAGGTCGACTCGAAGCCGGGGAAGATCCGGACCGAGCCTTCCAGCCAGCCCATGTACCAGTCGGGCTGCGAACCCGCGGTCACCTCCGCCGGGTTGTACGGCCCGTAGAGCCAGACCGGGTTGATCTGCATCAGGGCACCCATCAGGGCGGTGATGCCGAACACGACGAAGAAGAAGCCGCCGGCCTTGGCCATGTACACCGGGAACAGCGGGTAGCCGACCACGTTCTTCTGGGTGCGGCCGGGACCGGCGTACTGCGTGTGCTTGTGGTACACGACCAGGAACAGGTGCGCCGTGACCATCCCCAGGATGAGGCCCGGGATCAGCAGCACATGGACGATGAAGAATCTGGAGACGAAGTCGTTGCCCGGGAACTCGCCGCCGAAGATGAAGAAGTTCATGTACGTGCCGACCACGGGTGACGCCTGGATCATGCCGTTGGTGATCCGCAGACCGGTACCGGACAGCAGGTCGTCGGGGAGGCCGTAGCCGAGGAAGCCCTCGATGATGCCCAGGAACAGCATCCCGAAGCCGATCAGCCAGTTCAGCTCGCGCGGCTTGCGGAACGCACCGGTGAAGAACATCCGGAGCAGGTGCACCATCATCGAGGCGATGAACAGCACGGCCGCCCAGTGGTGGATCTGCCGGATCAGCAGACCGCCGCGGACGTCGAAGGTGATGTCCAGCGTCGAGGCGTAGGCCTCCGACATGTGCAGGCCCTTGAGCAGGCTGTACGAGCCCTGGTACTCGACCTCGGCCATCGACGGCTTGAACCAGAAGGTCAGGAAGATGCCGGTGAGGATCAGGATGATGAAGCTGTAGAGCGCGATCTCACCGAGCATGAAGGACCAGTGGTCGGGGAAGACCTTACGCAGGTTCTTCTTCCCGATCTTCGCGATGCCGAGGCGATCGTCGACCCACTTGACCGGTCCAGGGAACTCTGTGTTTGTTGACACTGTTGTCACCCTCGTTCGAAGAAGCTCGGGCCGACCGGCTCGTGGAAGCCGCTCTGCGCTACCAGGTAGCCCTCACCGTCAACTGCCAACGGTAGCTGAGGAAGCGGACGGGCCGCAGGGCCGAAGACGACCTTGGCGCCGTCGGCCAGGTCGAAGGTCGACTGGTGGCACGGGCAGAGCACGTGGTGCGTGGTCTGCTCGTACAGCGAGATCGGGCAACCGACGTGGGTGCAGATCTTCGAGTAGCAGAGGATCCCGTCGACGCCCCAGTTCTCGCGGCCGGGTGGGGTGCGGATCTCGCTCGGCTTGATCCGGACCACGATCACCGCGGCCTTCGCCTTGGCGTTCTGGTACTCCGTCGGGTCCTCTTCCTGCAGCGGGGCCAGGTTGGCCGGCGCCGCGTTGACCAGCTGGCCGACAACCATGTCGGACGGCTTGATCGGGCGGTCCGTGACATCGTTGACGACCCGGATGCCCTTGGCCCAGATCGTGTTGTACAGCGCCCGGCCCGGCAGCGGGCCCAGGTCGCGGAGCAGCACGATGGCCGGCAGGCCCAGCGCGGCCAGCGCACCGATCAGCGAGTTGCGGATCATCTTGCGGCGGCCGAAACCGGACTCGGCGGCGCCTTCCTTGAACGCCTCGGTGATCTCCGCGATCTGCTCGGGCGAGGAGTGCGCGGCGTGCCGGTCCTCGGCGATCTCCTCGTCGACCATCAGCTTCTTGGCCCACTGGATCGCGCCGGCACCGATCAGGAACAGCGCCAGCCCGATGCACAGGCCGATCACCATGTTGTTCGCGTTGCCGGACAGCGGGCCGAACACGATGTGCGCGTCCCGCGGGATCGCGAAGTACGCCACGCAGGCGCCCAGCACCAGGAGGGTCGCCAGGCCGAACATCGACGACACCTGACGCTCGGCGCGGTCGGCGGCCTTCGGGTCGATGTCGGTGATCCGCGGCTCGTGCGGCTCGATCCCCGGGTCCGGAATCGGCTCGGCGACCTCGACGGCGCCGTGGTGCTCGTCGTCCGCCTTCACCGGGAGGTTCTTGTCGTCGCTCACTTGGCCTTCGCTCCCTTGGCCTTGACGCCCTTGGCGCCGATCCAGACCGCTACGCACACCAGGACGCCGATGCCGATGAACCAGCCCCAGAGGCCTTCGGAGACCGGGCCGAGCCGGCCGAGGCCGAAGCCACCCGGGTCCTTCTGGTTCTGCAGCGCCTTCAGGTAAGCAATGATGTCGCGCTTGTCCTCCGGCTGCATCACCTGGTCGGAGAAGACCGGCATCTGCTGCGGGCCGGTCAGCATGGCCTCGTAGATGTGCTTCTCACTGACGCCCATCAGCGACGGCGCGTACTTGCCGTTCGGCAGTGCGCCACCGCGGCCTGCGAAGTTGTGGCAGGCCGTGCAGTTGGTGCGGAACAGTTCGCCACCGCGGGTGACCTGCTCGTCGGTGGCCTTGCTCACGTCGTACGACTCCGACGCCGGGACCGCGGGACCGGGGGCGAGCGAGGCGACGTACGCGGCCAGGGCCTCGATCTCCTCCTGTGAGTACGCCGGGGTCTTGCGCGGGATCTGCGAGCCGGGCTGCATGGCCGGCATCCGGCCGGTCCCGACCTGGAAGTCGACCGCGGCGGCGCCGACGCCGATCAGCGACGGTCCGGCCATCTTGCCCTCGCCGTTCCCGCCACCCTCGGCGTTCAGGCCGTGGCAGCTGGCACAGCCGACCGCGAAGAGCTTCTTGCCCTCCTCGATCTGCTGGGACTGGGCCGAGTTGTCCGCGGCCGCGTCGTCAGGGGCGAAGGCGGCGTACGCCGAGCCGACTGCCAGGAGGCCGAACAGGAGCACGACGAGGCCGGCGGACCGGTGCCGTCGTCGCGCGGAGAGAAAGCGCGCCGGTGACAAGGAATGTCTCTTCTCACTCATTTGAGCAGGTAGATGGTCGCGAACAGGGCGATCCAGACCACGTCGACGAAGTGCCAGTAGTACGACACGACGATCGCCGAGACGGCCTGTTCGTGGGTGAACTTACGAGCCATGTACGTCCTGGCCAGGACGAACACGAAAGCGATGAGGCCGCCGGTCACGTGCAGCGCGTGGAACCCGGTGGCCAGGTAGAACACCGAGCCGTACGCGTTGGACGAGATGGTCAGGCCCTCGTGGACCAGCCCGGTGTACTCCGTCACCTGGCCGGCGACGAACACGGCGCCCATGAGGTAGGTGAGGATGAACCACTCACGCATACCCCAGCCCCGGATGTTCGCCAGTGAGCCGCTGCGGCCCACCTTGCCGTGCTCGGCGGCGAAGACGCCCGCCTGGCAGGTGAACGACGACGCGACCAGGATGAACGTGTTCACCGAGGCGAACGGCACGTCCAGCATCTGGGTCATCGACTGCCAGAGGGTCTCCGTACCCGGAGCGGCGGCAGCGGTCGTCACCGACCGGATCGTGAAGTACGCCGCGAACAGGGCGGCGAAGAACATCAGTTCGCTCGAGAGCCAGACGATCGTGCCGACACTGACCATGCTGGGACGGTCGTGGTGTCCGTGTTCACGAGACGCTGGGAGCGCGGTTGCAGTGGCCACGCGGTCATTATGTCGGTCCTTGCGTTCAGCGCTACGACCACCCCCGTGCATGTCGCCGACTGGTGCTTTCTACTGTGGAAGCGTGCTTCCCCTTCACGCCACGCCGGGCGACCAGATCGAGCCGCTCACGCCGCTCCGGTTGCTGACGGCATGGACCTTCGAGCCGGTGTTACTCGGCGTGATCATCCTGCTGGGCGCGGTCTACCTGTACGGCGTACACAAACTGCGCGCCCGCGGTGACAAATGGTCCCGCGGCCGGACGTTCTCCTTCGTCGGCGTGGGTCTGGGCAGCGCGGTGATCGCCACCCAGTCCGCCCTCGGCACCTACGACACGGTGCTGATCAGCGTGCACATGGTCCAGCACATGATCCTGTCGATGCTGACGCCGCTCGCGCTGGCGCTCGGCGCGCCGATCACGCTGGCGCTCCGGACGCTGCCGCAGCGGCCGCGAAAGTGGTTGCTCTCCGTGTTGCACTCTCGCCTCGCGAAGGTGCTCTGCTTCCCGCTGATCGGGTTCACGCTGTTCGTCCTCAGCCCCTGGGCGCTGTACTTCAGCGGCTGGTACGACGCCACGCTCCGCTCGACCGCGCTGCACGATCTGTTGCACCTGCACTTCATCCTGGTCGGATCGCTGTTCTTCTGGCCGCTGCTCGGGCTGGACCCGGTCCCCGGCCGCGTGATCTACCCGTTCCGGCTGATCTTGACGTTCCTCACACTGCCGTTCCACGCGTTCCTGGGGATCACGATCATGTCCGCGAACACGCTGATCGCCGAGGACTGGTACACCAGCTTCGGCCGCTCGTGGCCGCCGTCACCGCTGCACGACCAGTACATCGCCGGCGGTCTGCTCTGGGGCTCGGGCGACCTCGTCGGCGTCGCGTTCTTCGCCGTCCTGTTCGTCCAGTGGGTGCGTGAGTCGCAGCGTGAGGCACGCCGTGAGGACCGCCGCCTGGACCGCTTGGAGGAACAGGCTCGCCGGACCGGACAGGCACCCCGGTAACATGCGCATGTCCACTCGTCACAGAACACAGCTTGGGATGGATCGATGAGTTCAGAGCGTCCGCTGAAGGTCCTGCTCTACAGCGACGACCGTACGACGCGGGAGTCCGTCCGGCTGGCCCTCGGGAAGCGGCCCGCCGCTGATCTGCCCGAGCTCGAGTACGTCGAGTGCGCCACCGAGCCGGCCGTGATCAAGACCATGGACAAGGGCGGCATCGACCTGGCCATCCTGGACGGCGAGGCGGTTCCCGCCGGCGGCCTCGGGATCGCCCGGCAGCTGAAGGACGAGATCTTCCAGTGCCCGCCGGTGCTGGTCATCACCGGCCGCCCGCAGGACGCCTGGCTGGCGACCTGGTCGCGCGCCGAGGGCGCGATCTCGCACCCGATCGACCCGATCAAGATGGCCGAGGTGACCGCGGACCTGCTCCGCCAGCGCCTCGCCAAGCTCCCTGCCACCACCGCCTGACCCAGTGGCCGCCTACACCTGGCCCCAGGTCATCGGTCCGTTGTTGCGGCACGAGGACCTGGAGGCCGCCGCCACCGCGTGGGCGATGGAGCAGATCCTGTCCGGCGCGGCCACTCCGGCGCAGCTGGCCGGGTTCGTGATCGCGCTGCGGTCCAAGGGCGAGACAGTCTCCGAGGTCGAGGGGCTCGTGCAGACGATGCGCGAGTTCGCCACCCGGGTCAGCGTTCCGGGCCGGACGCTCGACGTCGTCGGCACCGGCGGTGACCAAGCGCACACCGTGAACATCAGCACGATGTCCGCGATCGTTGCCGCGGGCGCCGGGGCGAAGGTCGTGAAGCACGGCAACCGCGCCGCGTCGTCGGCGTGCGGCGCGGCCGACGTACTCGAGGAGCTGGGGATCCCGCTCGACCTCACCGGGCCGCAGGTGGCCGAGGTGGGGGAGCGGGCCGGGATCACGTTCTGCTTCGCGTCCGCGTTCCACCCGGCATTGCGGAACGCTGCGGTGCCGCGGCGCGAACTCGGCGTACCGACGACGTTCAACCTGCTCGGGCCGCTGGCGAACCCGGGTGACCCGTCCGCGCAGGCGGTCGGGGTCGCCGACGGGCGGGTCGCCGGGCTGATGGCCGGCGTACTCGCGCGGCGCGGGATCGACGCGCTGGTGTTCCACGGCGACGACGGTCTCGACGAGCTGACCACACGGACGACGTCCCAGGTGTGGACCGTCGGCGGCGGGAAGGTCGAGGGGCCGGTCACGCTGGACCCGCGGGACCTCGGGATCGAGCCCGTGTCGGCCGATGCGCTGAAGGGCGCGGACGCGACGTACAACGCGAAGGTCGTACGGGCGTTGGTCGAGGGCGAGCCGGGAGCGGTACGGGACGTCGTACTGCTGAACGCCGGGGCGGCGCTGGCGGCGTACACGCCTGAGGAAGGCACCGTGACGGCGCGGATCCGGGTCGGGATGGACCGGGCGGCCGAAGCGATCGACTCCGGGGCGGCGAAGGACGTGCTGGACCGGTGGATCGCTGCCTGCGCCGAGGTGCGCGGCTGACCTTCGAGATGGCAGCAGGGGCCGGCGGGTGGTTGCACGCCGGCCCCTGCTGTTAGTTCATCTTGATCTGGCTGACCTTGTAGCGCCAGACATTTTGCCAAGCTGGTGTCGATCCGGCGATGTCGGCGATCGACACATCCGCCGTACCGTCGCCGCGATCGATGACCGCGATCATCACCGTGGAGTAGGTCTCGGTCAGCTTCGGGACCTTGACCGGGATCTTCGCGACGATCTCGTGACCCGGGTGGCCGCCGACGCTGATCGCCTTGTGGGTGGTGCCGGGCAGCACCTTGGTGTCCTTGTCGTACAGGCTGACGATCGCGCGGCCGCCGATCTGCACCGCGGCCTCCTTGAGACCCGCCGGGGTGTTCTGGTACGTGATGTCCGGCGGGAGCTGGCCGAAGGAGACGTAGTTGCCCCAGCTCGCGGTCTTGCCGTCGTAGTTCTTGTGCACGGTCAGCCAGATCGCGGCGCCGCCCCAGAGCCCGGTGCGCTCGTAGTTGTTGCTCCAGGCCGAACTCATGATCGGCATCGAGTCATTGTTGGAAGCAAGCATCTCGGTGCCGAGCACCTTGCCGACCGGGGTCGGCGTGCTGGACGGCTTCACCGACGGGCTGACGGTCTCGATCGACTTGCCCTCCGACGGCAGCGCCACCGGAGCGACCGCGTCGGCCTTCGTCCAGATCCAGCCGGCACTCAGCCCGGTCGCCGCGAGCGCGGTCACCACCAGTACCAGCGCGCCGATCATCCGAGCCCGCCCGTTCACACCAGCCGGCGTCCCGTCGCCCCCATCGCTCCCAGGCAGCCGACCACCGCCGGCGCCACGACCACCGTCAGCGGCATGCCCGGCCGCGTGCCCAGCCGCGTGTGCCGCCTGTCCGTCGCCCTTGGCCCGCGGCCCGGCTGCCTGCTGAACAACCTGCCCGAACCCAGCCTGCTGCCCCGGCTGAGGCCCACGCTGATTACCTGGCTGACCTGGCTGACCTGGCTGAGCGGCGTGCTGGCCACCCCGCGACGGCTGGCCGCCCTGCTGACCGGCCGAGTGCTGCTGGGGTGGGTTCGGTCCACCGGGCTGAGGCCCCAACGCCTGGTTCTGCCAACCAGGCGGCCGCTGACCAGGCTGCTGCGCACCCCACATCTGCCCCGCCTGCGGCTGACCCGGCTGGGGTTGGCCCGGTGAGGTTTGACCCGGTTGGGGTTGTGCGGACTGTGGTTGACCGGGGCGTGCTTGACCCGGCTGCGGCTGGGGCTGACCCGACTGTGGTTGCCCCGGCTGCGGCTGGCCTGACTGCGGCTGACGTGACTGCGGCTGACCCCAGTGCGGCGGCTGCGCGGACTGCGGGTGGCCCGACGGCGCTTGACCCGTCGGCGGGCGGTTCGGCTGCTGGTCGCCGTACTGCGGAGTTTGCGGCGCACCCGACTGCGGCGCACCCGACTGCGGGTGTGCCTGGTGTGGCCGAGGCTGTTGCTGGCCTGGCTGCGGCTGGGTGCCCCACATCTGGGCGCCGGGCTGCGGCGCTGGCTGTTGCTGGCCGGGCTGTGGTGTGGGCTGGCTGGTCCAGTGTTGTTGCTGGGGCGGCGCCGCGTGCTGTGGGCGGGCCGCCGGTGGGGGCGGCGGCGCAGGCGCGGGCGACTGCCCGAACAGCGCATCCGACGACCCGCCCGACGAACCCTGCCCCGACTGCTGCTGCCCCGACGGCTGCCCTGACTGCTGGCCCGGCTCTAGCCCGGACTGCTGCCATTGGCTCGCCGACTGCGTCCCCAACCCATGCCCCGGCTGCTCACCCGGCTGTTGGTGGGTGGGGGCGGCGGGGGACGGGGGTGCTTGGGGGGTGCCGGCCAGTGGGTCGCTTGATACCGGGCGCGCCGGATCGGCGGGGGTGCCCGGGGGAGCATTGTGGCGGCGGGGCGGGTTCTGGTCTTCGTTCTCAGCCAACGTTGATTCCCTTGTAGGCCTGACTCTCGGCCGCCTTCAGGTCTGCCCGGTTGTTCGGGATTCCGCTGATGTAGGCGACCGCCGTTCCGTCACCGAGGTCGAAAACGGCCACCGTCAGGGTAAGCACTCGATCGGTCACCGCGGCCGACTTCGCGGTCACGGTCTGCTGGAAGAACCAGCCCGATTTGCCGGACCGCTTCACCGCCCCGTTCGCGATCGTCGTGTAGGTGACCGGGATGGTCCCGTACATGTCCTTGCGCAACTGCACCGACAGCGCCGACGCGGTCGCTTTCGGGTCACCGTTGAACCCGGAGCCGGTACCGAGACCGCCGACGAAGATGTCCGCGCTCCAGTCGTCGCTGCCGTTCGCGTTCTCCTGCAGGACGATCCGCTGGCCGGCCGAGCTGAGCAGCTGCTGGACGAGCCGCTTACGGTCCGACCATGGCGAGCTCCGGCGCGGGAACGAGATCGCGTCCGACGCGATCCGCCCGAAGCCCTCGTGCAGCTTCGGGTTCTTCGACTGACCCGGCTTGGTACTCGACTCGCCCGTCGGTTGCCCCGTCGGCGAGCTGCTCTGGGTCGGTGAACCGGTCGGGTTCGGGTCGGCCTGCTGGTCGTCGCCGCCCTTCGCGATCAGCACCACGGCGAGGACGATCACCATCACCAGCGCGACGCCACCGGCGATGATCAGCGGTAGCTTCGCGCCGAACGGGCCGCCGCCACCGCCGGGTCCCTTCGGCTTCTTCCCCTTGCTCTTGTTGCTCTTGTCCTTGCCGACCCCGGAGCTCAGGTCCGCCTGGCCGCCCCAGGAGTCGTTGCCGTCGTCACCCCAGGCGCGCTGAGTCTGCTGCTCTCCCCAGGTCTGCTGCCCGCCGCCCTGCTGCAGCGCCTGCGCGCCACCGGAACCCTGACCACTCTGCTCAGCGCCCCACTGCTGTCCGCCCTGCTGCTGCCCAGAGCCCCAGGCCTGGTCGCCGCCCTGTTGCCCAGAGCCCCAAGACTGCTCGGTCTCCTGCGTGGCGCCCCAAGCCTGCTGGCCGGACTGCTGAGCGTCACCCCAGCCATTGCCCTGCTGATCGTCACCCTGCTGCACCGGCCAGCTCTGGCCGCCCCACGACTGGTCGCCCTGCTGTCCGCCCTGCTGTCCACTCTGTGCGTCCGCAGTCGCCTGCTGACCCCACGGCCCGGACTCCTGTACGCCGCCGTGCTGGTCGCCAACGCCCCACCCGTTGTCCACCGCCTGCGAATCAGCCCCAGCCGCACCCTGCTGCGCGCCCCAGCCCTCACCCGCATGCGGGTCATCCCAGCCGTTCGAAGCCTGACCACCCGCCTGCTGACCACCCCAGCCGTTCTCCTGGCCGCCGGTCTGCTGGTTCTCCCAGCTGGGCTGCTGCTCGCCAGACTGCTGGTCGCCCCAGCCACTCCCTTGACCACCGGCCTGCTGGTTCTCCCGGCCGGGCTCCTGCCCGCCGGACTGCTGATTGCCCCAGCCCGTCTGCTGGCCGTCCGACTGCTGGTTGCCCCAGCCATTCTCTTGACCGCCGGCCTGCTGGTTCTCCCAGCTGGGCTGTTGGCCGCCCGACTGCTGGTTCTCCCAGCTCGGTTGCTGAGCGGGGGACTGCGGGTCGTTCGAGCTCTGGCCTTGGTCGGTCGACGGCTGGTCGCCCCAGAGTTGGACCGGCTCGGGCTGCTGGTTGCTGGATGCGCCCCAGGCCGGCTGCTCCTGCGTGGTGTCGTCCGAAGTCGGCACGGTCCAGAGGGGAGCGGCCTTTTCGGGGGTCTGCAGGTCGTCCTCGTCCTGAGCCTCGACACCCCAGGACGGTCCGTCGGTGGACTGCTGATCGTCCGCGTCACCCGACTGACTACCCCAGTCCGGCTGCAGGTCCGTCATCGCCTCGTCGTCAAAGACCTCCGAGTCCGCACCCTGCCCGCCCGCACCCTGCCCGCCCGCTTCCTGCGTTCCCGATACTTGCGCGCCGGAGGTCTGCGTGCCCGCGGTCTGCCCGCCGGCTGCCTGCGTGCTGGAGGTCTGCGTCTCGGGGGTCTGCTGCGTGGAGGGCATGTTCGCCGGCGGGATGTTCGCGCCTGCGGCCTCGACGTTTTCCTTTGGGGTCGGCGCGAACCTCGGTTGCGCGGTCCAACTGACGTCGGACCATCCCTCGCCCGAATCGGCGCCCGCCGCGCCGCCTGACCCGGCGCCGGAATCGTCCGACCCGTCGGAGGGATCCGGCGCGAGCTTCAGCGTCCAGCCGTTGGTCTGCTCCGTCGGCCGTGTCTCCGGTACGTCGGCTGCCACCGCGGCCGCTGCTGCTGCCTCTGCCTCGGTGACCTCACGCTGCGACCAATGCTCAGAAGGTGCGGGCGCGATCTCCGGGGCATTCCACGTGGCCTTCGCCCGATCAGCCGGAGAGGGCTCAGCCCCGTCACCCGGCGCCGACTCGCCAACCGCGGCCGCACCCGTCGACTGCCCCGAATCTGTCGCCTGGCCAGTACCTGTCGACTGCACCGAGCCGGTGGCCTGCGCCGCCGAGCCGGCGGACTGGGCCCAGCCGTCGGTCTGCGCTGCACCCGTCGACTGCGCTGAACCGGTCGACTGGGCAGAGCCGGTCTGCGCGGAGCCGTCGGTTTGCGCGGAGCCGGTGGATGGCGCCGGGCCGGTCGAGTCGCCGGAGCCCGCATGCTGCGTGGGCGTGGGTGTTGTCGACTGCGGGGACGTTGCGGGGTAGTTCTGGATCTGTGTGGCGTCGTCCGGTGAGACGGCGCGCAGGTGTGGTCCGTTGTTCGGCTGGCCGTCGCCCGTGGTTGAGCCTGCATCCCACGGCTGCGGAGCATTCGACTGCTGCCAAGCGCCTGAGCCGTCCGACGGCTCGGGGCCGACAGCACCCGTCTCCGGCTGCTGCACCGATCGCAGCCCTGGTCCGGACGACTCCTGGGCCGGCTGCTGCAGCCACGACTGCTGTGGCTCCTGCTGGGCCCACGTCGGTTGCTGGTCAGGTGTGGACTGCTGCTGCGGCCACTGGTTCGCGGTATCCGGCTGTTGGGACCACTGAACCTGCGGCTCAGACTCCTGCGACCACTGGACCTGAGGCTCGGATTGCTGGGACCACTGGGGCTGCGACTCAGGTTCTTGGGGCCACTGAGCCTGCTGGTCGGGCTGCTGGGTCCACTGGGCCTGCGGGTCGGGCTGCTGGGACCACTGGGCCTGCTGGTCGGGCTGCTGGGACCACTGGGCCTGCGGGTCGGGCTGTTGGGACCACTGGGCCTGCGGTTCCGGTTGTTGCGGCTCAGGGGTGGCCGGTTCCGGAGTGGGGTCCGAGGGGGAGGTCGGCTGCGGGGAGGGGTCCTCCTTGGTGGCCGCGTCCTCCTTCTCGGTTTTGTTGGTCCACTTCTCCCCGTTCCAGAAGCGGATGGTGTCGGGCTGGCCGGTGGGGTCGGGGTACCAGCCGGCGGGAGGGTTGCTCATCCGCGTCCTCGCTCGGCGGTCGGCACGACCGTGCGGACCGCGGCGGACTCGGTAGCGAACTGGCCCCGGACGTTCATGTGTTCACCGTAACTTCAGCTCGTGTCAGTCGGATCGAATCGGACCGGTCCTCAGACACCGTCCTCGTCGCCGAGGCTGAAGGCTGCCTCCAGGTCGTGACTGGAGTACGCGCGGAACGCGATATGGGTCTCGGTGCTGAGTACGCCGGGCACCCGGTTGACGTGCTCGGGGATGACGGTGGCCAGGTCGTCGTGCCGCGCGACCCGGACGAGCGCGATCAGGTCGAGCCCACCGGTCACGGAGTACACCTCGCTGACGCCCTCGATCGCGGCCACCTGCTCGGCGACCTCCGGGATCCGTGCGACGTCGGCCTTGATGAACACGATCGCGGTGACCATGCCGTCCTCTCCTCGGAACTCGCTTTTCAGCACCAGTGACTACTCACACCCCAACCCGCTGAAGCATAGTGCGGTCGAGGCCCCGCAACGCCGTCGCCGTCCGTTCGTCCGCGGGCAGGAACGCCTCCATCCGCAGCTCGGCCACGGTCACGTCGATCGCCGTACCGAACCTGGTCAGGGTGGTGATCAGCCGGAGCTCGGTGTCCGCCGAGCGCAGCCGCAGTGGTACGGCGAACCCGAGGTGGTCCGGCCCCGGCTCCGGACGCGGCGGGATCAGGGCGGTCAACTCCGCGATCAACCCGTCCGCCTCCTGGTCGGGCACCAGCGCGGCCTCCCGGGTCAGCGCGTCGATCACGTGCCACGACCACTCCGCGAGGTTCACGATCCGGGGTGCCAGCCCGTCGGGGTGCAGGAGCAGCCGCGGCACCGACACCGGCGGCTCCAGCAGGTACGGCGTGACTCCCGCGCACAGCACGTCGAACGACCGGTTCGCGAGCACCAAGTCACCCCGGCGATCCACCACCACTGCCGGACTGGGCCAGTGCCCCTCGAGAATCCCGGTCAGCGCCGCGCGGATCGCACCGAGTCGCGGCGCCCCGTACGGCGTCTCGTCGTACGCCGGTGCGTACCCGCCGGCCACCAGCAACTGGTTGCGCTCTCGCAGCGGCACCTGCAGCGACTCGGCGAGCCGGATGACCATCTCCCGGCCCGGCACCGAGCGGCCGCTCTCGATGAAGCTGACGTGCCGCTGCGTGGTCCCGGCGCGCACCGACAGCTCCAGCTGACTCACGCGCCGCCGGTGACGCCACGACCGCAGACCTGCGGCCAGCTCAGATGCCATGCCCCGAGTTCTAACGCACGGCACCGACAGTTCATACCCAGCAGGGAATTGAGGTCGCACCGGCGCCGCAGGCATGGTCGTGGATGTGAACAAGAACTCAGCACAAGAACTGGCACAGCGATATGTAGCAATCTGGAACGAGCCCGACGCCGGCCTCCGTCGCAAGGCCGTCGAAGAGCTCTGGACCGAGGACGGCATCCACCTGCTCGAACCGCCGGAGGAGGTCGTCGAGCGCGCGACCGCGATCGGCGTCTCCGCGAGCCTGGAGGCGCGCGGGCACGAGGCGCTGACCCGCCGCGTGAGCACGGCGTACGACGAGTTCGTCGCGCCCGGTCAGTACAAGTTCGTGCCGCACGGCACGGCCGTCGGACTGCGGGACCTGGTGAAGCTGCGCTGGGCGATGGTCCCGGCCGGCGGGGGAGAGGCGCTTGCCGTCGGCATCGACCTTCTCCTGCTCGGTGCCGACGGCAGGATCGTCACCGACTACCAGTTCATCGAGGCCTGACCCACCCGGGCCTGACCCACCCGGCCTAACCCACCCGGGCAGGGCCGAGCGGGCGGAGGTTGCGGCGGCGTTCGGTGGGGTGCTGGTGCCGGTCGGAGTTGGCGTTGTCGAGGCGCGTCAGATGCCGGCCGGCGCCGCTGACCGGGCAGGTCCAGGTGCCGTCCACCTCGACCAGACGGATGCCGGGGAGCTCGAGCCAGCGCAGGATCAGCTCGATCTCCTCGGGCGACGCGGCCGCGACCGGGCCGATCCCGGGCAGCACGGTCTCGGCGGACGCCCGCAGCATCTCCAGGTGGGGGCGCGGATCCGTCCCGCGCGGGGTGAACCCGGCCGCCGCGAGCCGCCCGCGGCGGATCACATGCAGCTCCCAGCCGCCGTCCTCGGTCCGCCGGGCGGCGCAGATCTCGGCGCACCCGGTCACCGACGCCATCCGCTGCATCCGCGCAGAGCTCCGCACGAACGCACCCAGCCGGTCCCGGTGCACCGCGGCGTCCTCGAACCGCTCGTCCGCCGACAGTACGTCGATCCGCCGGTCCAGCGCGTCGACCACCGGGGTCGGGTCGTCGGTCAGCGCGGCCCGCAGCGCGGACACGAACTCGCCGTACGAATCCGCGGAGATCCGGCCGTCGCACGGCGCCACGCAGCGGCCCATCTCGGCCAGCACGCACGGTGACAGCTGTGGGGTGCGGGACATCCGCGCCGTGCACTGCCGGATCGGGAACGCCTCGTGCAACGCGGCCATCGCGCGCTCGGCGGTCTTCTTCGAGCTGAACGGCCCGAGATACCCGGCGTCGTCGTCGCGCACCTGTTTGACCAGCGACAACCGCGGAAACGGTTCGACCGTGACCTTCAACCAGTGCTGCCGTTCGGGGAACTTGGACTTCCGGTTGTACCGCGGCTTGTGCTCCGCGATCAGCCGCAGCTCGCGGACCTCGGCCTCGAGCGGTGTACCGCACTCGATACCGCGGACGCCGGTGGCGATGCCGACCATCTCGCCGATCCGGTTCCTGGTCTCGGACGCGGTGAAGTACGACCGGACGCGCGTCCGCAGGTCCTTGGACTTGCCGACGTACAGCACCTCGCCGCGGTCGTCGGTGAACAGGTACACACCCGGTGCGTGCGGCAACGTCTCGGACAGGTGGCGCTTGGCCCGCACCGCCGGCGCGACCCGCGACGAGTACGTCTGCAGATCCTCCAACGTTTGCACGCCCAACGACCCGACTCGCTCGAACAGCCCGTGCAGTACGTCGACCGTGGCGCGAGCGTCGGACAGTGCGCGGTGGTTCGGTGTGGTCGTCGTCCGGAAGAGCTTCGCGAGCGTGCCGAGTTTGCAGTTCGGCGCCTCGTCCGGGGTGATCACGCGGCGCGCCAGCAGCGCGGTGTCGACGACCGCGAAGTCGGGCCAGTCGTACCCGTGCACGAGGCTCTCGTGTTTGAGGAAGCCCATGTCGAACGGCGCGTTGTGCGCGACCATCACGCAGCCGTGCGCGAACTCCAGGAACGCGGGCAGCACCGAGTCGATCCGCGGTGACGAGGCAACCATCCCGTTGGTGATGCCGGTCAGCACCGCGATGAACGCCGGGATCGCCTCGGACGGGTTCACCAGGGTCTGGAACTCGCCGACCACCTCGCCGGCCCGGACCTTGACCGCGCCGATCTCGGTGATGCCGCCCTCGCCCGGCGGATTGCCGGTGGTCTCCAGGTCGACCACGCAGAACGTGATGTCGCGCAGCGGTGTCCCCAGGTCGTCGAAGCTGTGCTGGACGCCACGGATCGGCAACTGCGGATCCGCGGTCTGCGCACGCCCTGGGCTGGTCATGGCCACGACGCTAGGAGCCGCCACCGACAATTCCGCAGGTGACACGCCTGTGAGTCGACTAGGCTCTCGGTATGCGTACACAGGCGATCACCGCGAATCCGGGCCGGATGCCCGTTCGTTGTGGTCTGCGTCACTGGCCGAGCAGCAGCTGCCAGGCCGTCGTTCCAGCCGGACTGCGGACCGGTGACTGAGGCAGGCACCGCCGCGAGCTCCGCCACTACGACTCTGCCTGAACCGGTCCGGCAACGCGTCCTGACACTCGCTGCGCACGCCCTCGGCCAGCTTCCCGCGACCGACATCCCGGCGCCGCTGCGCCGTTTCGCCAGCTTCGCGCCGGCGAAACGCGCGAAGCTGTCCGCCTCGGTGCTCGGCCCGATCCTGGAGACCGACGACCACTTCCGCCGGCTGACCGCCTTCGAGGTACGGCGTGAGCACCCGGAGCTCGGCGACGCGGTCGCGGACGGCGTCCCGGTCCCGGCCGCGGATCCCGTGGAGGTCGCCGCCCTCGCGTACCTGCTCCGGCCGGACGACTGGGAGCAGCACGTCGCGGCCGCCGCCCAGATCCCGGTGGAGAACCCGAACGCCGACGCCGCCGCGGTCGACCGGCTCGCCGACCAACTGGACCAGGCCCGCACGGAAGCGCGGCAGGTCCGCGAACGGCTTCGTGAACAGGTCAACGAGCTGAAGGCCGAGAACGTCACGCTCCGGCGCAAGCTGAACGAGGCCCGGCAGCGGATCACCGGTCTGCACACCGAGGTCGAGCAGCGCACCAAGGAGGCCGAGACCGCCGACGAACGCGTCGACGCGGTCCGTGCCGAGGTCGAGCGCGAGCTGCGCAAGCTGCGATCCCGGATCACCGAACTAGAGGCGGTCGAGCACGCCGCCCGGCGTACGGCGGGACAGGAACGGGAGCTCGCCTCGACGCGGACCCGGTTGCTGCTCGACACGTTGCTGGAGGCAGCGAGCGGGTTGCGGCGCGAGCTGGCGCTGCCGCCCGGGGGAGAGCTCCGGCCCGCCGACACGGTGGCCGGCTCGGAGCCCGAGGCGGCTCCGGTCGGGCGGACGGCACCCGAGGACGACCCGGCGTTGTTCGACGAGTTGCTGGCGTTGCCGCAGGTCCACCTGATCATCGACGGCTACAACGTGACGAAGACCGCGTGGCCGAACTCACCGCTGCACTCGCAGCGCCAGCGCCTCGTCACCGCGCTCGGTGCGTTGGTGGCGCAACGTCGCGTCGAAGTGACCGTGGTCTTCGACGGCGCCGAGCTCTCGGGCCCGGTGCAGCTGAATCCACCCCGCGGCGTGCGGGTGCGGTTCAGTCCGGCCGGTGTGATTGCCGACGAGGTGATCCGGCAACTGGTCCGCGCCGAGCCGCCGGGCCGCCCGGTCGTGGTGGTCTCCACCGACCGCGAAGTTGCCGAGAGCATCATCAAGCTCGGCGCCCGCGCACTCTCCGCGACCAGCCTGATCGCCCGCATCGCCCGCACCTGACGAACGGAATTGTCGGCGGCGTTCTCTAGCGTCCTTCTCAGCCGGATGCAAGTCCGGGTGCTTCCCCCCTTGGAGGACGTTGTGCTGATCGACTGCGACGCTTGTGCGATGAAAGGTCCGGGCTGCCAGGACTGTGTCGTCACGGTGGTGCTCGGGTTCTCGGCCGAACGGTCCGGCAGCCTGCGGATCGACGACGACGAGAAGGCCGCGCTGGACGCCCTGGCCGACTCCGGACTGGTCCCACCGCTACGCCTCGTGCACGCGGTGAACAGCGTGGACCCGACCGTCGACCCGAAGGAACAGACGGGCTGACACGCCGGTCGTATGTCAGGACCATGCCACTGCGTGGTGCGCCTGACCGGGACCGAAACCCCTGTATGGGAAGGCGAAACGACCGTTTGGCCGGGACCGGCCTTCGTTAATTTTCGATCAAACCCGAGGGGCGAATTGCACTGGTCACGAAACGGTCACTACTGTTACCTCTCGTTGCCTCAGGGTGTCGGCCGCTCCGGCCGACCGGGTAGCAGGAAAGCCGAGCGAGTGATCCGGCGGATCCTGCGGGCGTGACGTCCGCGGTGGCCTGGTCAACGGGGACGGCGCGAGCAGAGGAAGGGACCGACCGGGCTGTGTCCATCGGACGCATCAACCGCACCAGGGGAATCGCCCTCGCCGCCATCACCAGCACGGCTGTCGCCGCGGGTGTGTTCTTCATCCAGGGAGCGGCTGACGCCGAACCCAAGCCCACCCTGGACCAGGCGAAGAAGCAGGTCGCCGCGCTGCAGGAGAAGGCCGGCGCCATCGGCGAGACGGCGAACGACCTGCGCGGTCAGATCACCGCTTCCTCCGCTCGCGTGAAGGCCCTGCAGACCGGCATCGCCAAGCAGCAGACGCAGGTCGATTCGGTGCGGCGGCAGATCGGCTCCCTCGCGGTCGCCGGCTACCAGACCTCCGGGATCTCCACGACGGCCCAGCTGTTGTTGTCGACGAACCCGGACCAGTTCCTCAGCCAGGCGTCGACCGCCCAGGCCTTCGCCGGCCAGCAGAACTCGGCGCTCCGTCGCTACCAGGTCGCGCAGGGCAAGCTCACCGACCTGCAGGCCAGCGAGCAGACCGAGCTGGCCTCGCTGCAGGCCGTGCAGGCGAAGCAGGACGCGCTGAAGAAGCAGATCCAGGACAACCTCGACTCCGCGCAGAAGGTGCTCGACAAGCTCAGCGACGCCGAGCGCAAGAAACTCGAGGAAGAGCAGGCCAAGGAAGCGGAGGCGGCGCGCAAGCAGCGTCCGACCCGCAGCGGCGACCGGACCGGCGAGAACATCCCGAACATCCCGGCCAGCGGCCGCGGCGCGATCGCGATCAACGCGGCGCTGTCCGAGCTCGGCGACCCGTACGTGTGGGGTGCCGACGGCCCGAGCTCGTACGACTGCTCCGGCCTGACCATGTACGCCTGGGGCAAGGCCGGCGTCTCGCTGTCGCACTCCTCGAAGGCGCAGGCCGGTGAGGGCCGCCGGATCAGCAAGTCCGAGCTGGCCCCGGGCGACCTGGTGTTCTACTACAGCCCGATCACGCACGTCGCCCTGTACCTCGGCAACGGCCGGATCGTGCACGCCCCGCGTCCGGGCAAGAGCGTGGAGATCGCCCCGCTCGACGAGATGCCGATCAACAGCATGGTCCGTCCGGGCTGACCTGAGACCTTTGACATACTCTGCGGCTCCGGGGATCTCTCCCCGGAGCCGAGTCATTGTGTGGTGATGCCGTAGTGTCGGAGGAGGCTGGGTGTCCCACCTGACTGGGGCAGGTGAGCAGCGAGGGGCCGAGGTGATCGACGAGCACGGCGATACGGTTCCGCTGCCGGTGATCCCGTCCTCCGATGACGTAACGGAGTTGATCGAGCACCAAGGGCAGTCGTACGCCGCGCCTCCGCCTCCGGACGATGGTCACCGCCCGCCGGCGGACGACGAGCATCGCCCGCCGTTCGCGCCGATCCTGAAGAAGGTTGCCCTCGGCGTCGCCGTCTGCCTGGTCGCCGGAGCGGGGTACGCCGGACTTCAGCACATCGCCAATGCGCCGGCCGACCCGAACGCGCCCGGCGCCCACGCACCGGCGTCCAGTGCGTCGACGCCCGACCAGGCGCAGGCCGGCGTCCAGCGGGCCGTGGCCGGTGAGGCCGTGCTGCAGAAGATGACCGACGCGGTCGAGAACGACAACCGCACCGAGTTCCTGAACACGATCGACCCGAAGGCCACGGACTTCCGGGCCAGCGCGCGGACGATCTTCAGCAACCTGACCACGCTCCCGATCGGCACGTTCCAGTTGCGCTACGTGAGCGACGACATCGGTGCCCTGACCCCGGACCGGCAGAGTCAGCTCGGCGGCAGCCAGTCCTGGCTGGCCCAGGTCGAGGTCTCCTGGCAACTCACGGGGTACGACGTGAAGCCCGCGCGCGAGACGCTGCCTGTGACGTTCGTCATTCGGGACGGGAAAACCTACGCCGCATCGTTCTCGGAGCGGTTCGCCGCCGGGCAACGCAAGCCGGTCTGGGCGCTCGGTGCGGTGGACGTGGCGAAGGGCAAACACAGCCTGGTGATCAGCCTGGACTCCGAGTCCGAGGCCCGGAGCTACGTTTCGGTCGCCGACAAGGCGGTCGAGTCGGTGAGCAAGGTCTGGGGCAAGAGCTGGCGGCAGAAGGTGGTCGTCTACCTGCCCGCCAAGCAGAGCCAGATGGAGGGTGTCCTCGGCGCCCAGCCGAACACGTACACCCAGATCGCCGCCGTCACCTTCGCCGAACTGGACCAGCCGGCGGTCGGTGCGCCGGTGCGGATCGTGGCGAACCCGAAGCTGTTCGAGGAGCTCGGCAAGCAGGGCCGCCGGATCGTGCTCACCCACGAGACCACCCACGTCGCGTCGACCGCGACCGCGTCGCCGGTGCCGTTGTGGCTGGCCGAGGGTTTCGCGGATTACGTCGCGTTCACCGCCGTGCCGGTGCAGGACGAGTCGGCGGCGAAGGAGCTCTTCAAGGCCGTGCGGGCCGGCAAGGTCCCGGAGACGTTGCCGACGCCGGAGGCGTTCGCGGCGTCGGCGACCGAGCTGCCGCAGGCGTACGAGTCGGCGTGGCTGGCCTGCCGCCTGATCGCGGAGCGTGAGGGCCAGGAGAAGCTGGTGAAGTTCTACCGGACCGTGCACGCGTCGAGGTCGTCGACCGGGCTGGCGGACGCGTTCAAGTCGGTGCTCGGGATGACCGAGGCCGAGTTCGTCGTGGAGTGGCAGAAGTATCTGGAGAGGCTCGCCGGTGCCTAAGCCGCCCGGCCGGTGGGCGCCCCGCGTCGCCGGCGGTCTGCTGGCGCTCGCGCTGGTCTTCACGATCGCGGTCACCACCCCGTGGCACCTGATCGACCTGCCGAAACCTGATGCCACGCTGGACTTCACCACCGCCGAGATCGCCCGTCAGGACGCGTTCCGGCACGAGATCCTGCCGTGGTCGACCACGTCCTGGGTGATCTCGATCGTGGTCCCGCTGGTGATCGGCTTCAGCCCACTCGGCCGCCGGCTGTACGACGGTCTGCGGGTCCGCCCGTGGTGGCTCGCCGTACCGGTGGTGGTCGGTGGGATCGCCCTGATCACCAACCTGCTCACCGTGCCGACCGACGTCCTCGCGGAGCGGGTGAGTCTGAAGTACGGCCTGTCGGTGGAGAACTGGCGGTTGTGGGTCTCGGACCGGGGCGTCAACTGGGCGCTCACGTCGCTCGGTGTCGCGGTGATCGCGGTAGTCCTGATGGCGTTCGCGAAACGCCGGCCGCAGGGCTGGTGGTTGCCCGGAGCAATCGTCGCGGCGCTGCTGGTGCTCGGCGTGTCGTTCGCGTACCCGGTGCTGGTCGAGCCACGGTTCAACAACTTCACCTCGATGCCGGCCGGTGCCCTGCGCAACGACTTCCTGAAGCTCGCGGCCGCGGACGGCGTCCCGGTCAAGGATGTGCTCGTCGCGGACGCCTCCAAACGAACGACGGCGCTGAACGCCTACGTGTCCGGGTTCGGGTCGACGCGCCGGCTGGTCGTGTACGACACGCTGCTGAAGGACACGCCGCCGGCGCAGATCCGGCTCGTGGTCGCGCACGAACTCGGGCACGCCGCGGAGGACGACGTACTGCACGGGACGCTGATCGGGGTGCTCGGGACGGCGTTCGCGATCACGCTGCTGTACCTGTTGCTCGGGTCGCGGATGGCGGATCCGCGACGGGTCGGGGTGTTCGTCGCGCTGGTCGTCGCCGGTACGACGCTTGCGTCCCCGGTGCAGAACCTGGTGAGCCGGAAGATCGAGGCCCGGGCCGACTACCACTCGCTGCGGTTGACGAACGATCCGCAGAACTTCGTCGCGATGCAACACGACCTGGCGGTGCGGAACATCTCGGGTCTCGACCCGAGTCCCTGGCGGTACTGGATGTTCGCGACCCACCCGCCCGCGCCGGAGCGGATCGCGATGGGCCGCGCGTGGGCGGCGCAGAACACCGGGCCGGTCCCGCCGCTGGCCCAACGATGAGCTGACGATGACAGTCCTGGTCATCACCAACGACTTCCCGCCGCGGCAGGGCGGGATCGAGTCGTTCGTCCGCTCACTGTGCGACGAACTGCCGGACGTCGTCGTCTACACCTCCCACGAACCGGCGGACACGGCGTACGACGCGACGCTGTCGTTCCCGGTGATTCGGGACCGGACGTCGATGCTGCTGCCGACGCCTCGCGTCACGAAGCGGGCTGCGCAGTTGATGCGGAAGCATGACGCCGACCGCATTCTGTTCGGCGCCGCCGCGCCGCTCGGGTTGATGGGACCGGCCTTGCGACGGGCTGGAGCGCGAAAGATCGTCGCGTTGACCCACGGGCATGAGACATGGTGGGCCGGCGTACCCGGTGCACGGCAGGCGCTGCGCCGCATCGGCGACGCGGCGGACACGATGACCACGGTCTCGTCGTGGTGTGCGGACCGGATCGCGCCGGCGCTGTCTCCACAGGCCGTACGTCGGATGCGCCGCCTGACTCCCGGTGTGGACACGCACCGGTTCTTCCCGGGCTGCGGGGGAGAGCAGATCCGCAAGGGGCTCGGTCTCGAAGGCGTCCCGGTTGTCGCGTGCGTCTCCCGGTTGATCCCGCGGAAGGGCCAGGACACGTTGATCCGCGCCTGGCCGCGGGTACTCGCCACGGTGCCGTCCGCCAAGCTGCTGCTGGTCGGGGGCGGGCCCGATCGTGAGCGGTTGGAAGGGCTCGCCGGCGAGGTACCTGGATCGGTGGTGTTCACCGGCGCGGTGCCGTGGGCCGACATCCCGCCGTACGTTGACGCGGCCGATGTGTTCGCGATGCCCTGCCGAACCCGGCGGTTCGGCCTGGAGCCCGAGGCGCTCGGGATCGTCACGCTGGAGGCCTCCGCGACCGGCAAGCCAGTGGTGGTGGGCGACTCGGGCGGTACGCCGGACACGGTCCGGCACGGCGAGACGGGCTATCTCGTGGACCCGTACAACCCGGTGGCGGTCGCCGAGCGGATCACGCAGTTGCTGACCGATCGGGAACAGGCGAGGGCGCTCGGCGCCGCGGGCCGCGCGTGGGTGGAGCAGAACTGGACCTGGACACGCTCCGGAGCCACGCTGAAGCAATTACTGGACATTTGACGTTGCAAGTCGTGTACTCTGGCGACCATGCACCGGATGTTCCGACTTGCCGCAGCCGTACGAGCTTCCCGCTCCCCGGCTGCCGCTGCCTGACATCCTCGAAACTTTCACCGGCGACCGGAAACGGTTCGCCGGTGTTGTTGTTTCTGTAGCCCGGTGGTCTGGTTCCGGTCCGAGTTCACAAGGACAGAATCATGACCATCAGCAGGACTTTCATCGACTTCTTCATCGACCGTGGCCACGTCCCGACCACCGGGTCCACGCTCATCCCGCGGCTGGGTGATCCGGTGCTCTTCACGACCTCCGGGATGCATCCACTCACGCCGTACCTGGAAGGTGAACCTCATCCACTGGGGCGCAGACTCGTGGGCATTCAGCGTTGCCTGCGCACCACCGACCTCGACGAAGTGGGCGATCCGACCCATCTGACCGTGTTCGAGATGCTCGGCTCGTGGTCGCTCGGGGACTACGGGAGCAGCCAGACCCTCAAGTGGGGCTACGAGTTGCTGACCACGCGCTTCGGACTCGACCCGCGGCAGATGTATGTGACTGTGTTCGGCGGTGACGACCAGGTGCCGCTCGACCAGGAGTCGCTGACCACCTGGCAGCAGCTCGGTCTGCCGGTCGAGCTGACCACCGACGACAACTGGTGGTCGAACGGCCCGACCGGTCCGTGCGGCCCGGACTCGGAGATCTTCATCTGGACCGGCGACGGCGACCCGGAGGGTACGCCGACCACGGACGACCGCTGGGTCGAGGTGTGGAACCACGTGATGATGCGCTACCGCCGGCACGACGACGGCTCGCTCGACGAGCTGAAGCAGCAGAACATCGACACCGGGCTCGGCCTGGAGCGGCTCACCATGCTGCTCGAGGGAAAGCAGTCGGTGTACGAGACCTCGCTGTTCGAGCCGTGGATGCGGATCATTCCGTCGATGTGGAAGCTCGACGAGCGATCTCGCCGGATCGTCATCGACCACCTGCGATCCAGCATCGTGATCGTCGGCGACGGCGTGCACCCGTCGAACACCGGCCGCGGGTACGTGCTGCGCCGGCTGATCCGCCGGATGCTCACGGTGCTGTGGCGCGACGACGAGTCGCGGTCGTTGTCCGACGTGCCGATCGAGCTGTTCGAGCACACCCTGAACCACTTCCACCAGGGCGAGACGGTGACGCTGATCCGGCGGATCCTGATCGACGAGGAGATCCGGTTCAGCAACCTGCTCGACCGCGGCCGGAAGGTGCTCAGCCACGAGCGCTTCCACAAGTCGCTCGACGACACCGACTACGAGTACCTGCACGACACGCACGGCCTGCCGCGCGAGTTGGTGGATTCGCTCAGATGACCGGATCCAGTACGTCGGTGCGGGGAGTGTCGGTGTCCGGGATCTCCGGGGGCACCACCTTCCCGACCGACGACTGGGCCACGAAGGCACCGGCCAGGACGATCGCGCCACCGATGATCTGGTTGGTCCGCAGGGTCTCGCCGAGCAGGATCAGTGCGAAGACGCAGGCCGCGACAACCTCGACGTACGCGACCGCACCGGCGATCGCGGCCGACAATCGCTGGACCGCGGCAGCGCCGGCCAGATAGGCGACCACGGTGCTCACCACGATGAGCCAGGTCGCCATCAGCCACCCGGGTGCGTGCCGGTGACCGATCGCGATCGTGTCGGTCAGGACGTGCCACGGCGTACCCCAGGGGGCCGCGATCGCGGTCAGGACGACGGCTCCGACCACGCTGCCCGCCGCGGTCATCACCAGCGGATCGGCGGCCCCGGTCAACTTGTCGATCAGGATGAAGTACGTCGCCTGGCACGCGGCCGCGCCGAGTCCGGCGAGCAGGCCGACCAGGTCGAGCCGCAACCCGGACCAGATCTCTGCCACGGTCGCGAGACCGACGACCGCGATGCTCACCCCGATCGCGGCCGACCGCGGTACGGCGACCTTCTGCCCGAACTTCAGCCACGCCACCACCAGCACCGGCCCGGAGAACTCGAGCATCAACGCGACGCCCACCGGCAGCCGGCTGGCCGCGACGAAGAACAACGTCTGACATCCGGCGATCCCGGTCAGGCCGTAGAGGACCAGTGACTTCCAGGACGCCCGCGCCGCGCGGATTCCGGCGCGACCGCGGAACACCAGCACGAGCGGCACGAGCAGCGCGGCGGCGCCGAGGATCCGTAACCAGGCTGCCTGCTGCGGGGTGAAACCCGCTCCGATCAGGGCCTTGGCGAACGGCCCCGACCCCCCGAACGTGATCGCGGAGAAGACCGCGAACCCCAACCCCACTGATTTCGTGCTGTACATGAGCATAACGGTCTCACGCCCATTACAGAGCTGTCGAGAGAGATCTCAGAGGACGTTCACGGCACGGGCCGCGATGATCGCGATCGTCAGCAGCGAGATCGCGGACTGGACCCCCATCAGCGTCTTCGTTCGGGCACTCAGCGGCATCGTGTCGGTCGGGCTGAACGCGGTCGCGGCGGTGAACGAGACGAACAGGTAGTCGGTGAATCCGGGCAGCCAGCCTTTCCAGCCCGGCAGGTCGACCGTCATCTGCGGGAACAACAGATCCGGCCGCTCGGTACGCCGTTCGTGCTCGGGCGCCCGGGCGAACGGGCCGCCGCGGTCGATCTCCCAGTACCAGACGGCGAACGCGACCACGTTCGTCACCCAGATCAGGACAGCGCTCTTCACCAGCACGCCGCCCTCGTTGGCGTCGCCGTTGTTCAGGAAGAAGATCATCCCGGCCAGGTAGTAGGCGTTCACCAGGACCAGCACCCCGACCAGAACGAGCTCGACCCAGCGCAGCCAGGGTTCGTCGCGGCGGAGGTGGAACGGGTTCATCCACACCAGCGGCACCAGCAGCAGGAAACCGAGAACCGGCATCAGCCAGCGCGGAAGGGCGTTGATCTGCGTCGGAACCAGCAGTTGCAGGATCAGGACCGCGATGACCGCCAGTGAGGCCGGCCACCGCCGGGTGTGCCGCGTACTCGTCTCCACTGCAGCATTCTGCCGCCGATCCGCGGTCAGCCGAGGGACGCGTCGACGACGGCCTGTCCCACCTCGGTACGCCGGTAGTGGACCTGATGCCCGGTACGACGACGTGTCGCGAGCCCCGCGTCGTACAGAGCAGACAGGTGCTCGGCCACGGTGGCGAGTGCGAGACCGTAGTCCGCGGACAGTGCGCTGGTCGTGGCCGGTGGGTCGAGGGCGACGAGGAGCGTGGCGCGGCTGCGGCCGAGGAGGCGGGCCAGCGAGTCCGGGGGACTGGGGGCGTCGGACCAGAGGCGGGCGGCGCCGCGGGCCGGGTACACCAGGGTCGGGTGGTACGCCGGGTCGACGACGATGACGAGGAACGGCCAGGCGAAAACACCGGGGACCAGGAGCAGGCCCTGACCGGTGAGGTCGCGGTCCTCGGCCCGGTGCCGGGCGGCGACCAGACGCTCGTCCTCCCAGGTCAGCGTCGGATGGAGATCGTCAAAGAGGCCCGCGAGGCCACCGTCGGTGAGCTGCCGGCCGCGGTACGCGATGTCGTCCTCGAGTACCCGGCTGATCAGCGGCCAGTCCGGTTCGATCAGTGTCTGCCAGGCGTTCTCGATCGCGTCGGCGAGCTGTTCCCGGGTGCCGGCGACGTCGTCCAGCATGCGATTGATCACCGGTGCGGCCGGGTTGTTCAGCTCGTCACGGGACTGGATCAGCTCGCTGCGCACGCGATCGAGCGGCGTACTGCGGACCCTTGCGATCTCGGTCGCGAACCTCGCCCGGGAGGCCTTGGGTGGTGGCGTGAGGAAGTCCGGCGTGTAGCCGACGCGTGGCTGTAGCGCCTTCAGGCCGCGCAGGTCGACGGTCGCCGCGGCCTCCCGTTTCGCCTCGACCCAGTCCGTGTAGAGCGGTCGGTGCCGGGATCCGTTCAGCACCCGGACCGCGGACATCGTCTCCCACAACGGCGAGACCCCGAAGCGGCAGCGCAGCGCGTCGGCTTGAGTGAAGCGCAGTACCGTCATGGCAGTGCGGTCATGACGGGGAACTTTCGGTCACAACCAAAACTCTACGCCGACCACCTCGCGGTCGGGCACTCTCGCGCCGTGAGGTCCTACCGCGCTGTTCTGCAGCTTCCCGGCATGCGTGCCGTGTTCGCCGCGCACACCGTGTCGATGCTCGGCATGGTCGGTGCGCAGGTCGCGTTGTCGATCCTGATCTTCGAGCGCACCGGTTCGCCGTTGCTGTCGGCGCTCGTCCTGGTCTGCTCGTTCCTCCCGTACGCCGTCGGCGGCACGGTGCTGTCGTCCGTCGCCGACCGCTTCCCCGCGCGCCGGGTGCTGGTGGTGTGCGACCTGCTCAGCGCGACCTGCGTGGCCGGGATGCTGGTGCCGAACATGCCGGTCGCGGGTCTGCTCGGGCTGCTGCTCGGGACCGGACTGATCGCGCCGATCTTCGCCGGCGCCCGCGCCGCGAGCTTCGCGCACCTGTTGCCGGCGGACCTGTTCCCGATCGGGAGGTCGTTGCTCCGGGCAATCGGTCAGATCGCGGTACTGACCGGCTTCGCGGTCGGCGGTATCGCGGTGGCCGCGATCGGCGCCAAGTGGCTGCTGGTGGTCGAGGTCGTGACCTTCGTGTCGTCGGCGATCCTGATCGGCACCGGTACGCCGTCCACACCGCCGGGGGAGCGGACCGCCAATCCCGTCCGCGAGTCGTGGGCCGGACTGCAGTACCTGTTCGCGAACCCGAAGCTTCGCAACCTGATCCTGCTGACCTGGGTGGCGCCGGCGTTCTCGTCCGTCCCGGACGGGCTCGCCGTCGCCTACACCGCCCAGGTCGGTACGGCGGCCGCCGCGGCCGGTGCGCTGTTCGCCGGGTACGCGGTCGGCGGCGTGCTCGGCGAGCTCGTCGTCGCGCGGTTCACCCCTTCCGCGCGGCGACGGCTCGTCGTCCCGTTCCTGCTGACCAGCCAGCTCCCGGCGATCGCGTTCCTCGCCCAGCCGCCGATCCCGGTCGCCGCCGTCCTGCTCGCGATCTCCGGCGCCGGGTACGCGTTCAACCAGGGTGTCGACCCATTGATCCTGGAGTCCGTCGAACCGGCGTACCGCGGCCGGCTGTTCACCGTGCAGACCAGCGGCCTGATGGCGATCCAGGGCGTCAGCATCGCCCTCGGCGGCGTCGTCGGCTCGTTCCTCGCACCGAACCTCACGATCGCCGCGGCCGGCCTCCTCGGTACGGCGACCACCTTGCTGATCGCCCGTCAGGCACTCACCACGGAGCCACGTCGGACAGCGACTCCGGTCCTCTGAAGACACCGGTCGGGCCGTCCGCCGGCAGGGTCGCCAGCGCGACCGGGACCGCGGCGCCGTCCTCGACGGTACGGGTTCCGCGGGGGACGGAGGCCTGGGTGTTCAGGTCCGTCGGCACCAGGCCCGGGGTCGCGGCGTTCACCTTGATGCCGTCCACACGCAGTGCGCTCGCGTAGACCAGGGTCAGCGCGTTGAGCGCCGCCTTCGAGGAGCTGTACGCGAGCAGGCCCTGCGTCGCGAGGTGGCCGTCGAGCTCCGACAGCAGGTTGACCGAGCCGAGTCCGCTCGACATGTTCACGATCCGCGCGTTCGGCGACCGGCGCAGCAGTGGCACGAACGCGTTGATCGCCGACACCACTCCGAACACGTTCACGTCGTACGCCGTTCGTACCTGCTCGGCCGTGATGTCGGCGACCGGCGTACCCCACTCGGCGACGATGCCGGCGTTGTTCACCAGTACGTCCAGCCGGCCGGAATCGGCGTCGACCTGTTTCGCGGCCGCCGTGACCGACTCCGCGTCGGTCACCTCAAGCTGCACGAACCGTACGTCGAGACCCTCGCCGACGAGCTCCGCTGCCGCGCTGCTGCCCAAGGCGGCGTTGCGTGCTGCCAGATAAACCGTCAGCCCGCGCCGGCCGAGTTGCCGGACGATCTCGCGGCCGATGCCTTTGTTTCCGCCCGTCACCAGGGCGACTTCGTTCTGATTCATGCCACCAGTCCAGCGCGGACCGACCCCTGCGGACCAACACCGATCAGGTGGTCCGCCATACCCTGGAGGTATGCCGGAACCCGAGATCCGCGAGCTGCGGTACTTCCGCGCGGTCGCCGAGGACCTGAACATCACCCGCGCCGCCGAGCGGCTGGGGATCGCGCAGCCGCCGCTGTCGCGCGCGATGCGCCAGCTCGAGCACCGCCTCGGCGTCGGCCTGTTCGACCGTTCCGGCCCGCGGCTCGCGCTGACCGCGGCGGGGGAGACGCTGCTCAAGGAGTCCGGCCCGATCTTCGACGCGCTCGACGCGGCGGTCCGCCGGACGCAACGGGCCGGGTCGTCGACGCGCGGGCTGATCGTCACCGCGAAGCCCGGGGTGGCGACCGAGCTGCTGCACCGGATCGTCACAGAGCTCCGGGACGAGCTGCCGAGGATCGAAGTGGTCGTGAGCGGGTTCGGCGAGCAGGCGGACATGGTGCGGGACGGCCGCGCCGACGTCGCGCTGGTCAGCCGTCCGTTCGACGATCACGGACTCGAAGCGGAGATGCTGTACACCGAGCCCCGGGTGGCCGCGCTACCGGCCGGGCACGAGTTGGCGGCGTACGACGTACTCCGGGCGGACGATCTGGCCGGGATCCCGGCGCCGCGGTGGAGCCGGTCCAACGTTGCCGAACGCAACTACTGGTCGGCGCGCCCGGACGACCCGGTGGACGGGCCGATCGTGCAGGACTCGTCGCAACTGCTGGAGGTGGTTGCCTTCGGTCAGGCGGTCGCGCTGGTCCCGCGGTCGATGGCCGAGCGCAACATCCGGCCCGACGTCGTCTATCGGCCGGTCGCCGACGTCGAGCCGTACCGGATGTTGGTGGTCTGGCCGGCCGGCAGCCGGTCGACCGAGCTGGCCGCCTTCGTCGAGGCGGCGGTCAGGCACTCGAGCGGACCACCAGCGGCGCGGTGACGAGGCGTCCCGGCGCGTCCGGCTCGCCGGAGATCTCCCGCAACGCGCGGTCGAACAGGCAGGTGGCGATATCCCGGAGCGGGATCCGGGCCGTCGTCAGCGGAGTGTCGAGCATGCTCGCGAACGGGAAGTCGTTGAACCCAGTGACCGCGACGTCCTGACCGACGGCGATCCCGCGCCGCTGCAGCGACCGCATCGCCACCACGGCGAACGCGTCGTTGTCGGCCACGAACGCGTCCGGGGCCTCGGCATCGGCGACGTACGCCGCCACCGCGTCGAGCGAACCGAACGATCGCACCACCGTCGACGGGAACTCGCGGACGAACCCGTCCAGGCGCTGATGGACCCACGGCAGCGCGCTGTCGGTCGCGAGATAGACCGCCCGCTCCCGGCCGGTCGACCGCAGATGCGCGGCGATCCCCGCCATCGAGGTCTCGTTGTCGACGTCGACCCAGCACTGCCGCTGCTCCGGGCCGGTCTGCCCGAACGCGACGAACGGGAACCGCCGCCGGCTGAGGAACTCGATCCGCGGGTCGTGCGGCATCGTCTCCAGCACCACGATCGCGTCCACCTGCCGGGCCGCGATCAGCTTCTCGTAGAGCGCGATCTCGGTCGCGCCCTCGGTCGGTGTGGTGACGTGCACGCCGTACCCGGAGACCGCGGCCGCCTTCACCAGGCCGCCGAGCAGCCCGTGCAGGAAGCCGCCGAGACCGGGATTCTCGTCGTCGGAGAAGTTGTCCTCGAAGTACAGCGGCAGGCCGATCACCTGGCTGCGGCCGGACGACAGCGCGCGGGCCGCGTGGTTCGGGATGTACCCGAGCTCGTCGATCGCGGCGCGGACCGTCCGGACGGTCGGTTCACTGACGCGGTGCGGCGCGTTCAGGACGTTTGACACCGTCATCGCCGACACCCCGGCCAGCCGCGCGACGTCCGCGACCGTCGTACGCCGTTGTTTCTCTGCAGCCAAGTCCGTTTTCCCCCTCAAGTCCGGACGATCCGAGCCACCCCACCGACCGGTACGTCGATCACCCAGACCGCGGGCGGCGTCGTAGTCGCGCGCTGCACCTCGTGGCCTGAGCAGTCAGACACTACGAGGTCCACAGGCCCACCGCCGGCCCCTTCGACGTAGAGCCGCTGGTCGGCGCCGCCGTTGACGACGACCGTGCACGGGTCCTCTACCCGCACAACCGGGTCTGTGAACACGGCAACGACTGTCTCCGACTGGCCGACGGCCCGCACCTGCGTGTAGCGGGCGTCCGGTCGCGACGGCAGCAGTACGCCGTGCAGCAACGCGTCGGCGTGGTCGTCCAGGAACCCGAGCCAGTACCGGACCACCTCGTCGTGCTCCGCCGACAACGCGTCCAGCTCCATCGACACCTGCGCCGTACTGAACAGGGCGCCGATGAACTGCTGCGCGACGTTCTCTACGGACGCCGCCGGACTCCACATCAGCATGTCCGAGTGCACCGCGCGATCGCCGGCCAGCAATCGGCAGTCGATCGTGCGGACCCGGTTCTCCACCGGGTCGAGCGCGCAGTCGCCGGCCCGCAGGAACGTACCGAACTGCCACAGCCGCGGGTTCACGTAGTCCTGGCGGAACTCGATCAGCACCTCGGGCCGGAGTCGTTTCAGCTCGTCGGTGATGGCCTGCAGCAACAGTTCGACGCCTTCGTCGACCGACTCGCAGTCCGCGTCCGGAGCGGGCGGCGGCGAGTCGAACGCCCAGGAGTCGATGAAGTCGATCTTCAGTCCGTCGACACCCCAGTCCCGCACCGGGCGGATCGCGCACTCCAGCAGGTGATCGCGGACCTCGCGGTAGCGCGGGTCCAGTACCGCGGTGACGTCGGCGTCCGCGAACCCGAGAATCCGGTCCTGCAGTCGCGCCCACGCCTTCGAGTGCACGCCGATCAGCGGCGGCGCGAGCCACAGCACGTAGAGCTGCCCGAGCTCGTGAACACGTCGTACGTGCTCGGCCATGTCGGGGAACGTCTCGCTGGTCGGCTCCCAGTCGCCGCAGTACGCGTACCCGCGCCGCGTGTCGTCGGTCTGCCAGCCGTCGTCGACGATGACCGCCTTCGTCCGGTACGCCGCTCCCGCGCGGGCGTGCCGCTCGACGGACTCGGCCGACACGTGCTGGTGGTCGCTGTACCAGGTCGAGTACATCGCCTTCCGGACGACCGCGGGCACCGGCGCGATCCGGTCGCCGAGCTCGGCGGTCCACTCGGCCGTGACGTCGCGCAATGCGTCGGCGAAGTGTTGCTCGCGGGTGTCGATCCGGAGCGCGAACGAATCGCCCTCGAAGTCGGTCACCGTCAGCTCGATCAGCTGCTCGGCGGTCTCCTCGTTCACCCCGACCGCGAAGTCGCAGCCGCGGACGCCCGACGACAACGAGATCGTCGTGAGCGCGCGGTCCCGCGCGTCGACCAGACTCGCGACCGGAGCCGAGCGGACCGAGCGGATCTCGCGGTGCGAACCCCAGTCGGTCGGCAGGTCGCGCCGGGATCCCTGGCTCGCCCGCCAGAGCGTCACCGCGTCCTCGGCCGGCCACGTCCAGCGCAGGGTCACCGGCCCGTCCGGCGCCACGTCGAAGCACCGCAGTCCGGGCTCCAGGTCGGCTCGCTCGGTGAGCCGGGCGGCCCCTGACACAGAGCCGGTACGGCGGGTGCGGCCGTCACCGGAGCGGATCTCGAATGTCGTCACGGGCTGGACTATAGCGGTAAAACCAATCGGCAAGAAGGTATTGACGGAATTGGTCAACTGTCTCTAGTTTTACCGCTAAAGTGCTCTTGACGGGAGATTGCTCGTGCTGGCTGTCAGCTCCGACCTGGCGTACGTCGAGGACGCCTTCACCTGGGCCCGGGACCGGGCGCTGGCGTGGGTCCAGACCGATGCCGCCCCCGGCAACCTGCCGTCCTACTGGGCCGGCTACCCGTCCCGGGCGATGTTCTACTCCCGCGACGTCTGCCACCAGGCGGCCGGCGCGCACCTGCTCGGCCTGGACGCGGAGAACTTCGCGATGTTCCGGCACTTCGCCCGCTCGGCGACGCCGGCGCGGAAGTGGTTCCCGATCTGGGCGTTCCACTTCGACGGGCGGATCGCCGCCCTCGACTACCACTCCGACGAGCACTTCGTCCGGGAGATCCCCGCGGTGTTCGACCTGACCTACCGGGCGCTGAAACAGTACGACTGGACCGGTGACCGGCGCTGGATCGACGACCCCGACCTGGCGGCGTACTACGCGCACAGCGTCGGCGAGTTCGTCGCGGCCCACGACTCCGACGGCGACGGCATCCCCCAAGCCGCCGGGACCGCCGACATCTTCCTCGGTACGGCGACGTACAACGAACGCGAGGCGCCGCTGCTGCGAGCCGGCGACGGCCTCGCCACGCAGTACGCCGCGCTCCGCAAACTCGGCCGGGACGCCGAGGCCGACAAGATCCAGGCCACATACGACGAGTGGTGGAACGGCGACCACTTCGCGCGCGGCATCACCAAGGACGGGCTGGACTTCAGCTGGGGACTGGAGTCGCACACGCTCGTCCCGCTGTTCGGGCTGAGTGGTACGGGGGAGCGCACCGAGCGGTTCCTCGACTACCTCGAGACCCAGATGGAGTCGCACCCGCCGCTGAACATCGAGTCGTTCAGCTACTGGCCCGAGTTCCTGTTCGACCACGGCCGGGACGAGTCGGCGTGGCGCTGGACCAAGCATCTGATCGACAGCCGCGACGACTATCCGGAGATCTCGTTCACGGTCGTCGAGCACCTGGTCGCCGGGCTGCTCGGGCTGCGGCCGGACGCACCGAACGCCGCGCTGAGCATCACCTCCCACCTGCCCGCCGAGATCGGCGTCCTGACCGCCGACCACGTCCCGGTCGGCGACTGGGATCTGCGCATCCACCAAGAAGGCAAGCACAGCACCGAAGTCACCGTGTACAGCGGACCGGGTCCGCTCACCGTGACGGTCGGGCCAGAAGGCGACTCCGAGACCCACTCCCTCGCACCCGGTCGGACCGCCCGGGTCACGCACCCGAAGGACCCCTCATGAAGAAACTCCTCCCCACCGTCCCCGCTGTACTCGCCCTCCTGCTGGCGGCCGGCTGCGCGACCGGCAACGCGCCGGCGTCGAGCACCGACAACGGATCAGCAGAGATCAGCTTCTCGTTCTGGGGTACGAACTCCGAGGCGGCCTCGCTGAAGGCGATCGCGGCCGAGTTCGAGAAGGCGAACCCGGGCACCAAGGTGACCACGAACTGGATCCAGTCCGACTACGAGCAGAAGCTGCAGACGTCGATCGCGGCCGGCACCCAGTCGACGGTGATGGAGATCAGCAACACCAGCCTGGCCGGGTTCGCGCCGAGCTTCGCCGAGCAGACCGTCGACCCGGGCAAGTACGTGCAGCCGAACATCTCGACGGCGATGAAGTACCAGGACAAGTACTACGCGATGCCGTTCGCGGCCAAGCCCAAGGTGATGGCGATCAACACCGACGCCTTCAAGGCCGCCGGGGTACCGTTGCCGGACGCAACCAAGCCGCTGTCGCTCGACGAGTTCAAGGCGATCAGCGCCAAGCTCTCGCACGGTGACGGCAAGGCGCGCGTCTACGGTTCCAGCAACCTCTGGTACCGCGGCTGGCTGACCGCCGCGGGCGGCAGTTACTACAACGCCGACGCGTCGTCGTGCACCTTCGGCGACCCGACCGGCGTGCAGACCGCGCAGTACGTCGTCGACATGCAGAAGAACCGCTACTCGCCGACGTCGACCGACATCCAGGGTCAGGACCAGGCGCAGTGGTTCGCGGCCGGCCGGCTCGCGACGTTCAGCGACTTCGGGCCGTGGACGGTCGCCGACTTCGCCAAGATCAGCAAGCCGAACTGGTCGCTGGTCCCGGTGCCCGGCAAGGGATTCCCGATGGAGGTCGACGGGCTCGGCATCGCGAAGAACGCGAGCGGGAAGCAGTTGGAGACCGCGAAGAAGTTCGTCGAGTTCGCCAGTACGCAGCAGGCGGCCCAGGACCAGCTGATCCAGGGGAACACCGCGCTCGGCGTACCGATCATCGAGGCGTCCGCGCCGACGCTCGAGAAGGTGCTGCCGGCCGAGCGGAACCTGGCCGCGTTCACCAGCGCGCTGAAGGCCGGCGTGGTCGACGTCTCGGTGCCGAAGGAGGCGCAGATCTCCGGTGACGCCGAGAAGGGCATGACCAGCTACACGGCGCTCGGCACCGGCAAGGACGACGTCGCCAAGGTGCTGCCGCAGCTCGCCGAGAAGTGCACGCAGGCGCTGAAGAAGTGAATCCGACCGTTGGCTGGATCCGGAACCTCGCCGCGTCCTGGGGCGTCCCGAACGCCCTGGTTCCGCTGGTCCCGTTCCTGCTCCTGCTGATCGTCCTGTACGCCGTCATCGGACTGGCGGCGTACGGGGCGCGGCGGAAGTGGCCGCGGGCCGACAAGACGATCGCCTTCTGGCTGTTCGTCTCGCCCTGGCTGATCGGGTTCTGCCTGTTCACCGTCGGCCCGATGGCGTCGTCGGTCTACGTCAGCCTGACCTCGTGGGACCTGATCACCCCGCCGAAATTCGTTGGCCTCGCCAACTACACCGAGGCGTTCCAGGACCCGAAGGTCGCGCAGGCACTGAAGGTGACCTTGCTGTACGCCGTGATCAGCGTGCCGCTGCAGACCGCGCTGGCGTTCCTCGTCGCGCTGCTGCTGAACACGGAGCTCCCGGGCATGCGGTTCTTCCGGACCGTCTGGTACCTGCCGTCGCTCGTCTCCGGTGTCGCGCAGATGGTGCTGTTCCTGTGGGTGTTCAACCCGCAGTACGGCCTGATGAACGACGTCCTGGGACGCTTCGGGATCGAGGGGCCGGGCTGGTTCAACGACGCGTCGTGGGCGCTGCCGACGGTCATCCTGATGAGCCTGTGGACGGTCGGCGGCGCGATGGTGATCTACCTGGCCGGCCTGAAGGACGTGCCGTCGAACCTGTACGAGGCGGCCGCGCTCGACGGCGCTGGACCGGTGCGGCAGTTCTGGCACGTCACGCTGCCGCAGATGTCGCCGATCATCCTGTTCAACGCGCTCACCGGCATCATCGGCTCGCTGCAGATCTTCACCCAGGGCTTCATCGCGAACGGCGGCCCGAAGGACTCGCTGCTGTTCTTCGTCTACTACCTGTACGACAACGCCTTCCAGAACTTCCGGATGGGCTACGCGTCGGCACTCGCCTGGATCCTGTTCGCGGTGATCCTCGCCCTGACCGCCGTCACGCTCCGCGGCAGCGCCTTCGCCGTGTACTACGAGACCGAACTGGGCGGCCGTAAGAGGAGGAAACGATGACCGCGCTGGCAGAACCTCTCGTCCTGCGCGCCGACCGGCCGTTCTGGCGCCGCAACCTCACCGTCACCGTCGTCCTGTACGCCGTCCTCGCGCTCGGCTCGCTGGTCTTCGTGTACCCGTTCCTGTGGATGATCGCGACGTCGTTGCGGTCGCTCGCCGGAGTGGGCAGTTCGGGCGCGAGCGTCGTACCGCACGAGTTCCTGTGGGACAACTACACGCGGGCGGTGACGTCGTTCCCGTTCTGGCGGTACGCGCTGAACTCGGTGCTCACCACACTGATCCCGATCGTCGGGACGGTGTTCTCCTGCTCGCTCGCCGGCTTCGCGTTCGCGCGGTTGCGGGTGCGGTTCGCCGGGGTGCTGTTCGCCGTCGTACTGGCGACGATGCTGCTGCCGGGGGAGGTGACGATGGTGCCGCAGTTCATGCTGTTCAACAACCTCGGCATGGTCGACACGCTGTACCCGCTGATCCTGCCGGCGTTCTTCGGGTCGCCGTTCTACATCTTCCTGTTCCGGCAGTTCTTCGCCCGGATGCCGTCCGAGCTGGCCGACGCGGCCGTGGTGGACGGCTGCGGCTGGTTCAAGATGTTCCTGCTCGTGTACCTGCCGCTGGCCCGGCCTGCGGTGGTCGCCGTGTCGATCCTGCTGTTCATGGGCTACTGGAACAACTTCCTCGGCCCGGCGATCTACATCAACTCCGACCAGTGGAAGACGCTGCCGCTGGCCCTGGCCGGCTTCCAGTCCGTCAACGGCACCGACACCCCGCTGCTGATGGCGACGTCGGTGCTGATCACGATCCCGTGCCTGCTGATCTTCTTCATCGCCCAGAAGCAGATCACCAACGGCATCACCTTCACTGGCGGTAAGTGATCCCAGGACGGTACGACGGGAGCGCCTCGGCCAGCGTCGGGTAGTGGTCGAGGTGATGCACGGTGCAGGTGGTCCTGAGCAGATCGCCCAGCCAGTGCCCGGCACCGGACGCGCGCAGCCAACCGCCGTGCTCGACCGCCAGACGGTGCGCGTCCGAGAGAACCTCGAGGGCCGCCGCCTCCATCCTGGTGACGCGGCGCAGGTCGACCACGAGCCGGGGGAGTTTGGTCGTGATCACATGCTGGAGTTCGCCGGCGAATGTCGCCAGTACGCCGACGTCGATAGCTCCGGCGACCCGGACGACAGCACACTCACCGACCGCGCTCCAGCTACAGACGAAAGGCCCGCTCGCACTCACCGGCCGGCGAGCGGAGCGGACCACCTGAAGTTTTGGGGCTGGCTTCATACCGCTTCCGGTACCCCCGTCCAACCCTGCAGGTCAGTCGCGCCCGAGGATCCCTTGGTCGTACCCCTTGGCGACGGCGGCCGCGCGGTCGGTCACGCCCAGCTTGGTGAAGACGTGGCTGAGATGGGTCTTCACGGTGGCCTCGCTGATGAACAGCTCGCGAGCGATGTCGCGGTTCGACGTGCCTTTCGCGACCAGTTCGAGGACCTGGCGTTCGCGGGCGGCGAGCGGGGCCGGGGCCGGGAAACGGACCGCGGACACGAGCCGGGACGCGACGGCGGGGGAGAGGACGGTCCGGCCGGCGGCGGCCTGGCGGACCGCGTTGAACAGCTCGTCCTGCGGGGCGTCCTTCAACAGGTACCCGGTGGCGCCGGCCTCGATCGCGGGCAACGTGTCGGTGTCGGTGTCCCAGGTCGTGAGGACCAGCACCTTCGAGCGGATACCGCGGCGGGTCAGCTCGGTGATCGCGTCCAGCCCGCCGCCGCCCGGCATCCGCAGGTCCATCAGGATCACGTCGGGCTCGAGTTCGGCCGCGAGTTCGACCGCTCGGACGCCGTCCGGCGCCTCGGCGAGCACGGTGAACCCGTCGGCGGCCTCGAACATCCCGCGCAGGCCGTTGCGGACGACCGGGTGGTCGTCGACGAGCAGCAGGGTGATGTCAGGCATGGATGTGTCAGGCATGGATCACCAACGGTACGTGCGCCGAGATCGCCGTACCGAAACCCGGCTCGGACTCGATCGTGAGCGAGCCGGCGATCCGTTCGGCGCGGGCGCGCATGCCGTCCAACCCGAACCCGCCGGTGCCCGAACGGGCCGGCAGCGCCAGCGGATCGAAGCCCTTGCCGTCGTCGCGGATGTCCACCGTCACCTCGTCGTCCATGAAGCTGAGGGTCACGCCGACGCGGGTCGCGGCGGCGTGCTTCGACACGTTCGCGAGCGCCTCCTGCGTGATGCGCAGCAGGGTCGCGGAGAACTCGCCGTGCAGGTGCTGCGCCGCACCGGTCAGCGTGAACTCGGCGGGTACGCCGGTCCGCTCCGACCACTGGTCGACGGTCTTGCGCATCGCCTCGGGCAGACCGTCGTACGAGAGGCCGGCCGGCGCCAGGTTCTGCACCGAACGGCGGGCCTCGCCGAGGCTGTGCCGGGCCAGCTCGCTCGCACGGCCGACTCGGTCCTGGACCACGTCCGGGTCGGAGGTGTTCGCCGCCGCCTGGAGCTGGGCGATGATGCCGGTCAGGCCCTGCGCGATCGTGTCGTGGATCTCCGCGGCCAGCCGGCGGCGCTCGTCCGCGACCCCTGCTTCGCGCGCCTGGACGAGCAACTGCGCCTGCAGCGCGGCGTTCTCCTCGTGGGCGCGCTCGAGCTCCGCAATGGTGTCCGCCCGGGCCTGCGACCGGGCCTCCTGCTGTTCGGCGAAGTGCTTCACCACCGTGAGCAGCACGTTGTTCGCGATCACGAGCCCGAAGAACGCCAGCCACATCGGGCCGTGCGGCGGCCAGTGGCCGGTCTGGGCGCCGGCGATCGGGAGCGTGCACGCGAACAGCGCGAGCCGCTGCCGCTTCCGGCCCGGGATCATCGCGTCGGCGTCGTAGTACCCCGCCACGACGTAGAACGAGAAGAAGCCGTTCAGCGACGTCAGCAGGCAGGCGATCACCCAGCGGATCACGTAGAACGTCACCGAGACCGCGTTCGGCCCGCGGTGGCGGCGGCCGCTCCAGCTCCACCACACCTCCATGACCAAAGCGGCCCCGAGCAGGGCGAGCCCGAACTCGAGCTCGCGGGTGACCGGAGTCAGACTGCCCGAGGTCGTGAGCGCCAGCAGGGTGCCGAGGCCGAGCAGGAAGTACGGCGCCCAGCGCTGGGCCGCGGCCTGGCGCCGATCGAGCGCGCTGTCGGCTGTCGTCACCAGCCCAGTCTGCACGAACCTACTCCCAGCGGAACCAGCGCGCCGCCGCCACCGACACCACGACCGTCCAGCCGGCCAGCACCCCGAGGTGCGACCACGCCGGCCAGTGCCCGGCCGCGGCCTGGTCGAGCGCCCGCGACGCGGCGCCGAACGGCAGCAGTACGACGATCTGCCGCAGCGTGTGCGGCATCGACTGGACGGGGAGCCACAGCCCGGCCGAGAAGAGGCTCGGGAAGAACACCGCCATACCGAACGCCGTCGCGAGGCGCGCTGTCTTGGCCCGTGCCGACACGAGCGCGCCGAGCGCCAGCGCGGCGGCGGCCGTCAGCAGCAGGGCCAGCAGGTAGCCGGCGAGCTGACGCGGCAGCTGGACGTCGAACGCGAGCCGGCCGATCGTCAGGCAGATCAGCGCCGACACCAACCCGGTCGCGCCGTGCAGCGTCATCTGCGCGGCCAGCAACGCGGACGGCCGGACCGGCGTCGCCGACATCCGGCGCAGGATCCCGCGCTCGCGGTAGCCGGTGATGATCGGCGGCATCGCCTGCAGACCGACGACGATCTGCCCGACCATCACCAGCACCGGGACATAGAGGTCGATCAGCCGGACGCCGAGCCCGTCGTCGACTCGCCGGAAGCTCGGGATCGACCCGAGGATCACCAGCAGCAACGGCGGGAACCCCAACACCCACAACAAGGTGCCGAACTCCCGGAGATACAGCCGCGTCTCGGCCCGGAGTACGGCGATCCGCGGCGAAGGCCGCCGTACGGCGTCGATGGTGGTGGTCATCGGGTCGCTCCTGTCAGGTCGAGGAAGGCGTCGTCGAGGGTGGCGTCGGTGATGCGCAGTTGGTGGGCGGTGATCCGCTTGCGGGCGAGCAGCGACAGCAGCGCGGTCACGGTCTCGTCGGATCCGCCGAGGGTGAGCCGGCCGTCCTTGTTCTCGATCGAGGCGAGCGCCGGCAGCGCGGCCAGCTCCTCGTCGTCGAGTGGATCGGACGGCGTGAACGAGACGACCGTGGCCCCGGCCGTTCGGCTGATCAGGCCCCGCGGGGTGTCGAGCGCGGTGATCCGGCCCTTGTCGATCAGCGCGATCCGGTCGCAGAGCCGCTGCGCCTCCTCCATGAAATGCGTGACCAGCAGCACCGTGACACCGCGGGCGCGAATGTCCTCGACGACCTCCCAGGTGTCCCGCCGGGCCCGCGGGTCGAGACCGGTGGTCAGTTCGTCGAGTACGACGACCCGCGGGTTCCCGATCAACGCGAGCGCGATGAACAACCGCTGCTTCTGTCCACCACTGAGGACACCGAACCGCGTGTTCAACTGTCCGCTCAGCCCGAGCCGCTCTGCCAACGGCCGCCAGTCGGCCGGCTTCGGATACAGAGCGCCGTACAACTCGAGCGCCTCTCGCACAGTGAGCTTCGCCTGCAGCTCACTCTCCTGCAGCTGCGCCCCGAGCACCTCCGTCAGGGCCGCGTGGTCCCGCACCGGATCGAGCCCGGCGACCCGGACCTGCCCGCTGTCCGGAACCCGCAGCCCCTCGACACACTCGACGGTGGTGGTCTTGCCGGCGCCGTTCGGCCCGAGGATGCCGAAGATCTCGCCCTCGTCGACACTGAACGACACGTGGTCGACGACGGTCCGCGCGCCGTACGCCTTACGCAGGTCGGAGACTTCGACAATCGAAGAAGCTTTGGTCATGCCCCGAGCCTGACGGACGGGGCGCACCGCTCACATCGCCCAACTGGCTCGTCCCGGGATCAGCCGATCGGCTGACGCCGGGACTACTACCTACTGCGCCTACTTGGCGTAGAGGGCCTCGACGTCGGTGCCGTGGTTCTTCATCACGATGTGCCGGCGGAGCGAGAGCTTCAGCGAGAGCTCGCCGGTCTCCTGGGTCCAGTCGATCGGGAGGATGGAGAACTTCTTGATCGCCTCGGCGTGCGACACCGAGGTGTTCGCGTCGTCGATCGCCTTCTGGACCTCGGCGATCAGGTCGGCGTCCTGGGTCAGCGCCGCGACGTCGGTGGGCTTGCCGCGCTCGGTGGCCCACGGCACGATCGTCTCCGGGTCGATGGTGATCAGCGCGGCGATGAACGGCTTGCCGTCGCCGACGACCATGCACTGGCTGACCAACGGGTGCAGCCGGATCTGGTCCTCGAGCAGCGTCGGCGCGACGTTCTTGCCGCCGGCCGTCACCAGGATCTCCTTCTTCCGGCCGGTGATCTTGATGAACCCGTCGACGTCGAACTCGCCCAGGTCGCCGGTGTGGAACCAGCCGTCGGCGTCGATCGCGTTCGCGGTCGCCTCGTCGTTCTTCCAGTAGCCCTGCATCACCTGGCCGCCCTTGAACAGCAGTTCACCGTCGTCCGCGACGGCGACCGTGACACCGGGCAGCGGCCGGCCGACGGTCCCGATCCGGATGTCGTCGGGCAGGTTCACCGACACCGCCGCGGTGGTTTCGGTCAGGCCGTAACCCTCCAGGACCGGTACGCCGATGCCGCGGAAGAAGTGCCCGAGCCGGTCCCCGAGCGGTGCGCCACCGGAGACGGCGTACTGCACCTGGCCGCCGAGCACCGCGCGGAGCTTGCTGAACACGAGCCGGTCGAAGAGCAGGTGCTTGGCCTTCAGGCCGAACGACGCGCCGCCCTTGTCCTGCGCCTGCGAGTACGCGATCGCGGTCTCGGCGGCGGCGTCGAAGATCTTGCCCTTGCCGTCCGCGTGCGCCTTCTGCGCGGCCGAGTTGAACACCTTCTCGAACACCCGCGGCACGCTCAGGATGAACGTCGGCTTGAACGCGCCGAGGTCCTCGACGAGGTTCTTCACGTCGGCGCTGTGCCCGACCTTGACCCGCTTCATCACGCAGCCGACCTGGATGATCCGGGCGAACACGTGCGCCAGCGGGAGGAACAGCAACGTGCTCGCGCCGGTGGTGTCGAAGAGGTTGTCGAGGATCTTCACCGCCGGGCCGAGCTCGTCGAGGAAGTTCGAGTGGCTGATCTTGCAGCCCTTCGGGCGTCCCGTCGTACCGGAGGTGTAGATCAGCGTGGCCGGGTCGTCGGGGGTGACCGCGGAGCGGCGCTTGTCGAACTCGGCGTCGCTCACCTCCTGGCCCAGTGCGGTCAACTCGTCGACCGCGCCGGCCTCGATCTGCCAGACCTCCTGCAGTGCAGGCGCTTCGGGGCGGGCGTTCTCGACGACCGCGCCGTGGGTGGCGTTCTCGACGATCGCGACGACAGCTTCGGAGTCGGTCAGGATCCATTGGATCTGGGAGGTCGAGGAGGTCTCGTAGATCGGCACGGTGACCGCGCCGATGCTCCAGATCGCGTAGTCGACCAGGGTCCACTCGTACCGCGTCGGGCTGAGCAGGGCGACCCGCTCGCCGTGCTTCACACCGGCCGCGATCAGGCCCTTGGCGACCGCGGCCACCTGCTGCGCGAACTCCGCCGCGGTGACGTCGGTCCAGGTCGACCCGCTCCGGCGGCTGAACACCGCGGTGTCAGGATGGGAGGACGCGTTCGCCCACACCGGGTCGCTCAGGCTCCCGGTGGGTGGCTCGGTCACAGCAGGAACGGTGTACTCACGCATCCGCGTCTCCTCAGTCGGTCACGAATTGTCGACTTCCGGCGCACGCTACAGTCACCTACCCACAAGTAGCCACCTTTATGTGACCCACGGAACTAGGTTCTAGCCATGCCACAGCTCGACATCAGTTGCGACGACCTGGTCGTTGCTGATCCAGCCTACGTCGCCGAGCGGCTCGGTTCGGACACCCTCTGGCGTGAGTGGTGGCCGGACCTCACGCTGACCGCTTTCGAACGGCGCGGCCTGGAGGGTGTCCGCTGGACCGTCACCGGGGCCGCCATCGGTACTGCGGAGTGGTGGCTGGAGGCCGTTCGGGACGGGGTCGTCGTGCACTGGTACCTCCGCGTCGACCCGGCCCGTCCGGTCCGCGGCCGGGCCCTGCTCCGCCTGAAGGAGCGGTACGTCGCGGCGTACCGGGAGCGGGTGTGGCGGTTCAAGGACGAAGTCGAGGCGGGCCGCGCGGCGGGCGAACGCCGTACCCTGGACGATCCCGCGATAGTCTCCGGGGAGGACACCGGCGCCGCGACCGCGCAGCCCGCCGGCCAGACGCACCAGAACCGACCGGCGAAGAGGTGAATCGATGGCGGATCAGACCACCTCGACCATCCAGATGAACGCGACCCCCAAAGAGATCATGGCGGTGATCGCGGACTTCGCGGCGTACCCGGAGTGGGCCGATTCGATGCGGGAGACCGAGGTGCTGTCCACCGACGAGGCCGGCCGGCCGAACAAGGTGCGCTTCAAGGTCGACGCCGGCGCGATCTCGGACGAGTACACGCTGGCCTACGTCTGGTCCCGCAACGAGGTGACCTGGTCGCTGGTCGAGGCGAAGATGGTGAAGGGGATGGACGGTGCCTATGTCCTGCGGGACCTGGGGCCACAGGGGGGAGTGGGGACCGAAGTGACGTACCGGCTGGCCGTCGACGTACCGATTCCGATGATCGGCATGCTCAAGCGCAAAGCGGAGAAGGTCATCATCGACACGGCCCTGAAGGGCTTGAAGAAGCGCGTCGAGTCGTAAGCCAGTGACTCGGGTTCTGCTCTACACAGGTAAGGGCGGCGTAGGCAAGACGACCTCCGCTGCCGGTACGGCGACGCTCGCCGCGCTCCGTGGACTACGCACGCTGGTGCTCTCGACGGACGCCGCGCACTCGCTGTCGGACGCCTTCGACTCCGAGGTCGGTCCGGAACCGACCGAGATCGACGACCTGCTCTTCGTCCAGCAGATCGATGCGCAGCGCAAGTTCGAGCGCTCCTGGGGCGACATCCAGGCCTATCTGCGCTCGGTGCTGCACATGGTCGGCGTCGACCCGATCGAGGCCGAGGAGCTGACCGTGCTGCCCGGCGCCGCCGAGGTACTGGCGCTGCTCGAGGTCCGCGATCACGTCCGGTCCGGCCGGTGGGACGTGATCGTCGTCGACTGCGCGCCGACCGCGGAGACGCTGCGGCTGCTGGCGTTGCCCGAGGCGCTGAACTGGTACCTGGACCGGATCTTCAACGCCGAGCGGAAGATGATGCGTACCTTCCGCCCGTTCCTCAATCGCGGCGCGAGCATCCCGATGCCGGACGACACCGTGTTCGACGCGCTCCGCCGGCTGCAGAACGACCTGGCGGACATCCGCACGCTGCTGGCCGGCCCGGACGCCTCGGTGCGGCTGGTGCTGACGCCGGAGGCCGTCGTAGTTGCCGAGGCCCGGCGCTCGCTGACCAGGCTGTCCCTGTACGGGTACCGCGTCGACGGCGTGGTCGCGAACCGGGTCTTCCCAGCGGCCGGCGCCGACACCTGGCGGCGGCAGTGGGTCGCCGCGCAGCGCGGCATCCTCGAGGAGGTCGCCGACTCTTTCCGGCCGTTGCCGATCTGGGAGTCGCCGTACCGGGTCTGTGAGCCGGTGGGCGTCGAGGAGCTGGCCGCGTTCGCGGTCGAGATGTACGGCGGGGACGACCCGTTCGCCCGCGCCACCGACGAGACGTCGCTGTGGGTCGACCGGCACATCGACACCGACGGCCGGACGTACACGCTGACGATGCCGTTGCCGTTGGCATCCGCCAACGAGCTGGAGCTCGCGCGGCACGGCGACGAGCTGATCATCACGGTCGGGTCGTACCGCCGGGTGCTGCCGTTGCCGGCGGCGCTGGCCCGTGGCGTCGTCGCGGGCGCGCGGCTGGACGACGGGCGGCTGCAGGTGCGGTTCGCGCCGCGCGAGGCGGCCCGGGAGACAGCGCGCGACGCCGGGCGGGAGCCGGGGCGTGCGGCCGGGGCAGAGGTGCCGAGCGGGTCGGGGCCGTTGGAGTCCGCGCAGGAGCTCGCGCAAGGGCTGACGGCGGAGTACCACGAGCAGCTGGCCCGGCGGGAAGCGGCGATCGGTGACCGGCCATGACCAAGGAGCCGATCGGATCGGTCGCCGAGGAGGCCGCGAAGCTGTTCGCCGTACTGCAGCACGCCGCGGCGACTCAGCCACCGCCTGCTCAGGACGCCGCTGACGACACCGCTGAGGATGTGGCTGCCGAGGCAGCTGACGAGACCGCGGGCGAGAAGCACGAGCACAAGCTCGGCCCGGACTGTGTGTGGTGCCCGGTGTGCCAGCTCATCCACCGGGTGCGGAACACCAGCCCGGAGACGATCGAGCAGCTGTCGACGGCGGCCGCGCACGTGCTGGGCTCGGTGAGATCTCTGCTGGAGGCCGCGGCGGACGCGGGCCGGCAGTCGCGGGAGGACGCAGCGTCGCGGGCCTCAGCACCCGAGGAGGAGACGACCCGGTCCCGGGTGGACCGGATCGACGTGAGTGAGGACCCCGAACCATGGGACTGACGATCGGTATCGATGTCGGCGGCACCAAGATCGCGGCCGGAGTGGTCGACGAGCACGGCGCCATCGGGGCGCGGACGACGCGCGACACCCCGGCGGACTCGGTCGACGCGACCGCGGCGGCGATCTGTGACGCGGCCGCCGAGTTGATCGCCGGCAACGACGTGGAGGCAGTCGGCATCGGCGCTGCCGGATTCGTCTCGTCGGACCGTACGACGGTGCTCTTCGCGCCGAACCTGGCCTGGCGGGACGAGCCGCTCGGCGCGCGGGTCGCGAAGCAGTTGGACGTCCCGGTCGTGGTGGAGAACGACGCCAACGCGGCCGCCTGGGGCGAGTTCGCGTTCGGCGCCGCCAAGGACGTCGAGCACATGGTCTGCATCACGGTCGGCACCGGGATCGGTGGCGGTGTGGTGATCGGTGGCGAACTGGTCCGTGGCGCCCATGGTGTGGCGGCCGAGCTCGGCCACATGCGCGTCGTACCCGGTGGGCATCGGTGTGGTTGTGGGGCGCGTGGGTGCCTGGAGCAGTACGCGTCCGGACGGGCACTGGTGCGTGAGGGCAAGGCGCGGGCCGAGTCGGGATCGCTGGCCGCGGCGCAGATGCTGAGCGTGTGCGGGATCACCGACCCGGCGGAGCTGACCGGCCCGATGATCACCGAGGCGGCGATGCAGGGTGATCCGTGCGCCGTCGAGCTGCTGGAGGACCTCGGCCGCTGGCTCGGCGAGGGGCTGGCCAGTCTGGCGACCATGTTCGACCCGACACAGATCGTGATCGGCGGCGGTGTGAGCGCCGCGAAGGACCTGCTGATGAGGTCCGCGCAGCTGGCTTTCGAGAAGAACCTGCCGGCCCGGTCCAACCGGCCGCACGCGTCCTTCAGCCTCGCCGAACTGGGCAACGACGCCGGCCTGATCGGCGCCGCCGACCTGGCCCGCCGCCCCGCTCCGGCACCCGAGAAGTCCCGGTGATTGTCCTGACCTGGGATACTGGAGAGGTTGCGGCGGGGGCCACGAGGAAGGTCGAACCTTGGCTCTGACACAGGCTCTGACGATCGGGATCGACATCGGCGGCACCAAGGTGGCCGCCGGCGTGGTCGACCCCGAGGCCAACATCTTGGACCGGGTCCGCCGGGACACGCCGACGACCGATCCGAAGGAGACCGAGGACGCGATCGCGGAGATCGTCCACGACCTGGAGTCGCGGCACGACGTGATCGCGGTCGGGATCGGCGCCGCCGGGTTCGTCGACGGGACCCGCTCGTCGGTACTGTTCGCGCCGCACCTCGCCTGGCGGCACGAGCCGCTGCGGGACGCGGTCGAGCGCCGGCTCGGCCTGCCGGTCGTGGTCGAGAACGACGCGAACGCGGCCGCCTGGTCGGAGTGGCGGTTCGGCGGCGGGCAGGGCGAGAGCCACCTGGTCTGCGTCACGCTCGGCACCGGCATCGGCGGCGCGATCCTGAACGACGGCTCGTTGCAGCGCGGGAAGTTCGGTATCGCCGGCGAGTTCGGCCACATGCAGGTGGTGCCGGGCGGTCATCGCTGCGAGTGCGGCAACCGTGGCTGCTGGGAGCAGTACGCCTCCGGTAACGCGCTGACCCGGGAGGCACGCGAGTTGGCGCTGTCCGGGTCGCCCGTCGCGCACAACCTGCTCCGCGCGGCCGGTGGCGATCCGCGCAAGATCAACGGCCCGATGGTGACCGAGCTGGCGAAGGATGGCGACCCGGTCGCGGTCGAGCTTCTCGAGGACGTCGGCCGCTGGCTCGGTATCGGGCTGGCGAATCTGGCCGCCGCGCTGGACCCGGGCACGTTCGTGATCGGTGGTGGCGTGTCGGATGCCGGCGAGCTGCTGCTGTCGCCGGCGCGGGAGGCGTTCAAACGGACGTTGACCGGGCGTGGGTTCCGGCCCGAGGCGCGGATCGTGCGCGCGGTGCTCGGCCCGGAGGCCGGCCTGGTCGGTGCCGCCGACCTGGCCCGCGAAGAGGCGACGTGGTTGCGCCGGGTCCGGGTGAAGACCACGGCGGTGACCGCGAAGACGGCCGCGGCGCGTGGCCGGTCGACCCGTCTGGACCGGGCGGCTCGCAAGTCCGCGGGACGCCGTACCGGAATGCGGGCGGCCGCGTCGGACGATGACTTCCAGCATGCCGACGTGAACGGCGACACCGACGCATGACCGCCGGCTCCCTGCGGGTGCTGTCCTACAACGTGCACCGCTGGGGAGACGACCGTACGGCGCTGGCTCGGGTGGTGCAGGCCTGCGCGCCGGATGTGCTGCTGGTGCAGGAGGCGCCGACCTGGTTCGGGACCCGTCGTAAGCGCCGGGCGATGGCCGCGACCTTCGGGATGCGGTACGTCGCGGCGTCCGCGCGGAACGCGATCCTGGTTGCCGACGGCATCGAACTCACCGGGATCCGGAGCCGCCGGATCTGGCGCCCGTTCTTCCGCCGCCGGTTGAACTTCATCGCCACCCAGCTGCCGGGCGGTGCGGTCGGCGGGCTTGTCGGAGGCGTGGCGGTGGTGGTGTGCCACCTGGGTTTGCATCCGCGCGGCCGGATTCACGAGCTGGCGCAGGTACTCGCACTGTGCCGCTCGTTCAACGCGCCGTACCTGCTTGCCGGCGACCTGAACGAGGAACCCGACGGCCCGATCTGGAAACGTCTCTCCGAGGAGAGCCTCGTCGACCTCGGCGCCGACGCGGGCCCGACCTTCAACTCGGCAAACCCCTGCAAGCGCATCGACGGGGCCGAGCTGTCCGCCACCCTGAACGGCCGCGTCCGCCACCTGCCCGCCACCCGCGAGGACCTGGCCGCCGCGTCCGACCACCTCCCGCTCCTGATCGAGATCACGCTCTGAACTCGAGCAGGGGAGTCGTGACGATCTCCCGCCAGTTCGCCCGATGCGTCTCGGTGCGCAGCCGGAAGTAGAGCGTTTCCCGCCGTAGGTCGTCCGCGCTGCCGAAGTGACCGCCGATGTTATGCGCGAGCAGATAGTGCGCGAACAGCACGCTGCCCGCCGGGCCGGTCGCCTGGATCGGATCGCCGAGCGGGATGTCCGGATACGGGCCCGGGTTCAGCTCGTCGACCTTGGCGAGCGCGTCGGCGCCATGCTCTGCGAGGTACGCGCCGAAGCGTCGGTGCGTGCCCGGCCAGATGTAGAGGTTGCCGCGATCGACCTCGTCGTGCGGCGTCAGCCAGAGACCGGCGAGCAGGGTGAAGGTGCCCGGCGTACCGTCCGGCAGGCAGGGCGTGATCCCGTCCACGTGCGGCCCGCCCGGCACGTGCGGCCACGGCGGGATCGTCGTCGCCACCTGCGCCTGGTCAGGCTCCTGCAACTGCAGGTCGTCGCGGATCAACTCGCCTGCCAGGGCGCCGATCCCGGCCGTCCGGTAGATGGTGAGCAAGGGGTGATCGGTGCTCAGCTGCGGCCAGAGGAAGTGTGCTCCGACTCCCTCCGGCGGCTTCCGCTCGAGCATTCGCGCGACGATCCGCCGGCCGGTGGCGATCTGTTCGTCGGACAGTACGCCGGGCACCACGACGTACCCCTGGTCCCGGAACTGCGTCCGCTGGGCGTCGGTGATCATGCGGCCAGTCCAGCAGCGGTGTGCGGGACCGGCAAACGAATTAGCTCTTTTTGCGGTTCAGGAAGGCGAGCATGGCTTCCTGGGCGGCGGGGGAGCCGAAGAGGGACGCGGACAGCTCGGCGAGATCCTTGCCGCGGGCATCGATATCGGCGAGCAGCTCGCGGTTGAGGAGCTTCTTGGTTTCGCGGAGGCCTTGCGGGACGCCCTTCAGGAGCGAGATGAGCAGCGCCCCGATCGAGGCGTCCAGGTCGTCGTCGGGGACCGTCAGCGTGAGCAGGCCGAGGCGTGCGGCTTCCAGCGCGTCGAACGGGTTGCCGGACAGGAACGTGTACGCCGCGGCGCGGTCGGTCAGCCGGGGGAGCACAGTCAGCGAGATCGTCGCCGCCGCCAGCCCGAGCCGTACCTCGGTCAACGCGAACGACGCGCTCTCGCCGCCGATGCTGATGTCGGCCGCCGCGACGATCCCGATCCCGCCGGCGCGCACCGGTCCCGAAACCCGCGCCACCACCGGCTTCGGGTTCGCGACGATCGCTCGCTGCACATCGACCATCCGCTGCGCGCCGACCCCCATCCCGACCGTCGTCGCCTCGGACATGTCGGCACCGGAGCAGAACACGTCGAGCGCGGACCGAACCACGATCACCCGCACGGAGTCATCGGCCCCCGCCGACTGCAGGTGCTCGAGCAACTCACCCGTGAGCTGCTGCGACAACGCGTTCTTGTTGTGCGGCGAGTCAAGCGTGATCGTCGCCACGCCACTGTCCACTGTCAGATGCACGAGTTCGGTCATGCAGCCCATCCAACACCCATCGCCGCCCGCGGAGCAGTTCCGGCGGGTCCAGGACCCCCTCCGTCACTAGGATCAACGCCCGACGACGAGCTGCGAGGAGACGGATGATCGACCTCAGTCAGACCAGGGCCTGCCACGACGTGCGCTTCGACCCGGCGCGGACCGGCGCGGAGATCGTGGCCGCGGCCAAGGTCATCACCGAGCGGTCCGGCGACGTTCACCACGAGGACATGTACTACCGCAATGGCTACCTCGTGGAGGCCGGCCGTGCCTCGGAACACCTGGAGCGGGGCCTCGTCATCGCGCAGAACCTCGACCTGGCGTATCTGGATCCGACGGCGAAGTACAGCTCCGTGACGCTCGCGCACCACGACCTGCCGGATGCCGGAGCGGTGATCCGTCCACAGAATGCGACCCTCGAGAACACGGTGGGGTCCCTCAAGGAGTTCGGCGCGGATCTCCAGCGGGAGCTGGACGCTGTGCCGGCGCAGGCCGCGGACAGAGAGCGCGCACTCGCGGAGCAGCGGTCTCCACGGGGCGCGGACGGTTCGGTGAAGCCGATCCAGCTGGACGTGACGGACACCCGGCAAGCGATCAAGTTCGATCGGCCCATCACCGGCAGGGAACTGATGGCCTCGGTCAAGGCGTGCAGCGTGCCGGACAGGCTGAACCACTCGCAGTACTACGAGGCGGCCGGACCGGACGGTTCGGGGTTCGTCGTCGGGCAGAGTTCCGGTCACCCGGACCACACCCTGGTGGTGGTCCCCACCAGCGGGGAGGGGTACATCGACCCGGAGCGGACCTACGCCGGGGTGCTCGTCGCGAACCATCATCTGGTGGTTCCGGGGCAGCATCGGCTTGCGGTGCCGGCCAGCGTCGACGGACAGTCCCGAGCGGTCGGCGAGTTCGCCGATCGCCTGGACCGGAGCGTCCGGACGCAGATCATGGCCAGCCGCGCCCTGGACCGCGGCAGCAACCTCGCGCGCGGCTCGGACACGGGCCGCCCAGGCGCGGGCGACGGCTCGATAACCCAGACGTACGACTACGCCCAACGCCCCTCCGGCACCCGCCTCGGCGACAACGGCCGCAGCTGACATGCACGCCGACCTGCAGCCAGTGACAGAAGGAGATTGCCTTGGTTGACCTCAGCGGCTCGCCTGCGATGAAGACCGTCGAGTTCGGTCGCCCGATCACCGGTCAGCAACTGATCGAGGCGGTGGAAAAGGCCTGCGAGCAGGCTGGTGGCCGACCGTACAAGGAGAAGGTCCTCAACGAGCAGGTCATGTACCTCGTGGGGCGCAGTGGCTGGAGCGACGGCGACAACTTGCTGGTGACCCCGGACAAGACGACCGCCGCTATCGCCCCGGACAGGAGCTACACCTTGGCAGTGGTCGTTCGGCACGACAAGCCGGTGGAAGGGCGGATGTACGACGACAGCGGGCCCTACACCCGCGACCAGGAGATCCAGTCCGTCATGACGTTCAGCGAGCACCTCGCGCAAGCTGTCGCGCAGCAACAAGAACCCGCACTGCAGAAGGGCCTCGACCCGAACGCCCTCACCGGCGTCGCGGGGCCGATCCAGGACCCCGTCGCAGGTTCGAGGTTGGAGACGTCGGCCTGGCCGCCGCAGCGCGACGGCAACCCGACTCGTCTCGGCCGCGGCGACGGCCCACAGGCACGCTGAGGTCAAGCACGGAGGACGCTGAACCTCCCCGGCCGGCTCACGGGCCGGACGGGGTGGACTTCGGGTTGAGGGGGTCGGCGTGGCGGTGGGTGATTTTCCACCTGCCGTCTTCGGTGCGGAAGACCATGGTGGTGCGGAGGAGGTGCGGGACCGGGTCCGGCTGGGTGACGTGGTGGACGGTGCCGCGTTCGATCGCCACCGTGTACGCCGTGTCCGCGCCGACGTGCTTGTCCAGGTACTCGAACCGGATCTCCGCGCCGCTGTCGCGGAACTGCTCCGACGCCCACTCGTAGCGGGGGCCGATCTCTGACCAGCCGACCTCCTGGCCGCCGAAGCCGCCGAAGATCGAGGTCTGTTCGCTGCGTGACACCAGCGGCAGCCACAACGACGGGTCCCCGTTGACGAACGCGGTGTTGGCCTCCTCGAACCTGCGCAGGAACGTCTCGAAGTCCTCAGTCACCATGACACCAGCCTGAACCGCGGCGGGGTCACTTGCTGTCGGCGTACGTGGGAGACAGCTCACGCGCGAGGTGCTCGACGAACAGCCCGACGTCGGTGACGATCCCGCGGGCGTGCGACGAACCCCGGTCGGCGAGTTTGGTCACGGTGGCCGGGTTGATGTCGACGCAGGTCAAGGGGATCGACGCCGGGAGAATGTTGCCCGTAGCAACGGAGTGCAGCATGGTCGCCGCCATCAGGCAGAACCCGACGCCGGGGAGTTCGGCGCGCATCGCGCGCTGCCCCTCGAGGACGTCGGTGTAGACGTCCGGCAGCGGCCCGTCGTCGCGGACCGACCCGACCAGGACGAACCGCTTCCCGTTCTTCACCAGCGCGTGCATCACACCGGAGGTGAGCACGCCCTGCTCCACCGCCGCCGCGATCGACCCGGCTTTCCGGATCGTGTTGATCGCGCGGATGTGGTGCTCGTGGCCGTGCTCGACGCCGCGGCCCCGGTCCAGGTCGACGCCGAGCGACGTCCCGTACAGCGACGACTCGATGTCGTGGGTGGCCAGCGCGTTGCCGGCGAACAGGACGTCGACGAAACCCGCGTTGACGAGCGCGACCATGGCCGGTGCGGCGCCGGTGTGCACGATGCCCGGTCCACCGACCCAGAGCACCTTCTGGCCGTTCGCCTTCGCCTCGCGCATCCCCTCGGCGACCTGGCGGACGAGCACCCGCTGCGGCTTCTCGCTGGACACGTCCGACTCCATGAAGCCGAACCCGCCTTCGGTCGCCTCGGTGATCGGCGGGATCACCCGGACACCCTGCGCGCTGGTGATGATCCGCATGCCGGCGCGCACGTCGGACATCGGGATGGTGCGCACCGTGCCACCCTCGACCAGTAGTCCGCAGTCCATCTCCGGGTTGTGGACCTCGACCCAATGGCCGCCGAGCCGCACATTGGTCGGCAGGTTGGTGGTCGAGTAGAAACCGTCGGGGAAGACGCCGTCCTGGACGACCTCGGAGATCTCCGGTTCACCGGGATTCACCAGGTTCGCGCCCTTGGTCTGGATCCGCATCAGCAGCCGCTGCAGCGACTCCTCGTCCTCGGCGCCGACCGTCATCCGGACCGTCGACGGGTCGTCCTTGTCGTACCCGAGGTCGAACTTGTCCAGCGTGTACTCACCGCCGTACCCGCGGATGTCGTCGAGGACCCGGGACAGCAGCCCGGAGTCCATCAGGTGGCCGGTGATCTCGACGGTCTCGGTGACCTGCACGGGTACCTCCCACAGAAGTGCACGGTATGTCGGATTGTCCGACGATCCGCATGCTAGCTCAGACGACCGCCCCGTCGTCGCCGCCGTCGCCGGGCGGCAGCCGGTCCTTCATCCGCAGCACCAGCGTGAGGAACCCGCCGATGAACCCCGCCACCGCGATCGTGGTGATCCGCCCGGTCCCGAAGTCGAGCACCGCGGCCGCGATCAGCAGCAGCGGCCCGCCGATCAGCCCGAGCCAGGCGGCCCGGCTGATCCAGTCCAGCCGCGGTCCGCGCGGCGGCTCCGGCGGCACGAAGTGGTCGTGCGGGTCGTCGGCCTTCTTCGCCGGCTTCTCGTCCTCGTCGGGGGTCGCTTCCTTGATGGTCAGCCCGGTCGGTACGTCGATCAGCGGCTCGTACTTGTCGTCGACGTCCTCGCTCGCCGGCCACCGCGGCACCGGGTCGTCGCCACCGTCGTGACCCGGCGCGGACGGTTTGCCGAACTGCTCGACGAGGGACTGCCACTCCGCGTCCTCGGTACTGCGGTCGATCACCGGGCGGGCCCGCTCGACCGCGTCGGCGTCGACGAAGATCTCGTCGTACCCGACCGGGATCCGGACCGGTTCCTCGGCCTCCTCCGGGGTGCGGGCCTCGTTCTGGTTCTCGCAGTACGCCGCGATGCCGGCCGTCTTGAGCGCGTCCAGGACCGGCTCGGCGACCAACGGATCGATGCCCCCGAGCGACGTGTACGACGCCGCCGTCAGTCCGTTGTCACGCATCGTCGTGCCCGCCCGCGGGCTCACTCAGCCGGGACTCGTCCAGGCTGGATGTACTCAGCCGACGGATGAAGGCCGCGGAGTCGGCGAAGATCCGCGGTGCGTCGTTGTCCAGGGTTGCCACGTGATAGCTGTCCTCGAGCAGGGTCTCGGTCACATCGCGGGACGAGATCGAGGACAGTACGGCGCGCCCCGAGCTCGGCTCCACCACATGATCGACAGTACTGCGGAACAACAGCACCGGCTGCGTGACCTTGGCCAGGTCCGCCCGGGTGAGCTTCCACAACTGCGACAGCGAGAGCAGCGCGCGCAGCGGCATCCGGTCGTACGCGCCCTCCTGGACACCACCCTTCTTGATGTCGTTGGAGATGCCCGGGAACGACGGCACAAGCCGCGCCAGCACCGGCAGCAGCGCGAGCCGCTTGTCGTCGGTCCGCACCGACGGGTTGATCAGGACCAGACCAGAAATGTCGACACCGTGCTGCTCGGCCAGGCGCAGCACGAGGCAGCCGCCCATCGAGAGCCCGACGACGAACACCTGGTCGTGTTCCTTGCGTAACCGGGTGAGCTCGTTGTCCAGGACGGCGTACCAGTCCGGCCAGCCGGTCTTGTTCATCTCCTGCCAGCTGGTCCCGTGACCGGGCAGCCGCGGCACCGCCACGCCGTACCCCTCGGCGGCCAGGTGCTCCGCGAACGGCCGCATCGAGTGCGGCGAGCCGGTGAAACCGTGGCTCAGCAGGACTCCGACGGCGGCGTTCTCCCCGGACCCGGGGCTGCGAAACTCCTCCGCGTGGGCTTGCACTGGCACGCTCGACTCCTCGCCGGTCGGTCCTCACGGGCGCCCGGACCGGTCCCGGCAAGGGCGCGTGTCAATCGTCGCATCTGGGCCTCGTCCAGTCTGCATCCAGGTGACAACACGGTGAGCAACACTCGCATTCCTGGCGGTGACATTGCCTGAGAGGGAAGCTGGAACGTAGTGTCCGCACCGGAACGGTCCGCGCACCGGGGTTGTTGCGCGACCGCCACCGGCGGGCACTGGTGCCGGACGTGGGTACGAACGACGATGGCCTGGACGGTGTCGTCGGGTGTGTGTCGGGTGAGCGTGTCGGGCGAGTGACGGAGGTCGAGACGGATGCTGTACATGTTCCTCAGACGGTTCGTGGTCGCACCCTTGGTCAAACTGCTCTTCCGGCCGAAGGTGACCGGCCTGGAGCACGTGCCGACCGACGGTCCGGCGCTGCTGGTCAGCAACCACCTGGCGTTCTGCGACTCGATCTTCCTGCCGGTCTCGGTGCCGCGGCAGATCGTCTTCCCGGCGAAGTCGGAGTACTTCACCGGCCCCGGCGTAAAGGGCAAACTGGTCGCCACCTTCTTCCGGTCGGTCGGCCAGATCCCGATCGACCGCTCCGGCGGCCGCGCCTCGCTGGCCGCGCTGAACACCGGTCTCGGCATCCTGGACAAGGGCGGCCTGTTCGGGATCTACCCCGAGGGCACCCGCTCGCCCGACGGCCGGCTGTACAAGGGCAAGACCGGCGTCGCCCGGATGGCGATCGTGGCCGGCGTCCCGGTGATCCCGGTCGCGATGATCGACACCGAGAAGCTGCAGCCGCCGGGCCGGATCTGGCCGCAGTGGTTCTACCGCGAGAAGGGCCGGCTGCTGCCGCGCCTGGTGCGTCCGGGTGTGGCGTTCGGCACGCCGCTGGACTTCTCCCGCTACGAGGGCATGGAGCGGGACCGCTTCGTGCTGCGCTCGGTCACCGACGAGATCATGTACGCGCTGATGGACCTGTCCGGCCAGGAGTACGTCGACATGTACGCCGACAAGGCCAAGGAACTGATCAAGGCCGGTGAATCCGTCGACGAGCACATCCGGCTCGGCGACACGAAGGCCAGCTGACCCCGTTCCGGCCGGCGTCCGGCGAGGATTGTCGCCATGGACAGCGACTTGAACGTCCTCGGCGAGCCGCTGGAGGAGTGTGGGACCGACCCGGTCACCGGGTTCTACCGGGACGGGTGCTGCACGACCGGCCCCGAGGATCTCGGCAGCCACACGATCTGCGCGGTGATGACAGCGGAGTTCCTGGCCCACCAGGCGTCGATCGGGAACGACCTGATCACACCCCGCCCCGAGTACGACTTCCGCGGCCTCGAACCGGGTGACCGCTGGTGCGTCGTCGCGGCCCGCTGGCTGCAGGCGTACCACGACGGCACCGCAGCCCCCGTCGTCCTCGCCTCCACCCACGCCCGCGCCCTCGAAACAGTCCCCCTCACCGTCCTCCGAGCCCACGCCGTCGACGTACCCCCAGATCTCAGCTCCCTGACCTGACCCGGGGAGAATTGTGTGCCCGATCCGGGTACACGATCCTCCCCAGGGTCTCGGTCAGAGCCGACAAGCGGGGGAGCAGCGGCGGGGACGGCCGGGCCAACCGCGGAGGTGGAGGGCGGCGACGACCTGGGCCGCGACTGCGCACGGTTCGCTGACCAGTTGGTACCCGAACCGCAGGGTGAGTTTGCTGCTCGTCGCCGCCGCGTTGTCGCGGGTCATGTCCCGCCAGCGGCTGATGGAGTCGGCGTGGCCCGCTTGACCGTCCAGTTCGACGATCACGCCGTACGGCTCGTACTCCGTGTCTCGGTAGACGACACCCTGCTCGGTCGTCGCGCGGACCTGCCGCCGAGGGCGCGGTAGGCCGTGCGCTCGCTCGACGCGTCGCAGGTACGCGTGCTCGAGGAAGGACTGCACCCCGTCCGACGCATCGGCCAGGATCCGCCGGAGGGTGCTGCGTCCGGCGAGACTTGGCAGTGCGGGCAGCTCGGCGAGGATCCGGTCCGGCGTGGTGCGACGCTGTCGACAGGCATCCAGCAGTACGGCGGCCCGCCGCGAAACATCCTGCTGCGCGCTTGCCGTGAGGAGCAATGCCACCTCGAGTCGGACTGTCCGCGGGCGCCGTGAGGAGTGCAGGATCGCTGAGAGGTCACGGTGTCGACTGAGGACGACACCTGGCTTCGGATCGACCCGTCGCGCGTGCGGCACCGCGACATGGATCCGGTCGTCGCGCTGATGCCCGTCGACACCGTGGGCGCGCAACGCGGTCTGGCCGGTGAGGGCTGCCCCCGGTCCACACGTGAGGAGTGCGGCCCACACCCTGGTCTCCCACGGCAGCGGTCCGGTGAAATCGACGTACACGCCCGGATGGAATCGCTGCAGTTGTCGCGCCCGTACGCCGCGCCTCAGCACCTTGTCGGTGACCCCGTGCCGCGCCGCCTGCGCCCGCGTGAACGCACCCGCCTGCCAACGCCGCAGCTCCACGAACGACCGCGCATCATCAACCTCCACGCCCCAGAACATGCACCGGGCACCCCATCCAGCCGCTCGCCACTTGCTCTCCTGTGGATAAGTGGGTTGGGGAGGATCGTGTGCCCGGATCGGGTACGGGATCCTCCCCAGCCTGATGTGGTGAGACGGAGAGGCGGGGGTGGTGGGGGCTCTACTAGGCTGAGGGCATGCAATTCGCGACGTTGACGACGGGGGAAGTGCCCGGGGTTCCGACCCTGGACGAGCTGCGGGCCTTGAAGCCGTTGCAGCAGCCGGAGTGGCCGGAGTCGGCCCCGCTGGACCAGGTGATCGCCGAGCTCCGGACGCTGCCGCCGCTGGTGTTCGCCGGTGAGTGCGACGACCTGACCACCAAGATCGGCGCTGTCGCCCGCGGCGAGGCGTTCATCCTGCAGGGTGGCGACTGCGCCGAGACGTTCGCCGGCGTCACCGCCGAGAACATCCGGGCCAAGCTCCGGGTGCTCCTGCAGATGTCCGTCGTGCTGCAGTACGCCGCGAGCGTGCCGGTCGTGAAGATCGGCCGGATCGCCGGTCAGTACGCCAAGCCGCGTTCGTCGGGCGAGGAGACGCGGGACGGCGTGACGCTCCCGTCGTACCGTGGCGACGCCGTGAATGGTTTCGACTTCACCCCCGAGTCCCGGATCCCGGACCCGCAGCGCCTGCGCGGCGTCTACAACGCGGCCGCCGCCACGCTGAACCTGACCCGCGCCTTCACCACCGGCGGGTACGCCGACCTGCACCAGGTGCACGCCTGGAACACGGACTTCGTGAAGTCGTCCCCGGTCGGCCGGCGCTACGAGCAGTTGGCGTCCGAGATCGAGCGCGCGCTCGCGTTCATGCGGGCCTGTGGCGCCACCTCGGACGAGTTCAAGACCGTCGACTTCTATGCGTCCCACGAGGCGCTGATCCTCGAGTACGAGCACGCCCTGACCCGCATCGACTCGCGGACCGAGCAGCCGTACGACGTTTCCGGCCACCTGCTGTGGGTGGGGGAGCGGACCCGGCAGCTGGACGGCGCGCACGTCGAGTTCCTCGCCTCGTTGTCGAACCCGCTGGGCGTCAAGATCGGCCCGACCACGACCCCGGAGTACATCCGGGAGCTGATCGACAAGCTGAACCCGAAGGGCGTCGAGGGGCGGCTCACGTTCATCACGCGGATGGGCGCCGGGAAGATCCGCGAGGCGCTGCCGCCGCTGCTGGAGGCGGTCCGCGACCACGGTTCGCCGATCGCGTGGGTGTGCGACCCGATGCACGGCAACACCTACGAGACGCCGAACGGGTACAAGACCCGCAACTTCGACGACGTGATGGACGAGGTCCAGGGCTTCTTCGACGCGCACGAGCAGGTCGGCACGTGGCCGGGCGGCGTCCACATGGAGCTCACCGGCGACGACGTCACCGAGTGCCTCGGTGGTGGTGAGGAGCTGGTCGCGGAGGACCTCGTGAACCGCTACGAGACCGCCTGCGACCCGCGGCTGAACCGGCACCAGTCGCTGGAGATCGCGTTCCTGGTCGCCGAGCGGCTGCGGGGAGCCCAGGCGTGACCTCGGGCGTCGTCGACCTCCGCTCCGACACCGTCACCCGGCCATCGGCGGAGATGCTCGCAGCGATGACGGCGGCGCCGGTCGGCGACGACGTGTACGGCGAGGATCCGACCGTCAACGCGTTGGAGGAGCGGGTCGCCGGCCTGCTCGGGCACGAGGCCGGGCTCTTCACCGTCACGGGCTCGCTCGCGAATGTCCTCGGCGTCCGCGGGCTCGTGCCGCGCGGCGGCGAGGTGCTGTGCGAGGCGAGCGCCCACATCGTCCGCGCCGAGCTCGGCTCGCACGCGGCCGTCAGCGGCGTCACCACCCGGACGTGGAGCGCCCCGTCCGGGCAGATCGACCTCGAGCAGATCCGCGCCCTGATCGCGCCCGACCTCGGCCCGTACTTCGTGACCACGTCGGCTGTCTCGGTCGAGAACACCCACAACTTCGGCGGCGGCGCGATCCAGCACGGGTACGAGGCCCTCGCGGACGAGCTCGAAGCGCGCGGCCTGCCCCTGCACCTCGACGGCGCCCGGTTGTGGAACGCGGCCGTCGCGAGCGGGCGCACGGTGGCGTCGTACGCGTCCCGCGCCGCGGCCGCCAGCGTCTGCCTCTCGAAGGGCCTCGGCGCGCCGGTCGGCTCGGTCCTCGTCGGCTCCACGGAGCTGATCCGCGAGGCGCGGGTGTGGCGGAAGCGTCTCGGTGCCGGCTGGCGCCAAGCCGGCGTACTGGCTGCTGCTGGGCTCTACGCGCTCGACCACAACATCGAGCGTCTCGCCGACGACCACGCCAACGCTCGCCTGATCGCCGAGGTGCTCGCCGACGCGGCGCCCGGCTCGGTGAAACCCGACCAGGTCGACACGAACATCGTCGTCGCGGACCTGTCGGCCACGGGCAAGTCCGTCGCCGAAGTCGTCGCGGCCGCGAAGGACCAGGGCGTTCTGGTCGGTGGGGTCGGGGCCACGCAACTGCGGGTCGTCACGCATCTGGACGCTTCGACGGCCGACTGCCGGAGTGCTGCGGAAACCCTGGCGCGCCTGATCGGTTAGGGTGCAGCTGTCGGGTTTGCAGCGTTCGGGGAGAGCCGTGCGAGAGATCGTCGTGTTCAGCGGAAATGCCCACACCGAGTTGGCGGAGCAGATCTGTAGAGATCTCGGCGTACCGCTTTCTCCTGTCGAGATCCATCGTTTCAGCAACGACTGCCTACAGGTCCAACTCCAGGCGAACTGTCGGCAACGCGATGTGTACATCGTGCAACCGCTGGTGCCGCCGACGCAGGAGCACCTGATGGAGCTGCTGCTGATGATCGACGCCGCCCGGGGCGCGTCGGCGCAGCAGATCACCGCGGTCATCCCGCACTACGCGTACGCGCGGTCCGACAAGAAGGACTCGTCGCGGATCTCGATCGGCGGCCGGCTGGTCGCCGACATGCTGACCACCGCCGGGGTGAACCGGGTGCTCACGATGGCGCTGCACGCGCCGCAGGTGCACGGCTTCTTCTCGGTCCCGGTCGACCACCTGACCGGGATCGGCGTCCTCGCGGACCACTTCCGCGGTCGCGACCTGTCGGACACGGTCGTCGTCAGTCCGGATCTCGGCAACGCCAAGACCGCGACCCAGTTCGCCCGCCTGCTCGGCACCCCGGTCGCGGCCGGCAGTAAGCGCCGCCTCGCCGACGACCGCGTCGTGATCGACACCATCGTCGGCGACGTGGCCGGCAAACGCGCGATCGTCCTCGACGACGAGATCGCCACCGGCGGCTCGATCATCGAACTCCTCGACCGCCTGAAGGACCGCGGCTGCACGCAGGCCGCTGTCGCCTGCACCCACGGCCTGTTCGCCGGGCCTGCCGTCGACCGCCTCCGCGCCCACCCGTCGATCACCGAGGTCATCAGCACCGACACGGTTCCCCGCCCCGACGGCTTCCCCGAACTCGAGGTCACGTCGGTCTCGGGCCTGTTCGCCGAAGCCATCAAACGCATCCACGACGGCGAGTCGGTCAGCAGCCTCTTCGACGGCGTAGACCCCACCCACGCCCCACCCCAACCCAAACTCCCGTTCTAGAAGCGGGCGCAGCACGGCAACCGATGAGGCTTTGAGATCCCGCAGACCGCCGGATCTTCATGGTGCGAGGACGCCGAGCTGGTTGGCTGCTTGGACGACCTCGGCGAGCAGGTCGAGGAACTGGTTCAGGTCGGTCGCTTGCAGGCCTTCGGCGAGGCCGAGGCCTTGGGCGGCGGCCAGGTAGACCTGGGTTGCGCCGGTCTCGCGGGCTGCGGCCAGGTCTTCGGCGATCTGTTTGGGCGACCCGCCCAGGAACGGCCGGTTGGCGCCGAGCGGTTCGCTGGTGATCGGGGTCGGCCACGGCGCCTGGTTGACCACCACGAGGTCCTCGGGGTCGCGATCGGCTTCCCGGGCGGCGGTGTGGAAGGCGCGTACGACGGCACGCAGGTCCTGCGCCGACGAGCTGATCGGGATCAGGCCGTCCGCGATCCGGCCGGCACGCCGGACGGCGGCCGGTGAGTTCGCGGCGAGCAGCACCAGAATCCGTTCCTGGGTCGGTTTAGGACTCACGTCCGACGGCGCGATCTGATAGAACTCGCCCTCGTGCCGCACCGGGTCCGATCCCCAGACCGCGCGCAGCGCGGCGATGAACTCCTCGGTACGGGCGCCTGTGCGGCTGCTCGACACGTTCGCCGTCTCGAACTCGTTGTGCTGCCAGCCCTGTCCCAGACTCGCGACGACGCGGCCGCCGCTGAACCGGTCCAGCGTCGCGAGCCGGCGCGCGAGCATCACCGGTACATGCAGCGGTGCCACGAGAATCGCCGTACCCAGCTTGATCCGCTCGGTCACGGCGGCGACGTAGCTCAACGTCTCCAGCGACTCGTTGTGGTGGCCCATGTGCTGGTCGTCGGATTGGACCAGCGGTGTGGGCGTGCAGCGCCGTACGGTCGAAGCATGATTCCTGATACGGCTGCTTCGTCGGCGGCGGTGGATGTCGCGTCGGCGTACCTGTCGCCGGCCTTGCTGAGCCACTCGCACCGCGTGTACGTGTGGGCGGCGGGGTACGGCGATCAGCACGGCATCCGCTACGACGCCGAGTTGCTGTTCGTGGCCGCGATGTTCCATGACATCAGCCTGGCGCCGGAGTTCGACAGCCACACCGTGGCCTTCGAGGAGGCGAGTGGTCATGTCGCGCGGGTGTTCACCTCCGGTGCGGGGTGGCCGAGTGAGCGCCGCGAACGCCTCGGCGAGGTCATCGTCAGGCATATGTGGCCCGACGTCGACGTGTCCGACGACGCTGAGGGCCACCTGCTGTCGCGAGCGGCCGCGTTGGACATCGTGGGCAAGAACGTCGAGGACTTCACGCCGGCCTTCCGCGCCGAAGTACTCCGGCAGTACCCCCGCCTCGGCCTCACCACCGAGTTCCTCGCCTGCTTCGAGGCCCAGTCCGCCCGCAAGCCCACCAGCTCAGCCGCCCGCGCGATCACCTCCGGCCTCGCCACCAGAATCACCACCAACCCCCTGGACACCACGCCACCCTGACCACCCAAGCCTGCCGCCCGATCACGCCGCGCCGCCCCGTGTCCGCCCGTCCTGCCAAGAGGGGTTAACCCCTCGAAGTGGGGGTTCTTCGCTCCCACACCAGCAGACAACCCCCAACACCAACGGTTATCCCTCCGCCTGCACCTAGGATGGCGCGGTGAAATTTGTGATGGTGCCTGGGGGTTGGCAGGGCGGGTGGGTGTTTGACGGGGTGGCGTCGGAGTTGGCGCGGCTCGGGCACGAGGTAGAGGCGGTGACGCTGGCCGGGTTGGAGTCTGACGGACCGGCCGACCTCGACAGCCCGGCGAATCTCGATACGCACATCGACCAGGTCGCCGACGTCATCGAGCGCAGCGACGGGACGCCGGTCGCGCTGTGCGGGCACAGTTACGGCGGGATGGTGATCGCCGGTGTCGCGGATCGGCTGGGCGATCGGCTCGAGCACGTTGTCTTTATCGACGCGTACGTTCCGGGCGATGGCGATTCGTGCTGGACGTTGACCAGTGAGATGTTTCGTGAGCAGTTCATCGCGGGCGCCGGCGCGGACGGGCGGTGGGTCGCCGTACCGGACGGTCTCGATCCTCGTGCGCGACCGCACCCGCTGCCGAGCTTTGTCCAGTCGATCAGGCTGAAGGACAACGCATGGCCCGCACTACGTCGTAGTTTCATCAGCGGTGGCTCGTGGCCGGGCACCCCGTTCGAAGCCTTGACCGAGCGACTGCGCAACGACCCCGCCTGGCAGGTTCACGACATTCCCGTCGGCCACAACATCGCCCGCCGTGACCCGCAGACTCTCGCCGCTGTCCTCGACGGTCTCCCGCCCAGATAGGCGACATCGGACGCGCGTGGGGGCGCGTGGGGTCGGTGGGGACAATACGATCGCTGGTATGGCGGATTCGGTGCGGATCGGGGTTGTCGGGGCAGGGAGTATCTCGGTGCGTGGGCTCCTTCCGCATCTGGGGCAAGCGGATCTCGCGGGGCGGGTGACGCTGGCCGCGGTGTGTGATCCGGTGCCGGGGCGGGCGGAGGCAGCGGCTGAGAAATTCGGCGTGGAGCGCGCGTTCACGGAGTACGAGGAACTGTTGGCGCGCGGCGACGTCGACGCGGTCACGATCGCCTCGCCGATCGGGCTGCACTACGAGCAGGGGAAGCTCGCGTTGCAGGCCGGGAAGCATGTGCACTTCAACAAGACGATGACGGTGACCGTGGCGGAGGCGACGGAGCTGATCGAGCTCGCGGCCGCCAACGATCTGCGGATCGTTGCCTCGCCGGGGGAGATGCTGCGACCGCATCACGTGCGGACCCGCGAACTGATTGCCGAGGGCGCCATCGGGACGTTGTCCTGGGTGAGTTCTGGAGCAGCCTTCGGGACGTATCACGAGGACGAGTCGGTGCGCGGAGGGAGCGACGTACTGACGAACATCGATCCGTCGTGGTACTTCCGCAAGCCCGGTGGCGGGCCGATGTACGACATGACCGTGTACGCGCTGCATTCGGTGACCGGGATTCTCGGGCCGGCGCGGCGGGTGACGGCGATGTCCGGTGTGCGGATTCCGGTGCGCCGAAGCGCCGGCGCGGACGTGGCGACGGAGGCCGACGACAACACGATCGTGCTGATCGATTTCGGCGACAACCTGTTCTGCGTCGCGACCGGAACCGCGGCCGGCTCGATGCGCGGTGGCTTCGGCGGTGCCTACTTCGGTACGGCGGGAACGATCGACGGACTGCTGCTGAACGACGTACCGTTCGACTTCCCGAACCGCGACGCCTCCGAGCTCTCGCCGCGCGGCCCCGGCAACCAGGCGCTGCTCCCGCACGTGACCGGCGTACACCGGGAGATCGAGGAGCAGCACGTGTTCGAGGACGTCATGCAACTCGTCGACTGGGTCCGCGACGGCACCCCGTCGATCGTCACCGCCGAACACGCCCGCCACGTGATCGACATCATCGAGTCCGCGTACCGAGCCTCCGAAACCGGCCAGACCCAGGAACTCACCACCACGTTCTGACCGGCCATCGGGGGGTTGGAGAGATAACCGGGACCTTGAACAGGTTATTACCTGTTCAAGGTCTCCGGAGGGTGTTCAAGCTCCCCACCGAGGGCTCGCCAAACGCGGGGGTCAGCTTTCGCAGCAGGCTCGGTGGAGCCATTCGGGTTCGTGCCACCAGTAGGTGGAGTCCGTGGCGTGGGCTTGGGGTCGGGTGAGGGGTTGCGGGGCGTTGGCTGTGCGGACGGCTGGAGTGACCTGCGCCCCGGCGGCGTACGGCGCCAGCAGGTTGTCGACCGTGTAGAGATTCCCGGCGGTCATGACGCGGTCGACGGCGGCGGCTGCGCGGATGTCTGCCAGCGGATCGCCGGTGACGAAGGACAGGTCCGCCTGGGCGCCGGCCTGGACGACGCCGAGTTTGCCGTCCAGACCGAGCCACTTGGCCGGGTTCCGCGTCGCGGTGGTGAGGGCCTCGTAGGGGGTGAAGCCGCCGGCGACCATCGAGCGGAGGTTGGCGTGCAGCGAGACGGCCATGTTGTCGAGGGGCGTGTCGGTGCCGGAGATGACCAGGCCGCCGCCGCGGTGGATGCGGAGGACCATGTCGACGTTGCCCCGCAGGAGTTCGCGGGTGGTGACGCCGGCCGGTCCCTTCGCGGTGTTGACCTCGGCGATCAGCGCGTCGTACTCCCAGGACGGATAGAGCGTCGTCGTACGCCGGTCGGTCAGCAGCGAGGGATCGTCGACGTGCGCCATCGTCGAGTTGAACAGCGTCGGGGTCACGGACAACCCGGCGCGGGTGAAGAGCGTGACCACATCGGCGTACGCGCGGCCCAGCCGGCTGACCGTATGCGAGTAGCCGAGCCGGTTCGTCGCGCCGGTGTGTTCCATTCCGTCCATGCCGAGATGCTCGGCGGGATAGAGGTAATGCGACGACAGTTGCAGCCCGAGTTGGTGTACGAACGCGATCGCCCGCCGCTGGTACTCGATCGGCAGCCGCACGTACGTCTTCACCAGGTCGTAGGCCAGCCCCTCGACGCGATCGAGCTCCAGACCGAGCTGCTGGATCGAGAGCGTCGGCCGCATGAAGTTGTAGTAGACCCGCGACCCGTCGATCGCCTCGCCGGTCGCGAAGTACCGCGGTCCGCGCAGCGCCCCGCTGGCCAGGGCCTCGCGGGTCTCCTGCATCTGGTAGACCGGGTCGCCGGGGGAGCGGGTGCTGGTGATGCCGTACGCGAGCCACAGGTTGCCCTGCCGCGCACCCCACGCCCGTCCGCGCAGGTGCCAGTGGTTGTGCGCGTCGATCAGCCCCGGCATCACGGTCAGGTGCGACGCGTCGACGTCCGCGCGACCCGCATGCGGCCGTACGGCGGCGATTCGCGCACCGTCGATCACGATGTCGACGTCCTGGCGGAGGGTCGTCGAACGACCGTCCCACAACGCGCCCGCGTGGATGGTGACGTGTTGATCGACGATCGCCCGCCGGTACTGGAGGTCGAGCTTGACGGTCTCCGGACGGCCGCCGGTGATCGTTGTCCGGCGCAACTTTCCGTTGTTCAGGTAGAGCAGTGTGCGGTCGTCCTGCCAGACCGGTGAGTCGGTCACCTCGGCGGTGATCGCGCGCGGCTCGCCGGTGGACCGGCCGCGGGCGTCGACCGGTACGACGTACAGCAGGCTCTCGACGACGAACGCGAGGTGGCTGCCGTCGGGGGAGAACACCGGCCCGTCGTCCCCGCGGGTGGCGAGCGAGCGGAACGGCATCGGCTCGGCGTACTCGAGGGTGGCGGTCGCGACGTCGACGTACAGGAGTTGGCTGGTGCCCTCGCGGAAGCGCTTGGAGAACGGCTTGACCGCGGCCAGGACGAGCGTTGTCCCATCGCGCGACCAGCTGACCCGGCCGGGCTGGAACAGCGTCGGGGTGAGCTGGCGGACCTGCCCGGAGGTGACGTCGAGGACCCACGCGATCCCGTCTTGGTCCTGGTACGCGATCCGCCGGCCGTCCGGTGCGTACCGCGGTGCGGTTTGTGCGCCGGGCAGGCTTGACAACTTGGTGTCCTTGCCCGTCGCGAGATCGTGCAGCCAGAGGTCCGCCGTACCGTCCCGATCGCTTGCGTAGAGCAACGTCTTGCCGTCGGGCGAGAAGTCCGGGTCGGAGTTGAAGTAGCCGTCGGCCACCAGTTGCCGCGGCCGGCTCTTGCCGTCGGTGGGCGCCAGCCAGAGCGCGTTGAGTGCCCGGAACGCGAGCCACTTCCCGTCCGGCGACACAGTCGGACTCGCGATCCCGCGCACCGGCCGCTTCGCCGGCGACTCGAGGTCCGGCGCCTTCGGCCGTGGCCGCTTCGACGTCACCGGAACGGTCGCCGAGAACGGTACGACGGTGTGCCCGCCGCCGGCGTGATACCGGTGCACCGAACCGTCGGCGCTGTAGAACAGGTCGGTCGCGGACGCCCACGACGGCGGGAGCGCGAACACGTCCTTGCCGGTCGTCACCTGCTGACCGTCCACCACGAGATCGCACGTCGGCCCGGTCAGCCGTACGTAGGCCAGCTTCCCCGCGGGGGAGTACGACGGCCCGAACACCGTGATCCCGGTCTTTGCCGCGACCAGCGTCGTACGCGCACCCGTGGTGAGGTCGAGCTCGACGATCGAACTGGTGTCGACGGTGAACGCGATCTTCGTACCGTCCGGCGACACGGTCGGCTCGGCCTCCTCGCTCAGGTCGTCCGTCAGCGCCACGATCGCGCCGCTCGCGAGATCGAGCCGGTGTACGCCGTAGCTGCCGTTGCCACCGCGGTCGGACGAGAAGACGATCGAGCGGCCGTCGGGGGCGACCTGCGGTTCGCGGTGGTCGTCGCGCCCGGAGGTCAGTTGCCGGAGGCCACTACCGTCCGGTGCGATCGACCAGAGATGGAAGTTCCCGTCCCGGTACGACTGGAACACGATCGACCGGCCGTCCGGCGACCAGCGCGGGCGGGTCGCGTCCTGCAGGTCGTCGGTGAGGCGCCGCGCCGTACCGCCCGCGGCCGGTGTCACCCAGATCGCTGTCACCAGGTCGAACGCCAGCCACTTCCCGTCCGGCGACACCGACACCATGAAGTTGGTGCCTTCGGTGAGCACGGCCTGATTCCCGCTGGGCGCCGCTTCGGTCCGCAGCGCCGGCAGTTGGACGGCGCCGACGGCGGCCGCACCTCCACCGAGCTGCAGTGCTCGACGCCGCGAAATGCTCCAGGAGCCCGGGTTCTCGGTCACGTCATCAGCCACGATCCGGATCCATTCCCTAGGGGGCGGTGGGACTCCGAATCTGCCAGGACCGTCCGCGTCACACGATCCTGACCGGCGCGCCCCGCGACCAACGGCCACAACCCTGCGCCGAACGGCTTGACCTTGACGCTGCGTCAACCCGGCAAGCTACCCGGAAACGAGAGGCGGACAGACATGAGCGGTACGGCGATCAGCGTGCGGGGACTCGCCAAGTCCTACGGGGAGGTCGAGGTACTGCGGGGCGTGGACTTCGACGCGCCGCGCGGCAGCATCTTCGCGTTGCTCGGCTCCAACGGGTCGGGCAAGACGACGACGGTACGGATTCTCGCCACGCTGCTGAAGGCCGACGCGGGGACCGCGCACATCAACGGTTTCGACGTCGGCACCCAACCGGCGAACGTCCGGGAGTCGATCAGTCTCACCGGTCAGTTCGCCGCCGTCGACGACATCCTCACCGGCCGGGAGAATCTCGTCCTCGTCGCCAAGTTGCGGCACCTGGAGAACCCGGCCCGGGTCGCGGACGACCTGCTCGCCCGGTTCGCGCTCACCGAGGCGGGCGCCCGCCGGGCGTCGACGTACTCGGGTGGCATGCGTCGTCGCCTCGACATCGCGATGAGCCTGATCGGCGACGCACCGGTGCTCTTCCTGGACGAGCCGACTGCCGGACTGGACCCCGAGGCCCGCCTCGAGGTGTGGGGCCTGGTCAAGGAACTCGCCGGCCAGGGAACGACGGTGCTGCTCACCACGCAGTACCTGGACGAGGCCGAACAGCTGGCCGATCGGATCGCGATCCTGCACCACGGCCGGATCATCGCCAACGGCACCCTCGCCGAGCTCAAGCAGCTCTTCCCGCCCGCGCAGGTCGAGTACGTCGAGAAGCAGCCGACGCTCGAAGAGATCTTCCTCGCCATCATCGGCGCGACCAACGAGGAACAACGATGACTTCCACCAAGCAGTTCTTCACGGACACCGGCGTAATCACGACCCGGACCCTGCGCCACGTCACCCGCAGCGTCGACACCATCATCACCACCGTGATCACGCCGGTCGCGATGATGCTGATGTTCGTGTACGTCTTCGGCGGCGCGATCAACACCGGCACGGACTCGTACGTGAACTACCTGCTGCCCGGGATCCTGCTGATCACCGTCGCCTCGGGCATCTCGTACACCGCCTTCCGGCTCTTCACCGATCTGCAGTCCGGGATCTTCGAACGCTTCCAGTCGATGCCGATCGCGCGGTCGGGCGTGCTCTGGGCCCATGCGCTGACCTCGCTGGTCGCCAACCTGATCTCGCTGGTGATCATCGTCGGCGTCGCGGTGATCATGGGTTTCCGCTCGAGTGCCGGCGTCCGGGCGTGGCTCGCGGTGGCCGGCATCCTGGTCCTGTTCACGCTGGCCCTGACCTGGATCGCCGTGATCCCCGGACTCTCCGCGGCGTCCGTCGAGGGCGCGGGCGCGTTCGCGTACCCGCTGATCTTCCTGCCGTTCGTCAGCTCGGCCTTCGTGCCCACGCAGACCATGCCGGGTCCGGTGCGCTGGTTCGCCGAGCATCAGCCGGTGACGTCGATCGTCGACTCGATCCGCAACCTGCTCGCCGGGCAGCCGGTCGGCGGCGACATCTGGGTCGCCCTCGCGTGGTGCGTCGGCATCCTGGTCGTGGCGTACGTCGTCGCGCTCGCCGCCTACCGCCGGAAGATCGCCTGAGGCAGGCTGAGTCGCATGCTCACCATCAGCGAGCTGGCCGCGTACGCCGGGGCGACTGTGCGCGCCGTACGCCACTATCACCAGATCGGGCTGCTGCCGGAGCCTGCCCGCGACCACTCCGGGTACCGCACGTACGACGCGGCCGCGGTGGTGCGACTGATCCGGATCCGCACCCTCGCGGATGCCGGCGTACCGCTGGCGCGGGTGCAGGAGCTTCTCGATGCCGGACCGGACGAGTTCGCCGACGGCGTTCGCGGGATCGACGAGCAGTTGCGCGCCGAGGTACGCCGCCTGCAGGACACTCGCACGAGGCTCGCCCGGTTGTCAGCCGGCGAGCACCTGGCGCTGCCGCAGAGCGTCGTGGGGTATCTCGACCGACTGCGCGGGCTTGGTGTCGAGGAGCGCTACCTCGAGATGGAACGGGATGCCTGGATCGTGGTCGCCGCGCGAGCGCCGGAGTCGATCGGGGCCGTGATCGCCAGCAAGCACCAGCAGTTGGACGATCCCGACATGGTCGAGCTCTACAGCCTGATCAGCAGTGCACTCGACTGGCCGGTCGGTGATCCGCGAATCGTCGAGCTCGCCGACATCCTCGAACGCCTGCTGTTGCGCGCTGTCGAAGCCGATGAACTGGATGGGGACAGCCTCGACGATCAGTTCGTCGATCTGCTCGACGCGGTCATGGTCGAATCGTCGCCGCACAGCGTGCACCTGCTGGCGATCCTGGAGGAGCGCGGCTGGAAGGGCTGGACGCGGGTCGAGCACACCGGACCTCGCTCTGTCGCGCGGCAGGTGGCTGCGGGTTCTTGAAGGCGTGCCGTCTATCGTCTGCGGCATGCAATCTCTGTCTCCACGGGTGCGGGCGCTGGGTGCGGCCGTGCTCTGCCTGGTGATCGCTCTCGCGGCCGGACTCGCGGTGGACGGGCGACTGGACCGGCACTGGATCATGCGCGGGCTGACGGTCTTCCTGGCGATCTGCTGCGCCGGGCTGCTGCTGACCGATCAGACCCGGCGGATCCGGCAGATCATCACCGCGATCGGCCTGGTGATGTTCGGGCTGATCATCCCGGTGTCACAGACGACCTGGTCGAAGCCGCCCGAGATCAAGTTCGCCCTCGAGGTCGCGACGGATGCCCAGAAGGCGGCGCAGAAGGCGTCGGAGAGCGTAGCCACCGTCGCAGAGGTCCGGGCCGCGGCCGAGGCGCGCGGCGGTGCGGTGGGGTCACTTCCGACCGAGAAGAACCCGCAGGTCCGCGGCGCCGACGCCTACCCGCTCATCGTCCGCGCCAAGCGCGACCAGGGTCGCCCCTGGGCCTGCGTCTCCTTCACCGGCCTGACGGCAAAGGTCACCTCCTGCTGACCGCTCCTCGCGCCCGGACAGTTCCGCCGCGCGTCCACTTGGCGGGCAATCGATTTCTCGGCGGACCTGGTCGCGCCTAAGGTCGCGGGTATGACTCTTGGGAATCTCACCGGCATCAGTGCGCTCGCCGACGTCGAGACGCGCTCCATCAGTGCGGAGAACCCGACCGGCGAGCCCGGTCAGGGTGGGCGGCGGACCGAGGGGACCGGTGCGCGCGCGGCCCGGGACCTCGGCCAGGGTTGGAAGGTCTCGCCGTCGATCGAGATCGGGCCGGGGGAGACCGCGACGCTGGCCGACATCGCCGGCTCCGGCTGCATCACGCACATCTGGCTCACCACGCACGTCGACCACTGGCGCCGGCTGGTATTGCGCGGGCACTGGGACGGTGACGAGGCGCCGGCGATCGAGGCGCCGGTCGGGGACTTCTTCTGCTCCGGCTGGGGCAAGTTCGCCCAGGTGAACTCACTCCCGGTCGCTGTGAACCCGAACGGTGGTTTCAACTGCTACTGGGAGATGCCGTTCCAGCAGCAGGCCACGCTGACGCTGGAGAACACGCACGACGAGGCCGTGGTCGTGTACTTCCAGGTGGACTACTGGCTCGGCGCGGTCGCCGACAAGTCGGCGTACCTGCACACCCAGTGGCGACGGAGCAACCCGCTGCCGTCCGCGACGGTCCACACGCTGCTCGACGGTGTGGAGGGTCCTGGTCACTACGTCGGCACCTACCTGGCCTGGGGCGTCAACAGCACCGGCTGGTGGGGTGAGGGCGAGGTGAAGTTCTATCTGGACGGCGACGACGAGTTCCCGACCATCTGCGGCACCGGTACCGAGGACTACTTCGGTGGCGCGTGGAACTTCGACGTACCGGACCTGGGCGGGTACACCGAGTTCAGTACGCCGTACCTCGGGATGCCGCAGGTGATCCGGCCGGACGGGCAGTACCAGAGCCAGCAGCGGTTCGGCATGTACCGCTTCCACCTCCCAGACCCGATCCGCTTCAAGGAGAAGCTCCGCGTCGACGTCCAGGCCCTCGGCTGGCGGTCCGGCGGCCGCTACCTCCCGCTGCAGGACGACATCGCCTCGACGGCGTTCTTCTACAGCGGCAAGACGAGTACTACCCGCCCGGATGCTCCGACGCACGACGTCATGGAGATCTGCTGACCTACGTCGTGTCTGACTAGGGGATAGGCAGAGGGTTCTGCAGAGCAGAGTCGGCGAGGACGACCAGTGCGGCGGTCCAGCCGAGTGGTGCCTCGCCGGCCGGCTGCAGATCCCTATTGACCTTCTCCGGCAATGCACCGGTGCTCGTCCGGTGCTGATCGAGCCACGAGAGCAGACTGTTCGCCGTGGCCTTGTCACCGCGCGCTGCCGCACTCAGCGCGAACAACGCGGTCTGCGGCGTCCACGACACCCCGTCAGCTCGCCAGTCTTCTCCTGGCGTCACTCCACCGTTCGGCTGGGTCAGTACGGCGTGAGTTCGGTTGATGGCCGTGGTGACGACGGGCCGGGCCGGAGCGAAGGGTGGACCGAGCACAGTGACGATCGCATCCGCACCGCCGTCCAGGCTGATCGGTGCGACACCTGGCTCGACGAAGCTGGTCGCCTGCGCCGGGGTCCGCGGGTAGTCCGGTCCGAATGTCTTGTCGGTTGCTTTCGACAACGTGTCGAGTGCACTCCGCCAGCGAGCGGCCTCAGCTGGGTGCTGCTGGTCGGTGGCGATCCGGACCGCCGACCGCAGCCCGGTCAGCAGCGGTGCGACCGTGCCGAGTGTCAGCTCGCTCTCGGGGCGCTCCCAGTAGTCCGACGACGGCGCAGGCAGTCCGTCGGACCCGAGCTCCTTGATGATCTGGTCGGCGGACTGCCGCACCAGATCCCAGTACTTACCGCCGGCGTGACAGAACCACGTCGCCCACAGCACCCACCCCGACCCGTCCAGCTGCTGCGAGCGACCGTCGCCGACCAGACCGCCGCTGTCGGTGTACCGCGCTTCCCATCGCCCCGCCGACGGCCGCACCCGGTCCAGGAACGACAGTACGTCGAGCGCCTGGTCGTACTGTCCGATCGCGCAGCGCGCGACCGCGACGAACGACGCGTCCCGCGGCCAGACGTACCGCCATGGGCCGTCCCAGCCGGCCAGTGCGGCGCCGTTGGGCAGGGTGAGCCCGTCGAGGTCGGCCAGTGCGTGCCGGACCAGGTCGTCGTACTTGTCGCTACTGCGTGACGACGCCGGAAGCGCGGACGGGCGACCCGGGATGCCCTCCGCGACCAGACGAGGCTGTGGATGCCGCACGAGGTTGCTGATCGCGCCGGCGGCCAGGACCGCGAGCAGGACCGCGATGACGACGACCGGGTACCACCGGCCGCGCCTCCCGCTGTCGTCCCGCATCCGCACTCCTATTGCGCCAGGTGCTGCACTTGCGCCTCGAACTTACGCCGTGGTGCCAGCTCGACCAGATACATCGCCGACACCACCAGTGCGCCGCCGACCAGCATCCGCCAGGTCAGACTGTCCGAACCGAACAGCACCGCGAACGCCGACGCGAACACCGGCTCCATTGTCATGGCGATCGCCGCTCGAGTGGGAGTCAGGTGTGCCTGGGCCCAGGTCTGGACGATCAGCGCGAGCGCTCCGGCGACCAGCGCCATGTACACCACGGCCACCCAGTCGCCGCCGGTGCTCGGGACGGAGAACCCGCCCGGCACGGCACCGATCGCACAGACACAGGTGATCACGACCATCTGCAGTGACGACAGACCGAAGGCGTTCCTCGACGTCGACCAGGCCCCGAGACCGATGATGTGCAGCGCATAGAGCCCGGCGGAGGCCAGCGTGAGCAGCTCGCCCTTGCCCAGGCTGAGACCGCGCAGCGACAGGATGCCGAGGCCGACCGTGGCGAGGATCACCGCGACCCAGGCCCAGCGACCGATCCGGTGCCGCAGGATCACCGCGCCGAGCAGCGGCGTGAACACGACGTACATGCCGGTGACGAAGCCGGAGACGCTCGCCGACGTGTGCCGCAGGCCTTCGGTCTGCACCAGTTGGGCGATGCCGTAGGTGACGCCGAGGGCCACCGCGCGGCCGCGGTCGAGGCGGCTCAACCGCCCGATCGCGGGTGGGTGGACCAGGATCAGCGCGACCGACGCGATCAGGAACCGCAACGCCAGGTAGTCGGCGACGTCCATCCTGGTGAGCAGGTCCTTGGTCAGGAAGAACGTCGAGCCCCAGGCTGCCGCGACCGCGAGCAGGGCCAGGACGGCGATGCGGGGGTGGTTCACGCCCGATATCTCACCAGAACCCTTACAGGTAAGGCAAAACGGTGATCTACAGCACAGTGATCACGATGGTGCTTCCGGGCTTGACCTTCTTGCCGGCGCCCGGGTTCTGCGCGGCGACGATGTTCAGGCCGAGGTTGAACGGCGCCTTCTCCACCCGGACCACGAACCCCGCGTCACCGAGGATCTTCTGCGCGTCCGCGGTGGTCTTCCGCTTGACGTCTGGTACGTCGACCAGCGGCGGTCCGAGGGACACCACCAGCGAGACCTTGTCCTTGGCGAACAACGTCCCGCTGTTCGGGCTCTGACTGATCACGTTGCCCTCGGCGACCTTCTCGTCGTACTGCGTGCTGCGGCCGACGACGAAGCCGAGTTTGCGCAGCGTCCTGTTCGCGTCACGGTACGACTTGCCGGTCAGGTCCGGCACGGTGATCGGCCGTTTGCCCTTGCTGACCGCGAAGTTGACCGCCGTCCCCGGCTTCACGATCGTGTTGAACTTCGGGCTGATCGCGATCACCCGGCCCTGCGGCACGGACTCGTTGTACTGCTCGCTGATCTGCCCGGTGATCAGCTTGATCGGGGACAGCGCCTGCTGCGCCGCGTCCAGTTGCAGGCCGACGAGCTGCGGCACGCGGTAGCGCTCCGGGCCCTTGGAAACGGTGAGACCGATGTCACCGTCCTTCCGGATCCGGTCGCCCGGGGCCGGGTCGGTCCGCATGACCTCGCCCTGCTTGATGTCCTCGGAGTAGTCCTGGTTGTCGAGACTGGTCTGCAGACCGGACTCAGCCGCTCTGGAGGCCGCCGCCGCCGGCGACAGGTTCATCAGGTCGGGTGTCGTCGTGTAGCGGTGAATGCCGTAGTACCAGGCCGCTGTGCCGATGGCGATCGCCGCCGCCAGGATCACGATCAGCGCGATCGGTCCGCGGGACCTGCGTCGCTGCTGTTGTGGCTGTGCGGGCGGTGGGGTCCGCGGCGGCGGTGCGGTCTTCGCCGGGCCGCCGGTCGGGCGTCCTTGCTCCACCGGTACGACGATGGTGTCGTGGCGAAGCTCACCTTGCTCAGCGGCCTCTCCGCGGGTGTAGCCGTCGTCGTACCCACTGTCCTGGCGGATCTGCTGGATCGGCACGGTCAGGTCGCCGGTCAGCTCCGGGTCGTCCGGCAGCCCTTCGTCGAGCGCACTACGCACCCGGTGCACCTGCCGGCTGAACACGCGGGCGTCGGTCGGCCGCAGGTCCCGGTCACGCGCCGTCGCGCGCTGCACGAGCGCATCGACGTACGGCGGGATGTTCGGCTGCTCGAGCGACGGAGGGGGTACGTCGGCGTGGACGTGGGCGTAGGCGACCTGGATCGGGGTGTCGCCGGAGTGGGGCTTGTTGCCGGTGAGCATCTCGTACAGGAGGATGCCGGCCGAGTACACGTCCGAGCGGGCGTCCGCGCTGCCGTCGGTGACCAGCTCCGGCGCCAGATAGGACACCGTGCCCATCAGCAGGCCCTGGGTGGCGGTGTTGCCGCTGGCACTGACCGCACGGGCCAGACCGAAGTCCGCCACCTTCACAGCGCCCTTGTCGGAGATCAGGACGTTCTCGGGCTTGATGTCGCGGTGCACGATGCCGGCGTCGTGTGCGGCCGACAGCGCGGAGAGGATCGGCGTGAGCAGGTCCAGCGCACGCGCGGGGGAGAGCGGTGCCTCCGCGCGGATCACGTCACGCAGCGTGCGGCCGGGGACGTACTCCATCGCCAGGAACAGCGTGCCGTCGTCGTCACCCTGGTCGAAGACGGCCACCACGTTCGGGTTCGACAGGCGGGCGGCGGCGCGGGCCTCGGCGACGAAGCGGCGGGTGAACTGGGCGTCGTCACCGAGCCCATCGTGCATCACCTTGAGCGCGACGGTCCGGTCCAGGCGCATGTCGAGCGCCTGGTACACGGTGGCCATGCCACCCTTCGCGATGCGCGCGCCGACGCGGTAGCGACCGTCGAGCACTCGCCCGACGAGGCGGTCGCTGACCTGCATGTCCACGTCGTCCGTCACTTGCGGTGAGCCGCCTCTCCCCAAACAGTCCTGCTCAGAGAGTGTAGATAACGCCAAAGCGTCACAGCGCCAGGCTCACCGCAGTGGGTCCCACCCGCGTTCCAGTTGCGCCTTGATGCGGAGGACGTTCTGGACGTAGAGCTTGGTGTCGGGGTAGACGCCGTTCTTCTTCACGCCGCCGAGGCCCTGGTAGTAGCCCGCGACCGCGAGGTCGAGGCGCGCGGCGCCGGTCAGGCGGCTCAGCAGGACGACTCCGGCGGTGACGTTGTCCTCCGGGTCGAGCAGGTCGAGCTTCCGGCCGACGATGCCCGAGGTGTACTTGCCGGTCGACGGAACCACCTGCATCGCCCCGACTGCGTTGGCGGGGGAGACGACCCGCTGCTTCCAGCCGGACTCCTGCCAGCTCACCGCGAGGGCGAGCTCCGGGTCGACGCCGTACCGCTTCGAGGTGGACACGATCAGTGAGCGCATGTGGGACCGGGTCGGCAGCTTGCGCTTCTTCAGGATCGCCCGGTTGCGGTTCGCCTGCGCGACGACGTGGTCCGCGTACGTGCGGCCCGCGAACGTGTTGTCGGTCCGCGGCTTCGCCTTCGGGCGGATCTTCACCGGGACCTGCAGCGGCTTGCCCGCGTAGATGTGGTCGCCCGGCTTCAGGCCGTTCGCGGCCAGCAGGTTGGCCTGCGAGCACTTGAAGCGCTTCGCGATCCCGGAGACCGTGTCGCCGGACTTCACGACGTACGTCACCCGGCCGAGCTGCGAGCGCTGCGCCGGCGTATTGGCCGTCGCCGATCCCTTGGTGGGGACCTTGAGCAGCTCGCCGGCGTAGATCGCGTTGCCGTTGCCGGGCAGGTTGTTCAGCGCGACCAGCCGCGAGACGGACGTGCCGTAGCGGTTCGCGATGTGGCTCAGGGTGTCGCCCTGCTTGACCTTGTAGGCGCCGAAGCCGGGTGAGCCGGCGGTGATCACGGCCGCGGTCAGCACCGGTACGGCGATCCCGGTCAGAACTCGTACGACGTTGCGCATCCCATTCAACTCCCCGTGTGAACGTCAACCGACCGTATTCGCTGGTACGGATGTGACAACAGGGGCGACTGGGGTTGGTGTTACGCCTGTAATCCAATGGTTACAATTCAAGGCTGAACTACATTGTTGTCGTTCACAAGCGTTCCGGTTGCTGACGGCAACGGTGAACTAGTGCACGAACCTGCTGACGAGGAAAGGTTTCGCGAGGTCCGGCAGGGTGCCGGTGCGTACCGTGTCGGCGATCACCTGCGCGGTGACCGGGGTCAGCAGCACACCGTTCCGGTAATGCCCGGTTGCCCACAGCAACCGATCGAGACCGGACGGGCCGAGGATCGGGGCATTGTCCGGCGTCGCGGGCCGCAGACCGGCGATCGCCTCGACGAACTCGAGCTCGTCGGAGATCGGCAACACCGTCCGGGCGTCACGCAGCAGTGCGAACACGCCGCCCGCCAGCACCCGGGTGTCGTAGCCGAGCTCACTGGTGGTCGCACCCACGACGAGCTCGCCACCCGGTCGCGGCACCAGGTAGACCGAGAAACCACGCGCGGTGGCTCGCACTGTGTGCCGGAGCGCGGGCCGGTACGCCTCCGGGACCCGCAGGCGCAGTACTTCGCCCTTCACTGGACGGACTGGCGGGCGGAGCTCATCCGGTACACCTTCCAACTGCGACGACCACGGTCCGGTGGCGGCAACGACGTACCCCGCGTGCACCGTGTCGCCGTTGTCGAGCAGTACGCCGGTTGCCGTCGTACCGGAGGTGATGACGCGAGTGACGCGCTGACGGATGAGCTGGACGCCGGACAGGTCGACGGCGCGGAGGAGCGTGGCGACTGCCTGCCTGTTGTCGACGGAGTGGTCGCCGGGCACCCAGACGGCTCCGGAAACGCCTGTAGCGAGTAGTGGCTCGCGACGACGGGCGTCGCGACCGGACAGCTCTTCTACCTCCAGGCCGAGTCGACGCTGGTAGTCGGCGAGCCTGCGGAGCGCGGCTGCGTCGTCGACGTCGTACGCGACGGCGAGGGTGCCGGTCTGGTGCAGTCCTGCGGGCAGTCCGGTGAGTTGCTCGAGTTCGGCGGCGAAGGCCGGCCACGCGGTGACCGAGGCCAGGTTGAGCGCCAGCAGGTCGTCCTCGCCGAACTCCACCTCGGTGACCGGGGCAAGCATGCCGGCGGCCACGTTGGAGGTCTGGGTGCCCGGCGTCGGGTCACATACCGTCACCTGGATACCGTCTGCGGCCAGCCGCCACGCCGTCGCCAGACCGACCAGCCCGCCGCCGATCACCACCACATCAGACGTCAGCTCAGGCATGCCGTAAGCCTACGTCTGGGCGGTCATGGCAGGCTGTGCGGTGTGACTGAGCACACCGACCGGCTGAACGACGCACGCCTCTACCTGTGTACCGATGCGCGGGAGAAGCAGGGCGACCTCGAACAGTTCCTGGACGCCGCGCTGGCCGGTGGCGTGGACATCGTGCAGCTCCGGCAGAAGGAGATGGAGGCTGCCGACGAGCTCGCCGCGCTGGAGGTGTTCGCCGACGCCTGCAAGCGGCACGGCAAGCTCCTGGCGGTGAACGACCGCGCGGACATCGCGTTCACGGCGGGAGCCGACGTACTGCACCTCGGGCAGCGTGACCTGCCGGTGCACGCCGCTCGCGCGATCACCGGGCCGGCGCCGATCATCGGGCGCTCGACGCACTCCTTCAGCCAGGTGAACGCGGCGGTCGCCGAGGTCGGCTCGGACTACTTCTGCGTCGGTCCCACCTGGGAGACGCCCACCAAGCCGGGCCGGCAGGCAGCCGGTCTGGACCTGGTGTCGTACGCCGCCGGTCGCCGCCAATCGAAGCCGTGGTTCGCGATCGGTGGCATCGACCTGGAGCGGCTGGACGAGGTACTGGAAGCGGGCGCGACGCGAGTGGTCGTCGTCCGGGCGATCACCGCGGCCGACGACCCGGGGGCGGCGGCTGCCGAGTTCACCCGGCGGCTGCGGGAGGCCGGGTGATCAACAACCCGAAGGCCGCGCGGATCGTCGCGGCCGTCGTGATCGCGATGCTGGTGATCACGCTCGCGGCGTCGCTGTTCGGGTGCTCGGCGGACACGAAGGCCGGCTCGAGTTCTGTCGACCCGGAGAGCGGCCTCAAGTACGTCGCGGTCGCGGAGCTCCCGAAGGAGGCCCAGAACACGCTGAAACTGATCGACCAGGGCGGACCGTACCCGTACAGCCGCGACGGCGTGGTGTTCGGCAACCTCGAGAAGATCCTGCCCAAGCACGACCGCGGCTACTACCACGAGTACACCGTGAAGACGCCGGGGGAGAAGGACCGCGGTGCCCGCCGGATCGTGACCGGGAACGCCGGGGAGCGGTTCTACACCGATGACCACTACAAGTCGTTCCGCCGGGTCGCGGAGGACGGGGGAACGTCATGAGGTCGTTGCGTGAGCTGCTGGCCGAGGGCCTGCGCCCGGGTGTCTACCGCTGGCCGTCCGCTGCCGCCCCGGACGACGTACGCCGAGATGCCGCCGCCGAAGGCTTCGGGTTCGTGTTGCTGGACACGAGCGAGATCCACGACAAGGCAGGTTTCCTCGACCTGTGCGCGACAGCGTTCGACCTGCCGCGCTGGTTCGGCCGGAACTGGGACGCCCTGGCCGACTCGCTCAGCGACCGGTCGACCGGCGCGCCCGAGGTCGTGCTCTGGACCGGCCTGCGGAACCTGCACGACCACGACCACGACACCGTCGACGTCGCGCTGCAGATCTTCGCCGAGGACACCACGAACTCCGGTCAGCTCCGCGTGCTCATCGACGAAGCGTCAACGCCGGACCTGCTCAGCTCACTGCCTGTCCTGTAGGCGCTCGGCCAATTCGTCGAGATCTGCAGCGAACAACAGGTTCCGGCCGCGGTTGCTCTCCCGCACCCAGTCGGCCAGCGGCTTGCTCCGCGCGATCCGCGCCGAGATGTCGCCGACCACCGCGAGACCCATCTGGTAGGACACGAACTTCTGCGTGATCCCGCCGGCCCGCCCGGTCCGCAGCTCGAAGAACTCGTCACCCAGCTGCTCCGGCGTGAAAGCGATCCACTCGGCCTGGTGGGCGTAGTACGCGTCGACGATCAGCTGGACGGCGTCGCGCTCGTCGGTGAGCGGCGTGTCGCTCACATGGACCTGGGCCCCACCCACCATCACCATGTGCCTCAAAGTACCTCAAGTGACCCTATCTGGCTATTTATAGGGAATTCTAAGGAAAGGCCTTAGGCTGATGAAATGGCTCAGGAGCTGTACTCGGTCGAGCAGGTGGCGAACCGCCTGGGCCTGCACGTTCGCACCATCCGGAACTACGTCCGCGACGGGCGGCTCAAGGCCGTACGGATCGGGAAGCAGTACCGGATCACCCGGGAGGATCTCGAGGCGTTCACCGGCGCACCCACCGCGGTCCTCGAGGTCGATCGCACCGCGCGGCACGTGGAAGCGTCCAGCATCGTGCACATCGACGCTGTGGACCGCGCGACGGCCGACCGGCTGACGACGCACATCCACGGCGCCCTCAACCAGCCCGAGGCGGTGCACCTCAAGGCCGAGACCATCTACGACGAGGAACGTGCCGTCCTCAAGGTGATCGTGCTCGGCAGCCTTCCGGCCACGGCCGACCTGCTCCGGCTGATCAACCTGCTGGCCGATCAGTAGCGGTCACACGACGCGGGACGTCGCGGCGATCGCCAGGTCGGTCAGCGCCTTGCGGGCGGTCTCGTCGGCCAGCGGCGCCCGGTCGAGCGCGTCCAGCGCGTCCGCGGTCCGCTCGGTGATCAGGTCCTCGCAGGCCTGGACCGCGCGGGAGTCCTGGAGGATCTCGCGCAGCAGCTGGATCTCGTCGTCGTCCAGGTCCGGCCGGCCGAACAGGCGGTCGAACTCGGACAGCTGCGCCTCCGAGGCGTGATCGACGGCGTACGCGATCAGCACCGTCCGCTTGCCTTCCCGCAGGTCGTCACCGGCCGGCTTGCCGGTGAGCGCCGGGTCGCCGAACACGCCGAGCAGGTCGTCCCGCAGCTGGAAGGCCTCACCGAGCGGCAGGCCGTACCCGGACAGGGCCGAGACCAGCGCGGAGTCCCCGCCGGCGAGCGCGGCGCCGACGTGCAACGGCCGCTCGATCGTGTACGTCGCCGACTTGTACCGCAGGACGCGCAGCGCCAGGTCCATGTCCGAGGTGCCGCTCGCCTGCGCCATCAGATCGAGATACTGCCCGGCCGTCACCTCGACCCGTACGGCGTCGAAGTACTGCTCCGCTCGCGCCAGCGCCGCTGCGTCGAACCCGGAGGTGTGCAGCAGCTCGTCGGCCCAGATCAGGCAGAGGTCGCCGAGCAGGATCGCGGCGCCGACGCCGAACCCGACCGGATCACCACCGTGACCGGACTTTTCCGCCCGCGCCCGCTGCAGGGCCTCGAACCGGCGATGCGCGGCCGGCGCGCCCCGGCGGACGTCGGAGGAGTCCATCACGTCGTCGTGCACCAGCGCGCTGACGTGCAGCATCTCGAGGCTCGCCGCGGCGGTCAGGATCGGCAGGTCCGGATCGCCACCCGCGGCCCGGAAACCCCAGTAACAGAACGACGGCCGCAGCCGCTTGCCGCCACTGGTCGCGTCCCGCGCGGCCTGTACGACCTCGGCCAGCTCCGGCCCGAGCGCCACCAGCCGCGCCTCCTGCCGATCGAGGAACCCACTCAGCGCCCGCTGAATCTCGGCCGGGATGTCCACATCGCCATACACATCTCGGAGCGTAGTCGGTGGGCAGACGCCGACCGCCACCGCGGGTAACCTGACGCCATGGCGAACGGACTTCCCTCGACGCTGCCCGGCGGTGCGCCGACCATCCGTGAGCTGCTCGCGTCCGGGGGGCGGTCGTTCTCGTTCGAGTTCTTCCCGCCGAAGACCCCCGAGGCCGAGGACGTGCTGTGGCGCTCGATCCGCGAGATCGAGCAGCTGCGGCCGACCTTCGTCTCGATCACGTACGGCGCCGGCGGCACCACGCGTGACGGCACGATCCGGGTCACCGAACGGGTCGCGCAGGACACCTCACTGACCCCGCTCGGTCACCTGACCTGCGTCGCGCACTCCCGCGACGAGCTCCGTTCGGTGATCGGTGCGTACGCCGGGGCCGGCGTACGGAACATGCTCGCGCTCCGCGGCGACCCGCCCGGCGGTCCGAACCAGCCGTGGGTCGCGCACCCGGAGGGCATGAACCACGCGGTCGAGCTGGTCGAGCTGATCCGTTCGCTGGGCGACTTCTGCGTCGGCGTCGCGGCCTTCCCGGACAAGCACCCGGAGGCGACCTCGCTGGAGGCCGACGCGCAGGTGCTCGCCGCGAAGGCACAGGCCGGTGCGGACTACGCCATCACGCAGATGTTCTTCGGCGCTGACGACTACTTCCGGCTGGTCGACCGCTCCGCAGCGCTCGGCTGCGACATGCCGGTGCTGCCGGGCATCATGCCGGTCACCAACATCAAGCAGATCCAGCGGATGGCCGAGCTGACCGGGATGGCACTGCCGGCCGCCGTCACCGATCGGCTGCTCGCCGTCGAGGACGAACCGGCCGCGGTCCGTGAGGTCGGGATCGAGATCGCCACCGAGCTGTGCGAACGTTTGCTTGCCGGCGGCGCACCGGGCATTCATTTCATTACCTTGAACAGATCCACGGCAACCCGGCAGGTGTTCCTCAACCTCCGGTCGTCGGTCGTATCCTGACCCAATGGCTGACCCGTCGGACCTGTTGATCGACCGAACTCTCGTTCTGCTCCGGCACGCGAAGTCGGTGCCGCCCGAGACGATGCCGGACTTCGAGCGCCCGCTCGCGGACCGCGGCCGCGCCGACGCGAGCGCCGCCGGCCGGTACCTCGTTGCCCAAGGCATCGAACCGGACCTGGTGCTGTGCTCGCCGTCGAAACGGACCCGGGAGACCTGGAAGTACGTCGCAGAGGCCGGCGTCACCGCCAAGGACGTCTGGTACGACAAGCGCATCTACAACGCCGACACCGAAGGCATCCTGGACGTCATCCACGAGGCCCCCGCCGAGGCCCGCACGGTGATCGTCGTCGGCCACGCCCCGGGCATCCCGTGGCTGGCCGACGAGCTGACCCTGGACGGCACCAGCCCGGAGCGCGTCGAGCTCACCCAGAAGTACCCGACCACCGGCCTCGCGGTCCTGCATCTGACCACCCACTGGTCGGACCTGGCCGCCGACGACGCCGACCTCGTCTCGTACGTCGTCCCTCGGGGCTGACGGCCTACGTCCTGGCCGGGCAGCCCGTGTTCGCCGGTAGCTGTCCGGTCAGCAGATACTTCTCGGCCCGGCAGTCGATACACGGGTTCTGCTGGAACAGGTACGACGCATGGTTACCGCCGTTTCGTCGACCTCGGCCAGACCGGCCCCTCCGCCGCTACTTCCTGGTCAGGAGGCGGGGGCGGGCAGCCAATCGGTTGTGCTGTTCACAGTAATCATCCGTTGGGTCGCCCGGGTCAGAACGACGTACAAGGCCCGTACACCGCCCAGCGTGTCGCTGACGATCCGGTCCGGCTCGACGACGACCACCGCGTCGTACTCGAGCCCCTTGGAGTCCAGCGGACTGACCGCGATGGCCCGTGGGTCGTCGAGCTCGGCGAGGACCGGGTCGATGACCGGACGCAGCGCCGGCGGCACGATGACGCCGACGGTGCCTTCGACCAGCTGCAGCAGCTCGGCGGCCGCGTCGCCGGCGGCCTGGGCGACCTTGCCGCCGTCGAAGACCCGGTGCTCCGGTTGTACGCCGGTACTGCGGACCGCGTTCGGCAGGTCCGCGTCCGGGATGGACTGCCGGATCACCTCACCGGCAAACGAGTAGATCTCGGCCGAGTTCCGGTAGTTGGTGGACAGCCGGAACGAGTGCCGCTGCAGGTGCGACAGCATCGAGTCCATCGCGGCGCGCGCCTCGTCCGGGTCCGGCCAGGAGCTCTGCGCCGGGTCGCCGACGATCGTCCAGCTGGCCTGCGGGCCGCGTCGGGTGACCATCCGCCACTGCATCGGGGACAGGTCCTGTGCCTCGTCCACCAGCACGTGCGCGTACTCCTCCGGCTCCTCCGCCTCCCGTGCGGCCTGCGCACGCGCCCGGCGCTCGGAGCTGGTCAGTACTTCGTTGACGCCGTCCGACAGCCCTTCGAGCCAGTCGAACTCCTCGTCGGTGTTCTCGTTCAGCGGCGGGCGACCGAGGAACGTGGTCAGCTCGTCCAGCAACGCGACGTCCGCGATCGTGAACTCGTCCGTGGTCCGGACCGCCTTGGCGAGCGCGTCGACCTCGGCCGGCGTCAGATCGTGCCGGGCCCAGCGCTGGAGCCGGCGTGGGTCGCCGAGCCAGCGCAGTACCGACTCCGGGGTCACGATCGGCCACCACTGGCTGAAGAACGTGCGGAACGCCGGAGTGTCGGTGACGCGGTCGCCGAAGGCCTCACGGTCGCCGAGCGGCCCGTTGCGCAGGTCCTCGGGGAACCGCTGCCACAGCGCGGCGATCAGGCCCTTGCGCGCCTCGGCTGTTGCCCGGTTGCGTGCCGTCCGACGCAGTGCGTTCCGGCGGACGTTGTCCAGTTGGTTGGCGTCCAGTTGGACCGTGGCGCCACCGAGGAACACGCGCAGCGTGGTCGGCGCGTTCGGCACGCGGTCGCGAGCGGCCCGCGCCAGAATGCCCCGCATCCGCAGCGAACCCTTGATCGCCGCCACGTCGGCCTCGTCGACCGCAGTGGCCCGCACGCCGTCGACCAGCTCACCGACGGCGCGCAGCGAGACCGTGTTCTCACCGAGGCTCGGCAGTACCCGTTCGATGTAGGCCATGAACGCCGCGGACGGCCCGACGACCAGTACGCCGCCACGCTCGAAGCGCCGGCGGTCGCTGTACAGCAGGTACGCCGCCCGGTGCAGAGCGACGACCGTCTTACCGGTGCCCGGGCCACCACCGATGACGGTGACTCCGCGAGCTGGTGCCCGGATCGCCTTGTCCTGCTCGGCCTGGATGGTGGCGACGATGTCGCGCATCGTGTGCCCACGAGCCCGGGACAGCGACGCCATCAGGGCGCCCTCGCCGATCACCGGCAAGTCCTCAGGCGCGCGCTCCGGCGCCAGCAGGTCGTCCTCGAGGCCGACGATCCGCGACCCCTTGTTCCGCAGGACGCGGCGCCGGACGACCTTCTGCCGGTCGGTCGCGGTCGCGCGGTAGAACGGCTCGGCCGCCGGCGCGCGCCAGTCGATCACCAGCGGTTCGTACTCGACGTCGCGGACGCCGATCCGGCCGACGTACAGCTTCTCGAGCCCGGCCGCCGTGTCGGCGCCCGGCTCGTCGTCACCGCGGTCGGAGTCCAGCCGGCCGAAGACCAGGCCTTCGTGCTCGGCGTCGAGTTCGGCGATCCGGCGGGCGGCGGCGAACACCAGCACGTCCCGCTCGTACAGACCGGTCTGCTCTTCGTCGCGCACCCGGCCGACGTTCTGGGCCTGGCCGCGCTGGTGACCTTCGACCGCGATCCGGGACGCCGACCGAGCGGCCTCCTCGACCCGGCCGTACACCCGGTCGACGTGTTGTTGCTCAGCCGCCAGCTCAGCCCGCTCCACGCTGTCAGTGCTGTCAGTGACATCACCGATGTCACCGTCGGCGTGGTTGTCGTGATCGGCCGATGTGGGGGTTTGATCCACCGAGGTCCTCTCTACGGCCGGGCCTGCCCCGACTCAGAACACAGGAACAAGCAATCTTAGTTCGCTCCTGTGTCCAACCCCACCGGGGCCTCAGGACTTCCCGATGGCGTCCGCCACGATCGCCGCGCCCAGCGTCGTGGAGGGGACCCCGGAACCGGGATGCGCGCCCGCGCCGACGCAGTACAGGCCCTTGACGGGGGAGACGTTCGAGGCGCGGCGGCGGGCGGTCCGGAAGCCCTCCCAGGCCACGCCGGCCCACCACGACGGCGACGTCTGCCGTGACACCACCTGGTCCCGGACCGGCAGGCCGCGCGCGACCAAGAGGTCCAGTACGTCGTCAGTGGGGTAGCCGTGGACCAGCACGGACCAGGCCTGGTGACCGGCCGGTGCAGTACCACCTGTCCGGACGACAACGGTCGGAGTCCCGTGCAGCACGGTCTCGAACGGCAGCTCCGGTACCGGGTCCTTCAGACCGAGATGGACGACGTACGCCGCCTGCGCCTGGTGCGTCGACAGGATCCGTTTGCGCACCTTCTTCGCGGCCGGGTCGTCGACGAAGGACTCGTACAGCACCCGCGGGTCGACGTCACTCACGACGATGTCCGCGGGCAGCTCCTCACCGTCAACGAGCCGTACGCCGGTGACTGCGCCGTCAGACGTGGTTACGGCGACGACCTCCGCGTGGGTGCGCACGGTGATCTTCCGTTCGCTCGCCCGCTGCACCAGAGCGTCCGCGAGCGCACCGAAACCACCTGCGATCGTCCAGCGGCCGAACGTGCGCTCCAGGTACGACCAGACACCGACGTACCCCGGGGTGAGGCCGGCGTCCGAACCACCTTGCGCTGCGAAGTGCCGCAGTACCGCACGGGCGCGGTCGTCGCTCAGCTCGCGTTGCGCGACCTTTTCCAGCGACTGCCAGGGCTTGAGGGTGCGGATCGTCTTGAGCGGCAGTTTGTCCTCGAGCGGTGGCTCCAGTGAGGTCTTCCGGAGGATCTGCCACGTGTCGCCGTACCCATCGACCAGCGCGGTCCACTGCTCGGCCACGGCGCCACCTGCGAGACCGGTCCAGGCCTCTTGCTGCGCACCGCGGTCGCTGACAGGCAGATCGAGTACGGAGCCGTCAGTGAACATGTGGCGGCGTGGCTCGGTCACCGGGTCGAGCTGGACCAGACTCTCGATCGGACGACCGCTCTTCCGGAACAGGTCGCGCAGCGCGGCGGGCAGCGTCGTACTGGCCGCGCCGGCGTCCCACGTGAAGCCATCCGCCTCGACACGACCCAGCACTCCACCTAGGTGCTCGTCACGCTCGCAGATGGTGACCTGGTGTCCCAGCTTGGCCAGACGCACCGCACTGGCCAGACCAGCCAGACCGGCTCCGACAACAACCACCTTGGCCATCAGGCAACGCTACTTCCGGTCGCAGGAGTACTACGTTTCTCACGCCAGGCCTTGAACCGGAGATACCCGCGCCGGATCAGCCGGAACGCGAAGTACACCCCGATCAGACCGAGGATCAGCAGGACGCCGGCGATGATCAGCGCGGCCTCCGGATGGAAGACGGCCAGCGACATCACACCGGCGACGGCCACGTCCTCACCGGACGACGCCGCGATGTTGGTGACGGGCTCGGGGGAGGTGTTGATCGCGAGCCGCAGACTCGACTTCACCGCATGCGAGAGCAGGGCCACCAGGCCGCCGGTCGCAGCGATCACCGCCTGCTGCAGTGTGCTTGCCTGACCCGACAGCAGGGCGGCCAGGATCACCGCGATGGTCGGCCGGATGACGGTCGAGATCGCGTCCCACGCGGAGTCGACGTACGGGATCTTGTCGGCGACGAACTCGAAGGCGAACAAGGCCGCGGCCGCGATCAGCACGGGGGTCGTGGTCAGCGCGTGCGGTACGTCGTCGGCACCGGCGAACCGGCCGAGCAGACCGAGGATCAGCACGCACGCGTAGGCGTTCACGCCGCTCGCCCAGCCCGTCGTCACCGCCAACGGCAGCGCTTCCATCTCCGGTCTCCGTAACCCTCAGTCGCCGTACCGCGCGAGCCATGTTTTCGTCAGTATCGAACCCGATGACGCGAGTTTTGGTTAACCGTTGACTTCCGCGTCGCCTCGACTCACAGTGACTAGGCTGCCAGTCTGTGTGACCGGCACCCGCCCAGGGGTTCAGGAGATCATCATGCTGCGTCGTCCGAAGATTCTTGCCGCACTCGCTGCGGTAGCACTGCCGGCCGCCCTGGTCGGCGTGTCGTTGGGAGGTCCACCCGCAGAGGCGTCACAACCAGGTGAGCCGTCCGCCTCGGCCGCGTCCGCGTACAGCGCGGCGGCTGCGAAGTACGGCGTACCGGAGTCGGTTCTGCTCGCGGTCTCGTACGCCGAGTCGCGCTGGGACGACCACGCCGGCGCCCCGAGTACGTCCGGTGGCTACGGCCCGATGCACCTCACCGGACTGGGGGCCTCTGAGGTCGCCGACCTGTCCGGCAAGCAGAAGGTCGCGTCCGCCGAGTCGCTGCAGACGCTGAAGAAGGCGTCCGAGCTGACCGGGCTGGACCAGGCCACGCTGCGCAAGGACGTGACCGCCAACATCGACGGCGGCGCCGCGGTGCTGGCGTCGTACCAGAAGTCGCTCGGCCTGCCGGTCGGCGCGAGCTCCTCCCCGGCTCAGTGGTACGGCGCGATCGCGTCGTACGCCGAGGCGAACGACAAGGTCGGCGCCGCCGGGTTCGCCGACGACGTCTACTCGATCATGGGCAAGGGCGCCGCCCGGACCACGAACACCGGTCAGCAGATCGTGATGCCGGCCCTCGCGGTGCAGCCCGACAAGGGCCAGATCGCCAAGCTGTCCCTGCCGAACGGTGTACAGCCGTCGACCTCCGACGTCGAGTGCCCGCCGTCACTCGGCTGCGAGTGGCTGCCGGCGCCGTACTCGCAGTTCGGTGACGGCGACTACGGCAACCACGACCTCGCCAACCGGCCGAAGACCGGCAAGATCGACTACATCGTCATCCACGACACCGAGGGCACCTGGCAGGGCGTGCTGAACCTGGTGCAGGACCCGACGTACGTGAGCTGGCAGTACACGATGCGGTCGTCCGACGGTCACATCTGGCAGCACGTCAAGGCCAAGGACGTCGCCTGGCACGCCGGCAACTGGTACGTGAACATGCACAGCATCGGCATCGAGCACGAGGGCTTCGCGCCGCAGGGCGCCACGTGGTTCACCGAGTCGCTGTACCGCAACTCGGCCAAGCTGGTGCGCTACCTGGCCGTGAAGAACAACATCCCGCTCGACCGGGCACACATCATCGGCCACGACCAGGTACCGGGCACGATCCCGTCGACGGTCCGCGGCATGCACTGGGACCCGGGACCGTACTGGGACTGGGAGCACTACATGGACCTGATGGGCGCGCCGATCTGGGGGAAGTCCGTGCTGCCGGTGAAGGCCGGTTCGGTCGTCACCGTCAAGCCGGGCTTCCAGAACAACGTCCAGGTCGTCAACAGCTGCGACGTCGCCGGTACGCCGTGCAAGCCGCAGGGCACCAACTTCGTGTACCTGCGTCAGGCGCCGGACGACAACGCACCGCTGGTCAAGGACCTTGGTCTGCACCCGGACGGGTCCAACGGCACCACTGAGGTCTCCGACATGGGCTCCCGGGCCGCAGCGGGTTCGCAGTACGTCGTGGCCGAGCGCCAGGGCGACTGGGTTGCGGTCTGGTACCTGGGCGCCAAGGGCTGGTTCAAGAGCCCGGCGTCGGCTCCGGACGCGTTCGCCAAGCCCGGTCTGGTCGTGAAGCCGAAGGCGGGGCTCACTTCGGTGCCGGTGTACGGGCGTGCGTACCCCGAGCAGCCGGCGTACCCGACGGGGATCCCGTACCAGGCGGTGACGCCGCTGCAGTACACGATCGGCGCGGGACAGGCCTACCCGGTCGGTGACCTGAACATCGAGACCGACTACTACCGGGCCGTGACGTTCGACGGTCAGGCGCCGGCGGACCACGTCCAGGTGCTCGGGAAGGACAAGTACTACCAGATCTGGTTCGGCCACCGGATGGCCTACGTACGGGCCGCCGACGTGGACGTTCGCCCAGCCGTCTAACCTGTCTGTCGTGATCGACGAAGCCGTCCAGCCTTTGCTGGACGGCTTTGTCACGTCAGTGCGTGAAATCGCCGACGTGAAGGCCGTCTGGCTGCACGGCTCGCTGGCATTGGGGGACTACCAGGTCGGCCGGAGTGACCTCGACACGATCGTCGTGGTTTCGTCGCCACCGCCGCCCGCCGCCGAGGACATGCACCGGCGACTGATCCGCGAGTACCCACTCGCCACCAAGCTGCACTGCTCCTACATGGCAGTGGATCAGTTGGACGATCTGACGCTGCGGCATCCGACGTTCGCACAGGAGCGGTACTTCGACCGGCCGGTGACTCCGGTGACACGGCGAGAGCTTGCCATCGGCAACCGGACGCTCTTCGGGCCGATGCCCGCCGAGCTGCTGCCGGAAGTGACCGACGAGGAACTGTTCGACTTCGTCCGCCGTGACCTGCGCGACTTCTGGCTGCCCGTCACCCAGAAGCGCGGCCATTGGTACGACGACATCTGGGTCGACCTCAGCCTGCTCACGATCGCCCGCGCGCACGTCACGCTGGCGACCGGTGACCTGATCACCAAGCGCGCCGCCTTCGACGTGCTGCCGTACCTCGGCGCTCCCGCCGACGTCGTCGAGGACATCCGGCGGCGCCGCTACGGGCCCGACGAGGTCCGTACCGGGATGTGGTGGCGGCACACGCGCGCCGGGCTGACCCGGCGCTTCGTGCGCTCCGCGATTCCCGCCGTCCTCGGCTGACGGCTCAGTTGACGACTCAGTTGACCGTGATCGTGGTGCCGTTGGTGAGCTTCAGGAGCTCGTCGTACGTTGTGGGGAACACCGAGTGCGGGATCCCGGCCGCGGCCCAGATCACGTCGTACTGCTCGAGGGCGGTGTCGACGTACGTCGGCACCGGGCCCGGGTGCCCGACCGGAGCGACGCCGCCGATCGACTGACCGGTGTGCTCCTTCACGAACTCGGGGGTGGCGCGCTTCAGCTTGCCGATCCCGAGCCCGGCCGCGACCTTCGCGGTGTCGACGCGGTGCGCGCCCGAGGTGAGGATCAGGACCGGCGCCCCGTCGCCGTCGAAGATCAGGCTGTTCGCGATGGCGCCGACCTCGCACCCGAGCTCCGCCGCCGCGGCCGCCGCGGTCGGCACCGCCTCGTCCAGGATCACGATCTCGCCGGTGGCTCCCGCCGCCCGCAGCGCGGCGGCGACCTTCTGCACATTGGGATGACTGCTCACCCTCCGCAGCCTATGCGGGCCGGTCGATCCGGGTCACCCGGGTTCCACGCTCCGGAAATTGTCGGTGGCGTCCGGAACGATCAGTGACATGCAGAAGGACAGAGCGTCTCGGGAGCCCGCCACGCCGGGCCGTCCGGCCGTTGACGATTGTCGGCGGGCGACGCTACGCTTCCAGTGTTCGAACAGATGTTCGATTACCTCGGGTCCGGTTTCGTCGGGAGGCCGGGCCGAGGCGGGTCGGACAGCTGGACGGCTCCGGTGCGGAGTTGCGGCCGCATCGGAATCCGGTGGTCCCGGCGGGCCGGGCACCGGGGTGGTCCTCGACCCCCGCCCCGGGCTCACCCGCCGGGCTGCCGACCCGGGGAAGTTCGTTCACAGGAGGCGATGGAGCATGTGGGAGTTCGACGACGCCGTCGAGGTGCACTCGGTGTCCGTGGACGGTCTCGAGACCCCTGATCAGTTCCTCTGGCGCGGCCGCCTCTGGCGGGTCTGCGCGGTGCGGTCGCAGTGGACCGAGACCGCGGTCTGGTGGGAGCGCGGCATCATCGGCACCGGCCTGACGTACGACGCCCGCGCGCACCACCGCGGGCAGTCGGCAGAGACCCTGGCGCGGATCGACGCGGCGACGGTGGCCGAGGCCTGCTCGGCAGCGCGCGGCACGAACCGCCCGGTCCGGAACCACCCAGCCGGCGTGGCAGCGGCGACGACCCCCCGTTCTCTCGCCGCTGCCACGCTTCCCTCCGCTGCCTCGGTGTCGGCCTCAGTGCCGGTCGGCCACGTAGCTGCGGGTGCGAGCCCGGCGGCGGTCGGGGTACTGGACGCGGAATGGGGGCCGGAGCGCGCGGTGTTCCGGGTGGAAGCAGGCTGCGGCCGGCACGGCCGCCAGGAGCTGTTCGATCTGGCCCACGACCCGGACTCGGGTCGCTGGCAACTGGAGAGGGTGACCGACCGATGACTGTTTCACCGGTATCGCCGGCCGCGGCCGGCGCGGCCAGCCGCGAGCTGTCCCGTGCCCGCGCCGCCCTGGCCGAGGCGACGGAGACGAGCGACCACCTGATCCGCTACTCGAGCGCGCATGTCGCGGCGCTCCGGGTCGCGGCCGCGGTGCTCGCGGTCCGGGCTCGCCCGGTCCGCTCGAGCAGCCGTCGTCGGGTGCAGCGCAACGCCTGGGTGTTGCTGTCCGAGGTTGCGCCGGAGTTCGGCGAGTGGGCGACGTTCTTCGCCGCCGGCGCCGGGCAGCGTGCCGCGGCCGAAGCCGGCCTGGAGCGCGCCGTCACCACCCGCGAGGCGGACGACCTGATCCGCGCCGTCGATACGTTCTACAACCAGGTGGAGGCGAGCCTGCGGCTGTCCACCAGCCCGGTGCTCACCGCCACCACCGACCCGCAGTCCGTCCTGACGCAACCGTGGATGCAAGCCAGCTGAATCACCAGCAGTGAAAGTGAAACACCAGCACTGAGGAGATCCCGACCGTGAGCGAACCATCGAGAGGGCTCGGCAAGGACCTGTGTGCTCGTGTGCACGCCCTCACCGGCGCCGAGTGCTACCTACCGGACACCCACTACCCACGTCCTCACCACTCCCTGTCCGGCGAGGCCTGGCACGACGGACTGTGCACGCGCTGCTCGGGCTCCGGCCTGGTCGACGACGCGCTCTGCCCGTCCTGCAACGGCACCGCGTTCGAGCCACTGACGCTCCCGGAGACCTACCAGCCCGGCTGACCGGACCTAGTGTCCTGAGTAGCAGCCGGGGCTTTTGCTCACGTCGGCCGGGTGAGCCCTTAAGGTCGGACGGGTGAGCGATCTCCCTGTTCTGGATGCCGAGGACCAGCGGGTCCTCGGGAGCTTGCTGGAGAAGCAGTCGACGGTGCCGGCGTCGTACCCGTTGACGGCCAACGCGTTGCGGACCGCCTGCAACCAGACGAGCAATCGGGAGCCGGTCGTCGACTACGACCAGGGGACCGTCGAGCGGGTGTCCCGGTCGCTGCGCGATCGGGACCTGCTGCGGATCGTCTGGGTCGACACTGGCCGACGGACGTTGAAGTACCACCAGATCCTCGACGAGAAGCTCGGTCTCGAGGAGGACGAGCGGGCGCTCATCACCGTGCTGCTGCTCCGTGGCGCGCAGGCTCCCGGCGAACTGCGGACGCGGACCGAGCGGCTGCACAAGTTCGACGAGCGGACCGACGTCGAGGACTGCCTGCGCCGGATGGCCGCCCGTCCCGAGCCGCTGGTTCGTGAGCTCGAACGTCGCGCCGGCCAGCACGACCGCCGCTGGATCCACCTCCTCGGCCCGGTGCCCGACGAGGAGGCGGTCGTCGCCGTCGAGGCCGTCGATCGCGACACGGTGATCTCCGACGGCGTCGAAGCACGTGACGCGCGGGTGCGGGCGGCGTACGACGCGGTTGCGACGACGTACGCGGATGAGCTGCTTGACGAGCTCGACGGGCTGCCATTCGAACGTTGGTTGCTCGACCGGGTGATTGCCCACGCCAACGGCCGCCCGGTGGTGGAGGTCGGCTCGGGGCCTGGCCACATCACGGCGTATCTGGCTGAGGGTGGTGCCGATGCCACTGGCATCGACTTGTCGCCCGAGATGGTCGCCGAGGCGCGCCGGCGGTTTCCAGAGCACAGCTTCGAGGTCGGGGACCTGCGTCGGCTCGGTCGGCCGCCCGCCAGCTCGGGCTGGGCGGCGGTTCTCGGGTGGTACTCGCTCATCCATTTGGCGGCGTCCGAGCTTCCCGAGGCGATCGGGGCGCTGACCCGGCCGCTCGACCCCGGTGGGTGGCTGGTCCTCGCGCTTCACGCCGGGGCGGAGGTGCGGCACGTCGAGGAACTTCTCGGGCATGAGGTGAGCCTGGACTACGTGCTCTACGACCCGAACCAGGTTGTCGCCGCCGTCGATGCGGCCGGGCTCACCGACGTCGAGTGGTACCTGCGCGGCCCGATCACCACCCGCGCCGAAACCACCCGCCGCCTGTACGTCGTCGCCCGCACCCCGTCCTGACCGACCGCACGTCCGCCGGGTGGCGGCGCAGGCTGGCGCTCGGATCAGGCCTTGGCGTACGTCTCCGCCGCGGTCGACTCGAATTCCAGACCGATCACTGGCTCCTCACCGACGACCCAGGCATCGTGCCCTGGTTCGATGACGTAGGCGGTACCCGCCACGAGACGTGCCTTGGTGCCGTCGTCGTGGACAACCTCCATCTCTCCGGAGAGCAGTGTCCCGACATGGCGGAGCTGACAGGTGTCACCTCCGACGACGGGACGGATGGACTCCGACCAGCGCCAGCCGGGTTGGAAAGTGATCCGCGCGACGCTGGCCCCCGGCAGCTTGACGACGTCGACGCTCGCTTTGTCCGGCCGGCGTTGCTCGTCCGGCTCGGTGAAGGACTTGCTGAAGATGGCCATGATCCCCTCCCTGGTGATCGGCTCTCCCCTCACCTCCCACGGTGACGCGCTCGCCTCGTCGGCGACAGACCCCAGGAACTGTCAGGCGCTTATGGTCCGCTAACGGGCTCCGCCGGAGCGGCCGATCGGATGCAATGAGCGGGGCGGGGTGGGAGTGGAAGTAGGGTGTGGCGCGGTGGGGCGGTGATGCTGGATCGGCAGGAGGGTTGATGGTGGATCGGCGACGGCGGAGCGTGCGGACCGCGTTGGTGGGAGAGGCGCTGCGCGTTGCGCTGGCGGGACGCGGCCGGACCGATCCGGGTGCCGGGCTGGACATCGTCGACCTCGGCGGTGGGACCGGCGGGTTCGCGGTTCCGCTCGCGGTCGAAGGGCACCGGGTGACCGTGGTCGACCCGAGCCCGGACGCACTCGCCTCCCTGGAGCGCCGGGCCCGCGACGAAGGCGTGAGTGAGCTGGTCCGCGGTGTCCAGGGTGATGCCGGCGAGCTTCCCGGGCTGGCGGGGGAGTCGAGCGCGGACGCCGTACTGTGCCACGGGGTTCTCGAGGTCGTCGACGACCCGGTGCAGGCACTGCAGGCGATGGCCTCGGTACTGCGCGAAGGCGGCGTACTGAGCCTCCTGGTTGCCCAGCGCAACGCGGTGGTGCTGGCGCGGGCGCTGGCCGGTCACCTGGCCGAGGCGCGGATCGCGCTGCAGGACCCGGACGGCCGGTGGGGTGCGACCGACCCGATGCCGCGGCGGTTCGACGAGGCCGGGATCACCGCGCAGCTGGCCGATGCCGGGTTCATGGTGCACACCGTGCACGGCGTACGGACGTTCGCCGACCTGGTGCCGTCCGCGTTCGTGGACTCCGAGCCAGGCGCCGCGGAGTCGCTGGCCGAGCTGGAACGCGCGGCCAGTCAGCACCCTGCTTTCCGTGCGCTGGCGACGCAGCTGCACATCCTTGCGACGCGCTGAGGGGCGCCGCCGTCCCCGACGTACCTGACGGAGGGTGACGGCTGAGCTACGCGCCCACGAGGGAGGTGCGAACGCTGCGAACTGACGGTGAGCGACACGCCGACAGACACCGGTTTGGGACCTGCCCTCCGGGGGCAGTTGCCGGACCGTGACGCGCTGGACAGCCGGTCAGGGTTTCGTGTCGGCCAAGCGCGGCCTAGACTGAAGGCGGCCTATCGAGATCGCGCTCATCATGGAGGGATCGACGGTGCCCCTCTCGGAAGAAGAGCAGCGCCAGTTCGAGCAGCTCGAACGTGCCCTTGCTGCGGAAGACCCGAAGTTCGTTTCCGCCATGCGTGGGACCAATGTGCGCTTGTACTACAAGCGGCGGGCAGTGCTTGCCGGCGTTGGATTCGTGCTGGGCATCGCGGTGCTGATGACCGGTGCGATCATCCCGAACACCATCATCGGAGTCATCGGCTTCGTGATGATGGTTGCGTGCCTGTACATCGCGGCGCTGAGCATGAAGCGGATCAGCAACGCGGGGGAGGCCGACGACATCCCCCCGCCGCCGCCGACCAAGCGGCACCGGACCAAGCACGATTCGTCCGGCTCCTTCATGGAGCGGATGGAAGACCGCTGGCGCCGTCGCCGCGACGAGGATCTCTAACCCGTCTGAGCGCAGCCTGAGACTTCGACCACACCCGTGCCCTGGTGGGACGGGTGTGGTCGTTTGTGTACTCAGTTGGCGTGCCGGCGCTTCGGCAGGATGCCGGAGCGGAGCCGCGCCAGCAGCAGGTCGAACTCATCGAGCAGGTCGGAGGCCTCAGTGGTGCCGCGGCTCAGGTACCAGCGCCACGACGGCGGCAACAGCCGTGCCCGCCAGCGTCGCCGCGCCGCTGCCCGCGACCACAAAGCCGCACGTACGGCGGCCGCGTCGTCGCGCAGGTCCAGTTCGGGATCGGCGTCACCGGCGTACCGCAGGGCCTCGATGCCGCGGGCCAGGCGGCGGGCAGCGGGATGCGTCTCCTCGGGGAGCTTCGTCATCAGCCACTGACCGGTCTGCCGCGGTGTCGAGATGTCGGACCAGTCGAGCCCCAGGTCCCGCGAGGTGTCCCGGACCTCCGCCCACAGCCCCTCGGCCGCTTCCCGCCCCGGCGGCCGCATGAACCGTTTCCGCCGGGTCAGTGTCCGGATCAGCCACGGGATGCACAGCACCAGCAGTACGGCGAACGTACCGGCGATCGCCTGTCCGCCACCCCTGGTGAACCAGTTGCCCGGTGCAACGACCGGGGCACCGCTCGAGTCCGGGAGGTTGGGGTCGTGCCGGGGCTTGTCGATGCCCGGGGTCTGCTGGCTGCCCGGAGTGGTCGCCACGGCCGTCGGCGCGGTGGTCGGGCTGGTCGGGTCCGGGCCGGCGGCGACGGTCCAGTTCGGCGTGCTCGCGACCCGGGCGGACGGCGTCGGCTCGAACCGCACCCAGCCGATGCCCTGGAAGTACAGCTCTGGCCAGGCGTGCATGTCGTGCATCCGGACCGTGAACTCGCCGTCCTTGCCGGCCTGTCCGGGCAGGAACCCGATGCCGACCCGGGACGGGATCCCGATGATCCGGGCCATCAGGGCCATCCCGGTGGCGAACTGCTCGCAGTACCCGGTCTTGTTCCTCAGCAGGAAGTCCTGGAGCGCGGCCATCCCGCTGCCCTTGGCGTTCTCGGTGCTGTAGGTGAAGCCGCCGGTGCTGCGGAACCAGTTCTGGATCAGTACGGCCGCCTCGAACTTGTTGTCCGCCGCGGCGGCGGTGATCTCGTACGTCTTCTGCTTGATGTCGGTCGGCGTCTGCCGTGGCACGACCAGCGTGTACTGATCCGGTCCGCCGGTGGTGATCGAGTCGTGCAGCTGCTCCGGCGTCGGCTGCAGATCGTACGACGTGACCTTGTACTTCTTGCCGGCGACGATCGAGCCGTTCGTCGAGACCACGTCCAGCGCGCCGGCGTCGTACTGCCACTCGCGCTTCAGGGAGATCGCGTGCACCGGGTAGGGGACCGGGGCGAACTGCGACTGGAAGTCCCTGGTGACGCTGATCTCCATCGTGCTCTGCGGAACCTTCGAGAGGTCGCCGGTGTAGCCGGGTGGCGGCGTCAGGTCGCCGGTGATCTTGTGGCCGGCGGACCGCGGCGCGATCCGCCAGGTGTTGCCGTCGAACAGGTCGAGCGCGGTCAGTCGCAGGTAGCTGCCGCCGGCCGGCCCGCCCTTGTACGTGAGGGCGATGTCGTTGGCGCCGCGCTTCAGGTTCTTGCCCATGTCGAGCATCGGGTCGGTCGACGAGATCGAGGCGCCGAGTCCGTTGCCGTTGCCGTTGCCGCCGGCCAGACCGTTGCCGATGACACCTTCCGGCAGCGCGGGCAGCAACGCGGGCAGCAGCGCGGCGATCGCGACCACGCTCAGCCCGATTCGGCGCCCGGCCTGTCCGAGCGCCGACGCCTCGACGGGCTCGGCCGCGTCGAGGTGCGAGACGCCGGAGATCCGGCGGCCCCAGCGGCTCAGCCGGCTTCGGCCCTCGGCGGACAGCAGCACGATGTAGCCGACCGCGGGCGGGATGAACAGCAACGCGGGCAGCCCGCCGTGCACGGTCGCGGCCGGCACCGTGTACATGATCAGGAGCAGCAGCCCCGACCAGGCGGCCTGCCGCAGCTGTACGGCGATGACGTGGATCAGGAACCCGGTGGCGGTGATCACCGACACCGCGAACAGCGTCAGATGCGAATCCTGCGGCAGCGGCGCACTGAATCGATTGATGGAGTCCATCGCGTCGACCATCTGTGCGTTGAACTCGATCGCGGTCGCCTTCACCGGGAACAGCCCGAACTTCATCGTCCCGTGCAGGAAGAACAGCGACAGCAACTCGACCAGCACCAGCAGCTGGACGATCGGTACGACGATCCGCGGGGTGCGCAGGTTCTGCAACAGGACCCCGATGCCCGTCATCAGCGCGCACAGGAACGCGCTGATGAACAGGAACGGCCCGGAGAACACCGGCGTCAGGACGAGCGACCCGAGCACGGTCGCTCCCCAAGCGGCGATGGAAATCCTGGCGTGACCGGTCATGCGATCCGTCCGCTTCGTAGGCCGAGGGTGGACCAGACAGTTGGTAGATGGTCACCGCGGCGGACTCTGGCTACGCGCCAGCCGTTGCGGAGGAGTTCGTTCTCAGTGGCGTCCGTGGCTGCGGAAAGGCGCGCGGCCTTCTCGGTTGCCTCGACGCCGACCGCCCAGCTCGCGGCGTCCAGCAGCAGCGCGACTCCGGTCGCCTGGCTGGTCCGCCACCGGTTGAGCGCCGTGACGTCGTCGGAGCCGCACGCACCGACCACCGCGATCACCAGACTCGGCTCCTGCGCGTGCCGGTCGACGGTCAGCAGCGGACCGATCTCGGCGTACTTGTGCTCCTCGACGGTCGCGCACTCGGTCAGCAACTGCTGCTGGGTCAGTGGCTGGTGCACCGCCGTGGACGAGCGATGGGTGATCGCCGACAGCGTGGTCGGCCCACCGAGCATCGTGGTGACGTAGCCGCGGCGTACCCGGTCGATGCCGATCGAGGCGATCGCGCTGACCGCCCACTCCAGGCTCGACGACGGCCCGTGCCCGTGGTGCGAGATCGTCCGCGCGTCCAGGAACAGCGCGCAGCGGCTCTGCCAGGGCTGCTCCTCGCGGCGCACCATCAGCTCGCCGCGGCGTGCCGTCGACCGCCAGTGCACCCGGCGCAGGTCGTCGCCGTCGCGGTACTCGCGGACCGTCGCGTCCTCCTCGCCGGCCGCCGCGATCGCCCGCGGCCGGTTCTCGCCCGAGCCGGCCCGGTCCGCACCCAGCCGGATCTCCGGCAGCTTGAAGACCCGGGGTGTGACCAGCAGATGCTGGCTCCGCGTGAACGTCCGGCTGGTCTCCACCAACCCGAACGGGTCGGCGACGGTCAGCATCAACGGCCCGACCTGGAACAGCCCCCGGACGTCGCTCTTCACCGGATAGGTGACGGTACGGCGCCAGTTCGGGCTGACCCGGTCGACGACGAACCGTGGCCGGTGCCCTAATACATAAGGAATGCGGTCCTCGAGCAGCAGCAACCCCGCGGGCATCCGGCCCTGGTTGCTCAGGGTCAGCTCGACCGTCGACTGGGTCCCGACCGGGACCTGGTCCGGCGCGAGGCTACGGCGTACCTGCAGACGCAGCCTGGTCCGGCCGACGACGAGGGCCGCCACGACCGGCAGCGCGGCCAGCAGGATGCCGACCCGCAGCAGGTCCTTCTGGCCGAGCAACAGTGCACACAGCGAAGCCGTCAGACCGGCCGCGACGAACGCCCGCCCCCTGGTGGTCAGTCCGCGCAGTGCGTGCCGCATGGCTCAGTCCCGACGCGTGCGGGGGAGGGCCACGTTGGACACCAGCCCGGAGATGATGTCGGCTGCACCGCGCCCACCGAGATGCGCCTCAGCCGCCGGCAGTACGCGGTGCGCGAGCACCGGAACCGCGAGCTCCTGGATGTCGTCCGGCAGCACGAACTCCCGGGAGTCGAGTGCCGCGGCCGCGCGGGCCGCACGGATCAGGTGCAGCGTGGAGCGCGGGCTGGCGCCGAGGCGCAGCTCCTGCGAACGCCGCGTCGCACCGACCAGAGCGACGGCGTACTCCTTCACCGACTCCGACACGTGCACGGACTGCACGGTCTTCACCAGGCGGAGGATCTGCTGCCCGTCGGTCACCGGCTGCAGGGTCAGCAGCGGGTCGTCGGCCGCGTGCCCGTCCAGCATCCGCAGCTCGGCGGCCGGTTCCGGGTAGCCCATCGAGACCCGGGCCATGAACCGGTCGCGCTGCGCCTCGGGGAGCGGATAGGTGCCTTCCATTTCGATCGGGTTCTGCGTCGCGATCACCATGAACGGCGCTTCGAGCTGGTACGTCGTGGTGTCGACGGTGACCTGTCGCTCCTCCATCGACTCCAGCAGCGCGGCCTGGGTCTTCGGCGAGGCCCGGTTGATCTCGTCCCCGACGACGATGTTCGCGAACACCGCGCCGGGCTTGAACTCGAAGTCGCGGATCTCCTGGTTGAAGACCGAGACGCCGGTGATGTCCGACGGCAGCAGGTCCGGCGTGAACTGGATCCGTCGCACGCTGCAGTCGATCGACTTCGCCAGCGCCTTGGCCAGCATCGTCTTCCCGACGCCCGGAACGTCCTCGATCAACAGGTGGCCCTCGGCCAGCAGCACGGTGACGGCGACCTCGACAACGTCGCTCTTCCCCTCGATCACCTGCTCCATGGCGCGGCGGACCCGGCCCGCCACCTCGGACAGCTCGTCGAAGTCCCCGGCCCCTGCCAGCGGCGAGCTGGTCGCGGTGGTGCTCACTCTGAGTCCTCCCCATTCGTTGACTGCCGCCACATTGTCACCCGCTGTAGGGGTCGGACCTAGAGCGGCGGGAGTTTCGTTACCTGGCGATTCGATGTCCATCGGCGCACGCCCTCACGGCGGGGTCGGTAAGTCGTCCCTCCAAGCGTACGGGTGGCCAAAGGCGTGCGCGGGGCGTACGACGCTCCAAACGCCTGCCTGGTTCACGGTCGAACCAAGACAAAGGTTCACCGATCGGGTCGCGGGCTCCTCCACTTTCCTCCACCCCTTCCTCCCTTTTGCTCCACAGCGTCCTCCACTTCGCACCACCAGTGCGCTCCACCACGCTCCACAGCGCTGACGGCACGCTCCGCAGGCGCCGTACGCCGACGGTTGAGCCGGCAGCGACACGCAGGAATCGAGCGGCGGATTCAGGCGGCGCGGGGGCGTAATGGGGCGGAAGTTGGTTGACGGTGGTGGAAAGTGGAGTAAGGTGGAGCGCAGTGGAACTGAAGTGGTGGAATCACTCGCCTGAGTCGGAAGGTCCGCAACGGGGAGGTGGAGCGTGTTCCTCGGAACGCACTTCCCCAAGCTCGACGACAAGGGGCGACTGTTTCTTCCGGCGAAGTTCCGGGACGAGCTGGCCGACGGTCTGGTGATCACGCGTGGACAGGAACGATCGCTGTCCGTGTGGCCGGAGCGTGAGTTCGTCCAGCTGACCGAGCAGTTGAAGCAGGCTCCGATCACCAACAAGGGTGCGCGGGACTACCTACGGATGTTGTTCGCCGGTGCCTCCAACGAGATGCCGGACAAGCAGGGCAGGGTCACCATCCCGCCGATGCTGCGCGATTACGCATCACTGAATCGCGACTGCGTCGTCATCGGGGCGATGAATCGGGTGGAGATCTGGAACACGGAGAACTGGAACCGGTACTCCGCGGAGCAGGAGCAGGCGTTCGCCGACCTCTCCGAGGAAGTACTGCCAGGCATCTTCTGAGCAACCAGCTGAACAGTGTGCGAGGGCCGAACACACCGAACCGTCCGGTGAGATCACGGGTCCGACTTCCGACCTGGAGTGTTGGCGTCACTTCCCCGGCGCCAAGACCGGCAGGTACTTCCCCGGAAGGCGTACCCGCGATCTGACCGGACGGTGCTGTCTGAAGATCCGCACCCGTTCACGTACCACCTGTCCAGGCACCGCGACGCCGGGACAGCACACACAAGACCTGCGGGGGCAGGGTCGCCTCCCGCGGCGACGGGAAGGGTCGAGATGGACGCTGCGGATCGGCATGTGCCGGTGATGCTGGAGCGCGTGGTCGCGCTGCTGGCACCGGCGCTCGCGCGTCCCGGTGCCGTCCTCGTCGACGCCACCCTCGGCCTCGGCGGTCATTCCGAGGCGTTCCTCCGGCAGTTCCCCGAGATCCGGCTGATCGGCTTCGACCGCGACCCGGCCGCACTGCGGCTGGCCGGCGAGCGGCTGGCGCCGTACGCGGACCGGCTGACGCTCGTGCACGCGGTGTACGACGAGCTGCCGCGGGCGCTCGCGGACCTCGGCGTACCGGCGATCGACGGGATCCTGTTCGACCTGGGCGTCTCCTCGATGCAGCTGGACGAGGCCGAGCGTGGTTTCGCCTATTCCCAGGACGCGCCGCTGGACATGCGGATGGACTCGACCGGACCGACCACGGCCGCGGACATCGTGAACACCTACAGCGCGGCCGACCTGGCCCGGATCCTGTTCCAGTACGGCGAGGAGAAGTTCGCCCGCCGGATCGCCGACCGGATCGTCCGCGAGCGCGAGATCGAACCGTTCACGAACAGCGCACGGCTGAGCGAACTGGTCCGGAACGCGATCCCGCAGGCGGCCCGGAGGACCGGGGGACACCCGGCGAAGCGCACCTTCCAGGCGCTCCGGATCGAGGTGAACGGCGAGCTCGAGGTACTGCGTCGCGCGCTGCCGGCCGCCCTCGGTGCGCTGGCGTTGCACGGCCGGATCGTGGTGATGAGCTACCACTCGCTCGAGGACCGGATCACCAAGCAGGTGTTCGCGGCCGCCACGAAGACCGACGTACCCGACGACCTGCCGGTCATCCCGGCGGGGCACGAACCGTACCTGAAGCTGTTGACCCGCGGGGCCGAGCGACCGACCGAGGACGAGATCGCGGCGAACCCGCGAGCCGCCTCAGCCCGGGTCCGCGCGGCCGAACGGATCCGGGAGAAAGGACTGGTGGCCTGATGAGTACTGTCTTCAGCCCGCAGAAAGCGCGGGTCACGCCGGTCACCACCAAGACCGCCAAGAAGGCGGAGCCCCGGCTGCGGGTGGTCTACGGCGCGCCGTTCCGGCCGCCGCGGATGCCGTTCGTCATCTTCGTGGTGTCGCTGCTGGCTGCCGGACTCGTCGGCCTGCTGCTGCTGAACACGGAGCTGCAGAGCGGGACGTTCGCGATCACCAAGCTGAGCAGCCAGGCCGATCAGCTGCGCGACCAGCAGGAGCAGCTGGAGAAGCAGGTCCGCACGCTGGAGTCGCCGCAGAACCTGTCCGACCGCGCGCTGCGGATGGGCATGGTGCCGAACCCGAACCCGGTGTTCCTGCGGCTGTCCGACGGGCGCGTGCTCGGCGTACCGGCAGAGGGCAAGGCCGGAGCCGGTACGGCGATGTTCGGGCCGGGGACGCCGACCGGGACCGCGACCGCCAAGCCGCCCGCGGTGGTCAAGCCACCGGTGGTGAAGCCGACCACCGGCACCGTGAAACCGCCGGCGACGACCACGAAGCCGACGACCGGCACCACGAAGCCGAACGCAGGCACTACGAAGCCGACGGCGGGTACGACGAAGCCAACGGCCGGGACGACGAAGCCGCCGGCCACGACGACGAAGCCGCCCGCCACGACCACACGGGGATGATCGGATGACGGACCGACGGGGAAACGAGCCGCCACGCGATCGTGGCACCGGATCTGGCCGGGGGAACCCGCCGCCGCGCAAGGCTCAGCCCCGTCGTCCGTCCACTACGGACAGTGCCCGCAACACCCCGCAACGCGCCGAGTCGACCCGGGACCGGCTGCTCCGCAAGGCGCAGGAGGAGAACGGCACTGCCCGCCGTCCGGGGTCGCAGGACCGGGCGAACGGCAGCACGCCAGCGCCGCGCAAGCGATCCGACGAGAGCCGCGCCCGTACCGGCGACAAGCGCGCGGACAACGACCGGGCTCGCGCGGGTGAGAAGCGTGCGGGTCAGCGGCGGGTGGACGAGGCTCGCGGTCGCGCGGGAGACCAGCGGGCGCCGAGGGCAGAGTCCGGCGGCCGTACCCGCGCAACCGGCGGCACGGCTCGCAGCACCGGCAGTGGGACCCCCCGCGGCACGGGAAGCGGGAGCGCTCGGAGCGGGAGCGCTCGCGGTGCAGGGGGCAGTGGTCGTAGCGGCGGCGCTCGCGCCGTCGGAACCGGTAGCGGGCGGAAGGGGCCGGCGAAGAAGGCGGCCCTGAAGAAGGCGGCCGTGAAGAAGGGGTCCGCGAAGCGGCCGCCGCAGAATCGGCCGGCTCCTCGGCCCAAGAAGCGGAAGGTGCGCAAGCCGCCGCGGATGCTGCGGTTGGGGCGTCCGGCGCTGCGGCTGCGGATGACCTTCGGCGTGATGGCGTTCGTCCTGTCACTGTTCGCCGGCCGCCTCGTGCTGCTCCAGGGCGTGGACCCGGACAGCTACGCCCAGGCGGCGACCAAGGAGAACGCCCGGACGTACACCCTGCACGCGTCCCGCGGCACCATCGAGGACCGCAACGGCGTCGAGCTGGCGGTCACCGAGGACGCGGTCGCGATCACCGCGGACCCGAAGCAGACCAAGCCGGTGGCGCAGCAGCTCGCCGCGATCCTGGCACCAAAGCTCCCCGGTACGACGACCGCGAAACTGATCGCCTCGATGAGCGGTCCCGGCCGGTTCGCGTACGTCGCCCGCAAGGTCAGCCCGACGGCCTGGACCGCGATCCAGAACGAGATGAAGGCCGCGAACGTCCCGATCGCCGAGCAGAACAAGGGCAAGCCGACGGAGCAGCAGGCGCCCCTGCTGACCGGGCTGTACACCGAGGAAGACCCGATCCGCAGCCACCCGAACGGCAGCATCGCCGCGTCGGTGGTGGGCGTCACCAGCGGCGACGGCAAGGCGCTGTCCGGTCTCGAGTACGGACTGAACAGCAAGCTGTCCGGCAAGGACGGCAGCGCGATGTACGAGGTCGATGCCAAGGGCAACAAGATCCCGAACGCGAACCACACGGTCGTGGAGCCGAAGCCCGGCGTCGGCGTGCAGCTGACCCTGGACACCGACCTGCAGTTCTTCGCGGAGAAGCGGATCGAGCAGGCGGTGAAGGAGTACAAGGCCAGCTCGGGCACGGTGATCGTGATGGACACGAAGTCCGGCGAGCTGATGGCGATGGCCAACTACCCGAGCTTCGACCCGAACAAGAAGTTCACTTCCGCGGACCTGAACAACCCCGCGCTGGAGCGCAGCTACGAGCCGGGCAGTGTGCAGAAGGTGGTCACGATGGCCGCGCTCGCCGACGCCGGGAAGATCAATCTCGGCACCAAGCTGAAGGTGCCGGGCAGCATCGACGTCCAGCGCCGGATCATCAAGGACCACTGGTCGCACGACACGATGAACCTGACCATCTCCGGGGTGATCGCGAAGTCGTCGAACGTCGGCACGATCCTGGCCGCGCAGCAGATGCCGATCGCGCAGTTCGTGAAGTACCTGCACGACTTCGGGTTCGGGGAGCCGACCGGCCTGAACTTCCCGGGCGAGACCAAGGGCCTGCTGACGCCGGGTGACGAGTGGCCGGAGCTGACCCGCTCGAACGTCGCGTTCGGCCAGGGACTGTCGGTGAACGCCGTCCAGGAGACCGCGGCGGTGAACGCGGTCGCGAACGGTGGCGTGTACATGCCGCCGAAGCTGGTCCGCAACTACGTCGACGCGAACGGCACCGTGACGCCGAACCAGGTCGCGCCGGGCCGCCGGGTGGTGAGCGAGCAGGCCGCCAAGGAGGTCACCACGATGATGGAGGCGGTGACCGCGAAGAAGGGCACCGCGCCGCAGGCCGCGATCGACGGCTACCTCGTGGCGGGCAAGACCGGTACGGCGCAGCAGGTCGACCCGAAGACGGGTAAGTACGGCAAGTGGGCGACTTCTTTTGCCGGATTCGCGCCGGCCGACAACCCACGGTTCGTTACGTACGTCGTACTGCACGACCCGAGCGACGGCGTTCGCGGTGGTGGCCTGCAAGGAGGACCGGTGTTCCGAGACGTGATGAGCTACGCGCTGCAGAAGTACGTCGTCCCGCCGTCCGGGGCGAAGCAGCCGGAGATCCCGCTCACCTGGACAGACCCGGGCCGGTGAGGCAGAGCCTGGTGACGCAGGGGCAGGTAGGAGTCACAGGGCCCGGAGCGGTAGCCTCAGGGCCCGTGTCCACCCCTACCGCCGCCGGCGGCGCGGTCGCAGCGATCAGGCCACGGCACGTCGTGCCGGTGAGCCTCGCCGACCTCGCGAGCGTCGCCCATGTACACGTCCCGGCACCGTCGCCGGCGACCGTGACCGGTGTCTCCCTCGACTCGCGTTCTGTCCTTCCCGGCGACCTGTACGCCGCTCTGCCCGGTGCGGTCACGCACGGCGCGGAGTTCGTCGCGAAAGCCCAGCAGTCCGGCGCGGTCGCCGTACTGACCGACCCGGCCGGCGCCGAGCGGGCCGCGGCGACCGGTCTGCCGGTGCTGGTCGTCGACAACCCGCGGAGTGTGCTCGGCGCGGTCGCGTCCCGGATCTACGGTGAGCCGACGAGCGCGTTGCGGCTGCTCGGCGTGACCGGAACCAACGGCAAGACCACCACCAGCTTCCTGCTCGACGCGGTACTGCGGCAGCTCGGCCGCTCGGCGCTGATCGGGACGATCCAGACGCGGGTCGGTGACGAGGTGGTGAAGAGCGTCCGGACCACTCCGGAAGCCACCGATCTGCAGGCGCTGTTCGCGGTGATGCGTGAGCAGGCGGTCACGTGGTGTGCGATGGAGGTCTCCAGCCACGCGCTGGCGCTGGGCCGCGTCGACGGGGCCCGGTTCGCGGTCGCGGGGTTCCTGAACCTCACCCAGGACCATCTGGACTTCCACAAGACGTTCGAGGACTACTTCCAGGCGAAGGCCTCGCTGTTCACCCCGGAGCGCTGCGATGTCGCGGTGGTGACGATCGACGACGAGTACGGGCGCCGGCTCGCCGCGCAGACCGTCGTACCGCTGGTCACCGTGTCGACGACCGGTGCTGCCGACTGGACCGTCGCGAGCCGGCACCGGTCCGAGCACGGCACGACGGTGCTGGACATCGAGGGGCCGGGCGAGACGCTGACCGTGGAGATCGGGCTGCCGGGTGACTTCAACGTCGCCAACGCGCTGCTCGCGACGGCGATGCTGCGACAGCTCGACGTACCGGCCGAGGCGATCGCTGCCGGGCTGCGGACCGCGACGGTGCCGGGGCGGATGGAGCTGTTCACCCGCGAGGACGGGCTGGCGGTGATCGTGGACTACGCGCACACGCCGGACGCGATCGCGCTGGCGCTGAGCGCCGCGCGCGGCGCCACCAAGGGCCGGCTGTTCGCGGTTGTCGGGTGCGGTGGCGACCGCGATCGCGGCAAGCGGCCGGCGATGGGTGCCGAGGCGGCGCGGGCCGCGGACGTCGTGATCGTCACCGACGACAACCCGCGCAGCGAGGACCCGGCGGCGATCCGGGCCGCGGCGCTGGAAGGTGCGCGGCAGGCCGTGCCGGACGTGGACCTGCACGAGATCGGTGACCGTCGGCAGGCGATCGCGACCGCGATCGAGCTGGCCGGCCCGGGCGACACGGTCGTCGTCCTCGGGAAGGGTCATGAGACAGGCCAGGACGTCGGCGGTGTGATCCACCCGTTCGACGACCGCGAAACTGTGCGTGAGCTGTTGGAGGCAGATCGGTGATCCCTGTCAGTTGCGGCGAGATCGCCGACGCCGTCCGCGGTGAGCTGGTGGGCGTCGAGCCCACGGCTGTCGTCGACGGCGCGGTAGTCATCGACTCGCGTGCGGCCGGACCCGGGGGACTGTTCGTCGCCCTGCCCGGTGAGCGCGTCGACGGCCACGACTTCGTCGGTACGGCGACCTCGGCAGGCGTCACGGCGTCGCTCACGACCCGTGTGGTCGACGGCAGCCCGTGCATCGTCGTCGACGACCCGCAGCGGGCCCTCGGCGACCTCGCCCGGCTCGTCGTCGGCCGGCTGCCCGACCTGGTCGTTATCGGCCTGACGGGTTCGACCGGCAAGACGAGCACCAAGGACCTGATCGGCCAGTTGATCAGCCCGTACGGCGAGACCGTCGTACCGGAGGGCTCGTTCAACAACGAGATCGGGCACCCGCTGACCGCGCTGCAGGCCACCGCGAGCACGAAGTACCTGGTCGCCGAGATGGGGGCGCGGCACCGGGGCGACATCACCTACCTGACCGGGATCACGCCGCCGACCGTCGGGCTGGTGCTGAACGTGGGCACCTCGCATATCGGCGAGTTCGGGTCGCAGGACAACATCGCCGTCGCCAAGGGCGAGATGATCGAGGCCGTGGCCGCAGGAGGCACCGCGGTGCTGAACGCCGACGACCATCGGGTCGCCGCGATGCGCAGCCGGACCGAGCAGAAGGTGCTGACCTTCGGTGAGGCGCCGGAGGCCGACGTCCGCGCGACCGACGTGAAGATCGACGGCGAGGGCCCGCCGGCGTTCACGCTGCACCTCGGCGGCTTCAGCGGCGCCGTCCAGTTGCGGCTGATCGGCGAGCACTTCGTCTCGAACGCGCTGGCCGCCGCGGCGGTCGCGGCGGCCGTCGGTATCACTCCGGAGCAGATCGCCGACGGTCTGAACGCCGCCACCCTGATGTCCGCGGCGCGGATGGAGCTGACCGAGCGCGCCGACGGCGTCACGATCATCAACGACGCGTTCAACGCGAACCCGGACTCGACCCGTGCGGCGCTCAAGTCGCTGGTCGCGATCGGCCGGTCCCGCGGCGCGCGGACCTGGGCGGTGCTCGGCGAGATGCTCGAGCTCGGCGACACCTCTGCCGACGAACACGACGCGATCGGCCGGCTGGCCGTCCGGCTGGACGTGAACCGGTTGGTGGTGGTCGGCGCGGGCGCGAAACCGATGCACCTCGGTGCCTCGCTGGAAGGCTCGTGGGGCAACGAGTCCACGTACCTCGAGACCATCGGTGAGGCGCTGGAGTTGCTGCGCGCCGAGCTGCGCGCGGGTGACGTCGTCCTGGTGAAGTCCTCGAAGGCCGCCAAACTCCGCAGCCTCGCAGATGCCCTCGTGGAGGCACAGCAGTGATCTCGATCCTGTTCGGCGGCGCCGTCTCGATGGTGCTGACGCTGCTCGGCACCCGGTGGGCGATCACGCTGCTCGCCAAGCGCGGGTACGGCCAGGAGATCCGTGACGACGGCCCGACGTCGCACAAGACCAAGCGCGGTACGCCGACGATGGGCGGCACCGTGTTCATCGTCGCGACCATCGTCGGGTACTTCACCGCGAAGCTGTTCGCGATGCTGACCACCGGCGCCGGGAGCGGGCCGACCGCCTCGGCGCTGCTGGTGCTGTTCCTGTTCGCCGGGATGGGTGCGGTCGGGTTTCTCGACGACTTCATCAAGATCTTCCGGCAGCGCAGCCTCGGCCTGCGGAGCAAGGCGAAACTGGCCGGCCAGACGCTGGTCGCGGTGATCTTCGCGGTGCTCGCGCTGCAGTTCCCCGACGACCGCGGGCAACGGCCGGCGTCGCCGTTCATCTCGTTCATCCGGGACATCGGCTGGCTGGAGCTGCCGGCCGTCCTGGTGATCATCTGGATCCTGCTGCTGATCGCCGGCATGTCGAACGGCGTGAACCTCGCCGACGGCCTCGACGGTCTGGCCACGGGCGCGTCGATGATGGTGTTCGGTGCCTACACGCTGATCTGCATCTGGCAGTTCAACCAGAGCTGCGCCACCGAGCGCGGCGTGGGCGCGAAGTGCTACGAAGTACGAGATCCACGGGATCTGGCCGTGGTCGCGGCCTGTCTGACCGGGGCGCTGTTCGGCTTCCTGTGGTGGAACGCGTCGCCGGCGAAGATCTTCATGGGTGACACCGGTTCGCTGTCCCTCGGTGGCGCGCTGGCCGGGATGGCCGTGATGACCCGCACCGAACTGCTGGTGCTGCTGCTCGGTGGGCTGTTCGTCCTGATCACCGCGTCGGTGATCCTGCAGGTCGGCTACTTCAAACTCACCCACGGCAGACGCCTGTTCCGGATGGCACCACTGCATCACCACTTCGAGATGCTCGGCTGGGAACAGGTCAACGTGGTGATCAGGTTCTGGATCATCCAGGGCCTGTGCGTCGTGATCGGACTCGGGATCTTCTACGCGGAATGGGTCACCGGATGAGCCTCGAAACGCGCACCTCCGATGGCTGGGACACCACCCGGTTCGTGGTGCTCGGGTTCGGTACGGCGGGCTACGCCTGCGCCGACTCGCTGCTGCAGGCCGGTGCCGAGCAGCTCGTCGTACTCGACGACCGGGACAACGAGGGGTTGCGCGAGAAGGCGCAGATCCTGGAGACCCTCGGCGCGACGATCACGCTCGGCCCGGGCAGTACGGCGGAACTCCCGAAAGAGGTCGACGTCGTCGTCACGTCGCCCGGCGTACCGCCGCATGCCCCGCTGCTCGCGCAGGCGGCCGAGCGCGGCGTACCGATCTGGAGCGAGATCGAGCTGGCGTGGCGACTGCGCGACCCGGCCAACGCCGCTCCGTGGCTGGGCATCACCGGGACCAACGGCAAGACCACGACGGTGCAGATGCTGACCGCGATCCTGGAGGCCGCCGGTCACCGGGCCGTTGCCGCGGGCAACGTCGGCCTGCCGCTGCTCGAGGCCGTCATGGACCCCGAGCCGTTCGACGTGATCGCGGTCGAGCTGTCCAGCTACCAGCTGCACTACACGCACTCGATGTCGGCGCACGCGGCCGCGGTGCTGAACATCGCGCCGGACCACGTCGACTGGCACGGGTCGCTGGAGGCGTACGCCAAGGACAAGGGCCGGATCTTCGAGAACTGCCAGGTCGCGTGCGTGTACAACGTGGCCGACCCGGCGACCGAGCAGCTGGTGATGGACGCGGACGTGATCGAGGGCTGCCGCGCGATCGGCTTCACCCTCGGTACGCCGGGCCTGTCGATGGTCGGTCTGGTCGACGATCTGCTGGTCGACCGAGCGTTCATCGAGCAGCGGCAGACGTCGGCGCTGGAGCTCGCGAGCCTGTCCGACATCACGCCGCCCGCGCCGCACAACGTGGCGAACGCGCTGGCCGCGGCGGCACTGGCCCGAGCGTTCGGCGTACCGGCGACCGCGATCCGCGACGGGCTGCGTGGGTTCCGGCCGGACAAGCACCGGATCGCGCACGTCGCAGAGGTTGCCGGGGTCAACTATGTCGACGACTCGAAGGCGACCAACCCGCACGCCGCGCAGGCCTCGCTGCTCGCCTACGAGCACGTGGTCTGGATCGCCGGCGGTCAGGCCAAGGGCGCGACGTTCGACGAGCTGGTGATCGCCGCCCGGGAACGGCTGCGGGCCGTCGTACTGCTCGGGCAGGACAAGGACGTGATCGCCGAAGCTCTCGAGCGACACGCACCGGATGTGCCGAGGATCGTGGTTGACGCAACGGACACTGGAGCCATGGAGATCGTGGTGGGGGAGGCGACGAAGCTTGCACAAGCCGGCGACACCGTGCTGCTCGCGCCCGGCTGCGCCTCCTGGGACATGTTCGCCAATTACGGGGCCCGTGGGGACGCTTTCGCCGAAGCCGTTCGCTCGTTGGGGCGTGGCTGATGGTTCCACGCCTACTGCGCGGCGCTCGGCACGGCACCTCGCCGCACGTGAGCAAAGGCCACGATGCTCCGCATCGAGACCTTCGCTCCCGCGCGCCGATGCACCGCGCCGAGCACCTGCTCGCTACGGCGTGGAACCATCAGCCACGCCCCGGTCAGTGATCCGGAGGTGATCGCGTGACGTCGATCGCTGACCAGCCGGACCAGAAGAACAAGACAAGTGAGCGCCCGTGGATCGCGGCCATCAAGGACGTGCTCGACCGGCCGCTGACGTCGTACCACATCGTGCTCGGGGCGACCGGCCTGTTGCTGGTGCTCGGGCTGATGATGGTGCTGTCGGCGTCCAGCGTGCTGTCGCTGCGGGTGAACGGGAACAGCTACACGATCTTCATCCGGCAGCTGATCTGGGTCGGCGTCGGCCTCCCGATGGCGTACGTCGCCTCGCGGATGACGCCCCGGCACTTCCGGATGCTCGCGTACGTCGCGCTGCTCGGCTCGATGTTCCTCCTGGTGCTCACCTACATCCCCGGCCTCGGCGTCGGCGTGAACGGCAACACCAACTGGCTGAACCTCGGCGGACCGCTGCAGATCCAGCCGAGTGAGTTCGCCAAGCTGGCGATGGTGATGTGGTGCGCGGACCTGTACGCGCGCAAGGAGAAGCTGCTCACCCAGTGGAAGCACCTGCTGGTCCCGATGGTCCCGGTCTGCGGTCTGCTGATCGCGCTCGTGGTCGGCCAGCACGACCTCGGTACGGCGCTGGTCCTGATGGCCGTGATGATCGGCATGATCTGGATCGTCGGCGCGCCGACGCGGTTGTTCGTCGCGACGATCGTGGTGGTCGGCGCGGTGGCGACGTACTTCGTGAACGCGGAGCGGTACCGGATGGAGCGGGTCACCTCGTTCCTGGATCCGTTCGCGGACCCGACCACGGTCGGCTGGCAGGCGTACCACTCGTTCTACGCGCTCTCCACCGGCGGCTGGTGGGGCGTCGGGATCGGCAACAGCCGGCAGAAGTGGAGCAACCTGCCGGAGGCGCACACCGACTTCATCTTCTCGGTGATCGGTGAGGAGCTCGGCCTGGTCGGCTCGCTGACCGTGCTCGCCCTGTTCCTCACGATGGCGTACGCCGGGGTGCGGATCGCGACCCGCAACACCGAGCCGTTCGTCCGCTACGCCGCGGCCGGGATCACCATCTGGATCATGGCGCAGACCCTGGTCAACCTGGGCGCCGTGATCGGACTGCTACCCATCGTGGGTATCCCGCTCCCGCTTTTGTCGTACGGTGGTTCCGCACTGCTGCCGACGCTGATCGCGATCGGCATGCTGTTGTCCTTCGCGAAGGCCGAGCCCGGCGCGCAGGCCGCCCTGAAAGAGACCAGGCGGCCCCGGTTCGGGTGGTTGCCTTCGCGGCGTATGTCGTACAAGTGAACCCGCGGGAGCGTTGAAAGCTGTGCCCAGCATCGTTCTGGCCGGTGGCGGTAGCGCCGGCCACACCTCACCCCTGATCGCCACCGCCGACGCCCTGCGCCGGATCGACCCGACCATCGAGATCCTGGCCCTCGGGACCGAGCGCGGCCTGGAGACCCGGGTGGTGCCCGAGGCCGGGTACCGCCTCGAGCTGATCCCGCCGGTGCCGCTGCCCCGGAAACCCACGCCCGCCCTGCTGGCCGTCCCCGGCAAGATGCTGGCCTCGGTCAGTGCCGCCCGGAAGGCCCTGGAGGACGCGAAGGCCGACGTCCTGGTCGGCTTCGGCGGGTACGTGTCCACCCCGGCGTACGTCGCCGCCTGGCGGCGCAAGACCCCGATCGTCGTGCACGAGGGCAACGCGGTCCCGGGGATCGCCAACAAGTTCGCCGCCCGCTACTGCACGCAGCACGTGAAGACGTCGTTCCCGGGCAGCGAGCTGCCGCACGCGGAGTACGTCGGCCTGCCGATCCGGCGGGCGATCTCGACGCTGGACCGGGCCGCACTGCGCGCCGAGGCCCGGCAGTTCTTCGGCCTCGACCCGGACGCGCCGACGCTGTTCGTGACCGGTGGGTCACAGGGCGCGCAGCGGATCAACGAGGCAATCTCCGGCGCCGCCGCGGACCTGCAGGCGGCCGGCATCCAGGTGCTGCACGCGATCGGCCCGAAGAACACCCTCGAGGTGCCGCAGACCGGCCGCTACCCGTACGTCGTCCTGAACTACGTCGACCGGATGGACCTGGCGTACGCCGCCGCGGACCTGGTGGTCTGCCGCTCGGGCGCGAACACGGTCACCGAGGTGTCCGGCGTCGGCCTGCCCGCGATCTACGTCCCGCTGCCGATCGGTAACGGCGAGCAGCGGCTGAACGCGAAACCCGTGATCGACGCGGGTGGCGGCGTCCTGATCGACAACGCGACGCTGACCGTCGACTGGGTTCGTGCGAACGTGCCCCAACTTCTGCTCGACCGCGAGCGTCTCACTGCTATGTCCACAGCTGCGACCGGCGTCATCCGGACCGACGCCGACGACCGATTGGCGCGGATCATCCTCGATGTGGTGGGGTCTGCTTCGTGATCGTCACCGCTCCTGACACCTTGCTGCCGGCCGAGAAGCTGGGCCGGGTGCATTTCGTAGGAATCGGCGGCGCGGGGATGTCCGGGATCGCCCGGATCATGGCCTCGCGCGGGATCGAGGTGTCCGGTTCGGACGCCAAGGACGGCAAGGTGCTGGCCGCGCTCCGCGCGCTGGGCGCCACCTGCTGGGTCGGGCACGCCGCCGAGCACGTGCAGGACGTCGACACCGTGGTGGTGTCGACCGCGATCCGCGAGACCAACCCCGAGGTGGTCGCCGCCCGCGCGGCCGGGATCACGATCCTGCCCCGGGCCGCCGCGCTCGCGTCGGTGATGGTCGGCCGCCGGACCCTGGCCGTCGCCGGGACGCACGGCAAGACCACCACCACGTCGATGCTCACGGTCGCGCTGCAGCACTGCGGCGCCGACCCGTCGTACGCGATCGGTGGGAACCTCAACGAATCCGGGTCGAACGCCCACGACGGCAACGGCGACCTGTTCGTCGCCGAGGCGGACGAGTCGGACAAGTCGTTCCTGACCTATGCGCCCGAGGTGTCGATCGTCACGTCGGTCGAGCCGGACCACCTGGACAACTACGGCGACGAGGCCAGCTACCGGAAGGCGTTCGAGGAGTTCTGCGGGCGGGTCCTGCCGGGCGGCTTCATGGTGATCTGCCAGGACGACGCGGGCGCGCGGCGACTGGCGGCGTACGCGCGGGACCTCGGGATCGACGTCCGCACGTACGGCGAGGCCGAGGACGCGGACCTGCGGGTCACCGAGATCACCGCGACCGGGGCGACGCAGTCCTTCGTGCCGGTGTACCGCGGCCGCAAGCTGCCGGTGGTGAACCTGCAGCAGGCGGGCAAGCACAACGCGCTGAACGCGTCGGCGGCGCTCGCCGTTGGGCTCGGGCTCGGGTTCTCCGCGGCCGACCTGGCCGAGGGGCTGGCGGCGTTCACGGGCACCGGGCGGCGGTTCGAGTTCAAGGGGCTCGAGGACGGCGTCCGGGTGTTCGACTCCTACGCGCACCACCCGACCGAGCTGGCGGTCGACCTGACCGCCGCGCGCCAGGTGGCGGGGGAGGGGCGGGTGGTCGCCTGTTTCCAGCCGCACCTGTTCAGCCGGACCCGGATCTTCGCGACCGAGTTCTCCGAGGCGCTCGCGCTGGCCGACGAGGTCGTGGTGATGGACATCTTCGCGGCCCGCGAGGACCCCGAGCCGGGTATCACGGGGGCGCTGATCGCGAACCACGTGCCGCTGAAGCCCGAGCAGGTGCGCTTCGAGCCGTCGTGGTCCGCCGTACCGCAGCTGGTCGCGGACCTGGCCGAGCCGGGTGATCTGGTGGTCACACTGGGCGCGGGCGACGTGACACTGATCGGTCCGGAAGTCGTTGGTTTGCTGGCGGAACGCGCCGCTACCCGCGAGTCTCCCGCGGACGCGCTCGCTCCTGTGGTGGAGTAAAAGGGTGGGGTTTGTTGAATGAGCCAGAGCGTCGATCTGGCTCGGGCACAGCAGCGGTTCGCGCGCCGGCAACGGCTGGTGCGGTGGCGCAGCTGGCTGCCCTGGGCCATCGGCGGCGGCCTGGTCGTGCTGGCCGGGCTGATCGTCTGGTTGTTCTACTTCTCCTCCGCCTTCGCGGTCTCGGGCGTCCGGATCAGCGGTGCCGACACGGTGCCGGTGGCAACGATCGAGCAGACCGCCGCCGTGCCGATGGGCACCCCGCTGGTCAACGTCGACCTGCGGTCGATCGCGGACCGGGTGCGCACCATCCCGGCGGTGGCGGACGCACAGGTGACCCGGGCGTGGCCACGCAAGATCGTGATCGTCGTCACCGAGCGGGTTCCGGTGGTGGTGGTCACGGACGGCTCGCGGTACGAGCTGGTGGACGCGACCGGGACGAGGTACCGGACGGTGCCGGACCGGCCGGCCGGGCTGCCGGATGCGAGGGTGACCGGGGTACGTCGCGACGTCACGATCCACTCGGTGGTGACGGTGTCGGCGGCGCTCCCGGAGACGTTGCGGGCGCAGGTGGGATCGATCTCGGCAGCGTCGCCGGACTCGATCACCCTGAACCTCAGCTCCGGGGTGAAGGTCGTGTGGGGCAGTTCCGATGACAGCGAGCGCAAGGCCGGCGTACTCAGCGTGCTGATGAAGCGGCAGGCGAAGGTGTACGACGTCTCGGCGCCCGATCTCCCTGTCACCAAAGGGGAAAAGCGGTAACGGATCACATCCGGGATGACGCGCGGCGAGGCGCGTGGACTTTGCCCGGAAGCGTCCCGTACCGTGCGTCGTAATCTAAAGTTGACATAAGTCTAAGCATCCACTTGAGGTTCAGTCTTTTCGCTGGACAACGGGAAACGAACGAGGCGAGAGGCGCGGACGTGGCGGCACCGCAGAACTACCTGGCACTCATCAAGGTCGTAGGTATCGGCGGGGGCGGCGTGAATGCCGTCAACCGGATGATCGAGCACGGTCTGAAGGGCGTTGAGTTCATCGCCATCAACACCGACGCCCAGGCGTTGCTGATGAGCGACGCGGACGTGAAGCTCGACATCGGCCGCGAGGAGACCCGCGGCCTCGGCGCCGGGGCGAACCCGGCGATCGGGCAGAAGGCCGCCGAGGACCACGCCGAGGAGATCGAGGAGGCGCTGAAGGGCGCCGACATGGTCTTCGTCACGGCCGGCGAGGGCGGTGGTACCGGCACCGGCGGCGCACCCGTCGTGGCCCGGATCGCCCGCTCGCTCGGCGCGCTGACCATCGGTGTCGTGACCCGGCCGTTCTCGTTCGAGGGCAAGCGCCGGGCGACCCAGGCCGAGGACGGCATCAGCACCCTCCGCGAGGAGGTGGACACGCTGATCGTCATCCCGAACGACCGGCTGCTGACCATCTCCGACCGCGCCGTGTCCGTGCTGGACGCGTTCAAGCAGGCCGACCAGGTGCTGCTGCAGGGTGTTTCCGGGATCACCGACCTGATCACCACGCCGGGTCTGATCAACGTCGACTTCGCGGACGTCAAGGCGGTCATGTCGAACGCCGGCTCCGCGCTGATGGGTATCGGCTCGTCCCGCGGCGAGGACCGCGCGGTCGCGGCGGCCGAGGCAGCCATCTCGTCGCCGTTGCTGGAGGCAAGTATCGAGGGCGCCCACGGCGTCCTGCTCTCGATCGCCGGTGGCTCCGACCTCGGGCTGTTCGAGATCAACGAGGCGGCCCAGCTGGTGTCGGAGTCCGCGCACTCGGACGCGAACATCATCTTCGGCGCGGTGATCGACGACGCTCTCGGGGACGAGGTGCGGGTCACGGTGATCGCGGCCGGGTTCGACGGCGGGATGCCGAAACGCCGCGAGCAGGCGATGAACCAGGCGCGACCGCAGTCGTCCCGCCCGTCGTCGCAGGGCAGCTACTCGGCCCCGATGTCCGGTGGCTCGACACAGCAGGTCGGCCAGCAGGCCGGTCAGCCGACGCAGCCTGCCCCGCAGACTCCGCCGGTCCAGGCCCAGCCGCCGGTGCAGCAGCCTGCTCCGACGCAGCAGCCGAGTCAGGTGCCGAACGCTCAGCCCTCGGCCGGGAACCCGCCGGTCGGTGCCGCGCCCGGCAACCAGAGCACCCCGACCACGCCGCCGGCGCCGACCGACGACACCGTCCCGGTGCCGGCGCCGACCGAGCCGCGGCCCGGTGTCGGCACCACGAACTCCGCCCGGCCGCCGGCCGGTGACGGTGTCCGCACGGTGCAGTCCGGTCAGCAGTCGGCGCAGCCGGCCCCGCACACGCCGGCCTCGCCGTCGACGCAGCACTCGTGGCCGACCAACGGCCCGAGCAACGCCACGGGCAACAACTCCGGCAACACTTCGGGCAACACCTCCGGCGCCGGCCAGGCGAACCGGCCGAAGAAGCAGGAGCCCGAGGAAGACCTCGACATCCCGGACTTCCTGAAGTAGGTCAGTCCGCTTCGAACACCCACCAGCCCGCTCGCCGGTTCGGCGAAGGCTGGTGGGTGTTCTTCGTTGGTGTGGAGGTCAGGCGGGCGGCTCGGTCTGGCGGGGGCGGTAGACCGACACCACGACGCCGTACCGCGACTCGGTCGGGCCGGCGTCGGTGAGGTCGTCGACCATGCGGCCCAGGGTGGCGGCCAGTTCCTCGGCCTGCGCGGCTGTCAGCCGGATGTTCCGCACCGTGAAGAGCGGGTCGTCGTCGTCCGCCGTCTCGAGCTCGGCCGCGACGGCCTGGAGTGCGACGGTGTTGTTGGCCCGCGCGCCCTCACCGACGAAGCCGAACCGCCGCACGGAGCGGCGGTAGTACTGCTCGGTCCCGCCCCGCACCTGCCGGGTCTCCGCGACGTGCACCATCCCCGCGTCACGCAGTACGCCCAGGTGATGGGCGACGTTGCCCTTCGCCGTCCCGAGGGTCGTCGCCAGCTGGCTGATCGTGGCTGCTTCCTGCCCGATCGCGAACAGCAGCCGGTGCCGCAGCGGGTGCCCGAGCGCCTTGAACTGCGCGGCACTCGACACTTCCAGATGGTCGACGATCTCTTCCATGGATCAAGCGTCGAGAATTCTTGACGCTTTGTCAATCCGCGTGCTCTACTCCTGCTCATGGAGACCGAACAGATCAGGGCCGTCGTCGGCCGGCTCGGCGCGCTGGTCGCCGAGCACTACGTCTTCCCCGAGGTCGGCGCCGAGGTCGCGGCCCGGCTCGCCGCGGCAGTCGCCGAGGGCCGGTATGACGACCTTCGGGCGCCGGAGGAGTTGGCCGAGCGGGTCACGACCGACCTGCAGATCGGTAATCGCGACAAACACCTGCGGCTCAAGTACCACCGCGACGGGCTGCCGGACGAGACGGACCCGGCGGCCGAGGACGCGTACTGGCGCCGCCGGGCAGCGCTCGACGCCGGCGGGATGGCGCGCGTCGAACGGCTCGACGGCAACGTCGGACTGCTGGAGATCCGGCCGTTGCTCTACCCGCCGCATCTCGCCGGTCCGGCGGTCACCGCTGCGATGTCGTTGCTCGCGTCGACCGACGCGCTGCTCCTCGACTTGCGGCGCTGCGTGGGTGGATCGCCTGACCAGGTCGCCTTTGTGTGCAGCTATTTGCTGGACTCCGACGAAGCGATCCACCTGCAGGATCTGATCAGTCCGTCGGAAGGGACGACGCGGCAGTTCTGGACATTGCCGTCTGTGCCGGGCCCGCGGTTCGTTGGCGGCAAGCCGATATGGGTGTTGACGAGCCCGATGACGTTCTCGGGTGGCGAGGAGTTGGCGTACAACCTGCAGCAGTTCGGGCGGGCGGTCATCGTGGGGGAGCGGACCGGCGGCGGCGCGCATCCCCGGCGTGGGTTCAAGCTGGACGAGCAACTCGAGGGGACCGTGCCGGTGGCGCGTTCGGTGAACCAGGCGTCGGGGACCAACTGGGAGGGCGTCGGCGTCGTTCCCGATCTCGACGTACCGGCGGATCGTGCCTTTGACGAGGCCTACCGCCGAGCGGCCGAGCACGTGCTGGCGCTGCCGCCGGATCCGGAACGGAACGGTGTGACGGACGAGGCGCGGACGGTGCTGGGCGCCGCGGTCGCCGCTGGGTAATCTTCAGTCGTGTTCGGCTACGACGAGGTTCGCCAGGGTGTTCGCTTCGCCTTCACCGATCGCTTCGGGGGTGCGAGCCAACCGCCGTACGGCGAGCTGAACCTGGGCAGCGCATTGGGTCCGGACGCCGACGGAGTCACGGCCAACTTCAAGCTGGTCGCGGAGTCCTTCGAGGTGCAGCCCGAAGCGGTCGTCCGGGTCAGCCAGGTGCACGGTCGCGACGTCCACGTCGTACGGCCGGGTGACGCGCTGCCGATCCAGCCGATGCCGAAGGCCGACGGGCTGGTGACGACGCGATCCGATGTCGTCCTGGCGGTCCGCGCCGCGGACTGCCTGCCCGTGGTGCTGTACGCCGACGGTGTGATCGGTGCCGCACACTCCGGCCGCAAGGGGATGTACGTCGGCATCGTCCCGGCGACCGTCGAGGCGATGCGCGAACTCGGTGCGTCGGAGATCACCGCCGTACTCGGGCCGTATGCGTGTGGGAAGTGTTACGAGGTCCCCGAGCAGATGCGGGCCGAAGTCGCGGAACAGGTGCCGGCGTCGTACTCCGAGACGACCTGGGGAACGCCCGCGATCGACGTCGCCGCCGGTGTGAAGGCGCAGCTGGCCGAGCTCGACGTCGAGGTGGTCGACGCGACGGCCTGCACGATCGAGTCGGAGAACCTGTACTCCTACCGTCGCGAAGGTCCGGAGAGCGGCCGGATGGCGGGCCTCATCAAGCTGGCCGCGCGATGACGGCGCGCGACGACGAACTGCGGGCCAATCTCGAGCAGGTGCGGGAGCGGATCGAGAAGGCCTGTCAGGCGGCCGGGAGGGCGCCGGAGGAGGTGACCCTCGTGGCGATCACCAAAACCTTCCCCATCAGCGACGTACGGGCGCTGGCGGGCCTCGGGGTCCGGGATGTCGGTGAGAACCGCGAGCAGGAGCTCAAGGCGAAGGCGCCGGACTGTCCCGACCTCACCTGGCACTTCGTCGGGCAGCTGCAGTCGAAGAAGTCCCGCTCTGTCGTGAGATATGCCTCGGCCGTGCACTCCGTCGACCGCTCGTCACTCGTCGAGGCGTTGTCGAAGGCGGCGGTCGCCGAGGAGAAGTCGCTGCGCTGCCTGATCCAGGTGAGCCTCGCTGCGTACGGACCCGCGGACGCGGCGACCGGCGCGAGTCGCGGTGGCGTCGCGCCGTCCGACGTACCGGAACTGGCCGCCGCGATCGCTGCCGCCGACGGGCTGGAGCTCGGCGGCGTGATGGCCGTCGCACCCCTTGGTTCGGACCCGGAAACGGCCTTCGCGGGACTGCGCGAAGTAGCGTCCCGGCTACGCTCCGAACACCCTGGTGCGGACTGGATCTCGGCCGGGATGACCGGTGATCTGGAGGCCGCGATCAAGCAGGGTGCGACACACGTTCGGCTCGGGCGCGCATTACTCGGTACGCGCCCTCCGCTGGGCTAGTGTCGACATCGAGCAGGTTTCTTTCCTGCTCACTGTTGTCGTCGAACCGGATCGAGGTGCTGAGGGGCCATGAGCGGCGCACTGCGCAAGATGGGTGTGTACCTCGGCTTGGTCGAGGACGGGGAGCGCTACAACGCCCGCTATGACGACACCTACGACGACGAGTACGACGACGAGTACGCCGACGAAACCGTCGACGGGGACTCCCAGGAGACCGAGCCGGTACCCGCCGGCCGGGAGAGCCGCGAGACCCGGGAGCACCGCGAGGAGCGCCCCGAGCCGAGTGGTGCCACGGTCAGCAAGTTCCCAGACCGGCGCGGGGTCGCGCCGTCCCCGGAGGTTACCGAGTTGGCCCGCATCACCACCGTGCACCCGCGCAGCTACAACGAGGCGCGCGTCATCGGTGAGCACTTCCGCGACGGCACGCCCGTCATCATGAACCTGACCGAGATGGACCACTCCGACGCCAAGCGGCTGGTGGACTTCGCCGCCGGGCTGATCTTCTGCTGCCGGGGTTCCATCGAGCGGATCACCACCAAGGTGTTCCTGGTCTGCCCGCCGAACGTCACGGTCGCCGCCGAGGAGAAGGAGAAGATCGCCGCGGACGGGTTCTACAACCAGAGCTGAGGCTCTGGTTGGTTGCCCGCGTTGCGCCGTCTTCTACACTCATTGACGACATGAATGTTCTCGCGATCGTCCTCGGTGTCCTCAGCTGGGTCCTGCTCGCCTTCTTCCTGGTGCTGGTGGCGAGGTTCGTTCTCAGTCTGATCGTCATGTTCGCCCCGCAGTGGCATCCCAAAGGCCCACTGCTGCTGTTCTTCGAACTGATCTACTCGATCACCGACCCGTTCCTGAAGCCGTTGCGGCGGATCCTGCCCCCGATCGGGGCCGGTGGGGTGCGGATCGACCTGTCCATGCTGATGCTCTTCGTCATCGTCTCGGTGGCGATGTCCATCAACTCGACGGCCATCCGGTCGTTGTTGTGAGGGTGAGCACAGCGCTGACTGGGTAGGAAGAGTCACGGAAACTCGGGGCCGTAGCACGGGGCGCCGAACGGGTGCAGAGGCGTTCTCGCCCGCCCCGATTCCGTCATAAGACAACGAAGCGATAACGTGATCTACTGAGTCGCCAAGGCGCAGGCCACGGGGACTCCGCCAAGACACAGACAAACGAGGTGAAAGATGCCGCTGACGCCGGATGACGTCCGCTCGAAGCAATTCACGCCCGTCCGACTACGGGAGGGCTACGACGTCACTGAGGTCGACTCCTTCCTCGACGAGGTCGAGGCCGAGCTCGAGCGACTTCTCGCCGAGAACGAGGAGCTGCGGGCCAAGCTCGCGGCGGCGCAGCGCGCGGGTGCGGACCAGCAGCGGCCGGTCGTCGACCAGACCGCCGCGCTGCCGCCTGTCGTGCAGCAGCCGAAGCCCCCGGTCGTCGTCGAGAAGCCGGAGGAGCCGAAGCCGCCGGTGGCGGTCCCAGGTGCGGCTGCGGCGGCCGGCACGGTCGGCGACGCGTCCAGCTCGGCCGTGCGCCTGCTGGAGATGGCCACCAAGCACTCCGACGACCTGGTCCAGGAGGCGAAGGACACCGCCGACAAGATCATCGGCGAGGCCCGCGCCAAGGCGGAGCGGCTGGAGAACGAGGCTCGCGGCAAGGCCGACCGGATGACCGGTGAGGCCCGCGCCCGCGCCGAGAAGCTCGACGGCGAGATCGCCGAGCGGCGCGCGCAGATGCTCGGCACCCTGGAGAAGCAGAAGGGCCAGCTCGAGCGCACGATCGACGACCTGCACGCGTACGAGCGGGAGTACCGCAGCCGCCTGAAGACGTACTTCACCGAGCAGCTGAAGGCGCTCGGCAACGGCGACGACACGCTGAGCCCGCGCAACGGCTTCCGCCCGGAGGCCCGCGCCCAGGCTCACGGCCACGGCGTCTAAAAAACCTCGTAGAAGAGGCGGTGCTTTCCGGCGGCACCGCCTCTTCGCCATGTCTGGACACTTCTGACACAGGGTCCCTCGACGGTGACTCGCAGTCAGAACCCAGACCGAGGCGCTCCACCAGCCCGGAAATGTGAACGCCGCCCGCCGCCGGCCCTCCGCGCGTCATCTGACGGGGAGGGGCCAGCGGGTGCGGGTCAGGCCTTCGTCAGCCAGTAGCTGAGCTGCAGGTCCTCTTCGGTGCCGGTGGCAACATCGGCCGACTCGGACGGGGCCGACTGGGTCAGCTCCACGGCGAGCACCTCGCGGGCGATCTCGTCCGCATGCTTGCCCAGCGCATCGGTCAGCTCGGCGTCGGTCGAGGTCAGCCAGACCCGGATCCGGTCCGACACCTCGAGTCCGGCGGACTTCCGGGCCTCCTGCAACGTCCGGACCACCTCGCGGGCCAGACCGGCCTGCTTCAGCTCCGGGGTCACTTCGAGGTCGAGGGCAACGGTCTCACCCTGCTCGTTGACCACCGACCAGCCTTCCTTCGGCCGCTCGGACAGCAGCACCTCGGCCTCGCTGACCCGAACGTCCTCGCCGTCGACGACGACACTCGCCGTCCCGGTCTCCTTCAGTTCGACCGCGAGCGCGCCCGCGTCCGCCGCAGCGATCGCGGCCGCGACCACCGGCGTCTGCTTGGCGAACCGCTTGCCCAGCTCCCGGAAGTTGCCCTTGGCAGAGAACTCGACCAGGTCCGCGCCGGCCGCGGACAGCGGCTCGACCGCGCCGACGTTGAGCTCCTCGGCGATCTCCCGCAGCAGCTCGGGGGACAGGTCCGCGATCGCGGCCGACCCGACCAGCGCCCGGGCCAGCGGCTGCCGCGTCTTCACCTTCGCCTCGGCCCGCGCCGACCGGCCGAGCTCGACGACCCGGCGCGCCATCGACACGTGCTGCGCCAGTACGTCGTCGATCACCGTCTCGTCGTACGTCGGGAAGCTGGTCAGGTGGACCGATTCGGGCAAGCCCGGTGTGACGGGGCGGAACACGTCCTGCCAGACACGCTCGGTGACGAACGGCATCAGCGGGGCCAGTACCCGGGTGAGTACGTCGAGCGTCTCGTGCAGCGTGGCCAGTGCGCCGGCGTCACCGGACCAGAACCGGCGGCGCGAGCGGCGGACGTACCAGTTCGAGAGCACGTCGACGAACGAGTTGATCAGCGAGCCGAGCCGCTGGGTGTCGTACGCCGCATACGCCTCGTCGGTGTCGCGGACCAGTCGGTGCGTCTCGCTGACCAGCCAACGGTCCAGCACCGAGCGCTCGGCGACGGCCGGGGCGTCCGCGGGGGACCAGTCGGCCAGCCGCGCGTACAGGGAGTGGAACGCGACCGTGTTCCAGTAGGTGATGAGCACCTTGCGGACGATCTCGTTCAGCACGTTCGGCCCGATGCCGCGCGCCTTCCACGGCGAACCGGACGCGGCCATGAACCAGCGCACCGCGTCCGCGCTGTGGTTGTCCATCAACGGGATCGGCTCGAGGATGTTGCCCAGGTGCTTCGACATCTTCCGGCCGTCCTCGGCCAGGATGTGCCCGAGGCAGACGACGTTGCGGTACGACGACTCGTCGAACACCAGCGTGCCGACCGCCATCAGCGTGTAGAACCAGCCGCGGGTCTGGTCGATCGCCTCGGAGATGAAGTCCGCCGGGTAGGTCTGCTCGAACTTCTCCTTCGAGCCCTCCGCCCACGGGTAACCCCACTGCGCGAACGGCATCGAGCCCGAGTCGTACCAGGCGTCGATCACCTCGGGAACCCGGCGGGCCTCCGCGCCGCAGGTCGGGCAGTCGAAGGTGATGTCGTCGACGTACGGCCGGTGCGGGTCGGTGGCGCTCACGTCGCGACCGGCCAGCTCACCGAGCTCGGTCAGCGAGCCGACACACACCTGGTGGTCGTCGGCGCAGCGCCAGATCGGCAGCGGCGTACCCCAGTAGCGGGAGCGGGAGACGGCCCAGTCGATGTTGTTGCGCAGCCAGTCGCCGTACCGGCCCCACTTCACCGAGTCCGGGTACCAGTTGGTCTTCTCGTTCTCGCGGAGCAGCGCGTCCTTCACCTGGGTGGTGCGGATGTACCAGGACGGGAGTGCGTAGTACATCACCGGAGTGTGGCAGCGCCAGCAGTGCGGGTACGGGTGCTCGTACGGCACGTGCTTGAACAGCAGCCCGCGGTCACGCAGGTCCGCGACCAGGTCCTCGTCGGCCTTCTTGAAGAACTGCCCGCCGACCAGCGGGACGTCCGCGGCGAAGTGACCGTCGTTGTCGACCGGGTTCACCACCGGCAGCCCGTACGCCCGGCAGACCGTGAGGTCGTCGGCACCGAACGCCGGGGCCTGGTGCACCAGACCGGACCCGTCCTCGGTGGTCACGTAGTCCGCCAGTACGACGTAGTGCGCCGGCTCGGGGAACTCGACCAGCTCGAACGGGCGCTGGTAGTTCCAGCGCTCCATGTCACGACCGGTGTACCGCTCGGTGACCGTCCAGCCCTCGCCGAGCTTGTCCAGCAGCGGCTCGGCGACGACCAGCGACTCGGTGCCGTCCGTGGCGACGACGTACTCGACGTCGGGGTGCACGGCGACCGCGGTGTTGGAGACGAGCGTCCACGGCGTCGTCGTCCAGACCAGGAGCGACGCCTTACCGGCCAGCGGGCCGGACGTCAGTGGGAAGCGGACGTAGACCGAGGGGTCCACGACCGTCTCGTAGCCCTGGGCGAGCTCGTGGTCGGACAGGCCGGTGCCACAGCGCGGGCAGTACGGCGTGATGCGGTAGTCCTCGACCAGCAGGCCCTTGTCGTGGATCTGCTTGAGCGACCACCAGACCGATTGGACGTACTCCGGGTCCATCGTCTTGTACGGGTGGTCGAGATCGACCCAGTAGCCCATCCGGGTGGTCAGCTCGTTGAACGCGTCGACGTTGCGCAGCACCGACTCGCGGCACTTGGCGTTGAACTCGGCGATCCCGTAGGCCTCGATGTCGTTCTTGCCGTTGAAGCCGAGCTCCTTCTCGACCGCGACCTCGACCGGGAGGCCGTGGCAGTCCCAACCGGCCTTGCGTTCGACCCAGAAGCCCTTCATGGTCCGGTAGCGCGGGAACACGTCCTTGAAGACGCGGGCCTCGATGTGGTGGGTGCCCGGCATGCCGTTCGCGGTCGGCGGGCCCTCGAAGAACGTCCACGGCTTGCCGCCGGCGGACTGGTCGAGACTCTTCGCGAAGGTGTCGTGCTCGTCCCAGTAGGTGAGCACCTCCCGCTCGAGCGCGGGGAAGTCGACCTGGGCCGGGACCTGCCGCCAGGGAGTTTGCGGGGTGTTCGCTGCCGCCATCGTTCCGTGTCCTTCGTCGCCAGAGCTGGTGCTGACGAGGGACGAAGTACCCAGACCGAGCTGGTTACCGCGCGGTACCACCCTCCTTGGTGACCATCCGTGCGGTCACCCACTTCCTTCACGCGTCGCTGCCGGTTCTAATAGGTCCTTACGGACTGTTCTTCCGGCGGCTCCGGGGTGATGGCCCCATCGTTGCCTCTGCGGTTCGCGGTTGTCAGTGTACGGCGTCGTACCAGGTGACTACGAATCGTCAGGACGAACAGACCGCTCGGGTGTGGGGGGAGAATTAATCCAGTGGTCAAGCGAGGTATCGGGGATGAGAATTCTGCTGCGGTCCGGGAGGCCGTGCGACTGACCTGGGGATTGTTACGGACAGTGATGTCCGCAATACGGTTGTGACGCGCTGAACATCGAGCGGACTTGAAGAACCGACTACCGTATGTCCACGGTCTGCGCGTCGGACTGGTACGCCGGGGGTACCTGGCCTACTGTCTTGCGACCAGTCCGCTTCAGTCTCCGACTAAGGCAGGGGGTAGCTGATCATGGCTACATCGGCACCCAGGAAATCCGCCCCCCAACGCTCCGCCGCGGCCACGAAGAACGCCGCCAAGAAGAGTGCCGCCAAGAAATCCGAGCCGGTCCAGAAGACCGCGACCCGGAAAAGCCCGGCGAAGACCACGCCGGCCAAGAAAACCCCCGCGGTGAAGAAGTCCGCTGCGACCACCGCGGCGAAGAAGGCTCCGGCCAAGAAGACCCCTGCCAAGCAAGCTCCGACGAAGAGGGTGGCCATGAAGACGAACGAGAACAGGACTCCGGCGACGGCGCCGGGCAAGTCCGCGGCCCATACGGCCGAGACCTTCAAGGTGAAGCCGGGCGAGGATCCGTGGACCGCTGCCGAGCTCGCCGAGCTGCGCACGGAACTGGAGGGTGAGGTCGAGCACCTCAAGGAGGAGATCCGCGACGCCGAGCAGGAGATCGCGGGCCTGTTCAGGGACGGGAGCGACGGCGCCGGCAACGACCAGGCGGACGTCGGTTCCACCACCCTGGAGCGCTACCACGAGCTGTCGCTGGCGAACAACGCGCGGGACATGCTGAACCAGATCGAGTTCGCGCTGTCCCGGATCGACGACGGCACGTACGGCGTCTGTGACAGCTGCGGCAACCCGATCGGCAAGGGTCGGCTGCAGGCGTTCCCGCGTGCGACACTGTGTGTCTCATGCAAAGAACGCCAGGAACGCCGCTGAACGACCCCGCCCCGTCTCCCGAGGCGGGCGACACAGCCACCCCGGAACCGGTCGACGACAAGTCGGCCGGTTCTCCGTCGTCCCCGACGCCCATCGCCGGCCGGTCCTGGAAGTGGACCGCGCTGTTCGGCGGGGTCGGGCTGGTGGTGTTGTTCCTGGACCAGCTGACCAAGGCGCTGGCGCTGGCCCATCTGACCCCGGGTGAGTCGGTCAACGTGGTCGGTTCGCTGCTGAAGTTCACCCTGATCCGGAATTCGGGCGCCGCGTTCAGCCTCGGGGCCGGTTACACGCCGTACATCAGCGCGATCCAGATCATCGTCGCGCTCGGCGTCGTCTACCTGTCCCGGCGGCTCGGGTCGGCCGGCTGGTCGGTCGCGTTCGGGCTGCTGTTCGGCGGCGCGGTCGGGAACATCCTGGACCGGATCTTCCGCGAGCCGTCGCCGTTCCACGGGCACGTGGTGGACTTCCTCCAGACCCCGCACTGGGCGATCTTCAACGTCGCGGACATCGCCGTGACGTCGGCCGCGATCCTGCTGGTGATCCAGACGCTGCGCGGCGTCAAGCTGGACGGGACCCGGGAGCAGCGCAAGTGAGCTCACGGACCGTGATGGTGCCGGACGGTCTGGCGGGGGAGCGGTTGGACGCGGCGCTGTCGCGCCTGTTCGGCGTTTCCCGGACCAAAGCGGCCGAGCTGATCGAGTCCGGGCTCGTCCAGGTGGACGGGGTCCCGGCGCCGAAGTCGTCCCGCGTCGCGGCCGGCGTACTGCTCGATGTCGAGCTGCCACCGCCGCCGTCCGAGGTGACCGTCGTACCGGAGACCGTGGACGACCTGCGGATCGTGTACGACGACGACGAGATCGTGGTGGTGGACAAGCCGGTCGGTGTCGCCGCACACCCGTCACCCGGGTGGACGGGCCCGACCGTGATCGGGCACCTGGCCGGCGCCGGTTTCAACATCTCGACCAGCGGAGCGGCCGAGCGCAAGGGCATCGTGCACCGCCTCGACGTCGGTACGTCGGGACTCATGGTGGTCGCGAAGACGGAGTACGCGTACACCGTGCTGAAGCGCGCCTTCAAGGAGCGCACGGTGCGCAAGATCTACCACGCGCTGGTGCAGGGGCATCCCGATCCGTTCACCGGCACCGTGGACGCGCCGATCGACCGGCACCCGCACCACGACTACAAGTTCGGCGTGGTGGCCGGCGGCAAGCCGAGCGTGACGCACTACGAGACCCTCGAGGCGTTCCGGTACGCGACCCTGCTGGAGATCACCCTCGAGACCGGCCGCACGCACCAGATCCGGGTCCACATGTCCGCGATCGGCCATCCGTGCTGCGGCGACCTCACGTACGGTGCCGACCCGGTCCTCGCCGAGCGCCTCGGCCTGATCCGCCAATGGCTGCACGCGATGCGCCTCGGTTTCACCCATCCGGGCAGCGGCGAGTACGTCGAGTTCACCTCGCAGTACCCCGATGACCTGGACCACGCCCTCGACCTCCTGGTCG
>NZ_JBWKCB010000009.1:0-243195 GCF_056436705.1 Kribbella sp. NPDC043289
GCCGCGGCTTCTTCTTGCCCATGGACTCCATGATGAACATCCTTCCGGAGCACAAGCTCCTGATCTCGGATGTCCGTCAAAACGGGTCAGGCCCACTCTCCGCGGCCATCGAAGGCCTCGTGGGAACGAGGATAGCAGCAGGCTCCCGGTCCAGCATGGAAACGTTCCGCCGGAGCCGCCGCATTGATTCGTAGGATTGGCGGGTGATGATCGAGACAGGTGGTGGACCGGCCGGACCGACCAGCCCGCGGGCGGGGTTCAGCGGGGTTGACGGGACGCGGTACTTCGGGACCAGTGGTGGGCGGCAGGAGGTTGAGCTGCCGGGGGCCGGGGGAGTGGTCGCGACCGGGGACCGGCTGCGGTACAAGATCTATCCGGTGCTCGACGCGGCGCTGAGTTATGCGGCGACGTACGCGGCGGTGGAGCTGGTGTTCGCGGACGGGTCGCGGCTGACCGGTGCGCTGGACCAGTACGGGAAGCCGGCCGACGCGGCGGGGCAGGGTGCGGCGAAGATCCTGTACGCCGACCAGTGGAACGACGTACAGATCGACCTGAGCGCGGCCGCCGGGAAGACGATCGCGCAGGTCGTGCTCGTGCTGGACGCACCGGAGGCGGGGCACGAGTTCGCGGGCTGGATCGACGACGTCGAGATCGGTCCGGCGCCGGCCGAGCCGGACGGTTCGGACCTGGCGGCGTACGTCGACACGCGCCGCGGCACCAACGCCAGCCACGGCTTCTCCCGCGGCAACACGCTGCCGATCACGGCCTGGCCGAACGGGTTCAACTTCGTCACGCCGGTGACGGACGCGTCCACGCACCGCTGGCCGTACGAGTACCACCGGGCGAACAACGCCGACAACCGTCCCGAGCTCCAGGGCCTGACGTTCTCGCATCAGCCGAGTCCGTGGATGGGCGACCGCGATCAGCTGACGATCATGCCGGTCGCGGCCGCCGAGCCGCTGGGCGATCCGGCCGAGCGCGCCGCCGCGTTCAGCCACGACGACGAGATCGCGCGCCCCGACCTGTACTCGGTCGCCCTCGCGAACGGCATCCGCGCGGAGCTCGCCCCGACCGACCACGGCGCGATCTTCCGCTTCACGTTCCCCGCGGACGCGGCCGGGCGGCACCTGGTGCTCGACACGATCGATGAGAACGGCGCCTTCGAGTACGACGGGACCGCGGTCACCGGCTGGGTCGAGAACGGCTCGGAGACCGGCCGGACGCGGATGTACTGCTACGGCGAGTTCTCCACCGCCCCCGCGAGCTTCGGTGCGACCCGCGGCGGTCGCGAGAACGCGCGCGCCGCGAGCTTCGACGTCCCCGAGGTGACGTTGCGGATCGCGACGTCGTTCATCGGCGTCGACCAGGCGCGGCACAACCTGTCGCTCGAGCTCGGCGGGACGTTCGACGAGATCCACGCCGCCGCGAACGCCGTGTGGAACGAGCGGCTGCAGGTGATGCGGCCGGAAGGCGCGACGGCGCCGCAGTTGCGGACCGTCTACGGCAACCTCTACCGACTGAACCTCTACCCGAACTCGCACTTCGAGAACACGGGTACCGCCGATGCCCCGGAGTACCGCTACGCCAGCCCGGTCCTGCCCGTCGAAGGTACGGCGACCGCGCGGTCCACCAATGCGGTGGTGAAGCCCGGGAAGATGTACGTGAACAGCGGGTTCTGGGACACGTACCGGACCGCGTGGCCGGCGTACGCGTTCTTCTACCCGGAGCTCGCGGCCGAGCTGGTCGACGGGTTCGTGCAGCAGTACCGCGACGGCGGGTGGATCGCGCGCTGGTCCTCACCGGGCTACGCGGACTGCATGACCGGGACGAGCTCGGACGTCTCGTTCGCGGATGCGTATCTCAAGGACGTGGCGTTGCCGGATCCGCTGGCGACGTACGACGCAGGGCTGCGGAACGCGACCGTCGCGCCGGAGGCCACCGAGGTCGGCCGGAAGGGTGTCGAGACCGGGTTCTTCGCCGGGTACGTGAGCACGGACACCGAGGAGAGCGTGTCGTGGTCGCTGGAGGCGTACCTGAACGACTTCGGGCTGGCCTTGATGGCGGCTCGGCTCGCTGACGACCCGGCTGTTCCGGCCGCGCGGCGCGCCGAGCTTCGCGAGGAAGCGGAGTACCTGCGGCGCCGGTCCCTGAACTACGTGCTGCTGTTCGACGAGGACGTCAACTTCTTCCAGGGCCGCCGGCCGGACGGCGCGTTCGCGAAGAAGCCCGCCGACTTCGACCCCGAGGAGTGGGGCGGCGACTTCACCGAGACCGACGGCTGGAACTTCGCCTTCCACGTCGCCCACGACCCACGCGGCCTGGCCAATCTGTACGGCGGCCCGCACGGTCTGGAGGCGAAGCTCGACGGGTTCTTCTCGACCCCCGAGCTGGCGGTGAAGAAGGGCACGTACTCGATCGTCATCCACGAGATGGTCGAGGCACAGGCGGTCCGGATGGGGCAGTTCGGCTTCAGCAACCAGCCGGCGCACCACATCGCCTGGATGTACAACTACGCCGGTGCACCGCACAAGACCCAGGCGATCGTCCGCGAGGTCCTCGACCGCCTGTACGTCGGGGAGCAGATCGGCCAGGGTTATCCCGGTGACGAGGACAACGGCGAGATGTCCGCGTGGTACCTGTTCGCCGCGATCGGGCTGTACCCGCTCCGCGTCGGCGCTCCGGAGTACGCGATCGGCTCGCCGCTGTTCTCGCGGACCACGGTCGCGCCGCTCGGTGGTACGCCGTTCACCGTCACGGCGACGAGCCCCGAACACCCGTACGTCCACGAGGTCCTCGTCGACGGCAAACCGTTGCCCGTAGCATCCATCGACCACTCGGCCCTTGCCGGTGGGGCCGAGCTGCAGTTCACGCTCGGCGCAGACCCGTCCGACTGGGGAAGCCTGGAGTCCCCGCCGGCGCTCACCACCGACGACGCCGTGGCGAGGCCGCTCGTCGACCTCGTCCCGATCGACCTGGGTAACCCGCTCTTCGACAACACGTCCGCCAGGGAAGCAAGCCTGGACGCGATCACCACGTGGTCCCTCCCGGCGCCGGCGACTCCGACGATCTACACGCTCACCTCAGCCCAGGCCGAGGCAGCGCCGACCGAGTGGCGCCTGGAGGGCTCGACGGACGGCACCACCTGGACCACGCTGGACGAACGCGCCAACCAGTCCTTCCGCTGGAACCGCCAAACCCGTCCCTTCACGATCACCACCCCCGGCGAGTACCAGCACTACCGCCTCACCCTCCCGACCCCCACTCCCCTCACCCAAATCGAGCTCCTCGCCTAACTTGCCCGCCGAGTCGTGGGCCCTGGCTGAGGAAGTTGCGCCAGAACCCACGACTCGGCGATCGGGACAGGAACCAAACGCCACGACTCGGCGATCAGGGTAGGAACCAAACCCCACGACTCGGTGGGGTCAGGCGGGTGGGTACGCCGCCAGCGCGCGGATCCGGGTGGTCTTTTCGGGGATCGAGTCGGCGACCGGGCGGGTGATGAGCAGGCGGAGGTAGCGGGCCGTAAACGTGGTGACGGGCCGGTCCGATACCGCGGCTGTGTTGGCGGTGACGGTGTCTCGGGTGGTCCATTGCTTGTTGTTGTCGCTGGACTGGAGTGCGAAGTCGCGGGTGTTGAGGTTCGGGTCGCCGGCGTGTTCGACGACGTACCTGCCGATCGTTCGATCGGTGCCGAGGTCGATCGAGAGCCACGTGGTCGAGTGGCCCGAGGCGTTCACCCAGACATCCTCGCCGCGGTCGGTCACCGAGTGGGCGGTGCTGTTGGCGGCGTCCGCGAGCACCGGCCGGTAGCGAGCGAAGTCAGGAGCCGAGTCGGCATCGGCCACCGCTGCGAACTCCAGTACGCGTGCCGTGGTGTCGTCCGATTGCGTCGGGCGGTGCACGGTCAGCCGAACGAAGCGGGTGAGGACCGGACTCGTGAACCGCCGGTCCGTCAGGTTCTCGGTGTTGCCCGTGACGTCGTCGACCGGGCGCCACGGTCCGGCGGCGCGTTGCGAGACCTCGATCGTGAAGTCCCTGGTGTTCCACGCGCTCGGGGCCGGACTCCCGACGTACCCGGCGTGCTTGATCCGGTAGCCGGAGATGGTGCGTAGCCAGCCGAGGTCGAGGACGAGGTGGGCGTCGCGGCGCGCGTCCGCCGTCCAGTCGCGGGAGATGGCGACATCAGTGCTCGCGCGAGGTGTCACCGGTTGGTCGGCCAGGTGTTGCAGATCCAGCCAGACGAACCGTGGGCGATAGATCTCGGTGGTCAGCGGGTCGCTGCCGAGGCGGTTGACGTTGTAGCTCACCAGGAGCCGGCCGTCCTCCGAAAGACTCGGGTGCGCCTTCGCGTTGTAGCAGTACGTACCGCCCTCGGTCTGCGACTCATAAACGTACGGCTCCGGGCAGTTGTAGAACCGCACACCGGGCGCGAACGGCCCGACCGGCGACGACCCGACGGCGTACTCGAGCCCGGTCGAGTTCACGTTCCGCAGATAGACCAGCAGGTACTTCCCCGCATACCGGCCGCGGGGGATGGGCGTGACGCTCAGCTCCGTCGACACATCGGCATGCAGTACGGCGGAATCCTGCACGCTGACCGTGATGTCCGGGCTCCACGCCGTACCGCTCCAGAACCGCCAGGCCGTGATGTCGGCGAACTGATCACGCGGCACACGCGCCACGACCAGGTCCTTCTGCCCGCCGGCCAACGTGTTCCGGTAGCCGTAGACGTACACGAACCCGTCCGTGCCCGGCATGATGCCGACGCCGAACATCACGATGTACGTGCTGTTCCGGACCAGCAGCCCGAAGTTCTCGGTCCGGTGTACGGCGCTGTAGTCAGGCGCCCCGTCGACGATCGGTACGGCGATCAGGTCGACGCGGGCGGCGTTCCAGTCGGAGTCGGGCGCGAACCCGGTCGCGTACAGCGTGTCGCCGATCGCGATCCCGTCGTTCATCCAGAACCCGTTGCCGAAGGCACCGTTCTCGGGGATGACGAAGGTCGCGCGACCGGGGTCGGGGCGGTTGCCGGTCAGCACCGCCGAGGAGTTGTTGATGAACCCGGTCTGGTCGTAGGTCAGGTCGCCCGGGTCGACGGTGCCGATCCGGGTGTCGCTGAAGATGAACGCGGTCCGCGAGCCGGGGGTCGCGGACCCGAGGCCGTCGCGGCCGTCGAGCGGGACGGAGTAGATCCCGTCCGCGCCGATCCAGCCGGAGCGGCGGTCGAACAACTGGGTCCACTCGTCGGCGCGGGTGGCGCGGAGCGGACGGTCGGTGGGGGAGGACCAGGCCTTCGCTGACACAGCCGGCAGCGCGGCGGAGACGCTCAGGCCGGTGGCGAGAGCGGCGTTGGTGCGCAGGAAAGTACGGCGGGAAACGGTGGTCACCGCACGGACCTTAGGGAGAAATGTCAACGTTGACAAGGCTATGTCAACGTTGACATCATCAATTTCGCTTCGCACTTGTTGTCACCCAGTGAGGGAGTACCAACCGTGCGTCAACCCCGCCTCCCCGTTCTCGCCGCAGCACTGTCCGCCGCGACGCTGCTCGCCGCGACCGCCCTCTCCATCCCGGCCGTCGCCGCCGAACCGGCGGCCGCGAAACCCGTCCGGCCTGCCTCGAACCTGGTGGTCGAGAGCACGGCCGAGCTCGGCCCGATCACCCAGAACCCGTACAACGCCGCCCGGGACAACGGGCAGAGCGTCCGCTACGGCAACCAGTCGGTCTGGTTCTTCGACGACACGATCCTGAAGAACCCGGACGGCTTCCTGACCAGCACCGCCGCGACCACGAGCGACCTGGACGCGAGCGACAACATCACGATCACCTCGGCCAACCCGCTCGACGAGCACTCGACCGGCGTACCTCCGGAGTTCGTCCCGTTCTCCGCCGCCGAGCTCGCGTTCCAGCAGAAGCACGCATCGAGCGACTGCACGAACTCCACCGACGAGTACTGCGGGACGGTGTTCGCGCACTGGCCCGGTCCGGTCGTGGTCGACCAGGCCCGGCACCGGATCCTCGTGTCGTACGGCAAGCTCTGCCGCGGCGGACGCGTCGGTACACCCTGTGAATCCGGCTTCGTCGGTCAGGCGCAGGGTACCGGCCTGGTCTCGGTCGACATGAACAGCAAGACGATCACCCGGCTCACCGCCACCAACCGGCCCGCCGACATCCCGAGCCCCGAAGGCACCGACAACACGCTGTTCTTCCCGGTCGGTCAGGACTGGACCGGGAACGCGATGGTGCTCGTCGGCAGCACGCTCTACGGGTACGGCAAGTGCACGCTGGACGGTTGCGCGGTCGCCAAGGTCCCGGTCGCGAACGTCACCGACATCTCCCAGTGGCGCTACTACATCGGTGCCGACAGCAACGGTCAGCCGCAGTGGTCCACCGACCCGAGCAAGACCGTGCTCGTCAAGGCCACCGGTGCCGCCGGCTCGACGGTCTACTGGGACAGCGCGTTCGGCGCCTACGTCAACACGTTCATGCCGTTCCAGTCGCAGGACGTCTTCTACCAGACCGCGCCCAACCCGTGGGGTCCGTGGTCGTCGGCGACCAAGCTCTTCACCGCCGCGAAGACGAGCGGGATCGAGTACGCCGCGTTCGCGCACCCGGAGTACACCAGCGCCGACGGCCTGACGAAGTACTACACGTACTACACCTCGTCGACCGGTGCGCAGATGCTCGTCAAGGTCCGTTTCGCCAAAGCCAGCAAGGGCAAGTGATGCACCAGCACCCCCAGCGCACCATCGACCGGGCGCGTCGGATGCTCGACGAGCGGGTCCTGCCCGCCGTCGAGCGCCGGTCGGCGCCCCTCGAGATCACCGTCCGGCGGTTGCCCGGTGAACCCGAGCCCTTCGAGCGGGCCACCGCCGGCCCGTTCGAACCGTTCGCCGCCGGGTCCGCGTGGGGCCCGGCCTGGACCACCTCGTGGCTCCGGCTCCGGGGCGAGGTCCCGGCCGACTGGGCCTCGGACCAAGCCGACGCCGAAGCGGCCGTCGTGATCGACCTCGGTTTCGACGGCGGACCGGGCTTCCAGAGCGAGGGCCTGGTGCACCGCGCCGACGGCAGCATCATCAAGGGCATCCACCCCCGGAGCCAGTACGTCGACCCCGGGTCGACCACCGTCGATCTGTACGTCGAGGCAGCGGCGAACCCGGATGTCGCCGCGAAGGCGTTCCGGCCGACCGATCTCGGCAACGGGCTCGCCGCGGACGGCGAACCGCAGTACCGGTTCCGGCGCGCCGAACTCGTCGCGCTCGATCGGGACGCGGAGCAGTTGGCGATCGATCTCGACGTACTGATCGGGTGGGCGGTCGAGCTGGCCGCCGACGATCCGCGGCGGTCGAAGATCCTGCGGGCGCTGGATCGAGCCTGCGACGTGATCGACCCGGATCGGATCGCGGACTGCGTCGCTGCCGCGCGGGCCGAGCTCGCGCCGGTGCTGGCGCCGCGCTCGGTGCCGAGCGCGCACCGGGTCGCGGCCGTCGGGCATGCGCACATCGACTCCGCGTGGCTGTGGCCGATGCGCGAGACCGTGCGCAAGTGCACGCGGACGTTCTCGAACGTGCTCGCGCTGATGGACGACTATCCCGAGCTGCGGTTCGCGTGCTCGCAGGCGCAGCAGTACGCGTGGATCGAGGAGCACCAGCCGAAACTGTTTGCGCGGATCGCCGATGCGGTCGCGGCCGGGAAGTTCATCCCGGCCGGCGGGATGTGGGTCGAGTCGGACACGAACATGCCGGGCGGCGAGGCGCTGGTCCGCCAGTTCGTGCACGGCAAGCGGTACTTCGCCGAGCGCTTCGGGGTCGAACCGCGGGAGGTCTGGCTGCCCGACTCGTTCGGCTACACGGCCGCGTTGCCGCAGATCGCCCTACTCGCCGGGTTCCGGTACTTCCTGACGCAGAAGCTCGCGTGGCATCCGACGAACCCGTTCCCGCATCACACGTTCTGGTGGGAGGGGATCGACGGCAGCCGGGTGTTCGCGCACCTGCCACCGGTCGACACGTACCTCGCCGAGCTGTCGCCGGCCGAGTTGAACCACGCCACTCGCAATTTCCGTGATCACGCCGGCGCGACGACGTCGCTGGTCCCGTTCGGTCACGGGGACGGCGGGGGCGGACCGACCGCGCTGATGATGGAGCGGGCGCGGCGGCAGGCGGATCTCGAAGGTGCTCCAACGATTGAGCACCTGACTCCGACCGCGTTCTTCGAGCGCGCGGAAGCGGAGTACCCGGATGCGCCGGTCTGGGTCGGCGAGCTGTACATGGAGGCGCATCGCGGGACGTACACGTCGCAGGCGGCGATGAAGCGCGGCAACCGCCGCGGTGAGCACCTCCTGCGCGAGGCCGAACTCTGGTGTACCACGGCCACGCTCCGCACCGGCGCGCCGTACCCGTACGACGCGCTCGACCGGATCTGGAAGACGGTCCTGCTCCATCAGTTCCACGACGTCCTGCCGGGCTCGTCGATCGCCTGGGTGCATCGGGAGGCGCGGGCGGCGTACGAACAGGTGCAGGCCGAGCTCGAGGGCCTGATCTCGACCGCTCTCGATCAGCTGGCCGGCGATGGCGAGACCACGATCCGCTTCAACGCCGTACCAGCCGTCGTCGATGGCGTTGCTGCTCTGGGCGCGTCACAGGAGCCGGCGCCGATCGCGGCTGCCGTGACGGTGCAGCGTGGTGAGGACATCCTCATCGACAACGGCGTCCTGCGGATCACGATCGCTCCCGACGGAACGATCCCGTCCCTGATCGACACCCGCTACAACCGCGAGCTCGTCGCCGACGGTGCGCGCCTGAACGACCTGGTCCTGCACCACGATCTTCCGAACGCCTTCGACGCCTGGGATCTCGACGACACCTACCGCGCGACCGCTACTCCGCTGCGGGTGCTGGATGCGTTGGACGTCGTCGAACAGGCGGGCGAGGTCGTGGTGGAGGTACGGCGGTCGCACGGCGCGTCGACGTACCGCCAGACGATCACCGTCGCGGCCGGCTCGGACCGGGTCGACTTCGCGGTCGACGTGGACTGGCACGAGCGGGAGAAATTGCTCAAAGCAACGTTCGGTCTGGACGTCCGGGCGAACGACGCGGCGGCCGAGATCCAGTTCGGTCACATCCGCCGGACGACGCACGACAACACCACCTGGGACGAGGCCAAGTTCGAGGTGTGCGCGCATCGCTGGGTGCACGTCGGCGAGCCCGGCTTCGGCGTAGCGGTCGCCAACGACTCGACGTACGGCCATGACGTACGGCGCCTGCCGGGACGATCCGGTGATCCACTGGCCGGACGCACCGGCACGGGGATCGGGCTGTCGCTGCTGCGGGCGCCGCGCTATCCCGATCCGGAGACCGACCAGGGCCGCCACCACATGCGCTACACGCTGGTGTCTGGCGCCGACATCGCGACCGCGGTCGAGACCGGTCTGCGACTGAACCTCCCGATCCGCGAAGTCCGCGGTACGACGGCACCTACGCCGGTCGTCACGGTCGAGGGCGAAGGCGTGGTGATCGAGACCGTGAAGCTCGCCGAGGACCGCTCCGGTGACGTGATCGTCCGGTTCTACGAGGCGCTCGGTGCGCGGACGACCGGGCGGTTGCACTGGGATTTCGTTGCCGAGGGCGCCGAAATCGTCGACCTGCTGGAGCGGCCGCTCGGGAGCTTCGACGGCAGTTTCGAGCTGCGTCCGTTCCAGATCCTGACCGTCCGACTTCGAGTCCAGGAGGTGGACTCCGATGAACTCCACTAAGCGGCGCCGAGACGCGATCCTCGGGTACTGCTTCATCTCGCCCGCGATCATCGGGCTGCTGCTGTTCGTCGCCTATCCGATGGTGACGTCGCTCTACCACTCGTTCACCCGGTGGAACGGGCTGACGCCGGCCACCTGGGTCGGCCTGGAGAACTACAAGTTCCTGTTCACCAACGACCCCACGTTCTGGCCGTCGTTGAAGGTGACCGTGCTGTGGGTGGTCATCTCGGTGCCGGCCACGCTGATCGCCGGGCTGGCGCTCGCGGTCGTGGTGAACCGCGGGATCAAAGGCGTCAAGGTGTTCCGGACGATCTTCTACCTGCCGGTCGTGCTGCCCGCGGTCGCCGTACTGACGTTGTGGAAGTACATCTACGACCCGACGTACGGGCTGGCGAACCAGTTGCTCAAGGCACTGCACCTGCCGACGAGCATGTGGTTGGGTGACGCGCATGTCGCACTGCCCGCGATCCTGATCGTCGGTGTGTGGAGTGTCGGCGGGACGATGATGATCTTCCTCGCCGGGCTGCAGGCGGTTCCGGAAGAGATCCAGGAGGCGGCCAAGGTCGACGGCGCCGGCGCGTTCCACCGGTTCACCCGGATCACGCTGCCGATGATCGGGCCGATCATGATGCTCCAGCTGATGCTGGCGCTGAACGGTGCGTTCCAGACCTTCAACCAGGTCGCGATCCTGACCAAGGGCGGACCGGGACACTCGACGAATCTGTTGATGTACAAGATCTACAACGACGGGTTCGCCGACTTCATCACCTCTCCGCAGCTCGGGTACGCGACCGCCGAGGTGTGGGTGCTGTTCGTGATCGTGATGCTGGTGACCGTCGTGATGCTGCGCCTCACCCGGAACCGCGTCTACCAGGGGGAGGGCTGATGACCGCCGAAGCACTTGTCATCGCACGTCCGGCCGCGCTGACGCAGCGGGTGCCGTTCATGCTGTCCCGCGTCGCGTGGTACGCCCTCTGCGGGCTGCTCGCGGTGTCGATGTTGCTGCCTCTGGTGTGGATGGTCAGCATCGCGCTCAAGGGGAACGGCGACATCAATCAGTTGCCGCCGGCGTTCCTGCCGCGTGAGTTCCGCGCCGCGAACTTCGTCGACGGTCCGGCACAGATCGGTTTCTACCGGTTGCTGCTGAACACTGTGATCGTCACCGTGCTGTCGACGATCGGCGCTGTGGTCAGCTCGATGATCGTCGGCTACGGCATCTCGCGGATCGACTTCCCGGGCCGCCGGTTCTGGTTCGCAGCGATCTCCGGCAGCATCTTCGTGCCGGGCATCGTCGGACTGATCCCGCTGCAGCACCTGTACATCAGTCTCGGTCTGATCGACACCTGGGTGCCGCTGATCCTGCCGGCGTTCTTCGGGAGCCCGATCTTCGTGTTCCTGGCGCGGCAGTACTACCAGTCGATCCCGAAGTACCTGGACGAATCGGCGACCATCGACGGCGCGGGGCACTGGATGATCTTCACCCGGATCATGATCCCGCTCACCAAGCCGGTCTGGATCACGGTCGCGATCATGAGTTTCCAGCTGGCCTGGAACGACTACCTCAGTCCGTTGGTGTACCTGCAGGACTCGAAGAAGTTCACGTTGCCGCTGGGTATGGCCGCGTTCCTGTCCGACCAGGCGGGGTCTCAGTACAACTACTACATGGCGACGAACCTGCTGTTCGTCGTACCGCCGCTGGTGCTGTTCTTCCTCGCCCAGCGCTACTTCATGGAGGGCCTCGGCGCCCTCGGAACCATCGCCAAATGAGGAGATCGATCATGCCCACAATCAGGGCGACCGCAGTGCTCGTCGTCGCCGGACTCGCCCTCGCCGGCTGCGGTGGCGGCGGCTCCGGTGCCGCGAAGGGCGGCGACGGGAACGTCAGCTACATGACCTGGGAATCCGTGGCCACGAACGCGGCCCTGGACAAGAGCATGGCCAAGATGCAGGGCGCCACGGTCAAGCGGGAGGAGTCCCCGAACGCTGACTACGCGCAGAAGCTCGCCTCGCTGATCATGTCCAAGAAGGCCCCCGACTTCTTCTGGTGCTCGAACGCGCAGGAGCAGAACCTTGCCGCGGAAGGGTTGCTCTACGACTGGTCGTCGTACCTGAAGAAGGGGGACGGGCTGCAGGAGGACAAGTTCTCGCCAGGGTCGCTCGACCTGTGGCGGAACCCCGAGGGCAAGCTGTTCGGGATCCCGACGCTGGCGAACACGTACGGGTTCTTCTACAACAAGACGGCCTTCGACAAGGCCAAGCTGAAGGTGCCGACGACCGGGTGGACCTGGGACCAGCTGTTCAGCGACATCGCGGCGCTGAAGCGCGCCGACGCCAAGACCACGCCGCTGGTGAACGCGTGGCCGCTGCTCGAGAGTCCGCAGGGCGTCTCGGCGTACTCCGTCGCGAACGGTGGCGCGCCGATCATGGACAAGCCGATCGGCGCCAAGGAACTGCAGGCCGACGCGACCTTCCGGACCGGCGCGGAGCGGATCGCGAAGGCGATCAAGGCCGGTGAGATGACCAACCCGGACTACGACGGAACGAACGCGATGGCCAAGTTCGCCAACGGCGGCATCCCGCTGATGTTCGGCGGCCAGTGGCTGCACCAGACGATCACCCAGAACAAGCCGAAGTTCGAATGGGGTTATGCCCCCTGGCCGGTGGGTACGGCGAAATCCGTGCAACCGATCGAGACGAACGGCGTGTGTTCACCCGCGACCCTGAAGGACCCCGACACCACCTGGAAGGTCATCAGCTACATGGAGGTCACCGGCTTCAACGAGACGATGAAGGACCAGCCGATCGCCCCGATCGCCTACGAGCCCGGCTCCAAGGGGTACTACGAGGCGCTGCAGGCCGGCGACGCCGCCGCGAAGAGCATCGCCGCGACCGCGACGTACGAGCTCGGGGTGAAGGACAAGTTCGTCACCCAGTTCCTCGACCCGTGGTCGACACCGGCCGGTGACGTCGTCGGGACCACCTGGAACCCGGCGCTGTCCGGCAAGAAGGACGTGGCTGCCGGCGTCGACGGCATGGTTGCCGGTGTCAACAAGTTGATCAACAAATGAGCGCGCCGGTGGTCGACTACCCGTTCGGTCCGTTCGTGCCGCGGCCGGAGAACCCCGTTCTGCGGCCGGGCCGGCACGACTGGGAGTCGACGAATGTCTACAACCCGTCGGCGCTCGCGGTGGACGGACGGATCGCGCTGATCTACCGCGCGCATGCCGCCGACATCGTGTCGCATCTCGGCCTCGCCTGGTCCGACGACGGCCTCACCTTCGAGACCGAGCCCGATCCGATCATGTCGCCTACCGAGGACTACGAGCGGTACGGGTGTGAGGACCCACGCGTCGTCTTCGTTGACGGCACCTACTATCTGACGTACACCGGTTGGGACCGGCACACCGCGCGGCTCTGCCTCGCGACGTCGACCGACCTGCGGACGTGGGAGAAGCACGGGCCGATGTTCCCGGGCATCAACACGTTTGCCGGCGTGCGCGAGACGCCGGGTCCGGAGTGGAGCAAGGGCGGCGTGATCCTGCCTGAGCCGATCGACGGGCGGTACCTGATGTGGTTCGGTGAGGGCAACATCCACCTCGCCACCTCCGACGACCTGCTGCACTGGAAGGCCGACCCGACACCGGTCCTGCGGCCCGAGCCCGGCACATTCATGGGCGACCTCGTCGAGACCGGCCCGCAACCGATCCGTACCCGCACCGGTCACGTGCTCCTGATGCACAACAGCGCGGTGGTCCGGCCCGAGGGCGGCGTGTACTACGCCTGCGGTCAGGTACTCATCGACCCGCGGAAGCCGGACACCGTCGTCGCCAAACTGACCGAGCCGTGGCTGGAACCGAGTACTTTCGAGGACCAGCACGGACTGGTCGACAACGTCACGTTCGTCGAAGGACTGGTCTTCCACCGCGGGACCTGGTTCGCGTACTACGGCCAGAGCGACACGACCGTCGGTGTCGCCACGTTCACCCCGGAGAGCTCGTGATCAAGCTTGCTGACGGTGCTCGGGTGATGTTCACCGGGGACTCCATCACCGATTGCCATCGTCGCGAGACCGACAATCCGCTCGGGTACGGGTACCCGTTGCTCGTCGCGGGGCAGTTCGGCCGCCGTACGCCGGATCGCATGCCGGTGTGGATGAACAGCGGGCTCTCCGGTGACACGCTCGCCGGGCTGGGCAGTCGGTGGGAGTCCGACGTACTCGATGCTCGGCCGGATGTGGTGTCGGTCCTGATCGGGATCAACGACACCGGGTATCGGTACTCCTTCGGGCATGAGGAGGTTTCGGCGGATGGGTATCGGGCGGGGTATCGACGGTTGCTGGAGCCGCTGGCCGACGTACAACTCGTGCTGATCGAGCCGTTCTTGCTGCCGGTGAAGGACGACCAGTGGGCTTGGCGGGCCGACCTCGACGCGAAGATCCAGGTCGTGCGGGAGTTGGCCCGCGAGTTCGGCGCCGGTCTGGTGGCGGCCGACGGCATGTTCGCCGAACTCGCAGCCGGCACAGGCCCCGAACACTGGCTCTTCGACGGCGTCCACCCGACACCGGCCGGTCACCAAGCCCTCTCCGAAGCCTGGCTCCGCCAAGTCACCTAACCCCGCCCCCCGGGCCGCCCCGCCGCTCGCCCTCCCACGACGGCGCGGCGTCCCGGTTCGCGCGCCCACGACGCGAGGCGCCCCGCCGTTCGCGCTTCCACGGCGGCGAGGCGCCCCGGCGTTCGCGCTTCCACGACGCGAGGCGCCCCGCCGTTCGCGCTCCCACGACGCGAGGCGTCCGCGGTTCGTATCCCGCGGCCTGGCTCGCCCCACGGAAACGTTTGAGGGGTCGCCCCCTGAGCCGGTGGGTTGCGGACCCAGAATCCCAGGGGGCAACCCTCCGTTTGAGGGGGCGCCCCCTCAAACGCATCCTCTGCGGGGGCGGCGGCTGCTGGACGCGGGGTGGGCCGGGCCCACCGGCATCTCGACAGGAGGTGTCCGGGCTTGTGCCGTTCGGGTACGAGTGCCTGAGCGTGGAACTGGCTCCGACTTGACGCCCGTAGACGTATACGTCCTGTCGAGCTGCCGACGCAGGCGCGAGCACACCCGCCCCCACCATGCATGAGTCCGTCTGCCCACGCAGGCATGAGGGCACTTGCCTTCGCCAGGCGTGAGCCCTCCGCCGGGCGTGAGTGCGACTGCCTCCGGCAGTCGCGTGCGCCTCGCCCGAGGCGGGCGCGTCAGCATCCGCCTCCGCCAGTCGTGTGCGCGTGGGCGCGTACCTCCGGCAGTCGTGTGCGCCTCGTCCGAGGCGCTACGCCGCCCCGCCCCGCCCCGCCCCGCACTGCGCCGTTTGAGGGGCCGGCCCCTCAAACGGCGGGTTGCGCACCCAAAACTTCGGGGGCCAAACCACACTTTGAGGGGCTGGCCCCTCAAACGGCGTGCTGCCCGGGGCTGAGGGGCGCGCGGGTTGTTGGTGTGGGTCAGTAGGTGGGGTTGTTGTTGACGACGAGGCGGGCGGGGACTTCTAGGCGGTGGGGGGCTCGGGAGGGGTCGGCGAGGCGTTCGAAGAGGAGTTGGGCGCCGGCGCGGCCGACGTCGTACGGGTCGCTGTCGATGACCGAGACGCCGAACGCGGCGGCGAGTTCGAAGCGGTCGAAGCAGACGACGTCGATCCGTCGGCTCGCGAACGCCTTGGACTGCAGCAGTCCGGTGCAGAGGCGGTTGTTGTCGACGAAGACGGCGTCGGGCGCGGCGGTCGGCAGCAGTTCGTCGGCGGCGCGGCGGGCGTCGTCCTCGCTGACGAGGTTGTCGCGAACCAGCGCCGGGTCGACGGCGATACCTGCGGCTTCGAGCGCGGCGACGTACCCGGCCCAGCGTTCCTCGGCGCCGCTGCCGCTGCGCGGGTGCCCGAGGTACGCGATTCGCCGGCGGCCCTTTGCGAGCAGGTGCTCGATCCCGGACGTGGTGCTGGCCGCGTTCGTGGTGGTGACCGAGTCCATCGACTCGCCGAGGCCCGGGGGAGGGGAGTCGACGAACACGATCGCGGAGCCGAAGCGGGCCTCGTTCGCCAGGTACCCGAGGTCGTCGCCGACCGGCGCGATGATCAGCCCGGCCACCCGGTGCGCGAAGAACGACCGGATCGCGCGGTGCTCGAGGTCCGGGTCGTTCTGCGCGTCGGCGGTCAGCACCAGGTACCCGCGCTCGGACGCCACCGAGTGGATCCCGCGCAGCATCGGCGCGAAGAACGGGTTGGTGCAGTCGCCGAGCGTGACCCCGATCGACGTCATCGCCTGGTTCTTCCGCCGCAGCCCCGCGGCGACGTCGTTCAGCTGTACGCCGAGCCGGTCGGCCTCCGCGACGATTCGCTGCCGCGTCGACTCCCGGACCTTCGGGTCGCCCCGCAAGGCCCGCGACACGGTCTTGATACTCACACCGGTGGTCGCCGCCACATCCTCGAGCCGCGGCCGCCGCGCAGGTTCGCTCATGTTCCCCAGTGTAATGTCAACGTTGACATCCCCAGCTCCAAACCACTTCTTCCCGCCAACCCAAACCCTACGCCGACATCCTCCGGCCCCCGATCACCCCGCGCCCACCTCCTTCCCCGAGTCATGAACCACCCCGACCACTCAGGCCGGGTACGCCGGGGAGGTGTTGCGCGCTGCCGGCAGCGCGCCCGACCCCCGTCGCCAGCCCGCACGACCTCTCCTCCCGCACCGGTCAATCGGCGCGAGCAGCTGTCCCGTGCGTCGAGTCGTGGAGTCCGGTTGCGGGAACGCAGCCCCAATTCACGAGTCGGGTTTGGGGTCGCGAACCGAACGCCACGACTCGGCGTTTGCGGGACGAACCGAATGCCACGACTCGGCGCGGAAGGCGGGGAGGGCCAACCGCTGGCCGGCGGGAAGGGCGGCGGGGTGGAAAGTCAGCTCTTCTTCGGGGCTGAGGTGGCTCTGATGTGGAGTTCGGTGCGGAGGGTGACTGTGGAGGGCGGGCGGCCGGGGGAGGCGGTGCGGTCTTTGAGGAGGAGGCCGGCGGTGCGGCCCAGTTCGTACGTCGGTTGGGCGACCGTGGTGAGGCTGGGGATGACGAGGTCGGCCCACGGGATGTCGTCGAAGCCGACCAGGGCGATGTCGTCGGGGGCGCGGAGGCTCTTCTTGGCCAGGCATTCGAGGGCGCCGACGGTCATCAGGTTGTTGGTGGCGAAGAGCGCCTCGGGCGGGTCGGCGAGTTCCAGGAGGCTTTCCATCGCGGCGTACCCACCGGCCTCGCGGAAGTCGGCGTGCCGGACCAAGTCCTTGTCGTACCGGATCCCGCCGGCTCGCAGCGCGGACCGGTACCCGCCGAGGCGATCCATCGCCGTCGACACCTTGCGCGGACCGGTGATGCACGCGATCCGCCGGTACCCGCCGTCGATCAGGTGCTTGACGCCTTCGAACGCACCGTGCTCGTTGTCGACCAGCACGGTGTCGGCCTCGACGCCCTCGACGCGGCGGTCGATCATCACCATCGGGATCTTCGCGTCGGCGAGCAGGTGCACGCCCTCGGCGGTCGACGTCGGCGAGATCACCACGCCGGCCATCTGGTCGGTCAGGACGGCCGAGGCGTACGCCGATTCCTTCGCCGGATCCTCGTCGGAGTTGCAGAGGACGACGTGGTACCCCTCGGTCTGCGCGACGTCCTCGAGGCCGCGGACCAGCGAGGTGAAGAACGGGTTCTCGATGTCCGAGATGACGACCGCCCACAGGTTCGTGGAGGACTTGCGCAGGTTCCGGGCGACGCCGTTCGGCCGGTACCCGAGCTCGGCGACCGCGGCGCGGACCTTCTCGGACAGCTCCGGGTCCACGTTCCGCCGGCCGCTCAGCACCCGGGAGACCGTGGCCGGCGACACCCCCGACCTACGCGCGACGTCGTAGATCGTCGTCATACCCGCTCCCCGCTGGAGATCCGATGGTCGTCTGGATCGCACTCTAACTCCGATCCACGCCAAAGGATCTCATGTGGGCTGTGAACCGAGGGGTACGTCCTCCAAGAGCGCGAGTGCGGCGGCGCGGTCGGGGGCGGAGTCGGCGGCGCCGTTAACGGTTGTCGACAGAGCTCCGGCCGCGTTCGCCAGTCGTACGGCGTCAACCAGCCCGGCCCCGTCCGCGAGGGAAGCGGCCAGTGAACCGCAGAACGCATCGCCGGCGCCGACCGTGTCGACGGTGTCGACCTGGTGTGGCACGACCCGTTCCTCGAAGCCACCGACCCGGTCCAGTACGTACGCGCCGCGGGACCCGAGTGTGACGACGCAGGCCCGCAGATCCCAGTCCTCGGCGAGCTTGCGCGCGATCATCGGTACTTGCTTCTCGTCGTCACAGTTCAGGCCCGTCAGGGCGGCGGCCTCGACCTCGTTCGGTACCAGGATGTCGACGTACGCCGCCAGCGCGGGATCGACCGGTCCGACGGGGGCCGGAGTGAGGATAGTGGTGACGCCCGCGGCGGCGGCGAGCCGCAGCGCGGTGTGACTCGCCTCGACCGGGAGCTCGAGCTGGACGCTCAGCACTTTGCTAGCGGCCAGCACCTCAGCGGCGGCCTCGATGTCCGCGGTCGTGATCGCGGCGTTCGCGCGGGACACGATGATGATCGAGTTCCCGCCGTCGGGCAGCACCAGCGGCAGTCCGACGCCGGTCCCCAGCGAAGGATGCTGGACGACCCACGACGTGTCGACCCCGTTCGAGGACAGCAGTTCGAGGAACTCCTCGCCGTACCGGTCCTCGCCGATGGTGCCGACGATCGCGGTCCGCGCACCCATCCGGGACGCCGCGATCGCCTGGTTCACGCCCTTGCCGCCGAGGAACTCCGCGAATCCGGTCCCGTGCAAGGTCTCACCCGGCAACGGCCGCCGCTCCGCCGAGGCGACGAGATCCTTCATGAACGAGCCGAGTACACAAACGTCGTACCCGCTCATGCCTGGTCCTCCGCAAGACGCTTGCCCAAGGCACCGGATGGGTGGAACCGGGCGAAGTCGTGATGACTGAACTCCCGCAGTACGACGAGTGCGCACGCCAGCGCGTCACCCATCGCCAGCGAGGCCGTCGTCGACGCGGTAGGGGCCAGATTCAACGGATCCGCCTCGCGCAGCACCATCGTGTCCAGCGTGTACGTCGACAGTCGCGCCAGCGTCGACTCCTCGCGCCCGGTCATCGCGATCACCGGGATCTCGCGCTCGTGCAGCATCCGAGCGAACGCACACACCTCGGCGGTCTCGCCCGATGCCGACAACGCCAGCACGATGTCGCGTGAAGTCACCGCGCCGGAGTCGCCGTGCAACGCGTCACCGGAGTGGATGAACGTGGCCGGCGTACCGGTGCTCGCCAGCGTGGCCGCGATCTTCCGGCCGACCAGACCGGATTTCCCGAGGCCGGTCACCACCAGGTGACCCTCGCACGCCGCGACCGCGGTCAGTACCTCCAGGAAGACTCCGTCGAGTCGGTCGGCGAGCGCCGACACGGCCGCGGCCTCGGTCTCGATGGCGTCCCGCGCCGCTTGCAGTCCCCGTGCCACCAGGTCTCTGGACAGCTCGTCGGCCGTGCGGTGGGCGGACGCACGGTTCGGCACAACTGGCATCCCAGCGCCTCTCATCTCAGAAATCGATTTCCGCAGATTAGGCAGCCGGGCCGCGTGGTGTCAACGCCTGCACTCAGGTCGAAACCCTTGCCTGCCGGGGGAATCGCTCGAATTGACCACATCGTCACCGGCTCGGCCCTTGACCGCTCAGGCCGCCGCTCGTAGATTGCGAGAAATCGATTGCCCCTCGAAGCACACGGCTCGGCCGTTCGAGAGACCTCTGGAGCACCTGATGGCCGCAACACCTTCCCCTGCCAGGCAGCCAGGACCTAGCCGCCGCTCCGTCCTGCGGGGCGGACTGGGCGCCCTCGCGGCGAGCGCCGCGGGCGTGCCGCTGCTGTCCGCCTGTGGCGGCAACTCCTCGGGCGGCAACGCCAAGGAGATGTCGTTCTGGAATTTCTACGGTCCGTCCGACGACCAAGGACCGCAGAGCAAGTGGTTCGTCGACACGGTCGCGGAGTGGAACAAGAACAACGACGTCAAGGTCAAGCTGCGCTACATCCCCGGCAAGGACTACCTGAACGGGACCACGCTGCAGACCGCGTTCCAGTCCGGCCAGGGTCCGGACATCTTCCTGATCAGTCCCGGCGACTTCCTCCGCTACTACAACGGCGGCGTACTGCAGGATCTCGGGTCCGCATTGTCGGACGAGTCCAAGAAGGACTACCTGCCCGGCCTGCTCGAGGCTCGCAGTGTCGACGGCAAGGTCTACGGCCTGCCGATGGAGATCGAGCCGCTCGCGATGTACTACAGCGAGGCCGCGTTCGAGAAGGCCGGCCTGTCCGAGGCCGATCTGCCGAAGACCTGGGACCAGACCCTCGCGGTCGCGCAGAAGCTGACCGGCAAGGACCGGTACGGCGTGATGTTCGAGACCACCCCGGGCTACTACCAGAATTTCACCTGGTACCCGTTCCTGTGGCAGGGCGACGGCAACGCGATCAAGGACGGCAAGACCGCGTTCGACTCGCCGGCCGCCGTGCAGGCGCTGAAGTTCTGGGGCGACACCGTCAAGAACAAGGTCGCGCCGCGCAAGGCCCTCGGCGACGGTGGCGGTGACGTGGTGTCGAACCTCGGATCCGGCGCGGCCGCGATGCAGCAGAGCGGGATCTGGGCCGTCGCCGACCTGCGCGCCAAGGCGAAGAACTTCAAGTACGGCATCATTCCGCTGCCCACGCCGGACGGCGGCAAGGCGGCCACGGACCTCGGCGGCTGGGCGTTCGTCGCGAACTCGAAGGGTGCGAACCCCGAGGCCGCGGCGAAGTTCATCGCCTGGGCACTCGGGTCGACCGACGAGGCCGGTGTCGAGCGGCAGCGGCAATGGAACACCGTCGTGAAGACGAACGTGCCGCCGCGCAAGTCGGTGCAGACGGCCGCGGACGCGAAAGGCGCGTTCAGCGAGGGGGCGCTGAAGAAGTTCGTCAGCGAGATCGCCCCGACCGGCAAGCCCGAGCCGCGGTTCCCACCGGAGGTGTACCAGCCGATCGCGGACGCGATCCAGGCCTGCCAGCTGAACGCGGCCGACCCGGCCAAGGCGGCCGCTGACGCCGCGCAGAAGATCGACACGTTCCTGAAGACCTACCAGGGCGCGCCGATCAGCTGATGGTGACCACGACAGCCCCTCCGTCCAAGTCGGTGGCCCGTGCGCGCGCCACACCGAAGGCGGGCCTGACGAGGAAACGGCGCGAGGCGTTGGCGGCGTACGCCTTCCTCGCGCCGGACACCCTCGGCCTGCTGATCTTCGTCGCGATCCCGATGGTGCTCGCCTTCGGCGTCGCGTTCTTCAAGGTCGACGGCTTCGGCAACTACCAGTACGTCGGTCTCGCCAACTACAAGCTGATGGCCGGCGACGACCAGCTCTGGGCCTCGCTGAAGGTCACCGCGACGTACGTCGTCACGTTCGTACCGATCGCGTTCGTGGTGAGCTTCGCGCTGGCGATGCTGGTCCGCAACCACTTCAAGGGCATCGGCTGGGTCCGCTCGGCGTTCTTCCTGCCGAACGTGGTGAGCCTGGTCGTGGTCGGCCTGATCTGGCAGTTCCTGCTGGTCGACAAGCGCGGCGCGCTGTCCAAGCTGCTCGCCCCGCTCGGCCTCGGCGACGTCTCCTTCCTCGGTACGCCGTCCCTCGCGCTCGGCACGTACGTGGTGATCAGTGTCTGGTTCCTGATGGGCTACCAGATGCTGGTCTTCCTGGCCGGCCTGAAGGACGTACCGAAGGAGCTCGAGGACGCCGCCGCGATCGACGGTGCGGGCCCTTGGCAACGGTTCCGCTTCGTGATCTGGCCGCTGCTGCGCCCGACCAGCTTCTTCGTCGTGGTGAACTCGACGATCGGCGCGGTCACCGGTCTGCAGGCGTTCGACCTGGTCTTCGTACTCACCAAGGGCGGCCCTGCCCGCGCGACCAGCACGGTCGTCCTCTACATCTACGAACAGGCCTTCACGTTCAACAACATGGGGTACGCCGCCGCGCTGACCACCGTGGTGGTGGCGATCCTCGTCATCTGCACCGGCCTGATGTTCGGCTTCACCCGAGGAGGTCGCTTTGACGAGGATTAAGGTCCTTCCGATCCTTGCCCATGTCCTGGCGATCATCGCGGTCGCGCCGTTGCTCTGGATCCTGATCAGTGCGCTGAAGCCGGCCGAGGACGTGTTCAACTTCGGGTGGCCGTCGCACTGGACGCTGGACAACCTGCGGTACGTGTTGCTGAAGATCCCGATGCCGCGGTTCATGCTGAACTCGGCGATCGTGGCCGTCACGGTCACCGTGATCGCACTGTTCTTCCACTCGATGGCGGCGTACGCGCTGGCCCGGTTGCGGTTTCCGGGGCGCGGGATCATCTTCTCCGGCATTATGTCGACGCTGCTGGTCTCGCTGCCGGTGATACTAGTTCCGTTGTTTCTAGTGGCAAAGCAACTAGGTCTGCTGGACAGTTACGCCGGCCTGATCGTGCCGAGCATCTTCCACGCGTTCGGGATCTTCCTGCTCCGGCAGTACTACCTGAACATCCCGCGGGAGCTGGAGGAAGCGGCCGACCTCGACGGGTGTGGGTACTGGCGGCGGTACTGGAGCGTCATCCTGCCGCTCAGCCGTCCGGTGCTCGCGTCGCTGTCGGTGCTGTTCTTCCTGGCCAACTGGAACGCGTTCCTCTGGCCGCTGACCATCACCCGGAACCCTGACCTGCGGGTGATCCAGCTCGGTGTGTCCGGCATGCAGGGGCAGTACGCCTCCGCGTGGAACCTCATTCTCGCGGCCGCCGTGATCGCGGCCATCCCCACGGTCGTGGTGTTCGTCGCGGGCCAGAAGCGCCTGGTCGACGCGATGAAGACGACCGGACTCAAGTAGTCGAAAGGCTTCTATGTACGGCGACTATGGCAGCAGCCTGCGTGATCTGCCCAGGCTGCGGGACTCGAAACGCCGCCGCGCGTCCAGCTGGGACCGGACCGGTGGCAACGACGACCGACTGACGATCCGCCCGGGTGAGACCGCCGTACTGGCGGACATCGAGGGACCGGGATCGATCAACCACATCTGGTGCACCGTCGCACGCGACAGCGCGTGGGGACCGGACGAGGTGGACGGTGACTACCTGCGGAAGCTGATCCTCCGCATCACCTGGGAGGACTCGGCGCAACCCAGTGTGCTCGTCCCGCTCGGGGACTTCTTCGGGGTCGGGCACGGGAAGACTGTGAACTTCGTATCTGCACCGCTGCAGATGAGCCCGCAGGACGGGAAGGGTTTCAACAGCTGGTTCCACATGCCCTTCGCGTCGCGTGCTCGCGTGGAGATCATCTCTGAGCTCAGCACGGCGCCTGTCTTCTTCTACTACTACGTGGACTACGAGCTGTTCGACGGTGCGCAGGACGGGCTCGGGTACTTCCATGCGTCGTACAACCGGCAGCATCCGACCGATGGTGTGGAGCAGGGGAACGAGACGCTGCGCCAGTACCAGGTCGAGGGGACGAACCTCACCGGTGACGGGAACTACGTCGTCCTCGACACCGAGGGCAAGGGGCATTACGTCGGCTGCGTCGTCAGCATCCGCAACCTCCGCGAGTCGGACGAGTGGAACTGGTACGGCGAAGGTGACGACATGATCTTCATCGACGGCGAACCGTTCCCGCCGTCATTGCACGGCACCGGGACCGAGGACTACTTCAACACCGCGTGGTGCCCGAGCGAGGCGTACTCCGCGCCGTACCACGGGATCACGTTGCCGGGCGGGGCCAACTGGAGCGGCGAGATCTCGCTGTACCGCTTCCACATCGAGGACCCGATCACGTTCTTCCGCTCCATCCGCGTGACCATCGAGCACGGGCACGCCAACAAGCGCAGCGACGACTGGTCGTCGGTCGCGTACTGGTACCAGACCTTGAAGGGATAGCGCTCATGAAGCGTGGGGCCTTACTTGCTGTCCTCCCGCTGGTCTTCGGATCGGCGACGCTCCTCACCCAATCGCATGCCGCACCACCTGTGTCCACCTCCTCTGCAGGTACCGCCCAAGTAGAGTCCAAGGGAACACCCAGCTCGAGCGACGGCGACCTCTGGCCGTCCTGCTGGGCCGGCAACGACAAGCTGTACGCCGCGAACGGCGACGGCAAGGGATTCTCCACGTCCGGCGACTTCGCCGACATCGCGGTCAGCGAGATCAACGGCACCCCCGGAAACTTGTCCGGGGCAACGATCTCGAAGGGCGACCAGGTCGGGTCGGTCTGGAGCGGCGCCGGCTACAACCGCAAACCCACCGGGATGGTGTGCGTCGGCGACACGCTGTACCTCGCCGTGCAGGACCTCGCGCTGGACTTCAACGACGTACCGGCGGCGACGATCCTGAAGTCGACGGACCACGGGAAGACGTGGACGTGGGACAAGAAGAAGCCGATGTTCTCGGACCATGTGTTCACCACGATCTGGTTCGCGGACTTCGGCAAGGGCGGGGCGCTGGCGCCGGACGGGTACGTGTACGCGTACGGGCTGGATGGGAACTGGCGGGACTCGTTCGACGACACGGTGGCGGATCCGCAGAGTGTGTTCCTGGCGCGGGTACCGAAGAACAAGGTGCAGGACCGGGGCTCGTGGACGTTCTACACCGGATCCGGGTGGTCGGCGAAGGTCGCGGACAAGAAGCCGGTGCTCACCGACACGCGGCGGCTGTACGCGCAGACGTACGGGACGAACGCGTCGAACCTGAGCGTGATCAGCCAGGGTGGCGTGACGTACCTGCCGCAGCAGAAGCGATACGTGTACACGTCCTGGACGGAGTACACCTTCGAGTTCTACGAGTCGGCGACGCCGTGGGGTCCCTGGAAGCACTTCATGAGCAAGGACTTCGGCGGGTACCCGTGGTCGACCTCGAAGTACGGCGGGTACGGCGTCACGATCCCGTCGAAGTTCATCCAGCCGGACGGCAAGACGATGTACATCCAGGCCAACGTCTGCCCGTGTGGCGGCGGCGGGATCGGTACGTCGGTCTACAACTTCAACCTGCGCAAGCTCGTCATCACCCCCTCGTCGGACGCTCCGGCATCCAACCTGCCGGGGTCGGACAACCTCGCTGCGCCGGCGACCGGTGCGGTCGCGATCTCCAAGTCGACGAACTCGGGCAGTCTCGCGCTGATGAACGACGGCGCTAAGACGGGCAGTGAGTCGGACTTCGACGACGAGGTGAAGGGCGCGTCGTGGTGGGGGTACGAGTGGCCCGCTCGCCACAAGGTCAACAACGTCGAGTTCACGTCCGGCGCGGTGTCGGCCGAGGGCGGCTACTTCACGGGGCGTCCTCGGGTGCAGGTGAAGCAGAACGGTTCGTGGGTCGAGGTGGGTTCGCAGACGGTCTCGCCCGCTTATCCGGGTGATGCGTCGGCCGGGGCGAACACGACGTACACGATCACGTTCCCGACGCAGGAGACCGACGGCGTGCGAGTGATCGGGTTGCCGGGTGGGACGCGGTCCTATACGACGATCTCCGAGCTCGGCGTCCGCTTCGTCTCGCAGCTCGCGGACGGCGGCTTCGAAGGTACGGGCGGCGGGAAGCCCGCGTGGCAGTTCGAGGGTACGGCGGCCAACGGTGTGGACCGTGGTCTCGGATTCGCCCACTCCGGCGCGAACAACGGGTGGATCCGCTGCACCTGCACGGGATTCAGCGACCTGTACCAAACCGTTCCCGTCACGCCCGGGGCGACGTACACCTTCGGCGCGTGGGTCAACGCCTCGGCCAACCTCCCGGCGGACCAGGGTCGCTTCGGTGTCCGCGCCGGTACGACGGATCTCGGGAGCACCACGTTCGGCGCCGGCACCGGCTACGTCCACCACGAGGTCACGGTGAAGGTCCCGGCCGACACTCACGAACTCACGGTCTACGCCGGCTTCACCGGTCCGAACAAGGACACGTGGATCCAGGTCGACGACTTCACGGTCAGCTGAGAGAGGCGGACCTGCAAGCCATCACAATCGCTCGCCGACCCGGGTGCCCACGCTCACACCCGGGCCGGACCGGCGATTGTGATGGCCTGGCGGACCGCCACCACTCACCAACCACCCGATTCGCTGGATCGCGAGGCCGGGGTACGCCTGGCTCGGCGCCGCGGGCTGAGGTTGGTGAGTGGTGGCGGTTCACGGCCAGGGGAGGAGTTCGGGCTGGTCGCCGGTGATCGGGCCGATGGGGGAGCGGCCGGCGTACCAGGCGGTGAGGTCGGTGAGGGTGCCGGTCAGGTGGACCTCGTCGCCGGTGCCGTTGTCCCAGGTGAGGTCGGGGGAGTCGAGCACCAGGTGGACGCCTTCGGGGGTGCGCGGGCGGAGGAAGTCCAGGAGGTGTTCGCAGAACGGGGTGGACCAGTTGGCTGGGGTGATGCCCAGGTCGAGGTCCGAGGTGTGGATGGTGAGCTCTCGCCAGGTGGCGTTCAGACCGGCGGCCAAGTTGCTGTCGCGGTGCAGGATCGGCAGCGGCCAGTCGGTGGGGCTGACCTTGTCCCACGAGGCCATCAGCGTGGTGACGGCTTCGGTCAGGTGGGCCTTCAGCTCCGCGGCGGGGCGGTCGGCGCCGGCTTCGATCGCCGCGTCACGGGCGGGGCGACCGCCGTCGTACACCTCGATGAGGCGGCCCTGGAGCGCTTCGTCGACCTGACGGGTCATGGCCTCGGAGAAGTACGCGATGTGCGTGATCACGTGGCCGCGCGACCATCCGGGGAGGGCGGACGCGGCGCGGGCGGTGGGTTCGTCGAGGTCCGCTGTCAGAGCCAGCAGTTGGTCGGCGGCGGCGCGTACATCGGTCAGGGCCACAAGAGCTCCTTCGTCCAGTCGTCTTCCCAGCGGTAACGGAGTCGCACGTGCCGGCGGTCCGGGTCGGCCTGCCAGAACTCGACCTCCTCGGCGCGCAACGTGTACAGGGTCCAGTTCGGCGCGACCAGGTCCGGCTCGCGCGCGATGCGCTCGCCTGCTCCTTCGCCGCGACCTCGACCTCCGCACGGTCCTCGAGTACGGCGCTCTGCCGGCCGACCAGCGCCTCGGCTCGAGCACCCGGTGACCGCAGCAGGAAGTCCCGCGCGGAATCCTCCGGGGCCGCGGGCTCGACACGTCCCAGGACGCGGACCTGGCGCCCGAGCGGGATCCAGTAGAACGTCAGGGCGGCGTACGGCGAGGTTGCCAGCTCCTCGCCTTTGCGGCTGGTCGAGGACGACGCGAACTGCCAGCCGTCGTCGGTCACGTTCTTCAGGATCAGGACGCGGCCGTTCGGGCGACCGTCGGCGCGGACGGTCGACAGCGTCGCCGCACACGGCTCGGGCACTTGCTGGTCAACGGCCGTCAGCAGCCAGTCGACAAACAGCGGGTGCGGGGTCGCGGGAGTCCGCGTGGGATCCCAGGACGGCGGGCTCCCGGTCAGCGTCGGCACGGCGCGCAGTCGCGTACGGAGGTCGGTCACGGCTCGACCATAAGTCACGTGTTCACATGGCATCAACCCGATATCCCATTAGACTCACCCCATGCCCACGCTCGCCTTCGCCCTCGCCGCCACCATCAAACACGACGGCCACGGCGGCGTAGCAGACCTCCTCGAAACCCCACAACAAACAGCCACCTGGCTCACCGAACACGACCACTTGATCGCGGACGTCCTCGGCGCCCCGCGCGCGGCGCTGGTGAAGGCGCGGGGCGAGGGGGCGCCGGGGGATGGGCTGCTCGACCCCTCCTCTGTTCTTCGTGAGGGGCGGGGTTCGGAGTGGGGCGGGGGCGTGCAAGAAGAGTTGTTGCGGGTTCGGCGGGCGGTGCGGGCGCTCTTCGCGCGGGCAGTCGAACCGGAGCCGCCCAGTAAGGCGGATGCCGATCGGCTGATGAAGGTCGAGGACGCGCTCCGGATGATCAATCGGGCGGCCGACCGGCTGGGGACGACGCATCTCCTGTGGACGGACGAGCCGGTCGCGCGCTGGGCGCCGCGCACCGACGATCCGACGAAGCTGTTGATCGGCGCCGTCGGGCGGTCCGCGATCGACTTCCTGGTGAGCCCGGACCGGACCAGATTGAGAGCCTGTCCCGCCGCGCGCTGCGTGAAGTACTTCCTGCAGGACGACCCCCGCCAAACCTGGTGCTCCCCGTCCTGCGGAAACCGCGAACGGGTGAACCGCGCCTACCGCAAACGCACCGCCGGATAATCTGTGCGGCATGACCAAGCTGGACCTGACCGTCTCCGGGCCTGATCTGACCGAGGCGCTGGTGAACGTGTCCTCGGTGAGCGGTACCGAGGAGAAGCTCGCCGACAAGGTGGAGAAGGCGCTCTCGGCGTACCCGCATCTGAAGGTGTTCCGGCACGGCAACACGGTCGTGGCGCGCACCGACCTCGGGCGGGACGAGCGGGTCGTGCTCGCCGGTCACCTCGACACCGTCCCGCTGAACGACAACCTCCCCGCGCGCCGCGCCGACGGCCTGATCCACGGGCTCGGCGCGTGCGACATGAAGGGCGGTGTCGCGGTCGCGCTCCGGCTCGCCGCGACCCTCGACGAACCGAACCGGGACATCACCTACGTCTTTTACGACTGCGAGGAGATCGAGGCCGAGCGGAACGGGCTCTTCAAGCTGACCCGGTCCAACCCGGAGCTGCTCGAAGGCGTGTTCGCGGTCGTGATGGAGCCGTCGAACGCGGTCGTCGAGGCCGGCTGCCAAGGGACGATGCGGATCGAGGTCACCACCCGCGGCGAACGCGCGCACTCGGCCCGCTCCTGGATGGGGTCGAACGCGATCCACGCCGCGGGTGCGGTGCTCGCGCGACTGGCGGCGTACGAGCCGCGCCGGGTGCCGATCGACGGGCTCGAGTACCGCGAAGGGCTGAACGCGGTCGCGATCACGGGTGGCGTCGCGGGCAACGTCGTACCGGATCTGTGCACGGTGACGATCAACTACCGGTTCGCGCCGAGCCGGTCCGAGGCCGAGGCCGAGGCCCATCTGCGCGAGGTGTTCGAGGGGTACGACGTCGTTGTCACCGACTCCGCCCCGGGTGGACTGCCGGGCCTGGAGCGGCCGGCCGCGGCGGCCTTCCTGCAGGTGGTGGGTGGGGAGCCGCAGCCGAAGTTCGGGTGGACGGACGTGGCGCGGTTCACGCTGCTCGGCGTACCGGCGGTGAACTACGGGCCCGGTGACCCGCTGTACGCGCACAAACAGGACGAGTTCGTGCCGGAGGCCGAGATCGAGCTGTGTGAACAGCGGCTGAGGACTTGGTTGACAGGCCGCGCCTAGACCGGCCGCGTTACCGCCCAGGCCATAACCTGGACGCATGTCAGAACCATCGATCCACCCCGACCGTCCGGTGGGCCAGCAGCAGCGCGGGCCGATCGTGATGCGCCGCAAGCAGGTGCAGCACTCCACCTCCGAGCAGCGGCTGCTGGACAGTCGCGGGCCGTCGGACTGGGTGCACACCGACCCCTGGCGGGTGCTGCGGATCCAGTCGGAGTTCATCGAGGGGTTCGGCATGCTGGCCGAGCTCGGGTCCGCGATCAGCGTGTTCGGCTCGGCGCGGACCAAGCCGGACGACCCGATGTACGTGGCCGCCGAGGAGTTCGGGCGGAAGCTGGTCAGCGCCGGGTACGCCGTGATCACCGGCGGCGGACCGGGCGTGATGGAGGCGGCGAACAAGGGCGCGTCCGAGGCCGGCGGGGTGTCGGTCGGGCTCGGGATCGAACTGCCCTTCGAGAACGGCCTGAACGAGTGGGTCGACATCGGGATGAACTTCCGGTACTTCTTCACTCGCAAGACGATGTTCGTGAAGTACGCCCAGGGGTTCGTGGTGATGCCGGGCGGGTTCGGCACGCTGGACGAGCTGTTCGAGGCGCTCACGCTGGCGCAGACCCGCAAGGTCACGTCGTTCCCGGTCGTGCTGTTCGGTACGTCGTACTGGGGCGGGCTGGTCGACTGGCTGCGTTCCACGATGCTCGAGGACGGGAAGATCTCCCCGGCGGACCTGGACATGTTCGTGGTCACCGACGACGTCGACGAGGCGATCAGCTACATCGTGAAGGCCGGTGAACTCGCCGACGCCGCCGCCGAGGAGGCCGCCGAAGCCGCCGCCCGCGAGGTCGACGAACTCAACGACGCCACCTCCCGAGCCCACCGCCTCGGCTCCGACGGGAGCTGAAATTCTGGGTGTCTTCGCGGTTGACTCGCCCGGCATGGCACGATCGGTCCCGTGATGTGGTTCTTCGGGCTGATCGTGGTGCTGTTGATCGGGGCTGTCGCAGTCGTGGCCTCGGGTCGTTGGGGTGCCATGAACACCGCGTACGACGACCGGCCCGACATGACCGTGCCGGCGCGGCAGGCGCTGACGGCGACGGACATCGAGACCGCGCGGTTCGGGGTCGGGGTCCGCGGCTACCGGATGGACGAGGTCGACACGCTGCTCGAACGGGTCGCGAAGGAGGTCGCCGAGCGCGACCGCCGGATCGCCGACCTCGAACGCGCCGTCGCCCCGATCGTCGACGCCCCGGACGGCGCCGGTTTCAGCTCGCGGGCGACACACGACCCCGCGGAGTTCGAGGACGCCGGGGCGCACAAGCCGATCCTCGTCGGCGGCGACTTCCCGACCACCGAGCCCGAGCCGGAGCAGCCCGGCGAGGCAACGCCCGTCGCAGACACCACCGCCGCCACCCCGCCGCAGTCCGGGACTGAACCACAGCAGCCCCCGGCGCAGTCCGCGGAGGGCGCACCTCAGTCCCCGGACGCCGCACTTCAGTCGCCGGACGCGTCTGCTCACTCCGCCGACACGTCAGCTCACTCCGCCGACACGTCAGCTCACTCCGCAGATGCGGCAGCGCAGTCCCCGGGCGCGGCAGCTCAGTTCCCGGAGTCGGCTGAGCAGCAGCAGAGCGCAGACGTCACGCCGGTCGCGGGGCCGGCGCTCGGCGGGCAGGCGGGTGCCGCGCAGGCGGGTGCCGCGCCGTCGAGTGCTGGGCATGCGGACGACGTGGCCGCCGAGGGTGCGGAGGCTGCGGCGGTGAGGGATGACGACGAGCCGGAGACGACCGAGTTGCCGCGGGCGGCGGCTGCGGATGAGTACGAGCGGTTGCAGGCTGAGGCACGGGCTGTGCTCGAAGCACAGTCCCAGCCCGTCACACCCCGCCGTACTCCCGCTCCTCCTCAGCAGGCCGCACAGCAAGCACCACAGCAAGCACAACAGCAAGCACAACAGCAGGACCCCGCCGAGCACTGGACCGCGCAGCCGCCCCAGCACGAGCAACCGGCCCCGCAGCAGCCACAGCAGCAACCCGCCGAACAGGCCCAACCTCAGGCCGAGCAGCAGCCAGCCGAGCAGTCGCAGCCTCAGGCCGATCCCCGGCAGCAGTCCCAGGCCCAAGCGCCGGCGCAACCCCAACCTCAAGCTCAGCCGCAGGAGCAGAACGGTGAGGCGAAGGGGGAGGGCGAGGGGTGGCAGTTCTGGCCGCCGGCTGACCAGGACGGTCCCGGGGCGTATCAGCGCCCCAGCTGATCCCCCGACGCGGGTTCTGTCGGTGGCGTCGGGTTGACTGACGCCATGGCCATCACACACTGGGATCCCCGCGCATGACGGTGATCGGTCCGGACGGGCAGCCACGTTGCGGGTGGGCGACCTCGGCCCCGGAGTACGTCGCGTATCACGACACCGAGTGGGGCAAGGAGATCCGCGACGACGTCGGGCTGTTCGAGCGGATGACCCTCGAGGGATTTCAGTCCGGCCTGTCGTGGATCACGATCCTGCGCAAACGGGAGAACTTCCGGGCCGCGTTCGGGCGGTTCGATCCGGAGACGATCGCGAAGTACGACGGCGCGGATTTCGAGCGTTTGATGGCCGACCCGGGCATCGTCCGTAACCGGCTGAAGATCAACGCGACGATCTCCAACGCCCGCGCGCTGCTCGAGCTGGACGACGGCGAGTTCACCGAGTTGCTGTGGTCGTTCCGGCCGGTGAAGCACAAGGCGCCGCGGACGCTGGCCGACGTGCCGGCCACGACACCGGAGTCCGTGGCGATGTCGAAGTCCTTGAAGAAGAAGGGTTTCGTCTTCGTCGGACCCACCACGGCGTACGCCTTGATGCAGGCCACCGGCATCGTAAACGACCACTTGAAAACCTGCATCGCGCGCTGAGTGTCCTGAGTCGGAGATTCGACGGCGCTTTCGGCGCCCAGGCACGCACCTCACGGCACTTGGCCAGCGCCCACGATGCTCCGCATCGAGGCCACTGACCAAGCACCGCGATGCACGCACCTGACCACCGAAATCACTCGCCGAATTTCCGACTCAGGACACTAGTTCCCGTGCACGTGCAGGCGCTTTGTGCATATGCAAAAAGTATTTTGGCGACAGCCCAACGCAAACGCCTGAACGAGTTGTGCTTTGGGCACGGAACGTGATGTGGTGTTCAGCGGGCTCCCCGACTGTCAGGTGGTTGTCCGGCCGTGACTCGCCCGGCCGGAACGTAGTCGCGGAGCCCACCAAACGTTCTACGGCAGGTTGTTTGCGCCGTCTGAGGTATAGGCCGTCCGGAACACATCGGTTCCGGTCAGGCCACTCAGTTGGACACCTGTTGTGGTGGTCGTGATGTACAGATTCGCTTCGGCGTAAGCGTCTGCCGCGTCGTCGTCCGCCGTTCCGAACTGACGTGTCCAGCTGCGGACGTGGTCGGGGGAGTACTTCGCTAGTACGCCGTCGAACTTGCCGAGCGGTGTCTCCAGCGCCCCGTCCGTGAACCCACCGACGTAGACGGTGCCGGACGCGTCCGCGGCGATCGCGGCGCCCTTGTCGTTGGCCGCTGTACCGAACTGGTCCCGCCAGGTCAGAACGCCGTCGCCATCGGCTCTCGCGACCAGGAAGTCCTTGTCACCAGCCAGAGTCCCGGCGAAGTCGCCCGCGGTGTAGCCGGTCAGGTAGACGCCGCCCGCCGGGTCGGCCGCGAGACTCCACACCTCGTCGGATGCCGCCGTACCGAACTGTTTCGTCCACACGGCATCACCACCAGACGAGTACCGCGCGAGGAACCCGTCGATCCCGCCGGACGACGTACCGAGCTCGCCGGCCGTCATGCCGCCGACGTACACCGCGCCGCCGGACACGGCGACCGCCATGCCCTTGTCCTCGCCCGCGCTCCCGGTCTGGCGCAACCACACCTGGTTCCCGTCCGCGTCGAGCCGCGCGACGAACACGTCCTTGTCGCCCTGGTTCGCGCCACCCAACGCACCCTTGGTGTAGCCGCCGACGTACACAGCCGTCCCGTCGACAGCCACCGAGTAGCTCCGATCCGCCACCCCCGGTACGCCGAACTGCCGCACCCACCGCCGATTCCCAGCGGCGTCGTACTGCGCCACGAAGGCATCGTCCGTCGCGTTCCCCGGATGCGACCCGTCCAGATCGCCGTTCGTGTAGCCCGTGACCACAACTCGCCCGTCGGCATCCACGGCGACGCCGTACGCGCGCTCCGTCCCGCTCGTCCCCAGCGATCGCGTCCACTCCCGAGTACCGTCCGCCGCGTACTTCGTCAGCGCGACATCCGTCCCGCCCACGTACGGCTGCCCGTCCACGGCGCCAGCCGCCGCGACAGCCTGATAAACGTTGCCTGAGGCATCGGTAGCGATCCCGCCGGCCCGGTCGTCGCCCGCAGTACCCGTGATCGCGGCCCGCATCGGCGTCGCCGGCGGCTTCCCGAGGTACCGGAAGATGTACTTCGCGCCCTCGGCGAACGTCGGCCCCCAGACATCCCAGTCGTGCCCACCGTCAACGACCCGGAACTCGGACGTCAGTGTCGGCACCCGGGCCGCCTGGTTGAACACCACATGCGCCTCGAAGTCGAGGTCGTGAGTGGCGTCGATCGCCTTCGGGTTCTTGTACTCGTCGTCGCCGACCGCGATGTACAGGTGCGACTGCAGTCCGGTCGCCGCGAACGACTTCAGCGCCGCCGGCCAGTTCAGCCTCAGGTACGCCGCCTCGGAGAACGGATCGTTTCCCTTGCCGAAGGCACCGAACTCCCGGGTGCTCGAGTCGCTCGGCGGCAGCGGGAAGTAGACCGCCGGGCTGAGCGCGATCGCCGCACCGAAGACGTCCGGATGCGCCAGCGAGTACCGCAACGCGCCGGCACCACCCATCGAGTACCCGGCGATCGCCCGCCCGCTGCGATCCGCGATCGTCCGGTACGTCGCGTCGACCTGCGGCACGAGATCCTTGAAGAACGCGGTCTCCACCGGCCGCCCCGGGACGGCTCCCTTGTACGCCGAGTCGACGTACCAGCTCGCCCGGCTGCTCCACGGTGCGTCCGGCATGATCGCGATCGTCGGTGGGATCTCGCCGGTCCCGATCAGCTCGTCCAGGCGGCTCTTCACCTGCGTCCAGGCACTCATCGAGTCCCCGCGCCCGTGCAGCAGGTAGACGACCGGGTATCGCCGGTCCGAGGTGTCGTACCCGGCCGGTAGGTAGACGTTGTAGTTGATGTTCTCGCCGAGGGTCGCGGACCGCGCGGCGGCGGTCCTGATCACGCCGGGTTCGGCGGCCGGCGCGGCACTGGACCCAGGGACGACGAGACTCCCGACCAGCGTGGCGGCGGTCAGGACAGGCAGCAGAAGTTTCCTCACACGGCAGTTTGTAATCGCTTACGTAAACGATTACAAGAGTGCGCGCACCAGGAGTTCCCCGGGGGACGGGACAGGCGAGCGTCAGCGACCGGTGAAGGTGGGCTTCTGCTTCGCGACGAACGACGCGACGGCGTTGCGGTGATCTTCGGTCCCACCCGTGAGCTGCATCTTCCCGGCCTCGAACGCGAGCGCCTCGGCCAGCGGGTGACTCGCCGAGTACGCGAGCGACTGCCGCACCGCGCCGTACGCGACCGTCGGCCCCGCCGCCAGCTTCCCGGCCAACTCGGCGACGGTGCCTTCCAACTCACCGGCTGGTACGACGGAACTCGCCAGGCCGAGGTCGAGCGCCTCGGCGGCGGGGACCGTCCGCGGGAAGTAAAGCAGTTCGAGCGCCTTCGCGTGACCGATCAGCCGGGGCAGTGTCCAGGAGATGCCGGTGTCGCAGGACAGCGCGATCCCGGTGAAGGCGAGGTTGAAACCGGCGGTGTCGGCGACGACCCGGAAGTCGCAGGCGAACGCCATCGACGCGCCGGCGCCGGCCGCCACGCCGTTGACCGCCGCAATCACCGGCTTCGGCATCTCGGCGAGTGCCAGCGCGATCGGGGCGTAGTGGTCCGGCACCGTGCTCCAGAGCGCGGCCTGGTCGTTGGCCTCGAGCAGCCCGATGTGCTCCTTCAGGTCCTGACCGACACAGAACGCCCGGCCGGTCCCGGTCAGTACGACGACCCGGACGGCCGGATCGTCGGCGGCGGCCTGGACGGTGTCGCGGAGCAGGACCTTGGTCGGCGTGTCGAGCGCGTTCATCGCGTCCGGCCGGTTCAGCGTGATGGTGGCGACGCCGTCGGCGACGGCGTACGTGACGGAGTCACTCATCGTGGTCAGCTCCTCGACTTTCGGTGAGATTTTCAGTGCAGTGTCAGGCAGTTGTCGACGAAACGCCCGGCCGCGGGGCTCAATCGTTCGGCGTGGAAATCGAAGAATTCGGCGGCCCGCGCACCCGCCCAATCGGACGGCAGCAGCTCGGGTGGCAACCCCGGATCCCGGAACAGGAACTTGCGCCATTCGTGCACGAGTTCGGACCGCACGGCGAACGCTTGCTCGTCGCTGACCACACCGGTGGTGTCCTCGTCGGGGCCGTCCACCAGGGCCTTCGCGTCGACCAGCCAGGTGTCGTACGACGCGCCCAGTTCGTCCAGTTTCCAGACCCGCCGGGCGAACTCGACGGCACCCTCGTCGATCGGTGCGCGGAACCGGTCCGCGGCGATGCCCTCGACGCCGAGAATCTGGTCCACCTCGAGGTCGTTGCGCAGCCCCACCCACGCACCGTCGGACAGCGGAGCCCAACCCAGGAAGGAGAGTTGACTCGCGAGCTGTTCGCGGCGGCGCGCGTTCGGTACCTCACGGAGAATGCCCAGGTGCCAGTGCCGGTCCCAGTCGCCGGGACCCTCGGAACCGGTCACGATCGGGGTCCCGTCGGGCGCGGTCCGATAGATCCGCGCGGCCGCGTCGTCGAGGCGGCGACGCGCCCGGGACGTCAGCGCGTAACCGGGTTGCCCTTCGATTCGGACAGGCTCCAGCCAGCCCTGCCGGACCATCCGGGACACGGCGGTCCGAACCGCCGGTGGATGGACGCCGAGCGGGGCCAACAGCTGGACCAGGGCCGCGACCGGAGCCCGCGCGCCACGCGCGCGCAGGTGGTCGCCGTACAGGTCGAAGAGGGCTGAACGGGCGTGCACAAGACTTGAGTCTGCCGTATGGTGCGCGGCTCTGGCCTGTGATCGGGAATAATGGGGTCTGATACACACTGCGATACGCGCCGACGGCGCATCACCGCAACGGCGCCGGCGACGGTACCCCGCGCGGTGTCGTCGCTCAACACCGACACTGGGAAGGGGTGCGCGCATGGCGGCGATGAAGCCGCGGACGGGCGATGGTCCGCTCGAGGTCACCAAGGAGGGTCGGGGGATCGTAATGCGGGTCCCGCTCGAGGGCGGCGGCCGGCTCGTCGTCGAGCTGAACGCCGACGAAGCGACCGAACTCGGCAACGCGTTGAAGGCCGTCGTCGGCTGATCACATCCTCCAGGGGTGTCTTGTGCCCCCCTGCTCAACACCTCGACCCCGGTGGGTGCTCTTTCCGGCACCGGCCGGGGTCGTTACGGTTGTCCAGCCCGAGCTCTCTTTGATCAAACAGTGAGGTTGTCCTGGTGGCACGCCGCAGTGGTTCGTCTCCCTTCCCCAGTCTTCCGGTCGTTGCCTGGCAGCCTGGCCTGCCGGTGCACGGGGCCTCGACCTGGGTGCTCGTCGTCGGCGACGACAGTGGCTTGCCGGCCGCCGCGAAGGAGGCCGGGGAGCGGCTCGGCGTCGACCTCGACCGGCTGCTCGAGGTGCAGCGGGCGACCGGTTTCAGCCCGTCGGCCGGTGCCAGCGCGGCGTACCCGTTGCTGTCCGGTGAGGTGGCCGAGGTCCTGCTCGTCGGCGCCGGGGACGGCAGCGCCAAGGACCTGCGGCACGCCGGGGCGGCGATCGCGCGCTTCGGTCGTGGCAAGGACGAGCTGACCACCCTCGTTGCCGAGGGCATCGAGGACGCGGCGCTGCAGGCGTTCGCCGAGGGCGTCGTGCTCGGCTCGTTCTCGTACACGCTGAAGACCGTCGACGCGGGCAAGCCGGCGGTCGGCCGGGTGACGCTGACCGACGGGTCGGACGCGGTCCGGCAGTCGGTGCTCGATCGCGGCGTGGTGATCGGGCGGACCGGCTGGCTGGCCCGGCAGTTCGCGATCACTCCGTCGAACGAGAAAGACCCGTCCTGGATGGCCGCGCGGGCGACCGAGGTGGCCGCCGCGACCGGGCTCGAGGTGACGGTCTGGGACGAGAAGAAGCTCGCCGCCGAGGGCTTCGGCGGCATCCTCGCAGTCGGCCAGGGCTCCACCCGGCCGCCGCGGTTCATCCGGCTGGACTACGTGCCGGACGGTGCCACCAAGAACACGCCGTACGTCGTCCTGGTCGGGAAGGGCATCACCTACGACACCGGCGGTCTGTCGCTGAAGCCGCGCGAGGGCATGGTGTCGATGAAGCGCGACATGACCGGCGGCGGTTCGGTGATCGCCACGATGTCGGCGCTGCGCGAGCTCGGCGCGAACGTTCGGGTGACCGGCCTGGTCTGCTCGGCCGAGAACATGCCGTCCGGTTCGGCGTACCGCCCGGACGACGTGATCCGGCACTACGGCGGGCGGACCACCGAGGTGAAGAACACCGACGCCGAGGGCCGGCTGGTGATGGCCGACGGCCTCGCGTACGCGGTGCGCGAACTGAAGCCGGACGTGCTGGTCGACATCGCCACGCTGACCGGCGCGATCAAGGTCTCGCTCGGCGCGATGCTGTACGGCGGGATGTTCGCGACCGACGACGCGCTGGCGGACAACCTCGCCGACGCCGGCCGGGTCTCGGGCGAGGAACTGTGGCGGATGCCGCTGCCGGCCGAGTACGAGGAGCTGATCGCGACGCCGGTCGCCGACTCGGTGAACAGCTCGAAGGGCCCCGGGTCGATCACCGCCGCGCTGTTCCTGAAGGCGTTCGCCGGCGACATCCCGTGGGCGCACCTCGACCTGTCGTCGATCGCGGAATCGCCCGCCGACCGGTTCGAGTACTCCGTCGGCGCGACCGGAGCCGGCGCGCGCCTGCTCTCCACCTGGCTCGCCTCCGAGACGCCGACCGCCGGGATCGGCTGATCCGGGCCTCCGGCAACTAGTTCACCGGCCCTGCCCGAGCCGCCCGTTTATCGGGCCTGCCCGAGCTGCTCGCGGAGGAACTCCACGATCCGTTCGCGGGCCGGCTTCGCCTGCGGGACGAGTCCGGGCAGGCTGATGAACGCGTGCCCGGCCCGGTCGTACTCCGCCACGTCGACCGGCGTTCCCGCAGCACGCAGCCGGTCGGCGTACGCGCGACCGTGGTCCGCGACCGGATCGAGCGCCGGTACGACGATCAGCGTGGGCGGCAGGCCGCTCAGATCGTCGGCGTACACGGGGGAGAGCGCGCGAGCGTCGGTCCCTGCCGGGACAGCGAGACGGCGGAAGAGCGCGATGACCTCGGTGGTGAGGGTGGGAGTGTCGGCGTACTCCCACATCGAGGTGTAGTCGAGCGCGGTCTCGGTCACGTCGGTGCACGGGTTGACCAGGACCTGGGCGCTGACCAGCAGTCCGGTGTCCGTCGCGCGGAGCGTGGACAGCGCCGCGACCATCGAGCCGGCGCTCTCACCGACGAGCGCCGTACGGGACCGGTCGACTCCCCAGTCGTCGGCGTGCCGCAGGACGTGACGCCAGACGTCCCAGCCGTCGTCGACCGCGTCTGACAGCGCGATGTCTTCGCTGAGCAGGCGGTGGTCGACCGATACGACGACTGCGGGTAGGCGCGCGGCGACGTGGCTGTTGATCCAGTCGCACTGCATCGCGGTGCCGGTGTAGCCGCCGCCGTGAACGTGGAGCACGAGCGGCAGAGTCGTTCCAGCCTTCGGGCGGTAGACGCGCACCTTGATGATGCGGTCGGGAAGCTCGATCTGTTGCCAACTGATGGTCGCTGCTCGATGCGGGAACCCGGTGACGAAGCGAGCCAGCGGCGAGGCCACGGTTCGGTTGCGGGCTTCGGCGTACGCCGTCAGGTCGGCGGGGGTCATCGACGCGAGATCCGGCTCTTTGCGCAGGCCGTAGAACAGGCGGATGCCGAGCGGCGGCTGCTGTGCGCGGGTGTGGCTGGTCGTGCGGGTGGTGGCGGAGTTGGTCATCGGGCCCGTCCAGGGTTTCGCTACCAGTGGTATCGATACCGACGGTAGCATAACTGGATAAGGTATGACCATGGCTTCGACAGCACGGCCGCCCGGCCGGCCCCGGTCCAGCGTCGACGCGGAGGTGTTCTCGGCGACGCTGCGGACGATCCACGAGCTCGGGTACACCCGCGCCACCGTCGACCGGATCGCCGCGGCCGCGGGGATCGCGAAGACGACGATCTACCGGCGCTGGCCGTCCAAGGGCGCACTGGTCACCGCGGTCCTGGTCGATGCCTTCGGCCCCCTTCCGCTCACCGGCGGCGACCGCGCGGCGGACGTCGACGCCGCGATCCGCTTCGGCGCCGCCCGGATCGCCGAACCCGGTGTGGCCGCGGCCTTCGCCGGCGTCTTCACCGACGCCATCGGCGACCCTGCCCTGCGCGAGATCCTCGCGACCCAGTTGCAGGACCCCTACCGCCAGGTGCTCCAGCAGTCCCTCGGCGAACCCGAGCACCGCATCCTGTTCGTCATCGACGTCGTGATCGGCACCCTCCTGCATCGAATGGGCATGACCGGCGAGCCGATGGTCGAGTCCGACGTGAAGACCCTGATCCACATGCTCCAACGCGAACTCACCTAGTCTCGGTCTACCGTGGGAGTCGTGGAGAGTACGAACGCGCTCGGCGACTACCTCCGGGCCCGGCGGGAGCAGGTCCGGCCGGAGGAGGTCGGGATTCGGAGCAGCGGGCTGCGCCGCGTGCCCGGGCTGCGGCGTGAAGAGGTGGCGATGCTGGCCGGCATCAGCTCCGACTACTACCTCCGCCTCGAACAGGGGCGGGACCGGAACCCGTCGGTGCAGGTCCTCGAGGCGCTCGCCGAGGTACTGCGGTTGGACGCGGACGCCACCGAGTACCTCCTGACGCTGGCGCAGGAACGCGCCCACGTGCCGGTGCGGTCGCGAGCGCGCACTGAACAGGCGCCGGACAGCATCGTCGAGTTGATCAGCGGCTGGCCGAACAACCCGGCGTACGTGCAGAACAAGTACACCGACGTCCTCGCGGCCAATCCACTGTGCTCCGCGCTGTCGCCGAACTACGCGGTCGGGGTGAACATGCTGACCGCCCTGCTGCTCGACCCGCGGGAGCGCGATCTGCGCCGGGACTGGGACGACCTCACCGAGGAAGGCGTCGCGATCCTGCGCAGCGAGCTCGGCCCGAACGTCGACGACCCGCGGCTGAAGGAACTGGTCGGCGACCTGTCGGTCCGCAGCGAGCGCTTCCGGCAGTTGTGGGCCCGGCACGAGGTGCGTCCGCGGCGTGGCCGGCTGAGCCAGTTGACCCACCCGGAGGTCGGTGAGCTCGACCTCCGGTCGGACAAGCTGACGATTGGTGACACCGACAACATGACGCTGGTCGTCTTTCACGCCGTCCCCGGGACGCGCGACGCGGAGTCGCTCGCCCTGCTCGGCAGCCTCGTCGCAGCCCCCGAAGTCGCAGCACGCGAAGTCACAGGTCCCGAAGTCGCAGCGCCCGCGGAGGCGCCCGAGCCGCACGTCAGGCCCAATGAGCGTAAGCCCGAATGATCTGCGGGTACGCCGCGAACGCCGTCCCGGTGTGATCGACAGCCCCCATCGAGTGAACGGTGACGTCCGCCCCGCGAGCCCGAAGACCGGCGGCGCACGAGTCGGTGTTCGAAGCCACCACGTCGGTGTCCTTGGTCCCGCTGTAGAGGTGCACTGGGACGCGCGGCGTCCAGTCCCGGCAGACCTGGTCGGCCGCCTGCAGCGCCCGGAGAAACCGCCCGGTCGGATGCTGCAGCTTCGCGACGAACTCCGGCGTGAACAGCTTCTCCGGCGAGTCCGGCAGCCCGGCCACGATCTCCTCGTAGCTGTGCGAGCCGTCGAAAAGCCCCTCCACGGTCGCCGCGTACGGCGCCCGGAACGCCTCGCGCGGATCGCCGTACAACCCGACCGTGCGGTTCCACGCGGTCACGAAGTACCCGAGGTAGAAGGTCGCGGTGGCGGGCAGCACCCCGCCGTCGAAGGCCGCCGGGAACTCCTCGCCGAGCAGGTCGTACGGTCCCGCGACGGCGCGGATCTCACCGAGCCGGAACGAGCCGACCTCGCCACGGCTGAGCGCGCGGCCGAACGCGATCGACGCGCGACCGCCTTGGGAGAACCCGGTGACCAGCACGTCCCGCTTCAACGCGACGCCGTGTTGGGCCGCGAAAGTCCGCACCGCGAGCAGCAGGTCGGCCGACGCCGTGGTCTCGGTCTTCGTGTCGATGTACGGATGCTGCCCCGTCCCGAACCCCAGCCCGAGGTAGTCCGGCGCGACACCGACCAGACCCTGCCCGGCGAACAGCGCGGTGACCAGCCGGTCCGTCGACGTGGGGTCGACGGACGCGGCATCCGCCTTGGTCGCGCTCGTCCCGTGCAGGTACTCCGCGACGGTGAGCGCGCCACGCCGCCCGTCCGGCAGCACCACGATCCCGCTGGCGGTCGTCGGCCGCCCGTCGTGATCAACCGTCCGATAGATCAAGCGGTACGCCGTGACGCCGTACGACGACTGTGGCACACCCGGGAAGTCAGCGGCGGCCGCATCCAGTTGGGCCGCGGTCAGGTGTGCGACCGGCACCGCTGAGACCAGCGCACCACGCGGCGCACGCACGCTCGACACGGCGGACTCGGACAGTGTCGGGTGGTGCACGGCCGCGACCGCGGACACCGGGAACGTGAGCAGCGCAGCGGTCGCGAGGGTGGCGGCGACGGTTTTCGTCAGGCGAGAAGTCATACCCCAACCCAACCCCCGCCGAGGCCCGCACAGAATGGTGCGAACCCCCGAACCCGAGTGGGGTTTTCCCTACCCCAGCAGGCTGTTGTACAGCTCGACGGTGCGGTTCGCGACCGCGTCCCAGCCGAACTGGGAGACGGCGCGCTCGCGGCCGGCCTTGCCCATCGCCGCGGCCTTCGCCGGGTCGTCGACCAACGCGTTGATGCCGTCGGCCAGGCCGCGCTCGAACGTCTCGGTGTCGTTCTCGTCGTACGGGACCAGGGTGCCGGTCACGCCGTCGTCGACGACCTCAGGGATGCCGCCGACCGCGCTCGCCACGACGGCGGTCTCGCAGGCCATCGCCTCCAGGTTCACGATGCCGAGCGGCTCGTAGACCGACGGGCAGCAGAACGCCAGCGCGTGCGTCAGCACCTGCCGGACCTCCTGGCGCGGCAGCATCTCGGAGACCACGAACACGCCGTCCCGAGCCTGCCGGAGATCGTCGATCAGCGCGTCCGTCTCGGCCTTCAGCTCGACCGTGTCGGCGGCACCGGCGAGCAGCACGAGCTGCACCGACGGGTCCAGCCGCAGCCCGGCGCGCAGCAGGTGCGGGACGCCCTTCTGCCGCGTGATCCGGCCGACGAACGTCACGTACGGGCGACTCAGGTCCACCCCGAGCCGCTCGAGCACGTGCGTCGACGGGTCCGGGTGGTAGAAGTCCGCGTCGATCCCGTTCGAGATCACGTGCACCTTGGCCGGGTCGATCGACGGGTAGCACTCGAGTACGTCGGTACGCATCCCGCGACTCACCGCCACCACCGCGTCGGCCGCCTCGTACGCCGTCTGCTCGGCCCAGCTCGACAGTCGGTAGCCACCGCCGAGCTGCTCGGCCTTCCACGGCCGGCGCGGCTCGAGTGAGTGCGCGGTCACCACGTGCGGGACGTCGTACAGCAGCTTGGCCCAGTGGCCGGCCATGTTCGCGTACCAGGTGTGCGAGTGCACGAGCTTCGCGTCGCCCACCGCGGCGGTCATCGTCAGGTCGGTGGACAGGATGCGCAGCGCCGCGTTCGCGGCCGGCATCCGTGGGTCGTCCTCGGAGTGCGCGGTCGCGCCCTGCCGGGGCTCGCCCATGCAGTGCACGTCCACGTCGAGCAGCCGGCGCAGCTCGCGGACCAGGAAGTCCACGTGCACCCCCGCGCCGCCGTACACGTCCGGAGGAAACTCACGCGTCAGAATGGCGACCTTCATACCGCCCGACGATAGGTCATCAATCGACGGCTGTCGGCACCCAGAAGCGGAGCTTTCCGTGTCTTTCGTCTTCCAATTCGCCGCCGGCCGCTTCGATCACCTTGCGCGATGCGACGTTGTCGACGTCGCAGGTGACCAGTGCGAGGTCGATTCCGAGAACGGCGGTGATCGGAAGTGACTGGACGAGCATCTGCGTCGCGTACCCGCGGCGGCGCGCCGACGGACGGACGCAGTACCCGATGTGGCCGCCGACCTCGTGGAGCGCCGGCGTGAGGTCGTGGCGGATCGACAGTCGGCCCAGGAACTCGACGCCGTCCACGAACCACAGCACGGTCTGGTGCACGACGCCGGGCAGCAGCTCGGTCTCCGGCTCCGCCTCGGTCCGGATCGCCGCCACCAGCCGGGCGAACTCGGCCGGGTCCGCGGCCTGCCGCCGGCTCCACTCCTCCTCGTCGGCGGTGATCGTGCGGGCACCCATCCAGCGCTCGAAATGCGGACCCAGCTCGTCCCAGGCGGCGAGGAACGACCGGTGAACGGCAGTGGTCGGAACGACGAGCATCGGCATCTTTCCAGTGTCGCGACACTCGCAAGCGCTTATGCCTGGGGGTTGTCGGAGCTAAGGTGCGGACATGGCAAAGGCGCCCAGAGTTCTCGGAATTGTGCTGGCCGGTGGCGAGGGCAAGCGGTTGATGCCGCTGACGGCGGACCGGGCCAAACCGGCCGTGCCGTTCGGCGGCAGTTATCGCCTGATCGACTTCGTGCTGTCCAACCTGGTCAACGCCGGATACCGGAACCTCTGCGTGCTCACGCAGTACAAGTCGCACTCCCTTGACAGACACGTCACGCTGACCTGGCGGATGTCGACGTTCCTCGGCAACTACGTGACCTGTGTGCCGGCCCAGCAGCGGCTCGGCCCGCAGTGGTACCAGGGCAGCGCGGACGCGATCTACCAGTCGATGAACCTGATCAACGATGCCGACCCGGAGTACATCGTGGTCTTCGGCGCCGATCACGTGTACCGGATGGACGCGTCGCAGATGGTGGCCGCGCACATCGAGCGCGGCAGCGGCGTGACCGTGGCGGGCATCCGGGTGCCGCGGGTGGAGGCGACCGAGTTCGGCGTGATCAAGACCGCCGCCGACGGGCACACCATCGAGGAGTTCCTGGAGAAGCCGGCCGACCCGCCGGGGCTGCCGGACTCCCCGGACGAGACGTTCGCCTCGATGGGCAACTACGTGTTCTCCCGCGACGTCCTGGTCGACGCGCTCCGCCGGGACGCCGCGAACCCGGCCTCCCGGCACGACATGGGCGGCGACATCGTCCCGATGCTCGTTGCCGACGGCAAGGCCGGCGTCTACGACTTCAAGGACAACGACCTGCCCGGCGCCCTGGACCGAGACCGCTCGTACTGGCGCGACGTCGGATCGCTGGACTCGTACCACGAGGCGCACATGGACCTGGTCTCGATCCAGCCGGTGTTCAACCTGTACAACTCGGACTGGCCGATCTTCACCTCGCACCCGCAGCTGCCCGGCGCGAAGTTCACCGACAACGCGACCGTCGGCGAGTCGATCGTCTGCCAGGGCTCGATCGTGTCCGGCGCGACCGTCGACCACTCGGTGATCGGGTCGAACGTGATCGTCAGCGCCGGCGCCCGGATCGAGTACTCGGTGATCATGGACAACTGCAAGATCGGCAAGAACGCGGTGCTGAAGAACGTCATCCTGGACAAGAACATCGTGGTCCCGGACGGCGTCGAGATCGGGGTTGACGCCGACCACGACCGGGAACGCGGGTTCACCGTGTCCAAGGGCGGCGTGACGGTGCTCGGGAAGGGGCAGCCCATCGATCCCGCCAAGCCCGCCGATTCCGCCAAGCCGGCCGAGACGGTACAGCCCAAGGACTCCGACGAGGTCGCCGGGGCGTGATGACGGAGGCTCTGTCCGAGCAAGGAGCCCTGGAACTCGACATCGCCGACCCGGGGCACCGCGAGCTGTTCGACGTACCGCCGGCGCAGGGTGGGAGCTATCCCGAGGTGGCGTACTTCGCCGGCAACTCGCTCGGTCTGCGCCCGAAGGCGACCCGCGACGAGCTGCTCGCGGACCTGGACGCGTGGGCGGCGCTCGGCGTCGAGGGCCATCTCGACGCGGACCGGCCGTGGCTGCCGTACCACGAGCTGTTGACCGGCGCCGCGTCCCGCCTGGTCGGGGCGCTGCCGAGCGAGACCGTCGTGATGAACACGCTGACGGTCAACCTGCATCTGCTGATGGTGTCGTTCTACCGGCCGACGCGGTCCCGGCACCGGATCGTCATCGAGGACTCGGCGTTCCCGTCGGACAGTTACGCCGTACGGTCGCAGGTCCGGTTCCACGGGTACGACGCGGAGGATGCGGTGATCCGATTGCGTCCACGACCGGGTGAGGACAGTCTGCGGACGGCGGATGTCGTGGAGCAGCTCGGTGGTGATGTGGCGCTCGTCCTGCTCGGCGGGGTGAACTACCTGACCGGTGAGTTGTTGGACATCCCGATGATCACCAGGGCCGGTCACGCGGCCGGTGCGGTCGTCGGGTGGGACCTCGCGCATGCGGCCGGAAACGTGCCGCTGGCGTTGCACGATTGGGACGTGGACTTCGCCGCATGGTGCTCGTACAAGTACCTGAACTCCGGACCGGGAGCGATCGCCGGCGCCTTCGTACACGAGCGGCACCTCGGCGGTGACCTGCCGCGGTTCGAGGGCTGGTGGAGCACCGAGGCGGCGACCCGGTTCGAGATGAAGCCCGAGGCGCGGCCGCCGGCGACCGCGGACGCGTGGCAGGTCTCGAACCCGCCGATCTTCGCGATGAGCCCGGTCCGCACGTCGCTGGACATCTTCGACAAGATCGGCATCGAGGTACTGCGGGAGCGGAGCGTGCGGTTGACGGCGTACTTGGAGAAACTGTTGGCGACCGGGCCGTTCCCGGTGATCACGCCGACGGATCCGGCGCGACGTGGCGCCCAGCTCTCCCTGCGTGTTCACGGCCTGCGCGCCGGTGAGCTGTCGCGGCGCCTGCGGTTCGAGTACGGCGTGATCGCGGACGCGCGGGAGCCCGACGTACTGCGATTGGCGCCGGTGCCGTTGTACTCGTCGTACCACGACTGCTGGCGGGCCGCTGCGGCGTTGACCGAGGTGATGGCATGAGAGTCGCGATTGTCGGGGCCGGGCTGACCGGTTCGCTGCTCGCGTGTTTCCTCGCGCGGCGCGGTCTGTCGGTCACGTTGTACGAACGGCGCGCCGATCCGCGGCTCGGCGAGGCCGAACGCGGCCGGTCGATCAACCTGGCGATCTCCGAGCGTGGGCTGGACGCGCTGCGGCGGATCGATCTGGTCGACCAGGTGATGGCCGACGCGCTGCCGATGAAGGGCCGGATGATCCACCCGGTGACGGGCCCGCTGGACTTCCAGGCGTACTCCGCGTCCGGGGAGCGCGCGATCAACTCGATCAGCCGCGGCGCACTGAACAACGCGCTGCTGTCGGCGGCGTCGGCCGCGCCCGGCGTGACGGTGGAGTTCGAGCATCGCCTGGTGGAGCTGGACTCGCAGGCCGGTCGGATGGTGTTCGCGACGCCGTCCGGCAAGGTGTCGGTCAGCGCGTACATCGTCCTCGGCGCCGACGGTGCCGGGTCCGCGGTCCGCGAGCAATTGCTTGCCGAGGGCATCGTCGCGGAACACGTCGACTTCCTCGACTACGGCTACAAGGAACTGTCGATCCCGGCCGCCGCCGACGGTGACTTCGCGCTCGACCCCGGCGCGCTGCACATCTGGCCGCGCGGTACGTCGATGATGATCGCCCTCCCGAATCCGGACCACTCGTTCACCTGCACGCTGTTCTGGCCGGCCGGCTCGTTCGACGCGCTGACCTCGGCCGCCGGGATCGAGGACCACTTCCGGGTGAACTACCCCGATCTGTTGCCGCTGGCACCGAACCTGGTCGACGACTACCTGAACAATCCCGTCGGCGTGCTCGGGACCGTGCACACCCTGCCCTGGCAGGCCCACGGGCGGACCGCGTTGGTCGGCGACGCGGCGCACGCGATCGTGCCGTTCTACGGCCAGGGTGCGAACTGTGCGTTCGAGGACGTCGTCGAGCTGGATCGCTGCCTGGACGACACCGGCGGCTCCTGGGCGCGGGCGCTGCCGCTGTTCGAGACGCGCCGCCGCGAGAACACCGAGGCGATCGCCGAGATGGCGCTGGCGAACTTCGTCGAGATGCGGGACAAGGTCGCGTCGCCCGTCTTCCGGCTGCAGAAACAGGTGGAGCACGCGCTCGAGCGGGCGCTTCCGGGGCGCTACGTGTCCCGGTACGAGCTGGTGTCGTTCTCCACCACGCCGTACGCCGAGGTCCAACGCCGAGTCCGCCGCCAGCACCAGCTCCTGGGCGCGGGCGTGGTCGCAGTGGCTGCGAGCCTGCTAGGCATAGCCCGTCGACGGACACGCGGATGACCGGCCTGTGGTCGCCTGAGTTGCTGACTGGACAGCCTCGGTCGGTCGGGGTGTTGCGGCACTTTGTCGGCGGTGCGTTCGTGGAGAGTACGGCGCGGTTCGCGAAGGTGTCGCCGGTGACCGGGGAGCAGATCTTCGACGTCTGTGAGGCCGACGAGGCGACCGTGGACGCGGCGGTGGCGGCCGCTCGGGCGGCGTTGCGCGGGCCGTGGGGACGGATGAGCGAGCAAGACCGGGCCGCGGTACTGCGCCGGGTCGCGGACGGGCTCGAGCGACGGTTCGAGGACCTGGTGGCGGCCGAGGTCGGTGACACCGGGAAGTCGATCAGCCAGGCGCGGACGCTGGACATCCCGCGCGGCGCGGCGAACTTCCGGGCGTTCGCGGACTTCGCCACCACGGTGCCGACCGAGTCCTACACAACTGTCCTTCCCGACGGGCGGCGGGCGCTGAACTACGCCGTACGGAAACCGGTCGGTGTGGTCGCGATCGTCGTCCCGTGGAACCTGCCGTTACTGCTGCTGACCTGGAAGGTGGCGCCGGCGCTTGCCTGTGGCAACACGGTGGTCGTGAAGCCGTCCGAGGAGACGCCGTCGTCGGCGACCGTACTCGCCGAGGTGATGGCGGAGGCCGGCGTACCGGACGGTGTCTTCAACCTGGTGCACGGTTTCGGGCCGTCGTCGGCGGGGGAGTACCTGACCCGGCATCCCGGAGTCGACGCGATCACGTTCACCGGCGAGTCCGCCACCGGTACGGCGATCGCGAAGGTGGCCGCCGATCGGGTGAAGGCGGTGTCCTTCGAGCTGGGTGGGAAGAACGCGGGTCTGATCTTCGCCGACGCCTCACTGGACGACGCGGTCGAGGGCTCGGTGCGGTCCGTCTTCACCAACGGCGGCCAGGTGTGCTTGTGCACCGAACGCCTTTACGTGCAACGGCCGGTGTTCGACGAGTTCTGCACACGCTTGGCGCAACGCGCTTCCGAGCTCACGTACGGCTGGCCGTCCGACGAGGCCACGATGAACATGCCGCTGATCTCCAAACAACACCGCGACAAAGTCCTGTCGTACTACGATCTCGCGCGCTCCGAAGGTGCCGAGGTGCTGACCGGTGGCGGCGCACCGGCCTTCGGTGATGCCCGCGACGGCGGTTGCTACGTGCAACCAACGGTGGTCACCGGGCTGCCCGCCGACGCCCGCACCAACCGCGAGGAGATCTTCGGCCCGATCTGCCACATCGCCCCGTTCGAGACCGAGGACGAGGCGTACGCGCTCGCCAACGACAGCGACTACGGCCTCGCGGCGACGGTGTGGACCCGCGACGTCGGCCGCGCCCACCGAGCCGGCGCCGCCCTCGACGTCGGCCTCTGCTGGGTCAACACCTGGTTCCTCCGCGACCTCCGCACCCCGTTCGGCGGCGTCAAACTCTCCGGAATAGGCCGCGAAGGCGGCCGCCACTCCCTCGACTTCTACACCGAATCCACCAACGTCTGCGTAGAGCTGACCTGATCAACCCATCGGGTCGATCGTGGCCCGGTACTCGGCCAGCAGACCCGAACACTCGGCCACCGCGTCCGCACCGATGATCGTCCCGAGCTCGGTCAGGTCGTCGGCCGTCTCCCGGACGTAATCGCCGAACGGCTTGGCCCGGAGCAACTCCACGAGCAGCTCCCGCGCACCCGTCTGATCCCCGAGCGCGATCAGGTACACCACGCGGTTGAGTACGCCGGGAAGCTCGGAATCCTGGACCTGGATCGCGGACCGCAGCAGCTCCTGGGCTTCGGCCTCCCGACCCTGCCGGCGGTAGATGAGCGCGCGCCGGTACAGCGACCAGCTGCGCGTCGGGTCGAGCTGTAAGACCCGCTCGAAGGCCGCCAGCGCCGCCGTATCGTCGCCGAGAGCCTGATGCACCTCACCCTTGGAGTTCCAGGCCCAGGTGTTGTCCGGCTCCCCGTCGATGACGCGGGTGAAGTCGGACAGAGCTTCCGCGTGGTCGCCGATGCGGTGCAGGAACCGGCCCCGCTCGATCCGGAAGTCGGCCTCCTCCGGTGCCAGGTCGACCGCGCGGTCGTGGTCGAGGCGTGCGGCCGATAGGTCGCCCAGATGTTCCTGTACTTCCGCACGCCGGGAGATTGCCCAGGCGTAGTCGGGATCGATCGCCACCGCCCGGCTCAGGTCATCGAGCGCGCGCCGGTACCTGCCCTGCTCGAGTTGTACGTCGCCGCGCTCCGCCAGCGCCCAGTCGTCCTCAGGATCGAGCTCGACGGCCCGGTCCAGGTCCGCGAGGGTGGCGGAGACGTTGTCGTTCAGCCGATGGACCTCAGCGCGGCGCCCGTACGCGTACTCCAAGGCCGGCTCGAGCTCGATGGCCTGGTCGAGATCGCGCAATGCCTCGGTCAGCCGGCCTTCCCGCCACAGGAGGTCGCCACGCCGGGCCAGCACGTAGGCGTTCTGCGGATTGATCGAGAGCACGGCGGAGAGGTCTGCCTGCGCTTCGGCGAGTGCGTCGTCGTCGAGGTGGATCAGGGCCCGGACGAACAGCGCCCAGGCGGAGTCCGGCTCGATGGCCAGCGCTCGGTTCACGTCGGCCAGCGCGTCAGAAGTCCGATTCAGCGATCGTAGGACGGATGCGCGGGCGGTCAGGGCCCAGGTGTACTGCGGCTCGAGTTCGAGGGAGCGGTCGAGATCGGCCAGGGCCTCCGGATGGCGGTCCTGCGCGTACCAGGCGTCGCCTCGGTAGGCGAAGTACGCTGCGTCGTCCGGGGCCAGGACCAGCGCCTGGTCGTAGTCCGCGACCGCGTCGGCGAAGCGGCCCATCGCTTGCTTGATCGACGCGCGGGTCGCGAAGTACAGGGCGTCGGCCGGATCGATCTCCAGGGCCCGATCGATGTCGGCGAGGGCAGCCTCGTACTGCCCGAGGGTCTGGTGGACGTCGCTGCGGGTGCTGAACGCCCACTCGTAGCGCGGGCGGAGCTCGATGGCCCGGGTCAGGTCGGCCAGAGCTTGCTCGTGGTTGCCCAACTGGAAGTGCGCGAAGCCACGCCAGCCGATGATCCAGTGCCGGTCCGGAGCCATCGACGCCGCTTTGTCGAGATCCCGGAGCGAGCTCTCGAAGTCTCCGAGACGTTCGTGGACCTGGCTGCGTTCGGCCAGGGCCAAGCCCCGGTGCGCCTCGTCCAGCAAGGCGTCCGCGGCGAGGCTGGACAGCAGCAGCATCTCCTCGTCTGCGCCGCTTTGCAGCCAGGTCGCGAGCTGTTCGCCGCGAGCTTGGATCTCTGGCAGGTCGGTGTCCCGGCCCGCCTGCTCGATCATCCGCGCCCATTTCGCCGCGGTGTCCGAGGTTCGCCCATACCCCTCGATCAAGGTCGACAGCGCGGACGGCAGCGCCGGCGTGCCCGTCGCGCACAGGTAGTGGTACGACTCCTCCAGCTTCAGTTCCCGCCAGCGGCTGTCGTTCCACTCCTCGGCTGCCGGTACGCCGAGCTCGCCGCGCCGGGTCTCGTAGTGCGCGGCCAGCCCGTGCTGCCGGGTGGTCCACTCGTTCGGCGCTTCCCGGCGGAGCGAGCGCAGCATGGGACCACGGACGACGTCGTGGTACCGGTAGCCGTCGGTGTGATTGACCACGAACGGCAGCCGGCGAAGCCAGTCGAAGTCATCAGCTGTACCGCCGGCCACGGTGAGGACCTCGCGATCCAGGCGCCGGGGCAGCGCGCCGGACACCGCGGCCGCTCGCCGGTCCCGATCCGGTTCCCACTTCAGGAAGCGATCGACCGCGGTCTCGCTCGGGTCGCCCAGCTCGGTCGTGCCCCGGGCGGCCGACGACTCGGCCAGGGTGGCGACGAGGACCGGCAATCCGCCGGACAGCTTGAGGATCACGTCCACGGTGGGGGTGTCGTCGATACCGCGGGTCGCCAGCAGGTGGCGCGACTCGGTCGCGGTGAACACCTCGAGTTCGACGTCGGTCCGGATGCCCAGGTAGTCGGCCCACAGGTTGGCGTCCAGCGGCCGCTGGCCGGCGATCGAGATCACCAGGTTCGGTGGCAGGCCGCCGTGCCGGCCCTCCAGCAACTCCAGCAGCCAGTCGTTCAGGAACTGGCCGGTCCGCTCGAACGTGTCGACGAACAAGGCGATCGGGCGCTGCCGGCCGATCGACTGCAGGTCCTCGGCGAAGGCCGCGGTGAGGACGTCGACCGGTGCCAGCAGCAGCTCGATGTCCTGGTGCCTGGCGAACCGGCGAGCCAGGAACGCGCGCGCCTGGTCGGCCTGCAGCGCGGCCTCGTTCTTGTCGATCTCACCCGTGAAGGCACCGACCACCGGGATCCCTTCGGCCGCCCGCAGACCGATCCGGACCGCCGACCTGGTCAGCAGCGACGAGATGCCCGAAGGCGCTCCAGGGTCGGAGTCCACCGTGTGCCGGTGCTTGCGGTACTGCGTCAGCTTGCCGGTGAACGCCTCGCACTCGGCTCCGTCCGCGGCTAGGCTGCGCGCGAGCATCTCGATCGCGGACGGGATGTCCAGCGCGGCCTCGTCGACGTACCCGGTGGCGTGTCCCTGGCGTACGGCGACCCGTTGCCACTGTCGCACCAGGGTTGTCTTGCCGATGCCGGCGTCGCCGTACAGGGTGAAGATGAAGCGACGGCGTGGATCGTCCGGCGGGAGAGCCAGGTTCTGCTCGAACTGGCGGAGCGGCTCGGTGCGCCCGACGAACGCTCCAGCCTGCCTCTTGCGAATCATGTCCTGCAGAGACACGCCCTTGTCGGTCACCCTCAGCCCCGGCCTTCCGTCTCCGATTCGCGAGCGTTCGATGATAGCGAGCCGGGCGCGGCGCGCGGTAGGTACTTGGCGGGTCGCGGCCCGTGCGGCAAGGTGATTGCGTGGCTGACGCGAAGGTGGTGCCAGGGAAGGCGAGCCCGCGGGGGCGGTATCCGCATGTGAAGGTGGCCGGTGGGTTCGCGTTTGTGTCGGGGACGTCGAGCCGGCGGGCGGACAACTCGATCGCGGGGGCCTCGGTGGATCCGCTCGGGACGGTGGAGCTGGACATCCGGGTGCAGACGCGGGCGGTGCTGGAGAACATCCGGGACGTCCTCGCCGCGGTCGGTGCCGGGCTCGAGGATCTGGTCAGCGTCACGACGTACCTGGTGTCGATGAACGACTTCGGCGGGTACAACGAGGTGTACGGCGAGTTCTTCGACGAGAACGGGCCGGCGCGAACGACTGTCGCAGTACATCAGCTGCCGCATCCCCAGCTGCTGATCGAAATATCTGCCGTAGCGGCGATCCCGCAAAGGAGCTAGTGATGGCGAATCTGGAGTCGACGAACTTCCCGGAGTGGATCGAGGAGAACAAGCACCTGCTGAAGCCGCCGGTCGGCAACAAGCAGATGTTCCCGACCGGGGACGACTTCATCACGATGGTGGTCGGCGGGCCGAACCAGCGCACCGACTTCCACGTCGACCCGTACGAGGAGTTCTTCTACCAGATCTCGGGTGAGCTCCGGGTCAACGTGATGACCGACGACGGTCCCGCGACGGTCGCGGTGAACGCCGGCGAGATGTGGGTCCTGCCGCGAAACATGCCGCACTCCCCGCAACGCGGACCGGAGTCGATCGGCCTGGTGATCGAACGCGTCCGCGAACCCGGCGTCCTGGAGAAGTTCCGCTGGTACTGCGCCAACTGCAACGGGATCGTCCACGAGGTCGAGCTCCAGGTGACCGACATCGTCGCCGACCTGCCTCCGGTGTTCACCGCGTTCTACGAGAGCGAGGACGCGCGTACCTGCCCGAACTGCGGCACGGTGCATCCGGGTAAATGACCGTCGACGTCCATACCCACCTGGTGCCGAAGGGCTGGCCGGATCTCGCGGCGGCCTGCGGCGGCGACGGCTGGCCGTGGCTGCGGATCGACTCCGAGCGGGCCGCGATGATCATGATCGGCTCGACGGAGTTCCGCCCGATCGGACCGCAGGCCTGGGATCCGGCCGTCCGGCGCGCGGACATGGATGCCGACGGCATCGATCTGCAGGTGGTGTCGCCGACCCCGGTGTTCTTCGGGTACGAGCGGCCCGCCGACCAGGCCGTGAAGCTCGCGCGGATCTTCAACGACCTGACCCTGGAGACACTCGCCGGCGACGACCGGTTCGTGCCGTTCTGCCAGGTGCCGCTGCAGGATCCGGACCTCGCCTGCGCCGAGCTGGACCGCTGCCGCGCCGCCGGTCACGCCGGCGTCGAGATCGGCAACCACGTCGGCGACAAGGACCTCGACGACGCCGGGATCGTTGCCTTCCTCAAGCATTGCGCGGAGACCGGGACACCGGTGCTGGTGCATCCGTGGGACATGCCGGGCGGTCCGCGGCTGGACCGGTGGATGGCGCGCTGGCTGACCGGGATGCCGGCCGAGACGCATCTGTCGTTGCTGGCGATGATCCTCGGCGGGGCGTTCGACCAGTTGCCGCCGTACCTGCGGATCTGTTTCGCCCACGGGGGCGGGAGTTTCGCGTTCTGGCTGGGGCGACTCGAGAACGCCTGGCACCGGCGCGGAGACATCGTGCGCGGTTGCTCGCAGCATCCACCGGCGACGTACCTGGACCGGATCCTGGTCGACACGGTGGTGTTCGAATCAGCGCCTTTGCGGCTACTTGTCGATACCTTGGGGGAAGACCGCGTTCTGGTCGGCAGTGACTATCCCTATCCACTGGGTGAGCGGCCGGTCGGGGAAGTAGTACGGAAGGCCGGCTTCCTGACCGCGGAGCAGCAGCACAAGCTGCTGACGGCGAACGCCCTGCGCTATCTCGGGAGGTCTGGATGAGTGAGGACCGGTCGGTACTGTCGCGCACTGCGCGTGAGCCCGATGAGGAGCTCAAGTACGGCGACCACGCGGACCAGGTGATCGACCACTGGCACGCGAAGGAGTACCGGCCGACCGTGGTGTTCCTGCACGGCGGTTTCTGGCGGCCGAAGACCGACCGGATGCACGCCCGGTCGCTCGGTGCGGCCCTGTCGGACCTGGGGTGGTCCGTGCTGTCGCTGGAGTACCGCCGCGAGCCCGGCGACCCGGACGCGACCACGACAGACATCCGTACGGCGCTCGACGCGCTCCCGGATCTCGTAGACGTCCACGCGGGCTATGTGCTGATGGGCCACTCCGCAGGCGGTCAACTCGCGTTGTGGGCCGCGTCGACGCTCAACCCGGTCCAGCTGCGCGGCGTGGTCGCCTTGGCCCCCGTAGCCGACCTGTTGCTGGCTGACCAGCAGCGCCTCGGCGACGGCGCCGTACAGGCCTTCATCGGCGGCGGTGTGCGCAACGACCTCGACCCGGCGCACCTCCCGGCCTCCATCGCACCGGTAACGCTCATCCACGGCGTCAACGACACCGTCGTCCCGCTCAGCGTCACCGAGTCCTACTTCAGCGCCCACCCCACGGCCCACTTCCACCGCGTGGACCACTGCGGCCACTACGAACTCATCGACCCCATGACCGACCCCTGGCACGTAGTAACCACCGAACTGACCCGCCTCACGTCCTAGGCGTCATCCTCATCCGGGATGCGCCGCCAGACGGCGCCGCGTCCCGTCCCCTCAGGACTGACCTTCTGCTCGGTCTTGAGCTCCTCGAGGACAAGACGGATCGTCTGGTCGCTGATCCCGGGCAGACCGACAAACGTACTAAACGCTGCTCATCTTAGTAGGTTTGTATCTTTTGTTGGTTCGTTTCTCTTGCTCGTCCGCCACTCTCGGTGGCGGTTCGGCACGCTCCGTGCTGCTACTGCAGGCGCTTGGCGGCGGTGAGGAGGCCTTCGGAGGTGGGGAGGAGGGCGGAGACCAGGTCGTCGTCCTCGCGGACGGCGCGGACCAGGTCGCGCAGTGCCATCGTGTCGGCGTCGCGGCGGGCCGGGTCGGCGACACGGCCGCCGGTGAGGATGCCGGCGAACGCGACGACGCCGCCGGGGCGCAGCAGCCGCAGTGCCTCGTGCAGGTACGCCGTGTTCTCGCGCCGGTCGGCGTCGCAGAACACCAGGTCGTAGTGGCCGTCGGTGAGCCGGGTCACCACGTCCAGCCCGGCACCCGCGATCAGGCGGAACCGGTTCGACGCGACGCCGGCGTCGAGGAACGTCTTACGGGCCAGGCGCTGGTTCTCCGCGTCGATGTCGACCGTGGTGAGCGTGCCGTCGGGGCGCATCCCGCGCAGCAGGGCGAGGCCGGAGACGCCGGTCCCGGTGCCGATCTCGACGACTGCCTTGGCGCCGGCGCCGGCAGCGAGCAGGCTCAGCGCGGCGGACGTGCCCGGGCCGATCGGGGCGACACCGCTGTCCGCGGCGCTCGCCCGCGCACCGGTGACGACTTCGTCCTCACCGGTGTAGTCCTCGGCGTACGCCCAGGACGTCGGGTCGATGCCGGTGGCGATGGCGTCCTCCCAATGGTCGGCGGAGTGTTCTGCGGCTGCGGTACCCATGCTGATCCGAAGCCTAGCGGTTGGAAGTCCGCTTTCCGTGCTGCACGCGCTGAGACTGCGCACTCTTGCTCATAACGACCTTGACGCAATCAGATATGATCGTCTTCAGTGGACATGACTCACCTGGTGAGGGAGGTGTGCGGTGCCTTTTGGGGAATTTGGGGGGTCAGGCGCGGATGACGTCGATCCCGGCTTCGCGGAAGACCGTCAGCTGGGAGTCGTCGGCCTGGGCGTCGGTGACGAGCGTGTCGATCTCGCTGAGCTCGCAGATCCGGGCGAAGGCGCGCTGCCCGAGCTTCGAGGAGTCGGCCACCACGACCACCTTCGCGGCCCGGCTGACGATCAGCTGGTTGATGTTCGCCTCGCCCTCGTGATGGGCGGTGGCGCCGGTCTCGTCGATCCCGTCGACGCCGATGAACGCGATGTCCAGCGACAGGTCGGACAGGATCCGGTGCGACAGCGGGCCGATCATCTCGTAGGACTGCGGCCGCGCCACACCACCGGTGAGCACCATCTTCACGTGCGGGCGGACGATCAGCTCGTTGGCGATGTTCAGCGCGTTCGTGACGAGCGTGAACGCCGGCTCACCGTGCTCCGCGGACAGCTCCGGGCGGGTCGCGAGTGTGCGCGCCACCTCCGAGATCGTCGTACCGCCGTTCATCCCGATCACCATGCCGCGCCGGACCAGCGTGGCCGCGGCCTGCGCGATCCGCTGCTTCTCGGACGCGAAACGCGCAGTCTTGTAGCGCAGCGGCAGGTCGTACGACACCGCGTTGGCGACCGCGCCGCCGCGGGTCCTGGTGAGGAGCTGCTGCTTGCCGAGATGGTCCAGGTCACGCCTGATCGTGGCCGCGGACACGTGCAACTGCTCGGCGAGCTCGTCGACGTCGATGGCGCCCTTCTCGGCCAGCGACTCGAGCAAGGTGTTGAGGCGTTCATAACGCTTCACCCGGGGCTCCTCCTTCACACAATCGGTCAGCCGGGTGGCGGCTGGTTGGCACCATTCGATCACGTTCGAGCAGTTTCGACCATGACAAGTGCGGAGACGACATGACCCAGACGCCATTCGTGAGCAGTGAGATCGCCACTCAGCCAGCGCTGTGGCGCCAGGTCTCGGACGGTTTCGCGCAGTACGGCGGTGCACTTCCGAAGGCCGGTCAGCGGGTCGCGGCCGTCGGCTGCGGCACCTCCTGGTTCATGGCGATGGCGTACGCCGCGTTGCGCGAGGACCTCGGCCAGGGCGAGACCGACGCGTTCGCCGGCTCGGAGTTCCCGGCCGGTCGCGCGTACGACGCGGTGGTCGTGATCAGCCGCTCCGGTACGACGACCGAAGTACTGGACCTGATCCGGGAGACCGACCTGCCGACGATCGCGATCACCGCCACCGCGGACTCGCCGATCGTCGAGCTGGCCGACCACACCATCCTGCTCGAGTTCGCCGACGAGCAGTCCGTCGTACAGACCCGGTTCGCGACCACCACGCTGGCGCTGCTCCGCGCGTCGCTCGGTGAGGACCTGACGCAGGCCGCTGCGGACGCTCAGACCGCACTGACCATCGACGTCGACGAGCTCGCCAAGCTCGAGCAGGTCACGTACGTCGGCACGCGGTGGACCGTCGGCCTGGCCCACGAGGCCGCGCTCAAGCAGCGCGAGGCCGCGTCCGCGTGGACCGAGGCGTACCCGGCGATGGACTACCGGCACGGCCCGATCGCGATCGCGCAGCCGGGCCGTGGCGTCTGGATCTTCGGCCAGCCGCCGGCGGGCCTGCTCGACGACGTCACCGCGACCGGCGCGACGATCGTCCACCACGACCTCGACCCGATGGCGTCCCTCGTCGTCGCCCAGCGCGTCGCCGTCGCCAAGTCCCTCGCGCTCGGCCTGAACCCGGATCAGCCCCGCAGCCTCTCCCGCTCGGTCATCCTCGACGACTGACCTTCCGCTGGCACGTCGCGCCCCCAGCGCGAGGGGATAACCCCTCGCGGTGGGGGTTCTCTGTTCGTACACCAGGGGAGAACCCTGCACACGAACGGATATCCGTCCGTGCGAGGCGAGGCGAGGCGACGCGGGGCGAGGCGGGGTGAGGCGGGGCGGGGTGAGGCGGGGCGAGGCGGGGCGAGGCGAGGCGGGGCGGGCGGGGTGAGGCGGGGCGGGGTGAGGCGGGGTGAGGCGGGGCGGGGTGAGGCGGGGCGGGGTGAGGCGGGGCGAGGCTGGGCGAGGCGAGGCGGGGCGGGCGGGGCGGGCTAGGTGGTTCGGTGGGTGGTGAGGTGGCCGGTGACGGCGGCGGTCATCAGGCCGAGGCCGACTATGAGCAGGGTTGAGTTGGTGCCTAGTGCGGGGACCAGGAGGCCGGCGGTGGCTTGGCCTACGGCTGAAGTGCCGACTCGGAGGCTGGCTGCGGTGGTGCTGACTCGGCCTTGGAGTGATCTGGGGCTGTACTGCTGGCGTGCCGCGAACATCGCCGGGAGCGTCGGGCCTTCCGCGAACCCGGCAACCACTGCGAGCACCAGCAGTACGGCGAACGACGGGGCGAGCGGCCATGTGGTGAGGACGAGGCCGTACGCGGCGACCGACAGCATCACCACGTGTTCTGGACGTCGACGAGTTCGGACCAGCAACGCCGTCGTGACGCTGCCGAGCTCGACGGCCGTCCATAGGTACCCGGCGGCGGACTTCGGCAGGCCGAGCGAGGACATGTGCAGTGGCAGCGCGATCAGCAGGATGCCGGTGAAGCCCATCAGCAAGGTGGTTGTCACGGTCGAGGCGCGCAGCGGTGGCGTCCGGGCGAGGTGGCGGAGACCGCTGACGACGGACGCCAGGAACGGTTCGCCGGAGGTGCCGACGGGTGGGAGTGCGGGGAGTCGGCTGATCGCGAGGATGCTGAGCGTTGCCGCGACCACGATCACCGCGACGGCTGCATCGACCGAGACACCGGCGGCGATGGTGGCCGCAGTCGCGGGGCCGGCGATCGCGGCGGCGCTGAAGCTGACGGACTCGAAGGAGTTGGCCCGCGCGAGTCGCTCCGGGCGGAACAGGCTCGGCAGCATGCTCGTGAACCCGCCGCTCACCATCGGCAACGTCGCACCGGCAACCGCTGCCAGCGCCGGTGTTATCCAGTGCGCGCTGTGACCGACCAAAGTCAGCAGACAGAGCATGACCACGCCGAGCACAGCCTGGTTGAGTGCGAGGGCGCTGCGGCGGTACGGCGTCCGGTCGAGCCAGGCGCCGAGCAGCGGGCCGGTGACGATCGCGGGGAACGCGTACGCCGCACCGGTCACGCCCGCGAGCGCCGGGTTGTCGGTGCGGTCGAGGACCAGCAGGACGAGCGTGAACGCGACCATCTCGTCGGCGAACCGGGCCAGCGTCGCCGCGAGGTAGTAACTGGGCACGCCGATCCTCCTGTAACGCAAAGCTGACTGTTACGCGTTACGCTAACAAAGGCGTTACGGGAGGAGTCCAGTGGAAATTCAGTCCCCGGATCGGCAGCTGCGGCTGGCCGTCGACCTGGTCAACACGCGAACCCTCGATCCCGAGCAGCTCAACACCCCGGCCGACCTGCGGACGTTCCTGCTCGAGCACGGCGAGCCCGAGCCGGTCGCCGTCGACGAGGCCGATCTGGCCGCGGTGCGGATGGTTCGCGAGTGGCTGCGGCCGGTGTTCCACGGCGATCCGGGTCAGGCGGCCCGGGTGTTGAACGCAGTACTCGAGAGGCACGCCGTACGGCCGTATCTGTCGGATCACGACGGGACGCCATGGCATCTCCATGTAGCGAAGCCAGGAGCTTCGTGGGCCGACTGGCTGGCGGCGACGAGTGCGCTCGGGCTGGCGAGTTTCGCGGCCGGCCACGGGTTCGAAGCCCTCGCGGTCTGTGCGGCGACGGACTGCGAGCGGGTCTTCGCGAACGCGGCGGAGAACCGGCCGCGCAGGTTCTGTACGCCGCGCTGCTCGAGCCGCACCCGCGTCGCGTCGTACCGGGCCCGACAGCGATAACCACCGGGCCCGACAGCGATAATCACCGGGCCCGGCGGCGGTAGCGACCGGGCTCGGCAGGAATAGCGAAACCAGTTTCGCCTGAGGTCTGGTATTTGCGAAAGCGCTTGCGCTACTCTGCGGAACGGTCGGCTTGCCGATCGCCATCCCCGCAGAGGAGTTCCGATGAAGAGGTTTGCAATCCGTTGTGCTGCAGGGCTTTCCGCGCCGCTTCTGCTGGCGGCCTGCTCCAGTGCGCCGTCCTCGGGCGGCGCCGCCGGTAGCGGAGCGAGTTCCGGAGGGCAGGTCGCGATCACGGTCGGTGACCGTCCGAGCAGTTCCGACCCGGCCAACCGGGCCACCTTCGACAAGCGGGTGGCCGACTTCCAGAAGGCCAACCCGGACATCAAGCTGAACCCGGTCGAGACCATCTGGGACGCGACGACGTTCCAGGCGCAGGCCGCCGGCGGCCAGCTGCCCGACGTACTGAACGTGCCGTTCACCGAGCCGCAGGGCATGATCGCCCGCAAGCAGGTCGCCGACCTGACCCAGGTGCTCAAGGACCAGGGTCTGATGGACAAGTTCAACCCGAACGTCCTGAAGATCGCCCAGGACAAGTCCGGCAGCGTGTTCGCGGTGCCGACCGCGGCGTACTCGGTCGGTCTGGTCTACAACCGGGACCTGTTCAAGAAGGCCGGTCTGGACCCGGACAAGCCGCCGGCGACCTGGGACGAGCTGCGCGCGGACGCGAAGCAGATCGCCCAGAAGACCGGTCAGCCCGGCTACGCGCAGATGACGACGAACAACACCGGCGGCTGGATGTTCACCACCCAGACGTACGCGTTCGGCGGGTCGATCGAGAACGAGGACGGCAGTAAGGCGACCTTCGACGACGCGCCGTCCAAGGCCGCGCTGCAGTTGCTGCACGACATGAAGTGGACCGACAAGTCGATGGGCCAGGCCGTGCTCTACGACATCAACGGGATCTCGAAAGCGTTCGCGGCCGGCAAGGTCGGGATGTTCATGGCCGCGCCGGACGCCTACCGCACGCTGGTGCAGCAGAACGGCCTGCCGTCGGCGGCGTTCGGGATCGGCCCGATGCCGCAGCAGGGCGGTGACCACGGCACCCTGAGCGGTGGCAGCGTCCAGATCGTCAGCCCGAACGCGACCGACGCCGAGAAGGTCGCGGCGATCAAGTGGATCAAGTTCAACTATCTGAACAAGTACGTGGACCAGGATGCCGCGGTGACGAGTGCGAAGGCCGGTGTGGCGGCGAAGCTTCCGGTCGGTACGCCGGGCCTGCCGGTGATCTCGGCGGACCAGTGGTCGACGTACCAGGGCTGGATCAAGCCGTACGTCAACGTGCCGCTGGAGAACTTCGCGTCATACACCAAGGTCGCTGCTGACCAGAAGATCATCGCCGAGCCGCCGGTGAAGGCTCAGGAGGTGTACGCCGCTCTCGACCCGGTCGTGCAGACCGTGCTGGGGAACGAGAAGGCCGACGTCGGTGCGCTGCTGACCAAGGCCGCCGGCACCGTGAATGCCAAGCTCGGGCGCTGAGTTGCCCACCGCAACCACCACTCGTTCCACCGGTGCCCCGGCGACCAGCCGCGGCGCCGGTGTGCGGCGACGGGTGAACCGCAGGTATCTGCAGCGGATGCGAGGTGGAGTACCGGCAGTGCTGTTCGCGCTGCCGGTGCTCCTGATCTTCGTCGTGTTCTCGTGGGGCCCGATCGTCAAGGGCCTCGTGATGAGCGTGCAGCAGACCAATCTGGTCGATCCGGTCAAGTGGGTCGGGCTGGAGAACTTCCGCTACGTGCTGACCGACCCCGGCGTCGGTCAGGCGGCGCTGAACACGGTCTGGTTCACCTTGCTGGCTTTGCTGTTCGGCTTCCCGCTGCCGGTCCTGCTGGCGATGTTCCTGTCCGAGTTGCGTGGCAGGTCGTGGCTGTACACGACGCTGGCGTATCTGCCGGTGATCACGCCGCCGGTGGTGGCCATCCTGCTCTGGCGGTTCTTCTACGACCCGTCGGCGAGTGGGATGTTCAACACCATCCTGGGCGCGGTGGGGCTCGGTCCGTTCCCGTGGCTGGACAGTCCGTCGTCGGCGATGCCGTCGATCGTGCTGGAGGCGACGTGGGCGGGTGCGGGTAACGCAGTGATCATCTACCTGGCCGCGCTGACGTCGGTACGCGCGGACCTCTACGAGGCGGCCGAGCTGGACGGCGCGGGCGTCGTACGGCGGGTTTGGCACGTGATGTTGCCGCACCTGCGTGGGGTGCTGCTGCTGATGCTGCTCCTGCAGGTGATCGGGACGATGCAGTTGTTCACCGAACCGCTGCTGTTCACCGGCGGTGGACCACAAGGGTCGACGATGACGATTCTGTTGCTGATCTACAACTACGCGTTCGTCAACGGCGACTACGGTGCCGCGACGGCGCTGAGCGTGCTGCTGGCGATCGCGCTCGCCGTACTGTCCGCGGTCTTCCAGTTGGCGACGCGTGGTTGGAGTACCGAATGAGTCAAGAACGTGGTGCGCTGTCGGACGCGGACCGGAAGCTCACGCGGGTCAGAGTGCCGTTCGTGGCCGGGCAGGTCGTCGTACTGATCGGACTGCTCGTCGCGGGTCTGGGGCCGTTGCTGTGGTTGCTCAAGGCAGCGATCTCGCCGACGCAGGACAGCATCCGCTCGCCGCTCGGCTGGTTCCCCTCCGGTCAGGTGCAGTGGCAGAACCTCGCCACCGCGTGGCAGCAGGGCCATATCGGCTACTACCTGGGCAACACCGCCATGATCGCCGCGGGTTCGGCGGTCACGTCGCTGATCGTCTGTACGACGTCCGGCTACGTGCTGAGTGTGCTGCGCCCGCGGTGGGGCGCGCTGTTGTCCGCGGCGATCCTGGCCACGTTGTTCGTGCCGCACATCGTCTCGCTCGTGCCGCTGTATCTGACCGTGCTGAAGATGCCGGTGGTGCACGCCAACCTGACCAACACGTTCTGGGCGGTCTGGCTGCCGCCCGCGGCCAGTGCGTTCAACGTGCTGATCGTGAAGCGGTTCTTCGACAGCATCCCGCGTGAGTACTTCGAGGCCGCCCGGATCGACGGCGCCGGCTCGATCCGGGTGTTCACCTCGCTCGTGCTCCCGCTGTCGCGGCCGATCCTGGGTGTGGTCGTGCTGCTCAGCATCATCTCTTCGTGGAAGGACTACCTGTGGCCCCTGCTGGTGCTGACGAATCCGGATCTCCAGCCGGTCTCGGTGGCGTTGCCCAAGATCGCGAAGGTGACGGAACTCAACATCCAGTTGGCGGGTCTGTTCCTGGCCCTGCTGATCCCGGTGCTGCTGTTCCTGGTCTTCCAGCGAGCATTCTTGCGTGGCGTGGGCCTGTCTGGGGGCATCAAGGCGTGAAACGCGTTCTGGTGACCGGTGCGGACGGTTCCATCGGCCGAGCCGCCGTCGACGGTCTGCAAGCCGCCGGGTACGACGTCACAGGTCTGTCCCTTCGCTACGACCACGCCAGTACGGCGGACCGCTCACTGGTCGGCGATGCGCGGTCGGCCGACGATGTGTCCGCCGCACTCGCCGACGCGGACGCCGTACTGCATCTGGCCGCGATTCCGCATCCCAGTCTGGGTACGCCGGAGGAGGTGTTCGAGAACAACGTCGCGGCGACCTTCAACGTGCTGGCGCAGGCTGGGCAGCGGGGGATCGGTCGCGTGGTGATCGCGAGCAGTATCAACGCATTCGGCGTACCGATGAACGTGAACGAGGTCGAGCCGGCGTACTACCCGCTGGACGAGGAGGTGGAGGCTGACATCGCCGACGCGTACTCCTTGTCCAAAAGCGTGGACGAACAGAGCGCGCGGATGGCGTGGCGGCGCTGGGGGACCGATGTGATCGCGCTGCGCTTCCCGCTGGTCAAGGATCGCGACGAGCTGGTCAAGTTCGCCGCGATGGCGGACCGCGACCCGTCGATCATGGCTCGCGAGGGTTGGGCCTATCTGGACCTGCGGGACGGCGTACGGGCGATCATTGCCGCACTGGAGTCAACGGCTGCCGGAGCACACGTGGTGGGGCTGGCAGCCGACGACATCCTGATCGACCGGGAGACGGACGAGCTACTGCGCCAGTACGCGCCAGGCGTGCCGTTGAAGCGACCTGTGGACGGACGTGGCTCGCTGGTCGACACGACGCGGGCGCAGGAGTTGCTGGGCTTCCGGCCGCGGTACTCGATCCACGATCAGGCGGTGTCCGCGACGACCACGTGAGGCTCGACGTACTCGACTCCGGGCTGGAGGTCGCCCTCCAGGAGCCGGTTGGCGACCTGGCGGCCGATCTCCTCGAGGCCGACGTCGATCGTGGTCAGGTGCCTGGTGCCGCGCTGGTCGTGCATCAGGCTCTCCCAGTTGTCGACGCCGATCAGCGCGATGTCGCCGGGCACCTGCCGGCCGGCGGCGCGGACGGCCCGTTCCACACCGCGGCCGATCGCGTCGCTGCCGCAGAAGATCGCGTCCAGGTCGGGCACCTCGGCCAACAGCTCGGCCGCGGCCTGCTCGCCCCACTCCTCGCGCCAGCGCCCGAATCGGACCGGTGCCGCCCACTTGAGCCCGGCCTCGAGGAGCAGCTCGGCGGCGCCCTCGGCCCGGCGTTGCGCGGCCATGTCGTGCCGCTCCGCGGTCAGGTGCGCGATCTTGCGCCGGCCGTTGGTCAGCAGGTGGCTGATCGCGAGCCGCCCGATCGCGTAGTCGTCGGCGGTGATCGTGGTGTCCTGCGGATCCGCCGGCACCGTGAACGCGTTGATCACCGGGACGTCGAACCGGCTGGTCAGCGACGGCGTCCGGAACGACGTACTGGTGCCGATCACGATCACGCCGTCGATCCGGCGGGCACGTAGCTGCAGGATGCTCTCGGTCACGTCGTGCTGCTCGTCCATCCGCGCGTCGTACAGCAGGATGGCCTGCTCCTTCGCGCCCAGCTCGGTGGCCACGGTGGCCAGCACCACGCGGGTGAACGGGTTCGACGCGCGGTGTGTGAGGACTCCGATCGTCTGGCTGCGGCCGCGGGCGAACGAGCGGGCCAGCGCGTTGTGCCGGAAGCCGAGCCGGTCCGCAGTCACCCGCACGTGTTCCCGGGTGGCTTCCGAGATCCGGTCCGTGCCGTTGAGGGCTTTGGAAGCCGTCGACAGCGACACACCGGCCGCGGCAGCCACATCGGACAGCGTGATCACCTGGTCGGCCATGCACACATCGTAATGAGGTCACGAGCCGTTGACAGCGAGGGCGCGGCGTATCAGGGTGTGATCTGCGAAACCGCTTTCGCTTCCCCTGGGAGGAGAACGCTCCATGGCACGTCGCCGCTCCGGCGCAGTCAGTCTTCTCACGGCCGGTCTGATGCTGGCCGCAGTACTCCAGTCACCCGCCCGCGCGGCAGTCACCGCCGCGCCCTCACTGAGCATCACGCCGACGACCGTCGGCAACACGTTCACCGTCGGGCAGCAGGTGAAGCTGGGCTTCACCACCGACGCAACGACCGTCAACTGGACGGTCCGCGACGCCGGCGGCACTGAGGTCGCCAAAGGCTCCGCATCGGCCGCTTCACTCAACGGACAGCTCCCGCTGTCGATCAGTACGCCCGGCTGGTACCAGACCGATCTCACAGCGGTCGGCTCCGACGGCTCCACCACGTTGGGCGGCACCGACTTCGCCGTACTGAGTCCGCACGACTTCTCGGCGTCCACGGACACCCGGATCGGTGTCGCTGGTGCGCTCGGGTTCAGCAGTGCGTCCAATCCCGGTCTTGAGTCCGTACCGCTGATGGCCAACGGCGGTATCTCCACCGACCGCGACGAGGCGTTCTGGGCGGCCGCCGAGACCACCAAGGGCGTCATCCAGTTCCCGCAGCGGGTCAAGGACTACAAGGCCGCGCTGGACGCGAACAACGTGGACTTCCTGCACATCCTCGACTACGGCAACCCGCTGTACTACCCGGACGAGGCGCCCGCCACCGACGAGCAGCGAGCGGCCTTCACCAGGTACGCCGTTGCTGCGGTCGACGAGTTCGGTACCGAGCACACGACGTACGAGCTGTGGAACGAGTGGAACCTGCGGGATCCGAACGGGGCCGCGAAGGCCAGTCCGGAGAACTACGTCGCGCTGCTGAAGATGGTCAGCGCTGCGGTGCGGGCGAAGCACCCGGAGGTGAAGCTGACCGGTCCGTCGCTGGCGGTCATCAACGACTGGCAGGGGTGGTTCACGAAGTTCGCGGACCTCGGTGGGCTGGACTACGTCGACGCGGTGACCATCCACCCGTACGTGCAGCCGCTGGACCCGGAGGCCTCGGTCACCTACGTCAACACGATCCGCAGCATCATGGCGGCGCACGGCTCGACCAAACCGATCTACATCACCGAGCAGGGCTGGGCGACCGGCACCAACCCCAGCGCGGTCTCCGAGCCGGCACAGGCCAGGGACCTGATCCGCGGCCAGCTGCTGTCGTACGGCAACGGTGTGGCGCGCTACAGCTCGTACAACTTCATGGACTCGGGGACTGACCCGTCGAACGTCGAGCACCGGTTCGGCCTGGTGCGCAACCGGCTCGACACGCGTGGCGCGCTCGTCCCCAAGCCGTCGTACGTCGCGACCGCCGTCCTCGCTCGCCAGATCGACGAGCGCCCGCTGATCGGCCAGACCCGCTTCGGCACCAACGGGTACGACGTCGCGTTCGACGCCGGTAGTGGTCAGTCGGTCCACGCCGTCTGGTCGGCGACACCCGGCCTGGTCAACGTGGCCGCTCCGGCGGGCTCTCCGGTCGAGATCACCAATCTGTACGGCGTGACGACCACTCTGACCGCTGACGCCGGAGGACACGTGTGGGTGTCGGCCGGACCGGATCCGTTCTATGCACGTGGTGCGATTTCCGGAGTGGCGCCGTCCAACCGGTTCGCGCTCTCGATGACGCCGGAGATCGCCGGCGACCCGGCCACCGGGACACTGACGTTCAGCAACCCGGATGCGGTCGCCCACACGTTCACCGTGTCCGCCGGCGGTACCGAAACGAGCGGATCAGCCGCTGCAGGCGCCACAGCAACCGCACCGGTCAGCTATCCGGCACAGGAGTCGACTGGACCGCGCACATACACCGCCACGGTCAGCGTCGACGGACAACCCGTCGGGCTGATCTCCACGACAGGTACTGCGACCCCGCCGTTGTCCGTGACTGCCTCACACGTCCTCAACGGCAGTGGCAAGGACCTGCTCCGCTTCCGTGTCACCAACGCGTCGTCACGGCCCATCACGCTGGACGGGCTGGACTGGGCGTCTGCAACCGCGTCAGGCACGCTCCTGGCCGGGTCCGTCGTCCCAGCGCATTCCACGAACGAGGCTGACGTCGCACTGACGCTCACTGCCGCGTCAACGTGGTCGGCGAGCGTCCGGCGTCCCGGGGCTGCTGACATCAAGGCGTCCGGGAAGCTGGTGCCAGTCGCCGCGCCTACGGTGGCGAACCGCCACACGGTCACGTTGGACGGCGTCATCGACCCAGAGGTCGCCAAACAGCCCGCCATCGCACTCGAAGGCACCGGTACGCCGCCGGTGACGGGCTGGGGCGGTCCGAGCGACCTGTCCGGTTCGCTCTGGCTCACTCACGACGACCAGAACCTGTACCTGTCCGCCAAGGTCACCGACGACGTGTTCTCGCAGCCCAACCGCAACGGCAACATCTGGGGCGGCGACGGGATCCAGCTCGGTATGACAGCCGGTGCGCCCGGTGAGGCGACCGCTACCCAGGAGATCGGTGCCGCCCTGACCGATGCCGGTCCGGTGGACACCTGGCGCTGGACTCCGACGACTCAGACCGGTACGCCGCCTGGCGTCCAGGCGAAGGTGGTCCGGGACGAGACGGCGCACACCACGACGTACGAGATCGCGATCCCGTGGAGCACGCTCGGGTTCGCGGCGAAGGATCGACTGCTCTCGGCCACCGTGGTGCTCAACGAGAACGACGGCACCGGGCGGCGCGGCTGGCTGACCTGGGGCAAGGGGGTCGCGGAGACCAAGAACCCGGCCCTGTTCAACGCGATCCGGCTGGATCCGGCGGCGGCCCGGTAGCCCCGCACTGACTCGGCGTAGGTGCCCTGGAACGCTGCCCGAGGGGCACCTACGCCGAACCCACTCCCGCCGAACCCACTCCGGATGCCTAGGATCAGGTGGGGAGTCCGGGAGTGGTCCGGGAGTGGGAGGAGTGCGAGTTGAGTCACACCGTGCTGGCCGAGCTGGTGGCCAACGTGCTGAAGGTCACTGCCAGGGCCGGGGACACGGTGGGTCCGACCGACACACTGGTCATCCTGGAGTCGATGAAGATGGAGATCCCGGTGCTGGCCGAGGTGGCCGGCACCATTACCGAGCTGAAGGTCGTCGAGGGCGAAGTGGTGCGGGACGGGGACCCGATCGCCGTCATCGACGAGAGGTGATTCAACCGAAATGGCCGTCGAGGCGTCTGTACCAGTGAAGGCACCGGCCGGGAACTTCCGGTCCGGGCACCGCGTTGAGCCGTCGTACAGCGAACCCCAGGATCTCAGGGTCTTTCCCGGGTTCTCCCGACGTGCGCAGAGGACGGTGACCGCGGCACCATGGCCTTCACGCTTATTGCCGAGAGGACTCAGGGAGGCGTTGCGGTGAAGCCGCACCACACCCCCACGGTGCCCGCGCCCCAGCCGGTCGAGGACGTGCTGCCGTCGTGGGACGAGATCGTCCGCACGCACTCGGCCCGCGTCTACCGGCTCGCGTACCGCCTGACCGGCAACAAGCACGACGCCGAGGACCTCACCCAGGAGGTCTTCGTCCGGGTCTTCCGGTCGCTGTCGTCGTACACACCGGGCACCTTCGAGGGCTGGCTGTACCGGATCACCACGAACCTCTTCCTGGACGGCGCCCGCCGTAAGCAGCGAATCCGTTTCGACGGCCTGCCCGAGGACGCCCACGACCGGCTGCCGGCCAAGGGCGAGGGCCCGGCCGAGAAGCTGGACTCCGACCTCTTCGACCACGACGTGCAGGACGCGCTCGACGCGCTGCCCGAGGACTTCCGCGCCGCCGTGGTGCTGTGCGACATCGAGGGCATGACGTACGACGAGATCGCCGACGTCCTGGACGTGAAGCTCGGCACCGTCCGCAGCCGGATCCATCGCGGCCGGTCGATGCTGCGCAAGCACCTGGAGCACCGGGCCCCGCGGTCCGGCCAGACCCGCGTCGGCGGCCCACCTGCCGACGGCGGTCTGTTCGGTGACGGGGGTGACCTCGGATGACGCACCCGCTCGACAAGCTGAGCGCCGTCGTCGATGGCGCGCTCGACCACGACTCCCGGGACAAGGTGCTGAGCCACCTGGTCGGCTGCGACACCTGTCGCGCCGAGGTGGACGCGCAGCGCCGGCTCAAGGCCAAGATGGCCGCGCTCGAGTCGCCGGACCCGTCCACTGACCTGATGCAGCGCCTGATGGGCGTCTCGTCGTTCTCGACCGAGCCGCGGGAGGAGGTCCGCCCGGTGCTCACACCGGCGGTCAGCCTGTTCCCGCAGCGGTCCGCGTTCCCGGCCGGGCGTACAGGTGGCACCCGGCCGGGAGCCGCCCGCACGTCCCGTTCCCGGCGCCGCGTCGTCGGTGCGGCCGGTTCGGCCGCCGCGGTCGCCTCCCTGCTCGGTACGGCGTTCGTCGTCGGCGACCCGTCCCGCACGGAGCAGCCGCCGGCGCTGCAACCGCCGGTCGCCAGCTTCTCGTCCGACCACGCGACCACGACCGGCGGGACACCGTTCGCCGACCCGGTCGCCGTGCTGAACTCGTACAACGGTTCGGGGTACGCCGGGCTGAGCTCGTCGCTGCGGCCGGTGGCCCTGACAGGGCGCTGACCGGTGAGCCTCACCCGGCTCGCCGTGCTGGTCAGCACCGCCCTGATCGGCTTCGGCCTGCCCGCTTCCGCAGCACCGGTCTCCGCGTTCGCAGTCCCGATCCCCGGGGCCGCCCCCGCGGCCTCGAAGCCGGACTCGGCGACCGCGGTCCGCTGGCTGCAACGCGCCGCCGCCGCGCCGAACCAGGTCTCGTACCACGGCACGCAGATCATCACCGCCTGGGGACCGCAGGGCGCGAGCTCAGCGATGTTCGACATCGTGCACGCCGCGTCACAGGGCTCCGAAGTCAGCGTGCTCGGTTCGTCGTCCGCGCCGGGCGCAAAGGCGTTCGTACAGCGCGCCACGAACACCGACGCGGCCATCGACGGCGGACCGCTGGCGCTGCTCCAGGCGACGTACCAGCTGGTCGACAAGTGCTGTACGGACCTGATCGGTCGGAGCGCGGTGCTCGTGGAGGCGCTGCGGGGCGACCAGACGCTGGCGGCCCGGTTCTGGATCGACAAGACGACCGGACTGCTCCTGCAGCGCCAGCTGTTCAGTCAGGACGGCAAGACGATGGTCCGGGCGACTGTGTTCACCGAGCTGGAGATCGAGAGCTCGGAGTTCCTCGGCCACCTGCCGCCGATGCTGCCCAGCGGCGTCGAAGCGGTCGGCATGGGCAAGGTCGACAACCTGCGCTCCCAGGGCTGGGTCTGCGCCCCGCAGCTGCCCGCCTCGCTCACGCTGTACGACGTCCACCAGGACACCAGCAACAGCTCCCTCCAGTTCTCGTACTCCGACGGCCTGTTCAACGTCTCCCTGTTCGAGCAGCGTGGCGCGCTCGACCCAGCCGCCGTGGCCGGCTTCACCACCACCGACACCCCCGGCGTCTACCTGCGCTACGGCATGCCGTCGTACGTCGTCTGGTCGTCCGGAGGGATCGTCTACACGCTGATCGGGGACCTGCCGCCGGACCAGCTCGGACAGGTGGTCAAGGCGTTCCCGCACGAGGTGCCGGCCAAGCTGACCGCGATCCAGCGGCTGGGGACCGGACTGGCCAAAATCGCGACCTGGCTCACTCCGATGGGTGCACTTTCGCCGAAGCTGGGATAATCGAATCCGGAAGTACCTCCGGTGATCCCCGGCCAGGGCTTCCGACGACCACGACGACGACGTGAGGCGGGGACCGTGACGAGCGACGACGCCGAGCCGACAGTTCCGAACGCGGCGGCTGCGGATCCCACTACGGAGCCCACTACGGAGCTCGGTGCGGGTCCGGCTGCAGACCTGCCCGCGAACGAGCCCGCGGCCGGCCCGCCGGCGCCGCCTGGTCTGCCTGGTCAGCCGTTGAGCGCGTTGACGCCGCCCGCTCCGGGAGCGGGGACGATGCCGCTGCGGACGCCCGGCTCCGACGCGGCGTACCGGCAGACGAACGGTGGTCGCTCCACCACGCAGCGCAGCTTCGGCCAGTCCGAGCCCCCGGAGCCCCGGTTCCGCCCGGTGTACCAGGGACAGGCGTGGCCGACCGAGCAGCCGCAGTACCGGCCGGCCTTCACGCCGCCACCACCGGCGGACTGGCACCAGCAGCAGGCCCGCTCGTACCAGAACGAGCCGGCGAAGTTGAATCGCGTCGTGATGATCGCGGCCCTGGTCGCGCTGGTCATCGGGGTGATCGCCGGCGCCGGCGCGGCCACGGCTGTCGTCGCGCTCGGCGGTGGCGGCAGCGGCCCGATCGCTGACCAGCCCGATCCGCCGGTCGGCACCGGCGCGGCCCCGAAGATCCGCACCGGCTCCGTGTCCGCGGTCGCCGCGACGCTGCTGCCGAGTGTCGTGCAGCTGAAGGTCCAGGGATCGGACAACTCCGACGCGACCGGCTCCGGCCTCGTGATCGACAACGTCGGGCACATCCTGACCAACAACCACGTGGTCGCGGCCGCCGCCAAGGGCGGCTCGATCCAGGTCGTGACGAACAACAACAAGACCGCGACGGCACGGCTGGTCGGCCGCTCCCCGGCGTACGACCTCGCGGTGGTCCAGGTCGCCGGCCTGGACGCGCCGTCGGTGCAGTTCGGCCGCTCGGACGCCGCCGTCGTCGGGCAGGACGTGGTCGCGATCGGCTCGCCGCTCGGACTCGCCGGCACCGTCACGTCGGGCATCATCTCGGCGAAGAACCGCCCGGTGACCACCGGCGACGACACCGGCCAGACGTCCTCGTTCATCAGCGCGCTGCAGACCGACGCGGCGATCAACCCGGGCAACTCGGGCGGTCCGCTGGTCGACATGAACGCGCGGGTGATCGGCGTGAACTCCGCGATCGCGACCGTGCGCGGTTCCACGGACGGGCAGAGCGGGAGTATCGGGCTCGGGTTCGCGATCCCGATCGACCAGGCCCGGCGGACCGCGCAGCAGCTGATCGCCACCGGCAGGGCGTCGTACCCGGTGATCGGGGCGAGTGTGGACATGACGTTCGAGGGTGGCGGCCGGGTCAGCTCGGTGACCGCGAACTCGCCGTCCGCGCGCGCCGGTCTGCGGGTCGGTGACGTGATCACCGCGGTCAACAACCAGCCGGTGGACAGCGCCGAGGTACTGATCGTCGCCATCCGCACCTACCAGCCGGGCGAGGCCGTGCGACTCACGTACGAGCGCGCCGGACGGGCCCGGACGGTTACGCTCACTCTCGGCCAGCAGATCGGCTGAACCATCGTGCCCGGAGTCGAGATACCCTTGGCGGCGTCCGTGGCGATGAACAGGAGGTGAGGCCATGTTCGGCATCGGACCACTCGAACTGGTCGTGATCGCGATCGTCGCCGTACTGGTCTTCGGGCCGGATCGCCTGCCGGAGTTCGCCCGGACCGCCGGGCGGCTGCTGCGGCAGGTCCGCCAGATGGTCAACAACGCGCAGAACGACCTGCGTGCCGAGCTCGGTCCGGAGTACGCCGACCTCGAGCTCCAGGACCTGAACCCGAAGAACTTCGTCCGCAAGCACCTCCTCGACCCGATGGACGAAGAGGCGGACAAGCTCGTCTCCGAGTTCAAGGACGGCGCTCCCGAGCGGCTGCCGGCCGGCCAGAAGCCGCCCTACGACACCGAGGCGACCTGACCTCTGCGAAAGAGCAGCACCGTCGCGATCGCACCCGCGACGGCGGGCAGCAGCGCGAGCAGGCCCCACAACGGCGGGTAAGGACGGACGCCGTACTCGGACACGAGCAGCAGCGTCACGCCGAGCGAAGCCGTGAGCAGTACGACGAGTGCGCCCAGCACGCCCGCGACGAGGCGGTGTGAGCGGGCCAGCGCGGCGACCGCGAACCAGAGCAGTGCGTCGAGGACGGCAACGCCGTACAGCAGGCCGTAGAGCGCGCCCTCCGACGCGTGCTTGCCGTACGCCGCATAGGCGGACGTGGCGTGCTCGCCGAGGCTCTGGCTGCCGATCTGGTCGATGACCGCGATCGCGGCGAGCAGGACCGAGAACCCGACCGCGAGCAGCGCTGTGCGTTTTTCAGAAAGTGACTGTCTCATGCAAGTGACTGTACGAACGGCGGATTCGCGCGGTCAAGAGTTTTAGACAGTGACTTGCTGAAGCGCGTCGCTGTCTCCTATGGTCGGAGCATGGCTACCGGACTGCGGGAACGCTGGCGCGTCAAGGCCCGGCGGACGATCCAGGAGCGCGCGCTCGATCTGTTCGACGAGCGCGGATTCGACGCGGTGACGATCGAGGAGATCGCCGCCGCGGCCGAGGTCTCGCCGTCCTCGGTCTACCGCTACTTCGGCACCAAGGAAGGGCTGATCGTCGCCGACGAGTTCGACACGATGAGCCAGGAGGCGCTCGAGGAACTGTTCGACCCGAGCGACCCGGTCGGCACCATGACCCGGATCGTCCGCGCCTACGAAGCGCCGGTCGAGGGTGCCGCCGAGCCCGTCCCGTGGCGCCGGATCCGCTACTTCTTCAAAGAACCTTCCGTCCGTACGGCGTTCTGCGCGTCACTGGATCGCGCCAGCCAGCGGATCGCCCCGCTGATGGCCGGCGAGCACTTCACCGAGACCCAGGCCCGGGTCGCCGCGAACGCCCTCGTCTTCGGCTACTTCGCCGCCTTGGAGCAGTGGTACGTCGACGGCGGGGTCCGTCCCGTCGCGGAGTACGTCGAGGAAGGCCTCGCCCCACTACGCCCGATCTGGCGCGTCGGAGGGGAGTAGCTCGTAGACCGCCCGGTCGTCGACGTGCGTCGCGATCGGGAACGCAGCCGTCTCGGTCCCGACGAGGCGGAAGCCGGCCGTCTCCGCGGTACGGCGGGCCGCGCGGTTCGTGGCCGCCGTACGGATGACGATGCGCCGGCCGTCGAAGCTCTCGAAGTACCAGCCGGCGACTCGCTGGATCGCTTCGGCCATCACGCCACGGCCTTGCGTGTCGGGGTGCAACCAGTAACCGACCTCGACGTCGGAGTCGAGGTTGAACAGGGTGACGTTGCCGAGCCCTTCATCGGTCTCGCGGTCCGCCACGCACCAGTTGAACCGCTTGCTCGCGGCCGCCTGCTCGGCCATGTCCTTCAGCCAGAAACGGGCGTCCTCGGCCGTGAACGGCTGCGGGATGAACGGCAGGAAATGCGCGGTCGCCTGGTTGGTGCGCGCGGTCGTGATCCGTGGGATCTCGTCCGTACGCCAAAGCCGCAGGCGGAGCCGCGAGCTCTCCAGTACGGGGTGCTCGAACCCTGCCACCGCAGGCGTCAGCGACCGGCGGGGGACAGACCGAGCTGACGGCCGAGGAGGCCGCGGGGCTTACCGCCGAGGGTGGTGGCGATCTTGTCGAGGACCTGAGCCGCCGGGGTGTCCGGGTCGGCCATCGTGAGCGGCTGGCCGAGGTCGCCGCCGGAGCGCAGGCGCTCGTCGAGCGGGATCTCACCCAGCAGCGGGATCGGGTACCCGAGGCGGGCGGAGAGGGTCTCGGCGACCCGCGTACCGCCGCCGGAGCCGAAGATCTCGATCCGGTGCTCAGGACCGCAGTGCGGGCACGGCAGGTACGACATGTTCTCGACCACGCCGGCCACCCGCTGGTGCACCATCTGCGCCATCGTGCCGGCCCGCTCGGCCACCTCGGCGGCCGCCTCCTGTGGGGTCGTCACGACGATCACCTCGGCGCTGGTCAGCCGCTGGCCGACCGAGATCGCGATGTCGCCGGTGCCGGGCGGCAGGTCGAGCAGCAGTACGTCGAGGTCACCCCAGTACACGTCGGCGAGCATCTGCACGAGCGCGCGGTCCAGGATCGGGCCGCGCCAGGCGACCACCTGATCGCGCTTCGGCTTCAGCATGCCGATCGAGATCACCTTCACGCCGTGCGCGGGCACCGGCATGATCATGTCGTCCACCGCGGTCGGCCGCTCGTCGGCGACCCCGAACATCGCCGGCACCGAGTGCCCGTAGATGTCCGCGTCCAGGACGCCGACCGACAGCCCCTGCCGCGCCATCGCGACCGCCAGGTTCACCGTCACCGAGGACTTGCCCACGCCGCCCTTGCCGGACGCGATCGCGAACACCTTGGTCAGCGAGTCCGGCCGCGCGAACGGGATCTCCTTCTCGGCCTGGCCGCCCCGCAACTGCGTCTGCAGGGCCGACCGCTGCTCGGCGGACATCACGCCGAGGTCGATCTCGACGCCGGCGACCCCGTCCAGCTTGCTGACCGCGGCGGTGATGTCGCGACGCAAGGTGTCCTTCATCGGACAGCCGGCGACAGTCAGCAGGATCCGGACCGCGACCACGCCGTCCTCCCGGACGACGACGGACTCGACCATGCCGAGATCCGTGATCGGTTTGCGGATCTCCGGGTCCATCACGCCACCGAGCGCCGTGGTCACCTGATCAGCAGTGGGAGCCATGCACCAAGGCTACGTGCTCCACCGAGAAACCCCGACCACGGTCCGTGTGACCTACCTCCGCCAAGGCAACCCTTACCTGCAGGCCTTTGCCCGCGGGGCGGTCAGAGGCCGGGGGCGCCGTAGACGGGGAACCAGCGGGAGAGGTCTTGTTCGAAGTTGAGGTCGCTGCCTACTACGGACTTGATCTGGAGTTCGGTGGCGTTGTCGCGGCGGTCCGGGCCGGCGGGGACGAAGGGGTACCAGGAGCCGCGTTTGTACAAGTAGACGAGGCCCAGCGACTGCGTGCCGTTCGTGAAGGCGACCAGGGTGCAGAGGAGGGCGTTGCCGAAGCCCGCGTCGACGAGGGAACTGTTGACGGCGTGCAGGTCGGTGACCAGGGTTTCCAGGTCGTCGGGGGCCGTCTGCCGGACCAGCCAGGTGAACCCGTAGGAGTCCGTCGTACTGGTGAACTTGCCGTTGTCGAGGGCGAGCAGCTTGTCGACCTCGTCGCGGAGCGTGCTGAAGCCGCCGCCTTCGGCTGCCTTGAAGCAGACCGATCCGCTGCCGGTCGGCCGGTAGCCCGCCGCGGTCTCCAACGTGATCGCGGCCGACGGGACGGAGAACAGTTGGTCGAGATTCGGCGGGACCGCCTTGCTCCGGCCGAGAAGGATGTCGAGAAGACCCATGCGTCGAGGGTATGTCCCCGGGCCGCACGCCGGCCGTCGCGGCGCTCGGCCCAGGGTTCCTAGGCCTGCTCGCCGAGCTGGCGGGAGAGGGTGCCGAGGCGGTCGATGCGGGTCTCGAGCGAGGGGTGGGTGGAGAACAGCGACGACAGGCTCGCGCCGGCCTTGCCCGAGATCGCGGGGGCGAAGAAGAACGCGTTGAACGCCTGCGCCTGACGCAGGTCGCGGGACGGGATCCGGGCGATGTCGCCGCTGATCTTCGTCAACGCGGACGCCAGTGCCGATGGTCTGCCGGTCAGCATCGCGCCGGCGCGGTCGGCGGCCAGTTCGCGGTACCGCGAGAGCGCGCGGGTCAGCAGGAACGAGATCGCGTAGACCACGACGGAGACCGCGATGATCGTCAGCACGACCAGGGCCGCGTTCTGGTCGCGGTTGCCGCGGCCGAGGCCGCCGTACAGGCCGAAGCGGGTGATCAGGCCGGCCAGGACGCCGAGGAACGACGCGATCGTCATCACCGCGACGTCGCGGTGCGCGACGTGGGAGAGCTCGTGCGACAGCACGCCCTCGAGTTCGTCGTTGTCCAGCCGCCGCATGATGCCGGTCGTCACGCAGACGACCGCGTTCTTCGGGTTCCGGCCGGTGGCGAAGGCGTTCGGCATATCGACGTCGGCAATGGCGACCCGCGGCTTCGGCATGTCGGCCAGGGCGCACAGCCGATCGATCACGCCGTGCAGTTGCGGCGCCTCCTCCGGCGTGACGATCCGGCCGTGCATCGCGTACAGCGCGATCCGGTCGGAGAACCAGTACTGCGCGAACAGCGCGCCGCCCGCGATCAGTACCGCCAGCACCGCGCTCTTGGTCAGCGCGATCAGCAGCGCCACGAAACCGACGTACAGCAGCCCGAGCAGGAAGCTCGTGATGATCATCCGGCTGGACAGCCCCCGGTCAGGCGCGAATCGAGTCTTCATCCCACGTCCTTCCTCACCTGATAGTGAGGGTAGCTCGGTGTCAAACCCGGTCGTCCTCGCGGCTGCGCAGATCGAGGTCGGCGAGCAGCGAGCGGAGCTCGGACCGCAGAAAGTCGCGGGTCGCGACCTCCCCGACCGCCATCCGCAGCGACGCCATCTCGCGGGCCAGGAACTCCATGTCGGCGCGGGTCCGGGAGTCGACGTCGCGGTCCCGCTCGTACTGGACCCGGTCGCGGGCCTCCTGCCGGTTCTGGGCGAGCAGGATCAGCGGAGCGGCGTACGACGCCTGCAGACTGAGCGCCAGCGTGAGGAAGATGAACGGGTACTCGTCGAAGCGCAGGCTCGACGGCGCGAAGATGTTCCAGCCGACCCAGAACAGGATGGTCGCGGTCATGTAGACCAGGAACTGCCCGGTGCCGAGGAACCGGGCGATCCGCTCGGACAACCGCCCGAACGCGTCCGCGTCGTACGTCGGCCGCGGGACGAACGTCCGGCGCCAGTCCCGCGGTACGTCGAGCCGCGTGGTACCGCGGAACATCCGCCGCTCGTCCGAACTCCGGCGGCGCTCCTCGGTGGTACTGCCGCGCTGGTTACTACTGCGCGGCGTACTACTGCGCGGGCGGCGGTCGTCGGCGCTGCGGTCGTCACGGGGCATCGTGGTCCACCTCCTGCGGCGTGGAAGGCGTGGAAGGCGTGGAAGGCGCTGTAGGTACTGCGGGCTCGGTGTGGTCGTTCTCCCGCCAGTCGTCCGGCAGCAGGTGGTCGAGGACGTCGTCGACGGTCACCGCACCCAGCAGCCGGCCCTCGTCGTCCAGCACCGGCGCGGCGACCAGGTTGTACGTCGCCAGGTACTTGCTGACCGTCTGCAGGCTGTCGTCCGGCCGCAGCCCGTCCAGGTCGGTGTCCAGTGCGGCGGACACCAGCTCGGACGGTGGCTCGCGGAGCAGCCGCTGGATGTGGCCGATCCCGATGAACCTTCCGGTCGGCGTCTCCAGTGGCGGCCGGCAGACGTAGATCATGGCGGCCAGTGCGGGACTCAGGTCGGCGTTGCGGACGTGTGCCAGCGCATCGGCCACGGTGGCGTCCACCGGCAGGATGACCGGCTCGGAAGTCATCAGACCGCCCGCTGTGTGCTCCTCGTAGGTCAGCAGTCGCCGTACGTCTTCTGCCTCTTCCGGCTCCATCAGCGTCAGCAGACGCTCGGCGGTGTCGGTCGGCAGCTCGGCGATCAGGTCGGCCGCGTCGTCCGGGGACATCTCCTCCAGCACGTCCGCGGCACGCTCGGTGTCCAGTCCGGCGAGGATCTCGACCTGGATGTCCTCCGGCAGTTCCTCGAGGACGTCCGCCAGTCGCTCGTCGTCCAGCGCGACGGCGATCTCGTTGCGGCGCTTGACCGACAGATCGTGCAGTACGCCGGCCAGGTCGGCCGCACGCATCGATTCGAAGGCGGCCAGGATGTGTGTCGCGCCCTGCCCCTCCTCGACCTGGGTGAGTCCGCTGACGTCGGCCCAGTCGAGCACATGCGTCTGCCCGCGCCGCCGGAACCGTTTGGAGCCTTCCCGGACCGCCACCTTGGTCAGCAACCAGTCCCTGGACCGCCACTGCTCCATTGCCATGTCGAACACCACTGCGGTGGCGCCGGTGTCAGCAATGGTGACGGTCCGGTCGAGCAGCTCACCCAGCACCAGTACTTCGGTCGCTCGCTGCTCGAAGCGCCGCATATTGAGCAGACCGGTGGTGATGACGTGGCCGACCTCGACAGACGTGACCCGGGTCATCGGGAGGAAGATGCGGCGCCGGGTGAACACCTCGACGACCAGGCCGAGCACCCGGGCCGGCTGGTTGCCCTGACGCATCATGGCGACCACGTCCCGGACCTTGCCGACCTGGTCCCCGTTGGGGTCGTACACCGGCAGCCCCGCCAGCCGAGCGACGTAAACCCGCGACGGTGATCCGGTCATGTCCGAAGGCTAACCCGCCGAGCGTGAGTCTCGGCTGAGGACGCTTCGTAGACTTTGCTCCTCGGGCGAGCTTGGAAGTGGGGGGTGGGCATGCTGGGTACCACCGGTCTCGGTGCCGACGACGAGGCGGCGTACCTGGACCTGATCCGGCGCGGTGCCGCGGCGCTGGGGGACCTGGCCGTGCGGCTCGGGTGGCCAGTGGAGGAGGTACGGCGCGCGGTCGACGTCCTGCAGGCCGAAGGGTTCGTGCACCGGACGCCGGCGCCCGGGGAGCTGATCGTCCCGGTGCCGCCGGAGCTGGCGGTCGAGCAGCTCATCCAGCGGCAGGAGGAGGAGTTCGAGCGGATCCGCAAGGCGGCGTACCGGCTGGCGGCCGAGGCGACGCGGCAGGGCGGTGCGCGGCGGACCGAGGAGCTCATCGAGATCGTCACCGGGGAGACCGCGGTCGGGCTGGCGTTCGACCGCGTGCAGCGGACGGCCCGCAGCGAGATGCGTGAACTGGTCGCTCCGCCGTACGTCGCCTCCGCGGAGGTGAACAGCACGCAGCTGGCCCGGCAGGGAGCGGGCGTCACCTATCGGGTCGTCTACGACAACTCGGCGCTCGGCGACCCGGTGCTGGCGGCCAGTGCGGTCAGTCATGTCCGTGCGGGGGAGCAGGCCCGGATCGCGGACGTTCTGCCGACCAAACTCGCCATCGCGGACCGGGAGCTCGCGTTGCTGCCGCTGGACTGGGCCACGCCGGCTCAGGACGCGGCTCTCCTGGTCCACCCGTGCAGTCTGCTGGACGCCCTCGTCGCGCTGTTCGAGACAGTGTGGAACCGGGCCAGTCCGTTGTCGGTGACCGACTCGAACGGTCTGCAGTCGGAGGCTGCGATGTCCGCGGAGGACAGGCACCTGCTGTCGTTGCTGGTCGCCGGACTGACCGACGACGCGGCCGGTGCACGGCTCGGGATCAGCCGGCGCACTGTCGCGCGCAGAGTGCAGCAGTTGATGGAGCAGACGCATTCACGGTCCCGCCTGCAGTTGGGTTGGCACGCGCGGGACCGGGGTTGGCTCTGACCCAATTGGTCGTGACCCGTTTGCGCCAGTCGGATCGATAGCAGTCCGGGGACCGCACCACATGTAATGCGGGGATTGCTGGTTCCCCCCTCAGCTTGGAGCCGTCGTGTCCCTGTCCTTCCCTCGTCGTGGGCTGACCGCCCTGGGCGCAGCTGTGCTGGCGCTGACCGCCGCCACCGTGCCCTCAGCCGGCGCTGCCCCCGCACGAACAACTGGTTCTGTTGGTGCGGCCCACACGATCACCTTGATCACCGGCGACAAGGTCTCCGTGACCACTGTCGCCGGCCGCCCGACCGCGACCGTACGCAAGCCGAACGGCACTCCGGCCGGCGCGCACATCATGGCCGTAGGCAACGACCTGTACGTCTACCCGGACGCCGCCCTGCCGTACCTCGCCTCCGGCGTCCTCGACCAGCGCCTCTTCAACGTCACCGAGCTCCTCGCCGACGGGTACGACGATGCGCACAGCGACGGCACGCCGCTGATCGTCTCGTACACCCAGGCGCGCAAGCAGGCGCCACTGGCGGGCGCTCGACAGACGCTGGTCCTCAGCAGCATCCGCGGCGCCGCCGTGACCGCGGAGCACGACCAGGCCACGTCCTTCTGGTCGTCCTTCACCGGCGGCTCTACTTCTGCCAAAGCGGTCCCCAGCGGCATCGCGAAGATCTGGCTGGACGGCAAGGCCAAGGCGAGCCTCGCCGACACCACGGCACAGATCGGCGCACCGGAGGTCTGGCAGGGCGGTGATACCGGTCAGGGCGTGGACGTCGCGGTCCTGGACACCGGCATCGATGCCGCGCACCCCGACTTCGGCGGCCGGATCGTCGCGTCGACCAGTTTCGTCCCCGGTCAGGACGTCACCGATCGCAACGGCCACGGCACCCACGTGGCGTCGACGATCGCCGGCACCGGCGCAGCGTCGAACGGCAAGGAGCAGGGAGTCGCACCGGGCGCCGGCCTGCACATCGGCAAGGTCCTGGGCGACGACGGCAGCGGTCAGGACTCCTGGATCCTCGCCGGCATGGAGTGGGCCGCGCGTGACCAGCACGCCAAGGTGATCAGCATGAGCCTCGGATCCGGCCCGTCGGACGGTACGGACCCGATGAGCCAGGCGGTCAACACGCTGAGCGCGGAGACCGGCGCCCTGTTCGTGATCGCGGCCGGCAACTCGGGCCCGGACCCGTACAGCGTCTCCGCACCAGGTGCGGCGGACGCGGCGCTGACCGTTGGTGCGGTCGACGGTGCGGATCGGCTCGCCAGCTTCTCCAGCCGTGGCCCGCGACTCGGTGACAGTGCGGTCAAGCCCGACCTGACGGCTCCGGGCGTCGGCGTACTCGCGGCTCGGTCGCAGTACTCGCCGGAAGGCGAGGGTGCGTACGTCGCGATGAGTGGAACCTCGATGGCCACTCCGCACGTCGCCGGCGCGGCTGCGTTGCTGGCCCACGCGCACCCTGACTGGTCCGGTCAGCAACTGAAAGATGCGTTGGTCAGCTCGACCAAGACCACGATGCAGTACAGCCCGTTCTCTGCAGGTGCCGGGCGGCTCGACGTGGCCGCTGCGGTGCGCGGCACGCTGTTCTCGTCCGGTTCCGCTTTCGCTGCGGTCAAGTGGCCGTACCCGACGAGCGGACTGGTGCAGAAGGACGTCACGTACACGAACGACGGCGCCGAACCCGTCACGCTGAACCTGTCCCTCAAGAACCAGGGCATCCCCGTCGGTCTGTTCACTCTGACCACTCCGCAGGTGACGGTCCCAGCTCACGGTACGGCGCCTGTCGGTGTGGTCAGTCACCTCGATCTGGCGGCCGACGACGCCGGCTACAGCTCGATGCTCACGGCAACGGATGCTGCCGGAGCAGTCCGCGCTCACACCGCTATTGGCATCAGCAAGCAGAGCCAGCGAGTCAAACTGTCCATCCGCACGAAGGACCCGCATGGTGCGCCGCTGCCCGGTGTCGTCGTACTGAAGGACATCAAGCGGGACGTCGTACCGCAGGTGTTCATGGTGGACGAGAGCGGCAGTCTGGACGTCAACGTGCGTCCGAGTACCTACGCCGGCTGGATGTACGCCGACGTTCGCGGTCTGGACAGTGCGCATTCGCTGGGGCGTGCTGTGATCAGTCAGCCGGAACTGGAGATCACTCAGGACCGGACTGTCACCTTCGACGCGGCCGGGCTGCGCAAGGTCGCTGCGGTCACTCCGCGGCCGACGGACAACACCTACGTTCGCGTCGACCAGTACCGCAGCTACGGCACCCTGCATCGCTTTGTCGACACGTATCAGCTCGAGTGGTGGCTGTACGACTCCCTCTGGGCCACGCCGACTCGCAAGGTGACGCAGGGCTCCTACACGTTCGCCACGCGCTGGCGTCAGGAGCAGCCGGCGCTGACTGTCGGTTCCGTTGACGCCCTCGTTCAGAGCTTCTCACCGAAGCTGCCGGAGGGCATCGGCGTCTCTCCAGTGGTGTACGTCGGTGACGGCGCGGATGTCACGAAGTACAACGTGCGCGGCAAGATCGCAGTTGCCCAACGCAACGACGCCGTACCGCCGACGGAGCAGGCAGCGGTCGCGGCGCGCGCCGGTGCGAAGCTGCTGCTGATCCTGAACGACGGCTACGGTCCGCTGGACGCATGGGCCGATCTACCGATCGAGGACGCGCCGGCGCTGCCAGTGGCGTCGTTGACGACCGACCAGGGGCGGCAGTTGCTCGCACGGAGTCCCAAGCTGCTGAGTGTCGTGTCGCATCCGTACCCGGACTACTTGTACGACCTGGTCCAGCACCACGATGGAGCGGTGCCGAGTGACCCCGGCTACCGGCCTGGTGCGCGGGACCTGGCACGGATCGACGAGTCCTACCGGGACACCAAGCAGGGCGACGCGATCGACATCCGTTTCGACCTGTCGGCCGACCTCACCTGGGCAGTGGGCGCCGCAACAACCACTGTCCCCGCGCAGGGTGACCACACCGCGTGGGTGACTGCCAGTCCGAAGGTGAAGTGGCTCAGCATGGCCGCAGTGCCGGATCTGTCTCAGCAGGGCTCCTCGTTGTCCTACCGAGCAGGCAGCACCACGAAGGAGACCTGGTTCGGCGGTATCCAGCGTCCGAGGTTGCTGAGCGACAGTGCGCTCTCGACTCCGCCCTCACGCGTCGGCGACATCATGAGCGTTTTCACGTTGCCCGGCTGGGCCGACTCCGGTCCACACCAGGGCTTCGTGTACGACGTGGGCGCACCGGTGACCACTGCGCTCTACCAAGGCGACACGCTGCTCGGTGAGGGCGCTGACATGCTCTCTGTCGAGGTGCCTTCGGAGCCTGCGCCGTACCGGCTGGTGGTCGACACCACGCGCGATCTGCCGGGCCGGCCGTACTCGCCACGGACGCACACCGAGTGGGGCTTCACCTCCAGCCAGGCCGACTACGCGAACCTGGAGACGCTGCCGCTGCTCCAACTCGACTACTCGGTCGCAACGGACCTGTCCGGACGGGCGAAGCGCCACACGGACCTCGCGGTGACCGCCTCGCATCTTCCAGGCACTGTAGGGACCGGCAAGGTCAGTACGGCGACTCTGGAGCTGTCGTACGACGACGGCGCGACCTGGCGACCGATCCAGCTGCAGCGCTCGGGAGCCGGTTGGCGGGGCAAGCTCGATGCGCCGACGTCCGCCGAGTACGCGAGTCTGCGAGTCACGGCGCGCGACAGCGCGGGCAACAGCGTGACCCAGACCGTTCAGCGGGCGTTCGGAGTGCGCTAGCTGAGTTTCGGGCGGCGGCGGATCGAGCGGTGGAACGTCGTCGGCGGCTTCCCGCGGGTCGTGGCTCTGGTCGGAACCGGAGCCTCGGCCCGTGGGGTCGCGTCGTAGCGTCCGGCCGCCTCGGTGATCTCACCGGTCGGGTCCAGGACCAGGATGTCGGCCTCGGTCTGCCAGCGCTCGAGCTGCGTGTCCAGTTCCGCCGCGTTCAGGCGGTCGGTCCGCAGTACCTGAGCGGCCTGCGTCCACTCGTCGGTCCCGGGCTTCAGCCGCCGGACCGTGGCCTTCCAGCTCGCCAGCCGGTTGGTGGCCGGCTTCGCGGGTACGACGACGTCGACTGTCGCCGCCGCGGCCAGACCGGGCAGCGGCTGCTCGGCGCTTTCGGATGCGTCCGCGAGCACGACGTACTGACCGTCGACCGTGGCGAACCACGCCGGTGCCGGCCGGCGGCCGTCCCAGGCCAGCCAGACGAGCCCGGCCTTCTTCATCACTCCGGCGATCTCGGCATCCGCGTCCACGCAACCAAGAGTGGCACAGGGTCAGGTTGTGCGTACGGCGCGGTGAATCGGGACACACTCGGCAGTGAAGTGAGCCGGGTCACCGGTGCGGCGGTGGGTGACGCCGTACGCTGCCGGTGACCGGCGAGTAACCGAGTGGAGGTCCCCGATGACGGAACAGGTTTTGCGCAGTCGGCGGTCGTGTCTGGCCACCCCGGGATCGAACCCGCGGTTCCTGACCAAGGCCAAGGGGCTGGACGCGGACCAGGTGTTCCTGGACCTCGAGGACTCCGTCGCGCCGCTCGCCAAGCCGGACGCCCGGAAGAACATCGTCGCCGCACTGAACGAGGGCGGCTGGGGGACCAAGCTGCGGGTCGTCCGGGTGAACGACTGGACCACCGAGTGGACCTACGCCGACGTCATCGAGGTGGTCGGCGGGGCCGGCGCGAACCTCGACTGCATCATGCTGCCGAAGGTGCAGACCGCCGAACAGGTGGTCGCGCTCGACCTGCTGCTCACCCAGTTGGAGAAGGTGCACGGGTACGAGCTCGGCAAGATCGGCATCGAGGCGCAGATCGAGAACGCGCTCGGCCTGACCAATGTGAACGCGATCGCCACCGCGTCGCCGCGGGTCGAGACGATCATCTTCGGCCCGGCGGACTTCATGGCGTCGATCAACATGAAGTCGCTGGTGGTCGGTGAACAGCCGCCCGGGTACGACGTCGGCGACGCGTACCACTACATCCTGATGCAGATCCTGATGGCGGCACGGGCGCATGGCAAGCAGGCCATCGACGGCCCGTACCTGCAGATCAAGGACGTCGACGGGTTCCGCCGGGTCGCGGGCCGCTCGGCCGCGCTCGGCTTCGACGGCAAATGGGTGCTGCACCCTGACCAGATCGCCGCCGCCAACGAGGTCTACTCGCCGCGCCAGGACGACTACGACCACGCCGAGAACATCCTCGACGCCTACGACCACTTCACCTCCGCCGCCGGCGGTGCCCGCGGCGCAGTGATGCTCGGCGACGAGATGATCGACGAGGCCTCCCGCAAGATGGCCCTCGTCATCTCCGCCAAGGGCCGCGCCGCCGGCCTCACCCGCACCGACATCTGGCACCCCCCGGCGGACTGACCCGCCGGGGGAGAGCAGGCCTACCCGACCCTCAGTGCGCCCAGACCTTGTAGATGCGGATGGGCTTGGCGGGTGGGCCGTCCTGGTCGGGGTCGGCGATGCCGGCGGCGACCATGCGGTCGAAGGTGGACATGCCGGCGACGACGTGGCCGAGAACGGTGTAGTCCGGGGGGATGTTCGCGAACGAGTGCACGATGAAGAACTCCGACCCATTGGTCCCCGGGCCCTGGTTGCCGTAGGCAACGGTGCCGCGCGGGTAGGTCTCCTGGCCGGTCACCTCGTCGGGGAACTTGTACCCCGGTCCGCCCTCCTCCTGACGGTAGATGTCGCCGCACTGCAGCACGCCCAGGCGGGCCGAGTTCGTCAGCCGGAAGCACTGGGTGGCGTCGTAGAACCGGCTCTTCACCAGGTGTACGAAGTTGTGTACGCCGCACGGCGCGTTCGCCCGGTCCATCCGGACCACGAACGCTCCGTAGTTGGTCACGAAGGACACGTCGACGGTGCCCTTCGCCCTGGCCTGCGCGGACGGGATCCGGACCGGCTTGGCGGCCGGGTTCTCCGGCGTCGGGGTGAACTCACAGGTCACGACCGGCTTCGGACGGTGTTCAGGGGTGGCGGATGCCGTGGTCGTGGTCAGCGTCGTCGCGACCAGCGTGGCCGCGATCAGGGCGGTGATCGATCGCTTCATGCGACACACCGTAGTACCTCGATCGCGCTCCGCAGAGCTTTCGTGAACCTTTTGGCCAGGACTCGATCCGTCAGCCCAACTTGCCTAAGGTGTTGCGGTCCAATGCGGAAGGTGTGGTGTGTGAACGGCGAGGTACTCGCAGATCGGTACCGGCTGCTGACCCTGTTGGGGAGAGGCGGCGCGGGAGAGGTGTGGCAGGCCGAGGACACGATCCTCGCTCGGCAGGTGGCGGTGAAACTGCTGCGTGGGCTCGACGGCGACCCGGTGGACGCGGTCAACCGGTTCCAGGCGGAGGCGCAGGCCGCTGCCCGGCTGATGCATCCGAACGTGGTCGCGACGTACGACGTCGGCGCCGCCGGGGACCACGTGTTCCTGGTGATGGAGTTGGTGCAAGGCCCGGACCTCGCCCAGCTGATGCGTACGTCGGGACTCCCAACGGCCGACTTGGTCAAGGACATCGCCACGCAAGGCGCGCGGGCCCTCGACGCCGCGCACGAGGCCGGCATCGTGCACCGCGACGTGAAGCCGGGCAACCTGCTGCTCGCCCCCGACGGCACGCTCAAGATCACCGACTTCGGGATCGCCAAGAGCGTCGGCACCGAGACGACCGGACTGGGCGTCCTGCTGGGTACGGCGTCGTACGTGTCGCCGGAGCAGGTCCGTGGCGAGCCGGCCACCGCGGAGAGCGACTGGTACTCCTTCGGCTGCGTCCTGCACGAACTGCTCACCGGTACGCCGCCGTTCACCGGGCCGACCGTGGACGTGGTGATGCGGCAGCACCTGGAGACACCGCCGCCGCCCGTTGTGCGCACCGACGTACCTGAGGAGCTGGCGAACCTCGTCACGCACCTGCTGGCGAAGAACCCGGCAGACCGCCCGTCGTCGGCCGCTGCGGTCACCGCACTGCTCACACCCGCCAACCAGACTCAGGTGTTGTCCTACAGCCCGCTTGCGGCCGCTGAGGTGCTCGGCGTGGGGAGGTGGGAGGAGGAGTCCGACGACGAGGCGCCGCACCACACGCATCGGGCAGAGGCGGGGAGTACGTTCCCGTTCGCCAAGGTGGGTGTGGCTGCAGCCGTAGTGGTCGCAGGTCTCGTGGCGGTGCTGCTGTTGCGGGCAGGTGTGTCGAACGATCCGCCGGCCCAGGCTGGCGGTACGCCGTCAGCGCCGGCGCAGAAGGTGACGGCGGCCCCGAAGACGACTGCGCAGCCGAAGCCGAAGCCGACGCCGACTCCCACGAAGACGACGCCGACGAAGAAGCCGAAGCCCAAGGAGACCCCGCAGAACCCGCAGGCCGCTCTGGTGCAGCAGATGCGGACTCTGGCCGCGCAGGTCCGTGCGACTCAGCAGGACAGCCACAGCAAGGCGCCGCGTGACGCAGCGCGCGAGCTGGACCAGGCCGCGCAGGCGCTGGACCACGGTGACACCAAGTCCGCGGCCGAGCACTTCTACGCGGCACGGCAGCGGCTGGTCGAGGCACAGCAGCGGCACCGGTGGCAGGCGACCGCGCCGATCGCGGCACTGTTCAAGACCGTCGGCGAAGCGCTGCCACGCCCGCAGCACGACAACAACGAGTGAGCCACGCGACCTCCACCAGGTGGTCGGTGTCACAGCGGGTGTCATCTCGTCCCGGGATGCTGGAAGCCGCGATACTCGCGGGTATGCCGGCCGAAGGAGGCGCACGATGAGCAGGTTGCAGCAGACCGACGGGCTGACCGACATCCAGGAGGAGATCCTGAAGACGGTCCGGTCCTTCGTCGAGGCGGAGATCCTCCCGGTCGCCACCGAGCTGGAGCACCGCGACGAGTACCCGACCGAGATCGTCGAGGGCCTCAAGGAGCTCGGCCTGTTCGGGCTGATGATCCCCGAGGAGTACGGCGGCCTCGGCGAATCGCTGCTCACCTACGCACTGTGCGTCGAGGAGATCGCCCGCGGCTGGATGAGCGTCTCCGGCATCATCAACACGCACTTCATCGTCGCGTACATGCTGCTCCAGCACGGCACCGACGAGCAGAAGCGGAAGTACCTGCCGCGGATGGCGACCGGCGAGGTCCGCGGCGCGTTCTCGATGTCCGAGCCGGGCTGTGGGTCCGACGTGTCCGCGATCAAGACCAAGGCCGTTCACGACGGTGACGACTATGTGATCAACGGCCAGAAGATGTGGCTGACCAACGGTGGTTCGTCGACGCTGGTCGCCGTCCTGGTGAAGACCGACGAGGGCCAGGACTCGGTCTACAAGAACATGACCACGTTCCTGGTCGAGAAGGAGCCCGGGTTCGGTGAGGTCGACAAGGGCCTGACGGTGCCGGGGAAGATCGAGAAGATGGGCTACAAGGGCGTCGACACCACCGAGCTGGTGTTCGACGGCTACCGGATCGACGCCGGCCAGATCCTCGGCGGAGTCCCGGGCAAGGGCTTCTACCAGATGATGGACGGCGTCGAGGTCGGCCGGGTGAACGTCGCCGCGCGCGGCTGCGGGGTGGCGCGGCGGGCGTTCGAGCTCGGGATCAGCTACGCCCAGCAGCGCGAGACGTTCGGCAAGAAGATCGCCGACCACCAGGCCGTGCTGTTCCGGCTGGCCGACATGGCGGTCAAGGTCGAGGCCGGCCACGAGCTGATGGTGAAGGCGGCGCGCAAGAAGGACAGCGGTTCCCGCAACGACTTCGAGGCGGGCGTCGCGAAGTACCTGGCGAGTGAGTACTGCGCCCAGGTCGTGGAGGACTCGTTCCGCATCCACGGCGGGTACGGGTACTCCAAGGAGTACGAGATCGAACGCCTGTACCGCGAGGCGCCGATGCTGCTGATCGGTGAAGGGACCGCCGACATCCAGCGGATGATCATCGGCCGCCGCCTGCTGGAGGACTACAAACTCTGAGTGTGTTGCCGGCCGGCGCGCTGGGTCGACGGGCGGGGCGGTGCCAGTCGGCCCAGCGCGTGGCGGGGCAGGGGCCAGGCGGGCGCGGGGGCTAGGCGGGCGCGGGGGCTAGGCGGGCGCCCGGTCCGAAGGTCGGGTGTGTCTAGAGGCAGGGCCCGGGGTGTGTCCCGAGCCGTGGCCGGACAGCAGCCAGATGCCCAGCTGGGTGATCTCGTGGCGTACCGAGGCGCCGGCCCGGCGGGTGGTGATCAGGCCGGCTTCGCGCAGGACCGTCGCCTGGTGGCTGGCGGCGGCCGGGGAGATCTTGCAGCGCCTCGCGAGCTCCGTCGTCGTACAGCCGCTGACGGTCGCTTCCAGCGCGGCCGCCCGGGTGGATCCGAGCAGCGAACCCAGCGGGTCGCTCGACGGAGTCGCGTCCATCGACGCCTGCCGCAGGATCCCGGGCGCATGCTGAATCGGGTAGACCAGGATCGGTTTCAGATCCGGGTCCCGCAGCTTGGTCGGTACCTGCCAGCAGAACGCCGAAGGCTGCAACTCGATTCCCCTGCCATCGAGATACAGATCACGGTCGTTCATGTCCAGCACCTGCAGGACCGGTGCCACCCACCGGACCCGCGGATGCAGCGACGACAACAGCCGGTCCACCCCGTGGCGGGCCAACGCCTCCCCACGATGGGCGTGGTCCGCGGACACATGCGTGCCGATCGACTTCCAGTACGGCGCGATCGCCGCGTCATGGTATGTCCGGATGGCCCGGCCGAGTTTGTGCAGCGACGTCCGGCCACCTTGTGCCAGCTCCCGCGTCCACGGTGACGCCGGACGCCACCGCTGGAGCAGGTCGAGCTGGCTGCGGATCTGCTGCCGCGGTGTCGACAGCGCCTGCTCCAGCGCGGTGTCGAAGTCCGGTGCGGACTCGGCCGGGGTCAGGAAGTCGGGGGAGTAGCCCTTGGACGGCATCAGCTCGAGCAGCAGCCGCATCTGGTCCGGAGCGACCTTGGTGCGCACCTGGCGGCGCCAGTCCTCGAAGATCAGCCGGCCGTCCGAATGCTGCAGCATGTGCAGACTCAGCAGCACCTCCCAGAGCGGGGCCGGCTGCGTTGCCACCGTGACCCGGGTCAGGTCGCGTGGCGTGAAATGAATCCGGAGCACCGCGAACCCCTCCCGTCAGCTGTCGTCACGACATCTCCCCCAGCGGCGCCGGTCGCAGAAAGTGGTCGAAACCTGACCGAACGCGATGCCGGAATTCAACCAAGGCAGCGGAATGGTCCACAACTGTTGGAACATTCCAATCCGCGAGGACTCCCGGCCATGGCAAAAGGTTGCCAGGTCGCCTCGTTACCGGTAGTGGAGAGGTCGGGGCAACGGTACGGAGTACCGGGGTCAGAGCCAGTGGTTGCGCTTGAACAACCGGTACAGCACGACACAGGCGGACGACATCACACCGAGTACGACGAAGTACGCGTACCGCAGGCGCAGTTCCGGCATGTAGTCGAAGTTCATCCCGTAGATCCCGGCGATCATCGTCGGGACGGCGAGGATCGCGACCCAGGCGGAGATCCGGCGCATGTCCTCGTTCTCGGCGACCTGGACCTGGGCGAGGCCGGCCTGCAGGATCGAGCTGAGCAGCTCGTCGAACGAGATCACCTGCTCCTTCACCCGCTGCAAGTGGTCGTCGACGTCCCGGAAGTAGTTGCGGGTCTCCTCGGCGATCATCGGGTGCCGCAACGTGGACAGCGCCCGCATCGGCCCGGTCAGCGGCGCCACGGCCCGTTTCAGCTCGAGTACTTCGCGTTTCAGCTGGTAGACCCGGTCGATCCCGCGCCAGCCCCGCGGGGAGAACATGTCCGTCTCGATCAGGTCGATGTCGGCCTGGACCGCGTCCGCGACCTCCAGGTACCGGTCCACCACGTGGTCGGCGATGGCATGCAGTACGGCGCCTGGGCCGGTGGCGAGCCGGTGTGGCTCCTTCTCCAGCTCCTGACGCAGTCCGGTCAACTCACTGTGTTCACCGTGCCGGACAGTGACGACGAACCCCGGTCCGCAGAACACCATCACCTCACCGGTGGCCACGACTTCACTGGTGGCGGTCAGGTCCCGGTGCGGGACGTACGTGACCGTTTTGAACACGGCGAACAGAGTGTCGCCGTACCGCTCCAGTTTCGGCCGCTGGTGAGCTTTCGCGGCGTCCTCCAGGGCCAGCGGGTGCAGACCGAACTCCTCGCCGACGATGGCGAGCTGATGGGGCGTGGGCTGGAACAGACCGATCCAAACGAACCCCTGTCCGTGGCGGGCCCGGGCCAGGGCCTCGGTGTAGGAGCTGACCCGGTGGTCGCGCTGACCGTCGCGGTACAGCCCCCAGTCGACCAGGGCGCCCTCGAGCTTCCCGGTGACCACCTCGTCCAGAGGGTGTCCGTCAGCGGCGGCGCGCCGGGCGAAGACCTTGCCCATCCGGCGTGTCGCGGCTACTTCCCAGCGTCTGTCCCACCGTCGCCCGGCCATCATCGGCGAGGCTATCAAGCCGGGTAACCAGCCGTCGGCAATGATGGGTGGTGGAAGCACGTGGAGAGGAACGACCATGACCACCCAGGGCATGCCCTCGATGGACCCTCGGCCGACCGGGCTGACGATCGGGACGTACGACACCTACCGGGAGGCACAGCGCGCCGTCGACTACCTCTCGGACGAGAAGTTCCCGGTCGAGCACACGACCATCGTCGGCAACAACCTCCGCCAGGTCGAGAAGATCACCGGCCGGCTGACCTGGGGTCGCGCGCTCACCGCCGGCCTGGCCAGCGGCGCCTGGTTCGGTCTGTTCGTCGGTCTGCTGCTCGGCTGGTTCACCAGCGGCACTTGGATCGCGGCCGTGCTGACCGGTGTGGTGCTCGGCGCGTTCTTCGGACTGGTGTTCGGCGGCCTCAGCTACGCGCAGTCGGCAGGCCGCCGCGACTTCACCTCCCGGACCTCGGTCGTCGCGACGACGTACGACGTCCTGTGCGACTTCAAGTTCGCCGAGGAGGCACGCAACCATCTGGCCAAGCTGGCGCTGAAGGGCGAGGTGCACCCGCGCCTGCCCGAGCAGCCGGCCCAACAGCCGACGCAGCAGGCACCGCTGCAGCGTCCGCAGGACTGAGACTGACGCTGACCGGTGGGTGAGGTGACCTATCTCTCCCACCGGTGAGAGCCAGACCACGGTCCGGATGCGCCCGGACCGGCAGCATGGGGAATCCAGGACCGGAGGAGGAACCGCGATGCAGTTCGGGCGCAGCTACGAGGAGTTCGAGGTCGGTGCGGTCTACAAGCACTGGCCGGGCAAGACGGTGACGGAGTACGACGACCACCTGTTCTGCCTGCTCACGATGAACCACCACCCGCTGCACCTGGACACGCACTACGCGGAGGGGTCCACCCAGTTCGGGAAGAACGTTGTGGTGGGCAATTACATCTACTCGATCCTGCTCGGCATGTCGGTACCGGACGTCAGCGGTAAGGCGATCGCGAACCTGGAGATCGAGTCGCTGCGGCACGTCGCGCCGACCTTCCACGGCGACACGATCTACGGCGAGACCGTCGTCCTCGACAAGTGGGAGTCGAAGTCGAAGGACGACCGCGGCGTCGTCCACGTGGAGACCAAGGGCTACAAGCAGGACGGTACGGTCGTCTGCCTGTTCCGCCGCAAGGTGATGGTCCCGAAGAACAACTACCTGGAGAGCCGGGGCGGGGAACAGCCTGGCCGCCCCACCCCAGCCTCCTAGGTCTTCTAAAGGAAGAGCTCGATCACCGGGACCAGCACGTTCGGGCGCTGGATCGGTAGCTTCAGGGTGAGGGTCTCCGTCGAGACGCCGCCCATCGTGGTGTTCTGGGCCTGCTGGTGCGGGTCGTTGACGATGCGCTTGATCTCGGACGCGTCGTTCAGCAGTTGCGCGTACTTGATCTTGCCCGCCAGCCCCTGCAGGTGGATGTGACCCATCGGCCACGAGAACAGGTGCAGGTACAGCCGATTGCCCTTCTGCGTGAAGCGGCAGTCGACCGGGGCGTCGTACCCCTCGGCCGGCCGCGCCCCGCGGATCGAGCGCTCGTGCTGTCGCATCCACTCACCGATGGAGGCCAGCGTCGCCAGCGCCCGCGGGTCGAACTCACCACGTCCGGTCGGCCCCACGTTCAGCAGCAGGTTGCCGTCCTTGGAGACCGAGTCGACGAGCATCTTGACCAGCGTCTCCGGTGACTTCCAGTCCAGGTTGTCCCGGTCGTAGCCCCAGCTGCCGTTCAGCGTCTGGCACGCCTCCCACAGCACGGGTACGCCGTCACGCTCCATCGGACCGTCCGGCTGGTACTGCTCCGGCGTCACGAAGTCGCCCGCGATGTCCAGCCGGTCGTTGATCAGGATGCCCGGCTGCAGTTCCCGGACCATCGCCATCAGTTCCTCGGAACGCCAGTCGTCCTTGCCCTTGCCGTGACCGTCGCGCCCGTCGTCGTAGTTCCGTCCCGGGTACGAGAAGTCGAACCACATGATGTCGATCGGGCCGTAGTTGCTCAGCAGCTCACGCGTCTGGGCGTGCAGGTAGTCGGCGTACACCTGGACGTCGCGGCCGGCCGCCTTCGCGATCGCTTCCTCGTCGTCGCGCTGCGGGTGCACCAGGTCGATCGGGAACTCGGGGTGGTGCCAGTCGATCAGCGAGTGGTAGAACCCGACCCCGAGCCCCTCGGCCCGGCAGGCCTCGACGAACGGGCCGACCAGGTCCTTGCCCCAGGCGGTCTTCGCGACGGTGTAGTCCGAGACCTCGGAGTCCCACAGGCAGAAGCCCTCGTGGTGCTTGGTCGTGAGTACGGCGTACTTCATGCCGGCCTCGCGCGCCGCCTTGGCCCACGCGCGCGGGTCGTACAGGTCGGGCTCGAAGTGGTCGAAGTACGGCTGGTAGTCCTCGTCGGTCAGCCGTTCGCGGTTCTTCACCCACTCGTGCCGGGCCGGGAGCGAGTACAGGCCCCAGTGGACGAACAGGCCGAACCGCCAGTCGCGGAACTTCTCCACGGAAGCCGCGGGAGGCGTATCAGTCATGGTGTGAATCTCCTTAGGGTTAACGGCCGCCGAGGCCGGTGACGAGCAGGCCACGGACGAGGTGTTTCTGCAACAGGACGACGAGCAGCACGGTCGGGATCATCGCCAGCACCGACGCCGCCATCATCAGGTTCCACTGGGTGCCGGCCTGCCCGCTGAACTGCGCGAGGCCGAGCGGCACGGTGCCCTTGGACTCGACGCTGTTCACGATGATCAGCGGCCACAGGAAGCTGCCCCAGAAGCCGATGAAGGTGAAGACGGTGAGGACGGCGATCGCCGGCCGGGCCAGCGGAAGCATGATCCGGAAGAACGAGCCGAACGGCCCGCAACCGTCCACCCGGGCGGCCTCCTCCAGTTCGCTCGGGACGGTCAGGAAGAACTGCCGGAGCAGGAAGGTGCCGAACGCGGTGAATGCCCACGGCAGGATCAGCGCCCAGTAGCTGTCGACCCAGCCGAGCGACTGCATCAGCCAGTACATCGGGACGATCAGCACCTCCTGCGGCACCATCAGGGTGCCCAGGAACAGCACGAACAGCGACTCCCGGCCGCGGAACTTCAGTCGCGCGAAAGCGTACGCCGACAGACTCGAGGCAGTGACCACCACCAGGGTTCCGGCCACTGCGACGAACGCGCTGTTCAGGAAGTACCGGCCGAACGGCGCGTACGAGAAGGCGTCCTTGTAGTTCGACCACTGGATCTTGGAGCCGAACAGGTGCGGGGTCGCGGTGAACACCTCGTCCGCGGGCTTCAGCGAGGTGGACACGGCCCACACCAGCGGCACCAGGAACAGCAGCGCGACGATCACCAACAGGACATGGGACACGCCGTTGCGGACCCGGCGGCCGACGACGGTCACGGTCTCAGACGTCATAGTTCACCCACTTGCGCTGACCCACGAACTGGATCGCGGTGATGGCCATGATGATCACGAACAGCACCCAGCCGGCCGCCGACGCCAGGCCCATGGTGAGGAACTGCCAGCCCTGGTTGTACACGTACATCACGATCGTCTGGGTGGACACGCCCGGACCGCCCTGGGTCAGCAGGAACGGTTGTGCGAACACCTGGAACGACGTGATCAGCGTCATCGTGGTGGCGAAGAAGACCGACGGCGTGATCATCGGCCAGACGACGTACTTGAACCGGGCCAGCGGACCCGCACCGTCGATCTGCGCGGACTCCAGCTGCGACTGCGGCACCTGGTCGAGCGCGGCGGAGAAGACCAGGAAGTTGTACCCGAATCCCTGCCACACCGACATCGCCACGATCGCCGGCATCGCCCAGGTGGACGAGCCGAGGAAGTTCGGCGCGTTGATCCCGAACCAGCTCTGCAGCCCGCTGTCGATCAGGCCACCGGGCTGGAACATCAGCCGCCAGACCATCACGTTGGCCACCATCGGCGTCATCACCGGGATGAAGAACAGCACCCGGAACGCCTGCCGGCCCTTGATCTTCGGGCCGACCCACATGGCGAGGCCGAGCGAGACGACCACGTTCAGCGGGACGTACAGCACCACGAACAGCACGGTGTTCAGCACCACCCGGCGGAACACCGGGTCGTGCAGCAGATGCGTGTAGTTGTCCAGGCCGAGGAACGTGCGGGTGCCGAACACCGGCCAGTCGAACAGGCTGATCGCGAGCGCCATCGCGGTCGGGAAGAGCGTGAACAGGAGCAGGCCGCCGAGACTCGGTGCCAGGAAGATCCCGGCGTACCGGCCGTCCCTGCGGAGCGCGGGCCGGCGCCCCGCCCGGGCCACCTTCTGTGGTGGTCCGGCCGGGGCGACGGTGGTGGTGTCGGTCGCCATCAGGACCCAGCGCCCGCCTGGTCCTGGATGGTCTTCAGTGCCTGATCCGGTGGGATCTCGCCGTTCAGCGCCTGGGTGCCGAACCGGCTGAGCAGGTCGGCGACCTGCACCCAGTTCTTCGAGGTGGTCAGGGCGACCGAGTTCTGCGACGCGTAGTCGATGACCTCCTTGGCCTCCGGGATCTTCGCGGCGGTGAACCAGGCCGGGTGCGCGGCGGTCCGGGCCGGGTACGCGCGACCGGCGGCGGCCAGCGTGGTCAGCGGCTTCTCACCCGTCATCGACTGGATCGCCTGGAACGCGGCGTCCGGCGTCTTGCAGGACCGGGAGATCCCGAAGCCCGAACCGGCGGTGAAGGTCTTGGAACCGTCCGCACCCGCCGGGATCGGCGCGATGCCGAGGTTGAACTTGACCTTGCCCATGGTGTCGATCAGCGACCAGGGACCGTTCAGCTGCATCGCCGACTTGCCGGAGACGAACTGGGTGGTCTCGAAGTCGCCGTTGCCGGCCGGCACCTGCGGCGCGATCTTGTCGGTGCGGACGAAGTCCGTGTAGCCCTTGAACCCCTCCTCGAACTTCGGGTCGGTGAGGTTCAGCTTGCCGTCGGCCAGCGGCTCCGCCCCGGTCTGGGTCCGGACCCAGGACGCCACACCGAGGTCACCAGGAGAGGTCACCAGTCCGGTCTTGCCGGCCGCGGTGAGTTTCTTCGCGGCGGCCTTGAACTCGTCCATCGTCCAGCCCGGCTTCGGGTCGGCGATCCCGGCGGCCTTGAACATGTCCTTGTTGTAGAAGACCACCATCGGACCGGAGTCGTACGGGATCGCGATCTGTTTCCCGTCCGATTTCAGGCCGTCCATGATCGGTTTGTCGAAGTCCTCCGACTTCAGCCCGTACTTCTTCATCAGATCGTCGAGCGGCAGCAGCGCGTTCGCGTACGACGCGAGTCGCAGCGACTGCATGCCGATGATGCAGGGGGCCTTGCCGCTGGCCAGCAGGGTGCCGATCTTGGACCAGTAGTTGTTCCAGTCGGTGCCCTGGAGTTTGACCGTGATGCCGGAGTGGTCGGTGTGCGCCTGGTCGGCGACTTTCTGCCAGGCTGCCTGGTCCTCGGTCCCACCGATCCAGAACTGCCAGGTCAGATCGGCCTTGTCGGCCGAACCGGACCCGCCGCTGCTACTGCCGCCGTTGCCGCCGCCACAAGCGGCGACGGCCGTGAGCGCGAGCACCGCGCAGGTTGCGGTGATCCAGCGGCGCGCCCTCGCTGGTGTTCCTCTCATCCTGACCTCCAAGGAGAGCTCTGATTCATCCGATCAATATGCCGTGATCTTGACGAGAGTCAACAGCTCGTGGCCTTATTTTAGGAGAGAAAATCAGTCGCTGAGCCCTAGCGCAGTACCCAGACCTCCGATGTATGGTCCAAAGACATCGGAGGTTTCGGGGCGGAGGAGGGAGGGGCCGGATGGCGGTCACCGACGAGGCGATCGACCGGATCAAGCAGATGATCGTGGCCGGGGAACTGCGGCCCGGCGACCGGCTGCCGCGCGAGGCCGACCTGGCCGCGCGGCTCGGGCTGTCCCGCAACTCGCTGCGCGAGGCGGTCAAGGCGCTGGCGCTGATCCGGGTGCTCGAGGTCCGGCAGGGTGACGGCACGTACGTGACCAGCCTGGACCCGGCGCTGCTGATGGAGACGATGGGGTTCGTCCTCGACCTGCATCAGGACGCGTCGGTCCTGGAGTTCTTCGAGGTACGGCGGATTCTCGAGCCGGCCGCCGCGGCCCGGGCGGCCATGCGGATGCCGGACGCGGAGATCACCGCGATGCGGGCGCTGCTCGACGACCTCGGGCCGGACCCGTCAGCCGACGAGCAGCTCGCCAGCGATGTGGAGTTCCACCGGTTGCTCGCGATCGGCAGTGGCAACCGGACGCTGGCCTCGATCATCGAGAGCCTGCGGCAGCCGACCTACCGGGCCCGGATCTGGCGCGGTCTGACCCAGACGGGCGCGGTGAACCGCTCGGTGGCGGAACACCGCGCCATCATGGACGCGATCGCCGCCCGCGAACCCGAGGTCGCCCAGGCCTGGGCGACCGTGCACATTGCGGGCGTCGAACGCTGGATCAACGAGGCGATCAACCTCGATGGGGAAGTAGCTCCACTAGCACCGCGGACGGCATCGGCAGCGTCAGTTCGACCGCTGAACCGTTCCACTCGAGTGGGGTACTGACCAGCTGACTACGCTCGCGCAACTCGGCCAGCTGTTCGTCGGTCGGCCAGTCGCCGAGCCCTGCCGCGGCCTCGGCGATGTCGCCGGCGCCGATGGCGAGAGTGGTCGCGGTGGCCTGCCAGGACGGATCGATGCCGGGAAGCCGGACCTGAACCGTTCTGGTCAGGTCCGGTTCCCCCGCTGCCTTGGTCTGGTCGAGCGTCAGATTCCACACCAGTACGGCGACCCGGTCGCGATCCCGTGACGCCCAGGCCTCGACCAGGCTGCCGCCACCGTCGCCGGTGAGCGTCACCGGCAGCTCCACCGGCCCGAGCCGGCTCAGCAGTGTCAACGCGTGGTACCGCGGCTTCGGCAGCCCGCCGACCGTCTGCAGCCCGAACCCGCCGTGCAGGAACCGCGGCGGCCGGCCGAGCTCCTCGAAATGGTCCGACGCGACCCAGTACGAGAGTGCGTCGATCCGCCCGGCCGCGGACCGCATCCCGCGGAGCAGGAACACTCCCGCGAACACCGAGTCGTTGATCGGGTTGAAGTGCGTCGGTGTCACGCCCCATTCGGTCCACAGGATCCGCGCGTCGCCGTACCCGTGCCGTTCCAGCGATGCGCGGACGTCGAGCGGCGGTGATCCGTAGGTGTGCGTGGAGACGAAGTCCACCGGCGTACCGGATCGTTTGGCGTGGACGAGCAGGTCGTCGACCCAGCCGGCCGCGGCCGACGACGGGCCGCCGACCGCGAGCCGCGGGTCGACCGACTTCACGGCCGCCGCGGACGCGTCGTACAGCTGGAACCATTCCTCCTTGGTGCCGGACCAGAAGACCTCGAGGTTCGCCTCGTTCCAGACCTCGAAGTCCCAGGTCAGCACCTCGTCCAGGCCGTACCGGTCGACCAGGTGCTGTACCAGCGCCTGCACCAGGTCGTGCCAGGCCTGGTACGACGCGGGCGGTGAGATGATCGCGCCGTACTCGAAGACCGTCTTGGACGGATCGCTCGCCAGTTCGCGCGGCATGAAGCCGAGCTCGACGACCGGCCGCAGCCCCATCCCGAGCAGCTTGTCGTAGATCGCGTCCACGACACTGAAGTCGTAGGAGGCACCCGCAATCACGTGCGTGTCGTCGTGGAAGATCGCGTGCGCCCGCACCGTCCGGACGCCGAGCTCGTCGTGCATCCGGCGTAGCGCGTCCTCGAGCTCGGGACCGATCTCGTGGCCGCCGGTGCGGTCCTTGCAGAGCAGCTGACTGAGCCGCTCGCTACCCACCATCGGGACCCACGGCGTGGCCAGCTCAGTGCCCTCGGCGACCACGTCGACGGTCACCTCGACTCCCGGAACCGTGCCGTCGGCAACCAGGGGTACGGCGCCGACGGTGCTGCTCGGCCGCCCGTTCAGCACCGTCACCTCCGGCACGCTCACCACCGCGTAGCGGTACGGCGTGCCGGGGGTGCAGGTGGTGTCGACGTACGGGGGCGCCGGGATCGAGAGGATGTCCCCGCTGTGATGATCGACCGGTTCCAGCGGGCCGTGCTCGCCGGCGCCGCGCAGGATCAGGTAGCCGGCCGCGCCGTCCACCGGTGACCAGTCGATCGTGACCTGACCGGTGCCGCCCACCGCCGTCACCTGCTTCGGCGGATCGAGGTCGGGGAACGCGAACTCGCGCTCCTCGTCGCTGCGCCGGGCGATGCGGGCGTCCCAGTCGGTCTTGGCGTCCTGTTGCATGTAGATGTCTCCGTTACTCGAGGCCGGACCCGAACTGCTCCATCGCGATCAGCGGCCGGATCCGTTCCTCGACCGTGCGGCTCGCGAAGTTGCGCCGGACCAGGTCGTTGCCGAACACGTTGCCGATGGCACCCATCACCATCGCCTGGTCGAGGGACAGGTACCGCTTGGCGATCAGGCCGGACTTCACCGCGACCGAGTCGTAGAACCCGCCGGCGCCGTACGCGTGCAGCGTGTTCTCGATCCTGGCCAGGTTGTCGATCGCCTGCCGCGGCGCGTAGGACATCGCCAGGAACGCCGCGTGCGGGGTGACCACACCGTCGCCGTACGTCGGGTTCGGGTTGGTGCCCTCGCGGCAACCCTCGAAGCCGGCGTCGTAGTTCGTGCCCTCGAGGTCGGACGGGTAGCCACCCGGGTCCATCCCGATCGCCTCGACGCCGTAGACGGAGTACCCGCCCTTGGGGTTCGAGGCGGGGGAGAAGCCCCAGTAGCCGTACTTCGCGTCGTCCAGGCCGTGCTCGATGTGCGCGCGGACCGTGAGCGGGTGGTTGAGGCCCCAGCTGCGCGGCGCCCAGGTCGCCTCGGGGACGAACAGGTCCGGCATCAGCGACTCGAACATGTCGCCGCCCCAGGACGGGACCAGCCGCATCCCGCGGTACTCGTACGTCCCCTCGAGGACATCCAGACCGAGGTACGTCCGGTGCACGCCCTTCGGCTTCTGCTCGACCCACGACCAGTCACAGCTGTCCGGGAAGGTCCGGTACGTCGCGAAGTACTGCGTGTGCGGGACCTGACCGAGCGCGAAGCCGACGTACCCGGCGATCCGGGCCTCGGTGTTGCAGGTGTCGTAGTGGAACTTGCGGTAGTACACGTCCGGGCCGACGCCGGCGTGGTTGCCCTTGTCGGTCTCCTCGTCCGGCGGCGGGGTCTCGAAGAAACCGCCGCGCATCAGTCCGCCGGGACGGGCGGCCGGGTTGTAGTAGAACGCGAAGTTCATCTTGTTCAGCAGGGCGTCCGCGAGGGCGCGGGCGCGCGGCTCGGCGTTCCGCACCACCATCAGCGCGCAGGCGAACCAGGCGTTGTCGACGCTCGACACGAACGGCGTGATCGGCCGGGTGCCGTCGGGGTCGACGCGCCGGACCTCGCCGGTCGCCTCGTCGTACCAGTTGAAGTACATGCCGCTCGGCTCGTGGTGGACGACGTTCTGCATCGTCGTCAGCGTCTGCGTGACGCGGCGCAGCGACTCCTGCGGCGAGATGATGCCGAGGTGCTTGGCGACCACCGTGCTCCACAGGTAGCCGCCGATGTTGGTGGGGGAGGTGTAGTTGCTGCGGACCGGGTTCGTCACGGACTCGCCGATGTTGTCGGCGGGCAGGCCGGTCTTCTCGTCGGTCATCGCGACCAGGCTGCGCCAGGTGTCGCGAGCCCACCGGCCCACGAGCGCCTTGTCCGCGCGGCTCGGCGTCCAGCCGGCCTTCAGAAGGTCTGCTGGTGTGGAGGTTCCACCGAAAGCGGGAGCGGCACTCCCGACGGCACCCCCCACGACACTGGCGGCGGTTCCGGCGGCTAACAGGGTACGGCGACTGATGATGGCGGTCATCGAACGCTCCTATTTGAGTCCGGTAATGGCGATGCCCTTGGTCACGTGCCGCTGGAACGCGAGGAACATGACGAGCACCGGTACGACGACCACGACCGCGCCGGCCATCAACAGGCCGAAGTTCTGCGCGTTCTGTCCGGTCGAGTACAGGGCGAGGGCGACGGGCAGGGTGTACTTGTCCTCGGTCTGGGCGATCACCAGCGGCCAGAGGAAGTTGTTCCAGGAACCCAGGAAGGTCAAGATCCCGAGCGTGGCCAGGGCCGGCCGGGTCAGCGGCAGCATGATCCGCACGAAGATGCCCAGCTCGCCGGTCCCGTCGACGCGGCCGGCGTCGATCAGGTCGTCCGGCAGCCCGAGGAAGAACTGCCGCATCAGGAACACCCCGAACGGCGAGACCAGGAACGGCAGGATCAGGCCCGGGTAGCTGTTCGCCAGCCCGGCGTTGGTGACCAGGATGAACAGCGGGACGAACGTGACCATCCCCGGGATCATCAGCGTCGCCATCACCAGCACGAACAGGGCGTTGCGGCCCTTGAACCGGAGCTTGGCGAGCGCGTAGCCGATCATCGAGCAGAAGGTCAGGTTCCCGGCGGTCACGACCAGCGCGACGAGGGTCGAGTTGACGAAGTACCGCGGGAAGTTCGCCTTGCTGAACAGGTCGGAGTAGTTCTGGCCGGTCGGCTGGTTCGGCCACCAGGTCGGCGGCACCCGGAGCAGCTCGCCCTGGGTCTTGAAGCTGCCGAGCACCATCCACAGGAACGGCGCCGCGACCGCGACCAGGCCAAGCACCCCGATCAGGTAGATCCACCAGGTACGGCGCATCACTTCTCCCTCAGCAGCCGGAACTGGATGAACGTGATCACCGCGATGACGACGAACAGGATGTACGCCATCGACGTCGCGAGACCGTAGTTGCCGAAGCCGAACTGGTCGTAGGTGTACATCGACACCGAGATCGTGCTGTCCAGCGGACCGCCCTGGGTCATCACGAACGGCTCCTCGAAGAACTGCAGGTACCCGATGCCGGTGGTCACGCTGGTGAACAGCACGGTCGGCCGCAGCAGCGGCAGGATCAGGTACCGGAACCGTTGCCACGCGCCCGCACCGTCGATCTGGCCGGCTTCCTCGACGGACTGCGGGATGCCCTGCAGACCGGCCAGGAAGATGATCATCGCGGAGCCGAAGTTCCGCCAGACCGCCATCGCGATCAGCGACGGCATCGCCCAGGTCTTCGAGGCGAGCCAGTTCGGCCCCTCGATGCCGACCCAGCCGAGCACGGTGTTCACCAGGCCGTTGTCGGGCGACAGCACGAACCGCCAGATCACCGCGATGGCCACGATCGACGTCACCACCGGCAGGTAGTAGCCGACCTTGAACAGCGCCTGGAACCGCTTCACGCCACGATCCAGCAGCACCGCCGCGGCCAGCGCCGCGACCAGCGTCAACGGCACCCCGAGCACCACGAAGTACGCCGTGTTGAACGCCGCCTTGCGGAACGTCTCGTCGCCGAGCGCCTTCAGGTAGTTGTCGAACCCGACCCCGTTCACCGCGAACGGCGCCCGCAGATCCCGCTGCTTGATGTCGGTGAAACTCATCCCCAACGACCCGAGCACCGGCCCCGCCGTAAACGCGAGAAACAACAACACGAACGGCAACACCAACACCCACGCGGCCCACGTTTCGCGGCCGATCCTCCGTCGCGGACGCCCAGGCGGCGCGGAACGCCGTACCGCCTGGGACTCCCTCTCAGTGACGACAGTCATCTGTTCAGCTACCGCCGGTGCCGATCTGGCTGGCCTTGGTTTGGATGGCTTTGCTCGTGTCGGCCGGGGACTGGCCGGTCTTCGCCATCTTCTCGATCTCGGTGTCGAAGGCCTTCGCGACCTGCTCCCAGTTCACGATCGCCGGCGGTGCCTTGGCGTCCTCGAGCTGCTGACCGAAGACCGGCAGCAACGGGTCGGCGGAGATGCTCGGGTCCTGCCACGCGCTCTTCACCGCCGGCAGGTCCGACGACATCTTGAACCACGACGCCTGCGTCTTCGCGTCGGACAGGTACTTGACCAGCTTCCACGCGCTGTCCTTGTTCTTGGACGACTTGAACACCACGAAGTCCGACCCACCGACGAACGACGTCGAGGTCTTGTTCTTCGGCATCCGGAACACCCCGATGTTCGGCTTGATCGCGTCCCCGCCGGCCTTGGCGACCGACCCGGCCATCCACGGCCCGGAGATGAACATCGGCACCTGCCCGTTCACGAACTGCGCCTCGGTCTGGTTCGGCGGCAGGTCGGTCCCGGCCAGCTTCTCGGTGAAGAAGCTCTGGTAGTACTTCAGCCCCTCCTGCATCTCCGGGGTGTCGAAGGTGAACTCCTTCTGGTCGTCCCCGGTGATGTTCGCCCCGGCCGACCACGCGAACGGCATCACGGTCTGCCAGGACCCGTCGCCACCCGGCTGCAGGTTGATCCCGTACTTCGCGCCGGCCTTCTCCTTCATCGCCTTGGCCATCGCCTTCAGCCCGTCCCAGTCGGTCGGGGGAGTGCTGAAGCCGGCCTTCGCGGCGAGGTCCTTGCGGTAGAACACGAGCCGCGTCTCGACGTACCAGGGAACGCCGTACTGCGTCCCGCCCGCCTTCGTGGTGTCCAGCGCGCCCTCGTAGAAGCCCGAGTTGTCGAACCCCTGCGGCGTCGGGTCGAGCGCGCCGAGGTCGGCGAACTCACCCATCCAGGTGGTGCCGACCATCGCCGCGTCGGGCAGCGTGTTGGCGGTGATCGCGGTGGTGAACTTGTTGTGCGCCGCGTCCCACGGGATCGGGGTGACGGTCACGTTGACCCCCGGGTTGGCCTGTTTGAACTGCTCCATCAACTTGGGCAGGTTCTCGCCCTCGGTGCCCATCGCCCAGACGGTCAGGTTCCCGGTGGCCGGTCCCTCGCTGACGGTGGTGGTCGCCTTGGACTCGCCACTCGGCGTGTCCGCGGACCGTCCACACCCGGCCAACGCCAGCGCTGTCGCGGTGAGTGCAGCGCTGCCGATCACCAGCCGGCGGCGGATGCTGTGGGTGAACATGTGTTGTCTCCTCACTGGATTACTGCTGCATCCCCCGACGTGCCACAGCTGTCCCGCAGCACGAGTTGTGTTGCCAGTACGTCGTTGCGCGCGCGGGTCCGGGCCCCGGTCACGCGTTCGTGCAGCCGTTCGGCGGCCACCCGCCCCAACTCGGCCATCGGCTGCCGCACAGTCGTCAACCCCGGCGACACGTACCGCGCCGCCATCACGTCGTCCCACCCCGTCACCACGATCTCGCCCGGTACGTCGACCCCGTTCGCGGTGAACGTGGTCAACGCGGCGAGCGCGAGTTCGTCGTTCGCACAGACCAGGCCGTCGGGACGTTTCTTTGCCTTGAGCACCTTCTCCGCCGCCTGCCGTCCGGCGTCCTCCGTCAACGGCACCTGTTCCGGCTTCGGTACCGCGAGCTTGCGCAGCTCGTGCGCCTTCGCGAATCCGGCGTACCGCTCGGAGACGTCGTACGAGCTGGCGGGGTCACCCACGAAATGCAGGCTGGTCCGGCCGTGGTCGAGCAGTCGCGTCGTGAGCTGCTCGGCGCTCGCGGCGCTCTCGCTGCGGACCGAGTCGCACCCGGTCGCCGGCGGATGCGCGATCAGCACCACAGGTACGCCGGCCTTCCGCAGCCCCTGCACCGTCGGAAGGTCGAGAGCGTTGCCGTGGACAACGATCCCGTCGACGCGCCCGGCCAGGTCCATCACGCTGCGGCGCGGGTGCGGGTTGCCGTGCGTGACGGTGATGACGACGCTCTGACCGTGCTCGCCGGCCCAGCGCTCGTACCCCATGAGCAGGTCGCCGTAGAACGGACCGGCGAGATCGGGCAGTACCAGCCCGTGCGCCTCGTGCCGCTGGACGGCGAGACTCCGGGCGGCGCGTAGCGGTACGTAGTTCAGTTCCTGCGCCGCCTGGTCGACCCGCGCCCGCGCCTTCGCCGACACCGGCCCGGTCCCTTGCAGGACACGGGAAACCGTCGCGATCGACAGCTTCGCGCGGGCGGCGACGTCGTAGATCGTCGCCGGCCTGCCGGTGGGTCCGGAAGCCACGTGGTCACCTCGGGCGGTCGGGGGTGGTGGAAGTGGAAGCGCTTACAGTTTTGGATACCCTGCCCTGGATCGTTCAAACGGTCAAGGGTTCGAGCCCCTCCGCGCGAGGTCTGCGAGGATGACAGCGTGACCACACAGGAACGCGAGGACCGGGTCTTCCTGGTCCGTCACGGGGAGACCGAGTGGAGCAAGTCGGGCCGGCACACGTCCGTCACCGACCTGCCGCTGACGCCTGAGGGCGAGCGGGTCGCCGCGAGTTTGCGGGATCGGCTGGCGGCGGAGTCGTTCGACCTGGTGCTCACGTCACCCCGGCAGCGCGCCCGGCGTACGGCGGAACTCGCGGGCTTCCCCGACGCGCAGGTCGACGACGACCTGGTCGAGTGGAACTACGGCGACTACGAGGGCGTCACGACCGCCGAGATCCGCGAGACCGTCCCCGGCTGGACCGTGTGGGACGACCCGGTACCGCACGGCGAAACCCCCGCCGAGATCTCCACCCGCCTGGACCGCGTCACCGCCCGCCTCGCCGCGGTCCCCGGCGACGCACTGGTCTTCGGCCACTCCCACGCACTCCGCGCCCTGACCGCCCGCTGGCTAGAACTAGACGTCACCCAAGGCCGCCACTTCGTCCTCAACACCGCCACCATCTCGGTCCTGGGCTGGGAACGAGGCTCCCCGGCAATCCTCCACTGGAACAGCTGACGCTTTGTGGAACCTTTTGCGCGCTAGACGGCCAAAACGTTCCACAAACCGGCGACCGGGCACCCCGGCGAGCACGGTTTCGCTTGCAGGGAGGGTTGGGTACGCCGCAGCACCTCGAGCACCTGTACGGCGGCCTCGCACGCCCGATTCGTCACGTCGAACCACCCGTACCGCAAGGTCGCCTCGGCCCGCAGCGTGGCGCGATTGTCCCGATCGAGATCCCGCCACCGCTGCCGCGGCACAAGATGCAGCCGCCCGTCGAGCTCCACGAGCAGTCCGAACCCGTCGTAGTACACGTCGGTGAACTCACCACCCACCGCCCGCTGCCGAGTCCCATGCGGCAACCCGTGCCGTCGCTCCACGTCACGCAAGTACCGAAGCTCTAACAGCGAGTGCGTCCCACCCGCGACGTCCGCGATGATCGGCCGCAACTCCCCGCGATGCCGCAGCCGCGGACGTGTCTCCAGGGCACGCAGGATCGCGGACGGATCGACCCGCCCGCTCTGGCAAGCCTCGGCGATCACGGCTGCCGCGCGGTCCAGCGTGGGAGAGATCCCCACGATGTCGAGTACGGCGTCCGCGGGCGTCCGCCGCGGCGGCACCACCCGCGCGAGCCGCGCGGCCCAGTGTTCGTCGCGGTGAATCACGAACTGCGGCTGCGGTCGCACCTTCCGCTGCTTCGGGATCGTGACGTGGACGGGGCGATCGGCGTCGCGCTTCAGCAGACCGAGCTGTTCGGCGGCCGTGTAGTGGCTCCACGCCGCGTCGGGACCGGCGTACAGCAGGGCGGCGAGCAGGCGTTCGTAGTACCCGATAGGTCCTGTGTGCGTGGCGTAGACGCCGGGATGCACCACCTGCCACCGCCGCCCGCGCAACCCACGTTTGATCCGCGAGCCCGGCCACCCGGCGGCCTGGAGTTGCCCGCGCGACACGATCCGGAGCTGGTCATGGATGAGGGCGTCAATCCCTTCGGCCTCGAGCTGCCCTCGCCACCACCAGTCCATCCGCCCAAGCCTGCCGCATCTCCCCGCCCCGCGCCGGACCCCCTGTGGACGACGGGCGCCAGCTCGGTTTGTGGAACTAAATGTCCGCTCCACGGCCATTTAGTTCCACAGATCAGGCTTGGGTGATTGCTGCGACCAGGAGGTCGATGCGGGGGTTGCGGTGGGTGGGGCGGAGGCGGGTGCGGTGGTTGAGGGTGGCTTGGCCGTGGAGGGCGCTCCAGAAGACCTCGGTGAGGGTTTCGGGGTCGTCGCCGGCGTACGGCGCTACTCCGGCCTGGATCTCCTCGAAGGCCGCGATGAGTGATTGCGGGCTGTCCGGTCCGCCGAAGCGCAGCGTGGTCGGGCGGACGAACAGCGCTTCGTAGACCGCAGGGTGGGACTCGGCGTAGTCGAGGTAGGCGTGCGCGAGTCCGCTCAGTCCGTCGGCCGAGCGGGCGTCGCGGAGTACCTCGGCCAGTTCGGCGGCCCCTTCGAGGGCGACCGCGTCGGCGATCGCGTCCATGTTCTTGAAGTGGCCGTAGAGCACCGGCTGGCTGTAGTCGACGGCGTCGGCGAGGCGGCGGGTGGTGACGGCCTCCCAGCCCTCGGACTCGGCGAGGTCGCGGGCGGTGCGAAGGATCAGGTCGCGGCGCTCCTCGCGGGCCCGCTCCCGGCGTGACGGGATCGGCATGGACCAGATCTTAGCACTGCTAGACAATCTAGCAACGACAGTGTTAGCGTCGCTAGGAAAGTTAGCACTGCTAGTACATAGGAGAATCGCATGCGCCGCTTCACCACCGTCCTGACCGTCCTGCTCGCCGTCTTCCCGCTCACCTTCGGCACACAGTTCCTGCTCGCCGGACACACTGCCGCTCCGAACTTCGGCATCGCCGAATGGCCCACCGGCGTCGCGGCCGGGTACTTCGGCGTGAAGGGGATCCGCGACATCGCCCTCGGACTGAACCTGCTCGCTCTGTTCGCGATGGGTCAGCGCCGCGCGACCGGCGTCCTGATGGCGATCTCGGCGATCATCCCGGTCACGGACATGATCATGGTGCTCAGTCACGGCGGCACGGCCGCGACCGCGCTCGGTATCCACGGCCTCACCGCGGCCGTCATGCTCGTCGACGCGTTCCTGCTGCTCCGCGAGCGCACCACGGTCCCCGAGAGCAAGACCCTTCAGCCGGCCCACTCGTAGAGCTCGATCGTGCAGTACTTCCGGAACCCGAGCCGCTCGTACACCGGCCGCCCGGCCGCCGAGGATCCGAGTACGCCGTACTCCGCAACATCACCCGCCGCACGCACCGCGCCGTCCGTGATGGCGGCCCCGATCCCGCGCCGCCGCGCTTCGGGGACCGTCATCACGAAGTACACCCCGGCCACGCCGGCGCCGAGGAACACCGTGGCGGTCCCGACCGGCGAGCCGTCCAGCCAGCCCACGTAGTGCCGCCACGGATCGCCGTACCCGAGTTTGCGATAGACCGACGCGACCCACCGGGCCTCCTTCTCGCCCTCGCCGAAACCACGGCCGAGCGTCTCCTCCCAGGCCGCGAGCCCCGCATCGTCCCTCACCCGCTGAAGCTCCAGCCCAGGGACGACGCGCGGGGCCACCAACTCCGAGATCCGCACCGCCATCCCCGGCTCGCCGCCCCCGTGCACGAACCCCGCCGCCGTCAACGCCGACCGATCGATCCGCAGCGACGGCCCGACATGCCAGCTTCCCGGTACGCCGTATTTCTTCAACTCCACCAGGGATTCCGCGACCACGGCGTCGTCCGAGGCGCGCACGACAGCGTTGTGGTAGTCGAGCGGCGACCCACCGATCGTCCACTCCGCCCGCTCGTCGGACCGCTGCGTGCCACCACCCGCGGCGCCCATCGCCATCAGCAACTCGGCCGCGTTGTCCTCGATCGCCCGTACCAGCTCAGCGTCGTCCACCCGCCCCAGTGTGCCGATCACTCGAACGCGGCGCGACACCTTTCCACCCAACCACGGAACGATCCAGCCGGCCTCCCGAGCACCCGCTCGACGTCATCGGTCACCGTTTCCCCACCACCGCTCCGGATCAGCTCCGCACCACGCATTGCCACCGACACCACCGCCTCATCAAGACCCGCCGCGCGCAACTGCCCCGCATACACCTCCAGCGGTACGTCGACCACGCGCAACGCCAACCCGAGCACCTCCGACATGACCTCCACCTGCTCCGGAACACTGAGCGTCTCCGGACCCGTCAGCGTGTAGGTCCGCGCACCGTGGTCATCCGAAATCAACGCCTCGACAGCCACCGCGGCGACATCAGAGGGATCGACGAACGCATGCCCGCCGTCCCCGGTCTGATTGGGAATCGGCTGCCCCGCCCGGACCGCCGGCGCCCAGCGCAGCGCGTTCGACGCGAACCCGGCCGGTCGCAGAATCGTCCACGCGATCCCGCTGTCCCGCACCGCGCGCTCGCCGGGCGCGTGCCAGTTCGCCGGCATCCCGTCGCCGGTGCTCCCGATCGCCGACAGCTTCACGATCTTCCGCACCCCACCATCGACCGCGGCCGCTACCAGTGCCTGATCGTGATCCGGCACCCACGGACCCGGCGCGGTCAGCAGGAACACGGCATCCACCCCGTCGATTGCCTTGCGCAACGAATCCGGATCATCGAAGTCACCCCGGACAAACGCTCCCTGCGGCTCGCGCCGCGTCATCCCACGCACCGGGATGCCGCGGGCAACCAATTGCCGGACGAGCTCACTGCCGATGGTGCCGGTCGCACCCGTAACCAGAATCATCTCGCCACCCTGACCGATCGCCCCGCCCAGAGATAGGAACTTTCGGTACTACGGAACGCGCACACCGACTCGCTATTCTCGAAAGGTGCGCACCCTCGACCCGTGGGTAGAAGACGTCACCCTCCGCCCCGCGACGACACCGATCACCGTGCTGCCGCCGGACCCGGCGACGACGGTCGTCTGGCGAATGACGACCGCGGGCGCGAGTGACGTACTGATCGCGGGACCGCGCACCAAGGCGGCGTACCACGTCACGAAGGATCTGCCGGTCTGCGTGCGGCTCCGGATCCGGCCGGGGCGCGTGACGCCGCTGCTCGGCACGGCCGCGGACGAGTTGGTCGACCGGACCGTCCCGCTGGAGGACGTGTGCGGCCCGAGCGACCTCGCCGATCGCCTCACGGCGTACCGGACTCAGCCGGAGCAGGCGGTCGAGGTGCTCGGCGATTTCCTCCTCGGACAACTGCCACGCCGCCTGCCGAACCGCTTCGACCTCGTCGGCAGCGCAGTTGCCGACCTGGCCTCGACAGCACGCAGAGTGGACGAGACCGCTGCCCGGCTCGGGGTCAGCGAGCGGTACCTGCGCCGCGTCTTCCGGCAGGCGGTGGGCGTGTCACCCAAGCATTTCGCCCGCATCTCCCGCGTACGCAGTGTGATCGGTCAAGCCGGCCGTTCCTGGTCCGACACCGCGGCGTCCGCCGGGTACGCCGACCAGTCGCACCTGATCGCCGACTTCCGCGCGCTGATGCACGTCACACCTCAGGCGTTCGCGACCGGTCGGGTTCCGCTCAGTACGTGCTGAGTCAGCCGGGCAGCGCGTTCCACTGGTCCAGTGTGGAAACGAGCAGGGTCGTCGTCGACAGCTTCAGGAACTCCGACCGCGTCACGAACCGAGCGTCGGCCGCGTCGTCACCCGCTGTGAGAGTGCCGCCGACAGCGGTCGCCTCGTAGTCACGGATCACGTACAGCTGTCCGCGCGGGCCCTGTCGCTCGACCTCGCCGACCAGTTCCCCGACCTCGACCGTCAATCCGGTCTCCTCCGCCACCTCGCGGGCGACCGCGGTGGGATCGTCCTCACCGGGCTCGACCCGCCCACCCGGAATCGACCACAGCCCGCGGTCCGGCTCGTGGGCTCTCCGCACCACGAGCAGCCGGCGCTCCTCGTCGTACACGAGGGCCCCCACACAGTCGACGCGCTCCATGCCCCCGAAGGATAGGTGACTTGTGCACAAGTGCCAGGGCTCGTGGGTGAACGCGGATAGCATCAGCGGTGCAAGCTGACCAGGCGAAGGGATTCGGACCGCTCGTGCGCATCGATCTGCACACCCACTCGAACCGTTCGGACGGCACCGATCCGGTGGACGTCCTGATGACGCACGCGCGGCAGGCGGGGCTGGACGTGATCGCGCTCACCGACCACGACACCGCCGACGGCTGGGTGGACGGCCGGCGGGCCGCGGAGGAGCTCGGGATCGGGTTCCTGCCCGGCCTGGAGATCTCCTGCAAGCTCGACGGGATCAGCGTGCACCTGCTCGGTTACCTGCCCGACCCGGCGTATCCGCCGTTGGCCGCCGACCTGCAGGTGGTCCGCGAGGGCCGCACCGACCGGATCCCGACGATCGTGGCCCGCCTGAACAGCATCGGCGTACCGCTCACCGTCGACGAGGTGCTCGCCCAAGCGACCGGTACGCCGTCGGTCGGACGGCCGCACGTCGCCGACGCCCTGGTCGCGAACGGGACGGTCGCGAACCGCAGCGAGGCCTTCGACAAGTACCTGGCCGACGGCCGCGCCGGCCACGTCCCGCACTACGCCATCGAGCCCGGGCGGGCGATCGACCTGGTCCGCGAGGCCGGCGGGGTCCCGGTGATCGCGCACCCGTGGGGCCGCTCCAGCTACAAGGTGATGACCGAGGACACCGTCGCCCGGTTGGTCCAGGACCACGGCCTGGCCGGCATCGAGGTCGACCACCAGGACCACTCGCCGGAGTCCCGGGACGCGCTGCGCGCGATCGCGAACAACCTGGGCATCATCTACACCGGCTCCAGCGACCACCACGGGGCCGGCAAGATCGACCACGACCTCGGCGTGAACACCACTGAGCCGGAGCAGTTCGAGCGCCTGCTCGAGGTCGCCAAGACCAACGCCGCCGCCTCCGCCGACGCACAGGTTCCCGAGGCCTATCTTCCGTGAACAGTGTCATCAACCTCGGGCTGCTCAGTGAGGTGGTCGTCACGCTCTTCGTGATCATGGACCCGCCGGGCACCGTGCCGGTCTTCATCTCGCTCACCGCCGGGCAGTCCCGCGCGGTGCGGAAGAAGGCCGCGTGGCAGGCGGTGCTGGTCGCGTTCGGCGTCATCGTGGTGTTCGCGGCCTTCGGCCAGCAGATCCTGCACCATCTCGGCATCACGCTGCCCGCGCTGCAGTGCGCCGGCGGCCTGCTGCTCCTGCTGATCGCCCTGCAGTTGCTGACCGACACCGCCGAGGACCCGGTCCAGACCAAGAACGTGAACATCGCCTTCGTCCCGCTCGGTACGCCGCTGCTCGCCGGGCCAGGTGCGATCGTCGCGACGATGGTGTTCGTGCAGCGCGCGAACGGATCGCTCCCGGACGTGGTCGCGATCTCGGTCGGGATCATCCTGATCCACCTGGTGATGTGGCTGACGCTGCGGTTCTCCGGGCTGATCATGCGGCTGCTGGGGGAGAACGGCGTCCTGCTCGTCACCCGGATCGCGGGTCTGCTGCTGAGCGCGATCGCCGTCCAGCTGGTCGCGGACGCGGTCGCCGACTTCATCAAGGCGGGCTGAGGCCATGAGTGACATGCTTCCCGGAATGCCGACCCGGTTGTTCACCGCGACGCCGACGAAGTTGCTGACGTTCGCGGACTGCAAGCGCAAGTACCGCTACACCTATCTCGAGTCGCCGCGGCCGCCGAAGGGCCCGCCGTGGGCACACAACACGGTCGGCGCGATCGTGCACGAGGTGCTCGCCGACTTCTTCGGTCGCTGGCCCGCGTCCCGGCGTACCCCGGACGAGGTGGTCGCCAAGATGCGGTCGAGCTGGCGCAGCGAGGGGTTCCGCGACGAGCAGCAGTCGCTTGACTGGCGGGACCGGTCGACGGAAATGGTGCTCGGCTACCTCCGTGACTCCGATCCGTACTACGAGCCGCGTGGAGTGGAGCGCACGGTCGGGTTCACCACCGAGCGGGCGTCGCTGCGCGGGCGGATCGACCGGATCGACGAGCGACCGGCCCGCGACGGCAGCGGCGGCACTGCGCTGGTGATCGTCGACTACAAGACCGGGCGGCGGCCGTTGACGTCGACGGATGCGAGGTCGTCGCTGGCGATGGCGCTGTACGTGCTCGGCGCGCGGCGGGTGCTGCACAAGCCGTGCACGCGGGTCGAGCTCCACCACCTCCCCACGAACACCGTCGCGGCCGCCGACCACGACGACGCGTCGCTCGCTCGGCACCAGAAGCGCGCCGAGTCGATGGCCGACGACGCCGCGGCCGCCGAGGCTCGCTGGGCGGAAGGCCTGACCCCGGCGGAGGCCGACGAGGCGTTCCCCCCGGAGCCGTCGCCGCTGTGCGGATGGTGCGACTTCGCCAAGATCTGCCCCCAGGGCCGCCGCGAGTCCCCGACCCGCGACCCCTGGGCCGGCCTCGACGAACCCGCCCAAGTCCCAACCGCCGACGTGAGCTGAGGCTTTGCGCAACGGGAGCGCGTGATCCGCGACGCGCGATACTCGCAGCAGTCTGCTCAGACTGGCCTACTCTGAGTTACTCAGGGTTCTTATCGGTCCTTGGCTGGGGGCGACGGGCATGGGCACATCGACGAAATGGCCGGGGCCATCGCGCGGGCCTTGGAGCAATGCATCGCGTCAGACGACGCAGACAGTCAAGAAGGTCATCGGGCAGGCGTCACCACCTGACGATGGGTCGTCAAGTGCCCCGTCAGGCCAAGCCGCAGCTGGGGCGGCCGGCAATGGCGTCGGCCCGGTCAACGGCCGGCTGGATGGCATCGCCTCCTCCGAGGTGCTATCGCCAGAACGCGCGGCCGAACTCGCGGAGCTGTATCGCTCTGCGCTGATACAGCAGCTTCGGACCGACCAGGACAGTTACGGGCTACGGCAGGCGGTGAATGCACATGCGACGAGATTCGTCGAGGTGCTTACCTCGCTTCGCGAGACGTCTTGGGGACAACATCCCGATCACCTTGACCTCGATCAGCCCAGCGGGCCAGATCGATTGCTGGAGTTGTTGACCGCGTCGATCTGTCTCGACGAGCCAGGGTATGTCAACGCGGCGATCCGGCCGGGCGTCGTCCTGACGATCAGCAAGCTGACGCATTCTCCTGCAAGTAGGCGACGTGCGCGATCCGGTCAGGCACTAATCGACGACGAGTTGTTGTGCTTCTTGTACCGCGAATTCTTCGCAGACGCGATTACCGAGTTTCTCACGAGCGTGATTGCCGCAAAGCTGAATGTTGCGGTTCCGCTTCTGCTCGTGATCGATCCGACCGGTCAGATCTCCCAGTATCTGGCGAGCAAGATCGTCGAGGCGATTCCGACGCCCTGCGAGGAAAAGAACGAAGGTGGTACCCACGATCCGCTGACCTCGATCGCGCAGGACATGGTGAGCGATACCTTCGATCGATGGTTGGAAGCGAGTTGAGGCTGCTATGACTTCCGTTCGGCGCTTCTGCTTCGTCGAGCAAGCGGCTCGATCTTCGGGGGCGAGGAACGGGCGTGGAGATTGGGAAGTCATCTCCGACTCGGATTACAAGGCGTCGTTAGAGCGGATCAAGGAGAATGCGGCGCTGGCGACAGCGACGCCGGTATGGGCTGAGGATGTACTGCGGGTCTTCAGGGCGGCGCATCTGGTCGATCGGCTAGTCCCTCGCATGAGCGTGGCAGACAGATGGTCTCGTCATCTCGAATTGAGGGTCCAGGTCTCGGACTCGGCGCGCTGGAGCGAGGCGTTGCCGGCCCTGGAGGCCGTGCTGTCCGCGCTCACGGGTGACAGCTGGCACTTGTCGACCGTTTCAGGCGCTGCTCCGATCGACGCTCAGCCTCGGCTGTTCGGCAGCTGGAAGGCGGACGGCGTTGCGTTGTTCTCGGGAGGCCTTGACTCGTCGGCGTACGCCGCCGCTCACCTTGCGCAATCTTCTGGGAACCTGCTGTTGGTCTCACATGGCCAGGCAAATGCGCACGTACCTCAAGAACGTCTTCTTGGGCATCTCCGGAAGCTTGCGGGAGCATCGGAAAGAATTTGTCGTAGACCGATGTCAAGCGAAGTTCGGACCAAAGGTGCGCGATTGGAAAGTAGTACTCGAAGTCGAGGATTGAGCTATATTGCGAGTGCGATCTTCGCGGCGGCAGCACACGGCGTTAGGCAGGTGGTTGTCCCAGAGAACGGGCAACTCGCGATCAATCCGCCCATCAGTCCAGCGCGTCGAGGCGCTTGCTCAACTCGGTCGGTCCACCCGAGAGTGCTATCACTTATTAACGACCTGATTGTTCTCATTGGTGGGAATGTTGCCTTGATGAATCCCTTCCAGGTGTACACGAAGGGTGAAGTCTGTCGTGCCGGATTGGAGGCAGGTCTGACTCCGGGCGCGCTTGCCGCCACCGTCAGTTGCGGGAGTCACACAGTTCAACGCGGATTCGGCAACTGTGGATACTGCTATCCGTGTCTCATCAGGCGCTCCGGCATGCAGGCTGCGCTGGGGGCCGACCCAACTCCTTATCGCAGTAGCTTGGCGGCCGTCATGAGCAAGCCGAGCAAGTCGCAGCATGTGCAAGATCTCCGGCTCTGGGTCGCGCGCAGATTCACAGTTCGGGACCTGCTGGCAGACCTTTCGCTGCCATCGACCGCCTCGGTAGCAGATGTTGTCGATGTTGTGTCGCGTGGCCAGGAGGAGATCCGGCAGATGCTGGACACGCAGCTTCCCCGCTGACCTGTCCGTGCCAGTGCCGTGTGCGTCCGGTGCCAGCGGGGCGGGGGAGTGTGAGGGTGAACGAAAGGGGTTCGCCTGATGGGTGCGAAGACTGTGAACAAGCTGGCGGTGCCGGGGGCGACGCTGCATTACGAGGTCGCCGGGTCCGGGCCGGTGCTGCTGCTGATCGCCGGTGGTGGGACCGACGCCGCGGTGTTCTCCGGGATCGTCGGGCAGCTCGCGGCCGAGTACACGGTGGTGACCTACGACCCGCGGGGCAACTCCCGCAGCCGGTACGACGGTGACGCGGCCGACGAGTGCGTCGAGCAGTCGGCCGCCGATGCGCTCGCGTTGATCGACGCGGTCGGCGGCGCGGAACCGGCGTACGTGTTCGGCACCAGTTCCGGCGCGATCACCGGCCTCGAGCTGATCACGCGGTACCCCGACCGGGTCCGGATGCTCGTCGCGCACGAGCCGCCGTGCACCGAGGTGCTGCCGGACGCTACCGACGCGCGGGCGTTCTTCGACGACGTGTACGCGACGTACCGCGACGACGGGCTGACCGCCGCCGACGTGGTGTTCATGATGGGCACCGGGATGGACGACGACGCGATGCCGCCGCTCGAGGACCTGCTGCCGGAGTACCGCGAGCTCGCCGAACGGATGCAGGCCAACGCGGCGAACTTCTACGAGCACAAACTGCTGCCCTTCACCCGCTACGTGCCGGACCTGGACGCTCTGCGGCGGGCGGCGGACCGGGTGGTGCCGGCGGCCGGCCTCGAGTCGTACCTGCATCTGCCGGGGCGCCCGATCGAGGTCGTCGCGGACCACCTCGGCTGGCCGGTGGTGATGTTCCCCGGCGGACACGGCGGATACTCCAGCCACCCGGCGGCGTTCGCGACCCATCTCGCGCACCTGCTCAAGACCGACACCCTGTAGACACCGGTCCGGGCGCGGTTCTGAGGGGTCCCGCGCCCGGATCGGTTATTCGTGTTGACGGTACGCCGAGCTCCGGCGTACCGTCCCTCTTCTGCCCTTGACAATCGGCGTGGTCCAACCACGCCTTCACAGTGGTGTCCGAACCCCCGGGTCCTGATGGAACCGGGGCAGTTCCGCGTGCCGCTGTGCCTCTCGGACACCACCAGGAGTGCGAGAGGAGGTAGTAGTGGGTGTCTACTGGGCGATCGCCGTCCGGTCCTTCCGGCGATTCTCGACGTACCGGATCGCCAGCGTGTCCGGCATCTTCACCAACACGATCTTCGGGTTCATCCTGTGCGGCGTCTATCTGACCCTATGGCGCGAACGCCCCGGGCTCGGCGGGTACGACGTTCCGGACGCGCTGACGTTCGTGTGGTTGCAGCAGGGTTTGCTGATGCCGGTCGGGATCTTCGGCGCGACCACCACGAACGAGCTGGGGGAGCGGGTCCGCAGCGGCGAGATCGCCGTCGACCTGTACCGGCCGACGCAGCTGTTGCTGTGGTGGATGTCCGTCGATCTCGGGCGGGCGATGTTCCAGCTGCTGGTCCGCGGCGGTGCCCCGTTGCTGGTCGGCGCGCTGGTGTTCGACCTGAAGTTTCCTTCGAGTGTGAGCCTGTGGCCGGTGATCGCGCTCGGGCTGGTGCTCGGGATCCTGGTCAGCTTCACGATCCGGTACCTGGTGGCGTTGTCCGGGTTCTGGATCACCGACTCGCGCGGGATGGAGCATCTCGCGCTGGTGCTGTCACTGTTCTTCGCCGGGACGATCCTGCCGCTGGTCGCTTTCCCCGGTTGGATCGGTACGTTCGCGCGCGGGACGCCGTGGGCCGCGACCATGCAGGTGCCGATCGACATCTGGCTCGGCCAGAACCCGGGTGGGACGGGCGCGGCGCTGATGTTCCAGGTGGGCTGGCTCCTGGTGCTGCTGCTGATCGGACAGTTCGCCACCACGCTGGCGACCCGGAAGGTGGTGATCCAAGGTGGTTGAGCGTGTCCTCCGGGCGCCCGCGCAGTACTGGATGCTGATCGTGTTGTGGATCCGGTCCGCACTGGCGTACCCGGCGTCGTTCGTGCTGATGCTGGTGAGCTCGATGCTGGTCACGGTGACGGACTTCATCGCGGTGCTGTTCATGTTCAGTCACATCAGGTCGTTCGGCGGGTTCACGCTGCCGGAGATGGCGTTGCTCTACGCAACGGCCTCGATGGCGCTCGGGGTAGCCGATCTGGTCACCGGGTCGATCGAGCGGGTCGGCGAACGGATCCGGACCGGCTCGTTCGACGCGTACCTGATCCGGCCGGTGCCCGCGTTCCTGCAGACCGCGGCGGACGGGTTCGCGCTGCGCCGGCTCGGCCGCCCGCTGCAGGCCGCGACCGTGCTGGTGCTCGCGCTGATCAACCTCGAGGTCGACTGGACAGTTGCCCGCGGCATCATGCTGGGCGTCTCACTGGTCGCCGGATCGGTGATCTTCGGCGCGCTGTTCGTGCTCGGCGGCGCGTTCCAGTTCGTCTCGGTCGACTCCGCCGAGCTGGCCAACTCGGTCACGTACGGCGGGCAGGCGCTGACGCAGTTCCCGCTGACGATCTTCGGCAAGGAGATCGTGCGGGCCGTGACGTTCGTCGTACCGCTTGCCTTCGTCAACTACTACCCGGTGCTGTTCGTCCTGGGGAAACCGGCCCCGCTCGGCCTGCCGTCCTGGTTCGGGCTGCTGTCGCCGCTGGTCGCCGTCGCGATGGTCGCCCTGGCGTCGCTCGCGTGGCGGGCCGGTCTTCGTCGCTATCGCAGTACAGGGAGCTGAAGTGCCTGTTATCGAGTTGGAGGACGTGTCGCGCGCTTTCACCGTCGCGTCACGCAACGGATGGCGCCGTACCCGGCGGGAGGTGCGCGCGGTCGACGGGCTGTCGTTCACCGTCGAGCCGGGGGAGGTGGTGGGCTACATCGGGCCGAACGGTGCCGGGAAGTCCACCACGATCAAGATGCTGACCGGCATCCTGGTTCCTTCGGGAGGAACGATCCGGGTGGCCGGCGTCGACCCGTCGCGGCACCGGTTGAAGCTGGCGAAACGGATCGGTGTCGTCTTCGGCCAACGCACCACCCTGTGGTGGGACCTGCCGTTGAAGGACTCGTTCGCCGTCCTGCAGAAGATGTACGACGTCCCGCTCGCCCGGCACCGGGAGAACCTGGCGACGTTCGTCGAACTCCTCGACCTCGGCGACCTGCTGGACGTTCCGGTCCGTCAGCTGTCCCTCGGGCAGCGGATGCGCGGTGACATCGCGGCCGCGTTGCTGCACGACCCGGAGATCGTCTACCTCGACGAGCCGACGATCGGGCTGGACGTGATCAGCAAGGCGCGGCTGCGCGAGTTCCTCGCCGAGGTCAACGCGGAACGCCGTACCACGGTCATCCTCACCACCCACGACCTGGACGACATCGAGGCGCTCTGCACGCGCGTGATGATCATCGACCACGGCCGCCAGATCTTCGACGGAACCCTGCCGCAGCTGAAGTCCAGCCAGTCCGCGCCCCGCACCCTGATCGTCGACCTGGCCACGTCCCTCCCACCGATCGAGATCCCCGGCACCACCGTCACGAAGGTCGACGGCCCCCGCCAGCACCTCACCTTCCCCGCCACCACCAGCGCGGCCCCGTTGCTGGCCGAGATCGCCGCCAACTACCCCCTGATGGACGTCTCCATCGCCGAACCCACCATCGAATCGGTCATCACCCAGCTCTACACCCCCGCCACCACCTAGCCCGTCGACAACTGCGTTACGGAATAGGTGGGTGGGTGACCTTGGCGTGGGGCGGTCGTTGAAATCCGGGTAGGGACCCAACCGAACGGGGTGGATCGGGGGTAGAGAAGGTATGCCGACGATGACGGGTGAGCCGGTGGTGGAGGCGGTCAGACCTCCGCGGGACGGGCCCGGGTTCGTCGCCTGGGTGCGGCCACACCTGGCGGCGATGGCCCGGTTGGCGGGGCGGCTCGCGGTGGGTGCGGACCGCGACGACATCGTCCAGGAGGCGCTCGCGCGCGCCTGGGCCAAGCGATCGCAGTACGACGCCGAGCGCGGTACCCCCTCGGCCTGGCTGCTCGCGATCACCGCCGACCAGGCCCGCAAGGCGGTACGCCGGATGCGCCCGGGTGGACTGCACCTCGAACTGGCGGCCGACGAGTTCGACACCCAACCGGTCGCGCGCCCCGATCTCGACGCCCGGATGGATGTCGACCAGGCGATCCAGTCGCTCGCGGCCCGGCAGCGGCTCGCGGTGGACTGCTACTACTTCGCCGACCTGTCGATCGCCGAGACCGCGGCCGTCATGGGCTGCTCCGAAGGCACCGTCAAATCCACTCTCTCCGACGCCCGCGCCCGACTGCGCACGCTGCTGGAGGTCACCGAATGAGCCCGAACGGCGGGCCGGAGGACAGCGCATGAACCCGGTTGACGAAGTCGACGATCTGCTGACCCGCGCGGGTCATCGGTGGCGGGCCGACCAAGCGCCGCCGCCCGAGCCCGATCTCGAGTACATGCTGAGGGGTGGCCGCAAGCGCCGCCGGTGGGTGCCGGCGCTCGCCGCGGCCAGCGTGGCGGTGATCGCCGCCGGCGTGGTCGCGGTGCTGCCGGGACACGACACGACTCAGCCCGCGAGCAGCCGGGCCGCGGGTAGCACCGAAGGCTTCAGCGCGCAGAGCTCCCCGCGAGCGGTTGCTCAGAGCAACGACCAGCTCCTGGTGAAGCCGGGCGACACGGTGCAGGCGAGTGGTCTGGTGATCGCCGCGCCGGGGAAGGCGCCGGTCTACTGCTCGGCCGAGGGCGGTCCCGACATCGGCTATCAGCCGGGGAAGCAGCCGGCGCCGTCCTGCGCGCCGGAGTTCACCGTCACGCTGAAGGGCGTCGATCTCGACCGCCTGACCGAGCCGCGAACGACGGACGGCGTGCGCTCCGGCCGGGCCAAGCTCGTCGGGATCTGGGGCGACCGCTCGATCGACGTCCAGCAGCAGGCCGCGCCGACCACCCCCGCGGCGTGGACCTTCCCGCCGCTGCCGTGCGCGGCGCCGGCCGGCGGCTGGGTGTCGAAGCCCAGCAACGTCAGCTCGCCCGCGGTGACCGCGTTCCTGGCCGCGCACGCGGATCAGATCTTCGGGCCGGTCATCCACTACCCGAACGGTCACGCGCGCAACGCCCCGGTCGTTTCCATGGTCGGGGTCGCGCACGGCGATCTCACCGTGCTCCGCGCGGCCCTCGAGAAGGTGTACAGCGGGAACCTCTGCGTCGCGCCCGTCCTGCTGAGCCGCTCCGACAACGAGCGGATCGTCAACGCCGTGACCCCGCTGATGCAGGACAAGAACCTCGGCGTCCAGGGCGCCGCTGGTTCGGACCCGGACGGCGGTCGCGCGAAGGTCTCGATGATCGCCTACACGCAGCAGGTGAAGACGGCGCTGACCCCGATCGGGCTGGACACCCTGCAAGTGATGCCGGCCGTCACCCCAGCCAAGTAAGCCTCAGTTGGTCAGCAGGCTCGGGTAGTCGTGGAAGAAGTCGACGAGCATGCGAGCGGTCTTCGCGGGCTGGTCGATAGCAGGTGAGTGGCCGGCGTCCGGAATGACCTCGGCCTCCACACCGAGGCCGGAGGCCATCTTCTCCTGCACAGCGATCGGCCAGCCGTCGTCCGTCGCGCCGTGCAGTACCTGAGCGCGGACGCCGGTCTTGGCGAGCTGCTCGGTCTTGTCCTCGGCGTCGGTCAGCCGGCGAGTGATCTGGGCCAGGCTGGCCGGCACGTTGCTGGTGAAACGTTTGCGCAGAAAGGCGGCGATGTCGCTCGGCGGAGCGACGTACCCGGGGGCCTCGCTGTCGTGGCCGATTTTCATGTCGTACACCTGCTCGATCGGCAGGTTCTCCAGCCCGAACGCGAGCATCTGCAGGCCCTGCACCGTCGCCTCGTCGGTGAACGCGGCCGGGCCCGAGCAGAGCAGGCTGATCGTCGAGAACACCGACGGGTCGGTCAGCACCGCCTCCCGCGCGACCAGTCCGCCGAACGAGTGCCCGACCAGCTGGCTGTATCCGCCCAGCGCCTTGCTCATCGCCACCACGTCCGCACCGAGCTCAGCGAGCGAGTACGCCGATGTGTCGGCCGGACCCGCAGTCTCGTACTGGCCGCGCTGGTCGACCGCCACGGTCCGCCAGCCGTACCGGCACAGGTGGTCCACCAGCGGAGCGAAGTCCTCCTTGCTCCCCGTCCACCCCGGTACGAGCAGGACCGTGCCGAGCGGCGTACCGATGTCGGGTACGGCGGTCAGCGTGGCGAACGCGCCACGGTCGGTCTCGAGGATCTGGGGGTGCACCCCGGCGGGCAGCGTCAACGTACGCGGCGTACTCACAAGTAGAAAGGGTACCGGTCGCCGGGTGCCGCCGCCTCGGAGCAGCGATGTCCGAGGTGCGGCACAATGGCCGGGTGCCTCGCACTCTCGCCGTCGCCAATCAGAAGGGCGGCGTGGCCAAGACGACCACCGTCGCCACCCTCGGCGCAGCCCTGGTCGAGCTCGGCCAACGGGTGCTGCTGGTCGACCTGGATCCGCAGGCCTGTCTGACCTTCTCGGTCGGCATCGATCCCGAGGACCTGGACAAGTCCATCCATCAGGTGCTGCTCGGCGGCGTCCGCACGCGCGACGTCCTGATCGAGTTCGAGGACGCGCCCGATCTGCTGCCGTCGACGATCGCGCTCGCGACCGCCGAGGTACGGCTGGCCGCGGAGAGCAGTCCGGAGCAGGTACTCCGCAACGTGTTGCGCCCGCTGCGATCGTCGTACGACTGGATCATCGTGGACTGTCCGCCGACGCTCGGGCTGCTCACCGTCAACGGGTTGTCCGCGGCGTCCGACGTACTGATTCCCTTGCAGTGCGAGACGTTGGCACATCGTGGCGTAGGGCAACTACTCGACACGGTGTACGACGTCCAGCGGCTGGCCAACCCGGGTCTGCACGTGCTCGGCGTCCTCCCGACCCTGTACGACGGCCGCACCACGCATGCCCGGACCGTCCTGGAGACGATCGCGGACACGTACTCGCTGGACGTCCTGCAGCCGGCGATCCCGAAGTCGATCCGGTTCGCGGAGGCGCCGGCGATCGGCGAGACGATCCTGAGCACGGCGCCGGCCTCGCCCGGTGCGGAGGCTTACCGGGCGTTGGCCGGCGCGCTGCTCGACTGAGCCGCTACTGGTTGTTCGGAGCCTGCGGTGCGGCCTGGTTCGTCGGCCGCCGCAACCGATGCCGGAACCGCCGCAGTGGTACGGCGATGATCGCGATCAGCACGAGGAACGGGAGCATCGCCCCGACCGCCGTCGCCAGCGCGGAGAACGCGGCCGAGAATGCGTGCCAACCGCTCTTAAGACCGGCCAAGAAGCCCTTGTCCGGCACCTTCTCGGCCATCACCGGCTCGCTCTTCTCGGTCAGCGTCAGCGTGAGCGTGGCCAGATCGGTCTGCAGAGCCAGGTTCTTCTGCTTCGCCAGCAGGGCTTCCAGGTCGGACTCGCGACGGGTCAGCTCGCTCTCGACCGAGACGATCTCGCCGATCGTGTTCGCCTTCGCCATCAGGGCGCGCATCCGGTCCAGGCTGGCGCGCTGCGACTCGATCCGGCTCGCGACATCGACGACCTGCTCGGTGACGTCGGTCGACTCCTGGTGGATCTGCAGGCGTTTGCCCAGGTCGGAGAGCCGCTGGATCGCGGTCTCGAACGACTTGGTAGGGACCTTGAGGACGAGGTTGGCCCGGGTGACCTTGCCGTCCGGGTCGCTGCCGGTGTCCTCCGACGCCACCTGACCGTCCAGCGCGGCGATCGCCGTGACCGCCTTCTGCCGCATCCCGGACACGTCGTCGCCCTCGACCGTCAGCGAACCGGTCTTGATGATCGCGCGGGTAATCTCCGGGTCGTTCTGGCCACCGGCCGAGCCCGAGGCCTGGGGCTTGCCGGCCTGTGACTGCCCTGCCTCTGATTGCCCGGCTTTTGATTGCCCGGCTTGCGGCTGAGCTTTGCCGCTGGTCCCACCGGAGTCCTGCTTGGATGCCGGCGCGCTGTCGCTGGTCGCGCTCTCGTCGCCGCCGGCACCGCACCCGGCCAGCAACACGACCCCCACCGCAGCCAGCACGGCCGTCACGGCTCTGATCCGCCCCATCACCCAGCCCCTCTCTCGTGGTTACCGCCCTAGGACGGCCCACGCGGGGCTGGGTGTTGCAGCCTCAGATCACCATTGGGAAACGGTCACTCCGGCGCACTGAAGATCGGCGCCGCCGGCGCCTTCTTCGCGGTCTTCTTCGCCGCCGCCTTCTTCGCCGCCGCCGCCTTCTTGGCCGGAGCCGCCTTCTTGGCCGGAGCAGCCTTCTTCGCCGCCCGCTTCACCGGCTTCTCAGCCGCCTCGCCGGCGTCGACCTCGGCCGCCGGGGCCTCAGCCGCCGCCGTCTTCCGGGCGCGAGTGCGCTTGACCGGCTTCTCAGCCGCCTCAGCCTCGGGTGCAGACTCGACCGTCGCAGCGGGCTCAGCCGTCGTACTCACCGCAGCCTTGCGCGTCCGGGCCCGCTTGACCGGCTTCCCCGCCGGCGCAACGTCCGCCTCGGCCACGGCTTCAGCCGTCGTCGCCTCAGCCGCCGTACTCGCCGCGGCCTTGCGGGTCCGCGTGCGCTTGGCCGGCTTCTCCGCCGCCTCAGCCTCAGGTGCAGACTCGACCGGCGCGGCAGGTTCAGCCGCCGCAGCCTTGCGCGTCCGGGCCCGCTTCACCGGCTTCTCCACCGGCGCCTCGACGCCCGCCTCGGCCACGGCATCGGCCGTAGCCGCCTCCGCGCCAGGCTCCGCCACGGTGCTCGCCGCAGCCTTACGCGTCCGGGTCCGCTTGACCGGCTTCTCCGCCGACTCGGCGACCTCAGCCTCGGGCGCAGACTCGACCGCAGCAGCAGATTCAGCCGTCGCGCTCTTACGCGTCCGCGTCCGCTTGGCAGGCTTCTCCGCCGGCGCCTCGATGCTCCCGCCCTCGACGCTGCCGGTCTCGAGGCTCCGGGCCTCGACGACCTCAGCCTCGGCGACCCCGGTCGGGGCAGCCGGGCTCGCGCCGGTCTCGGTCGCGACGGTGTCCGTCGTGGTCACCTGCGAGTTCGTGGACTTCCGGTTGCGGTTCCGCTTGCGCGGCTTCCGCGCCGGCGCCTCCCCAACGGCCGCCCCACCCGTGACGCCGCCGTCGGTGACGGCCGGTACCTCGGTCTTGGTGGTGACGTCGGCGAGCTCCTCGAGCGGCTGCCCGGCCCGGGTGCGCTTCCGCGTCCGGTTCCGCTTGCGCCCCGGCCGCTCGTTCTCACGCTCGGGCCGACCGCCACGATCGCCACGATCGCCACGATCGCCACGATCACCACGATCACCACGACCGCCGCGACCAGCACGACCACCGCGCTCGTCCCGCGCCTCGGTGACCTCCTGCGGCGCGCGCGCCGGACGGATCCGGCCCTTCGCGTCGGTCGGGATCCCGAGGTCGTGGTACAGCTCCGGCGAGGTGGAGTAGATCTCCTGCGGCTCGTCGTACGGCAGGTCGAGCGCCTTGTTGATCACCTTCCACCGGGTCAGGTCCGGCCAGTCGACGAAGGTGACGGCGATGCCGCTGGCCCCCGCGCGCCCGGTCCGGCCGATCCGGTGGATGTAGGCCTTCTCGTCCTCGGGACAGGTGTTGTTGATGACGTGCGTGACGCCCTCGACGTCGATCCCGCGGGCAGCGACGTCGGTGCAGATCAGTACGTCGATCTTGTCGCCGCGGAACCGGGTCAGCGCCCGCTCCCGGGCCTGCTGGTTCAGGTCACCGTGGATCGCGGCGGCCTTGAACCCGCGGTCCTGCAGGTCGTCGGTCAGCCGGGACGCCTCGCGCTTGGTCCGGCAGAAGATCATCACCCGGCCGCGGTCGTCGGCCTGCAGGATCCTGGCCACCACCTCGGGCTTGTCCAGGTCGTGCGCGCGGTAGACGAACTGTGCCGTGGTCGGCACCATCTCGGTGTCCTCGTGCGACTCGGCCCGGATGTTCAGCGGGTGCCGCATGTGAGTGCGGGCCAGCCCGATCACGGCCGCCGGCATCGTTGCCGAGAACAACATCGTCTGGCGCAGCTCGGGCGTCTTGCGGAGGATCCGCTCGACGTCGGGCAGGAAGCCCAGGTCGAGCATCTCGTCGGCCTCGTCCAGGACCAGCACCTTGATGTGGCCGAGATCGAGTACGCCGCGGTTCGCCAGGTCCAGCAGGCGTCCCGGCGTACCGACGACGACGTCGACGCCGCTCTTCAGCGCGTCCAGCTGCGGCTCGTAGGCGACACCGCCGTAGATGGTCAGGACCCGCACGGTGCGCACGGTGGAGGCCGTCGTCAGGTCCTTGGCGACCTGGATGGTCAGCTCTCGGGTCGGGGTGACGACCAGCGCCTGCGGCTTGCCGGGGGCGGCGAGTTCGTCGTAGTCGGGCTCGCCGGGGGAGATGGTGCGCTGCAGCAACGGAATACCGAAGCCGAGGGTCTTACCGGTACCGGTGCGGGCCTGGCCGATCAGATCGGTGCCCATCAGGGCGACCGGGAGCGTCATCTCCTGGATCGGGAAGGGTTCGACGATACCGACACGGTCGAGCGCGTCGCAGATCTCGGGGAGCACCCCGAGCTCTCGGAAGGTGGTCAGGCTGATCGCCTCTCACATGCTTGTACGGACAGATGCTCAGTGGCCGGGCGCCTGGGGTCATGAGACCCCGATCGTGAGGCGCGGGGACACTGTGCAAGCACCTCGCACCAGCTTGCCCATCTGGGCGCGTCACCGGCGAATCGCCCACCAGTGTAACCGCAGCAGCTGTCAACGCCGCTTCGTGTGGTGTGCGCCACTCGCGGGACAGATGACGCGGAAGCGGAGAGGGACGAAGTGTGGCACGCCGCACGCGCGCTCGGGGGCAGATAGGGTGCCGGGCATGGAGCAGACGGCCTTTGATGATCCCGCCTACCGGGCCGCGGCGGTGGATCTGCTGGGTGTGCTCGCGTACGGCGAGCTGACCGCCTTCGAGCGGATGGCAGAAGACGCCAAACTGGCGCCGACGCTGGACGACAAGGCGGAGCTGGCGGCGCTCGCGACCACCGAGTTCGGGCACTTCCAGCGACTCCGGGACCGGCTCGTCCAGCTCGGCGTGGACCCGATGGAGGCCATGCGCCCGTTCGTCACGCCGCTGGACGCGTTCCACGACCACACCGCCCCGTCGGACTGGCTCGAGGGTCTGGTCAAGGCGTACGTCGGCGACGGGCTGGCCAACGACTTCTACCGGGAGATCGCCTCGTTCGTCGACGCGGAGACCCGGGCGCTCGTGCTCGAGGTGTTCGCGGACTCCGGTCAGGCCGAGTTCGTCGTCGACCGGGTCCGGGCCGCCATCGACGAGGACCCGAAACTCGGTGGTCGGCTGGCGCTGTGGGGCCGCCGCCTGGTGGGCGAGGCCCTCAGCCAGGCGCAGCGGATCGCCGCCGACCGCGACTCGCTGACCGCTCTCCTGGCCGGCAGCGTGGACCGGCCCGGCCTCGACCTGGCCGCGATCGGCCGGATGTTCACCCGCCTCACCGAGGCCCACACGGCCCGGATGACGGCCCTCGGCCTTCAAGCCTGACCCCTCGGAAAGCGCAACGGCCGCCTGCCCGGGGTGGGCGGCGGCCGTTGAGCGCTGACTGTGTCAGGCGGCTTTGGTCTTACTGTTGCGGGACGAAATGATCGCGACCACGATCGCGGCGCAGATGATCTGGATCAGGTACTGGATCCAGTCCGGGCCCGGGGTGTCCTTGACGCCGAGCAGTTTGGCGATCAGACCGCCGATGAAGGCGCCGATACCGCCGCCGAGGATGGTCCAGCCGAGGCTGATGTTCTGCTTGCCGGGGAGCACCAGCCGGGCCAGCGGCCCGAAGATGATGCCCGCGATGAGACTGACGATGATCATCCAGATCCAGTAACCCACGATGCCTCCTTGTGAGGTGGAGGACCTGCGTCCGGTCCGGTGCCCCGTGACAAACCAGACCAATCACGACGCAGGTCTACCGCCATCGTGCCCGTCGAGCGGCCCCAGCGAACCGGGACACGCTCTACTGTGTCCGGACCGCGATCAGATCGCGCCGAACCCGACCTTGCGGGTCGATACCTCGCCGATCTCGACGTACGCCAGCCGGTCGGCCGGGACCAGCACCTTGCGGCCCTTCTCGTCGGCCAGCTCCAGCAGGCCGCTCTTGCCGCTGAGCGCGTCCGCCACCAACTGCTGAACCTCTTCCGGGCTCTGCTCGGATTCCAGAACCAACTCGCGATTGGCGTGCTGTACGCCGATCTTGACCTCCACGAAACCCTCCGGGCACACGCTCCGACCGGCGGCTCTCGCCGGTGACCCTTCGAGCCTATCCGCTCACGTCCCCCGGCTCTCACCCGTCCGCCCAGAGCAGAACCTCAGGACGGTGGTACGGGCGTCAGCCGTCGCTGCGTGGGAAGCCCCGGATACCGCGCCAGGCCAGGGACGCGACCAGGTCGGCGGCGTGTTCCTGGGGGATCGACGGGTCCCCGGCGCCGAGCCAGTAGCGGGCGCTGACCTGGGCCATACCGACCAGGCTGACGGCCAGCACCATCGACTGCTCGCGGCTGAGGCCGGCGTCGGCGCTGATCACCTCGGAGACGGCCTCGGCACAGGCGTGCGTGACCCGGTCGACCCGTTCCCGGACGGCCGGCTCGTTGGTCAGGTCCGACTCGAAGACCAGGCGGAACGCGCCCTGCGCGTTCGCCACGTAGTCGTAGAAGGCATGCATCGTCGCCGCGACCCGGAGCTTGTTGTCCTCGGTCGACTTCAGTGCGTCCTGGACGGACGCGACGATTGCCTCACAGGACGTGTCCAGCAGCGCCAGGTACAGCTCCAGCTTCCCGGGGAAGTGCTGGTAGAGGACAGGCTTGGAGACTCCGGCCCGGTCCGCGATGTCGTCCATCGCGGCCGCGTGGTACCCGTTCGCGACGAATACTTCCTGGGCCGCCTCGAGCAGCTGCGCGCGGCGGGCCAGCCGGGGCAGGCGGCTGCCACGCTTGGGTGCGGTCTCAGGTGTCGTCGACACGGTGGTGGCTCCTTCGGGTGTGACGTTCCACGAATCCTACCCAGCAGTCCTCCTCGCCAGTAGCTTCCCCGCCGAACAGCGTTCCGGCACGCGTGCGTTCAGCAGTGCGCAGTCGTGCCCAATACCGCTCAGTGGCGGCAGCTCAGCGGTAGTCGTCCTCGCCGGTGTCGCCGATCGAGCGGCGCTGTTCCTCGACGTCGGCGGGATCCGCCTCGTTCGGCAGCCCCGTCTCCTCGGGCCGGTCGTCCACCGTGCTCGAGGCCAGCCGCTGCTCCAGTACGTCGGCCTCCGACGCCTCGTCAGGCAGCGTTCCGTCGCCCGCGCCCTCGTAGTCGGTTTCGCTGGTCATGCGACTCGCTCTCCTCTCGGACTGCGACAGCTATGACTCACCTACGTGTGTACCACCTACACCCAGCTACACCCCAGCTACCCGACTGTCGGCAACGGCTGCGGATCGTCGTACAGGCCCTCCAGGACGTCGCCGTACTCCTCGATGCGGGCCAGGACGTCGTGCGGGAGGAATCTGAGCTCTTCGGGTGACGTGGCGGACGCCACCTCGTCCCAGTCGATCGGTGTGGACACGCGGGGCTCGTCGGAGCCGCGGAGCGAGTACGGCGCCAGCGTGGTCTTCGCGCTGGCGTTCTGGCTCCAGTCGATGAACACCTTCCCGGGCCGGAGCGCCTTGGTCATGTTGGCGGTCACACTCTCCGGCAGAGCCTCCGCCAGCTGTTCTGCGAGCTGTTTTGCGAACGCACTGGTCAGCTTGGAGGACGCGGGCTCGATCGGCACGTACAGGTGCATGCCCTTGTTCCCAGAGGTCTTCGGCCAGCCTTCGAGACCGTAGTGGCCCAGCAGTTGCCGCAGCGCGAGCGCGACGTCGCAGCACTCCACGACGGTCGCCCCGGGCCCCGGGTCGAGGTCGAACACGATCAGATCGGCCTGCGGGTTCTTACCGTCGTCGGACAGCCCGATCCGCCACTGCGGGATGTGCAGCTCGAGCGCGGCGAGGTTGGCCAGCCACACCACGGTCTGTACGTCGTCCGCGACCACGAAGTCCGCCACGTCGCGCCCGGTCGAACTACCCGGTGTAGGCAGCGTCACGGTCCGTACCCAGGCCGGCGTACCGCGGGGAGCGTTCTTCTCGAAGAAGTACGCCGCTTCGGTGCCGTCCGGCCAGCGTTTGCGGGTCAGCGGCCGGTCGGACAGGTGAGGCAGCAGCAAGGCGGCGACCTGGTGGTAGTAGTCGATCACCTCGGCCTTGGTGAACCCGGTCTGTGGATACAGCACCTTGCCGAGGTTGGTGAGCTTCATCGTCTGCCCGTCCACCTCAGTGGTCAGCTGCTGCTGCGCGCCCGCCATACCTCCATGTTTCCATCTGCAGACCGTCTTACCATGGGAACCGTGGATAGTTACGGGCCAGTAACTGGGGACGCCGCACCGCTCGAGCTGCAGGAGTGGCCGGAGCGGCGGGTGCCGGTGGCGGGAGTGGATCTGCTGGTCAGGGACGTGCCTGGCGCGGCGGCGGACCTGCCGCCCGCGCTGTTCGTCCACGGCCTCGGTGGGTCGTCACTGAACTGGACTGCCCTCGGCACGATGCTGAACGACACCATCCGGGGTATCGCACCCGATCTGCCCGGCTTCGGCCGTACGCCGCTCACCGGCGTGATCGGGATCTCGGAGCAGGCCGCACTCCTCGTCGAGCTGCTGGAGAAGCAGTTCGACCGGCCGGTGCACGTGTTCGGGAACTCGATGGGTGGGGCCGCGTCGGTGGCGCTGGCCGCGCAGCGTCCTGATCTGGTCGCGTCGTTGACGCTCGTCTCGCCCGCACTGCCGCATCCACGGGTGTCCGCGAGTGCGCTGTGGTTCGCCGCCCTGGCGACTCCGCGGCTCGGTCCCGCCGTACTGGAGCGCACGGCGCGGATGCCGTTCGACCAGCGGTTCCAGGCCTCGCTGTCGATGGTGTTCGGGGACCCGCGGACGCTGTCCCCAGAGGTACGGGCGGCGTACGAGGCGGAACTGCACCGGCGCGACACCGACCCGTGGGGCCGGCAGGCGACGGTGGAGGGTGCTCGGAGCATTCTGCGGTCGTCGCTCGCCAGACCACGCCGGTCGCTGTGGGCGGACGCGGCCACGGTGGAGTGCCCGGTGCTGTTGATCTACGGCGGCAGAGACCGGCTGGTCGACGCCCGGATCCGCACCAAGGCCCAGCGCACGTTCCCGAACGCCCGGCTGCTCTACCTGCCGCAGTCGGGTCACGTCGCACAGATGGAGCACCCCGATCAGGTGGCCCGCGCGGTCCGTCAGCTGATCTCCTGATCGAGTCGAATCCGAGGCTCGACTGAGACACGACTGAGCAGCCCGTCCGGTCAACTTTCCTCTCGCCTGACAAGTAGTACAGGTGACCTGTTGGGACGAACGAGAGGACCACTGTGCGAGGTATCGGCAGAGCCGCCCGAAGTCTGTCGTTAGGAATGGTCGCACTACTCGGTGTGGGGACACTGACCGCAACAGCCGCGCTGCCGGCGCCACCTGCGGTTGCTAAAGGCAACCAATCGGACGTGCGTCCGGTAGCCGGTGGTTATCAACTGACACTGCATCTGGACGCACCCGCCGCGATGCGCGCCTCGCTTCCGCTGCTGGCGGTCGACGGCAAGCCGCTGGGCGTCGCCAAGCAGTCGGTGGACCGCAAGACGCTGACGCTGGTCAGTGCGGATCCCTCTGTGCTGACGGCCCGCGACGTAAGCCTGGTCTGGTCCGGGGACCTGGGGAAGCAATCCAGCAAGAGTCGTGGCATCACTGCCGGCGGCCCGACGGATGCCGACTGGCTGAAGGCGCGGCGTGGTCCGTTGCTGCCGTCCGACCCCGGTGCACTGGGCAAATACAAGGTCGACACCGCGGAGTACAACCTGGGCGACGAGGCGATCGAGCTGCCCGGTCTCGGTCACAAGTCGGAGCTGCGTGGAAAGGTGTACTCGCCGCGTGGCGCACTGGGGCCGCGGCCGCTGGTGATCTTCCTGCACGGCCGCCACGAGGTCTGCTACGGCGAGCCGACGCACCCGTCCGACGACGCCAAGCCCTGGCCGTGCCCGCCGGGGATGAAGGCCATCCCGAGCTACCGCGGGTACGACGCTCCGGCGACCGCGCTGGCCAGCAACGGCTACCAGGTGGTCTCGATCAGCGCCAACGCCGTCAACGCCTGGGACAGCGAGGTGTACGACGCCGGCGCGCAGGCGCGGGCCGAGCTGGTCCTCGACCATCTCGCCCTGTGGCGGAAGTGGTCGACCATCGGCGGCGGGCCGTTCGGCGCCCGCTTCGTCGGCAGGATCGATCTGCAGAACGTCGGCCTGATGGGGCACTCACGTGGCGGTGAAGGCGTCGCCCGCGCCGTAGTGCTGAACGCGGACCGCGGCGGCCAGTACGGGATCCGTGCGGTCCTCCCGCTCGCACCCACGGACTTCGCCCGGGCCACGGTGCCGGGTGTCGCGATGAGCGTCGTCCTGCCGTATTGCGATGGCGACGTGTCGGATCTGCAGGGTCAGAAGTTCTACGACGACACCCGGTACTCCGTCGACGGTGACGCCGCGCCGCGGTCCACTGTCACGGTGCTGGGCGCCAACCACAACTTCTTCAACACCGAGTGGACGCCCGGGCAGTCCGTCGCACCGTCGAACGACGACTGGTTCGGTGACGAGAAGGCGGCGCCCTGCGGTACGAAGTACCCGGGCCGGCTGACTGCCAAGGAGCAGCAGGCGGTCGGTACGGCGTACGTCGCGGGGTTCTTCCGGCTGCAGCTGGGACGCGAGACGCAGTTCCTGTCGCAGTTCGACGGGTCGGACTCGCGAGCGGCGTCGGCTGGGAAGGCCGTCGTACGAGTGGTGTCGCAGGCGCCGGTGGGGTCGCGGCGGGATCTGAACGACTTCGACAAGGCGCTGCCGGCCGGTGCGGTCAGCCCGAAGGTCTCTGCGAACGTGTGCGCCGGAGTGGCCGACGCAACGTCGAAGTCCAGTACTCCGGCGTGCATGGCGACCGATGACTGGGCCAGCGCACCGCACTGGGGTACGGCGTGGTTCGCAGCGAAGACGCCGACCACTGCGGTCACCAAACTGAAGTGGACGGGCACCAATGGGGTCGTGCGAGTCGACGTGCCCGCCGGCCAGCGCGACGTACGTCGTTTTGCGGCTCTGACGTTCCGCGCGGCGCCGGACCCGAATGGTGCGCCGAAGACTGACCTGACGGTGCGCGTGGTCGACGGCCACGGGAGCGCGGTCGCCGTACCGGTGTCTGCGGTCAGTGACGCGCTGGTGCGGATGCCGGGGAGCAACGACGGCAGTGGCCTACCGAAGAACCTGCTGCGAACGGTGCGCATCCCGGTCTCGTCCCTGACGGGCGTGGACCTGCGGGATGTGCGTGCGGTGGAGCTGAGGACCGACCGTGTGGCCAGCGGGTCGGCGTACGTGAGCGATCTGGGGTTCTCGTCGCCCGGACTCGGGTTCTCGGCCCCCGCGACGCTGCTGCCGAAGCTGTCGGCGTCCAACGTCACAGTCCAGGAGGGGGACAAGGGAACGCGGACGGTGGACTTCTGGGTCCGCATGTCCCGTCCGAGCATCCGACCGGTCAGCGTGTACGTCGAGACGAACGGCGACCTTGCGGAGACGGTGGGCGAGGTCTCGCGGCAACTGGTGTTCAAGCCGGGGCAGGTACGGCAGAAGGTGACTGTGCCGATCACGGGGAACACGCGGGACAGCTATGACATCAAGTTCAGCCTGGTGCTGTCGGTGCCGCACGACGGGCTGCTGGACGAGTCCTTCGGGCACGGTCTGGTCGTCGACGACGACCCGACGCCAACGCTGACGCTCAGCAACCTGAAGACGGTCGAGAAGACCGGAGTGGTCAGCTTCGGAGTCAAGCTGTCCGCACCGAGCGACAAGTATGTGTCCTTCAGCGGGGTCCTCAAGAACGGTGCGGCGGTCTTCGGCAAGGACTACACCGACGCGGACGAGGGACCGGCGGCCCCGGTCATCGACGGCTCAGTGGAGCCAGGGAAGACCACCGGCAACCTGGCGGTCAAGATCCTCGACGACAAGCTCAAGGAACCCGCCGAGACCTTCACGGCCGTGATCCAGAAGATCGACGGTGCCACCTTGAAGGTCCCCACCACCCTGACCGCCACGATCACCGACAACGACTGAGACGGAGGTACCGGATGGTGGACTCCGCAGAGGGCGGTTGGGATAGTGCGGGAACATGGGGGAGGGACAGATGGTTGAAAACCTTCAGACCCCGAACGACGTCTTCCTGAGGAGCCGCAACGTGTCACTGCCACCGCTGGTCGAACCGGCTGACGAGCTGACGATTGACGAGGTGCGCCGGTACTCGCGGCACCTGATCATCCCCGAGGTCGGGATGGCCGGGCAGAAGCGGCTGAAGAACGCCAAGGTGCTGGTCATCGGCGCCGGCGGTCTCGGCAGCCCGGCGCTGCTCTACCTGGCCGCGGCCGGGGTCGGCACGCTCGGCATCGTCGAGTTCGACACCGTCGACGAGTCCAACCTGCAGCGCCAGGTCATCCACGGTCAGTCCGACGTGGGCAAGTCCAAGGCGCAGTCCGCCAAGGAGTCCATCCTCGAGGTCAACCCGTACACGAACGTCGTCCTGCACGAGACCCGGCTGGACAACGACAACGTGTTCGAGATCTTCGAGCCGTACGACCTGATCGTCGACGGCACCGACAACTTCGCCACCAGGTACCTGGTGAACGACGCCGCGGTGCTGCTGCACAAGCCGTACGTGTGGGGATCGATCTTCCGCTTCGACGGCCAGGTCAGCGTGTTCTGGGCCGACAACGGCCCCTGCTACCGCTGCCTGTACCCGGAGCCCCCGCCGCCCGGCATGGTCCCGTCCTGCGCCGAGGGTGGCGTGCTCGGCGTGCTCTGCGCGTCGGTCGGCGCGGCCCAGGTCACCGAGGCGATCAAGCTGCTCACCGGCATCGGCGACCCGTCGCTCGGCCGGCTGAACATCTACGAGGCGCTCGACCTGAACTGGCGTTCGCTGAAGGTCCGCAAGGACCCGAACTGCGCCATCTGCGGCGAGAACCCGACGGTCACCGAGCTGATCGACTACGAGAGCTTCTGCGGTGCGATCACCGAGGAGGCGGCCGACGCGGCCGCCGGCTCGACGATCTCCGTCAAGCAGCTCAGCGAGTGGATCAAACTCAAGGACAACGGCGAGAAGGACTTCGTCCTGATCGACGTCCGGGAGCCGAACGAGTACGAGATCAACAAGATCCCGGGCTCGGTGCTGATCCCGAAGGCGGACTTCCAGACCGGTGTGGCGCTGGAGAAGCTGCCGCAGGACAAGCAGCTGGTCTTCCACTGCAAGTCCGGCGTCCGCTCCGCCGAGGTGCTCGCGATCGCCAAGGGTGCGGGCTTCTCCGACGCGGTCCACGTCGGCGGCGGCGTGGTCGCCTGGGTCGACCAGATCGACCCGAGCCAGCCCTCGTACTAAACAGACGCCGGCTAGAACGGCATCCTGCACGAAGCGACCGCCTCAGCGGCGACGGGATCTCCCGAAACCGCTGGGGCGTCGTCACGTCCGGACACGGTTCGCATGTACGAGACCGCGTCCACCGCAGCGTGACCCACCGGCGCACCCCTCCCGAGCTGGTAGGTCCCACCTCCGGCCCCGGTGAGCTCCACCTCGACGGCAGGCCGCTCGCCCCACCACGGTCCGTCGATCACGTCGTACATGACCTGGGCGACGATCTCCTCCGCGTTCGGGCCCGGATCGAAGGGGCGGCCGAGAGCCTGACAGACGTCGTCGCGGTGCATCCACAGGTCACGCGCGAGCAGGATGTCGTGGATGTAGCCGAGGCTGAGTTTCACGCTCTCGAACCCGTCGATCGTCATCGACATCCGGCGCATCAGCGCAAGCTCCGTCGAGATCTTCCGCGTCGCCTTCGCCCACACCTGGTCGAAGGTGGTGCGCAGTTCAGCAGGCGGCGTACCCCGGTGCTCGTCGGCCTGGACCATCATGTGCGCGTCGATCCGCAGTACGCCGGGATAGACCCGCTTCGCCTTGCGGTAGCGGCGCGGGAACGAGAGCGGCCGGTTCACGTCCTCGGCCTGCCCGATCAGGTGGCCGGCGATGTCCGCGACGTCCCACGCCTCGCAGACGGTACGGCGCTGCCACTCGTCGCCCTCGATCGACCCGAGGAACTCGTGCCACGCCTCGAGCTCCGCGTCCCGGTGGATCCGGCACCGTGACCGGTCGGCCCGCCCGATCTGCTCCGCGAGTACTGCGCTCATCTCTTTCCCCTCGTCGGTGCGTAGTACTGGTAGAACATCTCGAGTACGACGGGCAGCAGCCGGCTGAACCGCCCCTCCTCGAACGGCACGTCCGGCTCGTTCGCCATCTGCTGCGAGAGCACCCCCGACGTGACTGATGTGAACACCGTGAGCCCCTCGTCGCTCGCCGCCTCCGGACGCAACCGGCCGGCGTCGACGCCCGCCTGCAGGTGCCGGCGCAGGTCGGCGACCGCCTCCTGGGCCGGCGCGAACGCCTCCGGGCTCGGCTCGAAACCGGGGATCGTCCGCCAGAACAGCAGCTGCGAGTAGACCGGGTTCTGCATGCTCCAGCGGGCGAACGCCGTGGTGCCGATCAGATGCAGCTCGACGACGTCGATGGTGGTCGCGGCGGCGACTGCGTCGCGCTGCGAGGCGAGGAACAGCTCGGCGCCCCGCTGGAACAACGCGTCGTAGATCGCCATCTTCGACGGGAAGTACTGGTACAGCGACGGCGGCTGCATGCCGAGCCGCCGGGCCACCGCGGACAGGCTGAGCGCCGCGACGCCCTCGGTCGCCATCAGCTCGATGGCGACGTCGAGGATCTCCCCGATCGTCTCCTGACGACGGCGGGTACGGCGGTCCGGCGCGGCAGTGCTCATACCCTGAGGAAAAGCTAACGCCATTAGGGATGTCAATACCTCGTAGATTGCCTGGTCTTGTCCCCGGTGGCGCGTACTGTCTGAAGGCATGTGCAGAAACATCACCGTGCTCCGGGGACTCGAGCCGTCCGCGACCTCCGAGGAGATCTATGCGGCGGCGTTGCAGTACGTGCGGAAGGTGACCGGCGTCGGCTCGCTGAGCGCGACCACGCGCGGCCCGATCGAGAAGGCGGCCATCGAGGTCGCGCGGATCACCGAGCAACTGCTCGAGGAGATGCCGGCCCGCCGGACGCCACCGCAGACCGTGCCACCGCTGCGCCGTCCGGAAGTGCGCGCCCGCCTCGGCCTCGACTGAGGCGAAAGCAGAGTAATCTCACCCGGGGAAACGGTTACCCCTGAGGGAGGCGCGGGATGCGGTTCGCGATCAAGACCAGGCCGGAGCACACCACCTGGCAGCAGATGCGGGACGTGTGGGTCGCGGCGGACCAGTTCGAGATCTTCGAATCCGCCTGGCACTGGGATCACTTCTACCCGCTGAGCGGTGACATGCAGGGCCCGAACCTGGAGGCCTGGACGACCCTGGCCGCGCTCGCCCAGGCGACGTCGCGGATCCGGGTCGGCTGCCAGGTGAATGGCATGATCTACCGGCACCCCGCGGTGCTGGCGAACATGGCGGCGACCACCGACATCATCAGCAACGGCCGCCTCGAGCTCGGCATCGGCGCCGGCTGGAACGAGATGGAGACCGCTGCGTACGGCATCGACCTGTACCCGTTGAAGGAGCGCTTCGACCGCTTCGACGAGGGCACCCAGGCGATCATCGCGCTGCTCACCGAGAAGGTCGCGAACTTCGACGGCACCTACGTCAAGCTCACCGACGCCTACTGCAACCCGAAGCCGGTGCAGACCCCGCACCCGCCGATCACGATCGGCGGCAAGGGCCCGAAGCGGACGCTCCGCGCGGTCGCCAAGTGGGCCCAGCAGTGGAACGTGATCGTCCCGAACCCGCAGGAGTGGACGCCGCTCAAGGAGGTGCTGGTCCAGCGCTGCGAGGAGGTCGGCCGCGACGTCAACGAGATCACCTGCTCGGTGAACGTCCGCATCGACCCCGACCGCCCGCTCGACAAGGCGGTCTCCGAGGCCGCGGCGTACGGCGAGGCCGGCGTCGACCTGGTCGTGATGAACCTCCCGCTGGACGCGCCGCCGTCGGTCCTGGAGCCGTTGGCGAAGGCGTTGGCACCGCTCGCCTAGATTGAGCCCGTGGATCGGGAGGAATACATCGAGGCTGTCCTGCGGGCCGTGGAGTCCATCCCGGAGGGCAGCGTCGCGACGTACGGGGACATCGCCGAGTACGTCGGCCAGGGTGGACCGCGGCAGGTCGGCGCGATCATGCGCGAGTACGGCGCGAGCGTGCCGTGGTGGCGGGTGATCCGCGCATCCGGCGTACCGGCCGACGAGGTCGGGGACGAGCAGCTGCACCGGCTGCGGTCGGACGGTGTGCGGATCACCAACGGACGCGTGAACCTCCGCGACGCCCGCTGGGATCCGCAGGACTGACCCGCCCGCTTTCAGCGCTGCGCTGATCGGTCAGCTACGGCGTTTGTTGTCCGGTTTCCGAGCATCTGTGGACGGCTCGGGGTGCCCGTCGGCTTTTGTCGGTGGAGTCTGCTGGGATGATGCGATGGTCGGCAGACAGGGGTCCCGGTATCGCTTGGTCCGGGAGGCGGGGCGCGCGGCGGAAGCGCCGGTCCTGGACGCCGATCAGCAGGCGGTCGTCAACCATCCCGGCGGGCCGCTCCTGGTCCTCGCCGGGCCGGGGACGGGCAAGACGACGACCTTGGTGGAGGCCGTCGCCGACCGGGTCCGCAATCGTGGTCTGAGCCCGGACCAGGTGCTCGTGCTGACGTTCGGCCGGAAGGCCGCGACCGAGCTCCGGGACCGCATCACCGGCCGGCTCGGGCGGACGACCCGAGTGATGCCGTCGATGACGTTCCACTCGTTCTGCTACGCGTTGCTGCGACGGTTCACGCCGGCGGACGCGTTCGACGTACCACTGCGGCTGCCGTCCGGGCCGGAGCAGTCGCTGCGGTTGAACGAGGCGCTGTCCGGGAGTCGTGAGGTCGGTGCGGTGCACTGGCCGGGCAGTCTGCATCCGGCGCTGAAGACGCGCGGGTTCACTGACGAGGTGCAGGCGGTCATCGGCAAGGCGCGGCAGCTGGGACTCGACCCGGAGGACCTGTCCGCGATCGGCCGCTCGGCGGACCGGGCCGAGTGGGTCGCGGTCGGCGACTTCTTCCAGGAGTACCTGCAGGTGCTCGACGCCGAACAGGTGCTGGACTACTCCGAGCTGATCCATCGCGCGGTGATCCTCGCGCAGCAGCCGTCGGTGCAGGCCAAGCTGCGCGCCGAGTTCAAAGCGGTCTTCGTCGACGAGTACCAGGACACCGATCCCGGGCAGACCAAACTGCTGCAGGCGATCGCCGGCGACGGCCGGGACCTGGTCGTGGTCGGCGACCCCGACCAGTCGATCTACACGTTCCGCGGCGCAGACGTCCGCGGCCTGCTCCGCTTCACCGAAGAGTTCAAGACCATCGACGGCTCCGAGGCCGCGCAGATCGCTTTGGGTACGACGCGACGCTTCGGCAGCACGCTGCAACGCGTTTCGCGCAACGTGGTCAACCGCCTCGGCGTACCCGGCACGCTGGACCGGGACACGTTCGACCGGTTCCGGAACCCGGATGCCTCCTCGTGCGTGTACGGCCCGGGGAAGGTCGAGGCCAACCTCTACTCGACCAGCGGCGCCGAGCTCGAACACATCGCGGACCTGCTGCGGCGGGCGCATGTCCAGGACGGCATCGGATGGAACGAGATGGCGGTCCTGGTTCGCTCCGGCAGCTGGTCGATCCCGCCGCTGCGACGGGCGCTGGCGGCGGCCGGGATCCCGGTGGACGTCGCCGGTGACGAGTTGCCGTTGTCGCGCGAGCCCGCCGTACGGCCGATGTTGCTGGCGTTGCGGGCGGTGGCCGATCCGGAGACGTTGACCGTGGACGTGGTCCGGGCGTTGGCGTTGTCTCCGTTGGGAGCGATGGATGCGGGGCAGCTGCGGCGGCTGGCCCGGGTGCTTCGGCGGCGGGACCGGGATGCCGCGGGTGGTCAGCGGCTGCCGCGCTCATCCGACGAGCTGCTGCGCGAAGCGCTGATGAGCCCGTTGCTGCTGGACGAGCAGGCATCCCCGGCCGAGGCGCGGTTCGCGGCACTCGGCGAGCGGTTGCTCAAGGCAAGGAACATCGTGACCGCGGGCGCGGCGCCGGACGAGGTGATGTGGTCGCTGTGGTCGGACTCGCCGTGGTTGCGCCGGCTGCGCGGCCAGGCGCACTCCGGGGGCGAGCCGGCCCGGGCGGCGAACCGCGACCTGGATTCCCTGTGTGCGTTGTTCGATGCGGCGAGCCGGGCCGAGGAGCAGGTCGGGTTCAAGGGCGTGTCGGCGTTCCTGTCGGAGTTGGAATCGCTCGACATCGCGGGTGACAACCGGTTCGACGGTACGTACCGCGAGGCCGGCGTACAGCTGATGACGGCGCATCGGTCGAAGGGGCTGCAGTGGCGGCTCGTCGTCGTGGCGTCGGTCCAGGAAGGGCAGTGGCCCGACCTGCGGCGCCGCGGATCGTTGCTGGAGCCGGACCGGTTGGGTCCGGACGGGTTGATCGATCCGTTGTCGGCCGGTGCGTTGCTGGCCGAGGAGAGACGGTTGTTCTACGTCGCGATCACCCGGGCCCGGGAACGGCTGATCGTGACCGCGGTCCAGGCGCCGGAGGCCGACGGCGACCAACCGTCCCGCTTCCTTGCCGAGCTCGACATTCCTTTGAAACTGGTCGCCGGGCGACCGCGACGGCCGTTGTCGCTGCCCGGTCTGGTCGCCGATCTGCGGTGCGTGCTGGCCGATCCCGCCTCGTCGCCGGCGTTGAAGCGAGCTGCGGCGGACCGGCTGGCGTTGCTGGCCGACGCCGTCGACGACCGCGACTATCCACTCGTGCCGACAGCTGATCCGTCCCGCTGGTGGGGCGTGCGCGAGCGGACGGAGTCCGTAAAACCGATCGCGGATCCCGAGCAGCCGGTGCCGCTGTCCGGGAGCGCGTTGACGACGATCGTCGACTGCCCGCTGCGCTGGTTCTTGACCCGCCGGGCCGGCGGCGAGACCCCGAGTACGTCGGCGATCGGGTTCGGCATGGTGCTGCACACGTTGGCGGATGCGGTCGCGACCGGGACACTGCCACCGTCGGTCGACGAGCTGAACGGCTGGCTGGACAAGGTGTGGACGCAACTCGAGTTCGAGTCCGCCTGGATCTCGGACCGTGAGCGCGGCGAGGCCGAGCAGGCGTTGCGGCGGTTCGTCGCCTGGCATCAGGGTCGTCCGGACCGGACCCTGGTGGGGACCGAGGTCGACTTCGACGTACTGCTGCCGGACGAGGAGCAGCCCGCGGTCCGGGTGAAGGGCCGGATGGACCGGGTCGAGAAGGATCCCGAGGGGACGATCCGGGTCGTCGACCTGAAGACCGGGCGCACGATGCCGACGAAGCCGGCGCTGGAGCGGCATGTTCAGCTGGCGATCTACCAACGGGCGATCCAGTCGCGGCAGCTGAAGAAGCTCGGCGAGGACGCGGTCGCGGGAGGCGCCGAGCTGGTGCAGTTGCGCCATGACGACAACGGCGGGTTCCCGAAGGTGCAGCACCAGGGGCCGCTGGAGGCCGACGACGAAGGCCGCACCTGGCTGGACGAGGCGGTCGACGACGCCGAGTCGATGATCCGCACCGAGAACATCACCGCCCAGCGCAACGACGGCTGCGGCCGCTGCGAGGCGCGGGCACTGTGTCCCATCCAGCCCGAGGGGCGGGAAGTCGTCTGATGCCTGCACAGTTGAGGTCCACTGCTGACCTGTGCGATCTGCTGGGGATCCCGTTCTCCGATCAGCAGCTGGCGGCCATTACCGCGCCGTTGGCTCCTGGCGTGATCGTGGCGGGCGCGGGTTCGGGCAAGACGACCGCGATGGCGGCCCGGGTGGTGTGGCTGATCTGCACCGGGCAGGTGAAGCCGGAGGAAGTGCTCGGGCTGACGTTCACGAAGAAGGCGGCCAACGAGCTCGACGTCCGGATCCGCGAGGACCTGACGAAGGCCGGCGTCCTGGGATCCACCCTGCCGACCGACCAGCACCCGCTGCTCGCCGCGCACCTGCGCAGCAACATCCCGAACTGGGAGCCCGAGGAGCCGGGCGAGCCCGTCGTCTCGACGTACCACGCGTTCGCCGGCACGTTGATCGCGGAGCACGGGCTCCGGCTCGGTCTCGAGCCGGACTCGCGAGTGCTCGCCGACGCGACCCGCTTCCAGCTCGCAGGCCGAGTGGTACGCCGTTCCGCGGGGCCGATCCGCTTCGCCTCGCACCACGTCCCGACGCTCGTCAACAGTCTGCTCGCGCTCGACGGTGAGCTCGCCGACCACCTGCTCCGCCCGGACGACATCCGCGACCACGACGACGCCGTACGGCAGGAGGTCGCCGCGGCGCGCAAGCAGACCGTGGAGGTCCGGAAGCTGGCCGAGACCTCGTTGAAGCGTGGCGAGATTCTGCAGCTCGTCGAGGAGTACCAGGCGTACAAGGGGGAGCGCGGCGTCGTCGACTTCGCGGATCAGATGGCGCTCGGCGCGCGGCTCGCGGAGGAGTGCCCGGAGGTCGCCGCGGTCGAGCGCGCGCGGTACAAGGTCGTGCTGCTCGACGAGTACCAGGACACGTCGGTGTCGCAGCGCCGGATGCTGACCGCACTGTTCGCCGCGGGCGACGGCCGGGGCCATCCGGTCACCGCGGTCGGCGACCCGTGCCAGGCGATCTACGGCTGGCGAGGCGCATCGGTCGCGAACCTCGACGAGTTCCCGGAGCACTTCGCGCAGGTCGACGGCGCTCCCGCGCAGCGCTACGTGCTCAGCGTCAACCGCCGCTGTGGAAGCCGCATCCTCGCGGCCGCCAATCAACATGCGGCAGAGCTGTACGAACAGCATCCCGGCGTGATCCCGCTCGAGGCCCCGACGAACGCTCCCGAGGGCGCGATCACGGTCGGTCTGTTCGAGACGCGGTCGGAGGAGATCGAGTGGGTCGCCGACGCGATCGTCGCCGCGCACCAGACCCGGAACCGCCGGTGGAAGGACATCGGCATCCTGATGCGGACCAACGTCGACCTCAGCGCGGTCCACGAGGCACTGATCGCCCGCAAGGTCCCGGTCGAGGTCGTCGGTCTCGGTGGGCTGCTCGCGCTGCCCGAGGTCGTCGACGTCGTCGCGACCCTGCAGGCCGTCAACGATCTGACCGCGAACGCGGCCATGCTGCGGATCCTCACCGGCCCGCGGTACCGGATTGGTCACCGCGACCTCGCGCTGCTCGCCAACCGCGCTCGCTCGCTGGCCGACGCGGGGGAGCGCCCGGCCGCCGACGACCTGGTCGCGGCCCTGGACGCCGCCGTCGCCGGGATGGACTCGACCGAGGTGATCTCGCTCGCCGAGGCAGTCGACGACCCAGGGCTGGCGGCGTACGCGCCGGAAGCCCTGGTTCGCTTCAAGGAGCTGTCGGTCGAGCTCCGTGAGCTGCGTGGGCACGCGGGGGAGCCGCTGCTGGATCTGGTCCGGCGAGTGATCAGCACGATCGGTCTGGACGTCGAGCTGACCGCGACGCCCGACCACGTCGACGCCGGCCGCCGCGATCACCTGGCCGCCTTTCTGGATGCCGTGGGCAACTTCGTGTCGACCGAGTCGGACGGGTCGCTCGACGGCCTGCTCGCGTACCTCGCGGCCGAGGAGGAGTACGCCGCGGGCCTCGACCTCGCTGTACCGAGTGAGGCGGACTCGGTGAAGCTGCTGACCACGCACCGGTCGAAGGGCCTCGAGTGGCCGGTCGTGTTCGTGCCGACGCTGGTGTCCAAGGTGTTCCCGTCCGATCGCGGGCGGGACAAGTGGACGACGAATGCCAAGGTTCTGCCCTGGCCGCTGCGCGGCGACGCGGACACGCTGCCCGACATCCACGACCTGTCGAACGCGGGACTGAAGGCCTTCGCCGACGAGTGCAAGACCATCAACGCACTCGAGGAACGCCGCCTTGGGTACGTCGCTTTCACTCGCGCGAAGGATCTGCTGGTCGCGACCGGACACTGGTGGGGCCCGACCCAGAAGCGTCCGCGCGGCCCGTCGACGTACCTCGAGACGTTGAAGAAGCACGCCGGCGAGCGGGTGATCGCCTGGGCCGAGCAGCCGGAGCTCACCGCGGAGAACCCGGAGCTCGCCGAGCAGACGCAGGCGCCGTGGCCGACGCCGTACGACGTGGACTCGTACCAGCGGCGACTGGACTCGGCGGCGCTGGTGCAGCAGTCGCGCTCCGAGGGGCCGTCGGTCGAGGCCGAGGAGTCACTGCTGCTGGACGAGCAGGCGACGGTCGCGCGCTGGGACTCCGAGATCGAGCGTTTGTTGTCCGAGGCAAGGGAAAGCCGCAGCCGGAAGGCGTACGACGTGACGCTGCCGGCGGCACTGTCCGCGACCCAGGTGATGCGGCTGGCGAAGGACCCCGACGGTCTCGCCGCCGAACTCGCCCGCCCGATGCCACGCAGACCCAACCGGGCCGCGCGGTTCGGCACCCGCTTCCATGCCTGGGTGGAGAGCTACTTCGGTCAGCAACTGCTGCTCGATCCGGACGATCTCCCGGGCGCCGCGGACGAGGACATCGTCGACGACACCGATCTCACCGACCTGATGGACGCCTTCCGCGACGGTCCGTTCGGCGAAACCACGCCGTACGAGATCGAAGCCCCGTTCGCGCTCTCACTCGACGGCCGGGTCATCCGCGGCCGCATCGACGCGGTCTACCAGGTGGTCCGCCCGGACGGCTCCCGCGGCTACGACGTCATCGACTGGAAAACCACCCGCGGCGAAACCGCCGACCCCCTCCAGCTCGCGATCTACCGCGTCGCCTGGTCGGAACTCCTCAACATCCCCCTCACCCACATCACCGCCGGCTTCTACTACGTCCGCACCGGCGACATCGTCCGCCCGGAAACCCTCCCCGACAAACAACAACTGACGAGACTCTTGAACGGTTAACGAGCCCGGAAGAGTTCCGCCGGAACGATCTGTACCGGGAACGGGAGCACGGCGTCGAAGACTTTCTCGCCGGTGACGACGTCGCGCTCGACGTACACGCCGTCGACGAGCTCGAGCACGGTCAGGCTCTCCTTCTCGGGATCGAGGATCCAGTACGAGCGCACGCCGGCCTGCTCGTACACACCGCGCTTCAGCAGGAGGTCCACCATCCTGGTGCTCGGTGAGAGGATCTCGACGGCGAGGGCCAGCGGCTTCCGTGCATGCTGCGGATCGGTGTCGTCCGGGCTGCAGACGAGTACGTCCGGTTGGAGAGATCGCTGTGACGTTGGCCGATAGTCGAACGGTGCAACGAGGATGTCCATGCCGCCCGGGGAAGCGAGCTTCAGCTGGAAACACAGCTCGGTGACGGCTCGCTGATGGAGCCGCGATGGTGCCGGCGTCACGAACAGGCCGCCGTCGACAATCTCGCGCCGTCCACCGTCATCGGGCGTGCTGTCGAGATACTCCAACGTGTACGGCTCAAGCTGGTCCACGGACACAATGGTGCCTCCTTCTCGGTCACACGACCAGCATGATGGGCCGGACCGTGCGGTTGGAGCCATTCCGGCGATCTGCCCCGAGCTGCCCCGTGATCTGCCCGTCTACGCTGCGATCTGCCCCGGTCTGCCCCGCATGATCCGGGCGAATGCAGGCTCATCCGACCAGTGCGGCGGGGGTGAGGGCGACGGGAAACGGGTTCGTGGCGTGGAAGGTTTCCTCGGATTGGACGACGGCTTGGCAGGTGTAGCCGGTGGGGGTTAGGGCTAGGACGGTGAGTTCTTGGATCGACGGGTCGTAGAGCCAGTAGGACGGGATGTTGTGTTGTTCGTAGAGGGCTCGTTTGCGGACTACGTCGGTGGTGCGGGTAGTGGGGGAGAGGACCTCGACGGCGAGTAAGGGTGGCTGGGTGACGGGGGCGTCGCGGGGGCAGACGAGGAGGTCGGGGCGGAGGGTGGTGTGCGGAGTGGGGCGGAACGTGATGGAGCCCATCGCGACCAGGAGGTGGGGTGGGCAGGCGTGTTTGAGCTGCACCATCAGCGCGATGACGGCGGCGTGATGGGCGGGTGGTTGCGGGCCGGTGACGAGGAGGCGGCCGTCGACCACCTCGTATCTTCGGCCGTCGCGGGTGGCTTCGAGAGTTGTCACCCGCCCAGCCTGACGGAAAGCGCCCGACGGCGGTTTTAGTTATCCACAGGCCAACGGGTTCTGCAGGGTTCCGACGAACTGCAGGGAGCCGGCAACGTCCGTCAGGTCGACCATCTGCTGGTTGTTGCGCAGCTGCAGACGGTTCAGGCAGGACAGCGCGAACGACGGCGCGAAGATGTCGTACTTCGCGAACGCGTCCGCCAGCTCCGGCGTCGCGGACTGGTAGTCGCGGATCGATGACGCCACCACCGACCAGAACTCGTCCGGCGTCAACAGCCCCTCACGATCGAGCAGCGGTGACAGGAACCGGAAGATGCAGTCGAAGACATCGGTGAAGATCGACAGCAGCTTCTCGTCGTCCGGGACCTCGGCGCGGACCCGTTCGGCTTCGGCCGGGATCGGCGTCGCCGGGCTGAGGACGGCGATCTCCTCGGCGATGTCCTTCATGATCACCCGGATCGGGATCGCGTCCCGCAGTACCAGGATCAGGTTCTCGCCGTGTGGCATGTAGACCAGTTCGTAGGCGTAGAAGCTGTGCAGCAACGGGATCAGGTACGCGTCGACGTACGCTCGCAGCCAGTCGGCCGGCGCCAGGCCCGATGCGCGGATCAGCGCCGCGGCGAGTGATGCGCCGTGCCGGTCGACGTGCAGCAGCGAGGCCATCGTCGCCAGCCGCTCACCCGGTTCCAGGGACGGCACGGGGCTTTCCCGCCAGAGTGCCGACAGCATCTTCCGGTACGGCGATGTCTTGTCCGTCGCGTTCTCGTAGTACCTGTTGTGATACCCGGCCGCCGCGATCTCGCGCAGTACCGAGAACCCGTACCGCTTCAGCACCACGTCGTTCTCGACCACCGAGTGCACCCAGTCGTTGATCGCCGGCGTCGCGGCCATGTACGACGGCGACAGGCCGCGCATGAAGCCCATGTTCAGCACCGAGAGCGCTGTCTTCACGTAGCAGCGCGACGGCGTCGAGCGGTTGAAGAACGTCCGGATCGACTGCTGCGGCTGATACACGTCGGCTGTCGACCCGACCGGAATGATGTGTCGTTGCGCGATGTCCGCCGCGAACGTGATCGACGTCTTGTTCTCCCACTGCCACGGGTGCACGGGCAGGAAAACGTAATCGAAAGGATCAGCGCCCACGGCAACAATCTCGGCCGCGAAACGCTCCAGCACCTCGTCACCGAGCTCGGTGCGCAGCAGATCCTCGTACCGAAGCGACGAGCTGTGGGCCACGGTCGTCCGGTCCCGCCGCGTCGCGATCCAGGTCAGCGCGACGCCGGCGCCCGTCTCCGGTGCGAACGAACGGTAGTCCTCGACCCCGAACCCGAGCCGCCCGTTGTTGGCGACGAAGCACGGATGCCCCTCGGTCATCGCGGCCTCGATGGTCTGGAAGTCCGCGGTGACCAGGTCCGCCGCGGTCAGGTCGGGCTTCGACAGTTTGTACGCCGCCGACGCCAGCGTGCTGCTGATCTCCTCGAGGTACACCGGCAGCATCTCGCGCCCGATCCCGAGCTGCTCGTGCAACTCGGTCACGAACTCCAGCGCATCGACCGGACCACCGTCGACGCGGGCGACATCCCCGATATCCCAGTGGTTCAACGGGTACCGCCGGGCGCTGAACCGGTACCCGCCGACGACGTACTCGTCGCCCTCGGCAACTGGTTCGAGGATGCGCTCGTGGGTGAACTCGGCGAGCGCCTTCCGCACCAGTGCGCGGTTGACGACGGCCCAGGCCTCGGGGTTCAGGTGCTCGATCATTCAGCCCGCCTCGTTCATCCGGAGCGCGCCGGCGTACTGGTCCCGCGTGCAGAAGCTCAGCCACGCCTGCTTGTCCGGCAGCTGTACGACGCTGTGCTTGCGGAACCCCATCCGCTCGTTCAGCGCCTGGATCTTCCCGTTGCGTACGTCGGGCTCGACCACGACCCGGTCGACCAGCGGATCACTGAACAGGCTGTCCATGATCGTCTCGAACACGCCCCCGGTGAACCCGGCGATCGGGATCACGGGCGGTCCGACCAGTACGTGCATGCCGATGTCACCCGGCGCCACGTCGTACACCTGGCCGACCGCGTCGTACGCCGGTTCGTAGCGCTCCATCAGGAACGCGGGTCGTCCGTCGTGCTCGCCGAGGTACGCGCGGTGGTGCGGACTCTGCTCGATGCGCAGGTACTCCGCGTGCACGTCGGCGACCGACGCGGTCAGCAACCCCCAGTACTGCGCATACGGCTGGGTGACCCAGTCGTGCAGTGTGACCACGTCGTCAACGAGGTCGAACGGGCGCAGGCTGAGGGTGCCGACGCCGGGGACGAACCGCCGGTACGCCGGCTCGGGCAGTGCTCTGGTCATGGCGGACTCCGCTGGCGAGGTGGACGAACCTGTTAGCTAAGGCTTACCTTACTAGACGCTCGCCGACCCGAAGAGATGGGTCCGCGGGCTGATACCCCAGGTCGTCCGCGCGGCGGATGTGTCCAGGCACCCGTCGTGCCTACGTTGGTGACATGTTGATCGCCGAAGACCTGTTGCTGCTGCTGTACGACGACGAGACCGGCAAGCCGATCGCGGGCTCGCCCGGCCTGGACTACGCGTTGGCCGGCGCCGTGCTGATCGAGCTGGCGCTAGGCCGCAAGCTCGACATCACCAGCCAAGGCCGCCTGCAGGTTCTCGACGATGGCCCGACGGGCGACCCGATCCTCGACGAACGGCTGGCGTTCGTCGTCAACAAGCCCGGTAAGAAACCGAAGGACCAGGTCGGCGCGCTGTCGAAGCGGCTCCGCGACCAGCTGCTGACGCGCCTGGCGGAGCGTGGAGTGCTGGAGGCGGACAAGGGCAAGGTGCTCGGCCTGTTCCCGGTGACGCGCTGGCCGGCCAAGGACGCACGCCACGAGGTCGAGGTGCGCGCGAAGCTCGAGAGCGTCCTCAAGGTCGGTACGGCGCCGGACGAGCGCACCGGTGCGCTGATCGCACTGCTCAGCGCGCTGAACGTCGTACCGAGGGTGGTCACCGATGCGGTCGACAAGCGCGCGCTGAAGCGGCGGGCGAAGGAGATCGCCGAGTCCGACTGGGCGGCCGACGCGGTGAAGAAGGCCGTCACCGAGATGCAGGCCGCCATCACCGCGGTGCTCGTGGTGACTGCGGCCTCGGGCGCGTCAGCCGGCAGCTAGCCGGGCCTTGATCTCCGGCTTGACGACCTTGCCGACCTTCGAGCGCGGCAGGTCCGGCCAGATCAGCACGTCTTTCGGTGCCTTCACGCTGCCGATCCGGGCCTTGGCGAACGCGATCAGCTCGCCCGGATCGACGGCGACACCCGCCTGCAGCTGGACGACGGCGACGACCCGCTCGCCCCACTTCTCGTCCGGCTGCCCGATCACCGCGCAGTCCTGGACCGCGACGTGGGCCATCAGGGCCTGCTCGACCTCGGTGGAGTACACGTTGAAGCCGCCGGTGATGATCATGTCCTTCGCCCGGTCGACGATGTAGAGGTAGTTCTCGGCGTCGAGGTACCCGATGTCGCCGGTGTGGTGCCAGCCGTACGCCGAAGCCGCTGCGGTGGCCTCGGCGTTCTCGTAGTACCCCTTCATCACCAGGGACCCGCGGACCACGATCTCGCCGCGCTCGCCGTGCGGCAACAGGGCGCCGTCGGTGCCCATGATCGCCACGCTGACGAGCGGGGACGGCCGCCCTGCCGACGACAGCCGTCCGCGGATAACGTTGCCGTCGGCATTGAAATGGGCGGCCGGTGGCAGCACCGAGATCATCATCGGAGCCTCGGTCTGCCCGAACAGTTGCGCCATCACCGGACCGATCCGGTGCAGCGCCTCCTCGAGCCGGGCGACCGACATCGGCGCGGCGCCGTACCAGAAGCAGCGCAGCGACGACAGGTCGGTCGAGTCCAGCTCGGGCGCCGCCAGCACCATGTAGATCAGCGTCGGCGGCAGGAACGTGTGAGTGACCCGATGGCGCGGGATCAGCTCGAGGAACGCATGTACGTCGGGAGCTCGCATGATCACGATCTCGCCGCCGGACGCGAGCACCGGGAAGCACAGCACGCCGGCCGCGTGGGTCAGCGGCGCGAGCGCGAGATAGACCGGCCGGTCGCCGAACGGGTACCCCATCAACGTCAGTGCGGTCATCGTCTCGAGGTTGCCGTTGCTCAGCATCACCCCCTTCGGACGCCCGGTCGTCCCGCCGGTGCCGACGATCATCGCGAGATCATCGGGATCGGTCAGGTCAGGCGCCGACTGGGACGCGCCCCCGCAGAACGCGTCCCAGCCGACGATTCTCCGGCCGTCAGGGTGGGGGGTAGGGCCGGAGGCCATGGGATCCAACACCGCGGGATCCGCGTCGAGACACACGAACGTGTGCACCTTCGGCAGCGCGTCGCGGATGCGGTCCACCAGCGGCGCGAACGCCGCCTGGTAGATCAGTACTTCACAGTCGAACTGGTCGAGCAGCTCACGGTTCTCCGCGGCTTCGTTGCGCGGATTGATCGGGCACCAGATCGCACCGGCCCGGCTGATCCCGAAGACGCAACTGAACGCCACCGGGTCGTTCGCGGACAGGATCGCGACCTTGCCGCCCGGCCGGACGCCGGTCGCCGCCAGCGCGCCCGCTATCCGGTACGAGAGCTGCTGAACCTCGGCGTACGAGAGGGTCTCGCCGTCCGTGGTCAGGCAGGCCGCGTCCGGGCCGAGCGAGGCACCCTTGTCGAGGTAGTCGACCAGTCGCACTGCGGGCTCCCTAGTGCTGAACCGTCAGCTGTGGCTCGGACACCAGGCCGAAGCTCCGCAGTACGCCGAGCAGCTCGTGGTGACCGAACGCCTGGCAACCGCTCGCGAAACCGACCCGCTTGGGTGGCGTCTGCAACAGCGAGTACGCCGCGTACGCCTGCATCAGACCGGTCTGCTGGTAGTTGCTGTTGCCGTGGATGACGCAGTGCGCGCGACCGAGCGGCCCGGAGGCGTGTACGGAGTCCAGCGTCTTGTTGACCCGCGGGTTCTCCCGGGGCGGCATCTCGTTCATCACCTGGCGAGCGGTCTCGGTCAGTGCGGCGTTGCGGTCGTCCGGAGCCATGTCCTTAGTGGCTTCGAGCGCGGCAGCGACGATCTGCGGGACCCCGTTCATCAGCGCGGCGTTGAACACGCCGCCCTGCGCCTTGCAGTTCGCGACGCGTGGATCGCGCTTGAACCAGACCGGATGCGACATGCCGCCCCAGGGAAGGGACAGCGCTAGCTCGTGCTGCCCTGGCACCACCAGCGGCACCAGACCCTGCTCGGGGAACTCGGTGTACTGGTTGTTCTCCAGGTAGTGCGCCCTCGACGTCGCGGCGTTCACCAGAATCGTGCGGGTCGAGGCGATGGTCGGGCTGCCGCCCCAGAACACGGCGATGTCCAGGGAGTCGAGGCCGGGCTGCTCAAGGCAGAGCTGCGCCGCGATCTCGCTGGTGGTGTACATCTGCGCGATCCCCGGGGCCAGTACCAGGTTGGCCTCGGCGAACTGTGCGCCGTACTTCTCGTCGCAGGTCATCAGCCAGTCCTGCTCACCGGTCGTGTCGGTGTAGTGCGCACCGGCTGCCAGTGCGGCCTCCACTGCCGCCGGACCGAGCTCACTGAACGGCCCGACCGTGTTCAGTACGACGGATGCGCCCTTGAAGAGATCTGTCAGCGCAGCAACGTCATGGTCGACCGCGGCTATCTCGTAGTCCGCTGTCTCGATGCCCGGGACATGTGCGTCCATGGAGGCCTTGAGCTTCGCCTCGTCACGTCCGGCGGCGACGAACGGGACGTGGTACTGCCGGAGGTACTCACAGACCAGGCGGCCGGTGTAGCCGGAGGCGCCGTACACAACGACTGGTTTCGTGGCCATTCGCGATCACATCCCCATTCCGCCGTCGACAGGCAGTCCGATACCGGTGATGAACCGTGACTCGTCCGATGCGAGGAAGACGACCGCGTCCGCGATGTCGGCGACCTCACCGAGCCGGCCGGCCGGTGTCAGCCCTACGACTGCGGCGACCGCGGCGTCCGGCGACTCGAACAGTCCGAGCTGCGCGACGTCGTTCGCCAGGCCGGCGCCCATCGCGGTCGGGACGAGCCCGGGGTAGATGCAGTTGACGCGTACGCCGTACCCGAGCTTGCCGGACTCCATCGCGGCGACGCGGGTGAGGCGGTCGACCGCGGACTTGGTCGCGGAGTACACCGCGATGCCGGGGAAGGCGATGGTGGCGGCTACGGACGCGACGTTGATGATCGCGCCGCCCTGACCGGCCAGGCCCTCGGGCCGCATCGTCCGCAGACCCCATTTGACGCCGAGCGTGGTGCCGAGGACGTTCACTTCGAGCATCTTGCGGATCTGCTCGGCGGTGACCTCGGTGAGCAGGCTGGTGATCTCCACCCCCGCGTTGTTCACCAGGATGTCGAGGCCGCCGAGGACGTCGTTCGCGGCGACGACCGCGTTCTCCCAGTCGCCGTCGTCGGTGATGTCGTGCGCGACGAAGCCGTTGCCGGCGCCGTACTCCTGGTCGAGCGCGTCGGCGACCGCCGCGCCGGCGTCCTTCTGGATATCGCTGATCACGACTTTCGCGCCGGCCGCCGCGAGGGCTCTCGCCATGCCCTCACCGAGCCCCTGCGCGCCACCGGTGACCAAGGCCTTCCGGCCGGAGAGATCGAGTGAACCCATCTGTTGCTCCTTTGCTGACAGCGGACTCGAGGGGTGTTTCACACTCTGGCCATCTGTTTGACAGGCGTCAAGAGTTTGTTTGACAGTTGTCAAGAAAACTCCCCGCACCGGGACGCGCCTGGCCCGGGGCGGGGTACTCTGACGCAACGCATCCATCAGCACCGAATCCAGTACCGCATCGATCAGGAGGGTGGGTGGTCTCGATGGCGTCCGCCAGCGCCGCCGAAGAACGGCCCGCCCGCGTCTCCGGCATCGACAAGATCGAGCGCCGCCGGGTCGCACTGGCCGAGTCCGCGCTGAAGACCCTCGGCGAGCTCGGGTACGCGCGCACCAGCCTGCGCGAGATCGCGAACAACTCCGAGTTCACCCACGGAGTCGTGCACTACTACTTCCGCGACAAGATCGACCTGATCAGCTACTGCGTGCGCTACTACAAGACCAAGTGCGCCCGGCGGTACGACGAGGTGGTCGAGACCGCCACCTCGGGCGACGAGCTCGCGACCGGCTTCCTGGGCAGGATGACCCAGACGCTGGTCGAGGAGACCCCGATGCACAAGCTCTGGTACGACCTGCGCGCCCAATCCATGTTCGAGGACCAGCTCCGCCCGGACGTCGAGGCGATCGACAAGCTGCTCGAAGAGATGATCTGGCGGATCCTGGCCCGGTACGCCGACCTCACCGGCAGTACGCCGACGGTCGACGCGCCGACGGCGTACGCGCTCGTCGACGGCCTGTTCGAGCAGGCCGTGGTGGGCTACGCCGCGAACCCGGAGAAGGCACCCGGCCTGCTGGCCGACCGGATCATGCAGGTGCTTCCGAGACTGGTCGCGGCGTAGCTCCTATTCAGCGCCGCAGTCTGCCTTGCAGAGCTTGTCGGTGAGCGTCAGGATCACGCCTGGCTGCTCGGAGTCGACCTCGGTCGAGTAGTCGACCGTCCAGTTGCCTGCTGTCGTCTGACCGGACGGCTTGCTCGCGTGTTGCTTGATCCAGTCGACGATCTGACCGCGGGGGTTCACATGCGCGAGCTCCAGCGCCTGTGGTGCGAACTCGGCCAGTGCGGTGGCCGCTTCCGCCGCTACACCGGTCGACTGCAGTGAGAGCACCGCGGGGCGCGGCTGCTTGCCCAGGAGTACCTGCACGGAGGTGGTGCCCTTGCTGCAGGTCTCGTACGCCTCGTCGGTGCTGCACTGGTATTTCTGAGCTGTGAATGCTGCGACCACCTGTGCAGCTGTCAGGTCCGGAAGGGTCTCTTCCGGACCGGACGACGTAGTGCTGCCACCTGTCGGTGTAGCGGACGTGCTGGTGGTCGTACTACCCGCCTTGGGTTCTTCGGATTTGCCCGAGCAGGCGGTCAGCAGCATGGCGCACACCAGTACGGCGGCGCCGAGCCGGCGGTTCAGACCGGCACCTCGATCGCCGCGTCCAGGGCAATGGTGATCATCTCGGAGAAGGTGGTCTGGCGCTCCTCGGCGCTGGTCTCCTCCTTGGTGATCAGGTGGTCCGACACCGTCATGATGCCGAGCGCCCGGCGGCCGAACTTCGCCGCCAGCGTGTACAGAGCCGCGGCCTCCATCTCGATCCCGAGGACGCCGTACTCCGCCGTCCGCGACACCAGGTCCGGGCGGTCGTTGTAGAACAGGTCGCCGGAGAACACCTGGCCGACGTGCACGTTCAGCCCGGCGGCCTCGGCCGCGTCGACGGCCGCGCGGAGCAGCTGGTAGTCGGCGGTCGGCGCGTAGTCGATGCCGTGGAAGCGCAGCCGGTTCATCTGCGAGTCGGTACTCGCGGACATCGCCACGATCACGTCGCGGACCCGGACCGCCTCGGTGAGCGCGCCGCAGGTGCCGACCCGGATCAGCGTCTGCACGTCGTACTCCGCGAACAGCTCGTGCGCGTAGATCGACGCGGACGGCTGGCCCATGCCGGAGCCCTGCACGGAGATCCGCTCACCCTTGTAGGTGCCGGTGAACCCGAACATGTTCCGGATCTCGGTGTAGCAGATCACGTCCTCGAGGTACGTCTCCGCGATCCACTTGGCCCGCAGCGGGTCGCCGGGGAACAGCACCCGCGGTGCGATCTGCCCCTTCTCGGCGGCGATGTGAATACTCATGCGGGGATGCTCTCACGCCCCCGGGGTAGGTTGAGGCACGTGGCCTACTCCATCGCTTCCGGTTCGCTAGCCCTGTCCCGGTCCGTCCTCGACCGCGCCGCCGACCGCCGCCGTGACGACGACTGGCTGGAGAAGGCGTGGGCCGCCCCCGACACACAGGTCGTCGTCGTCACCGGCGACCAGATCCAGGTGACCGAAGACCGTGCCGCGCTGCGGTTCGTGCAGCCGTCCGAGGCGCCGGAGGGCACCCGGATCTTCCTCGGCATCGACCGGGAGTCCGGTGCCGGGATGACCGCCGACGGACGGGCGGTCTTCGGCGTCCTGGTCGAGGGCGACGCCGACGAGTCGTACGGCGGTCTGCGCGAGCTCGGCGCCGTACTGAGCGACCGTGAGGCCGGAATCGCCGTCCACGTGATCGGACTGTCCAACTGGCACGGCGTGCACACGCACTGTGCGAACTGTGGCGCCCACACCGAGGTGGTCGAGGCGGGGCACGTCCGGCGCTGCCCGGTGTGCGGGCTGTCGCACTTCCCGCGCAGCGACCCGGCGATCATCGTGCTCGTCACCGACGACCAGGACCGCGCGCTGCTCGGCCGTAACGAGGCGTGGCCGGTCGGGCGGTACTCCACGCTCGCCGGGTTCGTGGAGCCGGGTGAGTCGCTGGAGGCCGCCGTACGGCGTGAGGTGCTCGAGGAGACCGGGGTGATCGTCGGCCCGGAGATCGAGTACGCCGGGAGCCAGCCGTGGCCGTTGCCCGCCAGCCTGATGCTCGGGTTCTACGCGAAGGCGACGGGCTTCGACATCGAGGTGGACCAGGACGAGATCGCCGAGGCGAAGTGGTTCACCCGGGAGGACGTCCGCGTGCTGGTCGAAGCCGGCACGATGGCCCTCCCGGGTGCGATCTCCATCTCCCGCCGCCTCATCGAAGGCTGGTACGGCGAGAGCCTCACCGGGAGCTGGTGACTAGCTACCTACGTTCGACCTCGCCGCGGCGACTCGGATGAGGACGCCCTCCCACTTCTCCACGCTCCCGTTCGCCTCGAGTTGCCGGAGCTTCCGGTCGACCGCGACGACGTACGCGCCATGGCTAGGCCAGTCCGCCTTCGCACTGGGCAGTGTGTCGGTCAAGCTGCAGCCGTAGGTGAGGAATCGGTTCTGGACGTGGCTGTCGATGTTGCCCGTCCAGACCGTCGCCCTGACATCCGACTGCGCGCAGGTGTCTGTCGGCGGGGTGTACGAGGCCAGATTGGTCGGGTTGACGAACCCGTCCGGCCGGAGCAGCGAGTAATAGGTGCCATTCGGCGTCTGAGTGAGCCGGTTGAGACCGCGGCTGTGCAGGACAGTCGTGTGGCCGCTGAGGCTGTCCACCTCGAACAGTCGCCCGCCAGTCACGCCGTACAGGTAGCCGTCTCGCCAGGACAGTGCGCCGTCCTGTGAACCGGTAGCTCCGCTGAAGACCGGCAGCAGGCGCTGCACTGCGCCCGTCACCGGATCGGCGGCGAAGACGATGCCGTCGGCCAGTCCCCAGATGTTGCCGTCCGGTCCGGTCGTCAGCTCGTTGATGCTTGCCGCACCGGGCACGGGTACGACGTCGGTGAGCACCTGTCCCGTTGCGGGGTCGACCTTGACCAGGTGCGCCTCGGTGGCCCGCGGGTCAGTGCCTTGACCGCCCTCGATGCTGGAGCCGGCCCAGACGTTCGCTCCGGTCGGGAGGATGGAGGCGATGGTTTGGTCGGTCACCAGGTTGCGGTAGACGGTGTGGCTCCCGGTGGGTACGTCGTAGACGGTCAGCGCGCCGCCGTACTCGCCGTACGCCGGAGTGGTTCCGACGTACACCTGGTTGCCGTCGGGGACTACTGAGACGGGCCGGTTCTGGTGGTCACTGTCGACCAGGCTGAACAGTTCCTTCGGGTTGGTCGGGCTCTCCGGCGCGGTCGGGTCCCAGAGCGAGAGACGGCCGTACGGATAGATGCCGACGTACATCTTGCCGGCGCCGTTCCATGCCCAGCCCTCCACCTGTCCCTGCCGGGTGGTGGTGGCCGTTTTGCCGGTCGCGGGGTCGTAGATGCCGGTGGTGCCGTTCAGATAGACGTTGACGAACACCTTGCCCGTGGACGGGTCGGCCAGCGCGTGCATGAGTGGAGACGGCACGTACTGGAACGGTGAGCTCCACTGCGCCAGCGTCCCGTCCGCCGGGTTGTACCGGAACGTCCCACCGGAGTAGTTGCCCGCCAGGCCGTACAGAACCGGTACGCCGTTCTCGGTCACCCAGCCGTAGCCGATCGAGGCACCACGGGTCAGCGTGCGCGCCGGTGAGACCGGACCGACCGTGTTGGTGGCCAGGTCGTAGTGCGTGAGAGCCAGGGTGTTGTTGGTGAAGTAGACGCCACCCGGACCAGCCGCGGAGACACCGCGGGCGGCGATCGGGTAGTCCATCACCTGCTGGCCGGTCGTGGCGTCGGTGTACTTGACCTGCTCACCGGTGACCGCGTCGACCACCACCAGCCGGCTGCTGGCATTCGCGAACACCTTGCCGCCGGCGTAGTCCAGGTCGATGAAGTCCTTGGCCGTCGTCCCCGGGGGAGTGATGTCCTCGACGGCCTTGGTGGCGACGTCGATGCGGAGCAGCCTGGCGTTCGGAGTGGAGACGCCGACGAACAGCTTGTTGTGGTCGGGGTCGTAGACCGTGGACCGCGCGTACTGCTGCACCGGGTCGAGCGAGCCGTAGTCGGTGACCTGACCGGTGCCGGCGTCGTACTTGAAGGCATGCGCGGTCGGGTACGTCCCGGCGTACACGTTGCCGGCCTGGTCGGAGGTGAGGCCATAGATCTGGGACTCGCCCGGAATGGGCTGGCCCAGGTCGGTCACTTCACCGGTGACGGGGCTGTAGCGGTAGAGGTGCGCGTTCGCGTAGGTGCCGAGGTAGACATCGCCGTTCGGCGTGACGACGATCGCCCAGCCGCCGGCGGCTCCCGGCAGCGGCACGGTACGGATGAGTTCGCGCGAGTGCAGGTCGACGACGTTCAAACGGGCGTTCTCGCCGGCCGGTACGGCGTACACGACGTCGCGACCGTCGGGCGTGCGGCCGACCGCGCCCTCCATGATCGTCAGCGAACTGATCGGTGAGCCGAGGTCCTTGATGGGATCGGCGGCCGGTGCGAACGGCTTCGTCGGAGTGCCGAGCGGCCAGGTCTCCGACGGGAAGGGATCGGGCCGGTCGCCCGGCGGTGCGGCGCCGGCGCTCAGCCCGCCCGTGGCGAGCAGGCCGAGCGTGACAGCGAGAGTGATCAGGAACTGACCGACAGGACGGCGCGAGAACATGGGCGGACTCCCTGCGACGTAGTTCATCGCAAGGTATAACGGTCATGGCCGTAATGTCCATAACTCGGGTGATATGACCCGAGCCGGTGCCGATATGTGCGTCAGTGCCGATATGTCAGCTGGGAGCCCTCAGGCGACGAGCTTGTCCGCGACCTGGGCGAGCGACGGGTTGGTCATCGCGGTGCCGTCCGGGAAGACCACGGTCGGCACCGTCTGGTTGCCGTTGTTGATCTTCTCGACGATCTCGGCGGCCCCCGGGACCTGCTCGATGTCGATCTCGGTGAACTCGATACCGGCCCGCTTGAGCTGACCCTTGAGTCGGTGGCAGTAGCCGCACCAGGGCGTTGAGTACATCGTGACGGTGTTGCTCAAGGTCGGCGACATCGGCGGACTCCTGTGGAGTGGGAGGGGAATCTGTCGGGCGTCCCGTCTAGGGTTGCCTTCGACGTATTCGAACCATGGTCCAGGTGGTGCTGTTCCCGCATGTCTCAACCCGTGAGCGACTTCACACGATCGGCCTCCGCCGAGGACCTCCTGGAGGCCCTCGACCCGGAGCAGCGGGCGGTCGCGACGTCGTTGCACGGGGCGGTCGCGGTGATGGCGGGCGCGGGGACCGGGAAGACGCGGGCGATCACCCACCGGATCGCGTACGGCGTCCGCACCGGCACCTTCGACCCGGTCCGGGTGCTCGCGGTGACGTTCACCCAGCGGGCGGCCGGCGAGATGCGCGGCCGGCTCGCGCAACTCGGCGTCCAGGGCGTGCAGGCGCGAACCTTCCACTCCGCCGCGCTCCGCCAGGCCCGCTTCTTCTGGCCCAAGGTGTACGGCGGGGAGCTGCCGCAGATCGCCGATCGCAAGTTCCCGCTGCTCACCGAGGCGGCGTCGCGGTGCCGCGTCAGGGTGGACACGCCCGCGCTGCGCGACCTGGCCGGTGAGGTGGAGTGGGCCAAGGTGAGCAACGTCCGGCCCGACGACTACGCGCGGCTGGCGCCGAAGTCGGGGCGGGCACTCGCTGCGTTCGACCCGGCGACGATCGCGCGGATCTTCGCGGCGTACGAGGACGTGAAGCTCGAGCGCGGGCGGATCGATCTGGAGGACGTGCTGCTCTGTGCGGTGGCGCTGCTCGCGGAGGACGAGCGGGTCGCCGCGGAGATCCGCCGTCAGTACCGGACGTTCGTCGTGGACGAGTACCAGGACGTCTCGCCGCTGCAGCAGAGCCTGCTGGACCTGTGGCTCGGCGGCCGCGAGGACGTCTGCGTGGTCGGTGACCCGGCGCAGACGATCTATTCGTGGGCCGGTGCCGAGCCGGAGAACCTGGTCCGCTTCGCGTCCCGGCACCCGTCGGCGACGGTGATCAAGTTGGTGCGCGACTACCGGTCGACTCCGCAGATCGTCGACGTGGCGAACAAGATCCTGGACGCCGCCGGCCCGAAGGGGCTGCCCGGCCGAGTGACCCTGCGGTCGCAGAAGGAGGCCGGTCCGAGCCCGGTCTACCGCGAGTACTCCGACGAGGTCGCGGAGGCGGACGCGGTGGCGCGGGCGGTGGTGCGGCTGAAGGACGAGGGCGTCGCGCTGCGCGACATCGCCGTACTGTTCCGGACCAACGCGCAGTCCGAGAACTTCGAGCAGGCGCTGGCCGAGCGGAAGATCCCGACGGTGCTGAAGGGCGCGGAGCGGTTCTTCGAGCGGGCGGAGATCCGGCAGGCCGCCGTACTGCTGCGGGGTCAGGCGAAGGCCGGGGACCTGTCCGACGACCTGGTGACCACGGTGACCGGCGTACTGGCGGGGGCCGGGTGGTCGCCGGAGCCGCCGACCGGGACCGGCGCGGTGCGGGACCGGTGGGAGTCGCTGAGCGCGCTGGTGACGATGACGTCGGACTTCGCTTCGGAGCATCCTGACGCCCGCCTGCCGGAGCTGATGGCCGAGCTGGACCGCCGGGCGACGATCCAGCACGCGCCGCTGGCGGAGGGTGTCACCTTGGCGACGCTGCACGCGGCCAAGGGCCTGGAGTGGGACTGCGTCTTCATCGTCGGGGCGCACGAGGGGACGCTGCCTATCAGCTACGCCCAGACGCCGGCGCAGGTGGAGGAGGAGCGGCGGCTGTTCTATGTCGGCGTGACACGGGCGAAGCAGCAGCTGTTCGTCAGCTGGTCGACATCCCGCTCGCCCGGCGGCCGGGGCACGCGTGGACCGACCCGGTTCCTGGACCCGATCGGTGTCCGCAGCGCGCGGACCGAGTGGACCCCGTCGTCCTCGGTGGGCTGGGAGCGCCCGTCGACCTCGAGCTCGTCGAAGTCCGGCCGACCGATCCCGAAGTGCCGCGTCTGCGGCCGCGGGCTCCTCGACCCCGGCGCGCGCAAGCTCGGCCGCTGCGAGAGCTGCCCGTCCACGATCGACCAGAAGCTGTACGACGCTCTGATCGAGTGGCGGACCGAGCAGGCGGAGTCGGAGCGGATGCCGGCCTTCGTGATCCTGACCGACGCGACGCTGACCGCGATCGCCGAGACCAGGCCCAGCGATCCCCAGGCGCTCCGGCAGATCCCGGGCATCGGCCACACCAAGCTGGCGAAGTACGGCGAGCACATCCTCAACCTCTGCACGCGCTGAGCCGCTGCCCCTACGGGCAAATCTGTTGCCAGGCCCGGGAGCCGGGGTGCACCCTGGAGGACATGCCGTGTTCTGCTCCTGGCAGACGTGGCAGTTAGGTGACAGAGGCAACGATCTCGGAGCGTGCGGACGGCGCCCCGGAGCGTGCCGGAATCCCGCATCGGCCGCCAGATCCGGCCGTCGGAGCGGCAACTTCCGGCCAACTTCGCAAACTGGCGATAAATAGTTTGCAGGCTCCGACTCCGGCGGCGTACTGTTCTTTCTGCGGTCGAAGCCTGGCCGAAAACTTCAAACAACCATAGCGATCGAGCTAACCGCCCGCTTCGCCACAACGAGAGGAGGTGCCCTGGAAATGCTCACCAACACGGTTAAGAAGCCGTTCAGCGACGCTGCCGCGCTGCCGTGCGCCCCGATTCAGGGTGCCTCGCCGCGCCTGCACGTCGCGACCGTTGTGCTCATGGCTTCCGGCGCTGCCCAGTTCAAGGGCGGAGCTGTCGGCGATGTGAAGTACGGCGGTTCGGGTTCTCGAGCATGGAGTCCACCGGTCTGACAGACGTCAGAGCCGGCACCTCCAAGGCCGCGGAACCCGAAAAGGGTCCCGCGGCCCTTTTGTTTGTCAGCACAGTTTTGGTGACTACCAACCGGTAGTCGTCACGGACGACAAGAGATCAGCACCAAAGTCACTGGGAGGTGACCGGAATGAGCGTGAGCTTCCTCGATGTCTTCACCGAGGTGGCAACGTCGCAGGACCTGCCCTGTCGGTCCTACGCGCCAGAACTCTTCTTCGCCGAATCGCCGGCGGACGTCGAGTACGCGAAGTCTCTCTGCACGACCTGCCCACTTCAGGCCGAGTGCCTGGCCGGAGCGCTCGAGCGTTCCGAGCCGTGGGGAGTGTGGGGCGGCCAGCTGTTCGTCCAGGGTGTGGTGGTTCCGCGCAAGCGGCCCCGCGGACGCCCGCGCAAGAGCGACACCGTAACTGCAGCCTGAGCGACTTCCAACCATCCGAAACGAGTCCGAACGATGACCACACAGACTTTGCACAGGAGCACCGAAATGCATTTACTCAATGAAGATCTCGCCCGTGCTCATTGTCGTTTCAAATTGAACGACGCCGAGCAGAACCGGCGCTTCCGCCTCGCTCACCAGATCGAGAAGGCGCAGAAGCAGGCCGAGCGGGCCGGCCGGCGAGCTGAGAGGGCCAGCGCACGCGCGCGCCTCGCACTCGCCCGCCTCGTCTGAAACACCAGAAACACAGCCTGACCAGCTGAATCACTGAGGGGCGGCTCCCAAAGGGGGAGCCGCCCCTCAGCCACGTCTTTGAAGCAGCGCCTGCTGCAGACCGATCAGCGTGATCCCACTGACGATCTCGTGCCGCGCGATCATCCCCGGTACGTCGGCCAACGGGACCCACTCGATCCGATCCGACTCGTTCCGCTCCGTCGGCTCACCGACCCGTACGGCGCCAGCCGCGGAGTACACGAAATGCCGCGAGTCCATGATCCCGGCGGCCGGCTCGGACCGGATCAGCTCGGTCAGCTCACCCGCCCGCCACCCCGTCTCTTCCTCGAGCTCCCGCGCCGCCGCGGCCATCGGGGTCTCACCGACTTCGATGATCCCCATCGGGAGCTCCCACGCCCAGGTGTCGGTGAGGAACCGGTGCCGCCACATCAGCAGCACGTGCGCGTCGCGGAGGACGACCGCCGCGGCGATGTCCTTGAGCCGGACGGCGTGGTAGTCGAACCGCTCCCCATCGGGTTGCTCGACGTCCAAGCGCCGGACGCTCAGCCATCGATTGCCCCAGACTTCGGCCTCGTTGTGAACGGTCCATCGCACTCGGTGCAGACTAGTCGTATGGGAGTTGCTACGTGTGCGTTGTGTGGTCAGCAGGCTGAGTCGGAGGATGCGCCGCTGACCTGGGTGACGTCGATCGAGGGTGGCCGCAGGCTGTTGTACTGCGATCGCTGCGCCCGGGAGAACGTGCGCAGTATCGAGGGCAAGCTGGACTCGGTCCACTGGTGAGTCAGTACTGATCCGGTACCCGCACCGACGGGCCGCCGACCTGCAGGCCCAGCGGTTCGGCGCGTCCGGCCGGCTCCTCCCACGCCTCCTGGCGCCCGAGGGCGGTGAGGTCGAGGTAGCGGTAGCCGTTGTGGAAGTCCTCGATCCCGCGGCCGAACGTCGAGTAGGTGTGGAACACGTCGTCGCCGACCCGGAGGAACGCGCTGATCCCGGGCATCTCCTCGCCGTTCATGTCCGCGGTCCAGGGCCCGTCGGTCCACGGCGTACCCTTCTCGGCCGCCAGCTCGTCCTGCGTCCGGAAGTGCAGCAGCACCGGCGCGACCCGATCGTCGAGCGTGGCGTGGAAGTCGTAGTTGAAGTCGCCCGGGTACGACGAGTACCACGGGAACGTCCAGCCCAGCCGCTCCTTGAACGCGGCGATCTTCTCGTACGGCGCCCTGGACACGGCCGCGAGTGACGTGTTGCGAACGTGCAACTGGCGGAGGTTGCCGATCTCGTCTGCGGCGGACGAACAGCTCGGGCACGCCTCGTCCCAGTCCGGCCCGAACATGAAGTGGTGGATCACCAGCTGATCCCGGCCCTCGAACAGGTCGAGCAGACCCACCGGCCCGTCCGGCCCCTCGAACACGTACGGCTTCGTGACCCGGACCATCGGCAGCCGCCGTCGCTCGGCGTTCAGGCGGTCCCGCGCTCGGGTCGCCTCCTTCTCCAGCCGCAGCAGTTCGCGGCGGGCGGCCAGCCACTCCTGCTCCGACACGACCTCGGGAAGATTTCCGGACGCCGTCATCGCGCTCTCCGCTCGTCGGGGGACTTCTTCCGAGCCTATGTCGATTCCGGGGTGATCCGGTCGACGCAGGGAGTGAAGACACTCCTGTGGAAGGACCGCACTCATGACCCGCACCCTCGAGGCCGACACCGTGGCGACCGGCCGGCGGCAGTGGATCGCCCTGAGCGTTCTGTGCCTGGCAACGCTGCTGGTGTCACTGGACTTGTTCGTGATGCTGCTCGCGGTTCCGGCCGTCACCGAGGCGCTGGGCGCCACCAGCAGCCGGCAGCTGTGGATCCTGGACGTGTACGGGTTCATGGTGGCCGGCCTGATGATCACGATGGGCAGCCTCGGCGACCGGCTCGGCCGACGGCGCCTGCTGCTGATCGCGGCCGGCGTGTTCGGGGTCGCCTCCATCGTGGCGGCGTACTCGGTGAGCCCCGGCATGCTGATCGGGGCCCGAGCGGTGCTGGGGATCGCGGGCGCGGCGATCGCGCCGTGCACGCTGGCGCTGATCTCCACGCTGTTCCCGGACGAGCGGCAGCGGGCGACCGCGCTCGGCGTCTGGGGCGGTTGTTTCACGGTCGGCGCCGTGGTCGGGCCGATCGTCGGGGGTGTGCTGCTGAACCACTTCTGGTGGGGTTCCGCGTTCCTGATCGGTGTCCCGGCGATGGTGGCGCTGCTCGCGATCGGTCCGTTCCTGCTCCCGGAGTACCGGAACGAGAAGGCCGGGCGGATCGACGTACCGAGTGTGGTGCTGTCGCTGGCGGCGATCCTGCCGGCCATTCACGGTCTCAAGCACCTGGCGGCGCACGGGGCCGGTGCGCAGTCGGTCGGAGCCCTGGTGTTCGGGGGCGTGTTCGGGTGGTTCTTCGTACGACGGCAGTTGCGCCTGGCCGAACCGTTGGTCGACGTGCGGCTGTTCACGCGGCGGACCTTCAGCGTGACGCTCGGCAGCATGACGGCGTACTCGATGCTGTCCGGTGGCGTGATGGTGTTCGTCGCGCAGTACTTCCAGCTGGTGAAGGGGATGACGCCGCTGGCCGCCGGGCTGGCGTTGGTGCCGGGCATGATCACGTCGACGATCGGCTTCCAGCTCGCGCCGCGGCTCGCTCGGCGGATCCGCCCGGGCATCCTGATCCCGGCCGGTGTCGCGTTCACGGTCGCCGGGATGGTCGTGGTCAGCCAGACGACGTCGACGACGGTCCTGGTCGTCGCGTTCGCGGTGGAGTGCTTCGGGCCCGGCGCGCTGGTCATCCTCGGCACGAACCTGGTCATCGGTTCGGTCCCGCCGGAGCAGGCAGGATCGGCCGGCGCGCTGACCCAGACCGGCAACGAGTTCGGCTACTCGCTCGGCATCGCGGTGCTGGGCAGCGTGGTGACCGTGGTGTACCGGGGCCGCATGGACGGCCGCGGCGGCAACTCGCTCGGCGAGGCGATCAGCCAGGGCGCGTCGGGCGACGTACTGGACGCCGCCCGACACGCGTTCACCTCAGGTCTTCACCTGGCTGCGGGGATCACCGCCGTCGCACTGACCGGTATGGCGATCCTGCTGGCCGTCACCCTCCGCTCGGTACCTGCGCTGGGCCGGCAGAGCTGAAGCCGGTGAACTCGGCGGCGCCACGAGTCCCAGCACCGCCGTTCGCGGCCGACATGAACAGACCGCCATCAAGCACAGCCCCCGCCGGTACGACGGAGCTCGCGATCGTGGTCCACGTCGTACTGTCCGGGCTGCACGCCGCGGTCACGGTGTCGCCGTCCCGCGTGAGGCGCAGCCACTGGGGAGCAGTCCGACCGGTGACGTTGCGGTACTGGTCCAGGGACCCGTTGCCGTCGGAGTCCCACGAGTAGACGCACCCGTTGTCCGGAGTGATCGCGATGTCGGCCAGTCCGGCGCTGCCGGTCTTGGTCAGGTCGGGGCTGATGACCAGTCCGGCTCGTGCCCAGGGACCGGTGCGGTCCTGGGTGACAACGCGAGTGGTGAGCGATCCGCCTGCCACCAGGGCGTTCTGGCGGTAGATGGTGCCGTACTGCTTCGTCGTACCCCACATGTCGTTTCCGGCGCCTTCGATGAGGTAGGAGTCACCGGACTGGGCGAATACGGCGTTGTTGGTCGTGAGCGTGCGGTTCGGCTCCTGCACTGGTCCAGCGCGTAGGACGCGGACAGACGCTGCTGACTGATCGGTGCGAGCAGTCAGGGTTGTTGTCAGGTGCGCTGCGGGTCCTGTCGCTGTCACGGCGAAGGAAGCGGTGGTGCGTTCACCAGGTGCCAGTCGGGGGATGGCGACGGACGCTGGTTCCACGGTGAGGCCGCTGTCGGCTGGAGCGGTCAGAGTGACGCTGACGTTGGAGGCGGTCTGGAACGGGTCGACATTGCGCAGACTGGCCGTCACGGTCGTCTTGGCGCCGTCCGGAACGTTGGCCGGCGTAGCGGTGGCTGTCAGCGCGACCGGTTCAGGGTGTGCGGTCAGGTAGCTGACGACCTGCTGTGCGACCTGGTGGATGTCACCGGTCGGCTTCTGGGGGAGTGGCGTCGTGGACGCCGTCCAGTCGGCGCCGCGCTGGTACCAGTCGAAGGTGGACGGTGCCCGGCTGTCCCGCAGCGCTGCGGACAGGTCGTCCAGGTATGCCTTCCACCGCGGGGCGTAGTACGTGCTGATCAGACCGGACCATTCGCGGTTGGCGTAGTCACTCAGACCGGCGTTGAACCCGGCCCGCGTACCCCAGATGGTGAGGATGGTGCGGGCGCTCTTCTGCAGTGACGCGTCGCCGGCGTTCGCCAGCCACGGTCCGAGCATCGTCTGCCGGTTTGTCGCCGTCACCTGCTCCAGCAGAGCCATCTGGTCCAGCCACTGCGCCTTGAGCGTGTCGAAGGTCGCGAGGTCCTTGGCGTCGTACGCCGCCTTGAGCCGCGGGAGCAACGTCCTGCTCCGGTTCGACAGCACCTGCCGCGTCACATCCATCAGGTCATAGCGGTACGCCGCTGTGCCGCGCAGCCGTCGATCGACCGAGAGGAGCGCCGGTAGTGCGGCTGCGAAGTCAGTGGCGTCGTACTGCATCGAGCTGGGCGACCACGTTGCCGCGGAGTCGGCGGTCAGCGAAGGAGTGGCGGCGTACAGACCGTCCTGCGCTTCACTGCTTCCGGCGAGCGAGTACGCCGTCTTGCCGATCGCGGTCCACGCCGTCGCGGATGCCTGGTCAGAACCGCCGTACCGACGCTGGGACCAGTCCCGGAACCAGGTGTCCCGGTCGATGGGTCCGCTGCGCCACGCGAGACCGGTGAGGTACTCGAAGGCCGCTGGGTTGTTGTCACTCGCTTCGGGCATCACCGCGATGCCGTCGAGCCTGCTGCCGGTTTCCGAGCGCCAGCGCCAGAATCGGTCCTCCCAGGTCGTCGTGGCCGCACCGATCGTGGTGTGACCGCCGAAGTTCCAGATCGAGCCGAAGGCGTACGTCGAGTCCGGCCAGGTCTTGTTGCGGTTCTGGTCGGTCCGGTCCGACAGGCCGTCCACGATCAGGATGCGTGAGCGGTCGATGCCCGCCAGCGTGTCCGCCCGCGGGTTGCTCTGCCAGCCGAGGAACACCCAGGTGGCTCCGGGACGTGCGGCCTCCAGTGCGTCCTGGACTGCCTTGCTAGCTGCACCGACCGGTACTGGACCGGGCTGGCCTCCCTCGTGCAACAGGTCCATCTTGTAGTGCGTACTGCGGCCGAACAGCCGCTCGGAGCTGGCGTAGAACGCCTTCGCCACGTCGGCGAACGGAGTGCTCGTCGGGTCGAGCCAGTCCGGTCGCTGGAAGCCCACCCAGTTGCCCTGCGGCACGGTACGCGCGCTAGGGACCTTTGCTGCGAAGCCGGGCGGGACCGTACCGAAGTACCCGGGGAGCACGGGGGTGATGCCGAGATCGCGCAGTCTGGTGATGATCTTGCGCCCCAGGTCGGCGCGCTGGCGGACCTGGTCGGCGGTCATCGCGGCCGGGAAGCCGGACATGTTCTGCAGCAGCCACCACGGTTGGTGGCTCGGTTGCGGGACCCAGCTCAGCAGGTCGCTCTCGGAGTACCCGAACTGCTGGAACGTGTCGACGTACACCGCCTCCGCCCCGACCGGGACGAAGACCTCGTTGATCCCGTGCAGGGCGAGGACGTCGATCTCGTGCTCCCACTCGGCCCAGGTGCGGTACGCGCCGGTGTAGCCGTCGTCGGTGTCGTTGAGCGCGAAGCGGTTGGCGACCGTGGCCGACTGGTGCAGCGGTTGTTGTGGAGTGGGCAGGGTGCGGGGGAGGCGGGCCAGCGAGTCGCCGTTCCACGAGACGTCGACGCGGGCGACCTGCTCGAGGTACGCGTTGAAGCCGGCCAGCATCGCGCTCGGCGTGGTGGCCGAGATCCGCACGTTCTGGCCGTGCCGGTCGACGTCGTACGACTCACCGGTCGGCGGGAGGGCGCGGAGCTCGACCTGTGCGGCCTGAGCGGGGACGAGCCGCTTGATCACGGCTCCGACAGAGGTGGTGTCCCAGGGCTGCGGCGGGCCTGCCTGGGCGGCGGTGGTGGCCGTGGCCAGGAGGGCGAAGGGGACGGTGAAGGCCAGGAATCGGCGCATTGGGCGGTCCTTCCAGGAAAGGAAAGGTCGCTACATTAAGAGGCTGTAAATGCGCAGACGTCAAGGCTTGAGCGCACTAATGCGCAGAAAGTCAGTCCTCCGTGAAGCCCGGCAGCAGCTCCTCGAGCACCGCCCGGAACGGCGCCTCGGCCTCGAGCTGCGACAGCACGGCGATGCCGCCGATCCAGACGCGATGGATCAGCAGGTACGACGGCGGCAGGTTGAGGCGGAGCGCCAGCGACGCGTGCGGCGAGCGGAAGTCACCGGTCCGGTTCGCCTGCGCGCGCATCCACGCCCGGCTGAACTGGAACGTCTCCTCCTTGGCCGGCTCCGCGAACGGCGCCAGGTAATCCATCAGCTGGTCCGGATCGATGTCCATCCGCGGCTTGATGAAGCCCTCGGCCTTGAGCCCGTCCCGGACGGCCGTTCCGTCGCCGCGCAGCGAGATCCGCAGCAGCCGCCCGATCGCCGGCGGCAGACCGTCCGGCAGCCGGGCGCACAGGCCGAAGTCGACCACGCCGAGCCTTCCGTCCTCCATGACGCGGAAGTTCCCCGGGTGCGGATCGGAGTGCAGCAGACCGGCGTACTTCGGCCCGCTGAACATGAACCGGACGTACTTCAGCCCGATCGCGTCCCGCTCCTCCTTGGTGCCTTCGGTGATGTACGACGACAGCGGGCGGCCCTCGATCCACTCGGACACGATCACTGTGGGGGAGTGCTTCACCACCCGCGGGACGACGAACTCCGGGTGGTCCTTGAATGCGTCGGCGTACTGCTGCTGGGCCTGGGCCTCACGGTCGTAGTCGAGCTCCTCACCGATCCGCTCCTGGAGCTCGGCGATCAGCGGCTTCACGTCCAGACCGGGGACCAGCGTGCCGATCGTGCGGGCGAAGCGGCCGAGCTGGCGAAGGTCCGACCGGAGAGCCTCGGCGGCCCCCGGGTACTGCAGTTTGACCGCGACCTCGCGGCCGTCCTTGAGCCGGCCACGGTGCACCTGGCCGATCGACGCGGCCGCCGCGGGCAGGTCGTCGAACTCCTCGAAGCGGTCCCGCCAGCGCTTCCCGAGCTCGCGGGACAGGATCGTGTGCACGGTCGAGGCCGGCATCGGCGGGGCGGAGTCCTGCAGCTTGGTCAGGGTCGCCCGGTACGGCGCCGCGAGCTCCTCCGGCATCGCGGACTCCATCAGGCTGAGCATCTGCCCGAACTTCATCGCGCCGCCCTTGAGCTCGCCCAGGACGGCGAACAACTGGTCGGCGGTCCGGCGCTGGAACTCGGCCAGCACCGCCTCCGCGGGCGCACCACCGATGCGCTTGCCGAGGCCGACCGTCGCGCGCCCGGCGGCGCCGAGCGGCAGGCTGGCGAGTTTCGCGGTCCGGCTCAGCGCCTTACGAGGAAGGTCCGACACTCTCCCATTCTGTCCGGTCGCTCAAGCCCGGCCACCGTGGGGTCGCCGTGTGTCGCCCGAACATGTCCCCGGACGGCGCCCCAGAGGGTGTCCCGGAGCGTGTCCCGCGGCGTGCTCCGGTCCGGGGACGACGAAGGCGGTGCCCGGCACGCGCAACGTGCCGGGCACCGCCTCTTCTACGACTTGGTGCGTCAGGCCTTGCCGAGGATCCGGTTCAGGTTCGTACCGCACTCGGGGCACTTGGCCTTCGCCATGCGCGTGCCCTTGTCGTTGACCTTGACCTCGCCGTCGGCGGTGCGCTTGGCCTTGCACTTGACGCAGTAGAACTCGCCGCTCCAGGTCTCTGCCATGAGGGCCCTCTCCTTGCTCTGAATTACAGCCCGGGGGTCTCGCCCCGGGCAGTCGTTGGATGCTAACGGCAGACCTTCCTGCCGTAGGCCGTTCGGCCCAGTCGGGATTCACCCTACGGCCTTCTGGCGCAGGCTCAAGCGCACCTGATGGCCCGCGTGCCGCCTGAATCCCCCGAGGAAAACCCTTACCGAAACTTTCGCCGGCACGGAACAGGCTCCCGGGGTTCCGCCGCCAGAACCGCTCGGCTTCCCCTCCGAGCGGCCCCGGCGGCGGTCCGGGAGCCTGTTGCAGACGACGCTAGGAGGCCACGGCCCCGGTGGCAAGACCGCGTTGTCCACCCCTGTGGATAACTCTGTGCGCAACCTGTGGGACGCGCCGTCGGGCACGGTGGACGGGCTGGGGAACACGGTGTGAACAACAGGGGGCGGCGGGCTCAAGATCTGGCATCTGACCTGCGGAAACAGGAATTCACAGGGTGTGCACCGAAGAAACTTGTCGGATTCGGGGGGTACATTTTTGAGCCATGGCCGACTCTCCACCGCGCCCGATCCCGCCGTACGTGGACATCCGTCGCAGCAAGCGCCGCAAGCGCACAGTCAGCGCCTACCGGGACGGCGAGCGAGTGGTCGTGCTGATGCCCGACCGGCTGTCCGCCGTCGAGGAGGCGCGCTGGGTAGAGACCATGTTGGCGCGGCTGGAGAAGCAGCGCAGCCGATCGCGCGTGTCGGACGAAAAATTGTTGGCCAGAGCACACGAACTCGCGTGTCGCCACCTCCCCGAAGTGCCCGAACCTGCGTCGGTGAGGTGGGTTTCGAACCAAAACAGACGGTGGGGATCCTGCACTCCGGCGGACCGGTCGATCCGGTTGTCGACCCGGTTGCAGTCGATGCCGGGGTGGGTTGTGGACTACGTCCTGGTGCACGAGCTGGCCCATCTGATCGAGCCGACCCACAACGCCACCTTCTGGGATCTCGTGCACCGCTACCCCAAGGCCGAGCGCGCCGAGGGGTACCTCGAGGGCGTTTCCGCCGCCTCGTCCCTGAACCTCGAGGACTTCTGACCCGCCTCCCGAGGACATCCGATCACCGGGTGCGTACGGCGTACGGGAAAGGGCTCCCGCGCGCTTGCGCGACGGCCGGTCCTCAGGTGGCGTAGGGCGTACGAGAAAGGGTGGGGTGGGGTTTCCCCCAGGGGGAACTCGGGGGTCTCCTGCATGGTCCCGGACTGTGTCCGCCAGCGAGGCTTTTGTCCCGTAGCCGGTGCCACGCCAGGGGGCGCCGGGTGGGGCGCCTGAGGGGGCGCAGAGGGGCAGGGACGGTATGGCCAGGGGACAGATCACGGTGCGGGCGGCGCGTTGGAGCGCCACCCATCCGTGGCGGGCGATCGCGATGTGGGTTGTCGTCGTGGTCGCCTGTTTCGCGCTCGGTTCGATGACCGGGACGAAGGAGTCGAAGAACGAGGGTGACATCGGTGAGGTGACCCGGGCGGACAACATCGTCAAGTCCGGCAACTTCGACGACCCGGACGTGGAGAGCGTGCTGATCACGGCGCCGTCCGGGCAGCTCGACCAGGCGGCGGCGACCACGGCCGCCGGCACGGTGATCCAGCGGATGCGCGGCCTCGGTGGGGTCGCGGAGGTCGCTCAGCCGATGCCGTCGCCGCAGAAGGACGCGGTGATCGTCCGGGTCACGCTGAAGGACGCGGCCGAGGGCGCCGACAAGGACGCTCGCGTGCAGCCGCTGCTCGACACCACCGCGCAGGTCCAGAAGCAGTATCCGGACCTCCGGATCGAGGAGGTCGGTGGCCTCTCGATCGACAAGGCGCTCAGCGAGACGCTCGGCAAGGACTTCAAACGGGCCGAGATGTTCAGCCTGCCGGTCACGCTGGCGATCCTGCTGATCGCGTTCGGCGCCCTGATCGCCGCCTCGGTGCCGTTGCTGCTCGCGCTGTCCGCCGTCGCCGCCGCGATCGGGTTATCGGCTGCCGCATCACAGCTCGTGCCCGCGGTCGACGCGGTCAACAGCGTCATCCTGCTGATCGGTATGGCGGTCGGCGTCGACTACTCACTCTTCTACCTGCGCCGCGAACGTGAGGAGCGTGCCAAGGGCCGCGGTCACGTCGACGCGGTCGAGATCGCCGCGGCCACCTCGGGCCACGCGGTCGTCGTCTCCGGTACGGCGGTGATCATCTCGATGGCCGGGCTGTTCCTCGCCCGCGACGCGGTGTTCTCGTCCTTCGCGGTCGGTTCGATCCTGGTCGTCGCGGTGGCCGTCGTCGGTTCGCTGACCGTGCTCCCCGCCGTACTGGCGAAGCTCGGGCGCTGGGTGGATCGTCCGCGGATCCCGCTGCTCTGGCGGCTGACGGCGAGCAAGGGACAGCCGCGGTTCTGGCCGACGGTGCTGAAGCCGGCTCTGAAGCACCCGATCGCGACGCTGCTGGTCGCCGTCACCGCGCTGCTCGCGGTCGCGTCGCCGGCGCTCGGGATGACGCTGAAGTTCCCGGGCACCGAGGACCTGCCCCGCACGACCTCGGTGATGAAGGCGTACGACCGGCTGACCGCCGCGTTCCCGAGCACGGGGACGAGCCACGAGGTCGCCGTACGGGCTCCGGCCAATCAGGAGCCCGCGGTGAAGGCGGCGCTGGCCGAGCTGATGCAGAAGACCAAGGGCGACAAGCTGTTCGCGTCGGACGGTCTCGAGGAGCCGCGGTTCTCCAAGGACGGCACCGTCGCGACGCTCGAGGTCGCAACGCCGTACGAGGGGGGCAGCCAGCAGGCGCGCGACTCGTTGGCCAAGCTGCGCAAGGATCTGATGCCGGAGACCGTCGGCAAGGTGCCGGGAGTCGAGTACGCCGTCGGCGGCTTCGTGGCCGCGGACGTCGACTATGCGGCGCACACCCGGGACAAGCTGCCGCTGGTGATCGGGTTCGTGCTGCTGCTGACGCTGATCGTGATGATGGTGACGTTCCGGTCGGTGGTGGTCGCGGTCACCGCGATCGGGCTGAACCTGCTGAGCGCCGGAGCGGCGTACGGCGTCGTCACCGCGGTCTTCCAGAACACCTGGGCCGAAGGGCTGCTGCACTTCCGCTCCAACGGCGCGGTGGTCAGTTGGCTGCCACTGTTCCTCTTCGTGGTGCTGTTCGGCCTGTCGATGGACTACCACGTGTTCGTCGTGAGCCGGATCCGCGAGGCGGTACTGCGCGGCGTGCCGACCCGGCAAGCCGTCGCCGAAGGCATCACCGGCTCGGCCGGCGTGGTCACCAGCGCGGCCGCGGTCATGATCGGTGTGTTCGCGGTCTTCGCGACCCTGAGCACCCTCGACATGAAGCAACTCGGCGTCGGCCTCGCTGTCGCGATCCTGATCGACGCGACGATCATCCGCGCGGTCGTCCTCCCTGCCGTGATGACCCTCCTCGGCGACGCCAACTGGTGGGCCCCCAAATGGCTCCGCCCAACCCGCCCGAAGCACACCACCCTTCCCCCGTCCGCGGAGGAAGAGCGCGAACTAACCCCCGTCGGCTAACCACCCACAGGCGCCCCACCCGAACCAACTCGGGCGGGGCGCCCGCCGTTTCGCCTGTGTGGACGGGGCGACCGCGGTGACGAGCGCCGGGCGCACTCGGCACGGCGTGGGTTCGGCGTGGGCCTGCGGTGCGCTCCGCGCGGCGGTGACCTGTGGTCGCGGGGATGATGGACGCCGGGGCGGGTGATCCGAGCGGCGAGGGGGCGCGGTGACTGCTGGGGACGCGGGGGATCCGGAGGGCCGGGTCGGCGTCGAGGCAGGTTCAGGCACGGGCTCGGCGTACCGGCGTGTTTTGTTTCTCGCTGGTCAAGCGGGTCTGCTGATTAGCGCGCTGATCGGTGTGCTCGTGTTCGGTTGGGTGGGCGCGGGCCTGAGCTTCTACCTGACCACCGTCGACCCACGGGGTGGCACCGATCTTGGCAAGCCTCTCGACCTCACCTGGGCAGCACTCGTTCTGTGGATGGCGATAACGCTCGCCGCAACAACCGGCCTGCCCCGCCTGCTTGAAGGATCGGGAGGCGTTGGGCATTTGTGGCGTCAGGCTCGGGGTGGTGAGGGTGCGGCGCTCGTCCAGGGGATCAGCGGGGTGCTCGTGATCGGTGGTTCGCTGCTCGGGTACCTCCTCAGCCACCCGTACACCTTCGGCGGACCGGACACCCCGTGCACCCACACCTCCTGCTGGCCCGAGCGACCCCAGGCAATCGCACTCACCGCGCCCGGCCTGGCCGCCGGCCTCGCCCTGATCGCGATGGCCATCCTGGTCAACCGCCTGCCCTGGTGGATCCGGGCAGCGATGCCGGCCGCGGTCTGGCTACTCTTCCTCTCACTACAGCACGGGATCTGGAACACGACCCTGCTACCGATCTTCCAACGTGGATGAGCGAAACCACGACGAGGTAGGTGGAACTTGTCAGGAGCTCCCTTTGAGATCGAGTTTCCGTCATACCTGGACGGCTACGAATTCGAGACCGAGTCGAAGGGCTATCTCGTAGACCTCGTCGTCCGCAGCGGTGATCGGGTGTGGAACCTGACGGTGTACGACGCGGTTCGCCTGCAGCAGGAGGTGTCGGACGAGGTCCGATCCTCCGGATACACCACGCTGTCGAACATCCTCGTCGTTCCCCAGATAACGCGCACCGCCATCACCTCTGCCGTCTCCAAGCTGGCGAAGTCGAATTTCGTGGAGCTCTGAGGTATTCGCGTGGTACTTCGAGACCGGGCGGGTGCCGCACGCGTTTCACCTCCGACCGCTTTCGCTGTGAGTCGCGAAAACCGTTCGGGTGGGGCGCTCGCTGGGGTGGAGGATGGCGGGTATGGGTGAGCGTGGTGCGGTGCTGGGGGAGTTGGCGGGGGAGATTCTGGCGGTGGAGCGGGCGCATCCGGTGCGGGTTGGGGTTGACGGGTGTTCGGCTGCTGGGAAGACGACGCTCGGGGATGAGTTGGCCGACGTACTGCGTCAGCGGAGTGGGCGTGAGGTGATTCGGGTTGGTCTCGATTACTTCAAGCGGGCGCCTGAGTTGCGGACGACGTACCCGATCGATTCTCCGGAGAGCTACTACTTCGAGATGTACGACCACGCCGCGATTCGTGACCGGCTGCTGGGGCCGCTTGGGCCGGGTGGGGATCGGCGTTATACGGCGGCGATGCGGGAGGCCAACGCTCAGGTTGTGCTGGACTTCCCGATCAGAACAGCCACACCACAAGCAGTCCTGATCGCTGATGGTTGCTTCCTGCAACGACCGGAACTCGACGATGGGTGGGACCTGCGGATCTACGTCCACATCGACTTCGAGACGGTACTGCGCCGCGGCGCCGCGCGCGATCAAGCGTGGATGGCGTCAGCCGAGGCCGCGGAGGAGCGCTACCGCAACCGCTACATCCCGGGTGAGCGAATGTACGTCGACGACGTCCGCCCGGCCGATCGGGCCCAACTCGTCGTCGGCAACGAGGATCCGGCGAACCCGACACTCACTCGGCCGCGGCCTGCTGACGGGCTCGATGCGCGGCGGCCTTGACCCGGCTCTGACACTGCGGCGAACAGAAGCGCCGCTGACCGTTCTTCGACACGTCGACGAAAACCCGGTCGCACTGGGGCGCCGCGCAGAGACCCAAGCGTCCGGCTAGATCACTACCGACCGCGAGCGCGAGACCAGCCGCGCAGCCGGCGGCCCACCCGTTGGCCAGTTGCTCGTCCGGGCCGTGGAAATGCAGGCTCCACGGGCGGTCCCGGCCGCGGTCGAGTTGCGGGCGGGCGTTGGTGTCCAGCAGCAGCGCGTTGATCTCGGTCGCGGCGGCGTCCAGCTCGCCGGAGCTCGCGGCCTCGAACACGACCCGCATTCGGCCCGCGAGCCGCACGAGTCGCCGTGCGTCGTCGACCGGTACCGACTTCGGCGGATGGCCGATCGCGGTCAGCGCCTCGGCGACCGCCTCCGTCACCGCCTCGGGTGTGTCGGGCGGAGCATGGAACGCTACACCTCCGGCGTACCCGGACGTCAGCCGGTTCACGTACTCGACCGACGCGGCCAGCACGCTGCGGGCATGACTATCAAAAGACACTTGACCAGTCACGCTTCACCTCCGTAATCTCAAGCTTGCGTGACCGATCATAGCCACTTAGACAGTCATGGAGGTACGTCGTGAGCGCTGCGAGCACGGTGACCGCGCCCTGGCGCGGGGTGTCGCCGACCGTGTGGATCCTGGTCGTCGCCCGGGCGGTCAACCGGATCGGCGCGTTCACGCTGCCGTTCCTGGGCGTGGTGCTCGCGGTCGAGTTCGGCGCGTCGCTCGCCGAGACCGGCGTGATCCTCGCGGTCTTCGGCGCGGCGACGATCCCGTCCCGCCTGCTCGGTGGCCAGCTCGCCGACCGCCTCGGCCGCCGGCTCACGATCGTCCTCGGCCTCACTGGCTGCGCGGTCGCTCAACTCTGGATCGCCCTCAGCCACGCGCTGTGGTCCGCCGTATTGGCCACGGTCCTGCTCGGTCTCGCGTTCGAGATCTACGAGCCGCCGAGCCAGGCGATGATCGCCGACGTCACCGAACCGGCGGACCGCCCTGCGGCCTACGGCCTCTACAGCGCGGCGCTTGCGGCGGCCGGCGTTCTCGCCGGTCTGCTCGCCGCCGCGATCAGCCACTGGGACCTGCGCTGGCTGTTCGTCGCCGACGCGATCACCTGTCTGTCCTGCGCGATCCTGGTCGCGCTCGCGCTACCGGCCGACGTACGCCGAGAGCACCCGAAGGACCAAGCTCCGGCCGCTTCGGCCTGGCGTGATCGACGGCTGCTCCTGCTCCTCGCGGGCGGCACGATGTTCGCCACGATCTACATGCAGTTGATCATCGGCCTGCCGCTCACCCTGCTCGAGCAAGGACTCCCGAAGTCCGGCACCGGCATCATCCTCGCCGTCTCCGCGGTCACCCTGATCGCCGCGCAGCGCCTGCTGCGAGTGCAGAACCTGGACGACTTCCGGTCGATCGCGATCGGCTATGTCCTGGTCGCCATCGGCCTGGTCGTCACCGCGTTGGCCCACAACCTGGTGCTTTTCGTCGGCGCCTCGATCTTCTGGAGCCTCGGCGACCTGTTCCTGCTGACCCGTTACCTCACCCAGGCTTCCGGCCTCGCGCCCGACGAAGCGCGCGGCCGCTACCTGGCCGTCTTTGGCCTGAGCTGGGGCATTGCGACCACGATCGCCCCGCTCACCGTCACCCAGCTGCTCAAGACCACGGGCCCGACCGGGTTGTGGTTGACGACCGCCGCGGTCGCCGCCGTACTCGCTCTTCTGCAGCCGTGGTTCAGGAAGCGACTGGCTCCAGCCTGACGGTCAGGCCCTTCGCGACCGGAGTGTTGCTGCCCTTCGCGAGGTCGTCGGCCGACATCAGGACGTTCGTCTCCGGGTAGTACGCGGCGACGCAACCACGCGCCGTCGGGTACGAGACCAGCCGGAAGTGCGACGCGCGTCGCTCGACACCCTGGAACTCGCTGACGATGTCGACGTACCCGCCGTCCTTCAGACCGAGCTCGGCCAGGTCGTCGGGATTCACGAAGACGACGTCGCGGGTCCCGTGGATGCCGCGGTAGCGGTCCTCGAGGCCGTAGATCGTGGTGTTGAACTGGTCGTGACTGCGCAGCGTCTGGAGCAGCAGCCGACCAGGTGCCGTCGGCAACCAGGTCAGGTCGTTCGCGGTGAACTGCGCCCGCGAGTCCGACGTCCGGAACTCGCGCTTGTCGCGCGCCGCGTGCGCCAGCAGGAACCCGCCGTCGCCCTCGCGCAACCGGTCCTCGTAGTTCTCGTACCCGTCCGCGACCCGCCCGATCCGCTGCCGGACCAGGCTGTAGTCGTCGGCGAAATCCGCCCACGGAATCTGCCCGATCTCCGGTACGACTGCCTGCGCCAGCCCGCACACGATCCCGATCTCGGACTTCATCTCCGGCGCCGGCGGGATCAGGTTCCCCTTCGACAGGTGTACGGCGCCCTGCGAGTCCTCGACCGACACGGACTGCGGACCGGCCGCGGTGTGGTCGTGGTCGGTGCGCCCGAGCGTCGGCAGGATCAGCGCCTCCCGCCCGGTGACGGTGTGCGACCGGTTCAGCTTGGTCGACACGTGCACGGTGAGATCGCACGCACGTAGGCCCCGATGCACGACCTCGGTGTCCGGCGTCGCGGACGCGAAGTTGCCGCCCATCGCGAAGAACACCCGGAGGGCACCGTCCCGCAGCCGCTTCACGGTCGCGGCCGCGTCGATACCGTGCTCGCGCGGCGCGGTGAACGCGAACTCGCGGTCGAGCCGGTCCAGGAAGGCGTCCGGCACCTTCTCCCAGATCCCCATGCTGCGGTCACCCTGGACGTTCGAGTGACCGCGCACCGGGCACGGACCGGCGCCCGGCTTGCCGATGTTGCCCTGCAGCAGCAGCACGTTGACGATCTCGCTGATCGTCGCGACCGCCTCGCGGTGCTGCGTCAGCCCCATCGCCCAGCAGATCACGGTCGCCTTGGACTTGATGAAACGCTGCGCCAGCTCCTCGATCTCGGCCCGGCGCAGCCCGGTGGCCAGCTCGACCGCGTCCCAGTCCAGCTCGGTGTTGTGTTTCGCGTAGAGCTCGAACCCGCTGGTGTGCGAATCGACGAACGCCTTGTCCAGGACGGTGCCCGGGTTCGCCGCCTCGGCCTCGAGCAGAAGGTGCCCGAGGGCCAGGAACAGCGCCTGGTCGCCACCGATCCGGATCCCCAGGTGCTGGTCGGCGAGCGGCGTGCCCTTGCCGACCAGGCCGCGGGGCTTCTGCGGGTTCATGAACGTCATCAGGCCGGGCTCGGGCAGCGGGTTGACCGCGACGATGTCGGCGCCGTTGCGCTTGGCGACCTCGAGGTGCGTGAGCATCCGCGGCGCGTTGGTGCCCGGGTTCTGCCCGACGATCACGATCAGTTCGGACTCTTCGAGCATCTTCAGCGTGACGGCGCCCTTACCGCTGCCGATCACGCGGGACAGCGCCGTACCCGAGGACTCGTGGCACATGTTCGAGCAGTCCGGCAGGTTGTTGGTGCCGTACGCGCGGACGAACAGCTGGTACAGGAACGCGGCCTCGTTGCTGGTCCGGCCGGAGGTGTAGAAGACGGCGTCGTTGGGGTCGGCGAGGGCCTTCAGGTGCCGGGCGACGACCTGGAACGCCTCGTCCCACCCGACCGGCTCGTAGTGCGTGGCGCCGGCCCGCAGCAGCATCGGCTCGGTGATCCGGCCGAGCTTGCCGAGGTCGAACTCGGAGATCCGGTGGATGTCCTCGACCGAGTTCTCCGCGAAGAACGCCCGCGGCACCCGCTTGCGGGTCGCCTCCCAGGCGACCGCCTTGGCGCCGTTCTCGCAGAACTCCGCGGTGTGCTTGTGCTCGGGGTCCGGCCACGCGCAGGAGGGGCAGTCGAACCCGCGGTCCTGGTTCATCTTCAGGAAGACGCGGCCGCTGCGGACCGCACCCATCTCACGGAGACCGAACTTGAACGACGACAGCACGGCGGGCACGCCGGCAGCCTTCTGCTTCGGCTGCTCGATATCGACCATGATTCAACAATAGGTCGATCTATGACGATCCGCTGGTTCGATAGACGCGACCACGCCTAGATGGTGATCCGGACTACAGCTTGCCGCCTGGATGTGTGGTCCCATCCCATAGTGCCGACTCGGCCGGATTCCTACAGTCGTCCGCCATGGAGACCCGTCGAGCCCTCGTCACCGGCGCCGCGTCCGGTATCGGCGCCGCGTGCGCCCAACGCCTGGCAGCGGACGGCGTGCACGTCGTGGCCGTCGACCTCGACCAGGCCGGTCTCGACGCGCTGGAGGGCGTCGAGACGGTGGTGGCCGACCTGTCCGACCTGGAAGGGCTGGCGAACCTGCCGGTCGACGTCGACATTCTGGTGAACAACGCCGGCGTCCAGCAGGTCGCACCGGTCGAGCAGTTCCCACCGGAGCGGTTCAGCTACCTGCTCCGGCTGATGCTGGAGGCGCCGTTCCGGCTGATCCGCCAGACGCTCCCACACATGTACGGCGCCGGCTGGGGCCGCGTGGTGAACATCAGCTCGGTCCACGGCCTCAGAGCGAGTCCGTTCAAGGCGGCGTACGTCGCTGCGAAGCACGGGCTCGAGGGACTCAGCAAAGTGGTCGCACTGGAGGGTGCGGCGCACGGAGTGACCAGCAACTGCGTGAACCCGGCGTACGTCCGGACTCCGCTGGTCACCGCGCAGTTGAGGGACCAGGCCGCTACGCACGGCCTGTCCGAGTCAGAGGTGCTGGACAAGGTCCTGCTCGAGCCGGTCGCGGTGAAGCGACTGATCGAACCGGCCGAAGTGGCGGAGCTGGTGGCCGTGCTGTGCGGCCCCGCGTCCGCCTCCATCACGGGGAGCTCGTTCGTACTAGACGGCGGCTGGACCGCCCACTAATTCAGGAGCCGCCCAAAATGACAGCTACAGAACCGGTCCGCACCCGTACGTCGATCGTTCGGGTGGTGGGCGCGAGTCTCGTCGGTACGACGGTCGAGTGGTACGACTTCTTCCTCTACGGGGTCGCCGCATCGGTGGTGTTCGGCGACCTCTTCTTCCCGAAAGGTGAGCAACTCACCGGGACCCTGCTGAGCTTCGCCACGTTCGCGGTGGGCTTCTTCGCCCGTCCGATCGGCGGCGTGGTGTTCGGGCACTTCGGCGACCGGCTTGGCCGCAAGCAGCTGCTCGTGCTGTCGCTGCTGATGATGGGGCTCGCCACGTTCGCCATCGGCCTGCTGCCGACGTACGCGCAGGTCGGTGCACTGGCTCCGGTCCTGCTGACCGTACTGCGGCTCATCCAGGGCTTCGCGCTCGGTGGCGAGTGGGGTGGCGCCGTACTGATCGTGTCGGAGCACGGTGACCCGGCGCGGCGTGGTTTCTGGGCGTCGTGGCCGCAGGCCGGTGCTCCGGCGGGTCAGCTGATCGCGAACGGCGTACTGGCTGGTCTGGCTGCGTTCCAGTCGGATGCGGCGTTCAACTCGTGGGGCTGGCGCATTCCGTTCCTGCTGTCCGCAGTGCTGGTCCTGGTGGGGCTGTGGGTGCGGCTGCGGATCGAGGAGTCGCCGGTGTTCCAGGAGGCGCGGGCGAAGCAGCAGCCTGAGGACAAGCTGCCGTTGATGGAGGTGCTGACGAAGTACCCGCGGGAGGTGCTGACCGCGATGGGTGCGCGGATGGCGGAGAACGTCAGCTACTACATCTTCACGATCGTCATCGCGACGTACGCCAAGGAGCACCTCGGGATGGGGAAGTCCTTCGCGCTGAACGCCGTACTGATCGGCGCCGCGGTGCATTTCTGCGCTATCCCGCTGTGGGGTGCACTGTCGGACCGGGTCGGCCGGCGACCGGTGTACCTCGTCGGTGCGGTTGGTGTCGGTATCTGGTCCTTCCTCTTCATCGCTCTGGTGGACACTAAGAACTTCGCGCTGGCGACCCTGGCCGTCACAGTCGGGCTTGTGTTGCACGGAGCGATGTACGGTCCGCAGGCGTCCTTCTTCACCGAGCTGTTCGGGACGCGCGTGCGGTACTCCGGTGTCTCGGTGGGCTACCAGCTCGCGTCGATCATCGCGGGTGGTCTGGCGCCGTTCATCGCGGTCGCACTGCTCAAGGCGTACGACTCCGGGTACGCCATCGCGATCTATGTGGCGGTCTGCGCGGTCATCTCGATCATCGCGGTGACGTCGTACTCCGAAACGCACAAGCGGGACCTGACCACCCTCTAGGTGGCATCATCCCCAGGATGGAGGAGCTGCTGCGGCTGCTGGCCGAGGATGCGCCCGGGAGCGAGTTGGCCCGGGCGGCGGGCGAGGACGCGGTGGCCCGTGACCTCGCCCTGCGCATCCGGGCCGGCATCGATGCCAGCAAGAAGCGCGAGGCAGAGCTCTCCACCCTGGTCGACGTCGCCCGGGAGCTCGCCTCGGCGCGCGACCCGGGCGGCGTGCTCGACACCATCGTGCACCGGACCCGCAGCCTGATCGGCGTGGACGTCGCCTACCTGACGCTGTACGACGACGCGCGCGGCGACACGTACATGCGGGCGACCGACGGGTCGGTGTCGGCGGAGTTCCAGCAGGTCCGGCTGCCGCTCGGGGCCGGACTCGGCGGTCTGGTCGCCAAGACCCACAAGCCCTACTGGACCGCCGACTACCCGTCGGACCAGCGTTTCCGGCACACCGTGACGATCGACCACGCGGTAGGGGACGAGGGCCTGGTCGCGATCTGCGGTACGCCGTTGATCGTCGACGGCGCGTTCGTCGGCGTACTGTTCGCGTCCAACCGGACGATGCGGCCGTTCAGCCACGACGAGGTGTCACTACTAGGTTCCCTCGCCGCTCTAGCCGCGGTGACCTTGGTACAGGTCCGCGCCGCGGCCGAGACTGCGGCCGCGCTGGACCAGCTGTCCGCAGCGCATGCCGGTGTCGAGCATGCTGCCGCAGCACACGACCGGTTCGCCGGGATCGTCTTGTCCGGTGGGGATGTGGACGCGGTCGCTGCCGCGCTGGCCGAGCTGCTCGATGTCTGGGTCGTACTGGTCGACGCCGTCGGCAACGAGCTGGCAATGGCTGGCAGCCCACCAGATACGGCAGTGCCTTGGCAGGACTCGGAGTCTGGCCGCCTGACCCGGATCGGTGACTGTTGGGTCGTGGCCGCGACGGCCAAGGGCGAACGGCTCGGTGCCTTGGTCATCGGCGGTGTCGACGACCTGTCCGGTGCGGACCAGCGCATTGTCGAACGGGCGGCAGTGGTGACCGCACTGGTTCTGCTGTTCCGCCGGCAGGCCGCGGAGCAGTCGCAGCGAGCGCAGGCGGATCTCCTGGCCGACGTACTCAGCGGGAGCGCCGATCCGCGCACACTGACCGATCGACTCCGGCTGCTCGCACCGAACCACCGTCACGACCGCCTGGTCATCGCCGTGTGCCGTGGCGACCACTCCGCCGTACGCGCTCGCCTGTCTGCTCCACTGGAGGACCGGCTGGTGCTATCTGGTCCGTACGGCGGGGATCTGGTGCTTCTGTTCGCTCGCACTACTCCTGTGACCGCGGCACGCGACCTGTCCGAGCTGGCCAAGCGCACTGGGGTCACCATCGCGGTCACTGGCCCTGCGGCGTGGGGTGAGCCGCTCGTCGAGGCGCACCGTCAGGCGGCTCGTCTGGTCGCCACGATGCTTCGTCTGGGGCGCACCAGCGAGTCCGCCACCCCTGATGACCTTGGAGTGGCGGGTCTGGTCGGGGCATCCGACGTTGACGTGCGTACCCACGTGCAGCACGTGCTCGGCAAAGTCCTCGACTACGACGAGCAGCGCGGTACCGACCTGATCGGCACCCTGCACGCGTACTTCGCCGCAGGCCAAAGCCCCACCCGCGCCGCCACCTCGCTCCACATCCACCCGAACACCGTCCAGCAACGCCTCGACCGCGTCACCGCCCTCCTCGGCGACGGCTGGCAATCCCCGAACCACACCCTCGACATCCAGGTAGCCCTCCGCCTCCTGTCTGCCCTGGGCTGACGTCCAGCTGTCCGTGGCACCCGGCGAACCCCGACCGACGGCGTAGGTGCTGAGGACCCGGCGCCTCCCGAAATAGGGTCCTCAGTCCCTGGTCGACCCCTCCGCCTGTTACCTAGGGTAACGGCGTCACGGGGAGATTGAATTTGAGTAATCACATCCGCATCGTTGTGGTCGACGGTCATACGCTGTCGCGCGACGGGCTGCGCCACTGGTGACTGCGCAGCCCGACATGTCGGTCGTTCGGGAGACGGGCCTCGCATCCGAAGCGATCGCGGCTGTCGCTCTCGAGCGCGCCGATGTCGTCGTCCTCGACAGCACGCTGCCGGACGGCGACGGGTTGTCTCTCGCGCGGGAGTTGCGCGACCGGCATCCCGAGCTCGGCATCGTCCTGCTCACGTCCGACGGTGAGGACGACGTTCTCTTCCGGGCGTTGGAGATCGGCGTCTCCGCGTTCGTTCCGAAGACGGCCCCGGCTGTCGAGGGCCTGGTCGCGATCCGGCACTCCGCTGTCGCAGCGGGCTCGTTCATCGCGAGCGGCCTGGGTTCGGCTATCGCCCGTCGTCGGGCATCCGTGAGTACGCCGGCTCCCAGGCCTCTGCCACTCGGAGGCGGTTCGCCGTTGAGTCCGCGGGAGTCCCAAGTGCTCGAGATGCTCGGGCGGGGTGTGCCCGTCGTTGCTATAGGCACCACGTTGCAAGTGAGTCACTCGACCGCGAAGACCTACGTCTCGCGGGTGTACGAGAAGCTCGGCGCGACCAATCGGGCGCAGGCGCTGATGCTCGGTCTGCAGCGCGGCTTGATCAGCCGAGACCTACCGGCCCTCCTGTGACCGGCAGCGGACCACGAAACTCGGGGACCAAGCAATTGGAAAGCATCTCCGGGGCTTCTGTAACGGGCTGTAGGCCCCAGTCGATCATGGTGGCAGAAGGTGACTTCGAACCCAGTGGGCGGATGAGTCACGGCGGGATTGCACTGGGGGCAGTCATGGAAACCTCGATCACCGTCGTCGTCATCGACGGCCACACACTGACCAGGTACGGATTGGCGCGACTCGTCGGCGCCGGTGCCGGCATCGCGATCGTCGACGAATGCGGACTCGCGTCCGAGGCGTTGGCACTCGTCGCCTCCACGCAGCCGGACGTCGTGGTCCTCGACGTCGCGTTGCCGGACGCCGACGGTCTCCAGCTCGCCCGGCAACTCCGCGATCGGCACGCCGAGCTGGGCATCGTGGTCCTCACCGCCGAAGCCGGTGACGACATACTGTTCCGAGCGCTGGAGACCGGCGTCTCCGCCTTCGTCGAGAAGACCGCTCCGAACGCCGAGGTGCTCGCAGCGATCCGGCACGCCGCGGTCGCGGCCGCCTCCTTCACCGCCACCGGTCTCGGGCGCGCCCTGGCCCGCCGCGGACAGTTCGCAGATCGGGCCCCGACCGAGTCGACCCCGCGGGCCTGGCGCTCAGCCCGCGTGAGCTCGAGGTCCTGTCGCTGCTCGCGACCGGTCTCTCGGTCCCGGCGATGGCTGCCACGATGTTCGTCAGTCTGTCGACTGCGAAGACGTACGTGTCCCGTGTGTACGAGAAGCTTGGTGCGACCAATCGTGCGAACGCGATCATGGCCGCGATGCGGTTGGGGCTGATCAAGCCGGAGCTCGGCATCCCTGCCTAGGGCTGTTAAGGCACGAGGACGAGGCGACCGCGTACGCCGCCTTCGGCAACCCGTTTGTAGACGAGCCCCGCTTGCTCGAGCGGGTACGTGCCGGCGACTCGCGTCGAGACGACACCTGCTTCGACGAGCTGGGTCAGTTCCTGCAGATCGGCCTGATCGGCGCGAACGAGCAGCTGTGTGACGGTGATGCCGCGCAGGTGCGGCGGCCGCGGACCTCCCTGCAGATGTACGTGCCGCCCACCGTTACGCACGGCCTCCTGCGCGCCGACGCCGACCACCGCGGCATCCACCAGGCCATCCACGCCGGCGGGCACAATCCGACGTACGGCGTCGGCCAGGTTGTCCGCCGCGTCGACGAAGTGGTCGACGACTCCGCGCAACTGTTCCTTGTCAGTCGAGCGCGCGCTGCCGATCACCGTCATCCCGACATGCTTCGCGATCTCGGCGGCGCTGCGACCAACTCCGCCTGCCGCTCCGGTCACCAATATGGCGCCGGGCTGCAGCGCTTTGATCGCCTGCAATGCCGTGAGCCCGTTGAGGCCGAACGTTGCCGCCTGCACCAGTTCCAGACCTTCGGGGGCCCGGACCGTCGCGTCCGCATCCAGCACGACGTACTCGGCATGCGTCTTGAGTGCCCGGCCCAGCAGGTCCGCGACACCGACCACGGCCTCGCCGATCTGCAGCTGTGTATTGGGGCCGACGGCATCGACAGTCCCAGCCACGTCCCAGCCGAGGCCGAACTGCTTGCGGGCGGCCGTCAGACCGAACTCGATCGGCAGCCCGATGCTGACCGCGACATCCACCGGATTGACTGCTGCTGCGGCGACCTTGATCCGTACCTGACCGGCAGCCGGCTCGGGGACGGCGGTCTCGATCAGCTCGATCGCCTCGGGTCCGTCGAGCCGACGGGCAACCAGTGCACGCATGGTGTTCTCTCTCCTTGTTTTGGGGTTGAGCCCACTCTCGGAGAGCTACTCTCTTCTGGGAAGTACGCACTTCGGAGTACGTACCGCACGACGAGGAGAGCCATGCCCACCCGCACCGCAGCGCAACGCCGAGAAGAGGCGGCCCGCGAGTACGACGCGTTCCTGGCCACCTGCCCCGCGCGCCAACTCCTCGACCGCATCAGCGACAAATGGGTGACCCTCGTACTCACGGCACTCGCCAACGGACCACAGCGGTACTCCGACCTGTCCCGTCGGATCGCCGGCGTCAGCCAGAAGATGCTCACCCAGACGCTGCGGTCGTTGGAGCGTGACGGGCTACTGACTCGCTCGGTCACCCCGTCGGTACCGGTCCGCGTCGACTACGAGCTCACGCCACTCGGCCACACCTTGATGCCGCTGATCGCCGCCATCAAAACCTGGGCCGAAACCCATATGCCGCAGGTCACCGCCGCCCGCACCACCTACGACCACGTGAGCACTCCCGCATGACCACCACTGGCGCACCAGGTGCGTCCAACCCAGACCGCCCCGATCTCGAGGCAGGCGAGGGCCTTGAAACGGCTGCTCGGTCTGAGGTGGCGGACCGGCGAGTTGTGATTGTTGTCGTGCCGGCCACGGGGTCGTGGGCTCCGCCGGGGCGGGATCCGGAGGCTTGGCGGTTGGCGCTTGCCGAGGACACGTACGAGGTGGTCGCCGCGCTCGATCGCGTCGAGACAGCGGTCGCGGTCGCTGGTGGTGACGAGTCCGCGGTGGCCGAGGTCAGCGCACTGACCTGGCCGGGCACGCCGACGTACGCCGTCGACGGGGACCGGCCGATCCTGCACGCGGTGGAGGTCGTCGGTCCGGCTGCGGCGGTCGTCGCGGTTTCGCACGACGTACCTGATCTGCCGGGACTGCTCATCGGCAAGCTCTTCCGCGCGCTGAGCCACGCCGACATCGCGGTCACCCCTGCCGAAGACGGTTCCCTGGCCGCGATCGGAATCAAGCGTCCCGTCGCGAACTGGATCGCCGACCTCGCACCTACCTTCGACACACCTCTGTCGGTCTTGGAAGCGCACAAGCCTCGCCGTCACGCGGTTGCGACAGGCCCGGGATGGCACCGTCTGCGATCGAATGCTGACATACCGCGACTGGATCCCGGCCTTGAAGGATGGGACGCGACAAGATCCCTTCTTCGTCACTCCTGACGCGTCACCTTCTCCCTCCCGGCTCGTTCACCATGCAGCGGGGAACTTCGGGGAAGCCCAGCTGATCGCCGATGCCGTTCAGGGGCGGCACCCGACATCAGCTCCCCCTGTCGGCCGCATCGGGGGGATGCGGCCCACCAGGGACAGCACGACGGGGGATCGCACGGGGGATCCGGTGGGATGTCGCAGTCGGGGGACTGCACCAACACACCCACCACAGGCGAAGCAGCACACGGGGTACGCCGTACACGGGGACGGAATGCAGCGGGGACGCAGCACGACGGAGTCCGCAGCGAGCACGGGGGATCGCGGTACGCGCAGGAATGCAGTGCCAACGGGGACGCAGCATCTGGGGTGGTGGCGGTACCAACCGGGGGCGCGATACCAGACCGGGACGCAGCACAAGCAGGATGCAGTACAAGCTAGGCAAGTGCGGGGCGCGGCACAGGCGGGGCGGCATCGCGGGGGCAATCACGGGGACAGCGCAAGCGGGGATGCAGTGCCAGCGGGACGAGGTGCTGGGGGGCAGCAGGGGGTGGGGACTGCGGGGTTTGGTGTGAGGTGGGCCGGTCAGTTCGGGTCGGCCCACGGATGTGCGGTCATGTCCGGGGTACTACTGCCTCGCGTTGGTCGACGCGGTGGTGACGGGTTCTGGCTGAGGGAACGGGTCAGCTGGATGTGAGGTGTTTGCGGGCTCGGGCGGCTAGGGCTTGGACGCTGGGGTCGGTGTCGGCCGGGAGGGCGTTCAAGGGGAACCATGCGAGATCGTGGGATTCCTCGGAGACGACGTACGCCGTGTTCGTGCTCGCGGTGACCAGGAACTGAACGTCCAGGTGGTACGCCCCGGCGCAACCGCCGGCCTCGAGCAGGTGACGGGACAGCTGTAGCGGTTCGGGGCTGACCGTCAGTTCCGGCAGACCTGACTCTTCCGTGGCCTCGCGGAGCGCGGCGCCGGTGAGCGTGGTGTCGCCGGATTCGCAGTGGCCGCCGAGTTGGAGCCACCGGCCGACGGTCTTGTGCAGCGTCAGGAGCGTGTTCTGGCCGGCGCCGTCTACCAGCAGCGCGCTAGCCGTCACGTGCTCGGGACGGCAGCCTCGCCACATGCCATCGGGATGGGCCGCGAGGTGCCTCAGATAGTGCTGCCGTAGCTCTTCCTGCTCAGCGTCAGGCGCACGCCAGCCCTGCAGGACCTCGATCGCATCTCCATGAAGCACCCCGCAAGTCTCCACAACCACCGCTGAGGACCCTGACCGGGGGTACGAGCCCCGGCCCAAGCAGGGGACGCGCCCCGGTTCGAGTGCCGGGGCGCGCTGACTGCTACTTGTCCGGGTTGTTGCCGTCGTCGTCCTTGGGTGTCGGCTCTTCGGGAGCGTCGTCCTTCGGGAGGAAGTCGGTGATGTCGATGTTCGCGAGCTCGCCGGCGTGCTGGGCGAAGCCGATCGGGTCGTCGAGGTCGCTGGTGCTCGGCATCAGGTCGGGGTGGGACCAGAGGTTGTCGCGGCCGTCCACCCCACGGGCGTCACGGACGGCGGCCCACAGGTTGGCGGCGTCGCGGAGCCGGCGCGGGCGGAGCTGGAGCCCCACGAGAGTTGCGAACGTCTGCTCAGCGGGCCCACCGGCAGCGCGACGGCGGCGTACCGTCTCGGCCAGTTGGACCGCCGCGGGCATGCGCTCCTTCGTGGCCTCGCGGACGACGTCGTCGACCCAGCCTTCGACGAGCGCAAGCGTGGTCTCGAGGCGGACCAGCGCCGCCTTCTGCTGCTCGGAGTCCTCGGGCTCGAACAGACCGCCCGCGAGCGCCTCCTGCATGGCCTCCGGGTTCTGCGGGTCGATGTCGGCCATCGCACGCTCGATCTTGCCGGTGTCGACCTCGATCCCGGCCGCGTAGTCGGCGACCGCGGCGAGCAGGTGCTGCCGCAGCCACGGCACCCCCGCGTACAGCCGCTGGTGCGCCACCTCGCGCAGCGCCAGATACAGCCGGACGTCCTCGTCGGTCAGCCCGAGGCCCTCGGCGAACTTGGCGACATTGTCCGGCAGCATGATCGCCTGGCCGGTCGGTCCGAGCGGCAGCCCGATGTCCGAGGAACTCACGACCTCGCCGGCGAGCTCACCGAGCCCCTGTCCGACCTGGGCACCGAAGACAGAGCCACCCAGCTGTCGCAACATCCCGGCCATCGGCCCGGCGAACTGCTGAGCCTCGGCGGGCAGCGCGTTGCCCATCGCGCCGGCGACGTGTTCCGCGACCGGGTCGACGATCGTCTGCCACACCGGAAGCGTGTTCTCCACCCACTCCGCGCGGCTCCAGGCCGCGGACGTCGTGGAGACCTCGGGCAGCGTGGTCGCCTGGTCCAGCCAGTGCTCGGCGAGGCGAACCGCGTCCGCGATCCGGTCGCCGTCGGTGGCCGTCATGGACCGGTCTCCGGCGGCGGAGACGGTCTTGCGGGCGATGTCCTTGGCCAGGTCCCAGTTCACGGGCTTGCCGTCGGTGGAGCCGCTCAGCAGCTGCTGGACCTGCGCGAAGATCGCGTTCAGGTCCGGGGTGCCGCCCGCTCCGGCCGCACCCGAGAACTGCTGGAACATGGCCTCGAACGGCGTTCCCTTGAACGGGTTGTCCGGGTTGTCCGGTTCGTCGCTCATCGGAGGGCCTTCCTGTGCGGGTGGGGCGTACAACTCCAACGTACTGGTTCCGTCGACCAGTTCCTCGCCCGGTGAACGCATCACCGCCCGTGTTCGCCGCAGGCAGAGCGATGAACCGGTGCAGTACCAGGTAGGTGAGGAAGGCAACAGTCTCTCCTGGTGCACGGAACGCCACGCACAGCAGCCCTCGGGTACGCCAGGACGCCGCGGCCGACCCGGGTGGCGCAGGCGGGGATGTGGGCGAATCGGAGGGTGGGAGGGAGAATTGGGCGGTGGGGGATGGGATGGTGTGTGCTGTGCAGGCGGGGAAACGGCCGGAATGAGGAACCGATGAGCGACGCGATCAGGCTGCTGGACATTCGTGACAGCGCGTTGTCCAGCGACGAGGTACTCGCTGCCGTCGCGGATCCGACGGCGGGCGGGGTTGCGCTGTTCATCGGCAGTGTGCGCAACCACGACCACGACAAGCCGGTCGACCGACTGAGCTACGAGGCACATCCGGACGCGCTGGAGCACCTCCGGAAGGTCGCGCAGCGTGTTTGTGACGACCCGGCCGTGACTGCGCTGGCCGCGGTCCACCGGACCGGGGACCTCAAGATCGGGGACGCCGCGGTGATCGTGGCGGTGGCCGCGTCGCACCGCGATGTCGCGTTCGCGGCGTGCCGGCGGCTGATCGACGATCTCAAGGCCGAGGTCCCGATTTGGAAACACCAGCACTTCAGCGACGGTGGCAGCGAGTGGGTCGGCGCTCACTGACCCGTACGCTGGGCCCATGAAGGTGGCCCTGTGAAGGTTTTGGCGTGGCTGGCGTTCCCAGTGACCGCCACACTGCTGGCGATGTGCTGGGCGGCGTGGCGCGGCTGGCGCAGCCGCGAGCCGCGCCGGTCCGGTGGCGCCTTCGCCTCGGTCGACGAGTTCCGCCGCTTCAACGCCGCCCTCGCGGCGCCCGGCCCACGGGCCACTCCGGAACGTCGCCGGGGCTTCGGTCGTCGTAATCATCAGGCGGCCTTCACCGAGAACCGCGGCCGGTCGGCCTCCGCCGAGGCTGGTAACCAGGCAGCCTCCACCAAGATCGCAGGGCAGGGTTCGTGACACGTCGTACCGCCACATTGGTCACTTCGATCGTCGTGCTCGTGGTCTCGCTCGGGCTGGTGACCGCGTTCCCCGTGCCGTTCGTCTCGTTCAGCCCCGGGCCCGTGAAGGACACCCTGGGATCGTCGTCCAAGAACAAGCCGGTCATCGAGATCTCCGGACACGAGACGTTCCCGACCTCGGGCCAGCTCGACCTGACGACCGTGTCGGTGACCTCCCCGGACCGGCAGCTGACGCTGCCGCAGGCGATGCGTAACTGGCTCGACCCGCACCACGACCTGTTCCCGCGCGACATCATCTATCCGCCGGACCAGAGCGCCGACCAGGTCGAGCAGCAGAACACTGCGGAGATGACCGGATCCCAGGACAGCGCGGTGGCTGCCGCGCTGCAGGCTGCGAAGGTGCCGTTCCACACCAAGGTGTCGACGGTCGCCGACAAGTCGCCGGCCCAGGGCAAGCTGAAGCCCGGTGACATAGTGCTGGCCGTCGACGGTCACACCGTGACCCAGGTCCCGCAGGTCGGTGAGTTCGTCCGCAAGCACAAGGTCGGCGAGAACGTCGTCTTCCTGATCCGCCGTGGCACCGCCGAGCAGACCGTCCAGCTGAAGACCGCCGCGACTCCCGGCGAGGAGACCCGGCCGATGGTCGGGATCACGATCGGCGTCGAGTCGCAGGTGAAGGTGACCGTCAACCTCGGTCAGGACATCGGCGGCCCGAGCGCCGGCACCGCCTTCGCCCTCGCGATCTACGACAAGCTGACGCCGGGCCCGCTGCTCAACGGGAAGCACGTGGCCGGCACCGGCACGATCGACGCGCTCGGCCAGGTCGGCGCGATCGGCGGCATCCAGCAGAAGATCGCCGGCGCCAGGAACGACGGCGCCACGGTGTTCCTGGTCCCGGCGCCGAACTGTGAAGCCGCGCTGCAAGCGGACGTGAAGGGCATCCAGCTCGTGAAGATCAGCACGCTGACCGACGCGATCAGCGCGTTGCAGGCGGTCACCAGCGGCAAGGGAGCTGTTCCGTCGTGCAGTCAGTGAGCCACCCGTACGTACCGGCGAACCGAAGGGATGATCGGCCGGCATGGATTCCGTAGGCACGCTGCCCCGTGACGCACTCAGTCGCGCGGTGGTCGAGATCGAGAAGCACGTGAGCAGCGCGGGCTGGGACCAGCCCGCGCAGTTGTTCGCCCTGGTCCCGACCGCCGAACTGCTCCGTGCCGAGCCGAACCTGGCCGCGCAGCTCGGCGCCGACGACGCTTCGCAGCCGCTCACCCCGGTCGCGCAGGGAGAACTGCCCGGCGGCCTCGAGGACGACAACCTGGCGGACGCGCTCGGCCGGATCGAGTGGCCCGACGGGGTCGCCGGCTGCGCGCTGGCGATCGAACGGATCGTGCTGCCGGCCGCAGCCGAAGCCGGTCTCTCCAGCGTCGAATCCGACGCCGAGCTGGCCCAGTTGGCCGGCAGCGACCCGCGCCGGCACGAGGTCCGAATGGTCGCCGCGGTGCTCCGCGAGGGTGACCGGTTCGGCGCTGTCCGGCTCCGCGCCCACGACGAGGACAGTGCGGTGCTGACCGGTGTCGACTTGGTCCCCACGCTGTGCGAAGTACTGTCATTGACATTCGAACCTTCGTCCGGCAGCCGGCCGGGCAAGGGGGTTGCGGTCGAGGGTGACGACGAGGAGAAGCGACCATGAGCGACGGCGTCTACGACATGCCGGACGAGCCGCCCCGAAAAACGCGGCGAACAGGCGGCCGCCCTCGCGCCTTGCTGCCGACGATCGCCACGTTGATCGTCCTGTTGATCCTCTTCAGCGTCTTCACCGACGTCTGGACCCAGCGGCTCTGGTACCGCTCCGTCGACTTCGGCTCGGTCTTCAGCACCGTCCTCGGGACCCGGGTGCTGCTCTTCGTGGTCGTCGGCGTACTGATGGCAGCGGCGGTCGTCGCGAACATCATCGTCGCCTTCCGCACCCGCCCGCGGGTCGCGCTCGCCCCGTCGCCGAGCCCGGGCTTCGAGAGGTACGGCGATCTGCTGCAGCAGCACGGCCGGATCGCCGTCGGCGTGGTCGCGGGGCTGATGCTGATCTTCGGCGGCTCGGCCGCGTCGGGTGAGTGGAAGGTCTTCCTCGCCTGGAAGAACCGCACCCCGTTCGGTGTCACCGACCAGCACTTCCACAAGGACATCTCGTTCTTCGTCTTCGACTACCCATGGCTGCGCGTCCTTCTCGGCTTCGGTTACTCGATCGTGCTGCTGTCGCTGGTGGCAGCGATCATCACCCACTACCTGTACGGCGGCTTCCGCCCGTCCGCGAAGGGGCAGAAGGCCTCGGGCGCGGCGCAGGTGCAGTTCTCGATCCTGCTCGGTCTGCTCGTGCTGCTCAAGGCGTTCAGTTACTGGCTGGACCGCTTCGGCCTCACGACCTCCGACGGCAGACTTTTCACAGGTATCTCCTATACCGGTGACAACGCGATCCTGCCGAGCAAGGAGATCCTGGCCGTCATCGCGGTGCTTTGCGCGTTGTTGTTCTTCGCCAACGTGGTGCGCCGGACCTGGCTGCTTCCTGGCGTCGGCACGGTCGTCCTGATCCTGTCGGCGATCCTTCTCGGTGCGCTCTGGCCGGCCGCGCTCCAGCAGTTGCGGGTGCGCCCCAGCGAGCCGGTGAAGGAAGGGCCGTACATCAGCAAGAACATCGAGGCAACGCGGCAGGCCTACGGGCTCGAGAACAGCGACATCACCGAGTACCCGGCGGCAACCACGGCCAAGCCGAGCGAGCTGACGGCGGACGCCGAGGTCCTCCCGGGGATCCGACTGATCGACCCGACGGTGATCGGGCCGACCTTCGAGCAGCTCCAGCAGGTGCGTGGCTTCTACTCGTTCCCGACGGATCTCGACGTCGACCGGTACAAGATCGGTCAGAAGGTCAACGACACCGTCATCGGCGTGCGCGAGGTTCAGGTCGACCGGCTGCCGGCCGGTCAGCGCAACTGGAACAACGACCACACCGTCTACACCCACGGCTACGGTGTCGTCGCCGCGAACGGCAACCAGCGCGCCGCGGACGGTACGCCGGTCTGGACCGAGAAGGACCTGCCGCCGACCGGTCAGCTCGGTGACTACGAGCCGCGGATCTACTTCGGTGAGCAGTCGCCGGACTACTCGATCGTCGGCGGCCCTAAGGGATCCTCGCCGGTCGAGCTCGACACCCCGGAAGGTAAGAGCGGCGGCGACCCGACGCTGAACACCTACGAGGGCAAGGGCGGCGTCCAGGTCGGCTCCTTCGTCAACCGTTTGCTCTACGCAACCAAGTTCCGGGATGCGAACATCCTGCTGTCCAGCCGGGTGAACTCTGACTCGAAGATCCTCTACGACCGCACGCCACGCGAGCGGGTCGAGAAGGCCGCACCGTGGCTGACGCCCGACGGTGACCCGTACCCGGCGATCGTCGACGGCCAGGTCGTCTGGATCGTCGACGGCTACACCACCTCGGACAACTACCCGTACTCCGAGAAGGTCGCGCTCGACGTCAGCACCCGGGACACCACCACGGGACGCGGGACGATCGCGCAGCAGCCGAGCGAGAAGATCAACTACATCCGCAACTCGGTCAAGGCCGTGGTCAACGCCTACGACGGCTCCGTCGAGCTGTACGCGTGGGACGAGAGCGACCCGGTCCTGAAGACGTGGATGAAGGCCTTCCCCGGCACCGTGAAGCCCAAGTCGGCGATCTCGCCGGCGCTGATGTCGCACCTGCGCTACCCCGAGGACATGTTCAAGGTGCAGCGCGACCTGCTGGCCAAGTACCACGTCCAGGACGCGGGCACCTGGTACCAGAACAGCGACCTGTGGCGTGTCCCGGACGACCCGACCGCGGTGTCGTCGGGCGGTGACTCGTCGACGCATATCAGCCAGCCTCCCTTCTATCTGTCGTTGCGGATGCCTGGTCAGACCGATCCGAAGTTCTCGCTGACGTCGGTGTACGTACCGAACGGTGAACGCGAGAACCTGACTGCCTTCATGGCCGTGGATTCCGAGGCCACGTCCCCGGACTACGGCAAGTTCCGAATACTGCGATTGCCGGGCAACCTGCAGATCCCTGGTCCGGGGCAGGTCTACAACAAGTTCCAGACCGACGAGGGCATCAGACAGGCGCTGCTCCCGATCAACCAGCCGAACAGCGGAGCAAGAGCGCAGTACGGCAACCTGCTGACGTTGCCACTCGGTGGCGGTCTGCTCTATGTCCAGCCGGTGTACTCGGTGCGGACCAGTGGGCCTGGTAGTTATCCCGTCCTGCGCTATGTCCTCGTGTCGTTCGGTGATCGTGTCGCCTACGGCTCGACACTGCAGGAAGCTCTGACCAAGGTCTTCAACACCAGCGTCGATACCGGCGAGGAACCACCCGGGACGAAGACACCTCCGGCGCAGCAGAGCGCAACGGTCAAGCAGGCGCTTGCCGATGCGCAGGCCGCCTACGGTCGGGCACAGGACGCCCTCAAGAAGGGCGACCTGGCCGGCTACCAGAAGGCCGTCACCGACATGAAGACCGCGGTCGACAAGGCGGTGGCTGCAGGAGCCGTGGTGACGCCCACCCCGACACCCAAACCGTCCGGCAGTCCGTCGACACCCGCGAGCCCACCGGCGTCCTCAACGCCGCCATCGAGCCCACCGAGCTCACCCACGGGCTGAGCCACAGGGCCACAGGGGCGCTTCCAGGGGCGGCGACACCGACAGCAGTCGGCGTCGCCGCCCCCGTTCGGTTGCGGCCGCCAGCTCCTGGTTGCCTACGGCATCAGGTGTTGCTCTCCGGATGGAACCCGGCCGCGGTGTCGAGCACGTCCTCGTCGGTGAAACGGTCGTGATCGATCGTCACCTCGGCCGCCACGCCCGGCTCGATGAAGTAGAACACCTCGTCGCCGGCGAACAGTCCGTCGTACCCACCGACCTTCACCGGGGTGAGCTGCCAGGAGCCCGGCTCCTTCTCCTCGTACTCGACGAGGAAGTCCTTCACGGCTTCGAGGTCGGTGAGTTTCTCGCCGCGCAGCGTCTTCAGCGTCAGGTCGACCTTGAACGCGCCCTCGTCGTCGGGGCCGGTCTCCCAGACCCGGCTCTTGAAGGACACGTCCTCCCACTCGTACTCGAAGTCGCTCGGTGCGCCGATGCCGTCGGGAAGGTTCTCGATCACGAAGCCGTCCAAGGTGTCAGCCCTTTGCTCGGTCGATGGAGGTGCGGCGGAGTACGTCGCCGACGGTGCGAACTCGGTTGCTGAGGCAGGGACGGTCGTCGAGAGCCCTAGTGCGGCCAGGACGACTGCGCTCCCGATCACGATACGACGGGTGGACGGCACGACTCGGGAACGAAGCGTTGAACGCGACATGGCTGCCTCCTGGGTACGGCGGCGTCTCGCCCGCTGCGAGACGCCTTTCGTGCCCAAGAAGGTGCAGTGATCACCCCTCGTCCGGACGGGTGATTTTCGAAACTGTGGACAACCGGCCCGTCAGTACCCGATCAACCGGTGCAGCCGGTGGAACGTCTGCCGGAACCCGAGCCGCGGCCAGGCCCGCGACGACAGCAGGTTCGTCACCCGCCAGTCCGTCACGACCGACGTGTAGCCGGTCTCGGCCGACCATTGCAGCACGGCCTCGCCCAGCGCACGGCCGGCGCCGAGCCCACGAGCACGCGGCAGTACGGCGGCGAACCCGAGGAAACCGGCGTTGTCCGGCTTGGCGAGACCGTTGTGCGAACTCGACTTGTCCAGCGAGCACCCGACCGACGACCCGATCACCTGACCGTTGTACTCGGCAACGAACGTCGCGAAGTCCGGGTCGTCGATCGACTCCTCCCAGTCCGCCAGCGCCTCCTCGAGGGTGGGCAGCTCACCGGCCGAGAACACCGGCGAGAGTGCTTGATGCCGAGGCAGTGCGAGGTCGAGCTCCGCGAGTACCGGGATGTCCCCGCGCGCGGCACGGCGTACGACGAGATCGCGGGACGGCGGGATCGGCGCGTCGGGCACTGGACGGACCGCGTGCGCGTGCTGCGAGCCGAGCCCGAGGCGGAACCAGGCGTCGATCAGTTCGGGATCGTCGGGCACCAGCACGTAGTGCGCGGTCCGGCCGTCGTCGACCCACCTGGCCGCGGCGGCGCCGTACAGGTCGCGGATGTGTTCCGGCTCACGTACGGCGTGACCGGCGGACTCGACCCAGATGTTCGGGCCCCAGATCGAGGACGGTTTGGGAGCGGCCAGGATGTAGCCGGTGATCTCGTCACCCTCGACGAGCACCGCGCCGGACGCGCCCTCGCTCTCCCAGGCGGCTGTCACTTCGACGAGCGCGAGTCGAGCGTCCTCGTAGTCCGCAGGAAGCAGGGGATGCCGCTTGCGATGTTCCTGATGCCGCTCGGCGAGCAGACCGGCCGCGGCCGGCAGATCCGCCTCCTCGAACGGCCGGATGACGTGTCGGGACATACCCGGACGGTACGCCGCGGAGCGTCCGGCGAACACGGGTTATGACCGCACCGGGAGCCGATTTGGTTGCACGGCCCAGATCCTCTAAACTAAAGACACAACGACGCGGGGTGGAGCAGCTCGGTAGCTCGCTGGGCTCATAACCCAGAGGTCGCAGGTTCAAATCCTGCCCCCGCTACGGAAGAAGGCCCGGACCATCAGGTCCGGGCCTTCGTTTTGTTGTTGAGCGAGGGTCCGGTTCGGTTTGCAGGGCGGGTTCTGCTGTCCGGAAGGGCCTGTGGCGTTCTAGCCTCCTGGCATGGGGACGAGCAAGGTCGAGTTTCGTGGGCAGTCGTTCTGGACTCGCGATGCCGCGGTGAGCGTCGTTCTCGCGCTGCTCGTTGCGGAGCTTGAGCCGGTGATCCCGAACGAGCCTGAGTTCGAGGCGATGCTGGACCGGTGGGCGCTCAGCGCCGCTCTTTGCGCGACGGGTGCTGTGGACGCAGCGCTGGACGACCACGTGACGAAGGACCGCATCGTCGAACTCATCCGCAGCGCGATTCCGCCCATCCAGAACCGCCTCGCCGGCGACGCCCTGGTCGAGGTCAGAGACCCGGCGTTTCTGCGTCGCGCCGCCGCTGTCGGTGTGGATCCGCCGATCGAGGCACCTGCGGCGCTTGCTCCCTGGGCTCGCGAAGGTCTGGCTGCCGTCGACCGATTGATCGCCGGCCGGCTTCCCGAGGTGCCCGGTGGCTATTGGTGGGTAGACGACCAAGGCCTCATGGCCCGCAGCTCACAGGTTTAGATCTTGCCGCTTGCGGCGAGGCGGAGGGTGAGGAGGAAGGGGAGGCCGTTGGGGGTGCCTAGGCCGGTGGTGGTGTCGTAGCCCTTGGCGGTTAGTTGGGTGGTGTCGGTGGGGTTTTGGGAGTCGAAGACGTCGATGCTGGCGCTGTCTGTGTTGCTGGCTGGGGTGTAGGTGGCGCGGTTCAGCGGTGGCGTTGCCTTGGTGACGGGGAGGACGTCGTGGACGGCTGGTGTCCCGTGTAGGCGGTAGAGCACGGGGTTGATGAAGCCGAAGTGGGAGTGTTGGCCTTGCTGAGCGTCAGCTACGAGGCCAGCGACCAAAGGGGCCGACAAACTGGTGCCTGCGTTGATCATGGTTTGGTAGTGGCCGTCCGCGTTCGTGTAGCCGGTGAGCATGCCGGTGCCGAGGTCGCCCACGGCGGCGATGTCCGGTACGGCGCGGTTCACCACGGTGCGCCCGCCCACCTTCACATGCGACATCGACGCCGGTACGACGCCCTTCTGGTACGCCGGTTGCGCATAATCAAGGCTCGTCCCACCACCGGCACCACCGACACCCAGGTCACTCCACTTGCCCCCGTCGAGAACCGCGGTGTCGTTCGACCAGCCGGTTTCGAACACCCGGTTGTTCCATGCGCCGAGGCCCAGCGTCGTACCGCCGACTACTGTCACGAAGGGGTCGGACGCGGTGGTCGTGAGGCCGGGTGTGTCGCCGGAGGAGAAGTAGAGGCCGACGCCTTCGGCCGCGGCGCGGACGGTGATGGCGTGCACGGTCTTCGGCGGAAGATCGCCGATCGGGATCTGCCAGGAGTTGGAGATGATCGAGGCGCTCGGGCGGTGCCCGTCGCCGATCAGGACCGAGAGTGTCGCGTTGAGGAGCGCCTGGTCCTCGTCGCAGCCGGTTCCGACGACCATCAGCTGGTTCGCGTCGGGCGCCATCGCGTAGACGGCTTCGGAGTCCATCTCGGCTTCGTCGTTGTAGCGGTCGGCGCTGCGCAGGGCTGGACCGCAGCTGTCGCTCTGACCGACGTGGGTCTCCCGGTACTGGCTGGGCTTCGGCGCCGGAAGGTGGTTCCGCTTCGCGTACTCGGTCAGCGTCTGGAACATCGCGTTCGGGGCGGCGCTCTCGGTCATCGCGACCGTCTGCCCCTTGCCGGTGGCGGTCCACGTCGCTCCGTAGGCTGCGCGGAGTTGCCCCGCCGAGTATCCACAGATCGGGAGCGAGGCCTTGGTCAGACCGCGGTACGACGGCCTGACCTGAACCACATGTTGCGCCCAGTAGGAGGAGCAGGTCGGCGGTGCGACTCGTGACGTCTGCGCTGCGGAGGCGTGGGAGTTGCCGAGCCCGGTGACCCCGATGATGGCCGGAGCGAGCGACGCCGGATGGGTGTCGCCCTCGACGCCGACGATCGATTCAACGGCCGAAGCCGGCCCGGACGCCGTCACATAGTCGCGCCCGGCGCTGACCTTCACCTCAAGACCGCCGGCCGTCAGCCAGTCGGAGACGGCCTTGGCCGTCGCGACGGACGGGCCGAACCGAGCCGTGTACGCGCTCGGGCTCAGATAGTGGTGGAACTCAGGACTGCCCGGCGTCGAGACCGCGGCAGCGAATCGCGGAGCGCCGTCGAAGTCAGGCTGCAGCCACACCTGGATGCTCATGGAGCTCGACTGCGGTGTTGCCTCCGCGGAGACGCCTGCGAGTACTAGGGCCGCGCAGCCTGCGGCGGCGATGGCAGTCCTGAGCAAGACCCCTCCACGCTGGGTGATCAATCGGTCACGTTTTGATCACCCTATGCGGTGGGAGGGCTACTTGACCGCGAGCTCGCCGAGCTCCGACCAGTCGTCCTGGGGGACCTTGAAGTTCACGATGCGGGGCGTCTCCACCAGGTGCGGGGGCAGGTGCTGCTGGGCCGCCTTGAAGTGGTCCGAGGTGACGTGGTGGGTCGCGGCGTCGTCGTCGGCGAAGGCCTCGATCAGGACGTACTCGTTCGCGTCGTCGAGTGAGCGCGACCAGTCGAACCAGAGGCAACCGGGTTCGGCGCGGGTGGCGGAGGTGAAGTCGGCGGTGATGGACGGCCAGTCAGCGGCGTGCTCGGGTTTCACACGGAACTTCGCGGTAATGAAGATCATGGGCACCAAGCTATCCCGACAGTCACCGGGCGCCAGGCTCAAAACGAGACATCAGCGGAGCGTGAAGCCGGTGCCGAGCGTGTCGCGCGGATCCAGCGTGAACGTCGCAGTGCCCGTGCGGAAGGCGCTGCCGATGACCTCGGTGATGACGCCGGCGGGCGTCTCCTCGACGACTCGGCCGAGGAACGTGGTGCCGACGATCGAGTCGTGCTGGAGCGTCTGATCGAGCCGCAACCGGCCCTCGTCGTGCAGGAGGGCGAGGCGCGCCGACGTACCGGAGCCGCAGGGGGAGCGGTCGGCCTCGCCGTCGGCGAAGACCGCGAGATTGCGCTGATGCGGACCGGACGGTCCGTCCCCGAGGTCGTCGTACAGGATCGTGCCGTAGAGGCCGCTCAGGCGCGGGTCGGTCGGGTGGACGGCGACCGGGTCGAGGGCCCATTTGATCTCGCGGCCGATCGCGATCAGGTCGGCGTACGACGAAGAGGTCACCGACAGGCCGACGGACGATGCGAGGACCGAGGCGTAGAAGGCGCCGCCGTAGCTGATGTCGGCCAGCACTTCACCGCGCGCGGTGGACACCGGTACGCCGCGACGCAGCACGTACGCCGGAACGTTGCGAAAGGCAACGCTCGAGATCTCGCCGCCCGCACAACGCACCCGAGCGACGACCCGCCCCGACGGTACGTCGATCACGACATCGCTCTCGCCGTCACGCGCAACCTGGACCAGACCGGTCTCGACCGCCCACGTCGCCAGCGCGATCGTCCCGTGCCCACACGCCGTGGAGTACCCGTCCTTGTGCCAGAACACCACCCCGAAGTCGGCGCCGTCGTCATCACCCGGTACGACGAACCCGCCGTACATGTCCGCGTGACCTCGCGGCTCGTTGACGAGCAACCGCCGTACGGCGTCGATCGCCTCGGACGACTGCGCCGTCACGCGGCGGTCCGCCACGGACGAACCCGGAACCTCGACCGACGTGACGATCCGGAACGGCTCGCCCGCCGTGTGGTAGTCCACAACACTGACGTCGTCCACGGGAAACACCTTAAACAAGCGAAAACCGCTGCCCGCCCCCGTTCCATGGGGCAGACAGCGGTGTGAGCGACCTGGACGAGTTGTCAGGCGGCTTGCGGTACGCGATTCCGGGCGGCCCAGACGGCTCGGCGCAGGCTGGCCTTGTCCGGGTAGCCGGCTTCGCGGCCGATCATGTACACGTCGTGGCTTCGCATGTTGACCATGCCGGCCACGAACCAGACCGGGCTCCCCTCGGCCAGCATGGTGACGATCATGGTCCGGGTGTCTGCGCTGATGTTCATTCTGACCCTCTCCTTTTGGTCGCTCTTACTGGTACGTCGAACCAGAGGGCCCGGATTCGACACCGCAGCACACGCGAACCGCAAGAAAACAAAGCGCCCCGATCGAAGACCGGGGCGCTCGTCCGTGTGGGTCCCGGGGGGAGTGGGACCACCACACGTTGGGGGGGACTTTGACGTTAACCCGACGAAGGGGTCACACCCGGTCATTTTCGGAGCGAGTCCGGTCAGCGGTTCGTTCGTCTCCGGTACAGCGATGTCGCCAGCAGGATCGAGAACAGGAGTAGACCAAAACACCACGCCAGTGCCAGTCGGCCGTTGTTTCCCATCGGCGTTCCGATCAGCAGACTGCGGATGGTTTCGATCACCGGCGTGATCGGTTGGTACTCGCTGACCGGCCGCAACCACGCAGGCATCGACTCCGGCTGGACGAACGCACTACTGAGGTATGGCAGGAACAGCATGAAGAAGCTGAGCGTGCTGGCCGACTCCACCGACCTGGCGATCACCCCCAGCCCCGCCGCGAGCCACGACAGCGCAACGACGTACAGGAGCAGTAGACCGATCACTCCGAGCCAGTCGAGCACTCCGCCGGCCGGTCGGAACCCCATGGCCAGTGACGCGAGGATGACGATTGCGGTCGATGTGGCGTTGCGCGCCACGCTCGCGACCACGTGTCCGGTCAGCACTGCGAAACTGTGGATCGGCAGTGATCGCAGTCGGTCGATCATCCCGGTGTTCATGTCGTCCGCGACCACCATCGCCGTCGACGCGGCGCCGTACCCGGTGGTGAGCAGCAGGATCCCCGGTACGACGTAGTTCACGTACTGCGTCCCCGTGTCGATCGCACCGCCGAACACGTACACGAACAGCGCCATCATCAGCAGCGGCATCAGTACCGCAGCGAACATCGTGTCGACGTTGCGCCGGGCCAGCCGGACGCTGCGGTCGATCATGGTCGCCGCGTCCGAGCACGCGGCGACAACTCCCTGGTGTGTCATCAGCAACCTCTCACGCGGTCAGAGCGAGGAAGACGTCGTCGAGCGTCGGCCGGTGGGACGACACGCGCTCCGGTTCCAGTCCGTTGTCCCGCAGTACGTCGAGGACGTGGTGCAGGTGTGTCGCCGTACCGTCGGACGGGACGTTCAGCACGAGCCCATCGCCGACACCGTTCAGTACGCCGCACGCTTTGAGCAGCTGCACCTCGTCAGCGAACCGCAGTGCGATCCGTTCGCCACCGATCTGGGTCTTGAGCGCGTCCGCGGTGCCGCTGGCGACGTTGCGGCCCTCGTTGAGCAGCACGACGCGGTCAGCCAGCCGGTCCGCCTCCTCGAGGTACTGCGTGGTGAGCAGGATCGTCGTACCGTCGCGGACCAGGTCGACGATCGCGTCCCACATCGCCGACCGACTGGCCGGGTCGAGACCGGTCGTCGGCTCGTCCAGGAAGATCACGCGCGGCCGGGCGATCAGGCTCATCGCCAGGTCGAGCTTCCGCCGCATGCCACCCGAGTAGGTCTTCACGCGCCGATCCATCGCGGCCGTGAGCCCGAACTGCTCGAGCAGCTCGGACGTACGCCGTCGCGCGGGACCTCGACCGAGATGCATCAGCCGGCCGACCATCACCAGGTTCTCCCGCCCGGTCTGGTTCTCGTCGACCGCGGCGTACTGCCCGGTCAGGCTGATCACCCCGCGAACCCGGGCCGGCTCGCGCAGGACGTCGTACCCCGCGATGGTCGCCGTACCGGAGTCCGGTCGGGTCAGCGCGGTCAGGATCCGCACGGTCGTGGTCTTGCCGGCGCCGTTCGGGCCGAGCAGGGCGAGCACCGACCCCTCCTCGATGCTCAGGTCGACCCCGGCCAGCACGTCGGTCGCGCCGTACGACTTCCGGAGTCCGGTTGCCTCGACGATCATTGTCCCCTCCTTACTGCGTATTGGATACGCTAAATAGCGTAGCAGGTACGCAGTAGGGCTCGGCAAGCCCTAAACTGATCCGGTGGAGAACGAGGAGCTGCCGGCCGACGTCGCGGCGATGTGGCGGTTGCGGGAGGCCCCGCGGCGCGGACCGAAGCCGTCGCTGACGCTGGACGAGATCGTCCGGGCCGCGATCGAGATCGCCGATGCCGAGGATCTCGCGGCCGTCTCCATGGCCCGGGTCGCCGAGCGGCTCGGCAACTCGACGATGGCGCTCTACCGGCACGTGAAGAGCAAGGACGAGCTGCTCGTGATCATGTCGGACGCCGCGCTCGAACGCCCGGACCCGATGCCGGAGGGGATCGACTGGCGGACCGGGCTGACGTTCTGGGCGGACGGCGTAATGGCGGCGATCCGGCGTCACACCTGGTACGCCCGGGTGCCGATCTCGGGTCCGCCCGCCGGGCCGAACAACCTCGCCTGGTTCGACTCCGCGCTCGGCGTACTGGCGGACACCGGCTTGCCGGAGGAGGCGAAGGTCGGCGTGGTGATGGGGCTCATCACCTACGTCCAGGGCGAGATTCGCATGGCGTTCGACCTGGCCGCCGGCTATGCGGACAACCCCGATGCTTTTCAGCGCTTCGGCTCGACGCTGCGCCGGGTCGCGGACCCGCGGGTCTATCCGGCCGTCGCGCGGACGGTCGAGGCCGGTGTGTTCGACGAGGTCGGGACCTTCGAGGAGGACAACGAGGCCGACTTCGACTTCGGTCTGCAGCTCTACCTGGACGGCGTCGCCGCGTTCATCGACCGGGTGTCCGTCAAAGGTGAATGATCGCGTCGGCCGCTGACGCGGTGGCGGCGATCAGGTGCGCGTTGCGTTCGTCGGAGCCGAACGTGCGCGCGTGCGCTTCTTCGGGAGACCTGCCGAACAGGCGGTGCCGCGCTTCGAGTCGCTGATGACGCAGTGCTTCGGGAACCTCGACGTACCAGCATTGGTCGAGCAAGGAGCGCAGCGCCGACCAGGGGGTCTCGTCGAGGAGCAGGTAATTGCCCTCGGTGAGGACGAGCGTGACTTCGGGCGCGATGCCGATGCTCGCGGCGATCGAGTCCTCGATGCTGCGGTCGAAGCGCGGCGCCCAGATCTGCTCGTCCGGTGACTCCTTCAACCTGTTCAGCAACGCGACGAAGCCGAAGCCGTCGAAGGTCTGCGGCGCGCCTTTCACCTCGGCGAGCCCGAGCTCGTCGAGTATCGACTGCGCGAGGTGATAGCCGTCCATCGGGACCAGGGCGACCTTGTGCCCGTCGGCGGTCAGCTTCGCCGCGAGCTGCTCGGCGTACGTCGACTTGCCCGCCGCCGGCGCCCCGGTGATCCCCAGGATCTGACGCCGCCCACGTGTCGCCAGCGCGACGGCACGCTCGTAGGCGGCGGCTGAGTCCAGGGTCTGCACTGCTGAATCCTAAGCGAGGTAGCCATCCGGGCGGATCAGGATCTCGTCGCCCGGCTGTGCGTGGTAGATCTCGAAGGCTTCCGGCGTGGTGATGTCGACCGTGTGCGGATGGGTCGACGGCGTGGTGGGGGAGAACCGCAGCAGGGTCTCGTGCGGGCCGCGAAGCAGCTCGAACAATCGCGCTTGGTTGCCTGCGGCATCGATGAGTGGCGCGTCGGGTGCGCGGTCTCCGCTCGCGAGCGGGCGGGTGTCCGACGGGTCGCGGTACGAGACGTCGAGCTGGCGGGTGTTCTCGCCGCGCTCCAGCGCGGACTCGTCACCGTCGACGTGCTTCTGCAGCAGATCCTCGCTGATCCCGAGCACGCGCAGCGCGTTCGTCCGACGCTCGGTCTCGTACGTCGCCAGCACCTCTTCACGCCCGTCGGCCAACTTCCAGCCGAGGTTGTACGCATCCTGTACGCCGGTGTTCAGGCCCTGACCGCCCGTCGGTGGGTGAACGTGCGCGGCGTCGCCGGCGATGAAGACCCGGCCGACCCGGAACCTCTCCGCCAGTCGCACGTTCGGGCGCCACACGGTCGACCAGGTGAGGTCACGGAGTTTCGCCGTACCAGGGCCGGTGAAGTCGTCGACGAGGGCCTGCAAACCCTCGAGCGACGTGTCCGCGTCCTCGCCGTCGAGCGGTGCGCCGAACTGGAATTGATCGCCGCCGGACAACGGGGTCATCGCGATACCGGCCATCGGGTTGTCCTTGGCGCCGAACCAGTACCCGACCTCGTGGTCGAGTCCCTCGGCCGCGACGTCGCCGAGCAGCATCTGGATCGACTCGTCGGTCGTCCCTTTGAAAGCGATCCCGAGATGCTTGCGGACGAAGCTCTTGCCGCCGTCGGCGCCGACCAGGTAGTCGACGGTGACGGTCTCGCCGGTGGACAGTTCGGCGGTCACGTCGTCCGCAGTCTGGGTGAAGCCGATGAGCGCGGTGTTCAGTTCGACGGTCACGCCGTACTCCGCGAGCTTGTCCCGCAGGATCTTCTCGGTGCGGGACTGGCCGAGCATCCAGGCGTTCGGGTACGGGATGTCGGGAGTGGGCTCGACCGGGTCCGCCATCCGGCGTTCGTCGACGAGTTGACCGCCGACGTAGATCTTCATCAGCGGCACCGAGCGGCCTTGCTGCAGTACGTCGTCCAGGACGCCGAGGTCCTCGAAGACTTCCAGGGTCCGAGGCTGCAGGCCGTCGCCGCGTGATCCGTCGAAGAACTCGGTCGCCTTGTCGATCACCCGGACCGCGAGGCCGCGCCGGGCCAGCTCGATGCCGAGGGTCAGTCCGGTCGGTCCGGCGCCCGCGATCAGGACGTTCATCGTGGTCTCCTTGGGTGAATTGTGATTCACTGAATTTAGATTCAGTTTGAACGTGGCTAGGGTTCGGTGTCAAGGAGGTGCTCGTGACCGACACGGTGAGCCGCCGGCAGCGGGCGGCCGGGACCGAAGTGGCGCTGAAGCAGGCCGCGCGCGAGGTCTTCGCCGAGCGCGGGTACCTGAACACGAAGATCACCGACATCACCGCGGCCGCGGGGCGCGCGACGGGGTCCTTCTACAACCACTTCGCCGGCAAGGAAGAGCTGCTCGAGGCGCTGCTGCGCGACATGCTGCTGGAGGCGGACGAGACGATCGCGGACGTCGCCGGGCACGACCCGGACTTCAGCAAGCGGTCAGCGATCCGGTGGCACGTGGCGGCGTTCTGGCGGTTCTACCAGGCGCATCTGCCGGAGATGATCGCGGTAAAACAGGCCGCGATGGTCGATCCGGAGCTGGGCCGGCGGCTGCAGCAGATCATGGCCGACGACGACCAGCACATGATCGAGCACTTCGCCTATCTCCCGAACCCGCCGGCCGATCCACTGGTCGCGATCTCGGCGATGAACGCGCTGATGGAGGGCTTCGCCTACACGTGGCTGGTCGTGAACCCGGCGAACGGCCAGACAATCACGGACGACGACGCGATCGACACGTTGACGGGCTTGCTCCACCACGGGTTGGTGGGTCGCTAGCGGACCGCCAGGCCATCACAATCGTGCTCAGGTGGCGTTGCTGCACCGTGGAGCGCCCGGTCTGGAGTGATTGTGATGGCCTGGAGATCCGCGAGGCGGACCTGTGGCACTCACCAAGTGCGTGGGGTCCGGCTTTTGCAGGCGGGCAGAGCCGCGCGGGGCGTGCGGGGCCGTGGGTTAGTGAGTGGTGCAGGTCCGCGAGCGAGGGTTAGTGAGTGGTGCAGGTCCGCGAGCGAGGGTTGGCGAGTGGCGCAGGTCCGTTAGCGAGGGTTGGCGAACGGCGCAGGTCCGCGGGCGAGGGGTGGCGCGTCGCAGAGGTCCGCAGGCGAGTGGCGGGGGGCCTACTCCTCCGGTGGGGGTGGTTCCTCGGCGCCTTCGCGGTCGTCGCGGTCGGCCCACTCCATCAGCGTTTGCAGTGAGTAGACGTTGTCGTCGATCGTGGCGTGCAGGTCGCCGAGTTCGGCGTACCGCTGGGGGACGGTCGCGATCGTGAAGTCCTTCGGGTTTACATCGTCGATCTCGTCCCAGTGGATCGGGGTCGACACGGTGCCTTCGGGGTTGCCGCGGACGGAGTACGCCGCCGCGATCGTGTGGTCGCGGGCGTTCTGGTTGAAGTCGACGAAGACCAGTCGCGGATCACGATCCTTACGCCACCAGGTCGTCGTCACGTCCTCCGGTGCGCGTCGCTCCACCTCACGCGCGAAGGCGAGCGCGGCCCGCCGTACGTCGGAGAACCCGTACTCGGGCTTCACGCGGACGTAGATGTGGATGCCGCTGCCGCCGGACGTCTTCGGGTAGCCGACCGCGCCGAGCTCGTCGAGTACTTCGTGGACCGTGTGCGCGACCCGGCGTACCCGGTCGAAGGGGCAGTCGGGCATCGGGTCGAGGTCGATGCGCCATTCGTCCGGCTTCTCGGTGTCGGCGCGGCGCGAGTTCCACGGGTGGAACTCGACCGTCGACATCTGCACCGCCCACGCGACATGCGCGATCTCGGTGACGCAGAGCTCGTCGGCGGTCCGGTTGTACCGCGGGAACTTGACCCGGACCGTCTCCATCCAAGGCGGCGCACCGTGCGGCAGCCGCTTCTGGTGCACCTTCTCGCCCGCGACGCCTTCGGGGAACCGGTGCAGCATGCACGGCCGCTCGCGCAGCGCGTTGACGATGCCGTCCCCGACAGACAGGTAGTACTTGACCAGGTCCAGCTTGGTCTCACCGCGGGCAGGGAAGTACACGCGGTCCGGATTCGAGATCCGGACCGTCCGCTCGCCGACCTCGAGCTCGATCGCCGGAGACTTCCCCTTGGACGCGGCCATGACGCCAACCTAACCGGCGCCGGGGACAAACGGCATCAGGCCAAGCGGGTGAGCCAGCCTCGCGTGTCCGGGGTACGCCCGTACTGCAGGTCGAGCAGCGAGCTGCGGATCTTCGCGGTGACCGGGCCGACGCCGTAGTTGACCGAGTGGTCGCCGATGGTCAGGTCGCCCTCGGCCCAGGCGACGCGGCCGATCGGGGTGATGACCGCCGCAGTGCCGGAGGCGAAGACCTCGGTGATCTCCCCGGAGCGGACGCCGTCCTTCCACTCGTCGGCGGAGATTCGGCGCTCCTCGACCGGGTGGCCGAGGTCGGCGGCGAGCTCGACGACCGACGCGCGGGTCACGCCTTCGAGGATCGATCCGGACAGCTCGGGCGTTGCGATCCGGCCGTCGGCGTACACGAAGAACATGTTCATGCTGCCGATCTCCTCGAGCCACTTGTGCTCGACGGCGTCGACGAACGCGACCTGCTCACAACCGTTCGCGACTGCTTCGGCAAGGCCGGCCAGGCTGGAGGCGTAGTTGCCACCGCACTTCGCCGCGCCGGTGCCGCCCGGGGTGGCCCGGATGGTCGACGTGGTCAGCCAGATGGAGACGGGCTTGGGACCGGTGTTGAAGTACGGGCCGGCGGGGGAGGCGATGACGCCGAACAGCACCTCGTGTGCTGGTCGGACGCTCAGTGCGGCTTCGGTGGCCATCATGTAGGGCCGGAGATACAGACTGGTCTCGCCGTCATCGGCCGACGGCACCCAGGCCTCGTCGACGGTCACCAGCGCGCGCAGCGCCGCGACGAACTCCTCCTCCGGAACGTGCGGCAGCGCGAGTCGCTCCGCGCTCGCGGTGAACCGGGCCGCGTTCCGATCGGGGCGGAAGGCCCACACCGAGCCGTCCGGGTGCCGGTATGCCTTGAGGCCCTCGAAGATCTCCTGCGAGTAGTGGAAGACAGCAGCCGCCGGGCTCAGCTTGAGCGGTGCGTACGCCGTGACCTTGGTGTCGTGCCAGCCCCGGTCCGCCGACCAGTTGGCAATCACCATGTGGTCCGTGAACGACTGCCCGAACACCGGCTCCGCCAATACGGCCGCACGAGCCGCCGCACTGGCCGGGTCGCTCCGCAGCTCGACCGCGAAGTCCCACGCGTGTGTCACTACCGTTCCCCGCTGTTCACCTGTCACTCACCGCACGCTACCCTGCCCTCATCTCCACCTCGACCCACCGCCCACACTCCGACCACTCCGGTACGCCGACTGCGCCAGAAATGCTCGCAGCTCGGCAGCACCCGGCTCCGCTTGTACGACGCGCAGTACGCGGTCGGCAGCGTCGTACACCAAGGTGTCGTGCCACTCGTCCGGCAACTCGACCAGGACACGCAGCGACATGGCGAGGCCGGCTGGGACCTCTCCTGCGACGGCCAGGCACTCGGCGAGGCACAGGTCGAGTCTGGCGCGGTCGCCGATCCAGCTCTCCGGGCAGAGCTCTCTGGCGCGCTCCAGCAGTACGCAGCCCGCCACGCCGTACCCAAGCAGGGTGCACACGCGTCCCTCTGCCCAGTGCAGCTGATAGGTCGGAGCCAGCTCGTCGCCAACACCGATCAGCTCCTGCAACGCCTGGTGCGCCTCCTGGTGCTCACCGAGCTCGGCCAGCACCAGTGCTCGTGCTGCACGCGGAAGGTAGCTGTGGTGATCGCCAGCCACTGCCTCATCTGCCAGCTCCAGCAGCTCGGCGGGCGGACGTCGCTCGGCCAGCCCGCTGATCGCCTCTCGCGCACGCACCACTGCTCCGCTGCCGACACTGTCCGCCGCTGCCCGAGCGGCCCACCACCAGCGCCGCGCAGTACTTCGATCGCCCAGTCTCGTCAGCGTCTCCGCGATCAGGACACTCAACTCGGCTGTCTCCGGACCGTCGGCGCCGTGCAACTGCCGCACCAGAGCCGGCAGCAGCGCAGCCGGAGGGACACCGCGGAAGTCACCGAACAGCTGACGGGTATCGGCGGCATCGAGGGCGCCGACCAGCCCTCGCCACGCCGCCTCCAGCGGGTCGGGCTCCGGGCGCACCTGACCTGTGCGCGCAGGCCTTCGCTCGAAGGTCGCGGTCAGTCGGCCGTCGGTGCCGAGCTTCTGGTCGCAGAGCCGCGCCAAGTCTGCGGAGCCCGGCCGCTGCCCACGCTCCACCTGCGACAGGTAGCTGTGGTCGTACCCGACCTGTGCTGCGAGTTGCCGCAGGCTCAGCCCGGCCGTCTGCCTGCACTGCCGCAGTAGCGAACCGAAAGTCACAGGACCACCCCGTTCGTCGCTTCGAGCTCATGTGGTGCGTGCCGGTCAAGCTACAAGCCCTCGCCGACAAAAACCGTTCAAAACAAGGACAAACACGGACATGTGGGCTGTGGGCTGTTCCCACAGCCCACAGCCCACACCTGTTGTCCGCAGTGCGCTCCGGGCAATGCTGAAGAGGTGAACACGCTGCAGCGACAGGCTCGTCTCTTCCGTCTGGTGCGCCACCCCACTCCCACCGCGATCCTCGCCGAAGGCGTGGAGTGGTCCGACGGCGCAGTCACCGTCCGCTGGCGCGGCCCCCACCCAGGTACGTCGACCTGGGACGCCGGCGTAGAAGCCCTCCTGGCCGCCCACGCCCCCGACCCCCGCACCCAACTCCACTGGACCCAAGCCCCCACGCCGGTCCCTCGCACGACCCCAACCACCCACACCACCCCAACCCCCACCATCTGGCTACCAGCCCCGGCCCCCGACGGCCTCTGCTCCCGCTGCGGCCGCCCCTGGCCCTGCCTCAGCTGCGGCCCGTAGCACGCCCGCCCCGCCCCGGCCGCCCACTGGCAGCCGTTGCAGGAAGGTGCGCTGTGAGATGGCGGTGACCTACTTACTTGACGCGGTTTAGTGTGCGGGGGTGATTGATCCGCTGGATGAACTTGATGCCCAGGTGGCTCGGTTGCGGGTGGTGGCGGACGAGTTGCTGGCTGCTCGGAGTAGGCCGGTGTTGCGGGGCGAGCAGGTGGAGTTGGTCGAGGACGGGCCGACGCTGCTGGCGGCGTACGAGGAGATGCAGCGGAGCTGTCACGAGCAGATCCGGGCGTTGGATCGGGGGCCGTACTCCGCGCCGCCGGCGTCGCAGCAGAAGCTCGAGTTGGACCGGCTGGCGGATGGGCTGGCGTACCGCGCGATCTACGGGTTCGAGGTGTTCGAGTCCGAAGAGGTCATGACGGTGCTGCCGGAGCTGCGTGCGGCCGGCGAGGAGAGTCGGGTGTTGCCGCAGATGCCGATGAAGATGGTGCTGGGCGACGACAACATGGCGCTCGTCGCGCTGACGAAGCGCGCCCCGGCGGAGTGCCATCTGCTGATCAGGTCGACCGGTCTGCTCGACGGACTGATCGCGACGTTCGAGATGCTCTGGGGTCTGGCAGTTCCGATGCCCGAGCTCGAGGCGACTGGCGAGGTGGCGGAGCTGCGGGCGCCGGATCGCGACATCTTGATGCTGCTGGCCGGTGGTGCGACCGACGACATGATCAGTCGGCGGCTCCGGATCAGTCCCCGGACGACGCAGCGCCGGGTCCGCGCGCTGATGGATGCTCTCGGCGCGCAGACCCGGTTCCAGGCAGGCGTTCAGGCAGCCCGGCGTCGCTGGATCTGAGTGTGACCCGGATCACGCGAGGATCTGGATTGCATCGAGCTACTCAGATGTTCTGAGTTTCATCGTGCAATTCAGCTCCGGAAGGAACCCGGCGTGACCACCAGCACTCTCGAACTGACCACCGCGCGACCGCCGCGCACTCTGAGCAGGCAGGCCAGCTTCTGGACCGCCGCCTCGGTCGCGGCCATCAGTCTGTGGACGAGCGCGGCCCCCACGACGACGTACCCGCTCTATGCCTCGGCCTGGCATCTCACTCCCACCGCGACCACCGCGATCTTCGCCGTCTATCCGGTCGTGCTGGTCGCCTTCCTGCTCCTCTTCGGCCAACTGTCCGACTACATCGGCCGGAGGGCGACCATGCTGTACGGCGTCGGCGCGCTGCTCGCCGGTGTCCTGCTCTTCGCGATCGCGCCGTCGGTCGGCTGGGTGTACGCCGGGCGCGCGCTGATGGGAGCCGGTGTCGGCCTGGCGCTCACTCCCGCGACGGCCGCGGTGGTCGAGTTCAGCCCGCTCGGCAAGGCTGCGCGCGCCTCGTCCGTGACGACCGCGGCGACGGCGGCCGGCCTCGCGCTGGCGACGATCGTCGGCGGCGGCCTGATCGAGTACGCGCCGCAGCCGCTGCACCTGGACTTCTGGGTGCTGCTCGCGGTCGTCGGGATCGTCTTTGGACTCGTCTGGCGACTCCCTCGGCACCTCAAGGACGAGAGCAGGGGGCGCTGGCGGCCGCGTCCGATCTCCGTCGCCAAGGAAATCCGGACTCTGTACGTCGCGTCCGCGCTCGCCGTGACGACGGCCTACGCGTTCGGCTCGGTCTTCCTCGCGCTCGGTGCGCAGGTCGCCCACCAGTTGATCGGGACCGCGAACATCTTCGTCATCGGTCTGGTGCTCGCGATCATGTCGGTCACGATCGGGGTCACGGCGATCGCCGGACGTCGTTTCGCACCCGGCCGTCTGGTCCTGGCCGGAGCCGTCGCCACGCTGGTCGACCTGGCCGTGCTCGAGACGTCGGCCCAGCTGCACTCGCTGCCGCTGTTCATGACCGCCACCGTGTTGGGCGGCATCAGCTACGGCCTGCTCTTCTCGGGCGGCCTCGGTCTGATCACCGCGCACGCGCCGGCTCACCACCGCGGCGGCACCGTAGCTGCCGTCTACCTCGTCGCCTACATCCTGCAGGGAGCGATCGCCCTGGCACTCGGGCTGGTGGCGACCGCGTCGGGACTCGGTACGGCGTTGGTCCTGGGCGTGATCATGATCGGTAGCCTGGCGGTGCTCGCCATCGCCGCCTCAGCAGCCCTGATGGCGAAGCAGGTCGAGGAGGTGTGATGACAACGCGTACGGCGACCCAGCCGAACTGCTCGATCGCTCGGACACTGGAGTTGGTCAGCGACCGCTGGACCTTCCTGATCCTGCGCGAGGCGCATCTCGGGACCACCCGGTTCGCGGACTTCCGCGACTTCCTCCGGATTGCACCGAACATCCTGACGAACCGGCTGACCGCCATGGTCGATGCCGGTCTGCTCGAGAAGCGTGAGTACCGGGAGGAAGGCGAGCGCGCGCGGTCGTCGTACCACCTGACACCTGCCGGCGAGGATCTGAAGCTCGTGCTGGCGGCCCTGCAGCAGTGGGGGGATGTGCACGTGCCGCGGGCGGACGGGCCGACGGTGCTCCGGCGTGACACGCGGTCCAAGGGCCTGGTAGACGTCGGCTTTGTGGACAAGAAGGGTGCAGAGGTTCCTCAGGAGGACGTGGTCTTCGAACCAGTCCCGGGGAGCCCTGCGGATCGCAGTACCTGGCGTTGACGTACGGCGGACCCGTTGTCGCGGGCCCGCCGTACTCATGTCACTAGTTGATCGTTACGACCGTGCCGGCCCGGTTCGGGAACTCGACGAAGCCGGTGGAGCGCTTGTCGGTCGGAAGACCGGACCACGAGGCGGTGACCTGGAACGGCTTGAACGCGCCCGGTGCCGACGACGGCGTCACCTTCAGCGAGCCGCCGCTCGTCACGACGTTGGTCTGCATCGTGTACTCCGTCGTGCTGGCGCCCGGCGGGTTCGACAGGGTGATGGCGAGCACGCCCCACACGCCAGGGGTCGGACCGGCCAGGCTGGCCGACGCCTGGTTGGAACCGTCACCGACGAAGGACAGTGCCTGCATCTGACCGTTCACGACCTTGTAGAGCACCAGCCAGATGCTGCCGGCCGGGTCGACGGTCTTGATGTTCCACTGCACCGCCTTGGTCTGTGAGGTCACAGTGACCGGGTAGTCGGGCAGGTCCGCGTCAGCAGCACCCGCAGGCACCGCACCCGGTACGAGCGGAGCCGAGACGACGCCGTACGAGCGGATCGGTACTCCGGCCTTGCCAACGGTGGCAGTGAACGACGCGGCGCCGGAAGTGCCAGTGCCGGACACAGCGGTCGGTGCGAGCACAGACGTCGGTACGACGACGATCGGGCTGCGGACCGTCTTACCAGCGCCCTGCCACGTCAGCCAGCCGTTGGTGGTCGCGCCGGAGTCGCCGGTGTCCAGAGTGAGCTTCACCGTGAACGACTTGGTCTGACCGGCCTTGCTGAAGTTCAGGATCGACGGCGTCACCACTGCCTTCATGCCCGGCACCGAAACGGTCGCCCGGTACAGGCCGGGAGTCACAGCGGTCACGCGGCGAGTGATGGTCTGCGTACCCAGCAGCTGTCCCACGGAGATCGACGGAGCGTTGTAGTCACTTGGGTTGATCGCAGGTACGTCGGTACCGGTCTTGACGCCCGTACCTTCCAGATAGCCCAGCCAGTCGGTGTCGCCCGAGTCGTAGACCAGGCCCGGGTCCAGCATCTTGGACGGCTGTACCTCACCAGCACCTGCGTCGAACGGGTTGGTGTCGACGGCGCCAGTGGAGGTCAGTACGTCGCCGGCAGTCGTCATCAGAGCCGACTTGACCGCCATCGGCGACCAGTCCGGGTGCAGCGACAGGTAGAGCGCGGCCAGACCCGCTACGTGCGGTGCGGCCATCGACGTACCCGAGAGGAAGGCGTAGTTCTGTCCGCCGTTGGTCGGCGGCGCAACTGCTGCCAGCACGTTCACGCCGGGCGCAGCGATGTCAGGCTTCAGCAGGTTGCCGTTGCTCGACAGCGACGGCCCGCGCGACGAGAAGTCGGCCATCTGCGGGTACGGCGTCGTAGTGCTGGTCGTATTCCCCGGGACGAGCTCAACCGTCGCGCCGGCCTCTGCGGCGTACGACCGCACCGACAACGCACCCGGCGTGTTGAGGTGCACAGTGGGTACGGCGTGGGAGTCGCCGACCACGTCCTGGTCGAAGAGGTTCAGCAGCACCATGCCGACACCGCCGGCCCGCTGTACCTCGGCGGACTTGTCGACGCGCGCACTGATACCGCGGTCGCAGGCGACGATCTTGCCGGCGGTCTTGGCCGGGTCCAGCGTGTTGGCCAGGCAGATCAGTGCGTCTGCATCGCTGACGCCTGCCTTCTTCACGGTGACACCGTTGACCAGCGGCTTGCTGCCGGTTGCGGACGAGACAGTAGTACTGACACCGGCGTACTTCTGGCCGTTGCCCAGCACGACAGTGCCGTTCCACGGCGCCACAGTGCTCGCGCCGACGGTGGTGACCCACGGGGAGGTGTTGTCGAGCGTCGACGCGTCCGGACCGGAGTTGCCGCCGGCTGCCGAGACGAAGACACCTGCGGACGCGGCGGACAGGAACGCCAGCTGGATCGGGTCCGTGGCCGGGGACTCGATCGTCGAGCCGACCGAGTAGTTGATGACGTCGACGCCGTCGGCCACTGCCTGGTCGATCGCGGAGACGATGTCGGAGGTGAAGCCACCGGAGTCGTTGGCGGCTTTGCCCTCCCAGAGAGCCTTGTACACGGCGATCTTGGCCGCCGGTGCGACACCAGTGACCTTGCCGAGGTCACGGCCACCCAGTACGACGTCCACGTCGGCCTTGCCAGCTGCAGTGGTCGCAGTGTGGGTTCCGTGGCCCTCACCGTCGCGCGGCGACACGTAGTCGGCACGCCGCTCCGGCGGGACCAGGCCGAGCCACCCGTCACCGAAGTACTTGGCGCTGATCAGCTTGGTGTTGCACAGGTCGGCGGTGAAGTCCTCGCCGGTCTGGCAGCTCCCGGTGAAAGTACTGCCGTCGGCCTTCTGCATGACAGTCGTCGAGCCGGACAGGTACGGGCGGTACGGGTCAGCTGCCGTCGGCGGCTCGGTGCCGAGCTTGGAGCCGGCCAGCGACTCGCTCTCCGGCCAGATGCCGGTGTCGACCACACCTACTACGACACCCTTGCCCGCTGCCGCCGTACCGCCGAGCTTGTTCCAGACGCCGTTGGCGCCGGACAGCTTCAGGAAGTCGGTCGGGCTGCGGTCGTCGAGGGCGTGGTGCAGCTGGTCGGGTACGACGGACACGACGCCAGAGGTCTTGCTGAGCTCGTTGACCTGCTTGGAGGTCAGTGCGGCAGCGAAGCCGTTCAGCGTGGTCGAGTAGTCGTGGTCTACCTTCGCTCCGACCTTGCCGGCGACCTGTGCGTGCTTGCCGTTGAGGTAAGCGCGGTACGCCTTCCCGCTGGTGCTGTTGACGTCCACCTTGCGACCGGAGGTCGGCTTGGTCGCCTTCAGCCCGGTCACGCCACCCTGGTACGTCGCGAGCGGCTTGTCGGCCAGCGTGACGACGTACCGACCGGGGGCGAACCCGAAGCGGTTGGTGGACTCAGGAGCTGTTCCCGGTGTCGCGCCCGGTGTCGCGGAGCCTGGTGGAGCCACCAAGGCGGTGGTTATCAGCGCAGCGCCGGCCAGCAATGCGGCCCGGCGGCGCAGGGTGGGATGGTTCACGTGATGCCTCCACGGCAGTAGTCCTGGCCGTGGCTGTAGCCCCGGCCGCCCGCCCCCGAGCTCGGACGCCGAAAGCCTGCCAATCCGGCGCGCCGACTACACGGGATTGGCTTCAAGTAGCCGCTGGCGGAAACCTGCCAGCGGGTATCCGACAGCGTCGGATACCCGCCGTGGCCAACGCATTGACCGTGAGTTATGGAGCATCTCTACTAAATGACTATGCGATGGCTTGCAGTGGTTCTCGGGGTCCTGCTCACCAGCACGACGGCACCAGCTCAAGCGGTGCCGGCCCAGGCTGCGCCGGACTCGGCGAAGCATGCGCTGATCGGGTACCTGCACGCGAGTTTCGCGAACGGATCCGGGTACGTGCCGCTGGCCGACGTACCGGACGAGTGGGACATCATCGACCTCGCCTTCGGAGAGCCGACCTCGGTGACGTCGGGGGACATCCGCTTCAACCGGTGTCCGGCGAGCGAGTGCCCGAACGTGGAATCCGACGCGGACTTCATCGCCGCGATCCGGGCGAAGCAGGCGGCCGGGAAGAAGGTGCTGATCTCGATCGGCGGCCAGAACGGGCAGGTGCAGCTCACCACGACCGCCGCCCGGGACGCGTTCGTCAGCTCGGTCGGCGCGATCATCGACAAGTACGGGCTGGACGGGCTCGACATCGACTTCGAAGGGCACTCGCTCGCCCTGGACTCCGGTGACACCGACTTCCGCAACCCGACCACGCCGGTGATCGTGAACCTGATCGCGGCGCTGAAGACCCTCAAGGCGAAGTACGGCGACAAGTTCGTGCTGACGATGGCGCCGGAGACGTTCTTCGTGCAGGTCGGATACCAGTTCTACGGCGGCTCGAACGGCGGCGACAACCGGACCGGGGCGTACCTGCCGGTCATCCACGCGGTGCGGGACTTCCTGACCGTCCTGCACGTCCAGGACTACAACTCCGGTCCCGTGATGGGGCTCGACAACCAGTACCACACCATGGGCGGTTCTGTGGGCGGTGCGGACTTCCACATCGCCATGACCGACATGGTCAAGGCCGGTTTCCCGGTGGCGAACACCGGCCAGACGTTCCCGGGACTGCGCGACGACCAGATCGGTTTCGGGCTCCCGGCAGCGGTCGGCGCAGGCAACGGCTACACCGCCCCGGCAGCCGTGCACGAGGCGCTCGACTGCTTGGTGAAGGGCCAGAACTGTGGCGGCTACAGCCTCCGCGGCGGTACTTCGCCGGGCCTGCGCGGGCTGATGACGTGGTCGATCAACTGGGACCACTTCAACAACTGGGAGTTCCGGAACAGCCACGCGCCGTACCTCGACGCCCTCCCGTAGGCCGCCCCTCGGGCCCGGTTCGCGAATCAGCCCCTCGCGAACCGGGCCCGGGCCTGTGGATTACGGATCACGATTTGTACGTTTTCGCTGGTATGAAAGAGGCATGACAGCGTCAACGACCCGCGCGGTGATCCTCACCGTGGACGACGACCCCGGCGTTTCCCGGTCGATAGCCCGTGACCTCCGCCGTCGGTACGGCGAGGAGAACCGCATCGTCCGGGCGGAGAATCCGGCGCAGGCGCTCGACGCGCTGAAGGAGCTGAAGCTCCGCGGCGAGCCCGTCGCCCTGCTGCTGGCCGACTACCGGATGCCCCAGATGTCCGGCATCGAGTTCCTCGAGGCCGCGATGGACCTGTTCCCGCTCGCCCGCCGCGTGCTGCTGACGGCGTACGCCGACACCGACGCGGCGATCCAGGCCATCAACGTGGTCGACCTCGACCACTACCTGCTGAAGCCGTGGAACCCGCCGGAGGAGAAGCTCTACCCGGTGGTCGACGCGATGCTCGAGCTGTGGAGGTCGACCCCGGAGCCGTCCGGTGACGAGACCCGGGTGATCGGGCACCGCTGGTCGGCGCCGTCGTTCGCGGCCCGCGACTTCCTCGCCCGCAACGCCGTGCCGTACCGCTGGCTGAACGTCGACGACGACGAGGCCAAGCGGCTCCTCGACGCCGCTGGGGTCGATGGTTCGACGCTGCCGGTGGTGATCACGCCGGATGCCAGCGTGATGGTCGCGCCGTCCGAGGTCGAGCTGGCCACCAAGGTCGGCCTGACCACGGCCCCGGAGAAGGACTTCTACGACCTGGTCGTGGTCGGTGGCGGTCCGGCCGGTCTCGGTGCGGCGGTGTACGGCGCCAGCGAGGGCCTGCGGACCGTACTGGTCGAGCAGTTGGCGACCGGTGGTCAGGCCGGGCAGTCGAGCCGGATCGAGAACTACCTGGGCTTCCCGGACGGTGTGTCCGGGGCGCAGCTGACGGACCGGGCGCGCCGGCAGGCGGTGCGGTTCGGGGCCGAGCTGCTGACGACCAGGCAGGTAGTCGGGCTGGAGACGCTCGGGAACGCGCGGTTGCTGCGGTTCGCCGACGGCAGCGAGATCTCGGCGCACTCGGTGATCCTGGCGACCGGCGTCTCGTACCGGACCCTCCAGGCGCCCGGCGTCGACGATCTGTGTGGCCGCGGGATCTACTACGGCTCGGCGACCACCGAGGGTCCGGCGTGCGCCGGTTCGGAGGTCTACATCATCGGCGGGGCGAACTCCGCCGGTCAGGCCGCGGTCTATTTCTCGAGGCATGCGAAACGTGTGCATATGCTGGTAAGAGGACCATCGCTCACCGCGACGATGTCGTCGTACCTGATCGACCAGATCGCCGAGATCGACAACATCGAGGTGCACACCTGCACGCAGGTCGTTTCCTGTATCGGCTCGGAGCACCTGGAACATCTCACCCTGCTGAACAGCGAGACCGGCGAGAAGCGTGAGGTGGACACGGAATGGATGTTCGTGTTCATCGGCGCCGCCCCGCGGACGGACTGGCTGCCTGGTGACCTGCTCCGCGACGAGCGCGGTTTCGTCCTCACCGGACCGGACCTGCACGGCCGACCGCCGGGCTGGCCGCTGGAGCGGGAGCCGTACCACCTCGAGACGAGCATGCCGGGCGTGTTCGCCGCGGGCGACGTACGGGCCGAGTCGGTGAAGCGAGTCGCGTCGGCCGTCGGCGACGGGGCGATGGCCGTGACACTGGTGCACCGATACCTGGAGATGCTCTGATGACTGACCAGACCGTGGAGCCGCGGCGGCTGACCCCGGACGAGCTGCGCACGCTGTTCCTCTTCGAGAGCCTCACCGAGGAGCAGCTCGGCTGGCTGTCCGAGGCAGGGTATGTCGAGTCCGTGCACGACGGCATCGTGTTCAACGAGGGTGACGAGGCGACCTGCTGCTACGTCCTGCTGACCGGTGAGATCCGGCTCTGCAAGCTCTCGCACGGCGAGCTGGTGGAGATCAACCGGACCAACCAGCGCGGGGTGTACTCCGGCGCGTTCAACGCGTTCTTCGGTGCCAACGACCACAAGTCGTACACCGCGACGATGCAGGTGACGCAGCCGTCGGAGTTCTTCGTCATCGGCGCCGAGACGATGGCGACGATGATGAACACCTGGTTCCCGATGGCGGTGCACCTGATCGAGGGCTTCGTGATGGGCATGCGCCGGACCAACGAGACGCTCGGCGAGCGCGAGCGGTTGCTTGCCCTCGGCTCGTTGTCCGCGGGTCTGACCCACGAGTTGAACAACCCGGCCGCGGCGGCGGTCCGCGCGGCGGCGTCCTTGCGGCAGCGGGTCTCCGGCATGCGGTCGAAGCTGGCGATGCTGGCCGACGGGACGCTCGACGCGACCAAGCTGCACCAGATCGTCGCGCTGCAGGACGACGCGGTCGAGCGGCTGGAGAAGAACAAGGACAAGGACATCCCGCCGATGGAGCTGTCCGACCGCGAGGACACGCTCACCGACTGGCTCGACGACCACGACGTCCAGGCGAGCTGGGACGTGGCGCCGGTGCTGGCCCAGGCCGGCCTCGACGTGCCGTGGATGGAGGAGGTGCTGACGGCGGTCGGCCCGAAGTACCTCGAGGGCGCGGTGCGGTGGTTGATGTACACGATCGACACCGAGTCGCTGATGAACGAGATCGACGATTCGGTGACCCGGATCTCGACACTCGTCGGTGCCGCGAAGCAGTACTCGCAGATCGACAGGGCGCCGTACCAGACTGTTGATCTGCGGGAGTTGCTGAAGTCGACGCTGGTGATGATGTCGGGCAAGCTCCAGGGGTACGAGGTGGTGAAGGACTTCGATCCCGAGCTGCCGGCGATCCCGGCGTACGCCGCCGAGCTCAACCAGGTGTGGACGAACATCATCGACAACGCGGTCAGCGCGATGGGCGGCACCGGCACCCTCACACTCCGGACCCGGCGCGACGGCGCGTATGCGGTCGTCGAGATCGGCGACACCGGACCGGGGATCCCGGAGGAGATCCGGCGCCGGATCTTCGAGCCGTTCTTCACGACGAAACCGATCGGTGAGGGTACCGGTCTCGGCCTCGACATCTCCTGGCGGATCGTGGTGAAGAAGCACCACGGCGACCTCCGCGTGGAGTCCGAGCCGGGCCGCACCGTCTTCAAGATCGTCCTGCCGCTCGATCCCGAACGCGAGCTCGAGTCCGACCCGGCGCTGCTCTCCTGAGGTTGCTTACGGCAACCAGGTGACGATGGTGGAGATGGCCTCGGGATCCAGATGTCCCGGGGCCTGGTACTCCGCCATCGTCGACGGCCCGCTGCCTGCGAAGAACAGGTGGTTGTCCGCGTCCAGCACCTTGATCGTGGCGTCGGGCAGCCCGTCGCGCCACGCCGGGAGGTCGTCGGTGACGGTCACCTGATAGTCCCGACCGCCTTGCAGGACAAGGATCGGTACGTCGAGTTTCGCCGCGGTGGCGACTGGGTCGTAGGCGCGAAGGTCCAGCCAGAATGATCCCGGCAGACCGAAGGGGAGGTCGGGGGTTTCGGGTGTCAGGTCTGGGTTGTCGACGGCGGCTGCTTGGCGCTGGAAGATTTCGACGCTCTCTGGTAGGACTGCTCCGGTCTCCGCAAGATGGCGCATGACGCGCACGGCGGCGTGGTGCATCGGCGTGGTGTCGCCGGCCATGATCACGACGCCGGCGACGAGCGGTTCCTCAGCGGCGATCTTCGGCGCGACTTTTCCGCCCATGCTGTGACCGACGAGGACAACCCGGTCGACGTGCTCCGCGAGGGCGCGTACGGCGGCGATGCCGTGCGGGACGTACTCCGCCGTCATCGTGTACCCGGGCTCGGTCATCGCCTCGGGCCGATTCGCGGTCAGCTTGTCGAACCGCAGTACCGCGACGCCCTGCGTGGCGAGACCCCAGGCGAGATCCTTCAACGGCTTGTTCGGCCCGCTGGTCCCGTCGCGGTCGAACGGGCCGCCGCCGGCGAGCAGCACGACACCTCGACCGGTCGGCTGCGTCGGCAGTGTCAGCGTGCCGGCGACAGTACGGCCCGCGGCATCCAGGGCGATGTCTTGCTCGGTGAACGCGGTCGGATCGGCGTACGGCGGGGGAGTCCAGGAGGTCATCGGCGTACCTTTCTCAATCTTTGCGAAAGGTAGCATGGCGTGAGATCGTTTCGCCATGGATCCGTTGGAGCTGCTGGGGCATCCGGTGCGATTGCGGATCGTGCATGCGTTGCGCGGCGGCCGCGAGCTGACGACCGGTGAGCTGGGGGAGCTGATCGCGGACGTGTCGAAGGCGACGCTGTACCGGCACGTCGAGCTGCTCGCCGAGGGCGGGATCCTCGAGGTCGCGGAGGAACGGCGGGTGCGTGGTGCGGTCGAGCGCCGCTTCCGCTTGCGTGCCGAACGCGCGTCGATCACGCCGGAACAGCTCGAGCAGCTCACAACCGACGACCACCGTCGCGCTTTTGCGATCGCGATGGCGGCGCTGCTTGCGGAGTTCACGGCGTACGTCGACCATGCCGGCGCCGACCCACTCGCCGACCTCGTCGGCTACCGCCAACACGCCATCTGGCTGTCGGACACGGAACTCCACGACCTGATCGAAGGCCTCCGAGCCGCCATCCTCCCGGCCCTCACCAACCAGGCAACCCCCACCCGCCGCCGCTACCTCCTCAGCCCCATCCTCTTCCCCACTGAGGCCGACACTGGGGAACCCAGCTAGCCGATCCCGGTGCACTGCGCTCCCCAAACCAGCCCCGCTCGTTCCCCAAACCAGCCCCGCTCGTTCCCCAAACCAGCCCCGCTCGTTCCCCAAACCAGCCCGCTCGGCCGAGACGAGCCTGCATCGCGGGGAGGGTTATCCGCTCGTGTTGGGGGTGGTGACGTCGTATACCCACGGAGAACCCCCAACGCCAGGGGATAACCCTGCTTGGCGAGTGCGAGTGCGAGTGCGAGTGCGAGTGGCGAGGGCCGTGTGGTGAGTGTGACTCGCGGGTGGCGAGTGGCGAGTGGCGAGTGGCGGGGCGGGGCGGGGTGTGGGGATGGTGGGCTGCGGCTCGGGCCCAGTGGGTTATGTGGGGGTGGTGGGGTAGAGCTGGGATTCCAGGAGGGCGGGGCGGTTGCGGGCTTCGATGGATTCGAGGGGTTCGCCTTGGCGCCAGAGGGCTTGGGCTATTTCGGAGTACGGGCGGACTGTTGTCGGTGTCCAGGTGTCGGGTTTCCAGGCGCGGGCTCGGGCGAAGGACTTCGGGCAGTGGAAGAACGTTTCTTCGACGTGGAGCAGGAGGGCCAGGCGCGGGCGGTGGGAGCGGACGATCATGTCGTCGAAGAACGGGCCGTCGGTGACGATGCGGGCGCGGCCGTTCACGCGGAGGGTTTCGGGGCGGCCGGGGATCAGGAAGAGCAGGCCGGCGTGCGGGTTGTCGAGGATGTTGCGGAAGCCGTCCATGCGGCGGTTGCCCGAGCGTTCGGGGATCGCGAGAGTGCCGGCGTCGAGCACCTTCACGAAGCCCGGCGGGTCGCCCTTCGGTGAGACGTCGCAGGTGCCGTCGAGGGACGAGGTCGCGACGAAGACCAGCGGCGAGCCGCCGATCCACTCCCGGTGTACGTCGCTCAGCCGCGCCTCCACCTTGTCGCGCACAATCGGTTCCGGAGTCCCAAACCCCTCGAGCTCACCAACGCTCCGCACCTCCGGAAGTTCCTCCCACCCACTCACCACAACGCCTCCCAAGCCCCTCACCACAGTTCGTCCCCTGCACTCACCGCGGTTCCTTCCACGCATCCACCGCACTTCGTCCCGCGCACTCATTCCAGTTCCTCTCGCGCATCCACAGCACTTCTTCCCGCGCGTCCGCCGCCGCGGTCACGACCCGATCACCTTGGGGAGGATTGCCTGCCCATTCCGGGCACCAAATCCTCCCCAGCCCGCCGTTCGTGCCGTGCCCTCGCTGCGGTTCCGTTGGCGCGGTCGTCGCAGCTCGCCCGCCGCTCGCACCGCACTTCCTCCACGCGTCCGCCGCGGTTCGTGCGGCGCGGGCGCTCTCACTGCGGTTTCTCCCGCGCATCCACAGCACTTCTTCCCGCGCATCCGGCTCCGCGGGTTCGACCCGATCACCTTGGGGAGGATTGCCTGCCCATTCCGGGCACCAAATCCTCCCCAACCCGCCGTTCGTGCCGTGCCTTCGCCGCGGTTTCGCTCGCGCGGTCGTCGCAGTTGGCCGCGGTCTGATCGCGAGTCCGCCGCAGTTCGTCTCGTGCGCTCGACTGCAGTTCCCGTCGCGTGTCCACCGCAAGTCCGCTCGTGCTCTCGCCGGAGCTGTTCGCATGCATTCACCACGGCTTCTTCTCGTCCGGTGTCAGTTGGTAAGACGAGATAGACGCCTGCTTGGTGACATGGGTCAGCGGAGGGCGGTGCCCTGGGTGTGGGTGAGGAGGGTGAGGTCTTCGCGGGTGGGGAGGGATTCCCAGTCGCCGTACGCCGAGACGCAGAAGGCGCCGGAGGTCGTGGCGCGTTCGAGGCGGGATTCGGGGGAGAGGGCATCGAGGGTGGCTGAGAGGTAGCCGGAGACGAAGGCGTCGCCGGCGCCGATGCTGTCGGCGACGGTTACCGGGAGGGCGGGCTGGTGGATGGTTCCTGCGGACGAATGCGCCCAGGCGCCTTTGCTGCCGGCGGTGACGATGACGTGGTCGACGGTGCTGAGGAGGTCGGTGACGGGCTCGGCGGCGTCGGTGAGGAGGTCGAGTTCGTCGTCGGAGGCGAACACGGTGTGGATGTACGGGAGGAGTTCGCGGAGTGCGCCGGCGTCTTCGGGGCGGGACCAGAGGCGGGCGCGGTAGTTGACGTCTAGCGACACCTGCACGCCGGCTGCATACGCCGTTTGTACGGCGGCCAAAGTCGCGGCGCGGGTGGTGTCGGAGAGGGCGGGGGTGATGCCGGTGACATGTAGGAGGGTGGGGCGGATCGCGGTGATCGCGGCGGTGGTTTCGTCGGCGGTGAGGGTGGAGGCGGCCGAGCCGTTTCGGTGGTAGCTGACGCGGGTGATGTCGTGCGAGGGCTGGTCGAAGGCGATGAAACCGGTGAACGCGTCGTCGGCGTACCGCAGGTGGGTGGTGTCGACGCCTTCGGCGCGCAGGGTGCGCTGGATCAGGCGACCGGGTTCGTCGTTGCCGACGGCGCTCAGCCAGGTGGCGTGGTGGCCGAGGCGGGCGAGGCCGATCGCGACGTTGCTCTCGGAGCCGGCGATCGACAGGTGTGCGTCCCCACCGAGGCGCATCGGGCGGGCGGTCCGCACCGAAACCATCGTCTCACCGAACGTCAACAGATCAGTCATCAAGCACTCCGAAGGGTGAACAGGCGGTCATCGAGCGGTCCGCGGGACGAGCGGGGTAGGTCATCGGGCGGTTCGTGGGGAGGGCGAAGGTGGAGCATCGAGCGGGTCTCGAGGCGAGGGGGGAGCGAGGCGAGCGGGGCTTCGTGAGGTGGTGGGTGGTCATACGTTGAGGGTGGTGCGGAAAGTTTGGGCTCGGACGGCTAGGTCGGCGAGGTTGCCGCCCATGGCCGCGTCGCCAAGGAGGGGGGAACCGACGCCGACGGCCAAGGCGCCGGCGGCCAGGTACTGGGGGGCGGAGACCGCGTCGATCCCGCCGACCGCGATCAGGGGAGCGTCGGGGAGTGGGGCTCGGAGTTCGGAGAGGTAGCCCGGGCCGTGGAGTTTGGCGGGGAAGATCTTGACGGCGGTGGCTCCCAGGTCGAGCGCGGTGACCACCTCGGTGGGGGTGAGCGCGCCGCAGAGCAGCGGCAGGCCGAGTTCGATCGAGCGGTGGGAGCCGCGGGTGATCGCCGGTGTGACGGCGAACCCGGCGCCGGCGGCGGCGACCTCGTCGGCCTGGGTCGCGGTGACGACGGTGCCGGCGCCGATCAGGATGTGTGCGTCGTACAGCGACCGCGCGTTGGCGATCGCCTCGACGCCGCCCGGCGTGGTCAGTGAGATCTCCAGCGCGGTGATCCCGGCCTCGACCAGGGTCTCGACGCAGGCCAGCGCGGTGTCCGCGCTGTCCGCGCGGATGATCGCGAGCAGTTTCCGGCTCCGGAGTTCGGCAAGCAGATCCATGGTCTCCAACCTAAGTGACGAGGATAGACATAGGACGTCCCATGAGCTCTGGTGTGGACGCCCGATCTGTGGCTAACTTTCTTAGTGAACAACCGCCCCGTTGTTTACTTTCTGGAGGCATCCGCTCATGCCTAAGCTCAAAGCCCTGCTGATCGCGCTGGCGCTGACCGCGCTGACCGTGCAAGCACCGACTGCCCAAGCCGCCGTCACGACGACCGTCCTGTTCAACAAGGGAGATGCCGGCTACGGCTGCTACCGCATCCCCGCGATCGTGAAGACCAAGGCCGGCACCTTGCTCGCCTTCGCCGAGGCCCGCCGCGCTTGGTGCGCCGACTCCCAGGAGATCGACCTGGTGATGCGCCGCTCCGAGGACGACGGCCGTACCTGGTCGGCCACCCAAACCGTCCTCTCCGGCACCGACTCCGACCCGAACGCCGTCGCCACCCGAGGCAACCCGGCCCCGATCGTCGACTACGAGACCGGCCGCATCGTCCTGCTCACCACGATGGACCCCGGTACGACGAGCCGCCCGCGGACGCCGTACGTCCAGTTCAGTGAGGACGACGGGAAGACGTGGAGCAAGGCGAAGAACATCGGCGACCAGATCGACGACCCGGCGTGGGGCTGGTACGCGACCGGTCCCGTGCACGGCATTCAGCTCACCCGCGGCGCTCATGCCGGTCGTCTCGTCGTGGGCACCAACTACGACAACGGCGCCGGCCAGAACGCCGGTCAGCTCGTCTACAGCGACGACCACGGCGACACCTGGCACAAGGGCGCGACGGATCTGCGCTCGGACGCCACGCCGCAGGAGATCAGCGTCGTCGAGAAGGTCGACGGAAGCGTGTACGCCGGTGCGCGCAACAACGCCGGTACGTCGGGTGCCAGCCGGATGGCCGCGGTGAGCAACGACGGTGCTCAAACGTTTGCGGCCCCCTTCGCGACGATCACCGGCCTGACCACTCCCGTCGTACAGGGGTCGCTGCAGCGGTTGCGTGCGGTCGATCAAGGGGACAAATACAACCGGCTCTTGTTTGCCTCGCCTGCGGATCCCGATCGGCGGCGGTACATGACGATCCGGTCCAGCTTCGACGAGGGCAAGACCTGGCAGACCGTCGACGAGGGCACGAGGATCACCAGCGACTGGTCCGGGTACTCCGACATGGCGATCCTCGACACCGGCGAGATCGGCCTGCTCTACGAGGGCGGTACGGTCGACGCGCGGGACCAGATCCGTTTCGCGCGCTTCACCGAGAACGACATCGGCCACCCGGACGCGCCGCTCGGCACGACCACGCTGGACGTCTCCGGCCTGAACAACAACAGCTACCTGCGCGGCGGCACGACCTCGGTCGCCGGCAAGTTCGGGCAGGCGCGGGATCTCGACGGTGTCGACGACGCGATCCAGTTGCCGTACGCCGAGTCGCTCGCGGTCGGCGCCGGTGACTTCACCGCGATGGCGTGGATCAAGTACGGCGCCTCCACCACCCCGCAGGCGATCTTCTGGGGATACGGCATCAACGAGTTCTCGCAGTTCTGGCTCCGCGCGGAACCGGCCGACGGTCGCATCCGCGGCCTGATCACCACCGGCGGCAACACCGCAGCGGTCCAGACAGCGAAGGCGTACAACGACAACGCCTGGCACCACGTCGCCCTGCAACGCAAGGCCGGCACGCTCGCGATCTGGGTCGACGGCGCCCAGATCGCGAGCGTCACCGCGCCCAGCGGATCGGTCAGCCCCGGCCGCCCCTTCAAGATGTACGTCGGTCAGCGGCTCGACGGCGCCCATCACTTCGACGGCTCGCTCGACGAGGTACGCCTCTACAAGCGAGCGCTGACCGCGACCGAGCTCAACAGCATCCGCACGAGCAACAGCACCGCGGTACCGAACGCCGTACTCGATCTGCCGCTCGGGTGACATCAGACCGGCCTGGCGGCGACCGTCAACCGCCAGGTCAGTTCACCACTCGCCGGCACCACCGCGGCGTCGTCCGGCCCGGCCTCCGCGAGGTCGAACACCCGCCCGAGCATCGCCTCCACCCCGAGACTCCGGTACGGCGCATCGCTCGGGAAGCCGCCCTGGTTACGCCACAACGCGACCGAAACCGGTTGCCCCGGGCAACTCAACGTCCACGTGAGTTCGGCGCCGCGGTCGCGGACCGAGACCGTCGGGCAGTCCACCAGGATCGCGCCGGCGGCGGATCCGTCCGTGGGTCCGAACTCCCCGAGCTCGAGCGGCGTCGGCCAGCCAGCGGCCACCCAGGGTTCGCCGTCCGGCCAGGCCCACGGCAACAAGGGAGCCGCCTCGGGATAGAGCCGGCAGACCGTTCCCGGCAGTGCGGAGATGGTTGCACCGGGCACGCAGTCGAGCAGTGCGTGGGCCGCCCAAAGGAAGCGGTAACCGGGTGATGCTTCCAGGTGGTAGTCGACCGTGACGGTCTCCGCGCCCGGGGTGAACGCGCGGGTCAGCACCGCGTCCCCGAACACGACCGAACTGTCCCAGGGCTGGTTCCACAGACCTCCGTGGTCAGGCACCCCGCGGATCGTGGGAAAGCACTCGTCGACCCCGCCGGCATCGACGAACGTCGCGAGACCGGCGCGCGAACCGGTGATCAGGCCTGGACCGCCCCAGAGCCATTCGCGTCCGGCGAGGCGCAGGGATGTCCAGCGCCCGCCGTCGGCGGCGTCGATCGTGACGACGCGGCCGGCCCCGCTCACCATTCCGCGAACGAGCCGTCGTGGTGGGTCCACACCGGGTTGCGCCACGCGTGACCGGTCCGGTCGGCGGCGCGGACGGCGTCCTCGTCGACCGTGATCCCCAGGCCCGGTTGGGGATTCCACTCGGCATGACCGTCGACCCAGGTGAACGGCGCCGGATCCACGACGTACGACGTGAGGTCACTCGTCACGTTGTAGTGGATGCCGCGGCTCTGCTCCTGGATCAGGAAGTTCGGCGTCGCGAACGACACCTGCAACGACGCCGCCAGCGAGATCGGCCCCAAGGGACAGTGCGGCGCGAGCATCGCACCGTGCGCATCCGCGAGTACGGCGATCCGCCGCAGCTCGGAGATCCCGCCGGCATGCGACACGTCGGGCTGCACAACCGCGACCCCCGCGTTCAGCGGCGCGAGGAAATCGGACCGGTGGTAGAGCCGCTCGCCCAGCGCCACCGGCACCGTCGACGTCGTCACCACTTCAGGCAGATGCGCCATCTGCTCGGGCAGCACCGGCTCCTCGACGAACATCGGGTGCAGGTCCTCGACCGCGTGCAGGATCCGTCGCGCCGCGGCCACGCCGACCCGCCCGTGCAGGTCGATCGCGACATCGCGCGAATCACCGAGGACCTCACGGGCCGCGGCGAGCCGAGTCACGATGTCGTTGATCTCGGCAACAGATGGCGACGTCTGGATCAGCCCGCTGGCGTTCATCTTCACCGCGGTCATGCCCGCCGCGATCTGCTCGGCGACGGCCTCGCCGATCGACGACGGTTCGTCGCCGCCGACCCACGCGTACACGCGGACCCGATCGCGCACCCGCCCACCGAGCAGCGCTGACACCGGGGCGCCGTACACCTTGCCGGCGATGTCCCAGAGGGCGTGGTCGAGGCCGGCGACGGCGCTGCTGAGCACCGGTCCGCCGCGATAGAAGCCGCCCTTCGTCAACACCTGCCAGTGCCGCTCGATCTGCAGCGGGTCCTGCCCGATCAGGTACTCCGACAGTACGTCGATCGCCGCGCGCACCACTTCGGCGCGACCTTCGACGACCGGCTCGCCCCACCCGACGACACCGTCACTGGTCTCGATCCGGCAGAACAGCCAGCGCGGCGGGACGAGGAACGTCTCGATTCTCTCGATCTTCACTTGCGTCGCCTCCGGCTCCTGGAGCCACGAACCTCGGTGAGGTCCTCGGCCGCCTTCGCGAGCAGTTCGCGCATCGCGAGCTCGGCGCCTTCGGGGTCGTGCGCGCGGACCGCGTCCACGACCAGCCGGTGGCTCGGCACCGGGTCGTCGGACGGCTTCACGGTGTGCACCAGACGGTCGCGGTCGGCGAGCCCGGTCTCCATGATCACTTCCATCTTGGTCAGCAGCTCGTTCCCCGTTGCCGCGAGCAACGCGCGGTGGAAGGCGAGGTCCGCGGTCACGGCCGCGAGGTCGTCAGCCGCGGACTCCATCGCGGCGAGCGCTGCGTCCAACGCGGCGAGGTGCGAGTCGTCGCCGCGGATCGCGGCCAGCCGGGCGGCGGCCGGCTCGACGATGCCGCGGACCTCGTGCAGTTCCTCGAGCAGCTCGGGCCGGGCGTCGGCGTCGCGGAAGTGCCAGCGGATCATGTCCGCGTCGAGCAGGTTCCAGTCCGACCGCGGCCGGACGAACGTGCCGCGCTTCTGCCGCGCGTCGACGAGACCCTTCGCGGTCAGTACCTTCAGTGCCTCGCGGACCGCGGTCAGGCTGACACCGAGGTCGGCCTGCAGTTCGGTCACGTTGATGGTCGCGCCCTCCGGGATCTGCCCGGACAGGATGCGCTGCGCCATCTCCTCCACGATCTGGCCGTGCAGACCCCGCGTCACGCCGCGCTGAATCCCCGTCACTCTGCTCTCCTTCACGCCGAGTCCTTCACCGCGGACCATCCGCCGTCGACCACCAGACTGGTGGCAGTCACGAACGACGCCTCGGACGACAGCAGGAACGCCACCGCCTGCGCGACCTCGTCCGGTTGTCCGAGCCGCTTCAGCGCCGTCGCCTGGGCGCTCTTCGCGCGTCCCTCCGCGTCGACGCGGTCCCACATCGCCGTCACGACCGGGCCCGGAAGCACCGTGTTGACCCGGATCGAGCGACCGTACTCGACGGCCAGCTGACGCCCGAGCGAGACGAGTGCGCCCTTCGTCGCGGCGTACGCCGGGTGTCCTGGGAGACCCGCGATGGCGTGCACCGAGGAGACGAGGACGACCGAGCCGGCGTTCGCGACCAGGTCGTCGTACAGGGCCTGGAAGCCGAGGAAGGCGGCGGTCAGGTTGACGTCGAGCTGGCGTTGCCAGGACGGCGGTGACAGTTCGTGGGCCGGCTTCACGTCGACGACGACCGCGTTGCTGACCAGGCCGTCGATCGGGCCGAGCTCGTCCCGGCCGCGGGCCGCGACCTCCGCCCAGGTGTCCGGCGACGCGACGTCACCGACCACGCTGATCGCCTTGCCCGGCAGCTCCTTGCCGGGGTGGATGTCCACCTGCACGACCTGCGCGCCCTCGGTCAACGCCCGTTCGGCGCACGCCGCGCCGATCCCCGACGCGGCCCCGGTCACCACGATCACCCGCCCAGCCAGCCGCACCCGCGCCTCCTCAAGTCATTCCCACCCAAGCACGGGCGAGCCAGCGTTCCAACGATGAACAAGGCACCAGGTTGACCGCGACCACTTCGCCCGTCAAGCAATTTGCTCATAATTTACGAATTAATACCGCCAGCTGCTGAGGGAGATCGGCAGCTCGACAGTACGTATACGTCCACTGTGTCGAGCCGCAGGCGTGGGCAAGGCGGGATTGGTCCCGTCCTCCCCGACAGGTCCTGTCGAGCTGCCGACCTCTCTGTGCCCCTTCGGTGTGTTTAGGTCCTCTTTGGTTTGATCGGCGGACCAAGTGAGGACTGAATGAAGCATCGGCGGTTGAAGCTCGGTAGTGCGGTTGTAGTGGGTCTGGGGCTGGTGGTCGGTGGGGTCGTGCATGTCGCGACTGCCGACGACAAGACGAGCGCGGACACTCCGCCGGCGACCGGGTCCGTCGCTCTCAGCCCCGAGGACATCGCGGCGGCGACCCCGCTGACACCGAGCGGCGCGCTGCAGCCGGCCGGCGCGCAGGCGCCTGCCCAACGCAAGACCGCGATGGCCCAGCCGCAGGCAGTGGCCGCGGCGGCCGCATCGGTGCCGGCGACCGGGAAGCTCGCGATCAAGGGCGTCTACCAGAGCACCAACTACTACTGCGTGCCCGCGTCGAGTGCGGTCAGCCTCGGGACGTTCGGCGTGAACGTCACCCAGCAGACGCTCGCGAAGCAGATGAAGACCACCACCTCAGGCACGTACGACAAGACCGCCCTGCCGGTGATCAACGGCTACATCAACCCGCTCGGGTACTCCGTCTGGGACGCCGACACCACCGGCAACGCGACCAATCTGCTGAACTGGGCCGCGCACGACATCGGCATTCTCAAGCGGGCACCGAAGATCGGCGTCTGGATGGAGAAGCTGCCCTGGAACAAGGGCATGAGCGGCCACTTCGGGCACGCGATCATGATCTACGGCTACGACCTGAACAAGAAGACGCTGACGGTCTGGGACCCGTGGAAGTCCACCGGCGGCACGCACACCATTTCCGCGGCGACGCTGAACGCGACGATGCAGCAGTACGGCCTGTCGTACGTGTCGGCGCACTCGGACGTGGACCTGACGAACGCCGGCGACCTGAGCGGTGACGGGCGCGACGACCTGGTCGCGGTCGACCGCCAGGACGGCACGCTGTACCGGTACACGAACAACGGCAACGGCGGCTTCGCCGGCGGTACGTCGGCCGTGAAGCTGAGCACCGGGTGGAACGCGATGACCGAGATCGCGCCCGTCGGCGACCTGACCGGAGACGGCAAGGCGGACCTCGTCGCGGTGGAGAAGTCCACCGGCAAGCTGTACCTGTTCCCGGGGCCGACGCCGTCGGGTTCGACCCGTAAGCTGATCGGCAACGGCGGCTGGAACGGGATGCGCGACATCATCGGGATCGGCAACATCCTCGGCGACGCACACCAGGACCTGGTCACGATCGAGAAGTCGACCGGCAAGCTCTGGGTCTACCCGGGGACCGCGAACGGGCTCGGGACGCGCAAGCAGATCGGCGCCGGCTGGACCAACCTGACCAAGCTCGCCGCCGTCGGTGACCTGTCCCGGGACGGCAAGCCCGACCTGGTCACCGTCGACCCGAAGACCGGCAAGCTCTGGCTCTACAAGGGCCCGAACTTCGCCGGCGGTACCGCTCGCGTCGAGATCGGCACCGGCGGCTGGAACGGGTACCGCTCGCTGACCGGCGTCGGCGACATCACCGGCGACAAGATCCCGGACGTGGTCACCGTCAACAACAGCACCGGCCAGATGTACTCGTACCCGGGCAAGGCGAGCGGCCTCGGCACCCGCACCACCCAAGGCTCGGGCTGGAACAGCTGAGTCAGGCCCAATCGACTTCCGTCGAGCGAAGCCAGGTCCAGGTACGCCGCTGCCACGCGGTGGACTGCCGACCGAGCCGACCGGCGTACTCGGGCCAATCGGTGGACGTCTGCTGTGACCACGCCTTCTCGGCGGCACCGGGAAGGCGTGGCAGCAGCATGAGTTCGAGGTCGTCGGAGCTGAGGATCGTCTCGCACCAGATCGCGGCCTCGACGCCGGCGAGTTGATCGGGAGAGGTGACCCCGGGCGTGTTCTCGACGGGGTCCCACGACAGGCCGTCGCGCAAGGTCGCCGGCCCGTAGAACTCCAGGCCGAGCCGTTTCCGCGCCTCCTCCTGAGCGGGATCGGACGACGCATCGCCGTGCGGACGGTCGAAGTACACCCAGGTCGTGGGTGAGGCGATCAGGCGCGCTCCGGCGGCCAGTGCCTTCGGGGCGTCACCCTTCGCCTTCTCGAAGTGCTCGACGATGATCGGCAGCAGATCCGCCGGTGGGGCCGGCCGGTCGCCGCTGTCCATCGCGTCGAGGTCGATGCTGATCCAGTACTGCGCCACGTCGTCCGGACCGATCGCGCCGCGGGCGATTTCCTGCCAGCCGACGACGCGCTTGCCGCGGGCCCGGACAAGTTCGGAGGCCTTGTCGACGAAGGCTGCGTGATCCTCGTCGGACATGCCCCACGCCTCGTCGCCGCCGATGTGCACGTACGCGCTCTGCGGAAACTGCGGGACGACCGCATCCAGCACATCCTCGACGAACGCCCACGTCTCCGGGCGGTCGGGCTCGAGCGCGTTGAGTGGGATGCTCGTCCCGTTGCCGAAGTCGATGGTGCGCAGCTCGGCCGGCGCCAGCTCCGGGTACGCCGTGAAGACCGCCGACGTATGCCCGGGCATGTCGATCTCCGGTACGACGGTCACGAACCGCTCGGCCGCGTACGCCACGAGCTCCGCCAGCTCGGCCTGCGTGTAGAACCCACCCGGCCGATCTCCGAGTGCCCCGGCCGCACCCACCTCGGTCAGTGCGGGGCGTTTCGGTACTTCGACCCGCCAGCCCTGGTCGTCGGTCAGGTGGAGGTGCAGCACGTTCAGCTTGTACAGCGACAGCATGTCGATGACGCGCCGTACCTCGTCGGGCCCGTGGAACGTGCGGACGACGTCGAACGAGAGACCGCGCCAGGCGAAGCGCGGTCCGTCGACGATCCGGGTGCTCGGGAGGACCGCCGTACCCTCCTGGAGGTGGGTCGAGATGAGCTGCCGCAGTGAGGTCAGACCGCGGTGGACCGCCTCGGGCGTCGGGCCCCAGACCCGGACGCCCGCGCTCGTGATCTCCAGACCGTGGCGCTCGTCCACGTCCGCACCGTCGGCTCGCAGACCGGCGGCGGGGGCAACATCCTCCACCGAGTCGATTGCCACGGTGATGCCCGAGTTGCCGGTGAACGCGAGGCCGGAGTCGACCTTGACGTCCTGGACGAAGCGGGCGGCGACGTCGGCGAGCTCCGGTACGGCGACGGCGACGCCTGCCGAAGCGGTCAGGGTGAAGGTGCTATCGCCGGGGACGGTCTTCGCGGGCGCGGGGATCACGGGAAGAGTCATGCGACGAGTTTGCGGCAATACAGGGCGTCTGGGGTACCACTCGAGCCCACGCGCGTCGTGAACGCGACCCCGGCGACGTACTCGTCGTCCGCGCACTGACCCTTGTAGTTGCCGTTGGCGAAGTCACCGCCAGCGCCGCTCCGGCTGTCGCCACGGTCGAACCAGACCGTCCTCCCGGTGGCGCTCAGCGTTTGCGACGTGCCGGCACACAGGACCGAGGACACGCGCGCACCGCGGACGCCGTACCCGATCAGGTAGGAGTTCGGAGCGCACTGGTACTTCGTGTAGCCGGAGGCCCAGTCGGGGGAGACATGGCTCTCGTCCTTCACCACCTCGTACGCGCCCGACCACACTGGTCCGCCCGAGCGGCACAGTCCGCGGTTGCCGGTGTGGCTGAGACCGACCAGCCGCAGCCCATCGGGGCACGCAGCCTTGCGCGCACCGTTGTCCCAGTCGCCCGCGCCGCGCATCCGGAGTGATTCGACGAAGTCACCGTGGTCCGGGCTGAGCATCTTCCACACTGTCGTCTCGGCGACCGGTCCGGTCTTGCTCGGTGCGTTCATCAGCCGGGTCCACGCGGACGCTCGCCAGTCGTCACCGTCGTACAGACCGATCCGCCGACCAGCGGTGTCCCAGGCCAGGAGCGCCCAGCCGTTGTCCGTGCCGGTGGTGTTGTGCCAGCCGACGACGGGCCAGTACGCGAAGTCGGCGTCGGTGCGGATCAGTTGGTCGACGAAGTGCTCGAACCACGCGCGCGGCAACGCGCCGGTCTCCTCGCGACCGCCGATGCCGAACTCGCTGATCCACAGGGGTGCGGTGAAATGACCTTCCTCACCGGTGACGAAGAACGCCTGCCGGTTCAGTTCGCTGATGAGTTCTTCGGGGGACAGATCGCGGTACCGCGGGTCGTGGGTCTCGCCCGTCCCGGTCGCACCGCTGTGTCGTGGACCGGTGTAGTCGTAGAAGTGCGCGGAGTACACGAGCTTGTCGGAGGCGACGAGCGTGTGCGAGAGGTTCCGGGCGGGTGTCAGCGTCGGGCGGTCGTGGGGGAGACCGTCGGCCGGGATGCCGGTCCAGTTGATGCCCTCGACAACGATCAGCAGGTTCGGGTTCGCCTCGGTGAGGATCCGGTCGCCGAGGTGCTGGGAGGCGGCGAACCAGTCGTGCTGGTCGCCGAGTCCCCAGTTCGGGTCGTCCAGGAGATCCCGGCGTACCTCGTTGTAGAGGTCGGCGCCGACGACGCGTGGGTTGGTCTTGTAGCGGTTGACGATGAACAGCCAGTCGTTCTCCCAGGTCTCGGTCGACTGGCTCGCGTTCCAGCGTTCGTTGCCGTCCAGGCCGCAGCACCAGCGGGTGGTGTTGGTGTGATTGTTCAGGATGACCGCGAAACCGGCGTCGGTGAGTTGCTGTACGACGACGTCGTACACCTGCAGCGGGGTCTTGCCGCGCAGGCTCGGGTTGGCGGCGACGGAGGCGTCGGTGACCGGGGTGGTGTCGTGGATCATCTCGTTCGAGAACTGCAGGCGGATGCTGTTCAGGCCGAGTTCGGCGAAGCCGGAGATGATGCCGGCGATCGGCGCGCGGTCCAGGCCGAGCGGCATCCGGTTGCTGTTCTCGCCGGCGTGGTGGTTGGCGTTGTCGGACTGGTCACCGGAGCCGTTCCACGTACCGCTCGCGCCGTGCCAGTTGCCGGACTTGAGGCGGAAACGGTTGCCGTTCGCATCGACGACGTACCGGCCGCGGGTGCTCAACGGTGGAGTCCAGCCGCTGACCAAGGGAACCGTTGGGGGATCTGCCGCGGCCGTCGCGGGGACGGTGGGGGTGATCAGGGCGGCGAGCAGGACGATGACTGCAGACGGGGCGATTCTGCGCATACCCCGATCGTCCCGGCTCCTGTCCGATGCCGCCAGCACCGGCGGCGCGGCGGATCTCCAGGCCATCACAATCCTGGGCTGCGCGTGTGTTCCCGCCTGTGGGGTGGGGGATCGGCGGATTGTGATGGCCTGGAGAGACGGTGACTACTTCGTACGGTGTTGTGCGACCAATTGCTTCAGGTAAAGGGCGCTGGCCTTGGGTGTGCGCTTCTGGGTGTCGTAGTCGACGCGGACGATCCCGAAGCGCTTGACGTAGCCGTAGGCCCATTCGAAGTTGTCCATCAGCGACCACGCGAGATAGCCGCGGATGTCGGCGCCTTGGGCAATGGCATCGGCGACCGCGCCGAGGTGTGAGGTGAAGTAGTCGGTGCGGCCGGTGTCCTCGACGTACCCGTTCTCGTCGGGCACGTCCTCGAAGGCGGAGCCGTTCTCCGTGATCACCATCGGGAGGCCGGGGTAGTCGCGGGCGATGCCGACCAGCAGGTCGGTGAAGCCCTCGGGCACGATCTCCCAGTCCATCGCGGTGCGCGGTTTGCCGAGCGGTATGTCGCGACTCACCGGCAGACCGTCCGCGCCGACGGTGCTGCCGTCCTCGGCGTACCCGGTGAACTTCTGGCTGAAGTAGTAGTTCACCCCGAGGACGTCGATCGGCGCCGAGATGATCTCCAGGTCACCGTCCTGGATCGGCAGTTCGACACCCTCGCGCGCGAGATCCGCGACGACGTCGGCCGGGTAGTGCCCGTGGACGAGCGGGTCGAGGTAGAGCCGCCGGCCCATCCCGTCCGCCCGGCGCGCGGCGTCGACATCCGGCGCGGCGTCCGAGGCCGGGTACGCCGTCGCGACGTTCAGCGTGATGCCGATGTCCAGCTTGCGCGGCGAGGCCTCGCGCATCTGCTGCGTCGCGAGCCCGTGTCCGAGCAGCAGGTGGTGCACAGCGGCGATGGCCTCCGGGTATTCCCGCCGGCCCGGTGCGTGTGCGCCGTACGCGTAGCCGAGCATCGCCGAGCACCACGGCTCGTTCAGCGTGGTCCAGGTGTCGACCCGGTCCTTCAGCGCGTCGAACACCAGCATCGAGTACTCCGCGAAGCGGTACGCCGTGTCGCGCACCGGCCAGCCGCCCGCGTCCTCGAGCTCCTGCGGCAGGTCCCAGTGGTACAGCGTCACCCACGGGTCGATGCCCTGCGCAAGCAGCTCGTCGACCAGCCGGTCGTAGAACCCGAGGCCGGCCGGGTTCACCGGGCCCTTGCCGCGCGGCTGCACCCGCGGCCACGCCACCGAGAACCGGTACGTGTCCAGGCCGAGGTCCTTGATCAGCGCGACGTCGGCCGGCATCCGGTGGTAGTGGTCGCAGGCGATGTCGCCGACGTCACCGTTGTCGATCGCGCCCGGCACCCGGCAGTACGTGTCCCAGATCGACGGCGTCCGGCCGTCCTCGGCGATCGCGCCCTCGATCTGGTACGCCGAGGTCGCGACACCCCACCGGAATCCGGCGGGAAGTGCTGCGACAAGGTCTTCAGAGGTCATCGTCATCCTTCGAGTGTTCTGAGTCGGGGCACTAGGCAACGGGAACGCGGCCGGGGAGCCAGCACGCGACGGAGCGGTCGGGGTCGTTGCGTGCGGAGGGGATCCCGAGCACCGGAATGTCGACGGAGCACCGGTCGAACGCCTGCGGGCAGCGCGGGTGGAACGAGCACCCGGACGGCATGCCGCGCAGGTCCGGCGGCGAACCCGGGATCCCGGCCAGCTCGCGCCGTTCGCCGCGGAGTGCGGGGAAGGACTTGAGCAGACCCTCGCTGTAGGGATGCAGCGAGTCCGTGTAGAGGTCCTTCGACTGCGCCTCCTCGACGATCCGGCCGCCGTACATGATCGCGATCCGGTCGGAGAACTCGACCAGCAGCGACAGGTCGTGGGTGATGAACAGGACCGAGAATCCGAGCCGTTCGCGGAGCTCGACCAGTTGCGCGAGGATCTGCCGCTGCATGACCACGTCCAGCGCGGTGGTCGGCTCGTCCATGATGACCACCTGTGGCTCGAGGACGAGCGCCATCCCGATCATGACCCGTTGCCGCATCCCGCCCGACAACTGGTGCGGGTACGCGTCCATCCGGTCTGCGGAAATGCCGACGAGTTTCAGCATTTCCTGAGCCCGGGCGATCCGGGCCTGCGGTGACAGTTGCGGCTCGTGGGCCTTGATCACGTCGAGCATCTGGGTGGAGATCTTGTGCACCGGGTTCAGCGAGTTCATCGCACCCTGGAACACGATCGACGTCTCTGCCCAACGGAACGCGCGCAGTTCCGCGTCGGTCAGCGCCATCACGTCGTACGAGTCGCCCGACGGCGGGTGGTAGATCACCGAGCCGCCACTGATCACGCCGGGCGGCGGCAGCAGCCGCGTCACGCCGTACGCGAGGGTGGACTTCCCGCTGCCGCTCTCGCCGGCCAGGCCGAGCACCTCACCGCGGTGCAACGTCAGCGTGACGTCCCGAACCGCCTGCACGGCTTCAGAACCGAGGCCGTAGTCGACATGGAAGTTCTTGATCTCCAATACCGGCTGCTTCATGCGACCTCCTCCTCACGGCGGCGTACGACGGGAGTCGCCGGCGCGTCCTTCGCCGACAGCACCGGAGTGAAGCCGACCCGCATCCGGACGGTGTGGCCGTCCTTAGTCTTCACCCGGGTGTGCCCGCTGCTGCGCAACCGCGGGCTGACGAATTCGTCGATCCCGAAGTTCACCAGCGACAGCGCCGTCCCGAGCAGGGCGATCGCCAGACCGGCCGGGACGAACCACCACCAGGCGCCCTGGGCCAGCGCCTGCTGGCTCTGCGCCCAGAACAGGATCGTGCCCCAGTTCCATTCGGAGATCGTCGAGATGCCGATGAACGCCAGGGTGATCTCGGACATCACCGCGAAGATCACCGTGCCCACGAAACCGGAGGCGATGATCGCGGTCAGGTTCGGCATGATCTCGAAGGTGATCAGTCGCCAGGTGCTTTCACCGGTCGCCCGCGCGGCCTCGACGTAGTCCCGCCGGCGCAAGGACAACGTTTGCGCCCGCAGAACGCGCGCGCCCCAAGCCCACGACGTGAAACCGATGACCAGGGCAACCATCAGGTCACCGGCCGACGGGATCGTGGAGGCGACGATGATGATCAGCGGCAGCGCCGGAATCACCAGGAAAACGTTGGAGAGCGCCGACAGGCTGTCGTCCGCGGCGCCGCCGAGGAAACCCGCGCTGACTCCGATCAGGATCGACAGCGCGGTCGCGACCAGACCGGCCAGCAGCCCGACGAACATGACGCCGCGGGTGCCGACGAGTACCTGACTGAAGATGTCCTGCCCGAGATGCGTCGTACCGAACCAGTGCTTGCCGGACGGCGCCTGGATCAGGTCGCTGCTCCGGGCGCCCGGGTCGTACGGCGCGATCCACGGGCCGATGATCGCGATCAGGCAGAAGAACGCGAGCACGACCAGACCGGTCGCGGCCTTCGGGTTCGCGACGAAACGCAACCGGCGGCGCTTCGCTGGTGCGGCCGTCTCGGCGGGTGTCACCGCGGTGATGGTGGCGGTCATCAGCCCTCCTTCCGGGTACGCGGGTCGAGGAGCAGGTAGGCGACGTCGGCGAGCAGGTTGGCCACCAGGACCGACAGCGTGATCACCAGGAACACGCCCTGCATCAGCGGGTAGTCCTTGGCGCCGACCGCCTGGAACAGGTTGTAGCCGATGCCCGGGTAGGAAAAGACGATCTCCACCAGCAGCGTGCCTCCGACGATGAAGCCGAGCGACAGCGCGAAGCCGGAGACGTTCGGCAGCAGGGCGTTGCGGGCCGCGTAGCTGACCATCACCCGGCGTTCGGGCAGGCCCTTCGCGTGCGCGACGGTGATGTAGTCCTCCGAGGACACCGTCACCATCATGTTCCGCATGGTCAGGATCCAGCCGCTCACCGATGAGATCAGGATCGTGATCGCGGGCAGCAGGCTGTGCTGGATCGCGCTGCCGATGAACGTCCCGTTCAAGCTCGGCACCAGACCGGGCTCGTACCCGCCGGACGACGGGAAGAAGCTGCCCGGGCCGGCGAGCAGCGTGATCGCCAGCAGGCCGAGCCAGAAGTACGGGATCGACGACAGGAAGGTTGTTACCGGCAACAGACCGTCCATGATCGAGCCACGCCGCCAGCCGGCGAGTACGCCGAGCGACGTACCGATCATGAAGCTGGCGAAGGTGGTGATGCCGACCAGGGCGATCGTCCACGGCAGGCTCTGCTTCAGGATCTCCGACACCGGGGTCGGGAAGAACGTGAACGACAACCCGAGATCGCCGTGGAACACCTGGCCCCAGTAGTCGACGTACTGACTCCAGACCGACGCGTTCTTGTCCAGGCCGAAGAGCACGTAGAGCGAGTGGATCGCCTCGGTGCTCAGCTGACCTTGGTACTTCGCCATCAGCGAGGTGACCGGGTCGCCCGGGATCAACCGCGGGATGAAGAAGTTGATGGTCAGCGCGGCCCACGCGGTGAACACGTAGAACGCGATGCGCTGCAGGAGGAACTTCACTTCGTTGCCCCCTCTTCATAGAGCCAGCACGCGGCCCAGTGACCTGGCGTCGGCAACTCGAAGCGCGGCGGCAGGTCGGTCGAGCACTTCGGCATCGCGTGCACGCAGCGCGGGTTGAACCGGCAGCCGCTCGGCGGTGCGATCAGACTCGGCGGCTCGCCACCGGCCTGGTCCTCGGGCGCACCGAGCTGACCGAGACGATCCGGGTCGGGCGCGCTCTCGATCAGCAGCCGGGTGTACGGGTGCGCGGGGTTCTGCGTGACGGTCTCCGAATCGCCGCCTTCGACGAGACGGCCGGCGTACATCACCATCGTCTCGTCCGCGAAGTACCGCGCGGAGGCGATGTCGTGGGTGATGTACAGGATGGCGAGGTTCAGCCGCTCCTTCAGGTCCCGCAACAGGTTCAGTACGCCGAGGCGGATCGACACGTCGAGCATCGATACCGGCTCGTCGGCGAGCAGCGCCTCGGGATCGGCGCCGAGCGCGCGGGCAATCGAGACCCGTTGCCGCTGGCCACCGGACAACTCGTGCGGGAACTTGTCGAGGTAACGCTCCGGCGGGGTGAGCTGCACCTGCTCCAGCAGCGCGCGGAGGTTCTGCTCGAGATCGCCGTCCCGGCCGTGGATCTTCAGCGACCGGGTCAGGTGGTACCGCACGGTGTGCGTCGGGTTCAGCGAGGCGAACGGGTCCTGGAAGATCATCTGCACCTGGCGGCAGTACGCGCGGAACTTGCGGCCGCCGCGCACTGTCACGGACTCGCCGTGCAGGCGGATGTCGCCGGAGGTACGCCCGTACAACTGGGCGAGCAGCCGCGCGACCGTCGACTTGCCCGAGCCGGACTCGCCGACCAGCGCGGTCACCCGGCCGCGGCGCAACGTGATCCGGACGCCGTCGACCGCGTGCACCACCTTGTGGTCCCGACTGAACAGGTCGCGGATGCCCCGGCGTACCGGGAAGTGTTTAGTGAGGCCGTCGGCCTCCAGAACAACCTCGGTCTCGGTGACCGTCATGTGTCTCCCATCGCGGCACCGGGGGGGGGGGGGGGGGGGGAAAGGGGGGGGGGGGGGGGGGGGGGGGGTTTTTTCGCGGTCTATGTGGGGGGGGGGGGTGGGAGAGGGTGG
>NZ_JBWKCB010000010.1:0-234600 GCF_056436705.1 Kribbella sp. NPDC043289
CCCCCCCCCCCCCCCCCCCCCCCCCCCCCCCCCCCCCCCCCCCCCCCCCCCCCCCCCCCCCCCCCCCCCCCCCCCCCCCCCCCCCCCCCCCCCCCGCCCCCCCCCCCCCCCCCCCCCCCCCCCCCCCCCCCCCCCCCCCGCGGCCCGGAATCACTGGCTGCCGGCCGGCTTCAGGTTGAGGATGATCTGCAGAGCGTTCTGCTGGGTCGGCTGCGCCGGCCCGTACTGGTTCTGCTCGTCGGGCCAGCCGACCCAGTTCTTGGTGCTGTAGAGACCGCCGACGTTGGACGCCGAGGTGGGGATGATCGGCATCTGCTCGACCATGATCTTCTGCAGCGTGTTCAGCGCGCTGGTGCGGGTCGCGTCGTCCGCGGCGTTCGCGTACTGGTCCAGCGCCTTGGTCGCCTCCGGGCTGTTGAACCGGCCGTAGTTGCCGCTCACGCCACCCTTGCCGACCGGCTTCAGGATCTTGCCGTCCATGATGTTCTGGTAGATGTCGAACGGCGTCGCGCCACCGTTGGTCCAGTGCATCGCGGCGTCGAAGTTGCCGGTGTCGATGTTCTTGAACCACGCGTCCTGGTTGGCCTTCTCGACGGTCGCCTTGATACCGATCGTGGACAGGTTGTCCTTGATGATCTCCAGGTCGGTCTGGTAGTCCGACCAGCCGGCCGGGTCGGTGAGCGTGAGCGTCACCGGCTTGCCGGTCAGGTCCTTCAGTACGTCGCCTTCGAGCTTGAAGCCCGCGTCGCTGAGTTCCTTCTTCGCGCCGTCGACGTCGACCGCGTGCTTCTTGTCCTTGTACTCCGGGGCGATGAACGACTCACCGGCCGGCGTCGGGATGCCGGTCATCGACTCGACCTTCGGGTAGAAGTACCCGGCCTCGCCCTGCTGGAAGATGTCGTCGCGGTTGATCACCAGGTTCATCGCACGACGCAGCGCGGCGTTGTCGAACGGCTTCTTGGTGGTGTTGATCCACAGACCGTGGATACCGAGGTTCGCCGGGAACCAGAGCTTGTGGTTCTTCGGGTCCTTGTCCTGGTAGACGGCCTTCACGTTCGGGACGAAGACGAAGCTCCACTCCGAGGAACCGTTCGCCAGCGCGGTGGTCTGCGCGTTGTTGTCGTTGTACGACGTGTACCGCAGCTCCTTGACCTTCGGGAGGTCCTGCCAGTACGAGTCGCGCAACGTCAGCGTGGTGGTCTGCGGGGTGAACGACTTGACCGTGTACGGGCCGGTGCCGATCGGGTTCTTCAGGGTGTCCTGACTCGGGTCCTTGATCGTCGACCACTGGTGCTTCGGGACCACGAAGACGGTCAGGATCTTGTTCTGGTTGGTGAACTGCGACCGGGTGAAGGTCAGGTCCACCTTGTTGCCGGAGGCAGCGATCGTGCCGTACGGGATCGCGTCCTGGTTCAGCCCGTCGTTGTCCTTGCGGAGCTGGAACGAGTACGCCACGTCGTCCGCGGTCATCGGCTGGCCGTCGGAGAACTTCACGCCGTCCCGGATGGTCAGCGAGAGCTTGGTGAAGTTGGCGTCCCACTTCCACTCGGTCGCCAGCCACGGCTTGCCGGGATCTGTCGGCTTGATGCCGTTGATCATCACCAGCGGCTCGAAGATCATCCAGCGGTAGCCCAGTGAGGCGCCCGAGGAGGAGCCGAGGAACGGGTTGTGGTTCTCGGTCTGTGGACCGTTCGGCATGCCGATGTTCAGAACGGTCGCGCCGCCGCCTGAGCCAGTGCCGGCGGCCTTCCCGTCCCCGTTACTACAAGCAGCCAGGGTGGCTGCCGCGAGCAGGCCCGCGAGGGCGAGGGCCGTGGAGACGGCGTACCTCGGCGCTCGCGGTGCCCAGGCACGCACCTCGCGGCGGCGACGGACCGCCCACGATGAACCCCGCATCGAGGGCGGTCCGTCGCCTTGCGATGCACGCACCTGGGCACCGCGATCGCTCGAGCTACGCCGTCTCCACGGCCCTGGCGCGACTGTGCGTCGTGCTCGCATCGGTTCCTCCTGTGTATCTGTTGGCGGATGGCCCACCCTGAGCCGGTGGGCCAGTGCATGGTGGCGTGAAAGCGCTCTCATGGGAAGAGCTCACGCCAGGTCTTCGATGTTCAGAGGGGTACGCCGGCGGCGGGACAGGGGCAGCTGTCCCGCCGCCGGAGCTTCAGTAGGACCGGTTCTTGGGGGCGGGTCGGGTCCGATGGGCGGCGGTCGGGGCGGTTGAGCTGCGGACGATCAGCGTCGTCGGCAACACCTGGGGGTCTGCGGGCAGCGGAGTGCCGCCGAAGTGCCCCATCAGCATCCGGGCAGCGGCCTGGCCCATCTGGCGCATCGGCTGATGCACCGTGGTGAGCGGCGGCTCGGTGTGCTCGGCGTACGGGATGTCGTCGAACCCGACCACCGACACGTCGTTCGGCACGTTCCGGCCGGTCTCCCGGACGGCCTGGATGGCGCCGCCGGCGGACAGGTCGTTGTGCGCGAAGATCGCGTCGAAGTCGAGTCGTTCGGCGAGGGCGTGCTGGACGCCGAGACGCCCGCTCTCGTGGGTGAAGTCGCCCTCGACCACGAGTCTCGGGTCGAGCTCCAGGCCGGCTTCGGCGTAGGTGTCGCGGAAGCCGTCCAGGCGTTCGTGGGTACAGCCGAAGCGTTCGACGCCGGTGATCACCAGTGGCCGGCGGCGGCCGAGCTCCAGCAGGTGCCGGGCAGCGGACTCGCCGCCGGCGTAGTTGGTGGTGGCGACGGACGGGAACTGCGGGCGGTGGTCGCGGTCGTCGATCAGGACCACCGGCAGACCGCGGGCGTGGAGTTGCTCGATGTAGGTGAGGGTGCCTTCCGGCTCGATCACCAGCAGGCCGTCGAACGACTGCGACGAGACCTGGGACGCGAACTGCTGCATGGATTCCGCGCCCCGGTTGACGGTGAACAGCAGCAGGCCGTACCCCTCGGACTCGACCACGTCGACCGCGCCCTGCAGCACCTCGCCCATCCAGGGCCAGGTGAGCGAGGGGACCAGCATTCCGACGATCCGGGTCCGGCCGCGGGCCAGGCCGACGGCGCGGGCGCTCGGCACGTACCCGAGCTCCTCGATCACCTGGCGGACGCGCTCGGCGGTGCGCAGGTCCAGCTCGCCCTTGCCGTTGAGGACGCGGGACACGGTGGTCTTGCTGACGCCGGCACGGGCCGCGACATCGGCGATGGTGATGGACACGCTGACTCCCCTCGGGCGGTCGGGGCCGGACGCTACGGAACCGGTTTCGGAAGCGGTTCCGTAGATCAAAGCGGAGACCGTCACGGACCGTCAATCACGGAGCGGTAACGAATCGCGACTTAGTTCACAGCCTGGAGGAAGGGACCTCTTCCGCCGCGCGGGGCGGCATGATGAACTCGGGGGCGAGCGGCCTGCCCGGGGCCGAGGGTGAGGTAAGGGATGGAAGTACGCCGGACCACGGTGCGCGACATGCGCCGGTCCAACCGCTCGGTGATCCTCACCAGCATCTACCGCGAGGGCCCGCTGAGCCGCCAGGAGTTGACGGTCCGGACCTCGCTCAGCGCCGCCAGCGTGAGCAACCTGGTCGCCGAGCTGATCAGCGAGGGCGTCGTCGAGGAGGCCGGCTCGGTCGAGTCCGAGGGTGGCCGGCCGCGGGTCCTGCTGCGGGTCGCCCAGGACTTCCGGTACGTCGTCGGTGCCGAGGTCGGCGAGACCCGGGTCCGGGTCGAGCTGTTCGACCTGGCGATGAACGTGCTCGCCCGCGCCGACCACCCGATCAGCTCACCCACCCCGGAAGAGGTCGTGAAGCACGTCCTGGAAGGGCTTTCGAGCGTTCTCGCGACCTCAGGCATCCAGTCCGCGCAGGTTCTCGGGCTCGGCGTCGCGGTCGCCGGTGTGGTCGAGGACAACGCGATCGTCGACGCGCAGACGCTCGGCTGGGAGGCCGTACCGCTCGCCGCGATGCTTGCCGAGGGCACCGACATCCCGGTGCACGTGGACAACGGCGCGAACATGCTCGGGCAAGCGGAGATGTGGTTCGGCGCTGGCCGCGGAGCGACCGACGCGGTCGTGGCGCTGGTCGGCTCCGGTGTCGGCTCGGCGCTGGTCGCGGGCGGATCCAGTTACCGCGGCGCCCGCAGCAGCGCGGGCGAGTGGGGCCACATGACGATCATGTACGGCGGCCGCCAGTGCCGCTGCGGCGCCCTCGGGTGCCTCGAGGCGTACGTCGGTGCGGAAGGCGTCCTCGATCGGTACCGACAGGCCGGCGGCGTCGTCAGCGGTGACGAAGAGTCCGCCTTCGTGGAACTGCTGGAGTCGGATTCGGAGCTCGCGGCAACGATCGTCGCCGACACGATCGGCTACCTGGCCGCAGGCTTCGCGAACCTGGTCAACCTGGTCAACCCCGAACGCATCGTCCTCGGAGGCTGGGCCGGCCTGCTGCTCGGCGAGAAACACCTGGACAAGCTGCGCGTCGAGGTCGGCAAACACGCCCTCCGCCGCCCGTACGCCCAGGTCACCATCGTCCTCTGCGAACTGGGTCGCGACGCCGTAGCCCTCGGCGCCGCGACCCTTCCCGTCGTCCGCCTACTCCGTGACGGCGGAGCTGTTCGTTAGACGGTCCACTTCTGGTTGGCTCCGCCGCCGCAGGTCCAGATTTGGGTTGGGGTGGCGTTGTCGGAGCGGTTGCCGGTGACGTCCAGGCACTTGTTCGCCTTGGGGTTCACCAGGTCGTGGCCTGAGCTGTAGACCCATTGCTGGGCGGCGTTTCCGTTGCAGGTGGCGAGCTGGACTCTGGTGCCGTCGGCGATGCCGGCGTTCGCCACGTCGAGGCATTTGCCCAGGGCACGGATCGTGCCGTCCCCGGGACGTGACCACTTCTGGGCGTTGGTCCCGTTGCAGTCGTACATCTGCACCGTCGTACCGTCGGCCGGGTTGGCTCCGGCGACGTCGAGGCACTTGCCGGCCAGGCCGGTGATCTGCGAGCCGCCGCCCCCTGCGCTGCCGAGGGTGGAGACCCGTACGTAGTCGACGGTCATCGTCTGCGGCATCTGCGTCGTGCCGTCGGGGTAGCCCGGCCAGTAGCCGCCGACCGCGAGGTTCAGGATCATGAAGAACGGGTGATTGAAGACCCACGTGTTGCCGTTCAGATCGGCCGGGGTGCGGCGCTGGTACTGCACGCCGTCGACGTACCAGGTGATCGAGTCCGGGGCCCAGTCCACCGCGAAGGTGTGGAAGTCGTCGGCGAACGACCAGCCGTTCGGATGGTTGTACGCGGCACCGATCCCGCCGGCGCCGGAGTAGCCCGGACCGTGGATCGTGCCGTGCACGGTGGCCGGCTCCTTGCCGATGTTCTCCATGATGTCGATCTCGCCGTCGTTCGGCCAGTTGCCGCCGCCGAGCATCCAGAACGCGGGCCAGATCCCTTGTCCCCGGGGGATCTTGATCCGGGCCTCGAACCTGCCGTACGTCTGAGTGAAGGTCTGGGCCGTGAGCAACCGTGCCGACGTGTACTGGCACGGGCCGTAGTGGCACTGGAAGCCGCCGTTCTCCTGCCGGGCGGTGATCACCAGGTTGCCGTTGCCGTCGAGGGCGGAGTTGCGGGTGCTGTTGGTGTAGTACTCGCGTTCGTCGTTGCCCCAGCCGTTGCCGCCGATGTCGTACCGCCACTTGGCGGGGTCGGGGGCCTGGCCGGAGGGGCCGTCGAAGTTGTCCTCCCAGACCGTGGCCGTCTGCGCGGCGGCAGCCTGCTGGTGGCCGCTGGCGGCCGGTTGGAGGAGGGCGGTGCCGACGAGTGCGGCACCGATCGCGAGGAGCGCGAGCGTGCGGGGACGCTTCATGGATGTACCTCATTTCGGGGGCGTCTGAATGAGGGTGGATGTGGGCCGCAGCGTGCCGTGAGAACGCTCCCACGTCAACCCCGGGACTAATTAAGAGATCTGAAAAAAGTCTCGCTTCCGGCGTTGACACGGCACTTTACCGATGGTTACCTCATGGTGACCACCAGTTGCGGACGCGGGCAGGCGTCGGCGACGGACCGCCCCACACTCCTTTAAAACAAGGGAGAACCGCCCCATGCGTGTCAAACGCCTCCTGCCCGCACTGGCCGCTGCGCTCTGCGTGGCCGCCGCCGGGCTCGGCATCGGAACCGCCCCACCCGCCCAGGCCGCCGGTGAACAGGTCAACGTCTGGCTGACCACCACGAACGACTCCGCCGGCCAGAACGTCACCCGGGGGCTGCAGCAGCAGACGCCGGTGAACTTCGGTCCCGCCGGCGGCTCGGCGGACCAGACCGTCACGGTGAACGAGAACACGACGTACCAGTCCTTCGAGGGCGGTGGCGCGTCGTTCGCCGACAGTTCCGCCTGGCTGCTGAACAGCAGCAACGTGATCTCGGCCGCGACCCGCAACCAGGTGATGAAGGACCTGTTCGACCCGGTGGACGGGATCGGGCTGGCGTTCATCCGGAACCCGATGGGTGCCTCCGACCTGGCCCGGTCCAACTACTCCTACGACGACACCTGCTGCGACCTGAACGACTTCAGCATCCAGCACGACCTCGCCGACATCGTCCCGCTGACCAAGCAGGCCCGGCAGCTCAACCCGGCGGTCAAGGTGATGGGCTCGCCGTGGAGCGCGCCGGCCTGGATGAAGGACAACAACGACTTCGTGCACCGCGGCTGGCTGAAGTGGGAGTACGCCCCGATGTACGCGCAGTACTTCGTCAAGTACCTGCAACAGAACGAGGCCCAGGGCAACCACATCGACTACATCTCGGTGCAGAACGAGCCGACCTGCTGCGGGAGCGACAACACCGGCTACGCGTCGATGAACTGGAACGGCTCCGGCCTGCTCGAGTTCACCAAGAACAACCTGCTGCCCGCACTGCACGCCGCCGGGCTGACCACCAAGGTGCTGATCCTCGACTACAACTGGGGCAACTACAACGACCTCGGGTCGGTCCCGATCGCGGACGCGGCACTGCGTAACGACCCGAACTTCGGCGGCATCGCCTGGCACGGGTACGGCGGCGACGTGAACCTGCAGACCCAGGTCCACAACCAGTACCCGAACGTGAACGCGTACATGACCGAGCACTCCGGCGGGACCTGGATCGCGAACCAACAGGTCGAGGACATGAACAACCTGATCGACTACACCCGCAACTGGGACAAGTCGTGGGTCAAGTGGGGGATCGCCCTCGACGAGAACCACCTGCCGTACGTCGGTGCCGGCTGCAACGTCTGCACCGGACTCGTGACCGTGCACCGCAACGACAGTCAGCGCGGTCAGGTCACCAAGACCGTCGAGTACTACACGATGGGCCACCTGACCAAGTTCGTGAAGCCGGGCGCGCTGCGGATCGACTCGACCGCGAACAGCGCGGTGAAGAACGTGGCCTGGAAGAACCCGGACGGCTCCAAGGCTCTCATCGCGTTCAACACGACCGGCAGCTCGCAGTCGGTCCGGGTGAACTGGGGCTCTCAGTCCTTCACCTACACGCTGCCTACCAAGACGTCCGCCACCTTCACCTGGGGTGGGACCCAGAGCGGCGGAGGAAGTGGCGGTCAGATCACCGGCCTGGCCGGCAAGTGCCTCGACGTCGCGGGCGCGAGTGCCGCCGACGGTACGGCGGCCCAGATCTACGACTGCAACGGTACGACGGCGCAGCAGTGGACCCGTCCCGGTGACGGCACGATCCGAGCGCTCGGCAAGTGCCTCGACGTGAACGCCGGCTCGGTAGCCAACGGTGCGCGCGTCCAGCTCTACACCTGCAACGGCAGTGCCGCGCAGCAGTGGACCTATACGAGTGGGAGAGATCTGGTGAATCCACAGGCGAACAAGTGCCTCGACGTCACGGGTAATAACTCCGCCAACAGCACTCCGGTCCAGCTGTGGAGCTGCACTGGAGCTGCCAACCAGAAGTGGACTGTCTCGTGAAGCGGCTCTTGGTCGCAGGCACGGCCCTGGTGCTCGGGCTGTCCATCACCTCACCCGCACAGGCCGCTACTGGCACTGTGACCGGCTTGGCCGGGAAGTGTCTCGACATCGCCGCAGCCGCAACAGCTGACGGTACGGCGGTCCAGCTGTACGACTGCAACGGGACAAGTGCCCAGCAGTGGTCTCGTTCGAGCGACGGGACGCTGCGTGCGCTGGGCAAGTGCCTGGACGTATCCGGTGGCTCGGTGGCGAACGGCGCGCGGGTGCAACTGTGGACGTGCAACGGCAGCGCGGCGCAGCAATGGGCCTACACCTCCGGGCGGGATCTCGTGAACCCGCAGGCGAACAAGTGCCTCGATGTCACCGGCAACAACTCCGCCAACACCACACCGGTACAGCTGTGGACCTGCACCGGCGCAGCCAACCAGAAGTGGAACGCCCCGGCGAGTGACGATGGACCTCCGCCCGCGAGTGGTGCACCGATGGCGGCAGCGCCGTACCTGTATCAGGGGTGGGGTGACCCGCCGAACCCGGCGACGGTGATGAACGCGGCCGGGGTGAAGTGGTTCACGATGGCGTTCATCCTGTCCAACGGGTACTGCAACCCGCAGTGGGACGGCGGTCGTCCGCTGACCGGTGGCGCCGACCAGCAGGCCATCAACACGATCCGGTCGAACGGCGGCGACGTCGTGGTGTCGATCGGTGGCTGGTCCGGGAACAAGCTGGGGCAGAGCTGCGATACGGCGAGCGAGCTCGCGGCGGCGTACCAGAAGGTGATCAACGCACTGTCGCTGAAGGCGATCGACATCGACATCGAGGACCAGGAGGTCGCGCAGGCCGGCGTCCGGCAGAAGGTGATCGACGCGCTGAAGATCGTGGAGCAGAACAACCCGGGCATCACGACGTACCTGACGTTCGGTACGACGACCTCGGGACCGGACGGGAACGGGCAGGACCTGATCAGGCGCGGCGCTGCCTCGGGTCTCGATCTCGACGGCTGGGTGATCATGCCGTTCGACTTCGGTGGTGGGTCGACGAACATGGGGACGCTGACCCGGCAGGCGGCCGACGGGCTGAAGAACCAGGTGAAGGCGGCGTACGGGCTGAGCGACGACGCGGCGTACCGGAAGATCGGGATCTCCTCGATGAACGGGATCACCGACGTCGCCGGTGAGCGCGTCAACCTGTCGGACTTCGAGTCGATGCTGTCCTACGCGTCCGAGCACCACCTGGCCCGGTTCACGTTCTGGTCGGCGAACCGCGACCGGCCGTGCACCGGCGGCAGCGCGGACAGCTGCTCCGGGATCTCGCAGAACCCGTGGGACTTCTCGAAGGTGATCGGGCGGTATCGGGGATAGCGGATCTCCAGGCCATCACAATCGGTCTGTGGCGGGGCGTCCACGCGGCGCCCCGCCGCTTTTCGGCGATTGTGATGGCCTGGGCGTTCGGCAGTTGACCCTCCGGTGACCGGAGGGTGGAAGCTTGTCGCATGACGGCGACGGTGACGGTGGGGGAGTTCTCCCGCCTGACGCATCTGACGGTGAAGACGCTGCACCACTACCACGACATCGGCCTGCTGGCCCCGGTCGCGATCGACGCGTCGTCGGGGTACCGGCGGTACGGGACGGATCAGGTCGACACGGCGTTGCTCATCCGGCGGCTCCGGGAACTCAAGATGCCGCTGGCGGACGTCCGCGCGGTGGTCGAGTCCGACGGTGCGGTCCGCGAGGAGACGTTGCGGACGCACCTGGAGCGGATGGAGCAGGAGCTCGCGCACACTCGCGAGGTCGTGGCCTCGCTGCGTGAACTGCTGACGCCCGGCCACCCGGTCCTCGAGGTCGCGTACCGGTTCATCCCGCCCTTCCGGGCTTACGGTGTTCGCGACCGGGTGGAGCGGGACGGTATCGGGCCGTGGTGCGAGTACGCGTTCGGCAAGCTCGACGCCGTCACCGGTGACATCCGCGCCACATCGGGTGCGACGTACAGCGACGAGTTCTTCACCGACGACGCCGGCGAGGTCGTGGCATTCCTGCCGGTCCCGCCGGACCAGGCGCCGGCCACGGGGGTCGAGCTCGTGGACCTTCCCGGCGGGTACTTCGCCATCGCGGTCCATGCCGGTGCGATGACCGGTTTCGACCGGACCTACGCCGCGCTCGGCAGCCACGTCGCGGAGTACTGCGAGGTCGCGCCCGGGCCCATCCGTGAGCTGTACGTCGCCGGTCCCGGTGACGTACAGGATCCCGACTCCTACCGAATCGAGGTCTGCTGGCCGATCCAGCAGATCCCTGTGCTGAAAGGCTGAACCATGTCTGTTTCTCTCGAAGCCATCACGTTCGACTGCGTGGACGCGAACGCGCTCGCCACCTTCTGGGCCGGCGTGTTCTCCGCCGAGGTCGATGCGGATGGCAACGAGTCCTTCGCGTCCGTGAACCGGAACGCGCCCGGGACGACGCTGATGTTCATCGCGGTCCCGGAGCCGCGGACCGCCAAGAACCGGCTGCACCTCGACCTCGCGGCCGCCGACTGGGCGACCGAGGTCGACCGGCTGGTCGGGCTCGGCGCCAAGCGACTGGACGAGTACACCGAGTACGGAGCGCATTGGATCACGCTCGCCGACCCCGAGGGCAACGTCTTCGACGTCGCCGAGCACGCCTGACAGTCCGCCGTACTCCGGTCTGCGCGGCCGGACCGCGGTCTCTTGCGTGGGTGCGGTCCGCGGAGGAATGTGGGGGATGAGCGGCGGCGCCGCCGGGGTGCTGCCCCGAGGGGTTAGGGGGTGGATCGTGTACGCGCGCTCCACCACGATCAATGCCACGCCGGCGGCGATGGAGGCCGGTATCGCGCAAGTGCGCGACGAAGTGATGCCGATGATCGTCGACATGGACGGCTGTATCGGCCTGTCGATGATGGCGGACCGGGGGTCCGGTCGGTGCATCGCCACCAGTGCCTGGCGGTCCGAGGAGACGATGTGGGCCACCGACGACCGGTTGGCGCCGATCCGGGAGCAGATCGCGGCGACGCTCGGCGGCGGGAGTCCGGACGTACGGGAGTGGGAGATCGCGGTCCTGCACCGTGACCACCGGTCGGTCCCCGGCGCCTGCGTCCGGGCGACCTGGGTGAAGATCGACCCGGCGACCATGGACCGGGCGATCGACGTCTACAAGGTCGCCTCGTTGCCGCGGCTGGAGGATCTGGCCGGCTTCTGCAGCGCCAGTTTGCTCGTCGACCGCACCTCCGGCCACGGGGTGTCGTCGGTGACCTACGACAGCCAGGAGGCGATGGACAGCAACCGCGAGGCCGCCGCATCCATGCGGGCCGCAACCACGAAGGACGCCGGTGCGCAGGTGCTCGACGTCGGCGAGTTCGAACTCGTCGTCGCCCACCTGCGCGTTCCTGAAGTCGTCTGACCTCGCGTGGTCGACGGGTAAGCACGGCCCCGCTCGAGCACGGCCCGGATCCGATCCGGGCCGTTGCTCATTCCATCTGGTCGAGGTGTGCCTCGAGTGCGTCGAGGCGGTCGCGCCACAGGTCGCGGTACGGCGCCAGCCAGGCGTCGATCTCGGCCAGTGGGGCGGGACGGAGCCGGTACCAGCGGCGCTGGGCGTCGTGCCGGACCTCGACCAGGCCGGCGTCGCGCAGGACCTTCAGGTGTTTCGACACCGCGGGCTGGCTCAGCGACAGCGCCTCGACGAGCTCACCGACCGGCCGCTCCCCGGCGCGCAACAGATCGAGGATGTCCCGGCGCCGGGGCTCCGCCAGCACCTCGAACGTAGTTGCCATACCAGGAATATAACCCGGTCAGGCCGGTTTCAAGCCTGGCCAGCAGCGACGTCAGAGCGAGTGACCGAAGGTGGCCACGAACGCTTCGCGGAAGAGTTCGGCGAGATCCGGTTCGCCGTTGTCGCCGGCCCAGCGCAGTAGGGCCACATGGGCCACGCCGAGGCAGGCGCTCGCGGCGGCGCGGGCGGCGTACTCGAGGGTCGGGTCGGTGGCGCAGATCGCGGTGACGAACGCTTCCTGCAGGCGGAACTGACTGTCCAGGTGGCGGGCCTGCAGGGCGGGGGTGGAGATCATCAGCTGGAGCCGCGCGAGGAGCAGGTCGTGGTCGTTTGTAGCGGCCAGGTCGAGGGTGGCCGCGACGGTCCGGGCGATGCGGTCGGCGAGTGAGCCGGTCGCGGGGAGTTGCGCGAGGGTGGCCGCGGCGAGTTGGTCGAAGTCGTCGTACAGGACCAGGTCTTCCTTGGTGGGGAAGTTGCGGTAGACGGTCATCGCCGAGACGCCGGCCGCGTCGGCGACCTCGTTGACCGTCGTCGCGTCGTACCCGCGGTCGGCGAACAGGCGAAGCGCGTGCCGCTGGATCCGCTGCCGGGTCTCGGCACGCTGGCGGTCCCTCAGGTTCATGTGGTAGATACTAACGTCATGATAGTTTCTAACATGAACGGCAGGGTGGCGTTGGTGACCGGCGCCTCGCGTGGGATCGGGCGGGCGATCGCAGAGCGGCTGGCCGCGGCGGGCGCGGAGGTCGTGGTGCATTACCACCAGGACAAGGCCGGCGCCGAGGAGACGCTGGCGCGAATCGGTGGTCGCGGGTTCGTGATCGGGGCGGAGCTCGGCGTACCAGGTGATGCCGACGAGGTGCGTCGGCAGGTGGCCGCCGGGCTGGCCGGGCGGGCGTTGGACGTGCTGGTCAACAACGCTGCTGCAGCGCCGGCGGGTCCGCTCGCGACCGACACCGAGGAAGCGTTCGACCGGCTGATGGCGGTGAACGTGCGGGCGCCGTACTTCCTGATCCAGCGGTTGCTGCCGCTGCTGTCCGACGGTGGCCGGATCGTCTCGATCTCTTCGGTCGCGACCCGGATGGCGAACCCGGCGCAGACCTCGTTCGCGATGACCAAGGGTGCGCTCGAGACGATGACGCGCACGCTCGCGCTGGAGCTCGGGCCGCGGGCGATCACGGTGAACGCGGTCGCGCCGGGCGCCACCCGCACCGAGGCGAACGGTGCGGTCTTCGAGACCCCGGGGCTGCCGGAGTTGATCGCCGGACACACCGCGCTCGGCCGGCTCGGCAGCGCTGACGACGTCGCCGACGTGGTCGCGTTCCTTGCCTCACCGGCGGCGCGGTGGATCACCGGGCAGGTCGTCGACGCGTCCGGTGGGTTGTACCTCGGGGTCGCCTAGGGCGCTTCCTGGGGCGCTTCCTAGGGAGCCGACTCGGTGTCGAGGAAGAGCTGGACGCGCGGGTGGGTGCGGAGCGCCGTACCGGGGTAGGCCGGGCTGATCGGTTGGGTCAGGGTGTCGTGGACGGCTTGGCGCTTGACCGATCCGGGGACCGAGCCGACCAGGTCGCGGGCGTTCAGGAGCCGCGGGATCGTCACCGTGACCGCATGCGTGGGTACGCCGCTCAGCTCGGGGAAGTTGCCCTCGTCGACCTGTTGACGCCGACTGGTTTCGTCCAGCGCGACCAGCCTCGCCGCCTGCGGGTCGTCGAAGTCGGCCGGCGGGTCGTTGAACGCCAGGTGGCCGTTGACGCCGAGACCGAACAGCACGACGTCGAACGGTTCGCCGCCCATCAGCGCCGCGTAGGCGTCCGCGCCGTCCTCCGGGGCGAGTGGGTGAAACGTTGCCTGCGGCACCTTGTCGAGGAAGCTCCGGTGCAGCCAGTTCCGGAACGACTGCGGCGCCTCCGGCGAGAGGGCGACGTACTCGTCCATGTGGAAGCACTCGACCCGGCTCCAGTCGAGGTCCGGCGCCGTGGCGAGCGCGGCCAGCGTCGCGCTCTGGCTGGGGGCGGCGGCGAGCATGATGCGCGCCCGTCCGGTCGTCGCGATCGCCGTCCCGATCGCCTCGGCGGCCGCGGTCGCGGCGGCGCGGCCGAGTTCCTCGCGGGACGGGTACGTGCTGATCCGCGGCGCGTGCTCGACTGTCATAGACCCTCCTGGGGACGTGTGGCTTGGGAGAAAGGCTCGCACAACCGGGGGTTTTCCCCCGGTCGGTACGGTGGGTTGCCAGAACCGAAGACGGTGGCTGGCTCCAGTGTGTGGGTGGTGTGCACGGGCCTAGTTTCGTTGCCATGCTGACGATGAATCAGGTGATGATGACCGCAGTTCAGGTGACCGAGTCGCCGACTGGTGGAGTGGCTGGCTGGGCTATCGATCTGATGGAGCGGCTCGGGCCACTCGGGGCGGGCCTCGCGGTCGCGCTGGAGAATCTGTTCCCGCCGCTGCCGAGCGAGGTGATCCTGCCGCTGGCCGGGTTCGCGGCCGCTCGCGGCGATCTCGGGCTGGTCAGCGCGATCCTGTTCACCACTCTCGGATCGATCGTCGGCGCCCTCGCGCTGTACGGCGTCGGCGCGGTGCTCGGCCGGGAGCGGACCAGGGCGATCGCGGCGAAACTGCCGCTGGTGAAACTGCGGGACGTCGACAAGGCCGAGGAGTGGTTCCTGCGGCACGGCCCGAAAGCGGTGCTGATCGGGCGGTTGGTGCCGGTCGTCCGCAGTCTGATCTCGGTGCCGGCCGGCGTGGAGCGGATGCCGGTCGCACTGTTCCTGCCGCTGACCGCGGTCGGGAGCCTGGTGTGGAACTCGTTGCTGATCCTCGCCGGCTACCAGCTCGGTGAGCGCTGGCATCTGGTGGAGTCGTCGGTCGGGGTGTTCCAGAAGCTGGTGATCGCGGGAGCGGTGGCGGCCGTGCTGTGGTTCGTCGTGGTCAAGCTCCGCGGCGGGCGTTCGGATACTGAGAAAGTCCAGTAGCACGCTCTACTTTGACTACGCTCGAGGTATCACTGCCGAAGCCTCAGGAGTTGGGTCAGATGCCGTCAGTCGCGTTCGAATCGCAGGTCGTGCCGGAGCCGCCGGTGTGGCCGCAGTCCGTGGTCACGGTCGTCGGCAATCCCCGCGCCGGCTCGCGGACCGCAGCCGCCGCCGCGTCCGTCGCGGAACTACTCGCCTCCGAGCTCGGTACGCCGTACCGCATCGACGAACTGGTCGACCTGGTGACGTTCGCGCCGGCGATCTTCCAGGGCGACAGCGCTAGTGAGTCCGAGCGGGCGGAGCTGGAGAACGCGATCGACCTGGTCTCGTCGGCGTCGGTGATCGTGGTCGCGACGCCGGTGTACAAGGGCAGCTACACGGGTCTCTTGAAGAGCTTCCTCGACGTGTTACGCCCGTCTGCCCTGGCCGGCGCGGTCGTCGTACCGGTCACGGTCTCCGCCGCCCCGAGCCACAAACTCCTCGCCGACCAACACCTCCGGCCCGTGCTGTCCGAGCTGGGCGCCAGCATCCCGGTCCCCGGCGTCATCCTCGAAGAACGCGACCTCGAAGACCTCCAAGTAGTCCTCTCCACCTGGCTCCGCACCAACGCCGCCATAGTCCAAGCCACCACCCTCGCCCTCCAACCCACCCCCGAACCCACCCCCGCCCGATAACCCGATCCCGGCGGTGTCCCCGATGCTCCGGGGTGCGGGGTGCGGGGTGCGGGGTGCGGGGTGCGGGGTGCGAGGCCGAGCACGGGTTGAGCGCACCACCACCCGCTGGGCACCGGGCGAGGATTCGAATGCAGGCCGGAGCGCCACTCCCGCCAACTGTGGTGAGGGTTGGCGCATCGGGCCGCGGCAGCACCTCTTACCCCAACTGGTTCGGTTGTGCGGTCGAACGCAGTACCTTCCGCGGTCTCGCGGCGGGTGCCGAGCGCGGCCGCCGCCGTTCCCTCCGTTCGCCGCGACGCGTGCGGGGGGTGGAGACCCGCAGTGGTTGCCGAAGACAGGCAATAACAGGTCTCCACCCACCGGTTCCTGTCTCAGGCCCCAGAGCTCGAGCGCGGGTTGGCGAGGCGCCTCTCATGCGCCGGGTTCGGTGGCGCGGGCGACCGCAGTACCTTCCGCCTTCCGCAGTCCCGCCGCGGGGGTGAGTGCGGTCGGCGCCGTACCTCGGTCGCTGCGACGCGTGCGCGGGGGTGGCGACCCGCAGTGGTGGCTGGAGACAGGCAATAACAGGTCTCCACCCACCGGTTCTTGTCTGAGCCCCCGAGCTCGAGCACGGGTTGGCGCGGCACCTCTCACGCGCCGGATCGGTGCCGCGGACGAACGCAGTAGAGTCCCGCCGTCCCGCCGTCCCGCCGTCCCGCCGTCCCGCCGTCCCGCCGTCCCGCCGCGTTGTCGAGTGCGGCCGGCGCCGTACCTCGGTCGCCGCGACGCGTGCGCGGGGGTGGCGACCCGCAATGGTTGCCGAAGACAGGCAATAACAGGTCTCCACCCACCAGTTCTTGTCTCAGCCTCCGACCTTGAGCACGGGTGGCGCGGCACCTCTCACGCGCCGGGCTCGGTGGCGCGGTCGAACGCAGTACCTTCCGCGGCCTCACGCCGGGTGTCGAGCGCGGCCGGCGCCATACGCAGGGCGTGCGCGGGGGTGGAGACCCGCAACGGTGGCTGGAGACAGGCAATAACAGGTCGCCACCTACCGGTTCTTGTCTCAGCCCCACCTCGAGCGCGGGTTGGCGCGGCACCACTCATGCGCCGGGCCGGTGCCGCGGACGAACGGAGTACCTTCCGCCGTCCCGCGGCCGGTCGAGTGCGGTCGGCGCCGTACCCTCCGTTCGCCGCAGCGCGGGCGTGGGGGTGGAGACACCTAATGGTGACTGGGGACAGGCAATAGCTTGTCTTCGGTCGCCGGTTCTTGTCTCAGCGCCCGGGAGGCGACCCACGTGCGCGGCCTCGTGCCCGGGGTGGGTTAGTCGGTGTGGGTGGGTTGGGTGGGGGAGTGGCGGAGGGTTGTGGTGGCGGGGAGGAGGGTTGAGGTGAAGGTTAGGAGGGCTGCGGCGCCGACTACGACCAGGTAGATCCAGAGGGGGCCGGTGGGGAGGGGGCTGGTGGAGACCTTGGCGGAGAAGGGGATTAGGCACGCTAGGGCTACTGCGGTGCCTAGGGTGATGCCGGCGAGGGTTATGAGGGTGCTTTCGGTGGTGAGCATGCGGAGGACCTGGAGGCGGGTTGAGCCGGTGAGGCGTTGGAGGGCGAACTCGCGGCGGCGGCGCAGTGTGGTGGAGACCAGCGTGTTGACGACCGAGACCGCGGTGTACGCGATCAGCATGCCGACGAGCATGTAGTTGACCCACGCCTGTGTCTGCAGGTCTTCCGCGTTCGCGGCGACCAAGGTACTGCGGTCCGCGACCTGAACCCCCGGATGCGCAGCGGCCAGCTTGGACAGCCCCGCGCGTACGTCGGCACCCGGCTCGGCGCGGACCAGCATCTGCTTGGTCAGACCGTCCGTCGTGTGCGCGGCAACCAGGGACGCGGGCAGCATGAGGGTTTCGTAGCCGCGTTCGGCCGCGAACGTCGCGACCACCCGGAGCTTCACGGTCGTGCCGTCGCCCAACGTCAGCGTGACCTCGGACCCGACCCCACGCCCGGTCTTGGTTGCCATGTACTCCGGCAACGCGACCGTCGAGCCCGTCAGCCCGCTGAGCGAACCGCTCGTCAACCGAACTGGCGCCGTACCGTTCGCGCCCTGTGCGTCCACGCCGATCACCGGTGCGCCGTCCTCGTCGAAGGGGGCGTTGCGTGGCTCGTCGACCGCGGCCATGCTGCGGACGAATGCCGACGCACTCGCCACCCCAGGCACCGAACGAACCTGCGACAGCAACTCCGGCGACAGACCCGCATCAGACACGAGTACGGCGTCCGCTCGCAGGTCGCGCGTGAAAGCCTCGGAGGCGGCGTGGACCTGCGTCGTCTGCATGTACAGGTTGGCGGTCGAGATCCCGACGGCCAGCATCACCGGCATCACCGCGGCCGACATCGCCACGGATCGCGCGGACAGGTTGCGGATCGCGAGGCGGCCGTTGACGCGGGTCAGCGCCTGTACCGGCCAGCGCCAGAACGCCAGCACCAGCTTCGTCCAGAACGGACCGAGCAGCGCGACACCGATCGCCCAGCAGAGGATCGACGGACCAGCGGTCGCTCCGGCGAGCGGACCGGTCATGACAGTCGCGGTGACGATCAGCAGCGCGAGGCCACCGCCGAGGAACAGCAGACCGAACAGCAACCGGATCCAGCTGAACCACCTGCGCTGCAAGGACGCCTCGACGAGCGCCTCGACCGGCCGGATCTTGGCAGACTTCCGTGCCGCGATCAGTGCCGCGCCGACCGCTGCGAGTACGGCGGCACCGGCGCCGGCCGCGAACGGGATCCATCCTTGCGAGAACTCGACCACCGGCGAGGCGACGCCGTGCGACCCGAGCTGGTCGAACAGGAAGCGGCCGAGGAAGATCCCGGGCAGACTTCCGAGCGCGACCGCGGGCAGGGCGACCATGAGGGCTTCCCCGAGAATCATCCGCCGTACCTGACCGGGCGTCGTACCGATCCCGCGGAGCAGGGCGAACTCGCGTTCGCGGTGCTGGGCGGCGAGGGCGAGTGTCGACGCGACGACGAACATCATCGTCATGGTCGCGATCCCGCCGAAGGAGCCGGCGATCGAGATCAGCGCGGTCCGGTGCGACTCGGCGTCGGGGTGCTCGGCGATGCCCCGGTCGATGCCTGCGCGCACGGTGAGGTTGCCGTCGACCTTCTCCAGCCGCTTCTGGACCGTCGCGAGGTCGGTGCCGGGGGCAACTTGTACGCCGATGTCGGCGAACCGCGACGGGTTCTGAACCAGACCAGCGGCGTCACGGTCGGCGAAGAACGCGTGCCCGGACGGGCCGCTCGCCAGGCCGCTCACGGTGAACGTCCGCGGCTCGCCGTTGATCACGAACGTGGCCTGGTCGCCGACCTTACCGTTTGTCACCACCACCTGACCGGAGCGCGGCGCGTGCCCGGCGCTGAGGTGGTACGGCGCGAGCGCGGCACTGGACCAGTTGTGGCCCTCAGTGGCACCCGGCCCGAAGGCACTGAACGTGTAGTCGCCGACGGCGGACGAAACGCCTTCTGTGGAACGGATCTTGGACAGCAAATCGACGGGTACGCCGACCCGTTCGGGCAACGGTGTGGCGTCTTCCGCACCGGGCCGGAGGTGCGATTGCTTGCCAGTGACAACCAGTGAAGTCGCGGCGAGACGCTCGGGAGCGACGTTGGACCGGATCCCGGTTTCCATCAGGCCACCACAGGCCATCACGATCGCCGTACCGAAGACGACCGCGACGAACGTGGCGATGAAGCCGCTCTTGCGGTGCCGCAAGGTGCGGATGGCCAGGCGCATCATCCGGCCACCGCCTGCAGGTTGGACCGCGCGCCGAGGTGGGTCATCCGGTCGGCGACCTGCTCGGCCGTCGGTGCGGTCAGGCTGCCGGCGAGTACGCCGTCGGCGAGGAAGACGACCTGGTCGGCGTACGACGCCGCGACGGGATCGTGGGTGACCATGACGACCGTCTGGCCCTGGGACCGGACCGGCTCCCGCAGGAGTTCGAGGACGTCGGCCGCGGTCTGGGTGTCGAGCGCGCCGGTCGGTTCGTCGGCGAAGATGACCGCGGGCCGGGCCACCAGCGCGCGGGCGATCGCGACGCGCTGCTGCTGACCGCCGGACAGTTCACCCGGGCGGTGCTTGTGCCGGTCGCCGAGACCGACGCGCTCCAGAACGGTGCGTACGGCGGCCTTGTTCGGCCGCCGGCCGTCGAGCTCCTGCGGCAGGCAGACGTTCTGCCAGACGGTCAACGCGGGCAGCAGGTTGAACGACTGGAACACGAACCCGATCCGGTCCCGGCGCAGCTCGGTCAGCTTGCGTTCACTCAGGCCGGCCAATGGCTGCCCGTCGATCAGGACGCTGCCGGACGTCGGCCGGTCGAGGCCGGCCGCACAGTGCAGGAACGTGCTCTTGCCCGACCCGGACGGGCCCATCACCGCGGTGAAGGTGCCGGGGGCGAACTTCATCGAGATCCCGTTGAGGGCGGTGACGGTGTTCCCGCCACGGCCGTAGACCCGTCGTACGTCGTGCAGGACGACCGAGTATCCGGTCCCGTCGACTTGTTCCTGCGAGCGCTTCTTCATGCCGCCGACGCTACGGAGCGGCGACGTACCAACCCATGGTCCTGGACCGCCGCTCAGGGTGGGGGAAACTCCACCTAATCACGGAGCAGTGCGCGCAGGCCGGCCTGGTAGGTGGCGGGGGAGACGTCGCCGATCATCAGCCGCTGAAGGACGAAGCCGGGGACCATCCCGAACATCACCTGCGCGACGTACTCCGCCGGGACGTCCGGGTCGACCGTGCCGTCGGCCTGCGCGCGGCGGGCGATGACGACGAAATGGTCGCGGAGCTGGCAGTACTTGCCGCGCGCGACCTCACGGATGGAGTCGTTGCGCAGCGCCTCGGCCCAGGCCTGAACCGCCACCCGGGTGACGTCGCCGCCGGGCGACTCGGCGATCTCGACCACGTGCTCGATGGTGGCCTCGAGGGCGGCCAGCGGGGTGAGCGGCTCCTCGGAGGCGAGGATCTTGTCGAAGAGCTGGTGGATCGTCCCGAGCGCGTCCTCGGCGATCGCGCCGACGATCTCTTCCTTGCTGCTGAAGTAGCCGTAGACGGCCCCCGCGGAGAGGCCGGACTCGCGGATCACGTCGGCCATCGTCGTCTTGTGGAAGCCCTCCCGGATCACGCAGGCACGCCCCGCGGCGACGATCTGGGCGCGGCGGGCCAGGCGGTGTTCCTCGGTGACCTTCGGCACGTTCGCAACATAAAACGAATGTCCGTTCTTGACAAGTTGACCGGCCGGTTGTCAGGCTCGATCCTGATAAAGAACGAGCATTCGGTTTTCGTGCGCTAAGGAGTCATGTCATGACCGAACGTCGCCGGCCGCCCCTGGTGGTCGTCATCGTGCTGCTGACCGCGGTCCTCACGGTGATGCTGATCGCGTTCGCCTGGCCGGCCGCCCGCTCCGAGCCCCGGGACGTCCCGCTCGCGGTGTCCGGCCCGACGCCGGCGGTCCAACAGGTCCAGGCCGGGCTCGAGCAGGCGATCCCCGGTGGGTTCGAGATCACCGCCGTACCGGATCGGCAGGCGGCGGTGCAGCGGATCCAGGACCGGGACGCGTACGGCGCGATCGTGCTGGACGCCCCGCAGCCCGAGGTGCTCACCGCGTCGGCCGCCGGGCCCGCGGTCGCGCAGATCCTGACCCAGTTGGCGACCAAGATCTCGCCCGAGAGCCCGGCGAAGGTCACCGACGTCGTACCGCTGCCCAAGGACGATCCGCGAGGCGCCGGTCTGGCCGCGGGCGCTCTGCCGCTCGTGCTCGGCGGGATCATCGCGGCCGGTGCGCTGACCCAACTCGTGCGGTCCGGGTCGCGTCGGATGATCGGTGCGATCACCTTCGCCATCACCGGCGGGCTGGCGCTGGCCGCCGTACTGCAGTACTGGCTCGGCTCGTTCGAGGGCAACTACCTCGGCAACGCGGGCGTGATCGCGATGTCGATCGCGGCGATCAGCCTGACCCTGCTCGGCCTCGAGTGGCTGCTCGGTACGGCGGGACTCGCGCTCGGCGGCGCGACGATGATGCTGCTCGGCAACCCGCTGTCCGGGATGACGAGCGCACCGGAGATGCTGCCGAACGGCTGGGGCACTGTCGGTCAGCTCCTGCCCCCGGGAGCCGCCGGTACGGCGTTGCGCTCGGTGAGCTTCTTCGACGGCGCGGGTGCGGCGCGACCACTCGTCGTATTGACCTGCTGGTTGGTCGCCGGTCTGGTCCTGTGTGGGCTCGGTGCACTCCGTTCCCGGGGACGCGCCGAACCGGCTCGCCATCAGGCCACAGCAGTCGCAGCCTGACAAAGTGAAGCTATGACAACGCGGTGACCGGATCGTTACGTTCCGGTCGCCGCGTTCGCGCGCGACTGCGGCGACAACGTTGTCTGTCAAGCATTGACTTCGGTCGTCGAGGACTCCTACCGTCGCGGGAAACCCCGCAGGGTTTGGGTCGTGGTACCGGCATGACAACGATTGCCCGAAGGTGGACCTGATGGTGACAAGGAAACGTTTCAAGGCAGCAGCGGCCATCGGCGCGCTGCTGCTGGCGGTCTCGGCCTGTAGTCAGGGTTCGACGACCAAGACGCCGGATGCCGGCAGTGCGCAGAGCTCCGGCCCCGCGCACATCAAGATCGCGTACCAGCAGTGGGGTCCGGGCGTCGTCATGAAGACGTTCCTGACCGGCGTCAAGGCGGAGTACGAAGCCGCGCACCCGGGATCGCAGGTCGAGATCGTTCCGGTCGTGGCCAGCGAGAACGACTACTACACCAAGATCCAGCTGATGATGCGCTCGCCCAACACGGCGCCGGACATCGTCTACGAGGACACCTTCCTGATCAACTCCGACATCACCGCGGGGTACCTGAAGCCGCTCGACGACTACATCGGCAAGTGGGACCAGTGGAGTCAGTTCGAGGACACCGCCAAGGGCGCGGCGCGCGGCGCGGACGGCAAGACGTACGGCGTACCGGACGGCACCGACACCCGGGCGCTCTGGTACAACAAGCAGATCTTCGCCAAGGCCGGCCTGCCCGCCGACTGGCAGCCGAAGTCGTGGGACGACGTGCTCAGCGCGGCGCGCACGATCAAGCAGAAGGTCCCCGGCGTCATCCCGTTCAACATGTACTCGGGCAAGCCGATGGGTGAGGCCTCGGCCATGCAGGGCTTCGAGATGCTGCTCTACGGCACCAAGGACACCCTGTACAACTACGACCAGAAGAAGTGGGTCGTCGGCAGCCAGGGCTTCAAGGACTCGATGAACTTCGTCAAGACCGTCTTCACCGAGGGCCTGGCCCCGTCGCCGAAGGATGCGCTCAGCCCGAACATGGGCAGCAAGGTCGGCACCGAACTGCTGCCGCAGGGCAAGCTCGCGATCGACCTGGACGGCTCCTGGATCTACAGCAACTGGCTGAAGTCCGGCGCCAAGCCGTGGCCGCAGTGGAGCGACGTGATGGGCCAGACCGCGATGCCGACCCAGGACGGCAGCGGCAAGGGCAAGGTCAGCCTCTCCGGCGGCTGGACCTGGGCGATCCCGGCCAAGTCGAAGAACCCGGACGCGGCGTGGGACTTCATCAAGACGCTGCAGACCCAGAAGAACGCGGCGAAGTACGCCACCGACGGCGCGCAGATCGCCGTCCGGAAGGACGTCGCCTCGGACGCGGCGTACAAGGCCTCCTCGGCGAGCACCAAGTTCTTCACCGACCTGGTGTCGGTGACGGTCTACCGGCCGGCGCTGCCGGAGTACCCGAAGGTCTCCAACGAGATCATCACGGCGATGGAGGCGGTCATGACCAAGCAGTCCTCGCCCGAAGACGCCGCGAAGAACTACGACCAGGCCGTCGAGGGAGTCGTCGGCGGCAAGGACAAGACGACGACGCAGAGCACCGGCCAGTAGGCCGGGCCTGACGGAGGAATCTCCCCTGTGACGACGACTCTCGCTCCCGCCGCGGCCGCTGCCGGCACTGCCAGCAAGCGGCCGCGGGGGGCCAAACTCGTCCGGATGCTGCCGCTCTCGCCGGCCATCGGACTCATGCTGGTCTTCCTGGCCGGCCCGATCATCTACTGCGTGTACGCCGCGTTCACGAACATGGCGCTGACCGGCAACGGCGCGGCGAACGTGCAGTTCGTCGGGCTGGAGAACTTCCGCAAGGCCTTCGGCAGCGGCGCGTTCACGAACGCGATCTGGCTGACGCTGGTGTTCACGCTCATCTCCGCGATCATCGGGCAGAACACCCTCGGGCTCGGCCTCGCGCTGCTGATGCGGAAGTCCACCAAGGTCGTCCGCAACTTCGTCGGTACGGCGGTGATCGGCGCCTGGGTCCTTCCCGAGGTCGTCGCGGCGTACCTGCTGAGTGCGTTCTTCAACGACGACGGCACGCTGAACGTGATGCTGCACGCGGTCGGGCTGCCCGGTCAGGACTGGTTGTACGGGGCACCGATCATCGCGGTGTCGCTGGCCAACATCTGGCGCGGTACGGCGTTCTCGATGCTGGTGTACTCCGCGGCGCTCAGCGAGATCCCCAAGGAGATCGAGGAGTCCGCCGAGATGGACGGCGCCGGCGGCTGGCGGCGGCTCGTGTTCGTGACGGTGCCGATGATCACCCGGGCGATCATGACCAACCTGATGCTGATCACGCTGCAGACGCTGAGCGTGTTCGGCCTGATCTACGCGATGACCCGGGGCGGCCCGGGGACCAAGAGTCAGACGTTGCCGCTGTACATGTACGAGCAGGCGTTCAGCTTCTCCCAGATCGGCTACGGTACGGCGATCGCGCTGGTGATGCTGGCGATCGGCGCGATCTTCTCGCTGATCTACCTGCGTGGACTGAACACGGAGGCGGCATGACTGTGCGTATGCCACGCCTCCGGCGCGGCGGATCACGGGGCTTCGCCTCCCGGTCTTCCCTCGTCGCTCCAGTCGCTTCGCTCCCTACACTCCTCAGTCCAGACCGGGAGGCCCCGTGATCGCCCGCGATCGGATGAGCAAGCTGGCATCGAACCTGGTGTTGCTGGCGATCGGCATCCTGTTCGTTCTGCCCTTGTTGTGGGTGTTGTTCGCGTCGATCAACCGGACCGCCGGATTGCGGGTCGAGTTCCCGACGCATCCGACGCTCGGGAACTTCAAGGCCGTGCTGAACACCGACACGACGTACCGGCCGGTCTTCAACGGGATCGTGCTGTGTGGTGGTGCCGCGCTGCTGACGATGATCTGCGCGGTGCTGGCGGCGTATCCGTTGTCGCGGTTCCGGACGCGGTTCAACCGGCCGTTCCTGCTGACGGTGCTGTTCTGCACCGGGTTGCCGATCACCGCGGTGATGGTGCCGGTGTACGGGCTGTTCGTGCAGCTGAACCTGGTGGACACGCTCGGCGGCACGATCATGTTCATGGCGACCAGTGCGTTGCCGTTCGCGATCTGGCTGACGAAGACGTTCATGGACGGCGTACCGATCTCGCTGGAGGAGGCCGCCTGGGTGGACGGCGCCAGCAACATGCGGGCGCTGCGCGCGATCGTGCTGCCGTTGATGTGGCCCGGGATCGCGGTCGTGCTGATCTTCACCTTCATCGGCATGTGGGGGAACTTCTTCGTTCCGTTCATGCTGCTGCTCTCCCCGGAGCGGTTGCCGGCGTCGGTCAGCATCTTCACGTTCTTCGGCCAGTACGGCGAGCCGAACTACGGCCAGCTGGCGGCGTACTCGCTGATCTACACGATGCCGGTCCTGCTGCTGTACCTGCTGCTGAGCCGCAAACTCGGCGGTGCCTTCGCACTCGGCGGCGCCATCAAGGGCTGATCAGCGCCCGCACCCGCCGTCCTTGTCGGGCCGCGTGTGCGGGGTGCTCAGGTCCTGCAGGCCCTTGTAGGCATAGGGATCCCGGCCGGCGACCAGCACGACGTCGCGGTAGTCCGCGATCGCCATGTGCTCGTCATCGGCCGGGCGCCGCCAGGGCAGCAGGGACTCCGCGCTCATGTAGTGGTTGGCGAGTGCGCGCCGCAGTCCGTGCTTGCCCGAGTTCCGCAGCGACCGGTGCAAGAGGTACCCGTTGAAGATCAGCGCGGAGCCGGCCTTCAGCTCGACCGGTACGGCGTCCGCGTCGGCGTACGGGAAGTCGAATGCCTCGGTGGTGCAGTCGAACTGTGGGTCGTCCTGTTCGCGCGCCGGGTACAGGATGCCCGCCTGGTGTGACCCGGGAAGGACCCACAGGCAGCCGTTCTCGACCGTGGCGTCGTCGAGCGCGATCCACACGCCGGTCAGGGAGCGGTCCCTGGTGGGGATGAAGTATTCGTCCTGGTGCCAGGCCTGTCCGGGACGTCCCTCGCTCTTGACGAACAGCATGGACTGCATCGCCTTGACGTTCGGGCCGATCACCGCGGTCAGTGTCTCGACGATCCGCGGATGATGCAGCGCGTCGAGTGCCACGGGCGAGATCTTGTGCGGCTGATGGATGCACAGGAAGTTGCGCAGTACGGCGTCATCCGGGACACCGTCGAACGTCTGGGCGGCGTCGGAGTCGATGACGCCGTGCTCGCCACGACACAGCCGTACGGCGTCTTCGTTGAGCGCCCGAACTTCGTCGTCCGTGAGGGCATCGGGCAGGATCACGTAGCCGTCGCGCTGGTAGTCGGCGGTCATCTGTTACCTCCGTCGGTTCCGAGGATCTGCCGACAGCATGGCGTGCCGTTGGTGTCGGCGACCATGCTCGGTCGGCGCCCGTTAATGTCTGAACGTGACCCTCCTGTCGGGCGAGTTGGCCACCGTCACGCCGGTAAGCGTGGTGGAGTACCTGCCCGGCTCGACCTACGGTCCTCGCGAACTCCGCGACAACGAACTGGTTTGGCTGCTCTCGGGAACGGCCGTCTGGCGGATCGACAACGACCTGCGCGGTGCGGGGCCGCAGGAGTTCGCGTTGAGTCCCGGAGTGCTGTGCCTCGCGCAGGCGGGCATGGTCGACGGGTTCCGCTGGTCGCCGACGACCACGACCAAGCATGCGTACCTTCACTTCAGCCTGGACGCGCAGCACCCCGACCGAGGCACTTGGCCGCTCACCGTTCCACTGGCCGGCTCACCGTTGCTCGCGGCCACTGTCGACCACTTGAGCTCGATCGCGCTGGCCGGCACCGACGTGTCGCGGCAGCGCGTTCCACTGCTCGCCGGACTCGTACTCGACCTGATGGTGAACGGACCACAACTCACGACCGGGCGACCGTTCACCCCACTCGTCGATGCTCTCGCCGGGTACGTCGTGGCGCGCTGGGGATCCGGTGACTCGGACGTTGTTCCGCTCCGTGCCGCGGCGCCGGCCATCGGTGTCTCAGTGGGTTACCTGTCGAGGGTGTTCTCGCAGGAGTTCGGGTGCGGTCCGTCGCGGGGGCTGCTCCTGGTTAGGCTCAGGCGCGCGGCGACGGCGCTGGGCCGCACCGACCTGCCGCTCGCGACGATTGCGCGGTCGTGTGGTTTCAGCGACCAGTTCCACTTGTCGCACCGGCTCCAGGACGTCTACCGGGTGTCGCCCTCCGCGCTCCGGCGGGCGGGAGATTCGGTCGACCTCGATGCGCCACTGCTGCGGCACGGCCGGTTGCTGGAGTTCGCCCAACGCGTCACTCCGCCATTGTGACCTTGCCGCCGAGCGACATCATTCGCCGGTGAGGGCCTCGTGGGTCTGCTTCCAGAATGCGAGTTTCTGGTCGAAGGTCCAGGTCCACTGGTAGTCCGGCAGGGACTTGGCGTAGCGGTCCAGGGCGATCGGAGCGAGGGTTGCCGTTGAGCTGGGGGCCGCATCGGTGACGAGGGCGAGGCGGACCACGAAAGTCACCACCCGGGTGAGCTTCGAGTGGTCGTTGGCCGTCTCGAGCTCTTTGAGCTGCGAGCGGAGCTGTTTGATCGTGCGGACCGCCGCGCGGTGTTCGCCCCGCCCGGGAACGGTGAGCTCGTCGTCGGGGATCCCGAGGCGCTCAGCCAGGTCGTCCAGGTCGTCGGCCTGGGCGGCCGCGGGCTTGCCGAAGAGTGACGGCTTCTCCGCCTGGAGGCGGCCGGCGATCTGGTCGAGCAGGCTGTCGAGTCCGCGGATCACGTCGGGAACGATGCCGTCGGCGGTCTTGCGCCGGTTGCTCGCCAGCGCGGTGACACGGGCGTGCTCCGCCTCGACGGTCGTTCGCAGTGCTTCCGGCCAGTCGTCCAGCCCCTGCAGGTCCTCCTGCGGGGGCGCGGACGTACTGAGGTCACGCGCGTCGAGGCCCTTGCCGCCGACGCGGGCCGACGTGATGTCCTGCTCGAGCTTCTGCTTCGGTCCCGGAACGATTGAGCTCACACGTCCACCCTACGCAGGTTCCAGACGGAGGGAACCACGAGCGTGATCACGGTGATCAGGACGAACAGGCCGGCGCCGTACAGTTCGACGGCTTTCACGCTGAGCGTCGCGGCGACGTACCCGACCGTCAGCTGGCCCGCCGGGCCCGCGATGAACGAGCCGAGCATGTCGTACGACGCCACGCGCGACAGCTTGTCGATCGGGACGTGCTGGCCGAGTGCGGTCTCCCAGCTGATCCCGAAGATGTCGAACCCGACCCCGAGCAGGAACGCCGCGATCGCCATCGCCCACGTCTGCGGGAGCAGCGCGAGGCACAGCATCACCGGGACTGTGAGGAGCATGCCGAACATTCCGGTCCGCACCGGGTGGCGGGGTTTCAGGCGCAGCATGATGATGCCGCTGGCAACGAGCCCGGCACCGAAACAGGCGCTCACCACACCCCAGCCGGCGCGGCCGAACGTCCGGTCCGCGATCACCGGGCCGAGGGTCTGGTAACACGCGGTGAAGATCAGGTTCAGCAGCGCGAACGCCAGCACGATCACCCAGACCCACTGGCGGGACACGAACTCGCTCCAGCCGTCGCGCAGATCGGTCAGTACCGAGCTGGCCGCGCGCTTGATCCGCGGAATCCGTAGCCGGGACAGCAGCGCCGCGCCGACCAGGAACGTCACCCCGTCGACCGCGAGACCGATTCCCGGACCGGTCAGCGCGACGATCACCCCGGCGACCGCGCCGCCGCCGATCATCGCGGCCGAGCGCGCGAACCCGGCGATCGCGTTCGCCTGCGGGAGCTCCGCCCGGTCCACGATCGACGGCAGGATCCCGGTCATCGCCGGCATCACGAACGCCGCCGCGATCCCGTTCACGGCCTCGATCGACGCCAGTTGCCAGATCGTCGCGTGCCCGGATAGCACCAGCGCCGCGGCCAGCCCTTGGGTGAGTCCGCTGATCGTGTTCGCCGCCACCAGCACCAGGTGCCGGGGGAGCCGGTCGGCGATCACGCCACCGATCAGCAGGAACACGATGTTCGGAATGCTCCGCGCCGCGAGCACCGTCCCGACCGCGCTGGCCGAGTCCGACACGTCCAGCACCGCGAACACCAACGCCACCGGCGCGATCGACGACCCGAGAATCGAGATGAACCGCGCGGACACGAACACCCGCACGTCCCGATGCCGAAGTACCGCAATGTCCTGCCGAAACCCCACGAGACCCCCTCCGAAGCCAGCCGATCCTACTCGCTGGCGCCGTCCGGCCGCCGACAGTTTTCCCGCCGGCAGACGGGCCGGTTGTCTCTCGTTGTCACTGGGTGTGATCGGGAGATTGCCGCTACCTTGGGGTATTGGTTCCTCGATCTGCAGGAGGCTCCGTGAAGATCAACGACGTACTGCGCGGCAAGGGCAACCAGGTCGTCACCATCTCCCCAGAAGCCACTGTCACCGAACTGCTCGCCCTGCTCGCCGAACGCAACATCGGCGCGGTGGTGGTCAGCGCGGACGGGTCGACGGTGTCCGGGATCGTCTCCGAGCGCGACATCGTCCGGCTCTGGAACGGTACGCCGGACGCGGGTGACGTGCGGGTGAGCTCGATCATGACGGCCGAGGTGCACACGTGTACACCGGACGACCTGATCGACAACCTGATGCGGCTGATGACGGACCGCCGGATCCGGCACGTCCCGGTCGTTGTCGACGGCAACCTCGCCGGCCTGGTCAGCATCGGGGACGTGGTCAAGTCCCGGATCGGTGAGCTCGAGTTCGAGAAGGAGCAGCTCTCCAACTACATCAGCAGCTGATCAGACGGCGACGAAGAACACCGCCATCGCCGCCAGGAACAGCGCGCCGAGACCGAGTAGACCGGTGCCGATCATGCCGCAGATCCGCCCGGCCTGCGCCATGCCCCGGTTGTTGTAGACGCCGGGCGCCGCGTTGATCTCAGCCAGCGCCTGCCCGCCGAGCCACCACGCGACCGGTGACAGGAACAGGAGCCCGGTGCAGAGCGCGATCGAGCCGAGCACCAGCGCGACCGTCGCCTGGGAGTTGTCGCGCAGGACGCCGTACGCGGGCAGGTCGTGGTAGCCGGGCTGCAGCTGGTACTTCGTCGGCTCGGGGTAGCTCACGGTTCCTCCGCTCAGCGAGCTGAGCGGAGGAACCGGTGTGTTCCGTCAGCTCAGGTCGATCAGGTCGCCGAGGTCGAGGCCCTCGAGTTGCGGGCGCACGTCCTTCGCTTCCCCTACGACGACCACGAGCAGGCCATCGGTTCCGACGTACCGCCGGTAGGCCTCGGTCGCCTCGGCGGCGGTCGTCGCGGCGATCTGCGCCAGGTACGTGTCGGCGAAGTCGACCGGTACGCCGTTCGCGATGTTGCTGCCGACCTGCTGGGCCACGGAGTCGGCCTGCTCGTAACGCAGCGGAGCCGTCCGGATCAGGCTGTCCTTCGCCTCCTGGACCTCCTGCTCGGTCAGCCCGTCGCGGGCCTCGCGAAGAATCCGCAGCGCGTCAGTGATCGCGGCGCCGGTCACCTCGGTCCGGACGGCGCCACCGAGGCTGAACGTCCCGCCCTTGCGGGGCGCCGCGAAGCTCGTCCGCGTCCCGTACGTGTAGCCCTTCTCCTCGCGCAGCACCGTGTCCACGCGGGAGGTGATCGTCCCACCGACGACATGGTTGGCGACCGCGGCCGAACCCCACGCCGGATCCCGCCGGTCGGGGCCGGGGCAGCCGATCAGCAGCTGGCTCTGCACCGAGCCCGGGCGGTCGACGAGCACGAGGCGGTTGCCGGCGAGGAAGATCGGCTCCGGGGTCTCCAGCGCCGAACCGGCCGACGACGTCCACGTCCCGAAGGCCGCGTCGATGATCCCGGCGACGTCCACGCCGGTCGCGTCGCCGGCGAACAGGATCTCCGCCCGCTCCGGGCCGATGTTGTTCCGGTAGAAGTCGGCGACCTGGACGTTGGTCAGCGGCCGGATGGTGTCCGGCGTGCCCGCGGTCGGCCGCGACCGCCGCGTCTTCGCGTCGAACAGGTGCGCCGCGAACGCCTCACGCGCCCGGTACCCCGCGTTCGCCCGCTCCTGGTTGATCTCACCGAGCCGAATCGTCACGTGCCGACCGACATCGGCCTGGGTGAACGCGGGCTTGGTGATCGCTTCGGCGAGCAGCTCGACAGCCGGCGCGAGGTGCGACACCGGCACCGAGATCTCCACGTGCAGCGCGTCCGAGCTGACATCCACGCCGTACGCCGCTCCGTGGCGCTCCAGCGCGGCGGCGAACTCGTTGGCCGAGTGCAGCTCGGTGCCCTCGTCGAGGGTTCGCGACATGATCGTCGCGACTCCTTCGAGCTCCCGCGGTTCCGCGATCAGCGGCATCGCGATCGTGACGCGGACGGTGGCGACGTACTGGCCCGGGCGGTCGAAGACGTGCACCGGCGTACCGACGCTGGTCTGGGTGGTGACCGCCTCGGGGAAGTTCCACGGACGCGGCGCGCCGACGGCCGGTGGGGTGCTCAGAACCTGGCTCATTCCTGCTCTCCCGACTCGCCCGAAGACGTCTGGTCCTTGCGGGTGTAGCTCACCTGGACCCGGCCCGCGGCGCGGATCCAGGTCCGCGCGGCGGCCTGCACCTGCTCGACGGTCACGGCCTGCACCTGGTCGATCCGGGTGTTGATCCGGTTCGCGTCGCCGAACAGCAGGGCGTGGTGCGAGATCTCGTCCGCGCGGCCGGCGCAGGTCGCCAGCTGCTCGAGCCAGTCGCGCTCGGCCTGTGCCTGCACGGTGGCCAGCTCGTCCGCGGTGACGCCGTCCTCGGCCAGCTTCTCGATCTCCTCGAGCAGCGCTTTCTCGACCTTCTGCAGGTCGACACCGTCCGACGCGATCCCGGTCAGCGTCCCGAACGACACCCCGCCGATCAGCGGCAGCGCCCCACCGGACACCGACTGCGCGATCTGCTCGTCACGGACCAGCCGCCGATTCAAACGGCCGCTCTGCCCCGCGGCGAGGATGTCCAGCGCGAGCCCGGCCGCGTCCAGCTCCGGCGTCCCGTCGACCGGCAGCCGGAACATCATCGTCACCAGGTCGGACGGTACGTCGTCCTCGACGTCGTCACGCTGTACGTCGGTCATCGGCCCGATCGTCCCGTCCGGCGCCGGCGGCGGCGCGGGGATCGCGGGCAGGTGCCCGAAGTACCGCTTGGCGGCGTCGAACGCGTCGTCCTCGGTGACGTCGCCGACGATCGTCAGGACCGCGTTGTTCGGCCCGTAGTACTTGCGGAAGAACGCGTGCACGTCCTCCAGCGAGGCCGCGTCCAGGTCGGCCATCGAACCGATCGTCATGTGCGCGTACGGGTGGTCCGCGGGGAACGCGAGCTTGACGAGCCGCTCGTACGAATCGCCGTACGGGCGGTTGTCGTAGCTCTGCCGCTTCTCTTCCTTGACCACGTCGCGCTGGTTGTCCAGGTTCTCCTGGTTGACCGCGTCGAGCAGGTAACCCATCCGGTCCGCCTCGAGCCAGAGCGCGAGATCCAGGCCGCCGCTGGGCAGCGACTCGAAGTAGTTGGTGCGGTCGAAGAAGGTGCTCGCGTTCAGGCTGGCGCCGGCGGTCTCGAGCAGGCTGAAGTGCTGGCCGGAGGCGACGTTGCGCGATCCCTGGAACATCAGGTGCTCGAAGAGGTGCGCGAACCCGGTCAGGCCCGGTGGCTCGTGGCGCGACCCGACGTCGTACCAGAGGTTGACGGCGACGATCGGCACGGCACGATCCGAGCTGACGACGACCCGGAGGCCGTTGTCCAGCGTCTGCTCCGCGATGGGGTACGTCAAGGGCATACCGGCCACCATACGTGGTCGCGAAACTCGCGCGGGGCGGTTGTCGATTCGCGGCCTGCTCGCGCATCGGGATGGTGAATGCTGGAACCGGTGTACGACGAGAAGGGGTGACCCGCAGTGGGCAAGTACCTGGTGATGATCTACGACGACGAGGCGAAGTGGGACGCGGCCGATCCGTCGGTGATGGAGCAGAACCACAAGAACCACCGTGCGTTCGTGGAGAACAACGCCGCGGCGGTGCGTGGCGGCGGTCAGCTCGACGGGAGCACCACGGCGACGTCGATCCGCTCCGACGGCAGCGGCGGGTACGTCGTGACGGACGGCGTGTTCGCGGAGACCAAGGAAGTGATGGGCGGGTACTACATCATCGAGGCCGCCGATCTGGACGAGGCGCTGGCGATCGCGAAGCAGGTCCCGTCCCCGATGGGCGGTGTCGAGGTCCGCCCGCTGGTCAACGGTGGGTGATCCGACAGCAGACGCGGTGGCGGCGGCTCATGTGACCGAGTGGGCCGCCGTCCTCGCCGCGACCGCCCGGGTCGCGGCGGACCTGGATCTGGCCGAGGACTGTGTGCAGGACGCGTACGCGAAGGCGTTGGTGCACTGGCGAGAACAAGGAGTGCCGAAACGGCCCGGTGCCTGGCTGACGACCGTCGCGACGCGGCGGGCACTGGAGCATCGGCGGCGAGCCGATGTGGCGCGCCGGAAGCTCCCGCTGCTGATCCCGGAGGAGGAGGCCGCGGACGAGACGTTCCCCGACGACCGTCTGCGGTTGGTGTTCACGTGTTGTCACCCGGCGCTCGCGCAGGAGGCACAGATCGCGTTGACGTTGCGACTGGTGTGTGGGCTGTCGTCGGCGGAGATCGCGAAGGCCTTCCTGGTGAAGGAAGCGACGATGCAGGCGCGGATCACCCGCGCGAAGCAGAAGATCTCGCGCTCCGGCATCGCCTACCGGATCCCGCGGACGGCGGAGTTGCCTGAGCGGATCAACGCAGTACTGGATGTGGTGCATCTCGTCCACACGGCCGGCCACACCGCGATCGACGGCGACAGCCTCACCCGGACCGACCTGAGCCGGCGAGGGATCGACTTGGCGCGGATGATCCGCCTGCTCCTTCCGGACAGTGCGGAGGCGGCCGGGCTGCTCGCGTTGCTGCTGCTCACGCAGTCGCGCGAGGCGGCGCGGGTCGACGACGCCGGTCAGCTGGTGTTGATGGAGGACCAGGATCGTTCGCTGTGGGATCAGGAATTGATCGCCGAAGGCCTGACGTTGGTGGAGGTCGCGCTGCGCACGCAGGCCGGTCGGTTCGGAGTGCTGGCCGCGATCGCCGCCGTCCACGCCGAGGCTCCGCTGTGGGAGGACACCGACTGGCCGGAGATCCTCGGCCTGTACGACGTCCTGCTCGAACGCTGGCCGTCGCCGGTGGTGGCGCTCAATCGCGTCGTCGCGCTCAGCTACGTCGCCGGGCCGGAAACGGCGCTCGAGCAACTACCGGACGATCCCGCGCTGGCGACGTACCCCTATCTGGCCTCGACGCGGGGTGAGTTGCTGTGGCGGATGGGACGGGTCGAGGACGCGCGGGCGGCGTACGAGGAGGCCTTGGCGTTCACGAGCAACCCTGTCGAGGCCGAGTTCCTCAAGCGCCGGATTATTCGAGGCGCTTGAGTACGTCGTCGTGCAGGCGGCCGTTGGTGGCGACCGCGTTCGGGCCGTTCGGGCCCGGGGTGCCGTCGACCGAGGTGAACTTGCCGCCGGCCTCCTCGACGACGATCGCCAGCGCGGCCATGTCGTAGAGGTTCAGCTCGGGCTCCGCGGCGATGTCGACCGCGCCCTCGGCGACCAGCATGTACGACCAGAAGTCGCCGTACGCGCGGGTCCGCCAGACCGAGTCCATCAGCTCGGCCCACTGGTTCTTCTTGCCGAGCTTCTCCCAGCCCTTGAGTGACGCGTAGGACAGCGAGGCGTCCTCGATCTTGCTGACGTCGCTGACCCGGCACGGCTGCGAGGAGTGCAGCGCGCGGCCGGTCCAGGCGCCGTCGCCGTACGACGCCCACCAGCGCTTGCCGAGCGCGGGAGCGGAGACCACGCCGACGACCACCTGGTCCTCGATCATCAGGCTGATCAGCGTCGCCCAGACCGGGACGCCGCGGATGTAGTTCTTGGTGCCGTCGATCGGGTCGACCACCCAGCGGCGCACGCCCCAGCCGGTGGTGCCTTCCTCCTCGCCCACGAACGCGTCCCGGGGCCGGGCCCGGGCGAGCGTCTTGCGCATCACGTCCTCGACCTTCTTGTCCGACTCGCTCACCGGGGTGAGGTCGGGCTTGGTGGCCACGTGCAGGTCGAGCGCCTTGTAGCGGTCCATCGTGGTCGAGTCCGCGTCGTCGGCCAGGATGTGGGCGAGCCGCAGGTCATCCGTGTGCGAAGGCATGCCGGAAGGCTAGCCTGAACGGCCGCTCAACGCCCCGGCTGTCCGGCGAAACGTTGCGGATCGGTTGCGGCGACCGTTGAACCAAACAGGGTCGTTGAACGTGCCATTAGTGTCTGTCACGCCCTTAACGACCGCCGGGAGGCCGTCCATGTTCGAGCGCTTCGGAGACCTGCCGCTGCACGTGCTGGTGATCCACCTCGCGGTGGTGGTGCTGCCGATCAGCGCGCTGACCGCGATCGTCTTCGCGGTGGTGCCGAAGTGGCGGTGGCTGCTCCGCTGGCCCGCGCTCGTCCTCGGCGTCGGCGCGCTGCTGTGCGCGTTCGTGGCGAAGAAGAGCGGTGACGCGTTCGTTGCGGCGATCCCCCAATTGCAGCAACTGGTCCAGGTGCACCGCTCGCGCGGGAACCTGCTGCTGTGGTTCGTGCTGGCGTTCGCCGTCCTGGTGGTGCTCGCGTTCGTGGTGTTCGGCGGACCGGGCGCGCCGACGAGCGGAAGGGGTGAGAGGGCAATCAAAAGCCGCCCGCTCGAACTGGTCGTCACGGCCGCGGTGGTCGTGATGGCGGTCGTGGTGATCTACCAGACCATCCGTACCGGCGACGCGGGTGCCCGCGCAGTCTGGGGCAACATCCTCCCCAAGAAGTAGCTCTAGCTGCTCGTCGGACGCGACCTAAGTGCTGGCTCGGCTGGCGAGCAGCCGGCGGAAGGACGCGACCCGGTCGGCGTCCGCGCGGTCCTCGGCGACGGCCTCGTCCAGCGCGCAGTCCGGCGCGTCGGCGGCATGGGTGCAGCCCCGCGGGCAGTTCTCCGCGATGTCGGCCAGGTCGGGGAAGGCGTGGATGAGCTTGTCGGGATCGACGTGCGCCAGGCCGAACGAGCGGATGCCTGGCGTGTCGATCAACCAGCCGCCGTCCGGAAGCCGCAGTACGACGGTGTTCGTCGACGTGTGCCGCCCGCGACCGGTGACCTCGTTCACAATGCCGGTCGCACGGTGGGCGCCGGGGATGATCCCGTTCACCAGCGTGGACTTGCCGACACCCGAGTGGCCGACGAGGACGCTGGTCCGGTCGTGCAGCTGCTCGCGGAGCTCGGTGAGGTCGCCGCCTTGCTGTGTCGCGACCGACTCGACGCCGAGCGGGCGGTAGATCGAGAGCAGCGGGTCCGGGTCGGCGAGGTCGGTTTTCGTGAGGCAGAGCAGCGGTCGCATGCCGGCGTCGAACGCCGCGACCAGGGAGCGGTCGATCAGGCCGGTGCGGGGCTCCGGGTTCGCGACCGCGACGACGATCACCAGTTGGTCCGCGTTCGCCACCAGCGGGCGCTCGATCGGGTCGTCGTCATCGGCCGAGCGGAGCAGCAGCGTCGTCCGGGGGACGACCTCGACGATGCGGGCCAGCGTGCCCTCGTCGCCGCTCGCGTCGCCGTCGAGTTTGACCCGGTCGCCGACGATCACGCCCTTCCGGCCGAGCTGGCGGGCCTTCATCGCGGTCACCACCCGATCCTCGACCCAGCAGGTGTAGCGGCCGCGGTCGCGGGTGACGACGAAGCCTTCGGTGGCGTCGTCGTACGAGGGACGGTCCTTGGTCCGCGGCCGGGTGCGGCGCTTGGGCCGGTCGAACTTGGCCTCCTCGTCGTACCGCGACATCAGCCGGCGAGCTCCGACCAGAGTTCGGGGAATTCTGGGAGTGTCTTGGCCGTGGTCGCGATGTTCTCGATCGCGAGGTCGTCGACGAGCAGGCCGAGCACCGCGGCGGCGTGCGCCATCCGGTGGTCGCCGTACGTGTGGAAAAGCCCGCCGTGCAAGGGCTTCGGGCGGATCGCGAGCCCGTCGTCCAGCTGCGTCACATCGCCGCCGAGCGCATTGAACTCGGTCTCCAGCGCCGCCAGCCGATCCGTTTCGTGGAAACGCAGGTGCGCGATCCCGCGCAGGTACGACGGTCCGTCGGCGAAGGCCGCGACGGCGGCGATCACCGGCGACAGCTCACCCACCTCGCTGAGGTCGAGGTCGCAGCCCTGCACCCGGCCGGTCCCGCGGACGGTGAGTCCTTCGGAGGTCAGCGTCACCTCGGCGCCGAAGCGGGTGAAGATCTCGGGCAGCTGACCGCCCGGCTGGGTGGTCTCTGACGGCCAGCCGGTCACGGTGACGGAGCCGCCGGTGATGACGGCCGCCGCCAGGAACGGGGCGGCGTTCGACAGGTCCGGCTCGATCGCGGTGTCCAGCGCCCGAATGGGGCCGGGAGCAACGACCCAGCGGTTCGGTTCCGCGTCGTCGACCTGGACGCCGCGCTCGCGCAGCATCGCGACCGACATGTCCAGGTGCGGCTGCGAGGGCACCGGCTTCCCGTCGTGCCGGATGTCGACGCCCTCGTCGTACCGGGCGCCGGCGAGCAGCAGCGCGGACACGAACTGGCTCGACCCGGAGGCGTCCAGCGTCACCTTGCCGCCGCGCACCGCACCAGTCCCGGAGACCGTGTACGGCATCCGCCCGGTGCCGCCGTCGTCGATCTGTACGCCGAGCGCTCGCAGCGCGCCCAGGATGACGCCCATCGGACGCTCCCGCGCGTACGGGTCGCCGTCGAACGCGACCACGCCGTCGGCGAGCGCGGCGACGGGCGGGACGAACCGCATCACGGTGCCGGCCAGACCACAGTCGACGTCGGCCGGGCCCTTGAGCGAGCCGGGGGTGACCGTGACCGTCGTACCGCTGTCGGCGATGCCCACGCCGAGCGAGACCAGGGCGGAACGCATCAGCGCGGTGTCGCGGGCGGCGAGCAGACCGGTGAGCTGCGAGGGACCGTCGGAGAGCGCGGCGAGGATGAGGGCGCGGTTGCTGATCGACTTCGAGCCGGGCACCGTGACTGTCCCGGACACCGCTCCTTCGGCCCGCGGCGCCGGCCAGCCCTGATCCTCGCTCATACCACTCCCTAGACTCGTCATCTCGGCTCTGAGCCTAGGGCATGACGGCCTGGTGGAGCTCCCAGCCGTCCGTGGAACGAAGCGTCAGTTCAGGACAGTTCGGCCTTGGCGAGCCGGGCGGCGTGCTTCGCCTCGCGGGTCAGCTGCTTGGCCTCGCGCTTGGCGGCCTTCGTGCCGCGCTTGGCCTCGCGCTTCGCGGCCTTGGCGCCGTGGGAGGCGCGCCAGGCGACGCCCGGCTTGCCCTCGGTGTCGACCGCGGCGAGCAGCAGACCGCCGAGGATGCCCAGGTTCTTCATGAACTGGATCCGCTGCTGGTTCCGGACCGTCTTGTCCTTCTCCTGCCAGAACGAGTGGCCCGCGAGCGTCGTCGGTACCAGCGATGCCGCCAGCAGACCCGCACCGAGACGGCGGCCCTTGCCGGTCGCCAGCGCGATCCCGCCGACCACCTGGGCCGCGCCGTTCAGCCGGACGAGGTTGGCCGTGGTGTCCGGGATCCGCTCGCCGACCTGCGCCGGAGCGACCTTCTTCACGACCGGGACGAGACGGTCGGTGACCGGCTGCGCCTTCGGGACCAGCGGCTCCGGGTTACGGATCTGGTTCGCGCCCTGCACGACGAAAATGACGGACAGCAACGGCCTGGCCAGTGCGCGCACGACAGTCATCGCATCCTCCGAAGGATCGTCGATCGAGTGAGGGGAGTCCGAAGCGCTCTGGAATGCTCCGGAAACTGTCGGTGGTGCATGGCAGGTTTCCTTTCGTGTCCAGGTACCGTCTCGCACCCAACGTAGAGCAGGAAGCTGCGCTCTCCGGGTTGTGCGGGCATGCGCGGTTCATGTGGAACCTCGCACTGGAGCAGTGGTTGATGTGGCGACCCGGCCGCCGTTCCTCCGCACCTGGGTACGGCGCTCAGTCGGCCCAGCTGACCGAGGCTCGTGCGGACAACGCGTGGTTGCGGGCCGGCTCGCAGACCGTGCAGCAGCAGGCGCTGCGTGATTTCCACCAGGCCGTGACCAACTTCTACAACGGCACCCACGGGCGTCCGACCTGGCGGAAAGCCCGGGCGCGCGAGGGGTTCCGAATTGTCGGTCCGCAGGCGCGGCGGGTGGAACGGCTGTCCCGGAAATGGGGCCGAGTGCTCGTCCCGAAGGTCGGATGGGTCCGGTTTCGGCTGTCGCGGACACTGCCCGATGCGAGGTCGTACCGGATCACCCGTGACCGGGCTGGTCGGTGGCACCTTGCGTTCGCCGTCGTCCCAGGCCCCATACCTGCGCCGGGGAACGGAGAAGTTGTCGGAGTCGATCGGGGAGTGGCCGTATCGGCGGCCCTCTCGACCGGCGAACTGCTGACCGTGCCGAGTCTGCGGCGCGGCGAACGGACGCGGTTGCTGCGGCTGCAGCGCCGGCTCGCACGCGCTGATCGTCGGTCGAAGCGGCGCATGAGGCTTCGTGCCGCGATCGCGAGGACGAAGGCGCGGGAGGTGGACAGGCGTCGGAACTGGGTAGAGCAGGTCTCTACCGATCTGGCGCGCAGATTCGACGTGATCGGGGTCGAGCACCTCCGCATCACCCAGATGGTCCGATCCGCGCGCGGGACCGTCGAGAAGCCCGGCCGGAATGTGCGGCAGAAAGCCGGCCTGAACCGGGGCATCCTGGCCAACGCCTGGGGCAGCCTGGTCACCCGTTTGGAGCAGAAGGCGCCCGGCCGGGTCGAGAAGGTCAACCCCGCCCGTACCAGTCAGACCTGTTCGCGCTGCGGCATCGTCGATCGGGAGGCGCGCGAGAGCCAAGCCGTCTTCCGCTGCCGATCCTGCGCCTATACGACGAACGCTGACGTGAACGCAGCCATCAACATCGCAGCACGCTCTATCGCGGCCGGACGGGCCGTGACCGCACGCAGAGACCTCGGCACAGGCCGGTCCGCGAAGCGTGAACCGCAACTTGCTGCCTCCGTGTAGCTCAGTTGGAGCCCGGCACCGAAAGGACCGGGAGGACGTCAAGCCTCCTTCATACACCACGTTCAGTACGACTCCCGGTACCCACGGCTGACACTCATGATCAGATCGGGCAGCCGTCCCGTCCGCAGGCCGCGTCACCGTCCGTGGTCGCGCGTGGTGCGGTGATCAGCGTCACCGGCTTGCGGTCCGCGTTCGCCCGGCGCAGCGCCTCCTGGAAGACCTCCACGGGCTGTGCGCCACTGACGCCGTACTTCTCGTCGATGACGAAGAACGGTACGCCGTTCGCGCCGTACGCCAGTGCCTGCGCCTGGTCCGCGGCGACCTCCTCGGCGTACTTCGCTCCGCTCAGGACCGCACGCACTCGATCAGCGGGCAGACCGACCTCGGTGGCCAGATCGATCAGCGTGGCGTGGTCACCGACCGGGAGGCCGTCGGTGAAGTACGCCTTGAGCAGCCGCTCCTTGAGGCGGCCCTGCGTATCCGCCGGCACCTGCCCGGTGTCGCCGAGCTCGCGGGCCAGGTGCAGCAGCCGGTGTGCGTCGACAGTGTTCACGGCCTTCGCCTGGTCCAGGTGGTACTCCAGGCCGACCTCGGCCGCCACCTCGGTCACCTGGGCGTTTGCTTGCAGACCCCACTCGCGGTCGCGACCGAACTTCTCGCCCAGCCGGGTGGCCAGGTCCCGCGGGTCGTCGTTCGTCGACGACGGGTCGAGCTGGAAGCTGTGCCAGACGATGTTTGCGGTATCACCACTGGCCGCCAGGGCCTCTTCGAGCCGACGCTTCCCGATGTAGCACCACGGGCAGACGACGTCGGACCACACATCAATGCGCATACCCGTCGGCAACTGCCCGCTCAGTGGACCTATTCCCAACCAGAGCCTGCTGTGACGCGTCTGACGCTCCGTGGACGAAGACCTCGTGCGGACCCTCATGACAGAGCAGTTCCCCGACCTCGCCGAACTGGAGCTGAAGGAGGTCATCGGCGGCTGGGGCAACCAGATGTGGCGGCTCGGCAACGACCTGGCGGTCCGAGTGCCCCGCTTCGACCAGAGCACCGAGTTGCTCGAGCGCGAACATCGCTGGGTCCCTGAGCTCGCCGGCCGGCTTCCGCTCCCGGTTCCGGTCCCGCAGCGCCGCGGCGTACCGTCGGACCACTTCCCGAAGACGTGGCTGGTCACCACCTGGGTCCACGGCGAGCCCGCCGACCGGATGCCGATCAGCACGACGCAGTCCGCCGACCTGCTCGCCGACTTCCTCCTGGCGCTGCACACCGAGGCTCCGGCCGACGCTCCGGTGAGTCAGCGCGGCACGCTGCCGCAGGACCTGGGATTCCCCGACGTACACGAGCACGTCGACCGGATCGACGAGTTCCGTGCGATCTGGGAGGACGCCGTCGCCGCGCCGCCGTGGGAGGGGCCGCCTGTCTGGCTGCACGGCGACCTGCACCCCGCCAACGTGGTCGTTGCCAACGGCACGCTGGCCGGCGTCATCGACCTCGAGGAGGTGTCCGCCGGCGATCCGGCGAACGATCTGGCCGCCGCCTGGATCCTGCTGCCGGACGGCGCCGCGGACCGGTTCTTCGAGCGCTACCCGACGGACGAGGCGACGGTACGGCGAGCGCGCGGGTGGGCCGTGCAGCGGGCCCTGTTCCTGATCGCGATGGGGATCAACGGCGACCTGGGCCGACCAGGTGGGAAGCCGGCCTGGGGTCCGGCCGGTCAAGCGGCCCTAGCACGGCTGCTGTAATTTCCTGACAGATTTCGTGAGGGTCATTTACAATCAGCCGCAAAAATCTGGGGGAGTCAGGGTGGCGGGCGCGGAAGGCCTGTCCGCGGCCATGTCAGAGGTCGTGTCAGAGGTCGTGTCAGCGCGACGGCGGCTCGGTGTCAGGGCGCTCCTGGATCGTCATCGGTGTCAGCAACACACCGAACCATCATCAGAAGGGCGCCACCATGACGAAGTACACCACCCCCGAGCCGATCTCCGCCGTGCTGGACATCCCCGCCGGCCGCATCGAGTTCGTCGCCGCCGACCGGAGCGACACCACCGTCGAGGTGCTGCCGGCCGACCCCACGAAGAGCCGTGACGTCAAAGTCGCCGAGACCGCTGAGGTCGGGTACGCCGACGGTGTGCTGCGGATCGTCGTCCCGGCGAAGAACCAGTACTTCGGGCCGAGCGGCTCCGTCGCGGTGACGGTCCAGCTGCCGAAGGGCTCCGAGGTCACGGTGAAGTCCGCCAGCTCCGAGCTCAAGGCCGTCGGGCAGTACGGCGCCTTCGCCGTCGAGAGCGCTCACGGGACGATCGACCTCGACGAGGTCGGCACCGCCCGGATCACCACCTCGGCCGGCGACGTGCACGTCGCCAAGCTGAACGGCCCGGCGCAGATCCGCACCAGCAAGGGCGACATCCGGATCGCCGAGGCCGTGCAGGGTGAGGTCACGCTGCGCACCGACGCCGGCGACGTGGAGATCGGCGCCGCCACCGGTTCGTCGGCCTCCCTGAACGCCGGCACCGCCACCGGCCGGATCAGCAACTCGCTGAAGAACAGCGAGGGCGCGGCCGCCCAGCTCGCCATCCACGCGACCACCGCCGTCGGCGACATCATCGCCCGCAGCCTCTGACGCTGCACCGAATCTGCATCGCCCCTGAACAGCATTAACAGAAGGAGAACCATCACCATGGCAACCACACCTTCCGGTTTCACCGAGTCCGGGCTGCGCCGGCTGCACGACGTACTGGCCCGGTCGGTCGACTCCGGCAAGATTCCCGGCGTCGTCGCGCTGGTCAGCCGGGGCGATGGTGAGGCGCACGTCGAGACCCACGGGACCCTGCGCCACGACGGCGGCGCGCCGATGCAGCGCGACACCATCTTCCGGATGGCGTCGACGTCGAAGCCGGTCTCTGTGTCGGCGGCGATGGTGCTGCTCGACGAGTGCAAGCTGCGGCTCGACGACACCGTCGAGCAGTGGCTGCCCGAGCTCGCCGACCGGCAGGTGCTGAAGCGGATCGACAGCGCGGTCGACGACACCGTGCCGGCCCGCCGCCCGATCACCGTCCGGGACGTGCTGACCTCGACGTTCGGCCTCGGCATGGACATGACGATGATCGGTACGCCGATCATGGGCGCGCTGTTCGAGCAGGGCATCACGCCGAATCTGCCGGTGCCGATGCCCGAGCAGGACGAGTGGATGCGCCGCCTCGGCACGCTGCCGCTGATGTACCAGCCGGGCGAGCGCTGGCAGTACCAGATCAGCAGCGACCTGCTCGGCGTGCTCGTCTCCCGGGTCAGCGGCCAGTCGTTCGACGCGTTCCTGCGCGAGCGGATCTTCGAGCCGCTGGGCATGAAGGACACCGGGTTCTCGGTGCCCGCCGACCAGATCCACCGGCTGCCTCCGCTGTACGCGCCGGACCCGGCGACCGGTGAGTTCCAGGTCTGGGACGAGGCCGAGGGCGGCCGGCACAGCACCCCGCCGGCGTTCCAGGGCGGTGGCGGTGGCCTGAACTCCACCGCCGACGACTACCACGCCTACTTCCGGATGCTGCTGAACAACGGCGTCCACGAAGGCCAGCGGATCCTGTCCCGGCCGGCGGTCGAGCTGATGACCAGCAACAGCCTCACGCCCGAGCAGCTGGCGGCCCGCGAGACGCTGGCCCGCGACAACGTGCACATCTCGTTCGGCCAGGGTCAGCAGGGCGGCTGGGGCTTCGGTATGGCGGTCCGCACGTACCGCGGCGACTACGCGCCGATCGGTCAGTTCGGCTGGGACGGTGGCTCGGGTACGTCGACGTACGCCGACCCGGTCAACAAGATCACGGGCGTCCTGCTCACCCAGGTCGGCGCGACCGTGCCGTCCGCGATCCACCTGATGAACGACTTCTGGACCACGCTCTACCAGGCGCTGGAGGACTAACCGCAACGCCTGAGGGCCAGCAGGGCGTAAGCACGTGCCGCCGCGAGGACGTCGTCGAGTACGACGTGCTCGTCGGCGGCATGTGCGTATCGGACGTCACCCGGTCCGTACTGCACGGTCGGGATGTTCGCGGCGGCGTACTGGCGCAGATCCGACCCGTACGGTGCGCCCTTGACCGCAGGCGTGGTACCACTGGCGTCGGTCGCCGCCCGCAGGACGTCGGCGAGCAACGGGTCGCCCTCGGGGAGCAGACCGGACGCGAACTCGCCGCCGGGCCAGGTCACCACGACCGGGTGCTCGCGGAGCCAGTCGTCCTTGGCGGAGGCGGCGGCGATGGCCATCTCGAATGCGGCTCGTGCTTCCGCGAGCGGTTCGCCGAGGCGTACGCCGTACCTGCCCTCGGCGATCAGATGGTCGGGGACGGTGCTGGCCCAGTCGCCGGCCGCGATCGTGCCGACGGAGAGCGGGTTGGCGAGGTCGAGGTGGGCGAGGAGCGGGTGCGGGTCGCGGTTGCGGTCCGCCTCGAGTTGTTGGAGCGCGGTCTGGATGACGGTGAACTTCTCGATCGCGCTCACGCCACGGCTGCGCGTCGAGCCGTGCGTCGCGAGACCGGGCACCTCCAACCGGAAGGTCAGCGAGCCGGCGTTCGCCGGGATCACGGTTCCGGCGGTCGGCTCCGCGATCAGGCACGCCTCGCCGCGATGGCCGCGCCGCAGGGTCGCGAACGTCCCCAGGCCGCCGTCCTCCTCGCCGATCACCGTGTGCACCGCGAGCGGCTTACGCAACGGGACGCCGGCGGCAACGATCGCCGCGACCGCGCCGAGAACGGCCGCGACGCCGCCCTTCATGTCGCAGGTCCCACGGCCCCACATCACGCCGTCCACGATCCGCGCGGCGAACGCGTCACCCGGCACCACATCCACGTGCCCGTTGAGGATCAGCCCCGGTGTCGCCGTACCGCCGAGGACGCCGACACAACCCCAGGCCGCGGCGCGCTCGACCTCCTGTCCGGGGAACTCCGGGTCCGCGGTCAACGCCGGCAGGTCGAGCTCCCAGTGATCCACCGCCAGCCCGAGCGCCTCCAGCCGTGCCGCACACCACGCCTGTACGTCGCTCTCCGCCGCGGTCCCGTCGATGCTCGGGATCTGCACCAGGTCCCGCAGGTCGGCCACGATCCGGTCGTCGTCGACGGCGGCCAGAACGGACTGCTCGATCTCGTTGGTCACGGCTCAGGATTATCACCGATCGGACGACAAGGTCTGGCCGTTCGGACGACAGACGGACACCAGGTGGTGCTGACAACCTTCCGGAGGACGGCCCGACCAGCGCCACTGGGGTACGCCACCAACGACCAGGTGACCTGGAGCTCACGCCCCGCGGCCGAGGCTAGTGGTTGCCGTCAGCACCGACAACGTCGCGAATGCCTCCGCGGCCACCGATCCCGTGCCAGTCACCGTGAGCTGAGACCGGAAGTGGCGACTGCGGACAGGCTATTACCTGTCTCCGGTCACCGTTTCCTGTGTCAGGTCCCGGTCCGTGGTGTGCAGCTGAGCAGCTCGAGTAGGCGTCGGGCGCCAAGGTTTACCCGGCCGAGCGAGTACGTCGAGCGTTGGTGGGCGAACTCCGCGCAGCTTGCGTACGACGCCGCCGCGCACACCGCGACCGCGGCCGGACCGCAGGTTCGGAGTGCGGCCTCCACCAACAGTTCGTCGACGCCGGCCGCAGCGCCGTCGCGGGCCGCTGACATCGCCAGCGTGACCAGGTCGTACGCGCGGGACCCAGACCCGGCCGCCTCGATGTCGACGATCCCGGCGATCCGCCCGTCGTCGACGAGCAGGTTGCCGACATTCAGGTCGCCGTGCACCAGATCGTTTTCCGGCAGTCGCTCGCCACGATGCGGTTCGCACAGGACCTCGAACTGCCGCATCAACTCTGCGGCCTCACCGCCGTACGAAAGCACTCGGGCCCAGACGCCGTCCCAGTCCTCGAAGACGACGCCGCTCGACCACCCCGACCAGCTCACGCCGTCTTCGGGGACGAGATCCCGCTGCAGCTCGCAGATTCCGATCAGCTCTCGGGCGAGTGACACGTCGACAACGGATGGCGCACCGGTCACGAATTCCTGGAGTTCGTACGGCGCCCCGGAGGCCGTCGTACCGACCGCAAGCCACGCAGGTGTCGGGTAGCCGACGGCTCGCGCGCGGCGGACGAGGTCGGCCGCTCGCCGGACGCGCGGCGCCCACCCGGGGTCCTCGCTCCACTTGAGGATCACCCGGGTGGTGCCGTCGGTCAGTTCGTACGCCGTCGACTGCAGACCACCGGTCAGCTGCCGGACGAGCCGATAGTTGGTGCCTAGGGCAACGTTCAGCTCGGCGACGACCGACGCGGTGGTCTCGGTCACGGCGTCAGGCGGTGCAGGTCGCGGGGGAACAACGTGACCTCGCGGATGTTCTCCGCACCGGTCAGCCGGCCGACGAACCGCTCCAGGCCGATCGCGAACCCGCCGTGCGGCGGCATCCCGTGCTTGAACGCCTGCAGGTACGAGCTGTACGCCGGTGCGTCCGGAGACTCGCCCCGAGCCTCGAGGGCCGCGACGTAGTCGGAGTACCGGTGCAAGCGTTGCCCGCCCGTGACCAGCTCCATGCCGCGGAACAGCAGGTCGAACGAGTTCGACCAGCGCGGGTCCGACGGCTGCGGATGCGTGTAGAACGGCCGCTTCACCATCGGGTAGCCCTCGACCGCGACGAAGTCGCTTCCGTGCTCGCGCAGCGCCCACTCACCGATCGCACGCTCGTCCGCGGGCGCCAGGTCCGGCTCGTCCGGGTCCGCGCCGGCGATCTTCAACGCCTCGGTGAAGTGCAGCACGGGCACGTCGACCGGAATCGAAGGCAACTCCAGGCCGAGCCGCTCCAACGCACTGCCGGCCCGCGAACCGACGGCCGACAACATGCCCGCGACAGCGGTCCGCAGCATCGCCAGTACGTCGCGATGGTCCGTGATGAACCCGAACTCGGCGTCCAGCGACACGTACTCGGCCAGGTGCCGGACCGTGTCGTGCGGCTCGGCACGGAACACCGGACCGACCTCGAAGACCCGCTCGAACACCCCGACCATCTGCTGCTTGTAGAACTGCGGCGACTGCGCCAGGTACGCCGGTCCGCCGAAGTAGTCCAGTGCGAACACGTTGGCGCCGGACTCGGTCGCCGTACCGACGATCTTCGGGGTCTGGATCTCCGTGAAACCCTGACCGCTCAACGCCTCCCGGAACCCGTACATGGCGGCCGACGCGATCTCCCAGCCGGCCCGCACCACCGGATGCCGCAGCGCGACAGGAGCGTTGTCCAGTACGACGGGCAGTCCGGCGCCGACCGTGGGACGCCACAGTTCGATCGGCGGCGTGGCGGCCGGTTCGGTCAGCGGCGTGATCACCGGGTCGACGATCTCGGCGCCGCCGGGGGCCTGTGCGTTCGCGGCGACCGTACCGGTCACCTCGACGACAGTCTCCTCGCTCAGCTCGTCCAGCTGCTCCTGCGATCCCTTGACGACGATCTGCGCCAGGCCGGACCGGTCGCGCAGGATCAGGAAACTGACGGCGGCGAGCCGTCGTCTTCGGTGCACCCAGCCGGCCACCGTGACGGACTGGCCTACTGCTGAGGGGATCTCATGACTGAGAATGCGCATTGCTGTTTCACCTCCAGGTCTGTCTCGAACCCCGGAGGTGTGGGCGAAGGGGAATCTCGCGGTGCCACCACACCTTCACCGGATCGGACCGATCCGGCCTCTTGCACAACAGTCGCTCGGGAGTGTCTTCGCCACCGCTCCACGTATCGCCTTCACAGCTACCGGCGACTCTCTCGAACGTGGCGTACGGCGCTACTCGGTTCCGTCAGCGCGAACAACACCAGGATAGGGGACCCGGCAACCCGATTTCACCGCCGCGTCGTCGACGGTGGAATCTGCACGCCGTCGGTGTCCTGGCGACCACCGACCCGGGCGTACACGGAGATGGCGTTGTTCGACCCGTTGCCGGGCAGCCACGCGATCCACTCGGAGTTGAACGGCTTCTTGTAGTTGTTCGTCCAGCAGGTCGCGCTCCGGATGTCACTGGCCCGCTCGCAGGTCCACCCGAAGCCGATCGACGGCTGCAGCGCGAGGTTGCGGCCCCACGAGATCTCCAGGGTCACCTTGCGGCCCTGCGCCCCGTTGACCTTCAGGAACCGGTTGTAGACGAACGGGTTCGGGTCGTCGTGCGGTGACGGCGTCAGGATCTGCAGCAGCGACTCGTCGTCCTGCACCGGCGCGAGCACCTCGGAATCGGTGTCACTGACCAGGTCGGCCGTCGCCGCCACCGTGAACGTCCGAGCAGCCACCGACGAATCGTCCGGTACGTCGAAGTCGGCCGGCAACTGCGCCGGCTTGTCAGGGTTCGCCGCGGTACATGTCGCGGTCTTGCGGGAGCACGTCCAGCCGGCCGGCTTGGCCGCGATCGGCCACTCCAGCGCCGAACCGTAGCTGAGCTTGAGCGTCACCTTGGACCGACCGGTGCGCGGGGCAACGGTGATGATCCGGTGGTGGACGTCCGGGTCCGCCTTGCCGTCGAGGATCTTCAGCAGGTTCTCGTCGGTGCTCCGCGCGGGGTCCAGGGTGCGCGAGGCGTAGTCGTACAGCCGGCCGGTTTTGGCGTCGACCATGAAGGTGCGGTCGTTGGCCGAGCCTCCGTTCGGCGCGTCGAAGGTGACCGCGATCGGCTCGGGCTTCGTCTGCGAGGCCGCCGTACAGGTCGCGGTCGACTCGCTGCAGGACCAGCCCGGCGGGTTGCTGGTGATCGGCCAGGTCAGCTCGGCGCCGTACTTGAAGGTGATCTGCACCGGGTTCGTGTTGCCGGCCGGGGGCTTGATCGTGATCACGAACCGGACCCCCGCCGCTGACTCCGACCGGGTCTGGACGGTGCCGCCTTCGAAGGCCGGGGCGCCGCCACCGCCCGGCGGGAGGCTGATCGTCACCATGCCGGGGTAGCGGACCGGCGTGGTCGGCGTCGGCTTCGACGGGGTCGGCTTGCTCGGCGGCGGTGTGGTCGGGACCGGCGTGGTCGTGGTCGCAGTCGGCGTCGGCGTCGCGCTCGGCTGCGTCGGCGCGGTGGTCGGCGCAGTCGTGGGCGCGGTCGTCGGCGGCTTCGTCGGCTGGGACGCCGGTGGCTTGACCGGAGGCTTCGCCGTCGGCGGTTTGGCGGGCGGCTGCGTCGGCTTCTGAGCCGGCGGCTGGGTCGGCTGCTGCGTGGGCGGCTTGTCGATCGCCGCCGGGGGAGTGTCGTTGCCGGTCAGCGCCATCGCAGCGAGCGTGGCGGCGATGGCGACGACCACCACGGCACCACCGGCGACGGCGGTCCGGGTGCCGTTCTCGGTGACCTTCTTCCAGCCGGTGACGAAGAAGCCGACCAGGCCGATCTTCGCGCCCGAGGCAGCGGCCAGGTAGCCGAGTCCCGCCGTACCCAGGAGGGCCGGGGCGAGCAGTGCCGGCAGTGCGCTGTTGACCTCGACGAGCTCCAGGTAGACCGCGGTGCACTTCACGCAGTCGTCCATGTGCTCGCGGACGTTCCGGTTCTCCCGCTTGGTCAGGCCGCCGCGGACGTACGCGCCGAGGCGCTCGGTCGTCCAGCGGCAGCGGTCCCCGCCGACGTCGGCCAGGTGCTGCTGCAGGTACGCCTGCCGCAGTCCCTCGCGGGCGCGGTACGCGAGCGCGGACACGCCGTTCGCCGTCAGGCCCAGCAAGGGAGCGATCGCGGCCGGCTTCTCACCCTCGACCTCGGTGTGCCAGAGCACCGCCTGCCACCGCTCGGGCAGGCTCGCGAACGCCTTCGCCGCCGCACCGCTCTCGAAGCCGGTGACCGTCGGGTCGTCGAAACCCTCCGGCTCCCGTTCGTACGCCGCGATGTCGTCGGTGGACTGCACCTTCTTCCCGGCGCGGATCCGGTCGACGTGCACCCGCCGTACCGTCGTCAGGAGATAGGCGCGGAAGGAGATGTCGGGACCGCCGCCGGCTCGCAGCGCGTCCAGGACCTTCGCGAACGCGTCACTGGCGAGGTCGTCGGCGTCGTTGGCCGGGACCAGTTGCCGGGCCATCCGCTCGGCGGCGTGATGGTGCCGCGCATAGAGCTCGCCGTACGCCTCCAGGTCGCCGTTGCGGACCCGGGCGATCAGTTCGGCGTCGCTCGGTCCGTCCGGCAGGCCTTCCGGCGTCTCCATCCATCTCCCCCGTGGGCTGAGTGACAACTCTCTGTTCGGCAAAGTGACGGTCCGTCACTTAGTTGCCGAGGACAAGGCTCCCAGATGTGACGGCCGAGCGCATCTTTCCTGACGCGGAACTGTGCCGCTTTCCTGACGAGAACACCAGCCCAGAAGTTACGCGAAAAAAAGTTCTCGGAATCTGCGTCATGAACCGTCACGGGCTCTGTCTCATCGGCGTACGACGCTTCCGGCCGTCCGGTCGGGAGACTGACGGGGCTATTCGAGGAGGGCCATGTCGCTGTTCGCGGACATCCGCAGACGGTTCGACCTGCGTCCGGCCAAGTCCCTGAACCTGGCGGGGTCGCCCGCCCGGACCCGGCCGGAAGCGTCGTCCCAGTCCGCCCAGGACCCTATCGAGCAACCGCGCGGCCGGAGGGAGCCGCACGGCACAGCTGGCACCGACCACAGCGCCTACCTCGCGATCGCCGAGGCGCTGCGGGACGGAGCCGATGTCGTGCCTGCATCGGACGAAGTCGGACGTCGCCTGGCGACGGACGGCGTCTCGCTGGTGGAGGCACTTGATGGGCTGAGTGCGTTGTACCGCTCGATCGCCGGGGGCGAGCCGGCTTTCGATGCGGTACGCGCACTCAGTTCCAGCTGGGCCGAGGCCTCGCTCGTCTACCTGCACTCGCTGTCCTGCGAGGACCCGCTGACCGGGCTGTCCAGCCTGGCGCACCTGCGGTCCCGGCTCGGCGAGCTCTACCGAGAGGCGGAATTCCGTGGAACTTCCGTACCGCAAACCCACGCACTGGTGGTTGTCGAACCGCTCAATCCCGCGGGCACGTCGCCGTTCGAGCGCGAACTCCGCCTCGTCGACGTCGCGGAATGCCTGCGGATCGTCTTCTGCGGCGGTGACGTACTGGGCCGCGTCGGCTCACACCGCGCGGCGGCGCTCGTCGGCCGCGAGCCGAACCTGCCGGAGCAGGTCGCGACGGTACGAGCCCTGATCACGCAGTGGCGGGTGGACACCGAAGTACCCCAGCTGGCCCGGATCTGGATCGAAGGCCTGCCCGGCAGTGACGCGATGGCAGGCCGGTTGCTCGATGAGCTGACCAGACCCTGAGACCTGCGTCCGGACGCCTACAGGGGGGCGGCCGGGCGCATCAGTCCGGCGGCGGATCGCCTAACACGGGGTGGGCGATCCGCCGCCGCTTTGATGTCTGCTGTTCTTCGAGGTTTCAGGGCACGACCACGACGACGGGCGCGTCCTTGCGGCAGGTCAGGCGGTGGCCGAGCGAACCGGTGAGTCGGTGCCAGCGCTTCGAGGAGCGGCCGACCACGACGAGATGCGCGTCGACCGAGCGGGCGATGTCGGTGAGGGCGCAGATCGCGTCGCCGTACTCCCCGACGAAGCTGACCGGTACGCCGACCTCGGCGGCCCGGCGTACCGCTTCGGCCTCGATCTCCTCGGCGTACTCCTGGCGCGCACTGTGCGCGGCGGCGTACCCGTACGGGACGCCGAGTGCTGCGGGCTCGGCGTACGGCATCACGTGGACCACGACGAGCTGTCCGTTGGTGCGCAGCGCTTCGCCGGCGGCCCAGGCGAACGCGTCCCAGCTCGTGTCCGATCCGTCGATCCCGACGACGATGGCCGGCGTACCGACCGCGCGCGCCGCCGAGATCCGGGCCCGTCGTTCTTCGGCGTCGTAGTTCATCTGGTCACCTCTTCGGCGCGGGAGTGCGCTCGTCCTGGCTCTCGCCCGCGAGCTCCATCAGACGCAGCAGGGCCGGCAGCGCCGCATCGAGCGCGTCGGCATCCTGGTCGTCGAGTTTGTCGATGAGTTCGGTGAGCGTCGAGGCGCCCGCGTTGCGGATCTCGCGCAGCTGCCGGCTCCCGGCGTCAGTGACCGCGACCAGCACCACTCGAGCATCGGCGGGGTCGCGTCGGCGTTCTGCGAGACCGAGGTCCGCGAGTTGCTTGACCAGCGCCGTCATCGACGGCTGGGTGATCTCCTCGCTGACAGCCAGATCCGTCAGGCGGCGGGGCCCGGTCCGCTCCAAGGTGGACAGCACAGAGGTCGCGGTCAGGCTCAGCGTCCTTGGCCGCTTGCGGATCGCCACTGCGGCCAGGCCGAAGAGGGCTTCGCCGACAGCGGTGCTGCGGGGGGTCATGGCGTAAGTATAGCTCTGTCTATATAGATCTGGTTATGGAAGTCGGGCACGGCTTGTCGGTGCTGGTGTCTAGGCTGGCGTCATGTGCGGTAGGTATGCCTCCAGCCGGGACCCGTCCGACCTCGTCGCGGAGTTCGAGATCGAGGCGGGCAACGTCCGTGAGTCGGTCGAGGAGCTCGGCGAGAACTACAACGTCGCGCCCACCAACCAGGTGGTCGCGGTGGTCGAGCGGAAGGACCGCGAGGTACCGGACGCGACGATCCGCAAGCTCACCACGGTCAAGTGGGGGCTGGTGCCGTCCTGGGCCAAGGACACCTCGATCGGGAACCGGCTGATCAACGCCCGGATGGAAACCGTCGCGGAGAAGCCCGCCTTCAAGAAGGCGTTCCAGACCCGGCGCTGCATCCTGCCCGCCGACGGGTACTACGAGTGGTACACCGCCGAGGAGAAGCTGAACGGCAAGCCGGTCAAGCAGCCGTACTTCATCCACCCGCCGGACGGCAGCGTCCTCGCGATGGCCGGGTTGTACGAGATCTGGCGGGACCGGAGCGTCCAGGACCCGGAGTCCGACGAGGCCTGGCTGTGGACCTGCACAGTCCTCACCACCTCGTCCACCGACGACCTCGGCCGGATCCACGACCGGATGCTGCTCCTCGTCGAGCGCGAGCGGTACGACGCCTGGCTCGACCCGCTGTCCTCGGACACCGACGACCTGCTCGACCTGCTGGTCCCGGCCGCACCGGGCCGCCTCGAGGCATACGCGGTGTCGAAGGCAGTCAGCTCGGTGAAGAACAACGGCCCGCACCTGGTAGACCCGCTCCCCCCGGACGGCGAAGACCCGATCGACACTCCGACCACCCTGTTCTGAACTCACGCTGTTCTGAACAGTTCTGGGTTTCGCACCCGTTCTTCACCGTTGGTGATGACAGGATGGGGCGGGTGACCGACGAACGGATTGTGGGGACGCCGCACGGGGAGGCCCGGATCGTGGCGCATCGGGCCCGCCGGCCGGTGGCGACGCTGGCTCTCGGTCATGGGGCCGGTGCCGGGATCGAGTCGGGTGACCTGGCCGCGCTGGCGGCGCGGTTGCCGAAGCAGGACATCAACGTGTTCCTGATCGAGCAGCCCTGGCGGCGCGCCGGCCGCAAGCTCGCGCCTGCGCCGAAGGTGCTCGACGAGGCCTGGATCTCGATCATCGGGCAGCTCCGGGTGCGTACGCCGCTGGTGATCGGTGGCCGCAGCGCCGGCGCCCGGGTGGCCTGCCGAACCGCGGGCGGCCTGGGAGCTTCCGGCGTACTGGCGATGGCTTTTCCGCTGCACGCTCCGGGGAAACCGGAGAAGTCGCGGGTCGACGAACTGCAGGCTGCGGGGCTGCCGACGCTAGTGGTGCAGGGGGAGCGGGACCCGTTCGGGACGCCCGAGGAGTTCCCGCCGCTCACCGAGATGGCGGTGGTGCCGGATGCCGACCATTCCTTCAAGGTTCCGAAGCGGGCCGAGCTCGATCAGCAGGAGACCTACGACCTGCTGATCGAAGCGGTGTTCGAATGGGTGATCCGCGAGGTGTCCGGATAACGACCGGCCGAACGGCGGGAATGCCCCCGCGACCGGGCGTGTTGTGACGAACATGATGGCGACGAGAGTGGCTCCGGAGCGGAGTACTGGGAAGTCACCGGTATTCTCGATCACGATGCCGACTCCCACCACGACCGAGACACCCGAGCAGCGCACCGCGCGGTTCGAGCGCGAAGCCCTGCCGTTCCTGGACCAGATGTACGCCGCGGCGATGCGGATGACCCGTAATCCGACGGACGCCGAAGACCTGGTGCAGGACACGTTCGCGAAGGCGTACAGCTCCTTCCACCAGTTCACGCCGGGCACCAACCTGAAGGCGTGGCTGTACCGGATCCTGACGAACACGTTCATCAACGGATACCGCAAGCGGCAGCGTCAGCCGACGCAGTCACCGACCGAGGAGATCGAGGACTGGCAGCTCACCGCCGCCGAGTCGCACACTCCCGGCGGGCTGAAGTCGGCCGAAGCGGTCGCGCTGGAGCACCTGCCCGACTCCGACATCAAGTCCGCCCTGCAGGCGATCCCGGAGGATTTCCGGCTGGCCGTGTACCTGGCTGATGTCGAGGGCTTCGCTTACAAGGAGATCGCCGAGATCATGGGCACTCCGGTCGGCACCGTCATGTCGCGGTTGCACCGCGGCCGGCGCCAGCTCCGGGACCTGCTCGGCGACTACGCCCGGGACCGTGGCCTGATCCCCGCCTCGGACGAGAGTACGGACGCGGCGACGTCGGACGCCGACGCGACCGCGCAGAAGGAGGAGTCGTGAGCTGCGGCGAGCCCCACGACGTCGACTGCGGAGAGATCCTGCAGCGGGTGTACGTCTTCATCGACAACGAACTCGAGGACGCCAGTTCCGACGAGATCCGGCAGCACCTCGAGGAGTGCGCCCCCTGCCTGGACGAATACGACCTGGAACGCTGCGTCAAAAAGCTGGTCCACCGCTCCTGTGGCTCCGACCACGCCCCCGACGCCCTCCGCCAGAAAATCCTCCTCCGCCTCACCCAAATCCAGGTAGAAACCACCATCACCACCACTGATTGACTTCTCTCAGAGAGAATGCAGCGTCAATGCGAAGGTGTAGGGCTTGCCTTCTTGCAGCTGCGCGCGGAGTTCCAAGGCGTCGGCTTCTTGAATTGCTGACGCCACGTGCAGCTTGGTAATGGCGTCGTCGAGATTATTGAGCGCTTCGACACGATTGCCCATAGCGGCTTCGACTTTGGCGAGGTCGAGGTACAAACGGCCTTCCCGAATCAGGTCGCGGCCACGTTTCGCCGAACGCAACCCACTGGCAGCACTGACGCGTGCCAGTTCGTATTTCCCTTGCGCCGCCAGCGTCAGGGCCAGCATGTGGTGACCCTCGGCCTGCGCGACCTCGTCGCCGATGTCCTCGGCGATCCGCACGCTGGTCGTGACGTTCTGAATCGCGTCCGGGTAGCGGCCGACCCGCAGATGTGACAGCGCGGCGTTGATGTACCGCTTGAAGGTCGAGCGCAGATCGTCGGCGCGCAAGGCCAACGCGACAGCCTCCGTGAAGGCGGCGTCCGCGCGATCGAAGTCACCCCTGCGGTTGTACAGACTCCCGACGGCCGTCAGGGAAACACCTTCCAGCGTCTGGTCCTGGATCGATCGGCTGAGCGCGAGCGCCTCCTCGCCGTACGCCAGTGCCTCGTCGATCCGGCCGACGACGCCGAGCAGATAAGCGAGTGACGAGCAACAACGGGCCTGCCCCGATTGGTCGCCGATCTCGCGAAACATCCTCAGTGCGACAGCGATCCAGTCGACCGCGGTCGGAACGTCACCGTTCTCTGCTTCGGGAATGGCCGCGTCGTGCTGAAGCCAGGCCGCGACGGCCCGGTGATGGTGCACCTGTGCGCCGTCGACGGCACCCTCGCCGGTTTCGCGCATTTCGAGCCAGCGCCGGCGCGCCTCGTGATATCCGAACATCGCCAGCGCCAGCTCTGAAAGGTCCGCCGAGCCGGCCAGGGAACTATGTCTGGCTTGCCGGACCCGGTCGAGCAGATTGCGCTGCTCGTCCTCCAGCCAATCCAATGCGTGCTCCCGGTTGCGGAAAGCGGGCACGCTGTCGTCACGAATAGTGGCCAACGGCAAGCGTGGGCTGGCGGGATGCGTCAGGGCCTGGCAAGCCCACGCGGTCGCGGTGTAGAAGCGCAGGACGCGTGTCAGGGCCGCGTCGCGTTCGGCCGCGGTCAGTGCCTTCTCGGCGAGCTCGCGGGCATAGGCGCGGATCAGGTCGTGGAAGCGGTAGCGATCAGGTGCGATGGACTCCAGCAGGCTCAGGTCGACGAGGCGTTCGAGGATCGAGCCCGCGCGACGCAGCGGAAGGTCGAGCAGCCGCGCGACGACCGTGCTCAGCAGATCGGATCCATCCGGAATGCTCAGCACTGGAAGGGCTTGCGCGGCCTGGCGGTCCAGGTCGCGATCGCTCGACTCCAGGAACCGCACGGAGCTCGCGATGCTCGCCCGGACGCTGTTGTCGTCGGTCCCGAGGCTGTCGAGCCGGCGCTGCTCGTCCTGGAGCAGGTCTACGAAATGCTGGATCGGCCAGGCGGGCCGAGTGGCCAGACGACCGCCGATCAGGCGGACTGCCAGCGGCAGCCGGCCGGAATAGCGGACCAGAGCCCTCGTCGCATCCGGCTCGGCGGCCACTCGTGACTGACCGATCAAGCCGCTGAGGAGCTCTACGGACTCGGATTCCGACAAGGCGTCCAGGTGGATCCGCCGTGCGCCTGGAAGGTTCACCAGCGATCCACGGCTGGTGATGATTGCCGCCGACCCCGCGCTTCCGGGGAGCAGCGGCAGGACCTGCGAGGTGTCGCTGGCGTTGTCGAGCAGCATCAGCACGCGACGTCCGGTCAGCTGAGATCGCAACAGCGCGGCGGTTTCCTCGACATCGTCGGGAATCAAACGAATGTCCACGCCGAGCGAGCGCAACAGGTAGCGCTGTGCGTCGGCAGTGTTCAGCGACTCTCCCGGTCCGTAGCCGCGGAGATTCAGGTAGAGATGGCCGTCAGGATAACTGTGGGTCAATTTGTGTGCGGCCTGCACCGCGAACGTGGTCTTGCCGATGCCACCCATACCGGTGACGGCGACCAGTCCGACAGCGGCCCCACCGGTTCCCGTCGCATCACGGAGAACCGAGGTGATCGCGTCGATCTGCGCCGTTCGTCCGGTGAAGTCCCGAGCGGCCGGCGGTAGTTGCCGCGGCGTCGGAAGATGGTCGGCCGCCGCCGGCGCAACGGCTGGAACTGCTGGCGTTCGCGGTGTGCCGACCTTGCCGCGGGCAACGGCCAGGAACTGGCCGGCCTCCTCGGTGGTGAGGCCGAGCGCCGCGGTGAGGGAACGAATGGTGTCCATCCGCGGCCGGCTGCGCGTGCCGCGTTCGAGAACGCTGATCGCCTGCTCACTGAGCCCGGCCTTCTCGGCGAGGGCAGCCTGGGTGAGGCCGGCTCGAGCGCGGAACGTGCGGAGAAGCTCGCTCAGAGTCGTTGCAGCCACACCAGTCACCTCCCTCGGTCCTCGGAACCCGGCAGAATACGGTCAGTACCGGAACTTTCGGGCTCAACTCTAGGGGGATCGGGCGATCGCCGGGTGACGGTTGTCCACAGGGGTGCCGAAGCGGCGCCGAACCCGGTGACGGCATGACGCCGAAGGCTGCTCGGACTACACACCGATTACCCAACGATCGTTTGAAATATTGCATTCGGTGTGCAACGGAGCACTCTCTGAATACAGGACCTCTGGTAAAGCTGGTCTGCTGTAAAGCTGTGACCAAATCGCAAAGACCCCGGATTTCTCCGGGGTCCTCGCTGTCAGTAGCCGCCTGAGTTCAGGCGTTCGGGCGCTTGCCGTGGTTTGCGCCCTTCTTCTTGCGTGCGCGGCGCTTGCGGCCGGTCTTGCCCATTTCTAAGCCTCCTTGAAACAACTGCAAAGAGTCACAGTCTCTCATACCATGCCGGACTTCCTCACGTCGTACGGCGGGTCACTGTTGGGCTTACAGTGTTTCGGCGCGGATCTGATGAGCAAAATTCAGACGAGTCAGCGAAGTGCTGTCTGCCCCCCTACGCTCCGTCATCAGCGGAGCGTAAGACTGCGACCGCTGATCGGAGGTGAGCGGAGAATGACTGCTGCGTCCTGGGAGTGGTGACGGCATACTGAGACCATGCGCTGGCAGGCCGCCTCATGAGAACTGTGATGCTGCGCGTCGCGGTGTCGGCGGCGGTGGTGCTGGCAATATCTCTGATTGCCCTCTCGATCAGTCGTATCGATGACTACTGGAGCCTCGCCGGCTTCTGTGTCTTCATGCTGGTCGCGGGATTTTTCAAGTTCGGCCTCACACGTGATCATCAGATGACCTTGGACTCCGTGGTCCTGACCGCGGTGTTCGTGCTTGCTGGTCCGTGGGTGGCAACCGTTGCATCGATCTTCGGGTATGTCGCGCACATTCGGTCGCCCATACCCTTGATTCGCAAAGTCTTCAACTGTGCCTACCGGGTTCCTGCCACGGCGGCCGGCGGACTTGCCTACACACTGTGCGGCGCACCGATCGGGGACCGTGCCCTCGACTCGGTGCCGCGGATGATCATCGGTGGCGTCGCCGCGACAGCCGCCCACCAACTGGTCAACGCCGGCCTCGTCTGCCTGGTGATCTGGATCGAAGGACGGATCCGGCCGATCGACTTCCTCACCCGCGCGGTCGCACCGACGTTCGTCCCGATGCTCGGCTACGGATGTCTCGGCCTGTTGCTGGCCGTCACCTGGCTCGGCGGTCTGGGGCCACTGGCCGGCCTGCTCGTTCTGGTTCCGCTCGCGCTGGCGCGTTGGGCGATGCAACAGTACGAGGCCGAGCGCGACGCGCAAGCGGCCACAATGCGAGCCTTCATCCAGGTCATCGAGACCAAGGACCTCTATACCCGCGGCCACTCCGAGCGCGTCAGCGCGGGTGTCGGGATGCTCGGCCGCCAGCTCCAGCTCCCGGACGACCGGCAACAGGCCCTGGAGCACGCGGGCCTTCTGCACGACGTCGGCAAGGTCGGCGTACCGACCAGCATCATCCGGAAACCGGGACGGCTGGACGACTCCGAGATGGACGCGATCCGGCTGCATCCCGCGCGTGGTGTCGAGTTGATCGGCAACATCCCCTTCTTGGAAGAGGTCAAGTCGGCGGTGCTGCATCACCACGAGAAGTACGACGGCACCGGGTATCCGGCCGGTCTCAGCGGCCTGACGATCCCGTACTTCGCACGGATCATCGGCATCGTGGACGCCTTCGACAGTCTGACCTCGACCCGGTCCTACCGGCCCGCGCGCAGTGTCGAGGAGACGCTCGCGATTCTCGAGCAGGACCGGAACACGCACTTCGATCCGGAACTCGTGGACGCGTTCGTCCACGTGATCCGCAGGCAGGGCTGGATGGCGGCGGCCAGCGAACAGCCGGCGCCCGACCAGAAGATCGAGGCGAGTATCGATCACGACGACCTCAGCCTCGGTAGTGGTGGCGGCGCCTCCGGTTCGGCGGCGGGGCCCGCATGAGCTCATCGCCCACTGTTCGCGACGGATTTGATTCACGAGGACTGGGCAGCGGCACCGTCATCCTGCTCGCGGGCTCCTGCCTCGGTCTGCTGTCGCTGTTCCTGACGGCCCGGCGCGGAGTCGTCGAGTGGTCGTTCGCGGCGTCGTTCGGTGCCCTGATCGCGATCGGTGAGATGGTCCAGTTCCGGGTCGACAGCAGTCGTAACCGAGCGCCGATCGCCACGAGTGCCGCGCTGGGCTATGCGACTCTTCGTGGCGCCGATGTCGGCCTGCCCCCGGGGGTTGCCCAGGTCGTGGCCGTGACCTGGGTCGCGACCCTGGCGGGCATCGTTCCGCGGGCCCTGGCGGGCCTCCCTTGGGATCCGGTCGTGTCGACCCGCCGGGTCATCTCCGTGGCGTGCGCGGCTGCCGCCTTCGAAGCCGTGCTGCCCGACGACCTGACGTGGGACGGGTCGTTCTGGCGCGCGGTGATTCTGGTCGGGGCGATGTTCCTGGCCGTCCTGAGCGCCGGCGTCATCGATGCGTTGGTCGGAGCTGGCCAGGCCACCGAGCTGTACAACCGGCCGTTCCCGGCCGCGCTCCGCGACGAGCTCGTGGTGATGGGGCGCATCGGTATGGCCATGGGCCTCGGAGGTGTCATCCTCGCCGCAGGCGCTTCACTGGTCGGCCTCTGGGCGGTGCCACTCGTTCTCGTGCCGCTGTTGTTGACGCAGTTTGCGTTTCGGCGGTATGCGTCGGCGCAGCGGACGTACCGGAGTACGGTGCGGTCGATGGCTCGGAGTACTGAGATCGCCGGGTTCAGTAGTCCGGGGCAGAATGCGCGGACGGCGTCGTTGGCGGTGGCGATCGGCAACGATCTCGGGCTGGTGCCGGTGCGGATGGAGGCGTTGGAGTACGCCGCCTTGTTGTCGGGGGTGGGGCAGTTGGCGTTGGCGGATCCCAGTCCGGGTGGGGCCTCGTTGTTGCGGACTCGGGAGGAGCGGCAGCGGGCGGCGGAGATCGGGGCTTCGGTGATCGAGCGGTCGGGGGTGCTGGACCATGTCGCGGAGATCGTTCGGCACTCCAATGATCCGTATCGGCAGGGGCGGGCGAACAACTCCGATATCCCGGTGGAGAGTGGGATCGTGAACGTTGCCCTGGCCTACGAACAGCTGGTGGGTGAAGGGTCGGGGCAGTCGCCGGACAAGGCGATGGAGTCGATCGGGCTGGGGATCGGCGCGGAGTACGACCCGGTCGTGGTGGAGTCACTCCGCCGGATCGTCGGCCGCGGCTTCCGCTTCTGAAAGTTCCGAAGCGTCTGATCGAGCGACCGGCGGCTCCGAAGGCCGTACGGCGGGCGTCTCGAGTTCGCGGCTGGCTTTGGGGGAGAGGGACAGCAGGGCCGGTGTGCCGGCGCAGGGCTCGAGGGCGTCCCAGACGGGGGCTGTGGGGCTCGGGACCCGGCCGGAGGCGCCCATGCCGGCGTACAGCAGGAGGCCGGCGCCCGCTGCGATCAGGACGTCGCCAGGGCTGACCGCCTGACCCAGACCGGGCAGAGCGACGGGTACGACGTCCCCGAGCCACCGGAGCCTGGTCGCAGCGTCGGCGATCTCGTGGCGAGGGTCGGTGACCGTCGCGTCGCTGACCCCGGCGCGCGTCAACGCCTGCAGGGACACCGGCATCGCGCCGTTCAGCGCCACCACGATCGCGTTGCTGAAGAACCCCAGCGCGAGCAGACCGACGCCGGGATGCCGGAGGTTCATCCGTAGGAACACACCGATGCAGACCGCCGAGCCGATCAGTCCGACCGGGTACGCCGTACCTCCGAAGAGCGATCCGAGCAGTTGCCCGATCGCGGCCGCGGCCAGCCAGTGCACGCCGCTCAGCGTGTTGTCGGCGAGGTGCCCGAAGCGGCCGCCGGTCGCGAGTGCCGTCCCGGCGGCGAGCACCATGACGAGGAGGACCAGCAGCACGGGTGAGATTCTGCCGAATCAGGAGCCCGAAACCGGGCAAGCTCATCCCGTAGCGTGTCGACTTAACCGCAAAAAGTGACGGCGGCCCGGATGTTCCGGACCGCCGCCACCCTAAAGCTGCCACCCACGACTCAGGACTTGGCGGTCGCCGCCCCGCCCTCGTCGAGGATCTCCGGCAGGTCCTCGACCCCCGGGTCGCCGCGGTCGGCGGTGTAGTCCGTCGGGTGCGTGGTGTCCTGACCGTCCGGCACCTTGAGCGCCCGCAGCACGACCGTGCACACGACCACGACCAGCACGTTCAGCACGAACGCTGTCAGGGCGATGTACGCCGGTGTGTTGGTGAACGGGATGTTCGCCAGCGATCCACCGAAGTGCTTCTTGGTCGCCGGGTTCACTACGTTGTACGCCGACACGGTGCCGAACACCATCGCGACGGCCCAACCGATCAGCAGCGCGTACCGGTGGAACCAGCGCGTGTAGAGGCCGACCACGATCGCCGGGAACGTCTGCAGGATCCAGATACCACCCAGGAGCTGCAGGTTCAGCGCGATCGTCTTGTCCATCCCGAGCACGAACACCAGCGCGCCGACCTTCACCAGGAGGGACGCGAGCTTGGACACCTTGGCTTCTTCGGCCGGCGTCGCGGACGGCTTGATGAACGCGCGGTAGATGTTGCGGGTGAACAGGTTGGCGGCCGCGATCGACATGATCGCCGCCGGCACCAGCGCGCCGACCGCGATCGCCGCGAACGCGATCCCGGCGAACCAGGACGGGAACTCCTGGTCGAACAGCCGCGGGATCGCCAGCTGCGGGTTCGCCAGGCCGTCCAGGCCCTTCACGTTGACGTTCGCCTTGATCGCCATGAAGCCGAGCAGGGCGAGCAGACCGAGCAGCAGTGAGTAGGCCGGGAGGATCGCCGCGTTCCGCCGTACGACGTTGCGGGTCTTCGTCGACAGGACGGCGGTCACCGAGTGCGGGTACATGAACAGTGCCATCGCGGAGCCCAGCCCCAGCGTCCAGTACGACACGTAGCCGGCGTCGCCCGGGATGAACGACCCGGTCGGCTTGCCGGTCACCGGGTTCGGCTTGGCCATCTTCTCCTGCGCCGCGTTGAAGATCCCGTCCCAGCCGCCGAGCACGTGCGGCAGGTAGAAGATCGCGACCAGGATCACGACGTAGATCAGGAAGTCCTTGACGAACGCGATCATCGCCGGAGCCCGCAGACCCGACGAGTAGGTGTACGCCGCGAGCACCGCGAACGCGATCAGCAGCGGCAGGTCCTTGGCCAGCGTGTTGTTGCCGCCGAGGCCCATGGTCTCGAAGACCGCCTGCATACCGACCAGCTGCAGCGCGATGTACGGCATCAGGGCCAGGATGCCGGTCAGCGCCACCGCCAACGAGAGCAGCTTGCTGCCGTACCGCCCGTGCACGAAGTCGGCCGGCGTCACGTACCCGTGCCGGTGCGAGACCGACCACAACCGGGCCATGAAGATGAACACGATCGGATAGGCGACGATCGTGTAAGGGACCGCGAAGAAGCCGCTGATGGCACCGGTCGCGTACATCGCGGCGGGCACCGCGATGAAGGTGTACGCCGTGTAGAGGTCGCCACCGAGCAGGAACCAGGTGATGAACGTGCCGAACCCACGACCGCCCAGACCCCACTCGTCGAGGTTGTCGAGACTGCCGTTGCTCCGCCAGCGGGCCGCCATGAAGCCCATCGCGGTGACACCGGCGAAGATCACCACGACGATGATCAACTGCACCCAGTCGACCTTGGTGTTCACTGGCCGTCCTCCTTCTCGGGGTCACCCAGTCCCTGGGCCGCGCGGCGCTTGCGCTCCTCGGCGCGCACCAGGCGGTAACTGATACTGACCAGGACCGCGGACAGGAACACCCAGAGCAGCTGGTACCAGTAGAAGAACGGGAAGCCCCACAGATGCGGGTCTTTCTTGGCGTACGTCGGAACCAGCAGCGGTACGACGACCGCAGCGATCAGGAGCACACCGGAGATCCAGTACGCGGGTTTCACCGCGGACAATCGGGACACTGCAAACCTCCTCGGGACACAGCAGGCGCAACGGAGCACGCTACCGTTCGTCCGGACAAGCGACCAGACCTTCAGGATTGATCATGGATAACGAACGCGCATGGTTCGTACGGCGCGTCGTGCTGTCCGTGTTGTTCCTCGTCATCGTTGCCGTGCCGCTGTATCCGGAACTGTTCGGTCTGGATGAGGTGACGCCGTTCACGCAGCTCGCCGCCTTCCGTCCCCAGGGCCTCGTCGTGGTCCTGGTGCTGGCGCTGCTGATGCTGATCCGGCGCGGCTGGCGGATCGCCGCGACGATGGTCGCCGTCCTCGCACTGGTCGGTACGGCGCTCACCATGCCGCGCCAGTTCTCGCACGCGCGGCCCGCGCCGGCCGGGTCGAGGGTGCTGACCATCATGGTCGCCAACGTGCTCGGCGGCGGGGCGCGCGCCGCGGACGTCGCGCAGGTGATCCGGGACCGCAGGCCGGACCTGGTTTCGTTGCCTGAGGCACAGGTCGACGTACGGGAGGAGATCCGGGCGCAGCTGCAGGACCAGCAGTACAAGGGGTTCACGGTGCAGTCGAGCGAGGCGGCGCCGAGTGCGACGAGTGTGCTGGTGTCGGCGGCACTCGGCGACGTGTCGTTCGCGTCCGAGCCCGGGACGACGTTCGGGAACATCGTCGTGACCGGTGGGAACCTCGGCGCGATCCGGCTGATCGCGTACCACGGCTACCCGCCGCTGCCGGACGCGGTCACCACCTGGAAGCACGACCTGCAGAAGGTACGGCAGTGGTGCACGCAGGACCCGCCGACGGTGATCGCGGGCGACTTCAACGCGACCGTCGACCACGCGGACTTCCGGCACGCGCTCGGCGGTTACTGCCGCAGCGTCGGCCCGTCCGTCGGCGATGGACTGCAAGGCACCTGGCCGGCCGACCAGCCGGTGATCCTGCGGACGCAGATCGACCACGTGGTCGTCTCGCGCCGGTTCGAGCCTGGGCGGTTCACGACGTACCCGATCCAGGGGACCGACCATCGGGCCGTCGTGGCGACGGTCGCGCTGCTTGCTTAGGAGGTCGTGGTGGCCGGGCGGTAGATGTACGGCTGTGAGGCCTGGACCGCTTCGGTGAGCATCAGCAGCAGGTCTGCGCGGGCCTCGATCGGGCGGCCGAAGAGCTCGTCGTCGCCGGGGATCGGGAAACCCTTCACGCCGATCGCGAGCTGGCTGAGCAGGACGTGCAGTACGCCGCGGGCGTTGAACACCGAGGGCGACGGCCACTCCGGCAGCGTCTCGTGCATCAACGGCTGCTGGCCGGCGGTCGCCGCGATCGGCTTCAGCCAGCGCTCGAGCTCGTCGCTGCTGAGCATGTTCCGGTGCAGGATCGTCATCACGGCGTGGGCGACGCGGTCGTGTTCCTCGTGCACCCAGCGGTACGGCGTGTCCTTGACGATCCGGTCCGCGAGGACGTCGAGCAGTGCGCGCAGCACCCCGGCGTCGCAGTGCCGGGATCTGGCCAGTGCTCCGATCGCGTCCGCTCCGTGCGCCACCGCGTGCGCCCATCCGCATTCGCCGACGTATCCGCGCAGGTCGCGTTCGCGCAGCAGCCAGGTCGCCAGCCGGTCGCCCCACCGCATCACGACCTCGTCGTGCACCAGGAACTCGGCGTTGTCGCGGTGGATCACCTCCGCCAGCGTCAGCGCGGTGAACGAGCGACGGAAGACCGTGTCTGTACCGTCCTCACCGAGACCGTAGTTCAGCCCGGCGCACAGACCGTCGCCGAAGCCCGGCAGCAGGTCGTCGTACACCCCGCGCTCCAGCCAGGTGGCGAGCGTCGGGTAGGCGAGCGCGTCCCGGACCTGCGGGTTGGTGCTGGCGAGCCCACGGACGAGCTCCTCGGTGAGTTCGGTCAGCGTACGGTCGTGCGGTACCGCGTAGTCCGCGGCCATCACGTCCTGCCAGTACGTCGACTCCACCCGAGGCATCCTTTCACGTCGTCCGGGACCACCTGCTGGTCCCCTGCGTGCTGCGCGGCACCAGTCGGCGCATCTCGCTGCACCGGTGCAAAGGTCACGATGCTCCGCATCGAGCCCTTCGCCCCGGCACACCGAGCTACACCGCCTGGCACCTGCTCGCGACTGCAGCGGACCAGCAGGTGGTCCCTGCTCAATCAACACCTTCAGGCACCCACTTGTCGAGCGGACCACCGGGGTGGGTGGTACAAGCTCGTCGGTAGCATCAGGGGGTGCCGTCTTTGACCGATGTGGCGCGCAACCACACCACGCTCGACCAGGCCGACCTGGACCGCTTGCAACTGCTCGTCTCGGACTGGCAGATGCTGGCCGATCTGTCGTTCGCCGACCTCGTCCTCTGGCTCCCCGACACCGAGGGACTGGGGTTCTGGGCCGGTGCGCAGATGCGGCCGACGACCGGACCGACGGCGTACATGGACGATATCGTCGGCAGCTTCATCCCGCGCGGCCGCCGGCACCTGCTGGACCAGGCCTACGACGGCGGCCGGATCTGCCGCGAGGGCGACCCGGAGTGGCGCGACGACGTCCCCGTCCGGGTCGAGACGATCCCGGTACGCCGGGGTTCCCGCGTGATCGCGGTGATCGCGCGGAACACCAACCTGCTCGGGGTCCGGACCCCGTCCCGGCTGGAGATCGCGTACCTGCAGAGTGCGACCGACCTGGCCCGGATGATCACCGACGGCATCTTCCCGTACGGCGGGGAGCGCCTGCTGTCCACCACTCCACGGGTCGGTGACGGCTGCATCCGGGTCGATCGGCACGGAATGGTGACGTTCGCGAGCCCCAATGCGTTGTCGGCGTACCGGCGAATGGGACTGGTGACCGATCTGGTCGGCAGCCGGCTGAAGGACATCACCGCCGACCTGCTGCATTCCGGACACAAGGTCGACGACGTGCTCGCGTCGGTGGTGACCGGGCGGGCCGCCCAGGAGATCGAGATCGAGAACTCCGACGCCACGCTGTTCCTGCGGGCGATCCCGCTGCGCGCGGACGGCGCCCACGTCGGCGCACTGATCCTGCTCCGCGACGTCACGGAGCTGCGCAGCCGGGAGCGGGAACTGGTCACCAAAGAGGCGACCATCCGGGAGATTCATCATCGCGTCAAGAACAACTTGCAGACGGTCGCCGCGTTACTCCGGATGCAGGCCCGAAGGATCACGGTCGGCGAAGGACAGGCCGCGCTGGCCGAAGCGGTCCGGCGGGTCGGGTCGATCGCGATCGTGCACGAGACGCTGTCGGAGTCGTTCGACGAGCACGTGGACTTCGACGACGTGGCGGACCGGGTGAGCGCGATGGTCGCGGACGTGTCGACGGTCGCGACGTCGGTGGAGACGCGGCGCAGCGGGACGTTCGGCGTACTGGACTCCGAAGTCGCCACTCCGCTCGCGATGGTGCTGACCGAGCTGATGCAGAACTCGGTGGAGCACGCGTTCAGCACCCGCGACGGCGGGGAGGCCAGCGGCACGATCGAACTGATCGCCGAGCGGTCGGTCGGCCGGCTGCACATCGACGTCCTCGACGACGGCAAGGGACTGCCGACGAACTTCGACACCGAACTGTCCGGGAACCTGGGCCTGTCGATCGTCCGCACCCTCGTGATCGGGGAACTGGACGGCACCCTGGCCTTCGGCAATCGTCACGACGGCCGCCCCGGCACCCAGGTCACGCTCGACATCCCGGTCAAAGACTGACGAATCAGTCACCTCGCGAACGCCCGAATGAATGTCAGCGACTTGCTACACACTGTGTCCACCCGGTCCGTACCTCCCCTACGATGACCTCACAGTTCCCCGACCAAGAAGGCTTTGCCGATGGCGACCTCAGACGCTCCGGATCCCACTCCGAGCTTCGACACTTCCCAGCCGACCATCGCTCGCGTCTACGACGCTCTGCTCGGCGGTAAGGACAACTTTGCCGCCGACCGCGAAGGGGCGGCGATGTACCTGCAGTACGTGCCGGATGCCGGCCGCTGCGCGATCGAGAACCGTGAGGCCCTGGTGAAGGGCGTGCACTACCTCGCCCGCGCGGCGGGGATCGACCAGTTCCTCGACATCGGCAGCGGTCTGCCGACGCAGAAGAACACCCACGAGGCGGCGCAGGAGGTCAATCCGAACGCGCGGGTGGTGTACGTCGACATCGACCCGATCGTGCTCGCGCACGGCCAGGCGCTGCTGGCCACCAACGACAGCACCATCGTGGTCACCGCCGACCTGCGCGAACCGCAGTCGATCCTCGACAACGAGGAGATCAAGCAGCACCTGGACTTCAGCCGTCCGATCGCGCTGATGATCGTCGGCATCCACATGCACTTCCACGACGACGAGAAGCCGGACGAGTGGGTCCGCACCCTGATGGATGCGCTGCCCGCCGGCAGCTACCTGTTCATCACCGACTTCGTCGACACCGGTGAGCCGCTCCAGAAGAACATGGAGCGCGCCGGCCTGGAGAGCCTCGGCAACGGCTGGATCCGGACCCCGGAGCGGATCGAGCAGCACTTCCTCGGACTGCCGCTGGTACCTCCGGGCCAGGACTTCCTCGCCCGCTGGTTCCCGGAGGAGCCTGACGCCGACGTTCCGGACGCGGAGGAACTGCAGCCCTGGCAGCGGATCCTGATGGCTGGGATCGCCAAGAAGGCGTGAACGACTCGCTGCGCCGTGCGTGCGCGTACCGCTACGGCACAACGCGCGCGCACGGTGTGGTGAGATGCTCCAAGCCGGTGGGAGGTAGGTGTGACCGAGTCGGGCGCGCAGAGCGGGCCGACCGCGCTGCGCATCATCCTCGGAGCGCATCTCCGCCGGATGCGGGAGGCCGCCGGTTTCAGCCGGTCGGAGGCAGGCTGGGAGATCCGCTCCTCGGAGTCCAAGGTCAGCCGGATGGAGCTCGGCCGGGTCGGCTTCAAGGAACGTGACGTCAACGACCTGCTCTCGTTCTACGGCCTGGACGACGCCGAAGAACGGGAGCGCTTGCTCGCCCTCGCTCGCGAGGCGAACAACCCCGGCTGGTGGCACCGGTACGGCGACGTGCTGCCGAGCTGGTTCCACTCGTACCTGGATCTCGAGTCCGCTGCCTCCATGATCCGTACCTACGAGCTGCAGTTCGTCCCAGGGCTGCTGCAGACGGAGGAGTACATCCGCGCCACCGTCCAGCTCGGTCGGGGCGTGGTTCCCGCCAACGAGGTCGACCGGCGGGTCGCGCTCCGCGTCGGTCGGCAGGCCGTTCTGACCAACCCCGACCCGGCGCGGCTCTGGGCCGTGCTCGACGAGTCGGCGCTGCGCCGGCCGATCGGTGGCGAGAAAGCGCTCGTGCGGCAGATCGAGCATCTGATCGACATGACGCAGCTGCCTCATGTCACGCTGCAGGTGATGCCGTTCACGATCAGCAGCAATTCCGGGTCCGCGGGTGCGTACAGCATCCTTCGGTTCGCGGAGCAGGATCTGCGGGACATCGTGTACATCGAGCATCTGACCAGCGCGCTCTACCTGGACAAGGTCGAGGACCTCGATCAGTACACGGAGACGATGGAAACCCTCTGTGTCGCGGCGCCGAAGCCGAACAAGACCCGTGACTTCCTGGCCGGCATCCTCAGGACCATGGGCGCTGCTCCGCGCTCCTTCGCCGTTCCGGCGGTCGACGCGCCGCTGCCGTCGGCTCCCGCACGCTGAGCGGGCAAGCGCAGCGGGGAAACACAAAGGCCCCGCGGACAGTCCGCGGGGCCTCGAGAGGACTTGCTCAGGCGGTACGAATGCGCTGGCGGGCGTTGCGGCGCTTGAGAGCGCGGCGCTCGTCCTCGCTCAGGCCGCCCCAGACACCGTGGTCCTGGCCGGCTTCCAGTGCCCAGGCGAGGCACTGCTCACGCACGTCGCAGCGACGGCACACCTGCTTGGCCTCCTCGATCTGCATGATCGCGGGCCCGGTGTTGCCGATGGGGAAGAACAGTTCCGGGTCCTCGTCGAGGCATACGGCCCGGTGGCGCCAATCCATGGCGGATCCCATCTCTCTCAGTAGTTGACGTATGCTGCCGGGTAGGTCTGTGCCCGATCAGCGGTGTTGTACTCGTGGTTCGTTTCGCACGGCGGGGGTGCTGGCGTGCGAACTGCGGATCTCAACACTTCTGTGGTCTTCTGTGGCCAGTGTTGTGAACGCGTTCACGAACGACTCCATGTTCCCAATCTCAGTCTTGTGAAACAAGGGTTCTGGAGTTGTCGATCAGATCACAACACTTCCTTAACACTCCGAACCGGCACTCAGCGGTTCTCTTTATCCGGTTATCGGACGAGGAGATCCATCTGCGAGCACCCGTTCACTGCAGGTAACCGTTCCAACTGCCCTTTGGTTACGCACAACCTCAAAACCCTGTGGGGCCGGGGCTACCGCGCACCGCATCGGGTGCGCACAGGTCCGACGTACCCGAAAGGCCCCGGGACCATGTGGCACTAAGCTGGCGAAGTGCCGACCGACTCCCCAGTTGCCGCAGTCCCGAGACCGCTCAAGTTAGCCGCGGCAGTGGTCGCTGTGGAAGGGCTCGCGCTCATCGTTCTGGGAATTGCCGAAGCCTTCACCATTCACGGCTCCCGGCTGGTGCTCGGCCTGACCACGACCGGCTTCTTCATCGTGTACGGCGCCGGCCTCGGTTTCGTTGCCCGCGGCCTGTCGAAGGCGGCGCGGTGGAGCCGTGGGCCGACGGTCTTCGCGCAGCTGATCCAGTTACTGGTCTCGTACAGTTTCTGGGGCGGATCGACCACGATCGTCGCCGTCGCGCTCGCGGTGCTGGCCGTCGCGGTGCTGATCTGCGTGTTCCAGAAGGCCTCCACCGACGCCCTGGCCGATGGTGCGACCAACGATCACCCGGTGCTCTAGGCCGGTTTACTCCTTCAGCAGGCCCGTCCGGAGCTCGGTGAGCGTCCGGGCCAGCAGCCGGGAGACGTGCATCTGCGAGATCCCGATCTCCTCGGCGATCTGGGACTGCGTCATCCCGCGGAAGAACCGCAGCGTCAGGATCCGCTTCTCGCGGGTGTCGAGCTGTGCGAGCAACGGTTTGAGCGACTCCCGGTACTCGACGCTCTCCAGCGCCTCGTCCTCGCCGCCGAGCCCGTCCAGGACCGTGGTGGCGTCGGTCTCGTTCTGGTCGGGAGCGTCCAGGGACAAGGTGTTGTACGCGTTCGCGGACTCCAGACCCTCGATCACCAGGTCCGGCGAGAGACCGAGTCGCTCGGACAGCTCGGCCACGGTCGGTGCCCGGCCGAGCTCCTGGGTCAGCTCGGCGGTCGCCGCGGTCAGTGACAACCGCAGCTCCTGCAGCCGCCGCGGCACCCGGATCGCCCAGCCCTTGTCCCGGAAGTAGCGCTTGATCTCGCCGAGGATCGTCGGCGTCGCGTACGTCGAGAACTCGACCCCGCGGTCGGAGTCGAACCGGTCGACCGCCTTGATCAGCCCGATCGTCGCGACCTGCACCAGGTCGTCGTACGGCTCGCCGCGGTTGCGGAACCGGCGGGCCAGGTGCTCCACCAGCGGCATGTGCAGCGCCACCAGGCCGTCCCGCGCCGCGGCGTAAGCCGGATCGCCCGGACCGGACGCCGCCGCCATCCCGCGAAACAGCTCCGCCGTACGCGTCCGCAGCTGATTGGACTCCTGGGCTTCGCCCAAGGTGGCTTCGTCTGTCACGCGGTTTCCGTCGCCGTGGCGGTGGCGGTCACGGTGATGGTCAGTCGGCCGTCGATGGTTTCGGCGGCGGCCGACTCCACGAGGGCGGTCAGCACCGTCCAGCCGAACGAGTCGGTGTCGGGCGTCCAGCCGTTCGGTACCACCGCGCTGGCCCGCACGGTCAGCTGCGGGGGAGCGATCTCGAAGACGCAGTCCAGCACGCCGTCCGAGGCCTCCGGCAGCAGCAGCGCGCACGCCTCGTCGACGGCGATCCGCAGATCGTCGATCGCGTCCAGGGTGAAGTCGTTGCGAGCCGCGAGATTGCCGACCACGGATCGGGGTACGGCGATGTACGCACTGTCCGCCGGAATACTCAGGCGGACCTCAGCGGCTCGTCCGGTACTGCTCACGTCATCTCCCTCGTATCGGCCCACCACGCCGACCATCATCCAACAGTACTTTTGGCCGCGCCTTCGGCACGGCGTGGTCATGGGGCTGTGACTCCCGGTCTTCCCTCGTCGCTCCGGTCGCTGCGCTCCCTTCGCTCCTCAGTCCAGACCGGGAGGCCCCATGACCTTACTCAGGCGTGCTCGTGTTCGGAGCGGAGCCTGGCGAGGAAGGTCTTGGTGCGCTGGTGCTGCGGATTGCCGATGACGCTCTTCGGCGGGCCGGACTCGACGACCACGCCGCCGTCCATGAAAACGACGGTGTCCGCGACGTCGCGGGCGAAGGCCATCTCGTGGGTGACCACGATCATCGTCATCCCGTCGGCGGCCAGCTCCCGCATCACCGCGAGCACCTCACCGACGAGCTCCGGGTCGAGGGCCGAGGTCGGCTCGTCGAACAGCATCAGCTTCGGCTGCATCGCCAGCGCCCGCGCGATCGCCACCCGCTGTTGCTGCCCACCGGACAGCTGCGCCGGGTACGCCGCGCAGCGGTCGCCGAGGCCGACGCGCTCGAGCAGGTCCCGCGCCCGGGCCCGGGCCTGCTTCTTCCCCTCTCGCTTGACCTGGGCCGGCGCCTCCGCGACGTTCTCGATCGCGGTCATGTGCGGGAACAGGTTGAACCGCTGGAAGACCATCCCGATCTCGCGGCGCTGGGCCGCGATCTCCTTGTTCTTCAGGCGGTACAGCCTCCCGTCGCGGTCGTCGTACCCCATCAGCTGGTCGTCGACCCAGATCCGGCCGCCGTCGATCGTCTCGAGCTGGTTGATGCACCGTAGGAAGGTCGTCTTGCCGGAACCGGACGGCCCGAGCAGACACACCACCTGACCGCGCTCGACGTCCAGGTCGATGCCCTTCAGGACCTCGTTGTGTTGGAAGGACTTGCTCACGTTCACCGCGTGGACAAGTGGCATCACGCACCTCCTGCACCGGCCGGCCGGGCGGCCCGCGGGGACTTGGTCCCGAAGCCGCGACCGAAGCGCCGCTCGAGGAAGAACTGCCCGACCATCAGCACACTCGTCGCGGCCAGGTAGTACAGCGTCGCCGCGACCGCGATCGGGAAGGTCTTGTAGAAGTTGCTGCCGATCGACTGCAACTGGTAGAACAGCTCGCCGATCACCGGGACGGCGAGCAGCAGTGAAGTGTCCTTCAGCATCGCGATCGTCTCGTTGCCGGTCGGCGGCACGATCACCCGCATCGCCTGCGGCAGCACGACCCGGCGCATCACCTTGCCCCTGCTCATGCCGAGGGCCTCGGCTGCCTCGGCCTGGCCCGTGTCGACGCTCATGATCCCGGCCCGGGCGATCTCGGCCATGTAGGCCGCCTCGGACAGCCCCAGGCCGATGACACCGGCGGCGATCCCGGTGAACACCTGGTTCGCGTTCAGGTTGAAGAACCGCCAGTCACCGGACAGCCCCAGCCAGTCGATGATCTTCCAGTCGAACGGGATCCCGAAATCGATGCCCTGCGGGAACAAGATGCCCAGCGTGCCCATAGTGAACAGCAGGATGTATCGCGGGATGCTCCGGAAGAACCAGGTGAACACCCACGACACCGCGGACAGGATCGGGTTGTCCGACAGCCGCATCACGGCCAGCAGGACGCCGCCCGCGACACCGACGATCATCGAGAGCGCGGTGACCAGCAGCGTGCCCTTGAGGAAGCCGTTGATCACCGGCGACTGGTTCATCGCCTTGAAGACGAAGCTCCAGTCGAACGCCTTGTTGGTGACCAGCAGGTGCAGCAGCATCGCGACCAGGATCAGAATGACCGCGATCGCGACCCAGCGACCGGGATGCCGGACAGGTACGGCGTTGATCGCGCCCGGCCGCTCGGACAGTTCGTCCGCCGGCCGGGTCTTCGCATCGGTACTCATGATTCAGCTCACGGGTTGACGGCGAAGTCGGAGATCGCGCCCGAGTCGTTGTTCCACTTCTGCAGGATTGGCTTGTAGCTGCCGTCGGCGTTCAGCTCCTGCAGTGCCTTGACGATCGCCTGTGCGAACTGCGTATCCGCCTTCGGGACGACATAGCCGTACGGCGCCGCGTCGTAGATCTGACCGATCTGCTCCAGTTGCCCGTTGGTCTGTTTGATCGCGTCCAGTACGACGGGCGAGTCGGCCAACATCGCGTCGGACTTGCCGGACACCAGGTCGGCGGTGGCCTGGTCCTGCTTGTCGCGCGGCAGCTCCTTGAACGCAGGCTTGCCTGCGGACGTGCACTTCTTCAGACGCACGGGCAGGTCGTCCTGCTGTTGCGTAGTACCGGTCTGCACGCCGATGGTCTTGCCACACGGGTCGTCGGGGTTCACGCCCTTGGGGTTGCCCTTCTTGGCGGCCCACAACGTGCCGGCGCTGAAGTAGCTGACCATGTTGACCTGCTTCTTGCGCTGGTCGTTGATCGTGAACGACGAGACACCGACGTCGTACTTGCCGCCCTGGACGCCGGTGATGATCGTGCTGAAGGTGGCCGGCTGCCACTCGACCGTGACGCCGAACTTCTGCGCCACGGCGTTGAACAGGTCCACGTCCATGCCGACCACGGTCTGGCCGCCCTGGAGGAACTCGTTCGGCCGGTAGGTCGCGTCGACGCCGACGACGATCTTGCCGGCGGACTTGATCTTCGGCGGCAGCGCGGCCACCAGAGCTGGATCGGCGCTCACCTTGGCGCTGGAGGGGGCGCTCGTCGGCGAGGTGGACGAACCACTTTCGAGGGAGTTCGAACCGCAGCCGGTGGCGGCGAGAACCAGGGCGCCGGTCAGCACCAGCGTCCTACGCAGGACAGACATCTAGGTCCTCCAAACCCGGGCACCGGTCGGCCCGGTGCCATGTGTCCGCATCTTGACACAGCGACCTGCGGGCAACGCACGGACCAACGGGGAATGGAGACCTATTCGTAGTCTGACGACCGTCACGCTGCGGCCCGTCGAGCATCCGGACACGCAGCGTGATGTCACATCACGTGGATGGAGGCAGTTGGAGATGCGACCAGCTCGCCGATGACTGGATATCCGGGAACCTCCCCTGCGATCAGCAGTCCTCCGGACGTCTGCGCGTCGGCAAGCAACAGTAGTTCGTCCTCGTCCAGGGCCGAGCTGACGGCCGCGCGGACCCAGTCGAGGTTTCGTCGGCTGCCACCCGGCACGTAGCCCGCAGCGAGCGACGTGCGAGCGTCTTCCAGGTACGGAACGGCGGAGGATTGGATGACCGCGGACACTCCGCTCGCTCGGACCAGCTTGAGCAGATGACCGAGCAGTCCGAAGCCGGTGATGTCGGTGGCGCAGACGGCACCTGCCTCCAGCGCCGAACGGGACGCGTCGCGATTCAGGGTGGTCATTACCTCGATTGCCTGCGGGAAGACCTGCCCGGTCGCCTTGTGCCGGTTGTTCAGGACGCCGAGGCCGAGCGGTTTCGTGAGCGTCAGCGGCGTGCCAGGCTTCCCGGCGTCGTTGCGCAGCAGCCTGTCCGGGTTGCCGATTCCGGTGACGGCGAGACCGTACTTCGGCTCTGGGTCGTCGATACTGTGGCCGCCGGCCAGATGAGTACCCGCCGCGGAGCACACATCGGCGCCCCCGCGCATCACCTCGGCCGCCAGCTCGAACGAGATCCGGTCACGCGGCCAAGCGAGTAGGTTGATCGCAACGACAGGTTCACCGCCCATCGCATACACGTCCGAAAGCGCATTGGCGGCAGCGATCCGCCCCCAGTCGTACGGGTCGTCGACGACCGGGGTGAAGAAATCGGCGGTCGCGATCATCGCCCGCCCCTCGTCGATTCGTACAACGGCCGCGTCGTCGCCGTTCTCGACTCCGACGAGGAGCGTGCCGCCTGCCCGTGCGGTCGAGGTGCCCGCGAGCACCCGCTCCAGTTCTCCCGGCGGGACCTTGCAGGCGCATCCGCCGCCAGCGGCGTACTGAGTGAGTCGGGGCGGCGCTTGGTCGACCATGAATTCACGGTAGGGCACGGCGTACGAGAACTCGCCGACACGCCGAATCTGTCCGTCGGGTCGGCCGCGTCCTAAGGTGACGTGCGGAGGCGTACCTCGTCTGGTGACGGGCGCGGTCTTCAACACCGACGTGGCCGAGTATCTCGGTCAGGCGGGTTCGATTCCCGTCCGCCTCCGCCAGCACTCGTGACCTCGGAGGTAGTTGGTGGACGATCCCCGGCGGTCCACGCCGCGCGCCGACGCGGTGCTGGCCGAGCCTGATGTTCAGTGCGCCGTGGAGCGCCTTGGCAAAGGCCTCGTCAAGCTCGCCGTCGACAGGGCGCTGGAGCTGTGCCGCGCCGGGCAGCTCGATCCTTCGACGGTTGTCGATGCGGTCATCGCATCGTTGCCGGAGCAAGCGACCTCGTTGCGAGCTGTCCTGAACGGCACCGGCATAGTTGTGCACACGAACCTCGGGCGGGCTCCGCTGTCGACCGCGGCCGTGGATGCGGTGCGGATGGCCGCGGGAGCAACGGATGTCGAACTCGATCTGGTGAGCGGACGTCGTGGTCGCCGCGGCCGGGCAACGTTGGCAGCATTGCAGGCCGCGGTTCCGGACGCCGGCGGCGTACACGTGGTGAACAACGGCGCCGCCGCACTCGCTCTCGTGACGTGTGCTCTCGCGGCGGGCAAGAATCTCGTAGTTGCACGCGGTGAGCTGGTCGAGATCGGCGACGGTTTCCGGATCCCCGAATTGTTGCAGTCCGTGGGCGCGAGCCTGCGCGAGGTGGGTACGACGAACCGGGTCAAGCTCAGCGACTATGCCGACGCCGTCGACGCCGGCACCGCGTTCGTTCTGAAGGTTCACCCGTCGAACTTCCGCGTCGAGGGCTTTACTGCCTCGGTGTCGACAACCGAGCTGTCGGCGCTACCGGTGCCGGTCGTCGCGGACATCGGCTCCGGTCTGCTGGCGCCACATCCACGTCTGCCGGACGAGCCGGACGCAGCCACCAGCCTGCGCGCCGGAGCAAGCCTTGTCACCGCCTCCGGGGACAAACTGCTCGGTGGGCCGCAGAGCGGCTTGCTGCTGGGCGACCAGGAACTGGTCGAGCGCCTCCGCAGGCATCCGTTAGCGCGTGCGCTGCGGGTGGACAAACTGACGCTGGCCGCGTTGGAGGCAACCTTGACCGGCCCTCCGACGCCGGTCGCGGTCGCACTGGCCTCGGATCCCGGGGATCTTCGGCGTCGCGCGGAACGGATCGCCACCGAACTCGCAGCCTACGGCGCGGTCGCAGTCGATTCCTCGGCCGCAGTGGGCGGCGGTGGCGCGCCGGGCGTACTGCTGGACAGCGCGGCCGTGTCGATGCCGGTGGGCCTGAACGAACGTCTTCGCACCGGTACGCCGGCCGTGGTCGGTCATCTGCACCAAGGCCGGCTCCTGCTCGATCTCATCGCGATCCGTCGTGCCGATGACGAGTTGCTGATCGACGCCGTCCGCCGGGCCGGGAAGGACTGACCGATGCACGTCGTCGCCACCGCTGGCCACGTCGATCACGGCAAGTCGACCCTGGTGAAGGCGCTGACCGGCACCGATCCGGATCGGCTGGCAGAGGAACGGCAGCGCGGCCTGACGATCGAGCTCGGATACTGCTGGACTGAGCTGCCGGACGTGGGTTCGGTAGCCTTCGTCGACGTACCGGGACACGAGCGGTTCCTGCCGACGATGCTGTCCGGTGTCGGCTCGGTACCTGCCGCCCTGTTCGTGGTCGCGGCGGACGACGGGTGGATGCCCCAGGCCGCTGAGCACCTCGAGGCGCTGCACGCTTTCGGCGTACGGAATGCAGTGCTCGCAGTCACCCGCTCGGACCTCGCTGATCCAGCACCGGCTGCCGAGCGGGCGAACGCCGAGCTGGACCGGACTTGTCTGGCCGGCGCGCGAACGGTGGTCGTGAGCGCTCGTACAGGTCTCGGACTGGCAGAGCTGCGTACGGCCCTCACCGAGCTGGTGTCGTCGTTGCCGCGGCCCGCACCGGATGCGGACGTCCGGCTGTGGGTGGATCGGTGCTTCCTGGTACGGGGCGTCGGAACGATCGTGACCGGAACGCTGCCGGCGGGGACGATCCGCGAGAGTGACCAGCTGTCGCTGGGCGACGAGACCCTGCGGGTTCGCGGGATCGAGTCGCTCGGCCGCGGCCGTACATCGGTCGGCGGGGTTGCCCGGGTCGCGCTGAACCTCGGCGGCAAGGTCCCGTCCGCGCTCGGTCGCGGCAGCGTCCTCACCACTCCCCGGGCGTGGCACGACACGACGGTCGCCGATGTGTACGTGCCAGGCCTCGGGCGGCCGCGAGACTCGATGACACTGCACATCGGCGCGGCGGCCGAGACCGTGCACGTCCGGCCGCTGGGCTCCTCGCACGCGCGGATCGCGCTGCCACGGCCGCTTCCGCTTCGGGTGGGGGACCGCGCGGTCCTTCGCGATCCCGGTAGCCGCCGGCTGCTGGCGGCGGTCGTCGTGGATCCGGTGCCACCAGCACTCGATCGCCGCAGCGCCGCCGCGCGGCGAGCGGCCGAACTCTCGGGTGCCGACGGACGGATCGACCCCGCCGCCGAGGTACGGCGACGTAAGGTGGTCCGCGCGTCGCTGCTCAGGCAGATCGGCATCGATCCCGCGGCGGCGTCGGCCGTGCAGGCAGGCGACTGGGTGACGAGCCCGGAGTACGCGTCCGTCCTGCGCAGCAAGGCGATCGAGCTGATTCATGAGACCGTCGATCCGCCCGAGCTGGGACTGCCGCTCGTGCTGGTCGCCAGGGAACTCGGTCTGCCCGGTCCCGAGCTGGTGCGCGCGATGGCCGAACCGCCGCTGCAGGTGCGCGCGGGAGCGTTGACCATCCGGAGCCGGCGACCGAACTCGACCATGGCCGCGCTCGATCGCCTCGTCGCCGACCTCATGGAGAACCCGTTCGGTGCGCCGGATGCGAATCGGCTGCGCGAACTCGGTCTCGACGGCAAGGTCCTCGCGGCCGCGGATCGTGCCGGTCTCCTGCTCCGACTTCCCGGGCCCGTCGTGCTGCTGCCCGGTGCGGACGGGCAGGCCGCAGAGTTGCTGAGTCGACTGCCACAGCCCTTCACCGTCGGCGAGGCCGGGAAGTGTCTCGGCGCACCACGCCGGGTCGCGTTCGCGCTGCTCGAACATCTCGATCGCCTTGGCCACACCTGCCGGCTGTCGGACAACCGGCACCGGTCGAAGACGGCCTGAGCCCGGTTCTGGTCAATGAGTTGCTCAACATGGGCAGCTCTCCGCGAACCATTGACAAGGCGTCTGCCAATGCCTTTCCATCTTGCGTAACGGGTCGAGCGCGGATGGTAATCGCGCCTGATCAGGGGAGGGAACGTCGTGAGGGCTACCGAAATCATCGGCTGGGTCGCGCAGACTCTTCCGGCCTGCCTGTTGTTGTTCGCTGGACTGGCCAAGGTCCGGCGGCCGTCGGCGCTGGCCCAAGTGTTCGGCCGGCTCGGCGCACCGGACCGGGTCGCCGTCCAGACGGCGCGAATCGTCGTTGCCGGCGAACTAGCGGTGGGTACCGCGCTACTCGTGGCGGCCGGTCAGACCTGGCCGCGCATCGCGGCAGCTTTTCTCGCCGTCGGCTTCGCGGCCGCCGGACTGCGCGCGGTCACCGCGCGGATTCACGTGCGCTGCGCCTGCTTCGGCGACGGTCAGGCGACTTTGGGATGGCGGCAGGTGCTGGCGCTGCCGGGGTGGCTGATCGTCCTCGCGATCGCGCAGTTCATCGATGTCGATGGCCATGTTCAAGGCGGTTTGGGCCTGCTGGCCGTCGTGTTGAGCATCGGCTTCCTCGTCCGGTTCGTGCGCGGTCTGGCCTTCTTGCGTGATGTCCGAGCGGATCGAGTAGCGCTGAGCTGACGAGAGGAAAGGGGGGTGGGGATGGTCACCATACTGCTGATCGTCGTATGCCTGTTGATTGCGATGACGTTCGTCCTTCTTGGTGCCCAGATAGAGCTCTTCGAACAGGTCAAACAACTGCGGCAGTTCCTCGACCTCGAGGACCGGGTCAAGGATCTCGAGCTTCCGGTGGCCGGACTGCGACCGAGCGAGGTCGGCCTCGCGAAGGAGCTGGACCAGGTCGCGTCCGGCGTGGTCGTGTTGCTATCCAACAAGTGCGCAACCTGCCAGACCCTCGCGGCGACGTTGCGCGGCGGCCGGCTGCCCGACGGCATGTGGCTGCTTGTCGTTCCGGTGACCGGTGATGCGCACGAGTTCGTCGACCTGTACGAACTTCGCGGCGACCGGATCAGCGTCGACCTCGGTGAACTGACCGCCAACCGGCTCGGGCTGGATGTCACGCCGTCCGCGGTGTTCGTCGAGGACGGCAGACTCACGAAGGCCCAGACGGTTCCCTCGGTGCGCCACCTGCGCACCCTGCCGCCGCGCCGGGCGGCGAAATCCATGAGCTGAGAGAAGCCCGCACAGTGCATGTCGGAAAGGAGAACGGATGAAACCGATCAGTGGGGCGCGGAGACGCGCGACCGGCGACGGAACCAGTCGCCGCAGATTCCTCGGTGGCGTCAGCAAGGTCGGAATGGCGGTCGTGGCCGGTGCGGCAGGTCTGGTCGAAACGACCCAGAAGGCAACAGCTTCCACTCAGGCGAACTGGCGATGCTGCAACCTGTACTTCGGATCGCCGAACTGCCCGATCAACTCGTCGGGCTCGTACTACTGCACTCGGGGCACGATGCGGCAGTGGTGCTGCTGCACCGCATCGCGCACGTACGCCTGCGGTGAGTGCACTGGCGGCAGCAGTTGCGGTCAGGGCCCGTTCTACTGTTCGGCCGGCTGGACCACGGCGCCGAACACCTGCGTGTCCGGGTGTGCGAGCGGTGTTGCCGCTGCGGATCCCGCGGAACTGGCCAGTTGGAAGAACGGAACCTATCCCTCCGCGCCGGCACCGGACTACGTCGACGCGCACCCCGAGGTCTTCTCGATCCGCCGCCGGTGAACGTTCACCTGTTGTTCGTCGCTGGCATGTTCGGCCTGCCTGTGCTGGCCGGATTCGCCCAGTTGTTCAGCCTTTGAGGCATGTCGTTCGTCGGCTACCTACGGCCTGTCGCGCAGTCGGCAGCCGACGACCGACCGGCCGGGCGCTGGTCGATCCTCACCCTGGCTGCCGGCTTCGTGTCGTCAGCCCTCCTGATGACCACAGTCGTGTTCCTGCTCGGGCATGTGCTGACGTCGGTGCTCGGTCTCGGACAGTCGGCACGGGCCGGCACGGCCGCCGTACTGCTGGCGTGCTGGTTCGTGGTGAACGGCGACCTGTTCCAGTTCAAGCCGCCGATGCTGGAACGGCAGACCCCGCAACGGGTGTTCTACGTGCTCGGTCCGGTTCGTGGAGCACTCATCTGGGGGCTCGACACCGGGCTGATGGTCACCACGTTCCGCGTCACCGCCTCGACCTGGGCGACGTTGACCCTGGTGGCTCTGGGGTTCCTGCCGTGGTGGTCCGGTGCGGTGTACGCCGTGGGGTTCGTCGTGCCGGTGGCGATCGCGGTGATAGCGGTCCCGCCGAGGAACGGGCCTGACGACATTGCGATCGAGCCCGGCTGGTTGCTCGAGGCCATTACCCGCTACGCCGGATCGGTGTACCGGACAGCGACGATCCTGCTGGCGCTCGATGTGGTCGCTCTGTTGGCGATCGCGCTGAGTTGAGCGGTGGTACCAATGACGCGGTGGTACCACCGCTCGGCTCAGCTCTCCGGCTCGACGTGGGTCGGGTCGAGGACCCGGCGCAGGAACGTCCGGGTGCGTTCCTCGGCCGGGTCGCCGATCACGTCGGCGGGAGCACCCTGTTCGACGATGACGCCGCCGTCCATGAACACCACCCGGTCGGCGACCTCGCGGGCGAACGCCATCTCGTGGGTGACCACGAGCATCGTCATCCCGTCCAGGGCGAGCTTGCGCATCACGGTGAGGACGTCGCCGACCAGCTCCGGGTCGAGCGCCGATGTCGGCTCGTCGAACAGCATCAGCGCCGGGTCCATCGACAGCGCCCGGGCGATCGCGACCCGTTGCTGCTGGCCACCGGACAGCTGCGCCGGGTAGGCGTCGATCTTGTCGCTCAGGCCGACCCGCTCCAGGTTCGCGCGGGCGATCCGGTTCGCCTCCTCCGCACTGCGCTTCAGGACGGTGCGCTGGGCAACGGTGCAGTTGCCCACGGCCGACAGGTGCGGGAACAGGTTGAACTGCTGGAACACCATCCCGATCTGCTGCCGGGCCGCGTCCAGGTGACAGTCCGGATCGGTGAGGTCCTCACCCCGGACGATCACCTGGCCCTCCTGCGGTTGCTCCAGCAGGTTGACGCACCGCAGCAGCGTGGACTTGCCCGAGCCGGACGGGCCGATCACGCAGACGACCTCGCCCTGCTCGACGGTGAAGTCGATACCACGCAGGACGTGGTTGCTGCCGAACGACTTGTGCAGGTTCTTGATCTCTACCAGTGCCATGTCAGCGCGTCCTCGCAGTTCTGGCTTCGAGCCGGCGGGCCAGGAGGCCCAGCGGCAGGGTGATCACCAGGTAGCAGAAGCCACAGACCACGATCGGGGTCAGGTTCGAGTCCGTGTTCGCCAGGTCACGGCCGAACCCGGTGAGCTCGTAACCGTCCGCGGCGACGCCGATCATGAACACCAGCGAGGAGTCCTTCACCAGCAGGATCAGGTCGTTGGTCAGCGGCGGCAGCACGATCCGGAACGCCTGCGGCAGCACGATCTTGCGCATCGCCAGCCCGGCCGGCATCCCGAGCGAGCGGGCCGCCTCGACCTGCCCCCGCGGGACCGCCTGGATGCCGGCCCGGATCACCTCGGCCATGTACGCCGACGCGACGATCCCGAGCGCCAGCCACACGACGCCGTACGGGTCCCAGGGAATCGTCATCCCGGGGAACGCCAGCGGCAGCAGGCTGAACGCGATGAACACCACGATCGCCGGCAGTCCACGGAAGAATTCGATGTACGCCGTCGCGATCCACCGGTACGGGCCGACCTGGCTGAGTTTCATCAACGCCAGCAGGGTGCCGCCGGCCAGACCGATGACGAACGCACCGGCCGTGTACTCGAGCGTCTTCACCAGGGCCTTCAGGACGCCGTTCTCGAACGTCGACTTGATGAACTCCGGCCGGAAGAACACGTCGGCGATCTGGTGCCAGTTCGCACTGAACGCCGCGGCCAGGATCAGGACGACGAGGATCGCGTACTGGATCCAGCGGGAGCGCTGGGCCCGCTGCCGCGGGCTCAGCCCCTTCCGCTCAACTGTGTCGGTCTCCGTCGAGGTACTCACTTCGCCGGCTCAACCCCGAACCACTTCTTGTAGATCTCGTTGTACTTGCCGTCCGACTTCGCCGCCGTCAGCAGGTCGTTGAACTTGGCCACCAGTTTCGGGCCGCTGCCGTCCTTGAGCGCGCCGAAGCCGTACTGCTCGCCGGTGTCGAACTCGGCGACCACGGCCATGTCCGGGTTCTCCTTGACGAAGTCGTACAGCACGCCGTTGTCGTTGATCGCGGCGTCGACCCGGCCGGACTTCACATTGTTCTCCTGCAGCGCGAGGTCGTTGAACGGGATCACCGTGTACCCGTTCGCCGCGGACTTCTCGTCGGCGTACTTCTTGCCGGTGGTGTCGGCCTGCGCGCCGATCTTCTTGCCCTTCAGGTCCGCCAGCGTCTTGATGCCGGAGTCCTTCTTGGTCATCAGCACCTGGGTGGCGTCCATGTACGGCGCGGTGATGCTGATCGCGGCCTGGCGCTCGGGGGTGATGGTCATCGCGCCCATGCCCATGTCGCACTTCTTCGCCTTGAACGCGGCGCCGGAGGTGACCTGGGACCACTCGATGTTCACCACCTCCTGCTCGAGGCCGAGGTCCTTGGCGACCAGGTCGAGCAGGTCGACGTCGAAGCCGACGACCTTGGTGCCGTCCTTGTACTGGAAGGGCTTGTACGGCAGGTGGGTGCAGATGGTCAGTTTGCCGGGCTTGACCAGCGTGATGCCGGCCGCCTTGGCCTTGTCGTCGGAACCACCGCCGTCCGAACCACCACCACAGGCGGACAGCGTCAGAGCGAGTACGGCGGCCGCTGCGAAGGCCGCCCGTACGCGCGTGGTGCGGAGAGTGGGGACGATGTTCATCGCTAGTTCTCCTCGACAGGGGTTGTGAGTCCGAGAATCCTGGCACACCCGGGTTCCTGTGGGGCCCCTCACAGCAGACCAGTCGACGCTGTGGTTTACTCGTGGGCGACGGGTGACCCCCTGGCAACGGCGCCGTTCGACGCACCCTCATCGAACGCCCACCTCACCATTCCGCCTCGATTCCGCACGCTTTCCCGAAGGGTCCCCGCATGGTCGCCGAGTCGTTCTCGCCCGCTGTTCCCGCCACCGATCAGTACGCCGGTGATGCCGTTTTCGAACTGCATCGCGGCGGCAAGATCGAGGTCACGTCCTCGATCCATGTCAACGACGCCGACGATCTGTCCAAGGCGTACACGCCCGGCGTCGCCCGGGTCTGCACCGCGATCGCCGAGGATCCCACGCTGGTCCGGCGCTACACCTGGAAGTCGAACGTCGTGGCCGTCGTCACCGACGGCACCGCCGTCCTCGGTCTCGGCGACATCGGCCCGGCCGCATCGTTGCCGGTGATGGAGGGCAAGGCGCTGCTGTTCAAGGAGTTCGGTGGCGTCGACTCGGTGCCGATCGCGCTGGACTGCACCGACGTGGACGAGTTCGTCGAGACCGTCGCGCGGATGGCGCCGACATTCGGCGGCATCAACCTGGAGGACATCTCCGCGCCGCGCTGCTTCGAGATCGAGCGCCGGCTCAAGGAGCGGCTCGACATCCCGGTCTTCCACGACGACCAGCACGGTACGGCAGTCGTCGTACTGGCCGCGCTGCGGAACGCGCTCCGGGTGACCGGGAAGTCGATCGAGAACATCCGCGTGGTGATCTCCGGCGCCGGCGCGGCCGGGGTCGCGTGTGCCCGGATCCTCCTGCAGGCCGGCGTCGGCGACCTGGCGGTTGTCGACAGCAAGGGTGTGCTGCACGAGGACCGCCCGGACCTGAACCCGGTGAAGCTGTCGCTCGCCCGGGACACCAACACCGGCGGGATCTCCGGCCGGCTGGTCGACGCGCTCGCGGGCGCGGACCTGTTCCTCGGCGTCTCCGGCGGCACGGTGCCCGAGGAGGCCGTCGCGCAGATGGCCGACGACGCGATGATCTTCGCGCTGGCGAACCCGAACCCCGAAGTACACCCGGACATCGCGCATCGGCACGCCGCGGTGGTCGCGACCGGCCGCTCGGACTTCCCGAACCAGATCAACAACGTGCTCGCGTTCCCGGGGATCTTCCGCGGCGCCTTCGACGCGAACGCCTCGCGCATCACCGAGGGTATGAAGCTCGCTGCCGCCGACGCGCTGGCCGGCCTGATCGCCCCGTCTGACCTGCGCCCCGACTACGTGATCCCGTCCCCGTTCGACGCGCGCGTCGCCCCGGCCGTCGCGACCGCCGTCGCCACGGCCGCCGAGGCGGACGGGGTGGCCCGCCCGGTCTGAACCAGAGTGTTGCTGAGAGCAACTTCTCGGCATCTTTGGTTGTTTTCCGCCCGTTATCAAACGCTTCTTGGAAAGCTATTGACTTAACAAACTGCCACAGCCACCATTGGCGTGGTTTCGCCCGCCGGGCATTCCACACACGTACCGATGGTGGGAGACTTCTATGAAGCTCAGGACCGCATTCGGAGCGGCCGCGGCAGTCACTGCCGCGGCCCTCGCTCTGAGTGGGTGCGCGCCGCAGAGCAGTACGGCCGCGAAAGGCGGCGGCGCGGGCGATGTGAAGACGGTCAGGGTCTTCATCAGTGGCGACACGAACATCCAGAAGCTCTGGACCGACGACCTCGGTCCGGCGTTCGAGAAGGCCAACCCCGGCTACAAGGTGCAGATCACGCTCGACCTGCACGGCGAGCACGACGCCCAGACGATGGCGAAACTGTCGGCGTCGGTCGCCCAGAAGAAGGACCCGGGATTCGACCTGGTCGACGGCGGATTCGTCCCCAAGGCGTCGGCCGCGAACTTCCTCGAGCCGGTCGATGAGTCGAAGATCGGCACGCTGGCCGACATTCCGGCCGATGTCGTGAAGGCCGGCGGGACCGGCGGCATTCCGTACCGCGGCTCCTCGGTACTGCTCGCCTACGACACGAAGACCGTCGCGGCCCCGCCGAAGACGCTCGACGAACTGCTCGCGTGGATCAAGGCGAACCCGGGCAAGTTCACGTACAACTCGCCGAAGTCGGGTGGTTCCGGCGGATCGTTCGTGGCGACGGTGCTCGACAAGTACGTCCCCGCGGACGCGCGGCAGAAGATGACGGTCGGCTACGACAAGAGCCTCGAGTCCACCTGGGACCAGGGCTTCGCGACGCTGCACGGCCTGAACCCGTACGTGTACCAGAAGGGTGTCTACCCGAACGGCAACCAGCAGGTGCTCGACCTGCTCGCGAACGGGCAGATCCAGATGGCGCCGGTGTGGTCCGACATGTTCACGACCGCGGTCGCGAACGGCGCGGTGCCCTCGACGGTGAAGGCCACGCAGATCTCCGGCCCGTCGTTCACCGGCGGTGCCGCGTACCTCGGCGTACCGGCCAGCAGCCCGAGCAAGGAGGCGGCCCTCAAGGTCGCGAACTTCGTGCTCCAGCCCGAGCAGCAGGCCCTGATCGTCAAGGGCATCTCGGGCTACCCGGCGATCTCATTGGACAAGCTGCCGCAGGAACTGCAGACCAAGTTCGCGAACGCCGACACGAACAACCTGCGTAAGGGCTACTTCGACTCGATGGTGAAGGACCTCAACAACCTCTGGGACCAAAAGGTTCCGGGCAAGTGACGGTAGAGGCCGAAACCCGGCCGGCCGTCGTCCGGCCCGCCGCCGCTGTTCGTGCGACGGCCGGCCGGACCCGCGGCTTTCTGATGGCGCTGCCGCCGATCGTGCTGATCGCGCTGTTCATCGGGTTCCCGGTGGTCCTCGCGTTCGGCTTCAGTCTCGGCTTCACCGGCGGCCTGAACCGGACCGTCGCGCTGATCGGCCAGAACGTGCACAGCGCGCGCGGCATCGTCCCGACGTTCGCGGCGTACGCCGAGATGTTCACCAACGCACGGTTCCTCGGTGACCTGTTCGTCACGGTGCTCATCACGTTCATCAGCACCACGCTCGTCGTGGTGCTCGCGATCGGCATCGGGCTGTACCTCAAGTTCTCGCCCGGGCTGCTCGGCAAGGTGCTCTCCACGCTCGCGGTGGTGCCGCTCTTCATCCCCGTGGTGATCGCGTCGTGGGCCATCCTCGGCTTCTACTCCGCGAACGGCTTCCTGCGCAGCGTGGCCGCGCAGTTCGGGCTCGGCTTCCCGGTGTGGTCGTACACGCTGGTGACGGTCGTCATCGGCTCGGTGTGGACGTCGCTGCCGTTCGCGACGCTGCTGGTCGCATCGGGTCTGCAAGCGGTGCCGCAGGCAATGATCGACGCCGCACGCGACGCCGGTGCGTCCTTCTGGCGGGTGGTGGTGAGCATCGTGGTCCCGATGGCCGGGGTGCCGATCATCATCGCGACCACGTTCACCGCGATCGGGGTGCTCGGCTCGTTCACGGTGCCGTACTTCACCGGCCCGAACTCGCCGAACATGCTCGGGGTCGACATGTCGAACTACTTCTCGTCGTTCAACCAGCCGCAGCAGGCCGTCGTGATCGCGTTCATCGTGTTCGCGATCGCATCCGGGATCGCGGCCGTATACGTGTGGGCGAACTTCCGCTCCGCCAAGGAAAGCGGGGCGGTCTGATGACCAAGGGTGTCTCCCGGGCGCTGACGGTCGTGTTCGCCGGCGTACTGGCGCTGTTCATCATCGGGCCGCTCGCGTGGCTGGCCGTCCGGGCGTTCGCGTCGAGCTGGACCTACCCGAACCTGCTGCCGGACGGCTGGACGCTGCGGTGGTGGAGCGTCGTGTTCAGCGAGCACGCGCTCGGGGTCGCCGTACAGAACTCGTTGTTCTTCGCGCCGATCACCGTGCTGGTCTCGGCGGTGATCTGCCTGCCGGCGGCCTACGCGTTCGCGCGCTTCGAGTTCCCGGGGCGGCGGTTCTTCCTGATCTCGGTGTTCGCGGCCAACGCGTTCCCGAAGATGGGGCTGTTCGTCTCGCTCGCGGCGTTGTTCTACGCGCTCAACCTGATGAACTCGATCCTCGGCATCCTCGTCGTCCACGTCCTCGGCACGGTGGTGTTCATGACGTGGATCCCGGCGGCCGCGTTCGCTGCCGTACCGCGCAGTCTCGAGGAGGCGGCTCGGGACGCCGGGGCTTCCAAGCTGCGGACGTTCTTCAGCGTGACGCTGCCGATGGCGCTGCCGGGCATCCTGGTGGCCGCGATCATGAGCTTCCTCGCGTCCTTCGACGAGGCGCAGGGCACGTACCTGGTCGGCGCACCGGACTACATGACGATGCCGACGCAGATGTACAGCCTGGTGCTCAACTACCCGACCCAGGTGGCGGCGGTGTTCTCCATCCTGCTCGCCATCCCGTCCGTCGCGCTGCTGCTGGCCGCGCACAAGCACATCGTCGGCGGCCACCTCGCCGAGGGCTTCCAGATCAAGTAAGGGCACCATGACGACCGATACGACCGAGTCCACCACCGTTGCCGTCGGCGCCGTCCCGAACGGCGGCGGCCTCGACATCCAGGGCCTGCACAAGGTGCTCGGCGGGCGGACCATCATCGAGAGCCTCGACATGACCGTCCAGTCGGGCGAACTGGTGTCCCTGCTCGGCCCGTCCGGCTGCGGCAAGACGACCACGCTGCGGATGATCGCGGGCTTCCTGACCCCGGACGCGGGCTCGATCAAGGTCGGCGGCCGTGAGGTCGTGCACCTCGGTCCCGAGCAGCGTCCGAGCGCGATGGTGTTCCAGAACTACGCGCTCTGGCCGCACATGACGGTGGCGAAGAACGTCGGCTTCCCGCTGAAGCTGCGCAAGCGGCCGAAGGCGGAGATCGCCGAACGCGTCGACGCCGCGCTCGCGCTGGTCAACCTGATGCACCACAAGGACTCCCGCCCGGCGCGCATCTCCGGCGGCGAGCAGCAGCGTACGGCGCTCGCGCGGGCACTCGTCCAGGAACCGGAACTGCTGCTGCTCGACGAGCCGCTCAGCAACCTCGACGCGAAGCTGCGGGTCAAGGTCCGCGAGGACATCCGCGAGATCCAGCAGCGCCTCGGCATCACCACAGTGATCGTGACGCACGACCAGGAAGAGGCGATGTCGGTCTCGGACCGGATCGCGGTCATGAACAACGGCAAGATCGAGCAGTTCAGTACGCCGGCCGAGCTCTACAGCGCCCCGGCCACCGAGTTCGTGGCGACGTTCATCGGCAGCCTGAACCGGCTCGAGGGCCGGATCGAGGACGGCCGCCTGGTGGCCGGCGAGGGCGTGATCGGAGTCCGGCCGGAGGACGTCGTCTTCGCGCAGGACCAGCAGCCCGGTGGCCTCGCTGCGAGCGTCGAACGCGTCGTACCGCGCGGGCACTTCGCCGAGCTCCACCTGCGGCGTGAGGACGCGGCACTCCGGGCCTATGTGACCGGTGCGCCGCCCGCTGTGGGTGCGCAGGGTTCGGCACGGATCGAGAAGTGGCTCGAATTCGAGGACGGGCGGCTCGTCCGTCAGGGAGGACAGGCGTGAGCACTGCACCGGTCCGGACCACGCAGGCGACCGCACACCGCGGCGACGTCGAGCGGTACCGCGAGAACACTGTCGCGGCGGTGCGCTCCGCCGTCGAAGCGGGCGCTGACTTCGTCGAGATCGACGTACGGGTGACTCGGGACGGTCGCGTCGTACTGCTGCACGATGCGACTCTCGAGCGCCTGTGGGGCCTCGATCAGCCAATCTCCGTGGTCGACTGGCCCGAGGTCGCGGCGCTTGGTGAGGGGGAGGAGCGCATCCCGCTGCTCGCGCACGTCCTCGCCGTCGTGGCCGGAACGCCGTCGACTCTGCTGATCGACGTCGGGTCGGCAACGGTCGCCGAGGCCGCGGTCCAGGTCGTGCTGGGATCTGACGCGCAGGTTGCGTGGTGTGGCGAGCTCGATGCGATGACGACCGTCCGGCGTCTGGACCCGGAGGCGAGTATCTGGCTCCCGTGGGACCGCCGCGACGTACCGCCTGCTGACGTTCTCGCGAGTCTGCGGCCGGCTGTCGTGAACTCGGAGTACGTCGTCCTCAGCCAGGAGCTCGTCGACGCGGTCCATCAGGCCGGGCTTGCCGTCGCCTGCTGGACGGTCGACGACGAGGACTCGATGCGCTGGGCGCTGGCGCTCGGCGTTGACGCGGTCACGACCAACCGGCTGAGCGTGTTCCAGAAGGTCGTCGGGGAAGGGCCGGAAGCGTGGGAACGCGCGCCTCGGCCCGCAAGGCTGACCGGTGACGAGTTGCGTACGGCGATCGCTGTCGCCCGGGAACTCGCGGAGTGGGCGGGGGATTTCACCCGGAACGCCGATCTCGGTGACATCAGGACGAAGGCGAACGCTGCGGATCATGTGACGGCTGTCGACGTCGCGGTCGAGGAGCAGGTCCGCAAGGTCATCGCCGAGCGGCTGCCAGGGCACCGCGTGGTGGGCGAGGAACTGGGCGGTACGGCGGAACCGGGCGTGCCGTGCTGGTACGTCGACCCCGTCGACGGCACCGCGAACCTCGCCAACGGCGTGCCGTGGACGGCCTTCTCGCTCGCCCTGGCGATCGACCGTGAACCACTCGTCGCGGTCGTCGGTGACGTCTGGCGCAACCAGGTCTTCTTCGCCGCCGCGGGGCAGGGCGCCGAGCTGGACGGGCGGCGGCTGCAGCTTGGCGATGGTCCGGACATCGGCCTGGACGGGAAGATCGTCAGCACCGAGCTGCTGAACCACTCGGCATGGCCCGGTATGGACGTCTTCATGGACGGACTCCGCGACCGTTACTGCACGCTGCGGGTCATGGGATCCGGCACGCTGACGCTCGCCGGACCGGCGGCCGGGCGCGGCGTCGGCTCGGTGATCGAACGCTTCAGCCCGATCGACCACCTCGCCGCCGCCCTCGTGGTCCGCGAATCCGGCGGCGTCCTCCTCGACGACCACGGCAACGAGACCGTCTGGCCCACCTCCGGCGGCATCCTCGCCGCACACCGGCAACACGCGGCGGAGCTCTACACCCTCTGGGCGACCGCCCGCGGCGTCTCGGTGACCTCGGAGACTCGGTGACCTCGGTTACTGATGGGTCGGTCCACGGGGCCTAAGGTGGCTTCCATGCTTGCTGCCTACGCTGCCAAGTTCGACGCCGACAATCCGATCGCCGCGCTCGAGGTGGGTGAGCGGCCGGATCCGACCGTGCCCGAGGGGTGGGTGACGATCGACGTACGGGCGACTGCGCTCAACCATCACGACCTGTGGTCGTTGAAGGGCGTCGGGCTGGCCGAGCAGAGTCTGCCGATGATCCTCGGGTGTGACGCGGCCGGCGTCGACCCGGACGGGAACGAGGTCGTCGTGCACGCCGTGATCTCGGACCCGGCGTGGAAGGGCGACGAGACGCTGGACCCGAAGCGGTCGCTGCTGAGCGAGCGGTACCAGGGGACGCTGGCGCAGAAGGTCGCGGTGCCGGCGCGGAACGTCGTACCGAAGCCGGCTGGGATGAGCTTCGAGCAGGCTGCGTGTCTGCCGACGGCGTGGTTGACGGCGTACCGGATGTTGTTCACGCAGTCGGGGCTGAAGCCGGGCGACACCGTGCTCGTGCAGGGTGCGGGTGGTGGCGTGGCGACGGCGCTGATCACGCTGGCGCGGGCCGCGGGGATCCGGGTGTGGGCGACCAGCCGGGACGAGGGGAAGCGGGCCAAGGCGCTGGAGATCGGGGCGCACGACGCGTTCGAGTCCGGTGCGCGGCTGCCGGAGCGGGTCGACGCCGTGATGGAGACGGTCGGCCAGGCGACCTGGTCGCACTCGCTCAAGTCGCTGAAGCAGGGCGGCACGCTGGTGATCTCCGGCGCGACCAGCGGCCAGGCGCCGAAGTCCGCCGAGCTGAACCGGATCTTCTTCCTGCAGCTGCGGGTCCAGGGTTCCACGATGGGCACCCGGAACGAACTCGCCGAACTCGTCCAGTTCATGGCCAACGCCGGCATCTCGCCGCACATCGACTCGGTCCTGCCCCTCGCCGAGGCCCGCACCGGCTTCGAGAAGATGAATGCGGGCGACGTCTTCGGCAAGATCGTCTTTACTGTCTGAATGCAGCCCGAGATCAGGCCGGCCACGGTCGAGGATGCCGAGGCCGGGGCGTGGTGTCATCTGCTCTGCTGGCGGGAGGCGTACGCCGACCTGGTGCCGGCCGGCCTGCTGCTTGAGCGGACCTCCGACATCGAGCGCCGGACCGAGCGCTGGCGAACCAACCTCGTCGACGGCCGGACGCGGTGGATCGCGCTGAACCCGGATCCGGCCGCGCCGGTCGAGGAGCGCGTCGCCGGGTTCATCGGCACCGGACCGGGACGGGACGAGGACTCGCCGGTCCCGTTCGAGCTCGAGGCGATCTACACCCGGCAGGCGTTCTGGAAGACCGGTCTGGGGACTCGCCTCTTCGACGTTGCCGTCGGCAAGCAGCCGGCGTTCCTCTGGGTCTTCGAGGACAACGAGCGGGCGCTGGCGTTCTACCGCCGCCACGGGTTCGCGCCCGACGGCGTACGCAAGCACGACCCGTACTTCGGCCTCTGGGAGATCCGGCTCGTTCGGGGTTAGTGCCACCGGCACGGATGTGACACCCGGGCGCTATGACGTTTCATGGCTGAAACATTCGTGTCGCACTGGGGCAACGGGACCGAGGCACTCTGTTCCTACCGATCCGCCTGATCGATGAGGAGCGCAGAGCCCATGAGGCCTACTTTGACGGTGATCGTTGACCCGGCTGACCGCTGGATGACCAAGGCCGCGTGCGTCGGAAACGCACCGTCGTACGACGAGAACGCGAGCCACTGGGAGCAGCGGAAGGCGCAGGCCGTGTGCCTGACCTCCTGCCCGGTGATCGACGAGTGCCGGGAATGGGCCCGGCGGACGAAGTTCACCGGCACCGCGGCGGGGGAGAAGTTCCTCTCCGGCCGCCGCCGTGGCCGCCCCGGCCCGCAGGAGCGCCGTACCCGCCCGGTCCTGACGCCGGACGTGATCGGCGAACAGCAGGCCAGCTGACGGGACCCCGCCGCTCTGGTAGCTTGCGCCGAAGGCCGGCACGCACAAGGAGCGTCATGAGCGAGAACACCCCTGCCCAGCTGCCCCCCACGGTCCAGGACCTGGTCGCGGCGAAACTGGCCGCCGAGCTGAGGTCCGGGACCAGGCGGGGACCCCAGCTGCCGACAAACGAGGACGGCAGCCGGAAGTACCCCAACAGCCCGGACGGACAGAGCGTCGGCCAGACGGCCGGGCTGCGGAGCTACCGTGCCCGGACGAAGGGTCCGACGGTCGGTATGTGATCAGACCAGCACCTGCTCGCGTTCCGTCTCGGCGACGGCTGCGGTACGCCGGAACGGGGCCGTGATCGTCGGGATCAGCTGCTTGCGGTTGTGGATCGCCGCGCCGATCGCCAGCGCCAGGTAGATCACGCTGATCACGTACCGACCGGTCTGGCCCGGCACCGCGAACTGCACCGCGAACAGCCCCAGCAGCGTCCACGCCGCCCAGCGCGGGAAGCGCAGGTTCAGCAGGATCGCGATCCCCAGCAGCGTCTGGGTGGCCGTCAGCAGGAACTCCTCGATCTGCCGCCCGTCCAGGTGCAGCGCGGCGCCGCCGCCACCGATCCCGTACGCGATCGGGAGGCTGCCGATCAGCAGGGTCCACTGGTTCACCTTGGCCGAGATCAGCAGGCCGAGCGCGGCCGCGCCTTTGCCCCGCCAGGCGAACAGGATCGCGACGATGAACTCCGGTGCCTCCGACGCCAGCGGCGCGAGCCACTGGACCAGCAGGAACTGGTCGATCCCGAGCGAGCGGCCGCCGGCGACCAGGGAGTCCGCGAACGGCTCCGCGGCCGCCAGGATGACGCCGGCCGAGACCAGGAACATCGAGGTCACGGTGATCCGGCGGGCCACCTTCGGCAGTGCGCCGATGGTTGCCGCGGGCCCGATCAGGTCGGGCTCCTCGTCGTGCTCCGACATCGCGGCGCGGTACAGGTAGAAGGCGAAGAACGCGAGCAGCAGGATGCCGAGCACCAGGTGGATCTCGCCGGTCACAGGGATCACGAACGCGACCACGCCGGCGACCGCGAGGAAGCCGAGCTCACGCCGGTACCCGGACTCGAGGACGAGGGCCTTCACCGAGCGGCCGCTGCGCCGGGAGGCGACGTACAGGCTGATCAGGACGACGCTGGACCAGCCGAGGCCGAGGAGCAGCCGGTTCGAGCCGGTCATGTTGGCGGCGGCGTACTGCACGTAGTCCGGGTTGGAGCCGGCGGTGTGCGCGAAGTACAGGTCGACCGCGTACTCCGGGAGGACCGCGATGACCGCCAGCAGCGCGATCGCCAGACCGCCCGAGATGTCCATCTCCGCGGCCTCTGCCGCCCACGCCAGCACGAACGATGCGGCGACCACGGCGAGGCCGAAGATCGCGATCGAGGCCAGCGCCGGGGGGTGGGTGCCGGTGAGCCGGAGGGCGACTGCGGGGATCGCCACCAGGAGCAGCATCAAGACGGGGCGGAGCGCTCGGAACATGGTTCCATCCTGCCTCGGTTTTGATACTTTCGCAATTGCGAAAGTGTGAGACCGTCCTCACCTCGGCCCGGCGCGCTGTCCGGAGACCGGTCCAGCGGTCACAATGACTGCGCGATGACCAACCCTGAACCGACGAAGGCGCAGCTCGAATCCGCCGCGGGCACCTTCGCCATGCTCTCCGCTCCGGTCCGGCTGCACCTGGTGTCGCTGGCCGCGCAGGGGGAGTACGACGTCGGTACCCTGGCGGACCGTGTCGGCGTGAGTATCGCGACCGCGAGCCAGCACCTCGGCAAGCTCCGGCTCGCCGGGATCATCACCGCCCGCCGCGAGGGCCGCCGGCACATCTACACCGTCGACGACCCACACGTCCTCAACCTGGTCGACCAGATCTTCGAACACATCGCCCCCGACGGCTCCCTGGCGCCGGACCCACCCCGCCGCACCAGACCGCCGCACACGGATTGATGTATCCGCAGGCCATCACAATCCGGCGATCGGCGCCCGGCTGAGCGTGGGAGCCGTCCGCGGCGGCGATTGTGATGGCCTGGCGGTCCGCACCTCACAGGACGTGGCGCAGGTAGCGCTCGGGTGCCTGTAGGTAGGCCTTCCAGTTCTGGACCAGCTCCAGTTCGTCCCACGTGGTGCGGCGGATGCCCCAGTCGCCGACCTCGAGGATCGTCGCGCCGGGGAGGGCGGCGATAACGGGGGAGTGGGTGGCGCAGAGCACCTGTGAGCCGGTCGCGGCCAGCTGGTTCAGTACGCCGACCACCGCGAGGCTGCTGGAGAACGACAGCGCGGACTCTGGCTCGTCCAGGCAGTAGAAGCCCTGGCGGGTGAAGCGGTCGCTGATCAGGTTCAGGAAGCTCTCGCCGTGGCTGAGCTCGTGGAAGGCCATGTCCGGCGGACCCGAGGTCCTCGGGTTCTGCTCGAGGTAGGTGTAGAAGCCGTGCATCGTCTCGGCGCGGAGGAAGAAACCAGCGCGCTTCCCGCCGACGCCGCGGGTGATCTGGAGGTCGTCGGCGAGGGACGACTCGGTGGCGCGGGTGGTGAGCCGGGCGCCGGTGGAGCCGCCTTCCGGGGACAGGCCGAAGGCGACCGCGATCGCCTCGACGAGCGTGGACTTCCCGGCGCCGTTCTCACCGACGAGGAACGTGACACCCGGGTCGAGATCCAGACCGTCGGTCAGTAGTTGGTGGACGGCTGGGATGGTGTGTGGCCAGCGTCCGGACAGACGAATGCCCTCCGCCGCGGCAACCCGTCGTACGGGCTGATCGGCGAAGGGCATCCACTCAGACTAATCGTCCTCGTCGTCCAGGCGAGCGAGCCAGGTGGCGAAGCGCTCGATGGGCGTCTCGAACTCGGGGTTCAGGTCGACGAACTCGCGCAGCCGGTCGGCGACGAAGGCGAGGGAGACTTCTTCCTCGCCGCGTCGCTTCTCGAGCTCCTCGATCCCGCGGTCGGTGAAGTACACGTCAGCTGAACGCCTGCTTCAGCAGCGTGGCCTGCTCGGTGCCGTGGACACCGTGCGAGCCGACCGCCGGGGCGGACATGGCCGGCCGGGACACCCGGTAGAACGGCTTGCCCCCCAGGTGCTCGGTCAGGTTCAGCGCCATGAACGGCCACGGGCCCTGGTTCGCGGGCTCGTCCTGGACCCAGCGGATCTCGGTCGCGTTCGGGTACTTCGCCAGCTCGGCGACGATCTCGTCGGCGGGCAGCGGGTACAGCTGCTCGACCCGGAGGATCGCGGTGCTGATCTTGTCCGGCTCGACCTTCTTCCGCTCCGCCAGCAGGTCGTACACGATCCGGCCGGAGGCCAGGATCACCCGCTCGACGGCGCCCGGGTTCGCCTCCGCCTCCGGGTCGTTGATGACCGGCCGGAAGGTGCCGTTGGTCAGCTCCTCCGGCTGCGACACCGCCTCCTTGCGCCGCAGCAGCTGCTTCGGCGTGAAGACGATCATCGGGACGTGCTCCTCGCCGAGCGTGTGCCGGCGCAGCAGGTGGAAGTACGACGCGGGCGTCGACGGCTGCGCGACGGTCATCGCGTCCTCGGCGCAGAGCTGCAGGAACCGCTCGATCCGGGCCGAGGTGTGGTCCGGGCCCTGGCCCTCGTAGCCGTGCGGGAGCAGCAGCACGACGCCGGACTTCTGGCCCCACTTCGCCTCACCGGACGAGATGTACTCGTCGATGATCGACTGGGCGCCGTTCACGAAGTCGCCGAACTGCGCCTCCCACAGGGTCAGCGCCTCCGGCCGCGCCACGGAGTACCCGTACTCGAAGCCGAGTGCGGCGTACTCGCTGAGCAGCGAGTCGTAGACGTAGAAGTTGCCCTGGTTCGCCTCGTCCAGGTGCTGCAGCGGGACGTAGTCCTGGCCGTTCACGCGGTCGATGACCGCGGCGAACCGCTGGACGAACGTGCCGCGGCGGCTGTCCTGGCCGGCGAGGCGGACCGGTCGGCCGTCGAGCAGCAGCGAGCCGAAGGCGGTGATCTCCGCGCTGGCCCAGTCCAGCGGGCCCTCGGTGATCGCGTGCGCCCGGCGCTGCAGCTGCGGCTGCACCTTCGGGTGCACGGTGAAGCCCTCCGGCAGCGTGGTGTACGCGTCGGCGATCTTCTTCAGGTCCTCACGGCTGATCGCGGTCGCGTCCGGGCCCTCAGGCTTGTTCGGGTACTCCGGAGCGGTGACGTACGGCGGCGGCGTGTCGGGCTCGTTCTTTGCCTCCCGGACCTCCGCGAACACCCGCTCGAGGCGCTGCTGGAAGTCCTGCATGGCCTGCTCGGCCTCTTCGATCGTGATGTCGCCACGACCGATCAGGGCCTCGGTGTAGAGCTTGCGGACCGACCGCTTCTGCTCGATCAGGTCGTACATCAGCGGCTGGGTGAACGACGGGTCGTCGCCCTCGTTGTGACCGCGGCGGCGGTAGCAGACCAGGTCGATGACGACGTCCTTGTTGAACGCCTGGCGGTACTCGAAGGCCAGGTCCGCGACCCGGATGCAGGCCTCGGGGTCGTCACCGTTCACGTGGAAGATCGGCGCCTGCACCATCCGCGCGACGTCGGTGGAGTACATCGACGAGCGGGACGAGGCCGGCGAGGTGGTGAAGCCGACCTGGTTGTTCACGATCACGTGGATCGTGCCGCCGGTGCGGTAGCCGCGCAGCTGGGACAGGTTCAGCGTCTCCGCCACCACGCCCTGGCCGGCGAACGCCGCGTCACCGTGCACGAGCAGGGGCAGCACCGGGAAGGCCGCGCCGCGGTCCAGGATGTCCTGCTTGGCCCGGACGATGCCCTCGAGCACCGGGTCGACGGTCTCCAGGTGCGACGGGTTCGCCGCCACCGAGACCTTGATCTTGTCGCCGAACTCGGAGACGAACTCGCCCTCGGCGCCCAGGTGGTACTTGACGTCACCGGAGCCCTGCACGGTCCGCGGGTCGATGTTGCCCTCGAACTCGCGGAAGATCTGGCCGTAGGACTTGCCGACGATGTTCGCCAGCACGTTCAGCCGGCCGCGGTGCGCCATGCCGATCGCGACCTCGTCCAGGCCGGCGCCGGCCGCCTCCTCGCAGAGCTCGTCGAGCAGCGGGATGGTGGTCTCCGCGCCCTCCAGCGAGAACCGGCGCTGACCGACGTACTTGGTCTGCAGGAAGGTCTCGAAGGCCTCGGCCTCGTTCAGCTTGGCCAGGATCCGCAGCTGCTCCTCGCGGGGCGGCTTGGTGTGCGGGCGCTCGACCCGCTCCTGGATCCACTTGCGCTGCTCGGGGTCCTGGATGTGCATGTACTCGATGCCGGTGGTCCGGCAGTACGAGTCGCGGAGGATCCCGAGGATCTCGCGGAGCTTCATGAACCGCCGGTCGCTGCCGCCGAAGGAGCCGGTGGCGAACTCGCGGTCCAGGTCCCACAGCGTCAGGCCGTGGGTGGCGACGTCGAGGTCCGGGTGGCTGCGCTGCTTGTACTCCAGCGGGTCGGTGTCGGCCATGATGTGGCCGCGCACCCGGAAGGCGTGGATCAGCTCCAGGATCCGGGCCTGCTTGCTGATGTCCTCCTCGTGGCTGTGCGGGAGGTCGGCGGCCCAGCGGATCGGCTCGTAGGGGATCCGCAGGCTCTGGAAGATCTCGTCGTAGAAGCCCTCGCCGCCGAGCAGCAGCTGGTGGATCCGGCGCAGGAACTCACCCGACTGGGCGCCCTGGATGATCCGGTGGTCGTACGTCGAGGTCAGCGTCATCACCTTGCTGACCGCGAGCTTGGCCATCGTCTCGTCGGCCGCACCCTGGTACTCCGGCGGGTACTCCATCGCGCCGACGCCGATGATGCAGCCCTGGCCGGTCATCAGCCGCGGCACCGAGTGCTGCGTACCGATCGTGCCCGGGTTGGTCAGGCTGATCGTGGTGCCCTGGAAGTCCGGCAGCGCGAGCTTGTTGTCGCGGGCCCGGCGGACGATGTCCTCGTAGGCCATCCAGAAGTCGGCGAAGGACATCTCCTCGGCGCCCTTGATGGACGGCACCAGCAGCTGCCGGGTGCCGTCCGGCTTCTGCATGTCGATGGCCAGGCCGAGGTTGATGTGCGCCGGGTGGACCAGGGTCGGCTTGCCCTCGGTCTCGTCGTACGACGCGTTCATGTCCGGCAGCGTCTTCAGTGCCTTGACCAGCGCCCAGCCGATCAGGTGCGTGAAGGACACCTTGCCGCCACGGGCGCGCTTGAGGTGGTTGTTGATGACGATCCGGTTGTCGATCAGCAGCTTCACCGGGACCGCGCGGACGCTCGTCGCCGTGGGGACCGTGAGGCTGGTCTCCATGTTCTGCGCGGTCCGGGCCGGGGCGCCGCGGAGGATCTGCCGCTCGGCGTCGGTGGCCGCGGGGGCGGCCGGCTTGGGCTGGGCCTTGGGCGGCTGGTTCACCGTTCCTCCGGTCGGAGTCGCCGTCTTCGCGGCAGGAGCCTGCGCGGCCGGTACGGCGGCCTGCGCCGGCGCCGGGGTCGCGGGCTTGGCGGCGGGCGCGGCAGGTGCGGACGCGGCGGCGGCGGGAGCGCTCGCGACGGGCGCGGACGGCGTCGTACCGCGGCTCGGCGCCTCGGGCGTCTTGTTGTCGGACACCGCGTCCGGCCGGGGAGCGTCGGCCGGGGTGGTGTTCACCGGCTTCGCGTCACCTGGCGTATACGTCTTGAAGAAGTCCAACCACGCGGGATCCACCGATGTCGGGTCCTGCAGGTACTTCTCGTACAGCTCGTCGACCAGCCATTCGTTCGCACCGAAGGCTGCTAGGGGATTTGTGTCTGATGGCTCGGTGGCCACTGGGCAGTTCGCCTCTTCCGATTTCGGTCCGGTACCGCGGGTGCTAATCCTGATGTTATGGGTGGTGTCCCAAGCAAAGGCTAATAGCACGCGGACCACTTCCACAGCTCGGGACCATCGGACCAGTGTGTCGAGTGGTCGGGCCCCGGCGGCCGGATCCATCGGCGCCTGAAACACTGCCCACAAAGGTGTTTCAGCCCACACGCCCGGCTCTCACCGCCGGATCAACGAGAGAGCAGCGGCCGCGGCTACGGGAGTCCTTGCAGTGGTGGACTTCCGGCGTTCTCAGCTGGTCCTCATCAGGTCCTCGGCTGAGCGTGGATGGGCGCTGGATGTGCACTGTATGCAGCTGCGCACTCGCCCCCTGTGACGTTCACCATCGAACATTCGTGTGGCCAACGTCACGCTACAAATCAGTCCACTCGGGCATGATTGGCCTTCATCCGTTCCCGCGCGCCGAACACCGCTGCCGCGGTCCGCTCGGCGGGCATACTGACGAGATGGCACTGACGGATGAGGCGATCGTCAAGATCAAGGGGATGATCACCTCGGGGGAACTGGGGCCGGGGGATCGGCTGCCGAAGGAGGCGGACCTCGCTGCCCGGCTGGGGTTGTCGCGGAACTCGCTGCGCGAAGCGGTCAAGGCGCTCACGCTGGTGAACGTGCTCGACGTGAAGCACGGCGACGGCACCTACGTCACCAGCCTCGACTCGGGGCACCTGCTGGACGCGCTGAACTTCATGGTCGACCTGCACCGCGACGACTCGGTCCTGCAGTTCTTCGAGGTACGCCGCCTGCTCGAGCCCGGCGTCGCGGCGCTGGCGGCAACCCGGATCACCCGGGACCAGGTGACCGAACTGCGGCTGCTGACCAGTGACCTGGCGCCGGACGCCTCGGTCGAGGAACTGGTCGCGAACGACCTGCAGTTCCACCGCGGCATCGCCGAGGCGACCGGCAACGAGGTCGTCTGCTCGCTCCTCGACGGCATCTCCGGCGCGACCCAGCGGGCCCGCATCTGGCGCGGTGTCACGCAGGGCGGCGCTGTCGAGCGCACCCTCGCAGAACATGCCGCGATCCTGGACGCGATCGAGTCCGGCGACGCCGAGGCGGCCCGCGCCTGGATGACCGCCCACATCGCCGGCGTCGAAACCTGGCTCCGCAAAGCTCCCTAGACGTACACAGGAGGTATGTACGAACCGCCTCCGCCACGTAGTGCGCTGACGCTGCGGATCGTGCTGTCCGCGTTCGGGGTGGTGTTGTTCGCGGTGAGTACGGCGCTCGCGGTCGCGTACGACCTGCCGACCGGATGGGTGGTCGTCTTCGGGCTGTTCGCCGTGGTCGCTCTGGTCGATCTCGTGGTCGTTGCCTGGCGCAAACGATCGGAAAACGGTTGATCGGGCCGGGCCGGATCCGTAAGCTTCAGCTGTCACATTCCCGACGTCAGGGGTTCGAGTTGTCGAACTGAGGCTCTCGCCTTCATCGATCGATCGCCACCGTTCTGGTGCGCGGTCTCGTCCGAGACCTCAGTTGGAGTGACAACTCATGAGCTTTTCCCTGTCCTGTACCGACCTCTTCTTCGCCTGGCCCGACGGCGAGGTGCTGTTCGACGGGCTGACGTTCGTCGCCGGTCCGGTGCGCTCCGGGCTGGTCGGTCGCAACGGCGCCGGCAAGTCGACGTTGCTCAGGCTGATCGCCGGCCGGCTCACCCCGCAGCGTGGGGCGATCCGGGTCAGCGGCGAGCTCGGGTACCTGCCGCAGGACCTGACCCTCGACACCACGTTGCGGGTCGACCAGGCCCTCGGCATCGACGCGGTACGGCGGGCCATCGTCGCGATCGAATCGGGTGACGCCTCCGAGGAGAACTTCGGCATCGTCGGCGACGACTGGGACGTCGACGAACGCGCCGAGGCGCTGCTCGGCAAACTCGGTCTCGGCGCGATCGGTCTCGACCGCAACGTCGGCGAGCTGTCCGGCGGCGAGACGATCCTGCTCGGACTCGCGGCCGAGCTGCTGCGGCGTCCCGACGTACTGCTGCTCGACGAGCCGACCAACAACCTCGACCTGCGGGCGCGACGGCACCTGTACGACGCCGTGGACCAGTTCCGTGGTGCGTTGCTGATCGTGTCCCACGACCGGGAGCTGCTCGATCGGGTCGATCAGATCGGGGATCTGCGCAAGGGCGAGGTCACTTGGTACGGCGGCAACCTGACGGCGTACGAGGAGGCGGTCGCGGTCGAGCAGGAGGCGGCCGAGCGGATGCTGCGCGCGGCCGAGGCCGACGTCCGCAAGCAGAAGCGCGACCTGATCGAGGCGCGCCGGAAGATGGACCAGCGCCAGGCCCGTGGGCAGCGGGCGTTCGAGCAGGGCGGGATCCCGAAGATCATCGCGGGTGGGCTGAAGCGGTCGGCGCAGGTGTCGGCCGGTAAGCACCTCGGGATGCAGTCGGAGCGGCTCGACTCGGCGCAGGAGGCCTTGGCCGACGCGGAGGACAAGGTCCACGACGACGACGCCATCCGGGTCGACCTGCCGCAGACCGCCGTACCTGCCGGTCGCGTGGTGTTGCGGCTGGAGGATCACGTACTGCGGACCGGGGCACACGTCGACCTGGAGATCCGGGGTCCCGAGCGGATCGCGCTGACCGGGCCGAACGGTGCCGGCAAGACGACGCTGCTGCAGTCGATCGTGACGGGGGAGTCGCCGCTGGTGCCGTTCCGGTACCTCCCGCAGCGGCTCGATCTGCTGCGGGACGACCTGTCGGTGGTCGACAACCTGGCGCTGCTCGCGCCGAGCACGGAGAACCAGGAACGGCGCGCGCGGCTGGCGCGGTTCCTGTTCCGCGGGCGGGCTGCGGACCAGTTGGTGCACACGTTGTCCGGTGGAGAACGCTTCCGGGCGACTCTCGCGGCGCTTCTACTGGCCGAGCCTCCACCGCAGCTGCTCATGCTGGACGAGCCCACCAACAACCTCGACCTGGCCAGCATCGCCCAACTGAAGGACGCCCTCGCCTCCTACAACGGCGCGCTAATCATCGCGAGCCACGACGTACCGTTCCTCCGCGAAATAGGCATCACCCGCTGGCTCGAACTGACCCCAGAAACCCTCACCGACATCGACCCGCTGTAGTCGATCGGCAAAGCCCCGCCACCTGCACCGGTGGCGGGGCTTTCTTGTGCCTTGATTTCTGATACCCCCTAGGGGTATGTTCTCGGGTATGAGCGAGCACGAGCACCACGAGCACGGTGGGCACGGTGGGCACGAGGGTCATGACGGACATCAGGGTCATGGCGGGCATGGGGATCATGCGGCGCAGTTCAAGGATCGGTTCTGGGTCAGCTTGGGGCTGGCGGTGCCGGTGGTGTTCTTCAGTGCGATGTTTGCGGATCTGCTCGGCTACATGCCGCCGGAGTTTCCGGGGTCGGGGCTGATCGCTCCGGTGCTCGGGACGGTGATCTTCCTGTACGGCGGGCGCCCGTTCCTGACCGGTGGCTGGGCGGAACTGAAGTCGCGGCGGCCCGGGATGATGCTGCTGATCTCGATGGCGATCACCGTGGCGTTCGTCGCCTCGTGGGTGACGACGCTGAAGATCGGCGGGTTCGACCTGGACTTCTGGTGGGAGCTCGCGCTGCTGATCGTGATCATGCTGCTCGGGCACTGGCTGGAGATGCGGGCGCTCGGTGCCGCGTCCGGTGCGCTGGATGCACTGGCCGCGCTGCTCCCGGATTCCGCGGAGAAGGTGACCGACGACGGGGTTGTCGAGGTGTCGCTGCACGAACTGCAGGCAGGCGATGTCGTACTGGTGCGATCCGGTGGACGCGTGCCGGCGGACGGCACCGTGGTTGACGGCCAGGCCGAGGTCGACGAGTCGATGATCACCGGGGAGTCGCGGCCGGTGTCGCGGGCCGTCGGTGACGGGGTCGTGGCCGGAACTGTTGCCACCGACAACGCTCTGCGAGTGCAGATCACGGCGGTCGGGGACGACACCGCGCTGGCGGGTATCCAGCGGCTGGTGGCCGAGGCGCAGGCGTCGTCGTCCCGTGCGCAGGCGCTGGCGGACCGGGCGGCCGCGTTCCTGTTCTACTTCGCTTCGATCGCGGGCGTGATCACGTTCGTGGTCTGGGCGTTGCTGGGTGAGCTCGACGATGCCGTCACACGGACCGTGACGGTGCTGGTGATCGCCTGCCCGCACGCCCTCGGGCTGGCCATCCCGCTGGTGATCGCGATCTCCACCGAGCGCGCGGCGAAGGCCGGCGTATTGGTGAAGAACCGGTTGGCGCTGGAGCGGATGCGGACGATCGACGCGGTGCTGTTCGACAAGACCGGCACGCTGACGAAGGGTGAGCCGGCGGTGACCGGAGTCGCCACGGTGGGCGCGTTGTCGGAGGACGAACTGCTGGGGCTGGCGGCGGCTGTCGAGGCGGACAGCGAGCATCCGTTGGCTAAGGCGATCGTGCGGGCGCATGCCGAGCGGGTTCCGGTTGGTGGCGGGCGAGTGGTGGCGACCGAGTTCCGGTCGCTCACCGGGCGCGGCGTACAGGCTTTGGTGAATGGCGCGGAGGTCGCGGTCGGCGGACCGGCGTACCTGCGGGAGAACGGGCTGGCCGAGCGGGGTGCGCTGGCGACTGCGGTTGCCGAGTGGAAGGCGCGTGGGGCCGCCGTGCTGCATGTCGTTCGCGATGGTGAGGTGTTGGGTGCGGTCGCGCTCGAGGACGAGGTTCGGGAGGAGTCCCGGCAGGCAGTCGCTGCGTTGCACAAGCGCGGCGTGAAGGTCGCGATGATCACCGGTGACGCGCACCAGGTGGCCGCCGCGGTGGCTGCCGAGCTGGGGATCGACGAGGTGTTCGCCGAGGTGCTGCCGCAGGACAAGGACGCGAAGGTCGCCGAACTGCAGGCGCGTGGGCTGAAGGTCGCGATGGTCGGTGATGGCGTGAACGACGCGCCGGCGCTGGCCCGGGCCGAGGTCGGGATCGCGATCGGCGCCGGCACGGACGTCGCGATCGAGTCCGCCGGGGTGGTGCTGGCCGCGGACGACCCCCGGGCGGTCCTGTCGGTGATCGAACTGTCGCGGGCGAGCTACCGGAAGATGTGGCAGAACCTGGTCTGGGCGACCGGGTACAACGTCATCACGGTCCCGCTGGCCGCGGGTGTGCTCGCCTTCGCCGGGGTTGTCGTCTCGCCGGCTGTCGGTGCGCTGCTGATGTCGATCTCTACGATCGTGGTGGCGCTCAACGCGCAACTGTTGCGCCGGCTCGACCTGTCACCGAAGCGCCTGACCGCGTAATCCGGTCAGCGTCACCGCCACAAGGCGCCGTACCGCCGCTTTCGACGGTACGGCGCTTGCGGCGTGCAAGGCGTTGACGCAGTACGCCGCCAACTCCTTCGGCGGCACGTCATCTCGCACGTCCCCGAGGCGCTCGGCGATGAAGTCCACCAGGTGCTGACGAGCTCGCGTCACGTGTTCGGACCGATGCAGCGAGGCGGCCGGCTCGGATGGCGGGTGCTCGTGACAGATGAAGGCATAAGCCTCCAGTACGTCGTCGATGCGGTGGGTCCGCTCCCAGGTCTCGGACAACTGCTCCAGATGGTCCGCGACCTGACGCTCGTGCCACGCGGTGAGGATGGAGTCGACGTCGGCGAAGTACTTGTAGAGCGTCGCCCGCCCGACTCCCGCGCGCTGCGCGACCTCGGCCATCGTCACGCCGGTCAGCCCGCGCTCGGCCACCACCGCGGCGGTCGCGTCGAGGACCGCCTCCCGCACCGCGGTCCGGTGGGTGGCGATGGTGTCGTTCCACAGCTTCGGCATGACAGGATTCTAGCTGGACGATCTGCCTATGATCGAGACACTATGTATCGAAAAAGGAGATCATGATGCCCGTTGTCGAAGCTCGTCTCGGAACGTCGCGTGCGGACCGGTACCTCGCGCAGCTCACCAGTCATCTGTCGCACAGGCCGGGTGGGTTGCGGGTCGTGTCCACGTCGGCGGAGGAACTGGTCATCGACCTCGGTACGGCGACCTGGTCGGTTCGGGCGACGCCGGAGCAGCTGATCCTGCGGGTCGAGGCGGACGACGCGGGTGCTCTCGAACAGCAGAGCGCCCGCGTCGCCGACCGGGTGGAACAGATCGGCCGCCGGGACGGACTCCAGGTCAGCTGGAATCCGGCCTGACGTCCCCGGCGTAAAGCGTTTCTCAGGCGGCCGGGAGGCGGCCCAAGAGGCGTTGCATGGTGGCGATCTCGGTGGTCTGGGCCGCTTGGATCTTCTTGGCGAGCGCGATCGACGGGGCGTCCTGGCCGCCGGTCTGCTCGGTCTTGGCCATCGTGACCGCGCCCTGGTGGTGCCTGATCATCATGTCGACCCACATCCGGTCGAACATCGTGCCGGACGCCTTGTCGAGGTCATTCATCTCCTCCGGCGTCATCATCCCGGTCATCGACCCGGACATGTCGTGCCCGCTGTGTTCACCGGGTGTCGGCACCGGCTCGCCCCACGTCGTCAGCCACCCGGACAGCTGCTTGATCTCTGGGGCCTGGGCCGTCTTGATCGCGGTCGCGAGAGTCTTCACCTCAGCGGTCGTTGCCTTCCGCAACGCCAGGTCGGCCATCTCGACGGCCTGCTGGTGGTGCGGGATCATCTGCGTCGCGAACGCCACATCCGCGTCGTTGAAAGCGGCCGCCGACGTGGCAACCGGCGTACTGGGGCTGCCCCCGGCGTCGGAGTCCCCACAGCCGGCCATGCCGAAGACGGCAGCGAGCAGAGCGGCCGAGACCGCGGTCGTACGGTAGACGTGCGTCATCACATTCCTTGGGTGTGTCGAGAATTGGGTACGGCGAAGTGCGGCGCACGCCGGCCTATATCCGCAGTACACCCAACGACGACAACGACGGCGCCCGCCACGGCGGCGACCGCTCACTCACCGCCAGCCACGTACCCGCGGCCGGCACCCATACGGCCCGCCAGACCAGCAGGCTGCGCAGGGCCAGCGACAACGCGAGCAACAGGACCAGACCGGTGAGAATCGCGAGGCACGCTCCGCCCATCCCCGGCATCTCGTCGGCCGGGTCGACGTGCAGGACAGCCTGGTCGGTGTGCTCCATCACCATCGGTGACTCAGGCATGGCCATGGCCGCATCGTGGTGGGAGGTGAGGCCGTGCATGGCGAACACTCCGGCGACCACAACGAGTACGCCGAGTATGCGGAGCAGTCGCGCTCCGTGCCTGTGCCAGCGACGAGCCATCGCGACCAAGAGTAGGGCAGGTTGCACAGTCGGCGTCCGGCGAGTGTGCACACTGGACGGTGAGGCTGCGGGACAACCGTCGTACTTTCGATGAAATCCCAGGGCTGGAGGTCCTCCCATGGCCGGTTCATCTGTTGGTGCCGACGACTACGCGCTTGCCCGGGTCCCGGAACAGGCGAGGTACTCGTGGTGGTCCGTCGCGACCCAGCGGTTCGGCCAGATCTCGGCGCTGAGTCAGTTCCTGCTCGGCGCGACGCTCGGGTTCGGGATGAGTTTCTGGACCGCGTTCTGGGCCCTCACGCTCGGCGCTGTGATCCTCGAGCTGGTCGCGATCCTGATCGGTGTCATCGGTGCCCGTGAGGGCCTGCAGACCTCGGTGATCGCGCGCTGGACCGGTTTCGGCCAGGCCGGCTCGTCGCTGATCGGCCTCGCGATCGGGATCAGCCTGATCGGGTGGTTCGGGATCCAGTCCGCGGTGTCCGCGGCCGGTCTGAGCCAGCTGGTCGGCATCCTCCCGACCTGGGGCTGGTCGCTCGTCTTCGGTCTCGCAGTGACGCTCGTCGTGCTCCGCGGCTTCCACTCGATGGCCTGGGTCGCGTACGTGACCGTCCCGGCCTTCCTGGTCCTGGTCGGCTGGTCGATCATCAGCGAGTTGTCCGACCACAGCCTCGGCTCGCTGGTGAACTCGGCCCCGCCCGGTCCGCACCTGAGCCTGCTGCAGGGGACGACGCTAGTGGCCGGCGGCTTCATCGTCGGTGCGGTGATCACGCCGGACATGACCCGCTTCAACCGCAGCGTCGGCGACGTGGTCAAGCAGACCGTCCTCGGCATCACCCTCGGCGAGTACGTGATCGGCCTGGTCGGCGTACTGCTCGCGCATGCCGTTGGTTCGGCCAACGTGATCACCATCGTCACCTCGTCGGTCGGCTGGGTCGGCACGCTGGTGATCATCCTCGGCACGATCAAGATCAACGACTGGAACCTGTACAGCTCCGGCCTCGGCATCGTGAACTTCATCGGCACCGTCTTCGGCCGGCACGTCAACCGGGCCGTCGTCACGCTGGTGGTCGGCGTCGCCGGCAGCGTGCTCGCGGCCGGTGGAATCCTGGACAAGTTCACCGACTTCCTGATCGTCCTCGGCGTCGCGTTCCCGCCGATCGCCGGGATCATGGTCGCGGAGTACTTCGTGGTGAAGCGCTGGCGCCCCGAGTTGGACGCGACCCGCGCCGAGGGCGCGCTCCCCGCGACCGCGCCGACCTGGGTGCCGGCCACGATCGTGATCTGGATCGGCGCCGCCCTGATCGGCAAGTACGTCGGCTGGGGCCTGCCGAGCATCAACTCGCTGATCGTCGGCTTCGGCGCGTACGTCGTCGCCGGGAAGCTCGGCCTGGTCCGCGGGGTCGGGACCAGCCGCACGATGGACAGCGAGCCGGCCGGCGTGAACGCCGTACCGGCGACCAACTGACAACCTCACATCCCAGCTCAGGCACTCAACGGGAGGATCTGGAATGCGTATCGGCATCGATGTCGGTGGCACCAACACCGACGCCGTGCTGCTGGACGGCACCACCGTGCTGGCGGCGAACAAGTCGGCGACCAGTGCGGACGTGACCGCCGGCATCATCGACACCCTGGACCGGTTGCAGGCGGAGCGATCCTTCGACCCGGCGCAGGTGCAGGCCGTGATGATCGGCACCACGCACTTCATCAACGCGCTGATCGAGGCCCGGCGGCTGGCGCCGACCGCGGCGCTGCGGCTCGGACTGCCGGCGACCGCGTCGCTGCCGCCGCTGGTGGACTGGCCGGAGCGGTTGGTCGAGGCGATCAGTGGACGCAGCTACCTGGCGCACGGCGGGCACGAGTTCGACGGCCGGCACATCGCCGAGCTGGACGAGGACGAGCTGCGCCGGCACGCGGGCGACATGGTCGCGCACGGCGTCCGCTCGGTGGCGATCTCGTCGGTGTTCTCGCCGGTGAGCAACGAGTTCGAGCTCCGCGCGGCCGAGATCCTGCGCTCCGAGCTCGGTGACGACGTGGCGATCTCGCTGTCCCACGAGATCGGCCGGATCGGTCTGCTGGAGCGGGAGAACGCGACGATCATCAACGCCGCGCTCCGCGAACTCGCCGCTTCGATCGTCGATGGACTGGCCAGCGCCGTCGAGGGTCACGGGATCTCCGCACCGCTCTACCTCAGCCAGAACGACGGCACGCTGATGGACGTCGACTTCGCCCGCAGGTACCCGGTCGCCACGTTCGCGTCCGGTCCGACGAACTCGATGCGCGGCGCGGCGCTGCTGTCCGGCCTGGACACCTGCGCCGTGGTCGACGTCGGCGGTACGACGAGTGACGTCGGCGTCCTCACGCACGGGTTCCCGCGGGAGGCTACCACCGAGGTCGACGTGGCCGGCGTCCGGACGAACTTCCGGATGCCCGACGTGCTGAGCATCGGGATCGGCGGTGGCAGCTTGGTGGCCGAGAGCAACGGTCACGTGTCGGTGGGTCCGCGGTCGGTCGGGTATCGCTTGACCGAGGAAGCGCTGGTCTTCGGCGGCAAGACGCTGACCGCGACGGACATCGCGGTCGCGGCCGGGCGTGCCGAGGTCGGTTCCACGGACGCTGTCGCGGACCTCGATCCGACGCTGGTGAAGGCCGCGTTGGCACGGGTCGCCGCGGATATCGCGGACGCGGTCGAGCGGATGCGGACGTCGCCTGACCCGCTGCCGGTGGTGGCGGTCGGTGGTGGCTCGATCCTGCTCCCGGACGATCTGCCGGGGAGTCTCGCCGTACATCGGCCGGAGAACTTCGCGGTGGCGAACGCGATCGGCGCGGCGATCGCGCAGGTCGGCGGCGAGGTGGACCGGGTGTACGCGATCGACCCGGGCCGCCGGGACGCGGTCGTGGACGAGGCACGGCAGGAGGCCGTCGATCGGGCGGTCGCGGCCGGTGCCGACCCCGCCGCGGTGCGGATCGTCGACTTCGACGAGGTCCCGATCCCGTACCTGCCCGGCAACGCGACCCGGATCCGCTGCAAGGCGGTCGGCGACCTGCGACTGGGAGAGACCCGATGAGCGCGGATCTGCAGGCCATCACAATCCCTGGTTCGGCGATCGCCTACGCGGGGCGCGTGGCGGAGTCCGCGATTGTGATGGGCTGGGCGTCCGGGGTGGAGTGGTGGCGATGAAGCTGCGGGCTGAGGACCTCGGCGCGCTCGCTCGCGGCGCCGCCGTGCTGGGCACCGGTGGCGGTGGCGATCCGCATATCGGGCGGTTGCTGGCGGAGCAGGCGCTGCGGGAGCACGGGCCGGTGGAGATCGTTGCCGTCGGCGACCTTCCGGACGACGCGTGCGTGCTGCCGGTGGCGATGATGGGCGCGCCGACCGTAATGATCGAGAAGCTCCCGTCGGCCGACCAGATCTCGGTCGCCGTGCAGACGCTGGCGAAGTACGTCGGGAAGACGCCGACCCACCTGGCCTGTATCGAGGCCGGCGGGGTGAACTCGACCGTCCCGGTGATCGCCGCGGCGCAGCTCGGGCTGCCGCTGGTGGACGGTGACGGGATGGGCCGCGCGTTCCCCGAGCTGCAGATGGTGCTGCCGACGCTCGCCGGGATCGAGGCGACGCCGATGGCGATCGTCGACGAGAAGGGCAACCGTGGCGTGTTCGACACGGTCACGAACGAGTGGGCCGAGCGGCTCGCGCGGTCGGCGACCATCGACATGGGCTGCTCGGCGATCGTCTCGCTCTACGCGATGACCGGCGCCGAGGTGCGCGGGTCGTTCGTCGAGGGGACGCTCAGCAAGTGCGTCACGATCGGCCGCGCGATCGAGCAGGCGCAGCGTACGCACTCCGACCCGGTCGCGGCCGTGGTCGACGAGCTCGGTGGGCGGCTGCTGCACGTAGGCAAGGTCGTCGACGTGCAACGCCGTACGACGACCGGCTTCGCCCGGGGTGACGCGGCGGTCGACGGGCTGGACGCGTCGCACGGGCGGCTGATGGTGCTGCGGTTCCAGAACGAGCACCTGGTGGCCGAGCTCGACGGTACGGCGGTGGTGACCACGCCGGACCTGATCATCGTGCTCGACACCGAGTCCGGTGAACCTATCACCACCGAGGCGCTGCGCTACGGCCACCGCGTCAGCGTGCTCGCCGCCCCCGCCGACGAACGCTGGCACTCGCCGGCCGGCATCGAGCTGGTCGGCCCGCGGTACTTCGGCTACGACCTGGACCCGATCCGCGCCTTGGAGACCGTATGAGCTGGCAACTCGGCATCGAGCACCTGAGGGACCTCGCTCGCGGCGCGGCGATCCTCGGGACCGGTGGTGGCGGTGATCCGCTGATCGGGCGGCTGCTGGTGGAGCAGGCGATCCGGGAACACGGACCGATCACGGTCCTCGATCCCGACGAGCTGGACGACGACGCGTTCGTGATCCCGACCGCGCAGATGGGCGCGCCGACGGTGATCGTGGAGAAGATCCCGCGCGGCAGCGAACCGGTCGGCGCGCTCCGGGCGCTCGAGAATCATCTCGGGCGAACGGCCGACGCGACGATGCCGATCGAGTGCGGTGGGATCAACTCGATGATCCCGCTGCTCGTCGCGGCCCGGACCGGTCTGCCCGTCGTCGACGCCGACGGCATGGGACGGGCGTTCCCCGAGCTCCAGATGGAGACCTTCTCGGTGTACGGCGTGCCCGGGTCCCCGATGGCGATCGCCGGCGAGCACGACGAGACCGTGGTGATCGACACCGCCACGGACAACAAGCAGATGGAGTGGCTGGCTCGCGGCATCACCATCCGGCTCGGCGGGGTCGCGCACATCGCGGAGTACTCGATGACGGGCGCCGACGTGAAGCGGACCGCCGTACCGCGGACGTTGTCGCTCGGGCTGTCGATCGGGCGGGCTGTGCGCGAGGCGCGGGCGGCGCACGAGGATCCGATCGAGGCGGTGCGGGCCGCGCTGGCGCCGACGCTGTACAACGAGTTGCGGGTGCTGTTCCGCGGCAAGGTGATCGATGTCGAGCGGCGTACCGTCGAGGGGTTCGCGCGCGGCCGGGCCCGGTTCACGACGTACGACGGCTCGTCGGAGCTGGAGTTGCGGTTCCAGAACGAGAACCTGCTCGCGGTCGTCGACGGTGAGATCGTCTGCACGGTCCCGGACCTGATCTGCGTGCTCGAAGCCGACACCGCCGAACCGATCACCACCGAAGGACTGCGGTACGGCCAGCGGGTGACCGTGGTCGGCATCTCCACCCCGGACCTGATGCGCACGCCCGAGGCGCTCGCGGTGTTCGGACCGTCCTGCTTCGGGCTCGACGTCGAGTTCAGCCCGGTGGAGCTGCGCAGCGACAACCTGGTCGCCACCCCCTGACCCTCGGCCCACCGTGCTGAAACCCCTCCGCGGTGGGCCGGGGCTCCACCCCGGACGTCCAGCACTCATCAACCTCGGGCGCTGCGGGCGCTCCACGCCTGAGCAGCGGTCGGCCGGGCCGAATTGGCGCGGTTGATGAGTGCTGCAGGTCCGCGGTGGCAGGATCAGCTCATGAGCACGGTCGTGCGGGAGCAGGATCTGGAGGCGCTGGTCGTCGGCGTCACGCTGCTCGGTTCCGGCGGTGGCGGTGACACCGGTGCGTTCGGCCGGATGCTGCGACGCCGCCTCGGCGCGGGCGAGCTGGTACTGCGGGACGCGGCCGACGTACCCGGTGTGTCGGTCAGCCCCATCGGCGTGGTCGGTGCGACCAGCGTCTTGATGGAGAAGCTGCCGAGCGGTGGCGAGTTCGAGACGGCGGTCCGGGCGGTCAGCCGGTGGACCGGTGCGGAAGTGACCGGACTGATGTCGCTGGAGGCCGGTGGGCTCAACGGGCTGACTCCGCTGATCGCCGCGCTCGATCTGGACCTCCCGGTGGTGGATGCCGACCTGATGGGTCGGGCGCTGCCGCGGCTCGACCAGTTCTCGTGGGCGGTGGCGGGACGGTCGCTGACGCCGTGCGCGCTCAGTGAGCCGAGTGGGCAGGTGATCGTGGTCGACAACGTCGACGCGGCCGGTCTGGAACGCGCTGTCCGCAGCTTCGTCGCGGAGACCGGTGGGTGGGCGGTGCTGGCGTTGGCGCCCACCGCAGTGGACGCTGCGACGGCGGATGCGGTGGAGGGAAGTCTGACGCGGGCTCTGACGCTCGGTCGCGCCCACGCCGCCCTGGATCCCGGTGCGACGCCGGCTGTCATCGCCGCTGACCTCGGTGGCCGGGTGCTGGCGAGTGGTCGGGTCGACGAGGTCGCCCGGCACCTGATCACCGACGGTGGGGCTGCGTTCGGTCGGGGGAGCGTCTGCGTGGTCGACTCCGGCAGCCGGGCGGTGATCCGGATCGAGACCGAGAACGAGTACCTCCTGGCACTCGTCGACGGCACGCCGGTTGTCAGTACGCCGGACCTGCTGTGCGTACTGGACCGCCGTACCCTGCAGCCGATCGCCGTGGACGCGGTGCGTACTGGCGACGAGGTGCTGGTCCTCGCACTCCCCGGACCGACCTGGTGGCGCCGCCCGGACCGCATCACGCATGTCGGCCCGCGGGCGTTCGGACTCGGCTGCGACCCGCGCCTGCTGGAGGCCTCATGACTCGTTCACGGGAGTCGTGATGACCGGCCCCACGCTGGTGGCGATGCTCACCTCACCCGGTTGGCGGGAGGTGGTGGTGCTGGGTGGTCCCACGGATCCGGGGCCGCGGCTGATCGGGTCCCGGGTTGTGCTGGAGGTGTCTGAGCACCCGGAACGCATGGACGGGCAGATGCTCGTCGTATTGCTCGCAAATGACCACACCGACTGGCGGATCGACGCCCTGATCAGTCGGGCGGCCGCAGCGCGGGCTGCCGCGTTGTTGCTGGCCGGAGTGGAGCCGTTGGGGCGTGGAGCGCAGCTGCTGGCAGAACGTCTGCAGCTGCCGGTGCTGGGCTGTCCGGATCCGCTGGCGGCGCATGAGCATCTGCGGCGCGTCACCAGCGAGCCCGAAGTGGTGCGATCGGATCTGGTACTGCGGGCCGTGTCGGCACTGCGACGAGCAGACGCTGATCTGACCTCGGTACTGCGGACGACATCCGGCGTACTGAGTCGGCCGATCACGTTGGCTGGAGCTGACGGTGGCACGCTCGCCGGTGAGCCGTTGGAGTCGATTGATCGGGCTGCGTTGGTCGCTGCACTGCCACGGGTGCCCGTCGCGTGGGCGGCGCCGTACCGGGTTGATTTGCCGAGTGGTGCGGTGCTGATCGCGGTGGCCGTGCTCAGCGTCGGGCCGGTGTGTTGGTTGGTGGCTCGGTTGCCCGGCGTGGTGCCTGCCGAGGTTGCCGCCGTACCTGAGGTGCTCAGCGTCGTCGCACCGGCCGTGGGGGAGCAGTTGGTACTGCGGCGGTTGGAACTGGAGCGAGACGCGCGGCAACGTACGTCGCTACTCGGTGAGCTGCTGCACGGCGAGCCGTCGGAGGCGACGCGGCGGCGTGCGGTCGATCTGGGCTGGCAGCTCGACGGCTGGCACACGGGGATCCGGATCGGTGCCGACGGTCCGGTAGATGTCGCCGGCCGCTGGGGCGATGTGGTGGAGGCGTTCGACGCGGAGGGGCTGCGGGCTGTCGTGGTCGAGCAGGGGGAGGGCTGGTCGGCGTGGATCACCGCGGTCAGTGAGCCGACGGCGACCGAGGTACAGGAGCAGGCGGCCGCTATCCGCCGGGTGCAGCGTCGTCTGGTCCCGACGGTCGACGCGTACGTCGGTGTCGGCCGGGTGCAGCCTGGTCCGAGTGGAATCGCCACGACCCTCGCCGAGGCTGGTGACGCGGCCGGTCTGGCCCGTGGTCGTGCGGAGACCGGTCGCTTCCTGCATGTGGATCGTTTGGGCTTGGCGCAGCTGCTGCTGGCCTGGACACGCACCGACACGTTCCAGCCCGCCGCGCAGGCCCTCCTCGCGCCGATCAAAGACCAGCCTGGTGACCTGGTCACCACACTGGCCGTCTACCTGGACACCGAGTCGTCTCTCGCCGAGACCGCGGCAGTACTAGGCATCCACCGCAACACCGCAGCTGCCCGCATCGCCAAGATCCAGCATCTACTCGGCGTAGACCTCACGAACCCCGACGAGCGCCTCGCCCTCCACTTGGCGTCCCGCACTACGCGGACGGAGTAGGAGGAGAGGCAGCTCCTACGGCGTGGGTGCGTCTTCGCGAAGCAGGCCCGACGACTTCAGGTCCGACCACAGAGCGGCCGGGACCTCGGTGCGGGCCAGTGTCGCGTTCGTGTGAACCTCTTCGGGTGTGCGGCAACCGACCGCGATTCCTGCGACGGCCGGATGTGCGAGAGGGAACGCCAGCGCCGCAGCAGGCAGCGTGGTGTTGTGGGCCTCGCACAGGTCCGCGAGCTTGTTCGCCTTGTCCAGCAGGGACTGCGCGGCAGGCTCGTAGTTGAACGTGGCGCCGGCCGCCGGACGGGGCTGCGACATCAGACCGGAGTTGAAAACGCCGACAGCAACCACCTGTACGTCGTTCTCGACACAAGCCGGCAGTACGTCGTCCAGACCGTCCGGATCGATCAGCGTGTACCGGCCGGCCAGCATGATCACGTCGATGTCGACCTCGCGCACGAACCGGGTCAGCATCGCCGTCTGGTTCATCCCCGACCCGATCGCCCGGATCACGCCCTGGTCCCGAAGCTCGACCAGCGTCGGGAACGCGGTCGCGACCGCCTCCTCGTAGTGATCGTCCGGGTCGTGCACGAACACGACGTCCAGCCGGTCGGTCCCGATCCGGCGCAGCGAGTCCTCGATGCTCCGCAGTACACCGTCCCGGGAGAAGTCCCAGCGCCGGCGCCGCGTCGTATTGATGTCGAAGCCCTCGTCATCAGTGGCCGCCGTGTCCGAGGAGTAGATGATCCGCCCGACCTTGCTGGACAGGACATAGGAGTCCCGCGGCTTGTCCCGCAGCGCGACCCCGAGCCGCTCCTCGGCGAGCCCGAGACCGTAGTGCGGCGCGGTGTCGAAGTACCGCCAGCCCTCGTCCCAGGCGGCGTTCACGGCCGCGGTCGCCTCGGCGTCACTCACCTCGCCGAGCAGGTTGCCGAGCGGGGCGCCGCCGAGTCCGACCCGTTGGCCGTCCGGGAAGAGCGTGAACCGCGACGTCATTTCCCGGCCGCCGGGAGCCGCAGGTTCTGCATCCCGCCGTCCACTGCCAGCGCGGTCCCCGTGGTCGACCCCGACAGCGGGCTGGCCAGGTACGCGATCGCGGTGGCGACCTCGTCGGCGGACACCAGCCGGCCCATCGGCTGCCGGGCCTCGAGCGCGGCCCGCTCGGCCTCCGGGTTCGACGCGACGTCCAGCAGCCGGCCGACCCACGGGGTGTCCGCGGTCCCCGGGTTCACGCAGTTCACCCGGATCCCTTCGCGGACGTGGTCGGCGGCCATCGCCATCGTCAGGGCCAGTACGGCGCCCTTGCTCGCGGAGTACAGCGCCCGGTTCGGCAGGCCCGCGGTGGCGGCGATCGAGCAGGTGTTGACGATCGCGGCGGCGTCCGACTTGCGCAGGTACGGCAGCGCGGCGCGGGTCACCCGGGCGATCCCGACGACGTTCACGTCCAGCACCCGGTGCCACTCGTCGTCGTCGTTCGCGGCGACCGTGCCCTGGGCGCCGATGCCGGCGTTGTTCACCACGATGTCGATCCCGCCGAGCTGCAGCGCCGCGGCGGCGACCGCGTCCCGGACCGAGCCGTCGTCGGTGACGTCGGCGGCGATCCCGGTCAGCGGCTCGTCGACCTCCGGCTTCAGGTCGAAGACGACCACCCGGGCGCCGCGGGCGGCGAGCAGCGAGGCGGCGGCGAGGCCGATGCCCGAAGCGCCGCCGGTGACTACTGCGCGCAGGCCGTCGAAATCGGTCACTTGTGCTCCTTGTTCAGATCGGTCCAGATCTTGCCGGTCGGATACCGGAAGTCGGTCAGGGTCTCAGCGTCCATCTCGGCGCCGAACCCCGGCCGCACCGGCGCCACGTAGTGCCCGTCCCGGATCACGACCGGGTCCAGGAAGTGCTCGTGCAGGTGGTCGACGTACTCGATCACCCGGTCGTCCAGTGTTCCGCTGACCGCCACGTAGTCGAACATCGACAGGTGCTGGACCAGCTCACACAGTCCTACCCCACCCGCGTGCGGGCACACCGGTACGCCGAACTTCGCGGCCAGCAGCAGGATCGCGATGTTCTCGTTCACGCCGGCGACCCGCGCGGAGTCGAGCTGCAGCACGGACAGCGCCTCGGCCTGCAGCAACTGCTTGAACACGACCCGGTTCTGCACGTGCTCGCCGGTCGCGACGCGGATCGGTGCGATGGCGCGCGCGATGGCCGCGTGCCCGAGGACGTCGTCCGGGCTGGTCGGTTCCTCGACCCACCACACGTCGTACGGCGCCAGCGCCTCGACCCAGCGGACCGCGTCGGCGACGTCCCAGCGCTGGTTGGCGTCGATCGCGATCCGGATGTCCGGGCCGACCGCCTCGCGGGCCAGCCGCATCCGGCGGATGTCGTCGTCCAGGTCGGCGCCGACCTTCAGCTTGATCTGGGTGAACCCCTCGGCGACCGCCTCGTGACAGAGCCGGACCAGCTTCGCGTCGTCGTACCCGAGCCAGCCGGGCGTCGTCGTGTACGCCGGGTACCCGCGCTCGCGCAGTACCGCCTCGCGCTCCGCACGCCCGGCCTTCGCCGACCGGAGGATGTCCAGCGCCTCGTCGGGGGTGAGCGCGTCGGTCAGGTACCGGAAGTCGACCAGGTCGACGATCTGCTCCGGCGTCAGGTCGGACAGCAGCTTCCACAGCGGTACGCCGGCCCGCTTGGCGGCGAGGTCCCACACCGCGTTGACGACCGCGCCGATCGCCATGTGCATGACGCCCTTCTCGGGGCCCAGCCAGCGCAGCTGCGAGTCGTGCACGAGCGACTTCCAGAACCCGCCGAGGTCGTTCAGCGTCGCGTCCAGGTCGAGCCCGACGACGTGGTCGCGGAGTGCCTCGATCGCGGTCGTCTGGATGTCGTTGCCGCGCCCGATGGTGAACGCGAACCCGTGCCCCTCCAGCCCGTCGCCGGCGTCGGTGCGCAGGATGACGTACGCCGCGGAGTAGTCCGGGTCGGTGTTCATCGCGTCCGAGCCGTCAAGGTCCAGGGACGTGGGGAAGCGGACGTCGTACGTCTCGAACTCGGTGAATCGTGGCATCGAGGACCCGATCTGCTGCGGTGGGCGGGACTGTCGCGAGGAATCCTATAGGATATGTGGCGATTTGGGCAGCGGTGGCCGGTCGGCGGACAGCCGCCCGGATAGAGTCGGGGCTGTGGCGGACGAGCGTGACGGGGTACTCCGGCTGGGCAGCCGGTCGTTCGGGGTGGGTGAGTTCGCCGTGATGGCGATCGTGAACCGGACCCCGGACTCGTTCTTCGACGGCGGCGCGACGTACGCGACCGAGGCGGCCCTCAGTGCGATCGACCAGGCGGTCGCCGACGGTGCGGATCTGGTCGACATCGGCGGCGTCAAGGCCGGGTACGGCGAGCCCGTCGACGAGGCGGAGGAACTGCGCCGGACGGTCGATTTCGTCGCCACGGTGCGGGAGCGGCACCCGGAACTCCTGATCAGCGTGGACACGTACCGTAGCGGCGTCGCCCGCCGGGTCGGCGCGGCCGGCGCGAACCTGATCAACGACACCTGGTCCGGTCACGATCCCGAGCTCGCCGGAGCGGCCGGCGAGGTCGGCGCGGGCCTGGTCTGCAGTCACGTCGGCGGTCTCAAACCGCGCACCGACCCGCACCGGATGGCGTACGACGACGTGGTCGCGGACGTGATCCGGACGACCACCGCGCTGGCGGAGCGGGCGATCGCGGCCGGTGTCCGCGCGGACGGCATCGTCATCGACCCGACGCACGACTTCGGGAAGAACACCCTGCACTCGCTCGAGGTGACCCGGCGGGCCGACGAACTCGCGGCGACCGGCTGGCCGGTGCTGATGGCGATGTCGAACAAGGACTTCCTCGGCGAGACGCTGGACCTGCCGTCCGGCCGCCGCGGTCCGGCGACGCTGGCCGCGGTGAGCGTTGCGGCGTGGCTCGGCGCCCGGGTGTTCCGGGTCCACGACGTCGCCGGTGTCCGGCAGGCGCTCGACCTGGTCGCCGTACTGCAGAAGACCGCGACCCCCGCGTACACCCGAAGGAGTCTGGTGTGATCCACGACCGTGCCGCCGGGACCGAGCTCACCGAGGACGAGCTGATCGCCGCCTATACCGTGGCCGACCGTTCCGTTCTCCGGCTGCGGGCCAACTTCGTCACCAGCCTCGACGGCGCGGTAACCCTCGAAGGCCTGTCCGGTGGTCTGTCCAGCAAGGACGACCAGAACATGCTCGGCCGGCTCCGGATGCTCGCCGACGTCGTCCTGGTCGGCGCCGGCACGCTGCGCGCGGAGGGGTACGGCGGTCTGCGCCTCGGCGCGAAGCGGCGGGCCTGGCGTGCGGATCACGGATGGCCCGAGAACCCCACCCTCGCGGTCGTCAGTGCACGGCTCGAGCTGGCGGCCGACAGTCCGGTCTTCACCGAGGCGCCGACGCGGCCGATCGTCATAACGTGCGCGGCGTCTCCGGAAGATCAGCGCGACGCCCTTGCTGAGGTCGCGGACGTGCTGGTGTGCGGCGACGACGCCGTCGACCTGACCGCGGCCGTGGATGCGCTACGCGAGCGTGGCCTGACGCAGATCCTCTGTGAGGGCGGTCCGCACCTGCTGGGTTCGCTCACCGATGCCGACCTGGTCGACGAGCTGTGCCTGACCGTGTCGCCGCTGCTCGCCGGCCCGGGAGCGCGCCGGATCACCGACGGTCTGGCGGCCACCGAGGCACGGGCGTTGTCGTTGCTGCACGTCCTCTCCACGGAGGACGGGTTCCTGTTCCTGCGGCACGGTCGGGAGCCGCGCTAGTGCCAGTCGTCGCAGCGGCCGTCTGTCCGCACCCGCCGATCATCGTGCCCGAGCTCGCCTTCGGTGCCGCGCCGGAACTCGATCCACTGCGCGCCGCCTGCCTGACGGCGGTCGATGCCTTCGCGGACGTCTCCAGCCTGATCGTCGTCGGCTCGGCGCCCGCAGCGGCAACGTACGACGCCGACGCGGGCGGCTCGTTCGGCCCGTACGGTGCGCCGGAGGTGCGGATCGGGACCGGCGCGCCCGTCCTGCCGCTGTCGTTGACGGTCGGCGGTTGGCTGCTCGAACAGTCCAAAGCCGCCGGGGTGCCGCGGACGTACGTCGCAGTCGCCGCGGACGAGACGCCGACGCGGTGTCTGGAGATCGGCAGGGAGATCGCCGCAGGCGATCGGGTGGGTCTGCTGGTGATGGGCGACGGCTCGGCCCGGCGCAGCGACCACGCGCCGGTGCACCTGCATCCACGCGCCGAGATCTTCGACGCAACAGTCGCCAAGGCCTTGCAGGAAACGGATCTCGAGGTGCTCGCCGCGCTGGATCCCGATCTCGCGACCGTCCTCCAAGCGGCCGGCCGCGGACCCTGGCAGGTCCTGGCCGGCGCACTGCAAGCCACCGGCCTGACGGGCCAGCTGCTGTACGACGCAGCGCCGTACGGCGTGGGCTACTTCGCCGCGAGCTTCACTTAGATTCGAGCTGCTCCAGGCCCCATTTCGCCCAGTCGCGGAGGGCGGGGAGCATGTGGCGGCCGCGTTCGGCGGCGAGGCGGCCGAAGGCCAGCGGGTCGGCGCGCCACTCCGGGCCGGCCTCCTCGATCTGCGCTTCCAGGGCTTCCAGGCGGCGTTCGGTCTGGTCGATGGTCTGCTGCAAGAACGCGCGCGCCTCGTCCGGTTCGAGTGAGCCGACCAGGAACAGGCGGAGGGCGGCGCCGCTGCGGACCACCTCGTCGGTCGGTTCGAGCATCCAGCGTCGCAGTTCGTCGCGGCCGGCCGGCGTGATGCCGTACCGCTTCCGGTTCCGGGACTGCTCGTCGACGACCTCGATCAGTCCGGCGTCCAGCATCTTGCGGAGCTCCGGATAGATGTGGCTGTGCGAGGCGTGCCAGGCCCACTGGCTGATCTCCTCGAACGACTTGGTCAGCTCGTACCCGGTGGCCGGCGCCTGGTCGAGCAGACCGAGCAGGCCGTGACGCAACGACATGCCGCGACCGTACCATGACACATGTCATTGTTGACATGTACAAGTTGACATTAATGTGGTGACCTCACGATGAGCTGAGGGGAGCCGACCGATGGTGGATGTGCTGGTGGTGGGAGCCGGGCCGACCGGGCTGACGGTGGCGACGGAGCTGAGCCGGTGGGGACTCTCGGTGCGGATCGTCGACCGGTCGCCGGGCCCGCAGCCGGGATCGCGCGGGTTCGGGATCAAGCCGCGCACGCTGGAGATCTTCGAGAGCTTCGGCGTCGCGGACGAGTTCGTCGCCGCGACCGGGACCAACGGGCGGACCAAGGTGCATCTCGGCGGCGCCTTGCTCGCGGACTTCACGATCGAGCCCGATCCGCCGACGCCGGCCAGACCGTTCCCGAACTACGTGTCGCTGCCGCAGTGGCGCACCGAGCAGATCCTCCGCGACGGGCTCGAGCGCCGCGGCGTTTCGGTGGAGTTCGGTACGACGGTCACCGGGTTCGTCGACGAGGGCTCCTCGGTGGTGGTGACGTTCGAGGACGGTAGGCAGGAGCGAGCGGCGTACCTCGTGGGGTGCGACGGGGGCCGAAGTTCGGTGCGGAAGGCGCTCGGGATCGCCTTCGACGGGCGGACCGAAGAGGACGCCCGGGCATTGTTGGCCGACGTCGACGTGACCGGGCTGCCGGATCACGCCGTTCACATCTGGGGTGGGAATCAGCAGATGCTGGCGTTGCGGCCGTACCGCGAGGGGGAGCCGTGGCAGGCGATCGCGTCGATCGGCGCGGACGAGGAGCCGTCGCTGGAGTGGTTGCAGCGCGCGGTGGTGGAGCGCAGCGGGATCGACACGCTGCGGGTGAGCAACCCGCGCTGGCTGTCGGTATGGCGGTACAGCCTGCGGATGGCGTCGCGGTACCGGGTCGGGCGAGTGTTTCTGGCAGGTGACGCGGCGCACGTGCACAGTCCGTTCGGGGCGTTCGGGCTGAACACCGGCGTACAGGACGCGTACAACCTCGCGTGGAAGTTGGCGCTGGTACTGCGGGGCGCGCCGGAGGCACTGCTCGACACCTACGAGGAGGAACGGCTGCCGGTCGGGCGGGCGATCCTCGAGGAGAGTGACCGCCGGTTCGCGTCGGCGACCACGCCGCCGCGGTTCCTGCGGCCGATCCTGCCGCACATCGTGAAGCGGTTCCTGGCCGGCATGAACAAGCGCGGCCGCAACGATCACCCGCGGTACCACGAGTCGCCGCTGACCGTTCCGGGTAAGCGGCGGCGTGGGCTGCGGCCCGGTGACACCGCGCCGGACGGGATCGGGCGGACGGCCGATGGGCGGACTGTGCGGCTGTTCGACCTGTTCCGCGAGCGGCGGTTCACGCTGCTGGCGATCGGGGTTCCGGCAGTCGACGGCGCGGTCGCGATCGATGTCGAGGGCAACAGTTACCCGCGGTCGGGGTACGTGCTGATCCGGCCGGACGGGTACGTCGCTGCGATCACCGATGACGCTGCCGAGCTGACGAAGTACCTGCGGACGTGGACGGCGTCACTGATACTGGCGGGGTGACTGAGGAACGCACGGGGTATCGACGGTCAGCGAAGTCACCGCGCGGAGAGGCGCGGCGCAAGGATCTGCTGGACAAGGTCGCGGACGAGCTCGGGACGAACGGGCTCGTCGACTTCTCGCTCCGGCGCGCGGCGAAAGCGGCCGGTACGACGCACAAGGTGCTGCTGTACCACTTCGAGGGAACCGAGGACCTGCTGACGCAGGCGGTCCTGCAGTTGCGCGAGCGGCGCATCACGCGGGCGCTCGAGGCGGCGACGGGTGGGGCGGCGGAGCGAACGTTGGCGGATCGGGTGCGGTCGATGTGGCCGACCCTGATCGGAGCCGAGTCCTGGGTGCTCGACCAGGCGATCGGGCTCGCGATGTACGACGCCGGCCGGTACGCCGACCTCGCGCGGTCCGCGTCACGCCAGTACCTGCCGGCGCTGCTGTCGATCTGTCCGGCGAGCTGGCCGGAGGCGCGGAAGCGTGAGGTGGCGGAGTTGGTCCTCGCGACGTTGCGCGGATTCCTGATCGAGTGGCGCACGAGTGGCGACTCGGACGGGATCGAGGCCGGGTTCGAGGCGCTGGTGCGGGCGCTGGAGCGTGAGGAACAAGCGTAGACAGTTTGCGAACCACGTGGTTCACTTCAGGTATGCGTGAGAAGGTGAGCTTCCCGAGTGCGGGCGTCGCGTGCGCCGCCTGGCACTACCCGGGAACCAACGGTGGGTGCGTGGTGATGACCGGCGGCTTCGGAGTTACGAAGGAGCCGGGGACGGACCGGTTCGCGGAGCAGTTCGCCGCGGCGGGGTTCAGTGTGCTGGCGTTCGACCATCGGCACTTCGGCGAGAGTGAAGGTCAGCCCCGGCAGGTCGCCCGGGTGACGGATCAGCTCGCCGACTGGCGGGCGGCGATCGCCTACGCGAAGACACTTCCGGAGGTGGAGCGGGTCGCCATCTGGGCGTTCTCGCTGGCCGGCGGGTACGTCGTGCAGTTGGCCGCCGAGGATCTCGGTCTGGCGGCGGCGATCGCACAGTCCGCGAACGTCGACGGGCCGGTGGTCGCGCGCAACGCGTCCCGCTATCAGACGCCGTGGTCGGCGCTCAGGTTGTTCGGTCGCGCGTTGCTCGACACAGTCGGTGGGCTGTTCGGTCGTCCGCCGCGGTTGGTGGATCTCGCCGGGCCGCCCGGGACCGTCGCGCTGCTCAACACGCCGGACGCCCAGCTGAGCGACGCGACCCTCAACCCGGACAACCGGTACCCCGACTGGCAGCAGGCGATCGCCGCGCGGTCGGTCCTGCCGGCCGTGTTCTACCGCCCCACCAAGTACGCCGCCGACGCCCGCTGCCCGATCCTGTACGTCGTCTGCGCGGACGATCAGTCAGCGTTGGCAGCACCCACGCTGAAGGCAGCCGCCACCACGCCGAAGGCCACGGTCCTTCAGGTCCCCGGCAACCACTACGCCCCGTTCCTGGCGGCGCACGCCCAGGTCGTCGAGGCCGAGCTCAGCTTCCTCCAGAAACACCTGGCCGCCGCCCCGGCGCCAACACACCCCGCCTAACTGGACGCCGGCGCATCTCGCCTAGGTGGATTCCACCGGAACGGCCGGCCAGCGGTCGGCCGTTCCGGCGAGGTCTCCTCGGCCGGCTGCTCGGAGCTGTTCGATCAGCGCGGCGCGAGCCTGTTGGACCGCGGCGACTGCCGCGTCGGCGTTCTCGTGGGGACCGGACCAGTTGCACACCGCGTCCCCGGCGTACCAGTCGCCGGCCGCGGACCGTCGTACATGAGCCGTGGCCAGACGACCGGCGGGCAAGTGCGTGCCGGCGAGCTCGAGCACCGTTTCGACGGCCACGACCTCGGCCTCGAGGTCGAGGGAAGGGATCAACTCGACGGCGTCCGTCCGCACGAAGCGGTACCCCGCGGGAGCTCGCGTGGTGAGCCAGCTGAAGGCCTGCTCGGCAACCTCGCCGAGCTCGGCGGCCAGCTCGGCATCCAAGGTCTGCACACCGCACAGTCGCGGATCCGTCGGACGCAACGCGCCCTGGCAGCGCCGCATCAGCATCTCCTCGGGCAACGACTGCCGCCGCCCGACGATCCGCGACAACCCCACGATGTCGAAGTTCAGCTCGTCGGGCGTCCGCTTCCGCCCCGGCACGAACTCCTCGCCGGGGCGGGTCCCGCGCGTCGTCCACGGACCGACATGCCATCGAGTGAGCGCCGTCATACCGGCACCCTAGCTAAGCGCCCTTGACGGGTGCCGCGACGTCGAAGGTCTTGGCGAGGTCGGTCAGGATCGCCCACGCGCCCTGGAGCCCGACCGCGGTCATCCAGGTGAGGTCGGGGACCTCGTGGACCTTGGCGGCGAGCGGCTTCCACAGCGGGTTGGCCTTGAACTGGGCCGCCGTCTTCGCGCTCAGCCCCTTCTCGTCGGCGTACTGGGTGACGAAGATCGCGTCGCCGTCGGCGTCCTTGATGCGTTCCGGGCTGATCTCCAGCGCGAAGTCGTTCACGTCCTGGGGCTTCGGCCGCTTCAGGCCGGCGTCCTTCAGCACGATCCCGGAGAAGCTCGCGTTCTGGTAGAGCCGGGTCGGCCCGTCGACGAACCGGACCACCGAGATCGTCGGGTTGTTGGCCTTGGCGTTGATCGCGTCACCGACGGTCTTGGCCGACTTCTCGTACGACGTGATCTCCTTCTCCGCGAGGTCTTCCTCGCCGAGCGCCTTCGCCTCCATCCGGATGTTGTCCTTCCAGGTCGCCCCGGTGGTCTCGGACATGATCGTCGGCGCGATCGCGGACAGCTGGTCGTAGAGCTTCTCGTGCCGGACCTTCGCGGTCACGATCAGGTCCGGGTTCAGCTCGGCGATCTTCTCCAGGTTCGGTTCGGCCAGCGTGCCGACGGCCTGCGCCTCGGAGCCGTACTTGGTCGCGTCCTCGCCGAGGTACTCCGGCAGCTTCCCGTTGATGCTGCGGTAGTCGGTGTAGCCGACGACCGGGGTGTCCAGGATCAGCGTCGCGTCCACGAAGCTGGCGTCGAGCGCGACCACCCGCTTCGGTTTGGTCTTGATCTCGGTCTTGCCCATGGCGTGCTCGACGGTGCGCGGGAAGCCCGCGGTCGAGTCGGCGGCGGCCTTCGAGTCGCCGGAGTCCGACGATCCACAGGCGGTCAGCGCGAGCGCGGCGGCAGCGAGCAGGGCGGTGATGCGGGGCAAGCGCACAGGTGTCTCCAGGCACAGGTTAAGGTGACTCAGGTCCTCACGAAGTAAGGCAAACCTAACCATATGTCCTCCGCCGCCCCGTCGGCACCGCGCACTGCGAGTCGTGCGGTACGACGTACCTCCTGGCTGCTCGCCCTCGTCGTCGTTGCCGTGCTGGCGTTCGCGGCCAGCCTCGCGTTCGGTTCGCGCTGGCTCGGCCCGGGCGCCTTGTGGCACGCGCTGACCGCGAACACCGGGTCCGACCCGGACGTGATCATCCGCAACCTGCGCTTCCCGCGGACGGTCGTTGCCCTGCTCATCGGTCTGTGTCTCGGGATCGCCGGCACGTTGATGCAGGGGCACACCCGGAACGCGCTGGCCGAGCCCGGCATCTTCGGGGTGAGCTCCGGTGCTGCGTTCGCCGTCGTCCTCGGGCTGCAGCTCGGGCTGGTCGAGTCGGTTGCGTCGACGGTCTGGGTCGCGCTGGTCGGCGCGTTGATCGCGACGTTCGCCGTACAGCAGTTGGCCTCGCGGGGGAGTGGGGCGTCGCCGGTCGGGCTGGCGTTGACCGGCGCCGCGGTGGCTGCGTTGCTGGGTGCGTTGACGTCGTCGATCGTGCTGCTGGACGCGGATACGTTGGACAGCTATCGCTTCTGGGCGGTCGGTTCGGTGGCGGGCCGTGGGTTCGACGTGGCCGGGCAGGTGCTGCCGTTCGCGCTGGTCGGGCTGTTGCTGGCCGCGGTCAACGCGCGGGATCTCGACATGCTTGCCCTCGGCGACGACGTGGCGGCCGGACTCGGTCTGTCGGTCCGCCGCGCGCGACTGGTCGGCCTCGGGGCGATCGGCCTGCTCACCGCGGCCGGTGTCGCCGCGTGTGGTCCGATCGGGTTCCTCGGCCTGCTGTCCGGTCACGTCGCGCGGCGCATCTTCGGGGCCCGCAACACTTGGCTGATCCCGGCCGCCGGCGTTATCGGCGCCACCAGCTTGGTACTCGCGGACCTCGTCGGCCGGCTGGTCGGTGGTGCCGGTGAAGTCCAGGCCGGCGTGGTCCTCGGGGTCGTCGGCGCTCCGCTGTTCGTGCTCGTCGTACGTCGCCGGGCGGTGGCCCTGTGAGATCGCGGACCGTTGTCCTCAGCATCGTCTTCGCCGCCCTCGCGCTCGTCGTCGCCATCGTCTCCCTGAGCGTCGGTACGACGAAACTCCCGATCGCGGACGTGGTCGAAGTACTGCTCGGTGGTGGCCGTCGCGGTACCCGGCTGGTCGTCCTCGAGCTGCGCCTGCCGCGGGTTGCCACCGGTCTGCTGGTCGGCATCGCGTTCGCAGTGTCTGGTGCGCTGTTGCAGACACTGTCGCGCAATCCGCTCGCCAGTCCGGACATCGTCGGCGTGAACTCGGGTGCGTCCGCGGGTGCCGTCGCGGTGATCGTGCTCGCGGGCAGCGGCGGCGGCAACATCTCCGGAGTCGCGGCGAAGGTCGGGATCCCGCTGGCCGCGGTGCTCGGCGGGCTGATCGCGACGCTGATCGTCGGGGCGCTGTCGATCCAGCGTGGTGTGGTCGACGCGGGCAAGGTGGTGCTGATCGGCGTCGGGATCGCGGCCGCCGCCAACTCGCTGGTCGCCTGGCTGCTGGTGGTCGGCGACGTGAACGACGCGGGCCGGGCGGCTGCCTGGCTGGCCGGTTCGCTGAACGCCCGGGCCTGGAGCGATGCGGTCCCGGTGCTGATAGCGGTCGTGCTGTTATTGCCGGTCGCAATGATGTTCAACCGGGACCTGTCCGCACTGGTGCTCGGCGACGACGTTGCCTCGTCCCTTGGCGTCCGCGTCGCGCGGATCCGACTGGCGCTGCTGGTGATCGCGACTGTGCTGGCTGCCCTGGCGACCGCAGGCGCCGGTCCGATCGCGTTCGTCGCGTTGGTCGCCCCACAGATCGCACAGCGGCTGACTCGGATGGAGCGGCCGCCCTTGCTGACCACTGCGATGCTCGGCGCGCTGTTCGTCGTACTGGCTGACCTGCTGGCTCGGAACGGGTTGCAGTGGGCGCAGGTCGGTCCGTACGAGTTGCCTGTCGGTGTCGTCACGGCCGCGTGCGGAGCGCCGTACCTGCTTCACCTCATTGGTCGTCAGCAGAAGGGACGCTAGTGCACATCGAGAACCTGACCCTCGCGTACGACGCCGATGTACCTGTCGTCGAAGGGCTGACGCTGGAGGTGCCGTCCGGTCAGCTGACGGCGATCGTCGGTCCTAACGGGTCCGGCAAGTCCACGCTGCTCCGGGGGATGAGCAGACTGCTCACGCCGCGGAGTGGGCAGGTGCTGTTGGACGGCAAGGACATCCACCAGCTGCCGGCACGTGAGCTGGCCCGGAAGCTCGGTGTGCTGCCGCAAGGACCGGTAACACCGGAAGGGATCACTGCGGCGGAGCTGGTGTCGCGGGGACGCCATCCGCATCGCGGCCTGTTCGGGCGGCTGACGTCTGACGACGACGCGGCGATCGAGGAGGCGCTGAAGGCCGTTGAGCTGACAGAGCTTCGTGAGCGACCTGTCGACCAGCTGTCCGGTGGTCAGCGCCAGCGGGTGTGGATCGCGATGGTGCTGGCCCAGGGGACTCAGCACCTGCTGCTCGACGAGCCGACGACGTACCTGGACCTGGCGCACGCGGTGGATGTGATGAACGTGGTCCACGCGGCCGCGGTCACCGGGCGGACTGTGGTGGCAGTGCTGCACGACCTGACGCTGGCGGCGCAGTACGCCGATCACCTGGTGGTCATGGGGGACGGGAAGATCGCAGCAGCGGGCCGTCCGGTCGACGTACTGACGGCTGATCTGCTGGCCGACGTGTTCGGTTTGAAGGCGACCGTCGTGGAAGTCGGCGGGGCGCCGGTCGTCGTACCTGACCGTAGGCTGACTGGGTGACGTACACCGTGAGCCGTCTGGCGGACGTGCTGGCCGACTCGGTCAGCTGGATGTCCGTGCGTACGGCGCCTGCGGTGCCCGGACCGGACTGGGTGTCCTGCGCGGACCTGCTCGCGGAACAGCAGGCGGGCGGCGATCCGACTCTCGGGTGGCGCACTGCCGCGGCAGCGGATTACGCCCGGGACTACGACATCGCGGCACCTGTCCAGGTCGCGGCGATGTTCACGCTCATGTGGTACGTCCAGGTCCCCGCACTGGTCGCGGCTGTCACCACTGCGGTCACTGGGATGTCGCCAGACGTGTCCCCGTCCGCGTTGGCGTTCAAGCGGCATCCGACGGCGCACTACCCGACCGACGTCGCGTTGCTGTCCGATGTGGTCGTGCCGCTGGACACTGCGGCTCAACAGCTGAAGGCCCACACCACAGCGTTCCTGGACAGCTACCAGCCCGGAGTGAAGCTCGGGTCGTTGCAGCGCTTCGGTGCCGTCGACGACGAAGTGCGAGCGGCGATCCGGTTGCCCGAGGAAGCGCCGTACGCGGAACAGGCTGCGGCCGCGTTCGGAGTCTCGCTGGAGCAGAAGCTCCGGACGTCGTGCTGCTACTTCTACGTGCTGCCGAAGGTGACGGCCTGCACCACCTGCCCGCGTTTCCGCTGATTGGTCTATCCGGGCTGCTCCGAGAGGATTGCCGGGTCCTGCCGAGCCGCGAAGGCTGGTCGGCATGCGCTGGACACGAGTAGTGGTGGCGAGTGGACTGATGGTGACGACGGTCGGACTGGCGCCTGTGGCGCGAGCAGCCGGCGCGACACCGGGCATGTGGACCGAGACGTCGTACAGCTCGGTCTTCAAGGACAGCGGGCGGTCGGCGGACGCCCGTGACGAGATCCGGCTCGATACCGCCAAGAACGACTACGAGGCGGCGCAGATCGTGCTCCGCGGGCCGGCTGCGTTCACCGTGAAGACGGTCGACTTCAGCCCGCTGACCGGGCCGGGCGACGCGATCCCGGTGAGCGAGCTGAGCTACAACCCGGTCGGGTACGAGTACCTGAACCACAACTCGGTGTTCGGCGGGAATCAGGCGGTGTACCCGACCACGCGAACCGCACCGGGCGACTTCCCGGACCGGCTGCTGAACCAGCCGAGTATCGATGTACCGGCGAACCAGACGCAGTCGCTGTGGGTTCGGGTGCACGTCCCTGCGACCGCGAAGGGCGGCGTCTACCGCGGCCGCGCCACGGTCCGTACGACGAACGGGAACCTGAAGGTCCCGATCACGGTGAACGCGCGCAACGTGGTGATCCCGCCGGCGAACCAGAGCCAGTTCACCAACGTGATGTGGACCAACTTCCTCGGGCTGACGTCATACGACCCTGGGGACGGCGACACCGTGAAGCTGTTCTACGGGCACGACCGGTACTCACCGGGCTGGTGGCAGCTGATCGACAACTGGGCCGACACCATGAAGAAGTACCGGCAGAACAACCTGCAGCTGCCGTTGCTGAACCTGCTCACCGACGGCGGCAGCAAGGTCGATGCGGACGGCAACTATACGTTCAGCTTCAGCCGCTTCGACGAGGTCGTGCAGCGGTTCGTCGACAAGGGCGTGGTGAACCGTCTCGAGGGTTTCACCGGCGCCGGTCCGCAGAACAAGGACCACAACAGCCAGTACCCGCGGTACCTGGTCGAGGTGACACCGAAGGAGACCGGCAAGCAGGTGCCGGACTACGTCTGGTGGGACACGCCTGAGGCGGAGAACTGGTACAAGCAGTTCTATCCGGCGCTGCGGCAGCACCTGGCCGACAAGGGCTGGCTGAGCATGTTCTGGATGCATGTCGGCGACGAGCCGGGGGCCGGTGGTGACCCGGGCTGGTTCGGTGTCGCGAACAAGCTGCGGCAGTACTGGCCGGACGTCAAGATCGGTGACGCGGTGGTGAACGACCTGGCCGCGCGCGTGGCGCAGTCCGAGGACATCGTGATCCCGAATCTGTTCACCTACACCCTGAACCCGGCGCCGTTCGACGCCGAGCGGGCCAAGGGCAAGCCGCTGTGGTTCTACAACTGCAACATCCCGGTCGGCAATCACCTGAACAGGTTCATCGACCAGCCGGAGTGGAGTCAGCGGCAGACCATGTGGCTCGCGTACGGGCGCGGCGCCACCGGGTATCTGCACTGGGCGTACGGCAACTGGCAGTACAAGATGGACAACCAGGACGTGAAGGGCGATGGCTACATCGTCAGACCGGACGCTGTGCACAACACCGTCGAGGCATCACCGCGGTACGAATCGCTGCGGGACGGTATGGAGGACTGGGAGGTCCTCAACCACCTCGGCAGGACCAATCCGGGTCTCGCACACGACCTGGCGACCAGTCTGGTGCAGCGAAGCGACAAGTACTCGCCGGACGTGAACTACATGCAGCGGATCCGTGCGATCGCACTGGACGCAGCTGCCGGGCTGCCCGTAGCGCCAAACAACCTGGTGCGCACGGCCTCGGCGTCCAGTGGCGACGCTGCGAAGGCAGTGGACCACAACAGCTCCACCGCGTGGCAGCCGGCGAGCGGTACAGGTACCAACTGGGTGCAGGTCGATCTGGGTCGGCAGGCGCAGGTGGACGGCGTACGGCTGCGCTGGGGGAGCACCTACGCGAACAAGTACCGCGTCCTGATCTCGTACGACGGCGCCAAGTGGGCCGAGGCGGGTCAGGGGACTGGCGATGGTGCGGACGACTTCGTCGGGCTGAACGCGAAGGCGAGGTACATCCGGGTCGAGGCCACCAGCTCCGGTGGCGGCGCGACGCCGTACCAGCTCCGCGACTTCGAGGTGGCGGGGAGTCATCTGGTGCAGCCGAACATCGCGGGCGGGAAGGCATACGAGCGGACCGAGCCGTCCGCGCGGTTCCCGGACGCCGCGAAGACCGAGGCGACCGACGGTGTGCTCGGCGACGACTGGGGTGACGGGAAGAGCTTCGGGTACGAACTGCTGAACGTCGGCGACAGCGTGCAGCCGGTGGTCACCGTCGACCTCGGCCGGGCCCAGCCGGTCGCCAAGGTCCGCGTGCACGCCTACGAGGAGTATCCGGACTACCGTCCAGATCAAGTCACGGTCTCGACCAGTACGGACGGAACGAACTTCACCCAGCGGGCGCAACAGAGTTCCGTGAACGGTTCGTCGAACATCTGGTACGACGTCGGTTTCGCGCCGGTGTCCGCGCGGTGGGTGCGCGTGACGTTCGACAAGTTGCGCACGAACGACCGCAACACCGGGATGTTCCTGGACGAGATCGAGGCGTACGGGCACCAGTAGTTCGCTCACAGCGGAACCAACCGTAGATGTCCTGATCCGGCCGGAATCTGTCGGTGGCGCCGGGGAACATGGCGGGCATGAGTCGACCCGCTGCCCAGGCGTCACCGACCGGTAATTTCCTGGTCGGTTGTCCAGTCCCCGACCCGGAGCTAGGTTCGCTGACGTGACCTCGCCCGGTGGTTCTCCGGCGACGACTCCGATCGGCTCCCGCGCCGAGGCGGAGGGGTACGTCGCGATGGTCTGTTTCAAGCACGGTCCACCCCGGCTGTACGGCGTCGAACTCGAATGGACCGTGCATCACGCGGAGGATCCGCACCGGCCCCTCGACGCCGGCCGACTGAGCAAAGCCCTGGGCGTGCACGCCCCGGCGACCCTGGTGAGAGGCAGTCCGCAGCTGCCACTGGGCCGGGGCGCCCTGGTCACCGTTGAGCCGGGTGGCCAGGTCGAGATCTCTCTTCCGGCATCGGATTCGGTCCCCCGGCTGATCGACGACACCGCAGCCGATGCCGCCGAGCTCACCGCTCTTCTCCTCGACGCGGACCTGGTCCCGGGGGCCTACGGCCTGGACCCCTTCCGCGCACCCCGCCGCATCCTCACCGTCCCGCGTTACGCGGCCATGGAACACGCCTTCCAGCGCGTCGGCCCACACGGACCACGGATGATGTGCAGCACCGCCGGCCTGCAGGTCTGCCTCGACGCCGGCGAGGCCGACCAGACCGCGCTGCGCTGGCGGGCCCTGCACGATCTCGGCCCCACCCTGGTCGGCCTGTTCGCGAACTCCCGCCGCCGCGCCGGTTCGGACACCGGCTGGGCGTCGGCGCGGACCGAGGCGACCTTCGGGACCTGCGCCCCGTTCACCGAGCCGCCGCCGCTCGACGGCGACCCGGCCGCGGCCTGGGCCCGGATGGCGATGGAGGCGCCGGTGCTGTGCCTGCGCCGGGGCGACAGCTGGAACGCGCCCGTCGGACTGACCTTCGGCGCCTGGGCGGACGGACAGCTGCCCGGCGACAGACCGACGTACGACGACCTGGAGTACCACCTGTCCACGCTCTTCCCGCCGGTGCGACCGCGCGGATACCTCGAGGTGCGCTACCTCGACGCGCAGCCGGGGGACGGGTGGATCGCCCCGACCCTGCTGCTCACCGCACTGATGTCCAGTCCGCTCGACCGGGTGTTGGCCGCTGCCGAGCCGGCCGCCGGTCGCTGGTTCCCCGCGGCCCGCGAAGGGCTGAAGGACACCTTGGTACTGCGGGCCGCCCGCGACGTGGTGGCCCTCGGGACCGAGCTGCTGGACCGGACCGGTGCGGACTCCGAACTCGTCGCTGCGGTCGCGACCCGGCTGCAGCGCATCGTCGACAACACCCAAGGAAGGCGAGCCTCATGAATCACCAACTCTCCGAACTCTCGCCGGAGGGCTTGCGTACGTTTGTCGCGGAGCAGCTCGAGCGGTCCCGGGCGCGGACCGTGCAGCTGACCGACGCGGTCGACACCGACGACCTGGTCAAGCAGCATTCGAAGCTGATGTCGCCACTGGTCTGGGACTACGCGCACGTCGGCAACCAGGAGGAGCTCTGGCTGGTCCGCGACGTCGGCGGCCGCGAGCCACTGCGCCAGGACATCGACGAGTTGTACGACGCCTTCCAGCACGCCCGCGCGGACCGGCCGTCGCTGCCGCTGCTCGGGCCGGTCGAGACCCGCGCGTATGTGACCGAGGTGCGGGACAAGGTTCTCGACGTACTCGATCATGTGAAGTTCGACGCCGGGCGTGAGCTGGTGGACAACGCGTTCGCGTTCGGCATGATCGCGCAGCACGAGCAGCAGCACGACGAGACGATGCTGGCGACCCACCAGTTGCGCGCCGGTGCCCCCGTGCTGGACGCGCCACCGCCGCCTCCGGGTCGCGCGGTGCCGTCGGCCGAGGTGTTCGTGCCGGGCGGTGTGTTCGAGATGGGTACGTCGATCGAGCCGTGGGCGCTGGACAACGAGCGACCGGCGCACGCCGTCCACGTCGCGCCGTACGTGATCGACACGGTGCCGGTGACGAACGGGGACTACCTGAGCTTCGTGCTCTCGGGTGGGTACGACGATCCGCAGTGGTGGTCCGAGGCCGGATGGGCGCACGTTCAGAAGGCATCGTTGGTCGCGCCACGGTTCTGGTCGACCGTCGACGGCGAGTGGTGGCGGTTGCGGTTCGGTCACCAGGAGCGGCTGCCGCTGGACGAGCCGGTGATGCACGTCTGCTTCTACGAAGCGGAGGCGTACGCGAAGTGGGCCGGCAAGCGGCTGCCGACCGAGGCGGAGTGGGAGTTCGCGGCGCGGTTCGACCCGGCCTCGGGGCGGACGCGGCGGTTCCCGTGGGGTGACGAGTCGCCGGGTCCGCAACACGCGAACCTCGGGCAGCGGCACCTGCGCCCGGCGCCGGTCGGGGCGTACCCGGCGGGGGCGTCGCCGCTGGGCGTGGAGCAGTTGATCGGCGACCTCTGGGAGTGGACGTCGAGCGACTTCACGCCGTACCCCGGGTTCCGCGCGTGGCCGTACGACGAGTACTCACTGGTGTTCTTCGGGCCGGACTACAAGATCCTCCGCGGCGGCTCCTTCGGCACCGACGAGGTCGTTGCCCGCGGCACCTTCCGGAACTGGGACTACCCGATCCGCCGACAGATCTTCGCCGGCTTCCGCTGCGCCCGCGACCCCCGCCCCGAGGAGCTGCAGTCCTGATGTGCCGCCACCTGGCGTACCTCGGTCCTCCGGTCACCCTCGCCGCCCTGGTGCTCGAACCGGACCACTCCCTCTACGAGCAAAGCTGGGCCCCCACCGACATGCGCGGCGGCGGCACAGTCAACGCCGACGCCTACGGCCTCGCCTGGTACGTCGACCACCAGCTCGTGAGGTACCGGCGCAACGTTCCGATCTGGACGGATGACAACCTGCCCGGCTTGGCCGGCTCGATTCGTTCCAGCGCGGTCGTCGCCGCGGTGCGTAACGGGACCGACCGGATGCCGCACACCGAGGCGGCGGTCGCGCCGTTCACGCGCGGCAACTGGGCGTTCAGCCACAACGGCCGCATCACCGGCTGGCCCGACTCGACCGTGAAACTCGCCGAACAGCTCCCCGTCGCCGACCTGCTCCAACTCGACGCCCCGGTCGACTCGGCCCTCCTGTTCGCCCTCATCACCGCCCGTTTCGCCACCCATTCCGCACAGGACGCGGTCGCGTCGGTGGTGCGAGACGTCGAGGCCGCCGCACCGGGCTCGCGCCTCAACGTCCTGCTGACCGACGGCGAGCAACTGATCGCGACCACCTGGACCCACTCGCTGCACGTCCGCCGGACCGACGACTCCATCACGGCCGCCTCCGAACCATCGAGCGGCGACTGGACCGAAGTACCCGATCGTTCCCTGCTCGTGGCCACCGCCACCACCCTCCACATCACCCCGATGGAAGGACCAGCGTGACCCTCATCGACGTACATCTGACTCCGGACTACGCGGCTAAGGCGCTGCGGGAGGACGTTCGGGCGGGGCTGACGGCGACGCCGAAGTGGTTGCCGCCGAAGTGGTTCTACGACGCGCGGGGGAGCGAGCTGTTCGAGGAGATCACGCGGCTGCCGGAGTACTACCCGACGCGGGCCGAGCGGGAGATCCTGCTGGCCCGGGCCGGTGAGATCGCGACGATCACCAACGCGCACACGCTGGTCGAGCTCGGTTCGGGGTCGTCGGAGAAGACCCGGCTGCTGCTCGACGGGCTGCGCGACCACGGCACGTTGACGTCGTTCGTGCCGTTGGACGTCTCGGAGTCCGCGCTGCGCGAGGCGGCCGACGCCATCAACACCGACTACCCGAAGCTCGACGTCCACGGTGTCGTCGGTGACTTCACCGCGCACCTGGACAAGTTGCCGGGTGATCCGCCGCGGGTGGTCGCGTTCCTCGGCGGCACGATCGGCAACCTGATCCCGGCCGAGCGGGAGGCGTTCTACACCGCGATCCGCGACGTCCTCGAGTCCGGCGAGTTTCTGCTGCTCGGCACCGATCTCGTGAAGGATCCCGCGACGCTGGTCGCGGCGTACGACGACGCGGCCGGCGTGACCGCCGAGTTCGACAAGAACGTGCTCCGGGTGATCAACCGGCAGCTCGGCGCGGACTTCGACGTGGACGCGTTCGAGCATGTGGCGGTGTGGGATCCGGACAACGAGTGGATCGAGATGCACCTGCGCGCCACCCGGGCGATGCGGGTGCTGATCCCGGAGATCCACCTGGAGGTCGGATTCGAGGCGGGGGAGGAGATCAGCACCGAGATCTCCGCCAAGTTCCACCGCCCCGGAGTAGAAGCCGAACTCAGCAAAGCGGGCTTCACGTCGGCCGCATGGTGGACCGACACTGAAGCCCGCTTCGCCCTGTCACTGTGGGAAGCAGTCTAGAAATTACCCACCCTGCTTGATCAATCCGTTGATCTTGTCGACGTACGTCGGGAGTTCGCTGACCGGCTTCTTGCCACTCAGGATCGGCTGGTAGTTGGCCGTGGTCAGGTCACCCACCTGCTGGGCCCACTGGGTCGTGAAGCGAACCCCGACCGTCTTCTCCGCACCCAGGTCGGCCTTCACCGTGTCGACGACCGTCGGCTGCTGCGCCTTGGTGAGCGCGTCGAAGTAGCTCGCCTGCGCCGGGGTGTACGCCGGCGGCGCCACCGGGGAAGCCGGCAGAACGGCGTCCCACACCTTGGTGTTGATGTACGACAGCACCTTGAACGTCGCGTCCTGGTCCTTCGTGTACTGCGGCGTGCAGATGCCGACCGAGTCGTACAGCGTGGTCGCCGTCTGCACCTGCGGGAACGGCGCGAACCCGTACTTGATCTTCGGCTTGTCGGTCTGGAACCCGGCGGCCAGCCACTGCCCGCCGAACGTCATCGGCACCTTGCCGGCCGCGAACAGCGACTGCACGTTCGCGGCGTCGTACCCGGGCGGTGCGACGGAGCCGTTCTTGATCGCCGCGACCAGCTTCTCCACACCCTCCTTGTACTTGTCGTCCGCCTCGGCCTTGGTCGGGTGGTTCACGTTGTCGGTGAACGGTGCGCCGCCCGCCGAGGTGGAGTACAGGCTCATCGTGAACGGACCGTCGGCCGACGTCAGCTGGTCCGCGACCAGGCCGTATTTCGCCCCGTTCTTGTTCGCGAGTTTTGCGGCGGCCGAGTACATGTCGTCCCACGACCAGCCGGCCTTCGGCAGCGGGATGCCCGCGGCGGTGAACGCGTCGGCGTTGTACCAGACGCCGTAGGTGTTCATCAGTGACGGGAGGCCGCCCATCTGGCCGTCGGCGGTCTTCCAGTTCTCGATCGCGGACGGGACGAACTTGTCGGCCTTGAAGTCGCCGTCGCCCTCCTTGATCTTGTCCGCCCAGTCGACGAGCAGACCCTGCGACGTGTACTGCTGCTCGGTGTCGTTACCGCACCAGAACAGGTCCGGGAGCTTCTTCGCCTGGGTGAGCGAGGCGAGCTTGTCGCCGTACTGACCGCTCGGGGAGTCGAGCAGTTGGACCGTGATGTTGTCGTCCTTGAAGTCCGCCAGCGCCTTCTTGATCGCGGCGTTGGTCTCCGCCGACTCCCACGTCATCACCGTGACGGTGACCGGCCCGCCGCTCGAGCCGCCGGAGTCCGAGCCGCCGCCGCACGCCGTCGCCGCCAGCAACCCCGCGCACGCCAGCGCGGTGACACCCAATGTCCTCTTCACAAGGAATCTCCTCTATTTCTGGTTCGTGCTGCCGAGAGCGCCGAGGCCCTGGATGAAGTAGCGCTGCGCGGCGAAGAAGATGATCAGCGGCGGCAGCATGTACAGCAGGTTGGTGGCCATGTAGTAGCTCCAGTCCGGCGTCTTCCCGGCGAACGGGGAGACGAACGCCGCCATACCCACCGACAACGGCCACTTGCCGGACGAGTACAGGTAGACCAGCGGGTTCAGGTAGTCGTTCCAGGACGCCTGGAACGCGAGGATCGCCATCGTCAGCCAGGCCGGCCGGGTCAGCGGCAGCATCACCTGCGTGAAGATCCGCAGGTGCCCGGCACCGTCGATCTTGGCGGCCTCGTCGATCGAGTACGGGATGGCCAGGAAGTACTGCCGGGCCAGGAAGATGAACAGCGGGTTCCCGCCGAGGAAGGCCGGCACGATCAGCGGCAGCCAGGTGTCGTACCAGCCGATGCTCTTGTACATCTGGAACAGCGGGATCAGCCCGACCACACCCGGGAGCAGCATGCTGCCGACGAACAGGTAGAACCACACCTTCCGCCCGGGGAACCGCAATCGGGCCAGCGCGTAGCCGGCCATCATCGCCGTCATCACCCCGCCGAGCACGCTGAGCGCGGTGATGATCATCGAGTTCAGGAACAGCTTCGGGAAGTGGATCGCCTTCGGCCCGTCGATGAAGTTGCTCCACGTCCACTCGTGCGGCAGCAGCTTCGGCGGGATGTCGAACACGGCGGTCCGGCTCTTCAGCCCGATCGTGATCATCCACAGCAGCGGGACGACCATCACCGCGCAGATGAACAGCGCGACGACGTACCACGCCGTCGTACCGACGACTCGCGGGTTCTTCTTCGGTGGCGGGACGGCCGGAGTGGCCGTGGGCGTCACCGGGGGAGCTTCAGTCGGAAGTGCTGTCACTGTACGTCCAGAGTGAGGAGAACTTCGCGGTCAGGGCGATCACGGCGATGATGATCACGAACAGCACCCACACCTGCGCCGAGGCGTACCCGAGCTGCGGGATCTTGCCCAGGGTCGGGAAACCGTTGTTGTAGATCCCCAGCATCAGCACGTTGGTGCTGAACCCAGGGCCACCGCCGGTGAGGATCTTCGGCTGGTTGAACGTCTGCAGTGCGGCCGTGGTCTGCAGGATCACCTGCAGCAACATGATCGGGCTGATCATCGGCAGCGTGATCCGGAAGAACACCGACCACGGACCGGCACCGTCCACCTTGGCGGCCTCGTACAACTCGGTCGGCACCGACTGCAGCGCGGCCAGGAAGATGATCATCGTGCCGCCGACGCCCCACAGCATCACCAGAACCACTGCGGGCATCGCCATCTTCGGACTCTGCAGCCACAGGCTGGTCGGCAGTCCGAGCCGGTCGAGGATCGTGTTCATCAGCCCGACCTGGGGGTCGAGGATGAACTTCCACAACGTGATCGTCGCGACCGCCGGCAGCACCACCGGCAGGTACGCCAGCGTCCGGACCACCCGGACACCGGCGAAGCGCTGGTTGCAGAACATCGCGAGCGCGAGCCCGATGATCAGCGACAACGGGACGTACAGCAACACCAGATAGCCGGTCGCCCGGATCGCCGGCCAGAACGCCGGGTCGGTCGTGAACAGCCGGCGAAAGTTGCCGAGACCAACGAAGACCGGGTCGGTCAACCCGTTGTACTTCGTCAGCGCGAGATAGAACGATCGGATCAGCGGATAACCCACGAAGGCGAGGAATCCGATCATCGCGGGCGCGATGAACAGGTACGCCGCCTTCACGTCGGAGCCGGCGTTGCGGCTCATCCCACCACGGGCGCGGGTGCGCTTTCTGGTGGTGGATCCGCCTAGAGGAGAACTACTCATCCGGCCTCCTGGACGGTAACGTTTCCAACGTTTTACTGTTGGGTGACGATGCCGTGTCGTGAAAAGGAAGTCAACCCCGTGTCCGAAACGTTTCCAAGCAAGCCGGAGATCATCCGGCCGACGATGATCGACGTTGCCCGGCGGGCCGGCGTCGGCCTCGGCACGGTGTCGCGTGTGGTGAACGGTGGCCACGGCGTCCGTGACGAGACCGCGCAACGCGTCCGGGCGGCGATCGACGAGCTCGGTTTCCAGCGCAACGAGGTCGCTCGCGCGCTCCGTCCGGGCAAGAAGTCGACCAGTCTCGCACTCGTTCTGGGTGACCTGACCAACCCGTTCTACGCGAGTATCGCCAAGGCCGCGCTCGAAGTCGCCGGGCAGTCCGGGTACGCCGTCGTACTCGGATCCGTCGACGAGGATCCCGAAGGGGAGAAGCGGGCGATCCAGGAACTGGTGAGCCGGCAGGTCGCCGGGCTGATGATCGTCCCGGACCAGGGCGACCACTCGTTCCTCGAGGGCGCCGGCATCCCGGTGGTGTTCCTCGACCGGCCCGCGACCGGGATCGACGCCGACATCGCGATGGTCGACAACGAGGGCGGTGGCCGGCTCGCGACCGAGCACCTGCTGGCGCAGGGGCACGAACGGATCGCGATCCTGCTCGCCCCGTCGTACTACACGACCGGCCGCCGGCTGCGCGGGTACCGGCGGGCGCACCGGGCCGCGGGGATCGACGTCGACGAGTCGCTGGTGATCCAGCTGCCCGAGGGCAACGCTGAAGCCGCCGAGAAGGCGACCCGTGAGGCGATGCTGCGCCCCGATCCGCCGACCGCGATCTTCGCGTCGACGAACTTCCTGACCGAGGGTGTACTGCGGGCCCTCGGTGAGCTCGGTCGTGAGCCCGCGGTGGTCGGGTTCGACGACTTCCGGCTCGCCGACATGCTGCCGACACCGGTCACGGTCGTTGCCTCCGACATCGCCGAACTCGGACGCAGCGCGGCGCGGTTGCTTCTCGCCCGAGCGTCCGGTGCTGACACCCGGCCGCCGCAGCGGATCGTGCTTCCCTGCGCGCTGATCGAGCGCGGTTCGGGAGAGCGGCCGCCGGATTCTGCTGCCAAGAGAAAGGCTCGGTGAGCTCGCGCGCCGCTGGTTAGGGTCGGGGCGTGCACTACGAATCCGTGGGCGAAGGCCGGCCGCTCTTCTTCCTGCCCAGCTGGGGTGGCGACGGCGGCGAGGGCCGCGCCGTCCACGAACCGATCTTCGAGCACCGTTCAGGCTGGCGCCGGATCTACGTCGACCCGCCCGGCACCGGCAAGTCGCCGGCCGTCCCGTCGATCACCGACCAGGACGGCATGGTCTCCGCGATCGCCGACCTGATCACGTCGGTGATCGGTGCCGAGCCCTTCGCCCTCGCCGGTACGTCGGCCGGCGCCCTGCACGCCCGCGGCCTCGTCAAGCGCGACCCCGCGCGCGTTCTCGGATTGTTGCTCAGGGCACCGGGTATCGTCATCGACCGCTCCCGGCGCACCCTCCCGACCGACGAACACCTCGATCCATCGGCGGAGCGCGATCGCCAGCATTTGTTCTACGACAGGGCCGAAGCGCTTGCCGACCTCGCGTTCCTCGGCCGGATCCAGGGCAACGTCTCCAGCTACGGGCTGCGTGAGGATCCGTCGATCCGCTTCGAGCGACCGACGCTGATCGTGACCGGCCGCCAGGATGTGATCGCCGGGTACGCCGACGCGTGGGCGATCCTCGACGACTACCCGCGCGCGACGTTCGCCGTACTGGATCAGGAGGATCACTTCCTGCCCGGGCCCGGAGTCGCGGCGTACCGCTCGCTGGTCGCGGACTGGCTGGACAGGGTCGAGCACCCGGACGCGTGAGGGGCGGAACGCGCGTCCGGGTGCTCGTGTTCGGGAAGGTCAGAAGTTCGGCCAGGCCCAGCCGAGGTAGCTGTTGAAGTACGGCAGCTTCGCGAGCCCGATCTTCCCGTTCACACTGGTGGCCCAGAAGTACCCGTCACCACGGGCAACCCCGACGTGCCCGTACGGTGCGGCGAGGTCCCAGAAGACCAGCGCGCCTTTCGGCGGATTCAGATCACCGCGGTGTGCCACGCCGCGGGCCACGGCATCGTTCCAGTCGGCCTTGGCGGAGGCCCAGATCGCGGTCTTTCCGTACGAGTTCTCCGCGGCCATCTCGCAGTACCCCTGGAAGGCGGTCGAGCCGTTGCGGGCGGCGTACCAGGCGATGGCCTTGTCGGCGCGGGGGTTGCTGGTGCAGAGCGGTGCGATCAGGCCGCTGCTGCCGGTGTTGACGTAGGAGTCGGTGATGAAGCCCTTGCCGGGGATGTGGTCCCAGACGAGGCTGCGGCCGTACTTGCCGGTGACGGGCTCGCCGTAGATCTGACAGTCGATCTCTACGGTGCCGTTGGGTTGGGTGCCGACCGTGCCGAAGCTGGTCGCGTTCCCGGAGCGGATGGCGACGCCGGTTCCGCTGTCGGTGACGACGGTGCCGGTGGCGGCACTGGCGGTGAGGGTGCCGGTGCCGAAGGCGGTGGCGCCGGCGAGCAGGGTGGTGACGGCAACACGGGCGGTGATGCGCATGAGGGCGGTACGCATGGTGTGTTCCCTTTCGTGAAGTTGTACTCGCAGGGAACCAAACCGTGACGGTGTTGTCGCAGTGGGCAACAAGGTGGTGAGCCACTGGTGGGGCAGCCGGGGTGGCTGAGTGGCGGTGGTGGCTGGTGGCGGCTGGTGGCGGCGCCCGCGGGGCGGTCGGGCGCCGCCGTCGGGCCGGTCAGAAGTTCGGCTGCGCCCAGCCGAGGTAGTTGTTGAAGTACGGCAGCTTCTGCTTGCCGATCGCGCTGTTGACGCTGGTGGCCCAGAAGTTGCCGTCACCGGTGGCCACGCCGACGTGTCCGTAGGCGCTGATGTTCCAGAACACCAGTGCGCCCTTCGGCGGGTTCAGGTCACCCTTGTGCGCGGCGCCACGGTTCACCGCGTCGTTCCAGTTGGCGATGGCGGACGCGTACACGCCGGTCGTGCCGTACGCGTTCTCGACGGCCTTCTCGCAGTACCCCTGGTACGCCGTGGACCCGTTGCGGGAGGAGAACCAGGCGATCGCGTCATCGGCGCGGGACTGTGGGCTGAAGGTCGATGCGGTGCTCGTTGCCGCCGGCGCTGTCTCTGCCGGTGCGGCTGCTGCGGTCGTAGCGGGGAGGGCGGCGCCTCCGAGAGCCAGTACGCCCAGGGCGGCGGTGGCGGTCAGACGCATGAACGAACGGGAAAGGAGGGACCTCATGATGGTTGCCTTTCGCTCTGAACTGCGATGGTCAGGGCCTGTTCTCTTGGAGAATCAGCTACTTTGTGCAGACAATCAGAGCGTGACTGGATTGTCGCAGTGGGCAACGGAACCGAATCACGGATATTTGGTATTTTGTGTAGATAAGTGACGGCGAGAGCGGAGAGTGCGCCGTGCGGCCAGCCCAGGCTCGGTACGTGATCGGAGCTCGCATGCGCGAGCTGCGCGAGGCCGCCGGGGTGCCGTTGACCCGCGCCGCCACCGACTCCGGCTGGGACAAGGGCCACCTGTCCCGCGTCGAACGCGGCCACACCAAGCCCAGCCGCGAACTCATCGAGTGGTACGACGACTCGTTCGGCGCGAACCAGGCGCTGGTCAACCAGCTGATGGAACTCGACGCCGCCGTCCGCGCCGGCCGCGACATGTCCCAGCGCGACTTCCGCCGGCACGTCCAACCGGTCCTGCTCGGCGGATCCGTACCGATCGACCACCACCCCGACGACCGCGCCGAGCTGGTCGGCGAGACGGTGCCGGACGGCATGCAGGTGCGCCGCGACGAGACCTTCGAGAAGACCTGGGTACTCCGCAACAGCGGCCAGGCCTCCTGGCACGACCGCTGGCTCACCCGCCAAGGCGCCGCCGGCACCCCCGGCTGGCTCCGCTCCCCGGCCCGCGAACGCGTCCCCGACGCCGAGCCCGGCGAGATCGTCACGGTCGCGATGACCCTGCAGTCCCCGTCCCAAGTAGGCGCCTCCACCGCCTACTTCAAAATCACCGACGAAGCCGGCCGCTTGTACTACCCCGGCCTGGAGTCACCCCCGCTCTACTGCACCATCTTCACCATCTACGAGCCCTAACCCGGGGCCGTGAACAGGAACCGGTGCCACAGCACCCGAAATAACCTGTTCAAGCCCCCCGCCCGTTGGGCTCACCCCCAGTTCTTGCCGCAACTACGCCCCGCACCACCTTCCGCGCTGCCGCAACCCCGCGCCGGCGCCGCTGCGGCCCCGCACCGCCTCCGCTCCGCGCGCCCGCGCTCCAGTCGCCCGCGCTCCGCCCTCCGGAGCATCCGCCCCTGCCTGGTCCCGGGGCCGTGAACAGGAACCGGTGCCACACCACCCGAAATAACCTGTTCAAGCCACCTGCTGCCTGGGCTCAGCCCCAATTCCTGCCGCAGTTGCGGATGCGGTTGGCGGTCGTGTGGGGTTGGTCTAGGTCGGCCCAGCTCACGCGGGCGACGTGATATCCGCAGGCGCGGAGGCGGTCCTCGCGCCACTTCTCGGCGACGATGGCGTCCGAGTTGTCGCCGTACTTCGCTGCTCCGTCGAACTCGACTACACCACGGGGTGCCACCAGGAAGTCGACTCGGGCGACGAATCGGCCTTGGTGGTCACGGATCTCGACCTGCAGCTCCGGCGTCGGTAGACCCTGGTTCGCCATCAGGACCCGGAGCCGTGACTCGCCGACCGATTCACTGAGGCCGTTGGCGAATCGCGCCGCAGCTCGCGCGGCCGGGGAACCACGCCAGCACTCGTGCCGGTCGGCGGTTGTCGTGAGTGCGTCGACCGTCACCAGCTTCTGGTGCAGCGCCGCGTCTCCCAGTACGACGCCGACTTCGTACGACGAGGCGCAGGCTGTCTCGGCGATTGCGCGGGCGGCACTGGTGACCGGGATGCCGTTCACCACGGTGATCTCGCCTGGGGAGAAGTGCGAGCGGTGCACCGCGGCGACGGCATCGGATCGCGTTCGGCCGCTCGCCTTGGTCACGTGCACCTTCGCGAGATCGAGCCCCCAGCTCGGCAGCCCGTGCAGCAGGACGGCGGACTGATGGCTGACGATCACCCCAGGCCCCATCCTCCCGATCACGGCGCGGGTCTTCATTAGATGTAGTCGTCTGGCCCTCTCCCAAGGCTCCTCTCCATCGGGCCGCGGCGCGTCCTCGACGTACACGTCGCGGGACAGCCGCGACCACTGCCCGGACCGCAGTCTTCGCCGAAGCTCACTGTCGCTGTATCCGGACTCGGTCGCGTCCGCACGGCAGAACCAGCCGCCGCGGGCGCCGGCGAGCACGCTCAACTTCGGATTCATACCGACAAGATGCAGTCGTCGCGAAGCTCGCCGACGGATGAATTTCCACCTGTGGACAGCCAGAACCCGGGGCTGACGCCTGCCTACGGTGGCGTTGAACAGGAAATAACCTGTGTCCCCCCACGAGATCCTGTCCAAGGCCCCCGCGGTACGCCGCTGATCCCGTGTGCGCCGCAGTACGCCGCTGGTGTCCCGCGCGCGACCGGGCGCTCGGTCAGCCGGCGTTGAGCTCTGCGTCTATTTCGGCGTCGAGTTCGGCTTTGCGTTTGATCCAGCGTTCGCTGAGGCCTTTGACCTCTTCGTTGATGAAGTCGATGAAGCCGAGGGAGACGCGGATCCGGCGGTGGGCGTCGGTGCCTTCGCCGGAGGCGTCGAGGACCTTGCGGAGGGATTCGGACCAGCGGCCGAGCGACGCGTCCTCGGTCATCATCGTCTGGTACCAGGCGTCGTCCTGGACGACGTACACATCGCGGCGGCTGCCGGGCTCGCGTTCGCGGGTCGCGAGGCGCAGCTGGAGCAGGTAGTTGACCGCGCCGGAGACGGCGGCGGGGCTGGCTTGCAGCTGCTCGGAGAGTTCGGCGGCGGTCATCCGGCCCGACACGCTCGACAGGATCGCGGCGAACGTCCGGCCCGCCATCCGCGGCCAGCCGGTGTCGGCGAGCAGGTTGCCGAACTGCTCGGTGTACCGCTTCACGGCGTCGTCGTCTCGATGTGCACTCACCGCCCCATCATCCCCTCTGGGTCGCTCGGTTACCTGACAGGTGAGAAACGTGTTAGCAAGATTCACAATCTTCTGAATGAAGTGTACGTTATGAATCATGACATCAGCCATCGTGGTCTCTGGACTGCACAAGTCGTACGGAAGTACGCACGCCCTCGACGGCCTCGACCTCGACGTCGCGACCGGTGAGGTGCATGGCTTTCTCGGCCCGAACGGTGCCGGGAAGTCCACCACCATCCGCGTCCTGCTCGGACTGCTGCGCGGTGACGCCGGTGATGTCTCGCTGCTCGGCGGTGACCCGTGGCACGACGCGGCCAAGCTGCACCGGCGGCTGGCCTACGTGCCGGGTGACGTGAACCTATGGCCGAACCTGACCGGTGGCGAGGTGATCGACCTGCTCGGCCGGCTCCGCGGTGGGCTGGACGAGAAGAAGCGTGACGAGCTGCTGCGCCGGTTCGACCTCGACCCGACCAAGAAGGGCCGGACGTACTCCAAGGGCAACCGCCAGAAGGTCGCATTGGTCGCCGCGCTGGCGTCGGATGTCGAGCTGCTGATCCTGGACGAGCCGACCTCCGGCCTGGACCCGCTGATGGAGGAGGTGTTCCGGCAGTGCATCGAGGAGGAGCGCCAGCGCGACCGCACCGTGCTGCTGTCCAGCCACATCCTCTCCGAGGTCGAGGCGCTGTGCGACCGCGTCAGCATCATCCGCCGCGGCAAGGTGGTCGAGACGGGCACACTGTCCGACCTGCGCCACCTGACCCGTACGTCGATCCACGCGGAGCTGTCCGGTGCGGTGAACGGTCTGGCGCAGCTGCCCGGAGTTCACGATCTCGATGTCGAAGGCAACCGGGTGCGGTGCGAGGTGGACACCGCACAGCTCGATGCGGTGATGCGGCAGCTGTCCGCGAGCGGCATCAAGAGTCTGGTCGCGCAGCCGCCCACGCTGGAAGAGCTGTTCCTGCGGCACTACGAGGACGACGTACCGGCTGAGCCTGAGGCGGCTGTGCGATGAACGACTTCGTCGGCACCGGGACGCTGGTGCGGCTCGCGCTGCGCCGGGACCGGCTCCTGATCCCGGTCTGGATCCTCGTGTTCGTGATGTCGGCGGCCGGGTCGGCCAAGGCGTCCATCAGCCTGTACTCCGATCCGAAGTCGCTGGCCGAAGCGGCGAAGACGTCGAACGCGTCACCCGCCCTGGTCTCGCTGTACGGCCGGATCTTCGACGAGTCCTCGCTCGGGGAGGTCTCGCTGTTCAAGCTCACCGCGTTCGGTGCCGTACTGGTCGGCCTGCTCGCCGGGATCCTCGTGGTCCGGCACACCCGGACCGAGGAGGAGAACGGCCGTCTGGAGTTGCTGAGCGCCGGAGTGCTCGGTCGGTACGCCGCTCTGGCGGCCGCACTGATCGTCTCGGCGGGGACTGTCATCGTGCTCGGCCTGGTGACGGCACTGGCCCTGATCGGGAGCGGACTGGACACGACAGGCTCGTTCGCCTTTGGACTGATGTGGGCCGCGACCGGTCTGGCCTTCGCAGGCGTCGGTGCGGTGACTGCACAGGTCACCGAGAGCGCACGGGCTGCCAACGGGCTCACAGCGGTCGTGCTGGGCGTGGCGTACGTACTGCGGGCAATCGGCGACTCGTCCGCAGACGGGAGCACCCAATGGGTGTCGTGGCTGTCGCCGGTCGGGTGGTCGCAGCAGGTCCGTGCGTACGCGGGCGACCGGTTCGTCGTACTGCTGGTGCCGCTGGCGTTCCTCGGCGTAATGGTTGCTGCCGCGATCGCACTGATCCGTCGGCGTGACGTCGGTGCCGGTCTGGTGCGTCCACGTCCCGGTCCGGCGCGGGCGTCGGCGGGGCTGCGGTCACCGCTGGCGCTGGCGTGGCGGTTGCACCGAGGCTCCTTGTACGGCTGGGGTTTCGCGTTCCTGCTGCTCGGTCTGCTGGTCGGCAACATCGCCAGCAACGTGGACGGGTTCGTCAGCAGCCAGAGCGCCAAGGAGATGGTGCAGAAGCTCGGTGGTGTCGAGGGCATCACCGACGCGTTCCTGGCGACCGAGATGGGCATGGTTGGTCTGCTCGCGTCGGCGTTCGGCATCCAGGCCGCGCTGCGGCTGCGCTCGGAGGAGACTGCGCTCCGCGCCGAGCCTCTGCTCGCGACAGGTGTCTCACGGGCGCAGTGGCTCGCCAGTCACGTGCTGATGGCACTACTAGGTACGGCTGCGCTCATCCTGGTGGCCGGACTGGGTTCGGGTGTCTCGAGCGGTGCGTCACTCGGCAACATGGGTCGTCAGGTACCGCGGATGCTCGCGGCGGCCGCCGTACAGCTGCCGGCGATCTGGCTCGTGACCGCGCTGGTCGTGATCCTGTTCGGCATGGCTCCGAAGCTCGTCTCCGGGGGCTGGGTCCTCTACGGCGTGTTCCTGCTGATCGGTCAGTTCGGGGAGATCTTCAATCTGCCGCAGTGGATGATCGACCTCAGCCCGTACGGCCACACGCCTCGGCTGCCCGGTGGTGACTTCTCCGCCGCTCCGGTCATCTGGCTGACCGCGATCGCCGCGGCGCTCACCGTTGCCGGCTTCGCGACGTTCCGGCGCCGCGACATCGGCTGACCCTGATCGCGCTGGTCTGAGGGGTCCAGCGCCTCCGCCCCGCCCGGCACCTCACCGGGCGGGGCGGCTTGTCTACGATCCTGGGGTGTTGAGTGAGCAGCTGATCGAGTTCTGGACCGAGCGGCATCTGTGCGTGCTGAGCACGGTCCGTCCCGACGGGACCGTCCACGCCACCCCGGTCGGGGCGACCCTGGACGTCGAGGCGGGACTCGTGCGGGTGATCTGCTCCGGGACGTCGTACAAGGCTCGGACCATCCGCCGACTGGGGGAGGCATCGGTGTCCGTCACCCAGGTGGACGGGCGGCGCTGGAGCAGCATCGAGGGCCGCGCGGTGGTCAGCGACGATCCCGCCCGGGTGCGGGACGCCGAACGCCGCTACGCCAAGCGCTACAAGGAACCCCGCGTCAACCCGCAGCGAGTGGTTCTCGAGATCACCATCACCAAGGTGCTCGGCAATGCCGGCTGACCCGATCACCGTCGTCGGCATCGGTGCCGACGGCTGGGCGGGCCTCGCCGACGCCGCCCGCATCGCCGTCCAGACCGCCGAGGTCTTGCTCGGCAGCACGCGTCAACTGGCGCTCCTCCCAACCCCTGTCGCGGACGGTCGCGAGCCGAAGCGGCTGGCCTGGCCGTCGCCCTTGTCGGACGCTCTGCCCCGATTGCTGGAGGAGCACCGCGACCGCCGGATCTGCGTTCTCGCGAGCGGCGACCCCACGTTCCACGGCATCGGTACGACGCTGGTTCGCCTGCTCGGCGCCGACGCCGTACGCGTCATTCCGCACCCGTCGAGCGTCTCGCTGGCTTGTGCGCGACTCGGCTGGGCGCAGGACCAGGTGCAGGTGGTCAGCCTGGTGAGCAACCCGGTCGAGCGGCTGCACCCGCACCTCCAGCCCGGACGGCGGCTGCTCGTCCTCAGCCGGGGAGCGCAAACACCGGCCGACGTCGCTCAACTGTTGGTTGCCCGCGGCTACGGGCCCAGCGAGTTCACCGTCCTCGAGCAGCTCAGCGGACCAACCCAACGCATCCGTTCCACCGCGGCAGCCGACTGGTCCGACGACGTCGACCCCCTGAACGTGATCGGCATCCAGTGCGCGCCGGACGCGCCGGTGGTGTCCACCGTCCCCGGACTCCCCGACGACGCGTATGAGAACGACGGTCAGCTCACGAAGCGCGAAGTACGCGCCGTCACGCTCTCCCGGTTGGCGCCGGTGCCTGGGCAACTGCTCTGGGACATCGGCGGCGGCGCGGGCAGCATCGCGATCGAGTGGTCCCGTCACCACCCGGCCTGCCGGGCCATCGCGGTCGAACGCGATCCCGGTCGAGCCGAACGCCTGGACCGCAACGCCGCCAACCTCGGCGTACCGGTCACGACGATTGTTGGCCCGGCCCCGGCCGCCCTTGCCGGTCTCGAGAGCCCGGATGCGATCTTCATCGGTGGTGGAGCAACCGCCGCGGGCATGTTCGACGCCTGCTGGAGTGCCCTTCGCCCCGGCGGTCGGCTGGTCGCGAACGGCGTGACGTTGGAGACCGAGGCCTTGATCGCCCAGTGGTACAAGGCTGTTGGCGGTGACCTGGTTCGCCTCGAGGTGCAGCGCGCCTCCGCCGTCGGCACCATGACCGGCTGGCGTCCCGCGATGCCTGTGACCATCTGGAGCGTGACCAAGTGACGGTGCACTTCATCGGCGCCGGACCGGGCGCGGCCGACCTGATCACCGTCCGCGGGCGCGACCTGATCGCCGCCGCACCGGTCTGCCTGTACGCCGGTGCGCTCGTCCCGCTCGAGCTCCTCGACCACTGTCCACCAGGCGCCCGCAAGATCGACACGGCGAACCTGAACCTCGACGAGATCCTCGCCGAGCTCAGCTCCGCCCACGCCGAGGGACACGATGTCGCCCGCCTGCACTCCGGCGACCCCTCGGTCTTCAGCGCCATGGCCGAACAGATGCGCCGCCTCGACACCCTCAACATCCCGTACGACGTGACTCCCGGAGTCCCGGCGTACGCCGCAGCGGCCGCAACGCTGAGTCGCGAACTGACCGTCCCGGAGGTCGGCCAAACGGTCATCCTCACCCGGATCAGCGGAAGCGCCAGCGCGATGCCGGCCGGCGAAGACCTCGCCACGCTCGGCGCCGGGCAGGCGACGATCGTTCTGCACCTGGCCGTGCAGCAGATCGACCGCGTGGTGGACGAACTCATCCCGAACTACGGTCCGGACTGCCCGGTCGCCGTTGTGGCGCACGCCTCCCGCGACAACGAACTCATCGTCCGCGGCACCCTCGCGGACATCGCGGATCAGGTGAAGGCGGCGAGCATCCGGCGTACCGCCGTCATCATCGTCGGGAAGGTTCTCAGCGCGACGGCGTTCCGGGACAGCCACCTCTATTCGGTCGCCCGTAGTCGATGAGGGTTTTGCTGCTCGGTGGGACGGGAGAAGCCCGCGAGCTAGCCGAGCTCCTGGTCGCCGAAGGCGTTGACGTCCTCTCCTCGCTTGCCGGTCGTACGGCGGCGGCTGTGCATCCGGTCGGTGACGTGCGGGTCGGCGGGTTCGGGGGAGTCGACGGTCTGATCGCCTGGCTGCGTGCGAACCCTGTCGACGCTGTCGTCGACGCCACGCATCCGTTCGCTGCCCAGATGACTGCCAACGCGGCAGCCGCCGCTGCGCAGACCGGCGTACCCCTCGTTGTGCTTCGGCGCGCTGGGTGGAGTCCGTCAGCGGGGGACGACTGGCGGTGGGTCGACACTGCATCCGCTGCGGCCGACCTGCTTCCGGAACTCGGGTCGCGAGTCTTCCTCACCATCGGTCGCCAAGGGCTCGCCGACTTCGCTACGACGGGACTCTGGACGCTGGCTCGCTGCGTAGATCCGCCCGAGCCTCGTCCGACCTGGTGCACGCTGGTCCTTGCCCGCGGGCCCTTCGCGCTGGCGGACGAGCTCGCGCTGCTGCGGCGCCACCAGATCGACGTACTGGTCACGAAGGACAGCGGCGGACCCGCCACGGCCGCCAAACTCACGGCGGCCCATCAGCTCTCGCTCCCGGTCGTCGTGATCCGCCGACCCGAGCTCCCCGCCGGACCCGAAGTCGTCGAGTCGGTGGCAGAAGCCGCGCAGTGGGTGATGCTGACCACCTGATGGTGGGCGGTCAGGGGCTCGATAGATTGACGCCATGGGCATTCAGATCGCGCCGAGCATCCTGTCCGCCGACTTCGCGCGGCTGGCCGATGAGGCGACGGCCGTGTCGAACGCGGACTGGCTGCACGTCGACGTGATGGACAACCACTTCGTGCCGAACCTGACCCTCGGGATGCCGGTGGTCGAGTCCCTGGCGAAGGCGACCGACACGCCGCTCGACTGCCACCTCATGATCGAGGACCCGGACCGCTGGGCCCCGGGGTACGCCGAGGCGGGCGCGTCGAGCATCACGTTCCACGTCGAGGCCTGCAAGGCGCCGATCCGGACCGCCCGGGAGATCCGGGCCAAGGGCGCGCGGGCGGCGATGGCGCTCAAGCCCGCGACCCCGATCGAGCCGTACGAGGACCTGCTGTCCGAGCTCGACATGATCCTGATCATGACCGTGGAGCCGGGCTTCGGCGGGCAGAAGTTCCTCGACGTCTGCGTCCCGAAGATCCGGCGTACCCGCGAGTTGCTCGACAAGCACGGTCTGGACCTGTGGATCGAGATCGACGGTGGGGTGTCGGTCGAGACGATCGAGCGGTGCGCCGAGGCCGGCGCCGACGTGTTCGTGGCCGGCTCGGCCGTGTACGCCGCCGACGACCCGAACGCGATGGTCGAGAAGCTACGCGGTCTCGCCGAGCAGGCCGGCGGCCGGTAACTCAGGCTCCGGCTGAGCCGCCCGATCCGGCGGGATCCGCAGCAGCAACACCGTCGCCAGCACCGCGAGCACCGCGGCGAGCAACCATACGTAGCGCACGCCGAACGACTCGATCAGCGCGCCGGAGATCGCGGCCCCGATCGCCCCGCCGGCCGTCGCCGCGCTGCTCATCCACCCGAACGCCTCGGTCCGCGCGCCGTCAGGCGTCAGCGCACCCAACCGCTCGTACACCGCACCGATCGCCGGCGCCAACGTCAGCCCCGACAGCATCAGCGCGATCCCGAGCGACGGCGGTGACCAGGTCGCGAACACGCACAACAGCATCCCGAACCCGACCAGCGCGGCCCGCCGCCACACGTACGACGTACGTCGCGCGGGCAACGCACCGGCGACGGCACCACCGACCAGGCTGCCGAACGCCCACGCGGCCTCGAAGATCCCGGCGATCAGCCGTTGGCCGTGCTCGTCGGCGAACGCCACGATGCCGAGCGAGATCCCGCTGAACGACGTGATCCACAGGCCGAACGCGAGGATCAGCGCCAACCGGTGCCGATGCCAGAGCAACTGACGCGCGGTCAGTGGCCTGGCGGTCTGCGCGTCGTGGGGGAGCGGCTTCGGTTGTCGCAGTGCGTACCACCAGATGAAGACCGCTGACATCGCCGCCGCGAGCACGACACCGAGACGTGGGCTCGCCACGCTCACGGCGGTCGCCCCGATCATCGGCCCGACCATGAACAACAACTCCTGCGCCGTCGCGTCCACGGAGTACGCCGTCCGGAGCGTCGGACCCTCGACGACCCGCGGCCACGCGGCACGCAGCGTCTGTGAGACCGGTGGCACCAGCGCACCCGCGATCACCGCGACCGCGGGAAGCACGCGATACAGCCCGGCCGGCAGCAGAGCGATGGCCAGCAATGCGACGCTCCACGCGATCCCGGTCACCAGCAGCACGCCGCGCGGCCCGCGCCGGTCGGCCGCTCGTGACCACAGCGGCCCGGCGAACGCCGTACCGACCGAGTAGGCAGCTGCGACGACACCGGCCCAGCCGAACGAGCCGCTCGCGTCCTTCGCCAGGAACGCGATCGGCACCATCGTCGCGAGCATGGGTAGTCGAGCGAGCAATGAGGACACCAACAGCGCCATCACGCCACGCGCACGCCACAACTCCCGATACCCGGACAGCTCCATGCGTGCATTCTGGCGTCGGCCACCGACAATTCCGGCGGCCCGACTACGATGAGCCGGGTGACCGAGCACAAACCGGTGGAGAGCTGGTTGACGGACATGGACGGCGTCCTGGTGCACGAGGAGCGCGCCATCCCCGGGGCCGACGAGTTCATCGCGGCCCTGCAGGTGTCGGGCAAGAAGTTCTTGGTGCTGACCAACAACTCGATCTTCACCCCGCGCGATCTCCGGGCCCGACTGCTGGCCGCGGGTATCGACATCCCGGAGGGCGCGATCTGGACCAGCGCGCTCGCCACCGCCCAGTTCCTGGACGACCAGCGGCCGGGCGGCTCGGCGTACGTGATCGGGGAGGCGGGGCTGACCACGGCGCTGCACGAGATCGGCTACGTACTGACCGAACGCGACCCGGACTACGTCGTACTCGGTGAGACCCGGACGTACTCGTTCGAGGCGATCACCAAGGCCATCCGGCTGATCACCGACGGCGCGCGGTTCATCGCGACCAACCCGGACCCGACCGGCCCGTCGCAGGAGGGACCGCTGCCGGCGACCGGCTCGGTGGCGGCGCTGATCACCCGCGCGACCGGCGTCGCGCCGTACTTCGTCGGCAAGCCGAATCCGCTGATGATGCGCAGCGCGCTGAACCGGATCGAGGCCCACTCCGAGACGAGCGTCATGATCGGGGACCGCATGGACACGGACATCATCAGCGGTCTCGAAGCGGGTCTGCGAAGCGTGCTCGTACTGTCCGGGTCGACCGGGGAGCACGAGGTCGAGCGGTTCCCGTACCGCCCGACCCGGATCGTCGCGTCGATCGCCGACGTCGTACCGCTGGTGTCCAAACTCGCCTAGCAGGTCAGCGTGCGGAAGCCGTAGCCCTGCGCCTTCAGGGCCTTGAGGATCGCGGGCAGTGCCGCGACCGTCTGCGTGCGGTTGCCGCCGCCGTCGTGCATCAGGATCACCGATCCGCTGTGGACGTTCTTGAGTACGCGCTGCGCGATCGCCGCCGTACCGGGCTTGGTCCAGTCGCGGGAGTCGACGGTCCAGACCACGAGGTCCTTGTGCATCGCGAGCGCGCGTTGCCGGACGGTCGCGCTCACCCCGCCGTACGGCGGCCTCAGGCATCCAGGCGTAGTCCCGGTCTGCGCCCGGATCGCCTGGTCCGTCGACGTGACCTCCTTCTGGAACGCGGCCGCACCGAGTTTGCGCAGGTCGGCGTGGTCCCAGGTGTGGTTCTGCACGCTGTGGCCGGCTTCGTGGATCCGTTTGGTCAGCTCGGGATGCTTGACCACGTTCTTCCCGACCTCGAAGAAGGTCGCCTTGGCGTCGAACTGCGCCAGCACGTCGAGCACCTTCGGGGTGTACTCGATGTCAGGCCCGTCGTCGAACGTCAGTACGACGTACTTCATCGGCAGCGGCGTCTTGGTCGGCGAGGGGGTCGCGCCGGGTGTACCGGCCGCCGGAGCCGCCGCGGCGGGAGTGGGCACGGCTGACTTGGCCGGTGACCTCGCGGTCGACACCACGACGGTGCCGATCACCGTACTCACCAGCATCAGGATCACCAGGCCGACGGCCCGATTTCCCGCACGCGTCAAGCGAACGGCCATCTTCCCCCCAGGGCGGTGGGTGGCTCACTTCCTCACAAGCACCACGCTAGAGCACTTGTGACAGGAATTGACGTAACCTCGGCGACTCGGCGGCACTGAAGATCTGCTCAGGTACGCCGGACTCGACCACCACACCCTGATCCATGAACGCGACCTGGTCCGCGACCTCCCGCGCGAACCCCATCTCGTGCGTCACCACGACCATCGTCATCCCGGCCTGCGCGAGGTCCGCCATCAGCGCCAGCACACCCTTGACCAGCTCGGGGTCGAGCGCCGACGTCGCCTCGTCGAACAGCATCACCTCGGGCGTCATCGCCAACGCGCGCGCGATCGCGACGCGCTGTTGCTGGCCGCCGGACAGGTTCCCGGGTCGCGCCGCGGCCTTGTGCGCAAGGCCGACCAGTTCGAGCTGCGCGCGCGCCGTGGTCTGCGCGGCGTCGGCGTCGAGCTTCTTGATCTTGCGCAGCGGCAGCGTGATGTTGTCGAGCACGCTCTTGTGCGGGAACAGGTTGAAGTGCTGGAACACCATCCCGATCCGCCGCCGCAGTACGTCGGGATCGCCCCGCAGTACCGACTCGCCACCCAGCAACACATCGCCGGCATCCGGTTCGAGTAGCCGGTTGATCGCACGCAGCAACGTCGACTTCCCGGACCCCGACGGACCGATCACACACGCGGTCTGCCCAGCCGGTACGGCGAGATTCACGCCGCGCAGGACCTTGTTGGTGCCGAAGGCGAGCTCGACTCCGGCGACTTCCAGGCTGGCCGCCTCAACGGTTTGCATGCGCGAGCTCCTCCAGTTCCACGTCGTCGGTCTCGGCCGGACGTCCTTCCCGCAAACGCTTGTCGAAGTGGTTCACGAGGTGGGTCAGCGGGACGGTGATCACCAGGTAGAAGATGCCCGCGAGCAGCAAGGGGGAGAGGTTGCCGTTCGTCGCGGCCGCGTCCTGGCCGATCCGGAACAGTTCGCGCTGACTCGCCAGCAGGCCCAGGAAGTAGACCAGGCTGGACTCCTTCACGAGCGCGATGAACTGGTTCACGAGCGCCGGCAGCACCCGCCGTACCCCTTGCGGGATCACCACCAGCCGCATGCCGTCGGTGTAGCTGAACCCGAGCGCACGGGCCGCCTCGAGCTGCCCCTTCTCCACGCTCTGGATGCCAGAACGGAAGATCTCACCGATGTACGCCGCGGCGATCAGCGACAACGCGAGAATGCCCAGCGGATAGGGGTTCGGACCCCACCAGTGCCGGGTGATCGGGGACAGGCCCTGACCGATCAGCAGGATGGTCAGGATCGCGGGCAGACCGCGGAAGATGTCGGTGTAGATCTTCGCCGGCCACCGCAGCCACGGCTTCGTGGACAGGGCGAGGACCGCCACGATCATGCCGAGCACAGTGCCCAGCACGACCGAGGCGGCCGCCAGGATCAGAGTGTTGACCAGCCCGACCTTCAGCATCTCGGGCAGGACTTGCTTCATCGACCCCCAGTCGAGGAAGGTGTCACTCAGGGTGGACCAGATGTCCATCAGGCTTTGGGCGTCGCGAACTTGGCCGACCCGCTGCCCGGCTTGAAGTTCGCCGGTACGGCGCGACCCGGGTAGTACTGCTCCACGAGCTTGGTCCAGGTACCGTCCGCGATCACCTCGTCGAGCGCCTTGTTCACCGCCTCGCGGAGCTTGTCGTTGTTCTTCGCCACCGCGAACGCCATCGGCGCGTCACTCAGTTCCTTCGCGGCCAGGACCACCGTGCCGCCGCCCTGCTCCTTCGCCATCTTCTCGCCGATCTCGGCCGGCGAGACCCACGCGTCCGCCGTACCGGCCTTCAGCTGACCGAGCGCGGCGTTGTAGTTCGGCACCCGCACCGGGTTCAGGTTCTTCTGGGTGGCGTAGTCGTCCTGGACGGTGCCCTGCACCACCACGACCCGCTTGCCCGGCAGCTGGTCGAACTTCGTGATGCCGGAGTCCTTGGTGGTGTTCAGCCCGAGGTAGCCGAAGTCGTAGCCGTTGCTGAACGCAACGGTCTTCTTGCGCGCCTCGGTGATCGTGATCGACGAGCTGCCGAGGTCGTACTGGCCACCGTTCACCTGCGAGAGCAGCGCGGAGAAGTCGGTGCCGACGAACTCGGGCTTCAGGTTCAGCTTCGCCGCGACCGCGGTAATCAGGTCGTTGTCGAACCCGGTGAACTTGCCGTCCTTCACGTACACGTTCGGCGGCGCGTCGGTGAGCGTCCCGATCCGCAGCGTGCCCGCCTTCATCAGCCCCAGATCCGGCCCGTCCGCGGCCTTCCCGTCGTCGCTGCCACAAGCAACCATCGCGCCCAGCAGGCCGATCGTCCCCACAACCCCCACAACCCGCCGCACAGCGCCGAACCCGCGCACCACAGTTCTCCTCACACACTCACCCGACGCAGGCAGATCCGCCCGCACGGCGCAACAACACCACCCCGTGCCCTTGAATTCCTGCGCCGACAACCCGTGAGACGACCCCGAATGTCCACTCGCCTTGTGCTATATCAACGCTCAACCCATGCCCTGGGCAACAGTCGGCCGTGACGCGTCTCACCCCGAACGCGCCCGGCGTCACTGGCACTTTGTGGAACCACTGGCCCGCTACAACACGCCATTGGCCCCACAACACAGCGTCGGCCCGCGAGATCACGGGCGTGCGCGAACGCGGCCGTCGGTTGATCGGCGCACGAGATACCGAGGGTCGACGCCGGTTCGTTCGCCTCCGGGCCAGTCATCCGCCCGCCGGCACCGCCTGACCCGCAGGACCCCCGCTCAGCGCGGGCAGGTGGTGGATCAGGTGTGGTGTTGCTCGTAGTGGGCCAGGGCGTCGGCGGTCCTGCCGGTGCCGTAGGCGAGGAGGAGCTCGGCGATCGCCGGGGACTCGGTGGCCGCGGCCGCGGCGGCGCGCTGGATCTCGTCGGCGGAGGCGATGTCGCGGAGCAGGTCCTGGAGCTGTCGTACGACGACCCGCGCGGGGAGCGGCGCGGCGGGATCCTGGGGTACGCCGCCCGCCGGCCAGGCAGCAGTCGGCGCGTCCGCGGCCAGGCCGCTCGGGACAGCGAAAGGCATCGTGGGCGACGGTTGAGCCGCCTCCGCCGGGCCGCCGGAGGCGCGGCGGAGATGCGTCGTGGTGGCCCCAGTGACAGCACCGGTGACGGCGCGGATCCGGTCCAGCTCGGCCGGGATGTCCACGGGGTTGATCTCGCCGGCGATGGCCAGGTCGGCGAGCTGCGAGACGGCGCGTAACCGGGCCACCACGGCCGGGTTCCCGATCTTCACCCGTTGCGCGCTCATCAGCTGGGACAGCATCGGTGCCGACAGGCCGATCACCTGCGCGAGGGCGCTCTGGGTCAGGCCCAGTGGCGGCGCGACGCGGCGGCCGACCTCGCCGAGCGTCTCGCCGTACAGCTCGATCTGCTGCTGCAGGTTGTGTGCTGTCTGGTCCATCCCGGCACTCCCTCCGACCATCAGTCATTCGTGACCGATGCAAATCATCTTCGCAGTTGCGATCGCAAATTTCCAGTACCGCTGCAGCCTGGAATCGACTTGACATTTGCTATTGCAAACTGAGAATGTTTGCGGCAGCGAATCTCACTGGAGGAACGATGACGGCTCTGCACAGACACCGCCGCCCGGCGGTGTGGGCACTCCTCGCCATCACACTGATCGGCGTCCTGTCCGGACTCACGACCGGGACCGCGGCGGCTGACCCCGACCCGGCCGGCGACGGCAAGCTCGTCATGGTGCTGGACTCGTCCGGCTCGATGAAGGAACCGGCCGGCGACGGCAAGACCAAGATCGTCGCGGCCCGCACGGCGCTCACCCAGGTGGTGGGCAAGCTCCCGGAGAACGCGCAGGTCGGTCTGCGGGTGTACGGCGCGACCGTGTTCAAGCGCAGCCAGCCGGGTGCCTGCACCGACACCCAGCTGACCGTCCCGATCGGCACCGGCAACCGGCCGCAGTTGCTGGCCGCGATCGCGAAGTACAAGCCGTTCGGCGAGACCCCGATTGGGTACGCGCTGCAGCAGGCCGCGAAGGACCTCGGGCCCAGCGGCCAGCGGACGATCGTGCTGGTGTCGGACGGGGAGGCCACCTGTGCGCCGGATCCGTGCGTGGTGGCCAAGGAGATCGCCAAGCAGGGCATCGATCTGAAGATCGACGTCGTCGGGTTCCGCGTGCAGGGCAAGGCGCGGACGGATCTGCAGTGCATCGCCCGCGAGGGGCGCGGCGACTACTACGACGCCGACTCGACGATCGATCTCGAGGAGGGGCTGGGCCGGCTCTCGACCCGTGCCTTCCGCCCGTTCCGGATCTCCGGGACGCCGGTCGAGGGGACCGCGGCGCCGGAGGCTGCCCCGGTGGTCACCCCCGGCCTTTACTCGGACAAGTTCGACCTGCTCGACCAGCCCAAGCACTACCTGATCAAGCGGACGATCACCGGCTCGACCTTGCGTACGGGGCTCAGCTTCCGGCGGCCCGCCGGTGCCAAGAGCTTGGTCATCCAGACCGAGCTGCGGCTGAAGACCCTCGACGGGGAGGATTGCGGCCGCAGCTTCCCCCGGATCCAGGAGGGCGACCAGGGATTTGCGACCGGCACGGCGTCGAGCTGGGCGAAGTACGACAAGACGAACAAGACCTGCGCGCAGGCCGAGCAGTTGCTGCTGACGGTTGATCCTGGCAAGGACTTCCGGGAGATCAAGGACGTCCCGTTCGAGCTCCGGGTCGACGAGGAGCCGCCGGTCGATTCGACGACGAGCCTGCCGGCCGGGGCGGACGACCCGACGTGGACCGCGATGCCGGTGACGAACCCGCGCGAGATCGTGCCGGGCTCGAGCTTCCCCGACGCGCCGCTGCTGCAGCCGGGGACCTACAAGACCACGCTGCTGCCGGGCGAGCTGCAGATCTACAAGATCAAGGCCGACTGGGGCCAGCGGATCCAGGCCCAGGCGACGGTGCCGCAGCTGTCCCAGGCGGCTGGGCGGATCGTGGGCCTGCGCTACTTGGACACCGCCGTCATCTCCCCGACCGGCGAGGAGGCGTTCGCGGTCTTCCCCAAGAAGGTGCCGGGCGGTCCGGGCGGCAAGCGCGGCGTGCTGACCGGGCGGGGCGTGACCCAAGCGATCACCACCAAGGAGATCCGCTACCTGAACCGTGACGGTGCCAACAACTCCGACACCGGTACCTCGACGCCTGGCGTGTACTACATCATCGTCTCGATGACCCGGAAGGCCGACGACACGGCGTTCACGGTCCCGATGACGCTGACCGTCGGTGTGCCGGGGACGGCCGGCGCCGGTAAGCCGCAGTACGTCGACGGTGCCACCCCGGTGTCGGGCGACTCGGTGACGCCGACCGCGAGCGAGACGCCGTCGGCGAGTGAGACGCCGGGTACGAGCGAGACGCCTGCCGAGCCCGGTTCGGGTGACAAGACCGAGGCAGGCGGTCCGGTCAAGGAGGGCGCCGACACCGATGACGGTGCTCCGCTCGGCCTGATCGCCGGACTCGGTGGCGGTGCGCTCCTCCTCGTGCTGGTCGGTGCCTTCGCCGTACTGCGCCTGCGGAAGAAGCCGGCCGTCGCGCAGCCGTGGCAGCAGTACCCGCCCCAGGGACCGCCGCAAGGTCCGCACCAGGGTCCGCCTCAGGGTCCGCCGGGACGGTAGTTTCTGGTGGGTGGAGGCTTTCGCGGGGCGGTATCAGCTGATCGATCTGATCGCGACCGGCGGTATGGGATCGGTCTGGCGGGCGTGGGACCGGCGGCGCACGGGGTACGTCGCGGCCAAGGTGCTCGGGCAGCATGATGCGGCGACGCTGCTGCGGTTCGTGCGGGAGCAGTCGTTGCGGATCGAGCACCCGCACGTGGTCGCTCCGCACGGGTGGGCCGCGGACGACGACAAGGTGGTGTTCGCGATGGACCTGGTGCACGGTGGGTCCGTCGCGACACTGCTCGGAGACCACGGGCCGCTGCCGTCGTCGTACGTCGCCGTACTGCTCGATCAGCTGTTGCACGGGCTGTCCGCGGTGCATGCCGCCGGCGTCGTCCACCGCGATGTGAAGCCCGCCAACTTGCTGCTCGACGTGACGGGCCGGGGATGGCCGCACCTCCGGTTGTCGGACTTCGGCGTCGCGGCGGTGCTGGACGAGCCACGGATGACCAGGCACAGCACCGTCCTCGGTACGCCGGGATACCTGGCGCCCGAGCAGCTGGCCGGCGCGGACCCGGACCCACGTCAGGACCTGTACGCCGTCGGCGCCGTCGCCGTCGAGCTGCTGACCGGTGAACGGCCGGGCACGGACGGCGCCCGGCCGGCGGTCGACGGTCCGCTCGGCGAATTCGTCCGCCGGACCACGTCGAGCGATCCGTCCGGCAGGCCGGAGTCCGCGAGCGCGGCCGGGCGTCTGCTCGCCGCCAGCGGCGCGCTCCCGGCCGCCGGTACGACGCCGTGGGCCGACGACCCGGACGCACCCGAGGTCTTCGATCACCTGCCCCCGCTGCCGCCCGCCTCCACCGCGACCGAGGCGGTCACTCCGCCGGCACAGCGACCGCCCACCGGCACCGCGACGGAGGCGGTGGCTCCGCCGGCGCAGCGGGCCAACCGGGGGCGGCGGACGCTGGTCGTTGTCGCGGTCACGTGTTTCACCGGTGCGGCCGGCCTGCTCGGCGCTGCCAGTTGGTTCCTGCTCCGCTGAGCCGGAGGAGACCCGCGGAGGTCCTCCGGTCCGACCACGATGTGACCTGGGTCGTGGTGTGGGTTGCGGAGGAGGGCATACTTGAAGCACGAGTGAACCCACTCGCGTGCTCCGGGGTCGGTGTAATTCCGAGCCGGCGGTGACAGTCCGCGACCCGGTCGTCGCAGTTCGGCGACCGGTTGACCTGGTGGAATTCCAGGACCGACGGTGAAAGTCCGGATGGGAGGCGCACGCGGTCGGCGGGTGTGCTCTGACGTCCGGTCGGGCGGTGCGCGCGTCACACGGCGTACGGCGAGATCGGGTGGCGGAGCGTGGTCGCCGGTCGTCACGAGACCCCGGTAGTGCGTCCGTGACGACGAGGGACCAGTGAGCAGTGAGCAACGCGTCGCCGATTGATGTCGCCTGGATGCGGCGTGCTGTCGAGTTGGCCGCGAAGGGGACCGGCAGCACCCATCCGAACCCGGTGGTCGGTTGTGTGATCACCGGCAGCGACGGGCACCCGGTCGGCGAGGGCTTCCATGCCGTTGCCGGTGGCCCGCATGCCGAGGTCGAGGCGCTCCGGATGGCCGCGTCGCGCGCCCGCGGCGGGACGGCGTACGTGACGCTGGAGCCGTGTAATCACACCGGCCGGACCGGTCCGTGTGCGGACGCCTTGATCGAGGCCGGGATCGCACGCGTCGTGTACGCCGTACCCGATCCGAACCGGACCGCGGCCGGTGGTGCCGACAAGCTGCGGAACAAGAACATCGAGGTCGTCGAGGGCGTTCTGCGGGACGAGGCCGAGGCGGTCAACCACGTCTGGCTGCACAGCGTCCGGGTCGGTCGGCCGTTCGTCACCTGGAAGTTCGCGACCACGCTCGACGGGCGCTCGGCGGCGCCGGACGGGACGAGCAAGTGGATCACCGGCCCGATCGCGCGCGCCGACGTGCACCGGCACCGGGCGGAGTGCGACGCGATCGCCGTCGGCACCCAGACCGTGCTCGACGACGACCCCGAGCTGACGGTCCGCGACGAGGACGACGTACCCGCGGCCCGGCAGCCGTTGCGGGTCGTTGTCGGCGACCGGGAGATCCCGGAGACGGCGCGGGTCCGCAACGACCGCGCGCAGACGTTGCTGCTGCCGACCCACGATCCCGCCGAGGTGCTGCGGCAGCTGGACGACCGGCACATCCGGCACCTGTGGCTCGAGGGCGGCCCGACGCTGGCCGCCGCGTTCGTGCGCGCCGGCCTGGTCGACCAGATCGTCGCGTACGTCGCTCCGGCCGTGCTCGGCTCCGGGTTCGCCGCGGTCGGCGACCTCGGCGCGGAATCGATCGACCACCTGCGGCGGTTCAAGCTAGCGGACGTCACCCGGCTGGGTGACGACGTCCGGCTGACCTTGGTTCCTCTGGGAGGAAAGTAGATGTTCACCGGCATCATCGAAGAACTCGGCACCGTCGAGTCCCTGGACCTGTTGGACGGCGACGCCGCACGGCTCACCATCCGCGGGCCGAAGGTGACCTCGGACGCCGGCCACGGCGACTCGATCGCGGTCAACGGCTGTTGCCTGACAGTCGTCGAGTACGGCGACGGTCTGTTCACCGCCGACGTGATGCGCGAGTCCCTGCAACGGACCAGCCTCGGCGGCCTGGCGAAAGGTTCGCCGGTCAACCTCGAGCGGGCCGTCACCGCGCACGCCCGGCTCGGCGGGCACATCGTCCAAGGCCACGTCGACGGCGTCGGCACGATCGCGAGCCGGACGCCGGGGGAGCACTGGGAGGACGTCCGGATCGCGACGTCGCCGGAGATCCTCAAGTACATCGCCGAGAAGGGCTCGATCGCGATCGACGGGGTGTCGTTGACCGTGACCGACGTCGACGACGCGTCCGGGACGTTCGGGGTCAGCCTGATCCCGACCACGCTGGAGCTGACCGTGCTCGGGCGGAACGCGGTGGGTGACACGGTCAACCTCGAGGTCGACGTGATCGCGAAGTACGTGGAGAGACTTCTTGCCGGAGGCAACGTGAAGGACAACGGAGGCAACCGGTGAACCCGATCGACTGGCTGCTCACCTCGCAGGTGACGATCGCGGGCTCGCCGGTGCTGGTCCGGGAGATCGTCGGCAACGTGTTCGGTCTGGCCAGCGCGCTGTTCGGCATGCGCCGGCTGGTGTCCGCGTGGCCGGTCGGCATCGTCGGCAACGTCTTGCTGTTCACGGTCTTCGTCGGCGGGATCTTCGACACCCCGCAGGACAAGGACCTGTGGGGGCAGGCCGGGCGGCAGGTGTTCTTCGCGATCGTCAGCCTCTACGGCTGGTACCGGTGGTACCAGACCCGCCACGGTGGCGCGGCCGCGGCCGTCCAGCCGCGGTGGGCGACCGCCCGCGAGCGGCTCGAGCTCGGCGGTATCGCGGTCGTGCTCTACGCGATCGCGTACTTCGTCCTGCGTGAACTCGGCTCCTGGGGTCCGCAGTGGGACGCGTGGATCCTGACCGGGTCGATCCTGGCCACGTACGGGATGGCGCGTGGTTTCGTCGAGTTCTGGCTGATCTGGGTCGCCGTCGACATTGTCGGCGTACCGCTGCTGGTGCAAGCCAAGTTCTACCCGTCGGCGACGATGTACGTCGTCTACGGGCTGTTCTGTGTCCTCGGGTTCGCGTCGTGGTGGAAGATCCAGAACCGTGCGCGGATCCAGACTCCCGAACCGGTGGTGGTGGGTTAGATGGGTGACGTACTGAAGCTCGACACGATCGAGCACGCGATCGACGAGATCCGCGCCGGGCGACCGGTGATCGTGGTCGACGACGAGGACCGCGAGAACGAGGGCGACCTGATCTTCGCGGCCTCCAAGGCGACGCCGGAGCTGCTGGCGTTCCTGATCCGGTACAGCTCGGGTGTGGTGTGTGTGCCGATGGAGGGTGCGGAGCTGGACCGGCTCGGCATCCCGTTGATGACACCGCACAACCGGGAGCGGATGCGGACGGCGTACACGATCTCCGTGGACGCGCGGGACGGAATCAGCACCGGTATCTCGGCGGCCGATCGGGCGCGGACGATCCGGGTGCTCGCCGACTCGGCCTCGGAACCGTACGACCTGGTACAGCCGGGGCACGTGTTCCCGCTGCGTGCTCGCGAGGGCGGCGTACTCGTCCGGCCCGGGCACACCGAGGCGTCGATCGACCTGGCGCGCATCGCCGGGCTGACGCCGGCTGCGGTGATCTCCGAGATGGTGAACGACGACGGGACGATGAAGCGCGGCCTCGAACTGCGAGCCTTCGCCGACGAGCACGGGCTCGTACTGGTGTCGATCGACGACCTGATCAGGTACCGGCGGCGAACCGAGTCGCAGATCCAGCGCGTCGCGACAACGACCCTACCGACGCGGTACGGCGACTTTGTGGCGCATGGCTACCGCAACACGGTGGACGGGTCGGAGCAGCTCGCGCTGGTGCGTGGTGAGATCGGGAACGGGCCGACGCTCGTGCGGCTGCACTCCGAGTGTCTGACCGGGGACGTGTTCGGATCGCTGCGATGCGACTGCGGACCGCAGCTGGACGAGGCGATGCGGCAGGTCGCGGCCGAGGGTGGCGTGGTGGTGTACCTGCGCGGTCACGAGGGGCGCGGGATCGGACTGCTGCACAAGCTGCAGGCGTACGAGTTGCAGGACGCGGGGCGGGACACGGTCGACGCGAACCTCGATCTCGGGCTGCCGGCGGACGCTCGCGACTACGGGACCGGGGCGCAGATCCTGGCCGACCTGGGCGTGAAGGAGGCCCGGCTGCTGACCAACAACCCCGACAAACTCGCCGGGGTGCAGGGCTACGGCATCGAGGTCATCGAGCGGCGCGGGATCTCGATCGACCCGACCGAGCACAACCTGCGGTACCTGCGCACCAAGCGCGATCGAATGGGTCACCACCTGCCTGGTGGCCTGCTGACCGAAGAGAACGGAGCCGGCTGATGTCGGGTAGTGGAGCACCCACCATCGAGGTCCCGCGGGTCGAAGGCGCCCGGGTCGCGATCGTCGCGGCCCAGTGGCACCCCAAGGTGACCGACGGGCTGCTCGCCGGCGCCGTACGGGCCTGCGAGGACTCCGGCGCTTCGTACACCGTCGTACGCGTGCCGGGCTCCTTCGAGCTCCCAGTCGCTTCGTTGCATGCGGCAAAGTCCGGGTACGACGCGGTGGTCGCGCTCGGCGTGGTCATCCGCGGCGACACCCCACACTTCGAGTACGTCTGCCAAGCGGCCACCGAAGGCCTCATGCAGGTCGGCGTCAGCACCGGCGTACCGGTCGGCTTCGGCGTACTCACCTGCGACAACGACCCCCAGGCCCTCGACCGAGCCGGCCTCCCCGACAGCCGAGAAGACAAAGGCTACGAAGCCACCCAAGCCGCCCTCTCCACCCTCGCAGCCGTCCGCCAACTGGCGTAGCCGCCCCCGCACCCAGCCGGCGCCGCCCGAGGCGACGAGGTGGCAGTCGCCCGGGTACTTCGGATACCCCCGGGCGACTGCGGACAAGCAATAGCTTGTGCCCAGTCCTCAAAGGGTGTCCGAGGTTCCCTGCAAACCGTCAAGCAGTCCCGTCGAGCCTCGGGCGGTCGCGTCACCACAGGCTGACTGGCCCGTGACGGCCGCCGAGCTGGCGGCGCTGCCGCGTGCCGGTTGCCGCCCGAGGTGACGGCTTGGCGGTCGCCCGGGTACTTCGGATACGCCCTGGCGAGTGTGGACAAGCAATAGCCGTTGCCCAGTCCCCAAGGGGTGTCCGAGGTTCGTCTAGCAGGCGACTGAAGTTGGTCGTGCGCGTCATCTCGCGCTTTCCCAGAGGACGATGCGGTTGCCGACTGGGTCGGCGAAGCGCGAGTGGCGGGGCATGTTCTCGCCGTCTGTCGGCGGGTAGTGCTCGGTGGCGCCGGCGGACAGAGCTCGCCGATGGGCCTCGTCGAGACCGAGTACGCCGAGGCCGAACGCGGACCTGTGTCCGTACTGCGGCTCGTCCGCCGACCGCACCCGGACGTTGAGGAAGCTGATGGCGTCGCCCTCGCCGAGGACGACCTGTCGGCTCCCGCTGCCCCAGTCCTCCAGTTGGACGCCGAGCAGCTCGCCCCAGAAGGTGCACGCGACGTCCAGCGCTTCCGGGGAGTCGACGCCGATGTTGATGGTCGCCAGCGCGAAATCAGTTGCCGATGTCATCTGCGGGGGAACTCCTTCTAGGTCCTGTTCCAGTCGATCCAGCAGGGCCTCGATCTGCTCGGTTCGCCGCCGGAGCGCGGAGCGGTGCCGCGCGATGACCTCATGGGCGTCGGAGACGTCACCGTCGAGGATCCGGGCGATCGCCTCCGTCGGTAGATCAGCCTGTCGCAGCAGCCCGACCCGTCGTGCGGTTTCGACCTGAGACACGTCGTACCGCCGGTATCCCGTCCGCGCGTCGACCGTGGCCGGCCGCAACAGACCGATGTCGTCATAGTGACGAAGCGTCGGGATCGACAATCCCGTCAGCATCGAGAACGTCCCGATCGTCACCAGTTCGTCAGCCACCCCGCCATCATCAAGTCTCAGCCAACCAGAGAGTCAAGCAGTCCCGCAGACCCTCGGGCGTCGCGACACCACAGCCCTCAGGCAACCGGTACTTCGGATACGCCCTGATGACTGCGGACAGGCAATAGCTTGTGCTCAGTCCTCAAAGGGTGTCCGAGGTTCCGCGCGAATCGTCAGCCGTTCCCGTCGGGCCTCGGTGTTCAGGTCCGGGGTCGCGTCGCCACAGGGCGCGTGGGTTAGTGCTGGCGGGTGTGGGTCATTTGCCAGTTGTCGGTCCAGGAATGGCCGTTGTTGGTGGAGAAGGATTGGGTCCAGGACGCCTTGTTGGTGCCTCGGGTCCAGAGGAAGCGGACGTCGATGGGCCGGCCGTCTAGTTCGTCGGGGCCTTCGAAGGTGCCGGTTTCGGCGGTGAAGGTGCCGATGACGGGGGTTTCGAGGTGGCCGCGTTGGCTGTTGATCCAGTGGATGGACCAGGTTTTCGCCTCGGGGTTGTAGAGGCGGAAGGTCGCGCCGCGGAAGCCTTCGGTCGGGTACCAGCCTTCGTCGACGCTGATCGCGCCGTCGAAGTACGTGGTCGCTTCCAGTTCCGCGTCGAACTCGTGCCACACGAAGGGCTCCCCGAGAACCGGGCGGCGACGGCGGTTGTGGAAGGACCAGCGTCCGACGAGGAAGTCGAAGTCGTCGGTCATCTTCGGGATGTCCAGCACGGGCGGGGGAGTGGAGCGGCGGGTGAAGTCCATGATCCAGTTGGTCTCCCACGTCGCGCCGCCGTCGTTGGAGTACGCCTGCTCCCAATGCGCGGTGTCGGGCGTGATGTCCGACCACTCGTAGCTGCACAGGATCGGCTCCCCGTCCAGCGTGTCCTCCCCGACCAGCCGGCAATGAGAACCGTCAGCACTCCAGCCCCCACGCACCGGCGGGTAGAGCTCCATCGTGGTGCTGTTGACCCACCAGATGCTCCACTGCCGGGCCTCCGGGTCGAAGATCCGCAGCGACAGCCCGTACGAGCCTTTCGTCGGGAAGCGCATCTCGTCGATGCTGATCTGGCCGTCGAAGTACGTGTGCGCCGTCGTGGTGCCGTCGTACTCGAGCCACTCGTCGCAGTCGGCGAAGGCCTTCTTCAGGGTGCGGTGGTGGACGTCGAAGTACCCGTTCAGGAAGTCGAAGTCGCCGGTGACCTTGCTCCAAGTCGTCATACCGCCCAGCGTGCGAGCAAAACCTGACAGATCATGGCAGCGATCGGGATTAACCTCGGAGTATGCGTTCTAGCCGGCTGCTGTCGATCCTGCTGTTGCTGCAGACGCGCCGGCAACTGACCGCGCGCGAGCTCGCCGATGAGCTCGAGGTGTCGCTGCGCACGATTTACCGCGACGTCGAGGCGCTCGCCGCGGCGGGGGTTCCGGTGTACGCCGACCAGGGCCGCGCCGGCGGATACCGACTGGTCGAGGGGTACCGCACTCGCCTGACCGGACTGACGCAACAGGAAGCGGCCGCCCTGTTCCTCGTCGGGATGCCTGGCGCGGCAGCAGCCCTCGGCCTCACCGCCGAGACCAGCGCGGCCGAACTCAAGCTGCTCGCCGCCCTCGCGCCCGACCAACGCGACCGCGCCGGCCGGCTGAAGAACCGCTTCCACCTCGACCTCCCCGCCTGGTACCAGGACGCCGAGGACTCGCCCCACCTGTCAGCCGTCGCCGACGCCGTCCTCCACGACCGCCGCGTGAAGGTGCGATACCGCCGCTGGGAGGAACCCCGCGAGGTCGACCGGATCCTCGAGCCGTACGGTCTCGTCCTCAAGAACGGCAGCTGGTACGTCGTCGCCGCCACGCCCGGCGGACTGCGTACGTACCGCGTGTCCAACATCCTCGACCTGACGCCGACCGACGAGGTGTTCGAGCGCGACGAGGACTTCGGCCTCGCCCAGTTCTGGCAGGACCACCTCGCGGGCTTCGACCGGGTCCGCTTCACCGGCGAGGCCGTCGTCCGGGTGTCGGCGCCGCTGGTCGCGAAGATGCACGACGTCTCGTTCCCGGCTCTGGTCAAGGCGGTCGCCGCGGCCGAGCCGGAGCCGGACGGGAGCGTCGTGGCGACGATCCCGATCGAGTCGGTCGCGAACGCGGCGGCCGCGCTCAGTCGTTTCGGCGCCGCAGTCGAAGTACTGGAACCGCAGGAACTGCGAGCCGAGCTGCAGGAGCTCGGACGCAGACTCCTCGAGCTCTACTCCTGAGCCAACTCGCCGTTGGCCTGGTGGCCGGCCTCGGTGCTGCGCTGCAGGAAGTCCGCGATCACCGCGAGCTCGTCCTCGCTGTAGCCGTCGAGTACGTCGTCCATCGCGCCGATCATCGGCTGGTACAGCCGGAACACCTCCATCCCGCGGTCGGGCAGCACGCGGATCGTCACGCTGCGCCGATCCGCCCGCGCGCGATCCCGCGCGATCCAGCCGCCGCGTTCGAGGCGGTCGAGGATCCCGGTCAGCGTGGCCGGGTGCAGGCCGGCCTGGCGGGCGAGGGCGCTCGGGGTGAGCGGTCCGCTGCGAGCCAGGACGTCGAGGCAGTCGAGGTCGACGTCCTTCAGCGCCAGCTTGCCGCCGATCTGGTGGTTCAGCAGGGCGAGCTGGATCCGGAGGTCGCGGAGCGCGCCCTTGATCTCGTTGCCGGTCCGGCGACGGTGGCGTGGGTCACGTGGTTGTGTCTGTTCCATATATTATGATTCCCGTACTATATGAGTTGCAGATCAGATTCACGGTAGCGCAAGGAGGCGTTCGGGATGTGGATCACGGTGTTCGGTGCGACGGGCGGGATCGGCGGCCACGTCGTACGGCAGGCACTCGATGCGGGTCACAAGGTGACCGCGGTGGTGCGGAAGTCGTCGGTGTTCGAGGTGGAGCACCCGTCGCTGGAGGTGGTTCGCGTGCCTGGTCTGGACGCGGCCGAGCCACTGCGCGAGGCGGTCGACGGGAGTGCGGCGGTGATCTCGGGCGTGGGCCCGCGCGGTCGCAAGGACGGTCCGGTCGCGTCCCGCAGTACGAAGTCGATCCTCGCCGCGATGCAGACGGCCGGGGTACGGCGCTTCGTCGCGGTCAGCGCGGCGCCACTCGGGCCGATCCCAGCGGACGAGAGCTTCTTCAACCGGCGGATCGTCTACCCGGCGATCAACGCGTTTGCGGCCGACGTGTACGCCGACCTTCGGGTGATGGAGGCGGAGATCCAGGCGAGCGCGACGGAGTGGACACTTGTCCGGCCGCCGAAGCTCACGAACGGGCAGTTGTCCGGTAAGTACCGGACAGTTGTCGGCGGCACTGTGACGCGGAGCTACTCGATCTCGCGGGCGGATGCCGCGCACGCGATGCTCGCCGTACTCGACGATGCCGCGACGATCGGGCAGCCGGTCGGTGTGGGCTACTGATGGCGCGCATCGTACGTAGTGCGAGCTTGCTCTTCAGCGGGCTGTTCGCGGGGTTCCTGGTGTGCGTGATGGTGCTCGAGCTGTCGTTGAGATCGTTCGGCGCTTCGGTCTACACGCAGGTGCGGCTGGTCGAGCTGGACTCGTTGGACAAGCTCGCTTCGGTGACGCTGATCCCGGCGATCGTCACGACGGTCGCGCTCGCGATCTGGGGACGTGGCAACGGTCGCCGGTTCGTGCTGGTGGCTCTCGCTCTGCTGGTTCTGGTCTTCGTGCTGACGTTGGCGATCAACCTGCCGATCAACGCGGATCAGGCGTCGTGGTCGGTGCAGCACCCGCCGGCGGACTGGGCCGACGTCCGCGATCGGTGGCAGGTGGCGCACGCGATCCGGACGGTGGCGGCGGTGGTCGCCTTCGGGACGCTGGTTGTCGGGAGTCAGCTGACCGCTACTGCGAAGCAGCAGTTCGTGCGAGGTCCCGCGCCAGGTGTGAGCGTCGGAGACCGCGGCTGAACAGCTGGCGCAGGTCGGCGGGCGTGTCGTACATGAGCTGGGTGTGGAAGTAGTTCACGTACTCGAGCACGGCGACGACGGCGAACACGAGCCCGACCACGGTGGTCGCGCCCGGGTCTCGCACCACTGCCGCCAGAACGAAGAGTAAGCCGGCCGCGAGCACCAGCACGTTCCACCGACGGGCGAGCGAGAACCAGCGGGCGCCGGGGAGTGGTTCCCCCGGGAGCTGACGGAGCTTCGCCGACCAGTACGTCGCGCCTTGGGCCAGGAGCAGTGCGAACAGGGCGAAGCCGACCAGGTTCGGGACGGTTCCGGGGAGGTCGACGATGCGGAACCACACGACGTACTGCAGCGGGATGTTGAGGAGTTCGAGGGTCGCCAGGGAGCGGAGACGGCGAGTGATCCAGGCGCGGGAACGATGCTCCATCGGGTGAACCTATGTCAGGTTGCGGATCACCTCGTGCGGGACCGCGTGGGCGGTGCGGCCCCGGAAGCCAGTGGTGGTCTGGGCCATGGTGAGTGAGTTGAGGAGAGCTTCCTCGACGGATTCGGTGACGGCTTGGAACGGTCCGCGGAGGTCGCGGTCCTGAAAACCAGGGGCCTGGGCGGTGGTGAAGGCGATCGCGTAGTCGCCGCTCCCCGGGGCGAAGTCGGAGCCGACGCGACCCATCGCGAAGATCGCGCGCCGGGCGAGGCGACCGAGTTGCCGCGCGTCGAGCGGGAGATCGGTGGCGACCACGATCATGCAGGAGTTCCCGTCCGCGTCGATCGGCGCTGCGGGGACCTCGCGGCCGAGGACAGTCAGCATTCCCGAGAAGTTCGCCTGCACCAACGCGCCCACAGCTCCGCTGGGCAGGGTGCGGGAGGCGGTGCCGATGCCGGCCTTGTAGCCGAGGGCCGTGGTGCCGGTTCCGGCGCCGGCGCAGCCTTCGGCGGGGAGATCCGGGGAGGCGGTGTCCAGCGCCTGGTGAACGTGGGACGGGGTGATCGGGCGGCGGCGGATGTCGGAGAGGTGGCCGTCGTTGGTTTCGCCGACGACCGGGTTCAGGCTGGTCGCCCGGGGATCGCGGTCCAGCAGCCAGCTGAGCAGCGCGTCGGCGACCCGGAACGTGCTGAGCGTGCCGGTGAGCAGGATCGGCGTCTCGATCACCCCGAGTTCCTCGACCTGCGTGGTCCCGATCAGCTTCCCGTACCCGTTGCCGACCGCAACAGCCGCCGGCAGCGTCTCGGCGTACCCGTCGGGGACGATCGCCGTCACTCCGGTGTTCAGCCCGTCGCCGGTGATGGTGGTCTGGCCGACCCGGACCCCGGCGACGTCGGTGATCGCGTTGAGCGGGCCGGTGGGCAAGGTCCCGACGGTGATGCCGAGCTCGCGGACTCTCCGGGGTATCTGCATGTCGCTATCGTCGGCCACATGCTGCAGCACCTGACCGGCCGGGTCTGGCTCTTCCCGCACGACCCGGACCCGGACGCGATCCGCCCGTCCGTCGCGGTGATCGCCGACGACCGCGGCAGTGTCCTCGTCGACGCCGGCAACAGCCCCGACCACGCCCGGAGAATCGGTACGGCGATCGCGGCCGCCGGACTGCCCGCGCCGAAGTGGCTCGTGTACACGCATCACCACTGGGACCACACCTGGGGCGCCTGCGCCTGGCCCGACGACGTCACCGTGGTCGCGCACACGAGCGCCACCGAACTCCTGCAGCACGAGGCGGACCGGCCCTGGAGCCATCGCTACCTCCGCGACCAGGTCGAGGCGAACCCGAAACTCGGCCCGAGCTTCCGCGCCCGGGCCCTGGCCGTCCCCGACTGGACCGGCTTCCGGATCGTCCTCCCCGACCAGACCTTCGACGACACGCTCACCCTCCCGACCGGCGTCGTACTCCGGCATGTCGGCGGCAACCACGCCCCGGATTCGGTGATCGCGATCGCCGACGGAGTCGCACTCGTCGGCGACGCGTTCTACCCACCGCCGTTCCACCAGCGCACCGAGAACCACACCGTCGACTACCGAATGGTCAAGCAACTACTGCAAGAAGGCCACGACTGGTACGTCGACGCGCACTCGCCACCCCGCACCCGCTCAGCCGCGCTCGCCGGGACCTAACGGCGAGCGGTCCCCGACGAACCACAGATGTCCGTACGGATCCAGGAACGAGCCCTGCCGATGCGTGCCCCACGGCACGGCGTGATCGCGGACCGGGTCGAAGCTCCCATCTGCCCCGGCCTCGACCGCGCGCGCGACGAAGCCGTCCGGGTCGTCGACGAACACCTCGATCCGCACCGTCGGGGCGCCGGTCACCGCCGGCGTCTTCCAGATGTTCTCCCCGGGCTCGCCGAGGAAGATCGGGGCGCCGCCGATGCTCAGACCGATGACACTGCCCAGGTTCCACAGTTCGACGGCGCCGAGCGCCCGGGCGTACCAGGCCGCGGCGGCCGGCGCGTCCTCGACCGCGAGCATCACAGAGATCTGCGTAGGTCCCTCCATGGATCCAGTAACGCACGGATCCGGTCCGTCTACCGGACCTGCGGGGCAGGGGTTCGGGGCCGACCCGTAGGCTGGGCGCGCGATGAAGACCTTTGACGAACTGTTCGCCGAACTGGGTGAGAAGGCGCGCACACGGCCGGAAGGATCCGGGACCGTGACGGCGCTGGACGCCGGCGTGCACTCGATCGGCAAGAAGCTGGTCGAGGAAGCCGCCGAGTCCTGGATGGCAGCCGAGCACGAGGGCAAGGACCGGGCCGCGGAGGAGCTGTCACAGCTGCTCTACCACGCCCAGGTGATGATGCACGCGCTCGGCCTGGACCTCGACGACGTGTACCGACATCTGTAGGAGCAGCCCCCACAGCACCGGTTCACATCACCCGAGGAAGGCAGTGCCATGCTGCGCGTCGCAGTACCGAACAAGGGGTCGCTGAGCGAAGCGGCCACCGAGATGCTCATCGAGGCCGGCTACAAACAGCGCCGGTCGACCAAGGACCTCACGCTCACCGACGCGGCCAACGAGGTCGAGTTCTACTACCTCCGCCCGCGCGACATCGCCGTGTACGTCGGTGAGGGAACGCTCGACGTCGGGATCTCCGGCCGCGACCTGGTGCTCGACTCGCACGCCGACGCGGACGTCGTGATGGGACTCGGATTCGGCTCCTCCACGTTCCGGTTCGCCGGGCGGCCCGGGGTCGCGGACTCCGTGAAGGACCTGGCCGGCAAGCGGATCGCCACGTCGTACGCCGGGGTTCTGCAGGACCACCTGGCGGAGAACGGGATCGCCGCCGCCGTGGTGCGGCTCGACGGCGCGGTCGAGTCGGCCGTCCAGCTCGGCGTCGCCGACGTGATCGCGGACGTCGTGGAGACCGGTACGACGCTGCGGCAGGCCGGGCTCGAGGTGTTCGGGGAGCCAATCCTGCAGTCCGAGGCGGTGCTGATCAAGCGGCACGGCGTGGAGATCACGCCGAACGGCATGCACCAGCTGATCCGCCGGCTCGAGGGTGTGCTGATCGCCCGGAACTACGTGATGATGGACTACGACATCCGTGCCGAGGATGTCGACGCGGCCACCGCGGTGGCGCCCGGCCTGGAATCGCCGACCATCTCCCCGCTGCACCGGCAGGGCTGGGTCGCCGTCCGGGTGATGGTCCGGCGCGCCGAGGCGCAGCGTCTGATGGACCAGCTCTGGGAGGTCGGTGCCCGTGCCATTCTCACCACCGACATCCACGCCTGCCGAATCTGACCCGGAGTACGACGTGGCTGCCGACGATCGCCTGCTGACCTTCCACCCGAGAATGGTGGCCGCGATGTCGGCAGGCATGGGGTTGTCGCTGATCGCGGTGTTCGGCGTGATCTGGTTCCGGCTGCCGCCGGACGCCCGGGAGACGTTCGACTGGTTCCAGCGGCTCACGCTGCTGGCCTTCTTCGGGGCAGTGCTGTGGATCCTGTACCGGATGGCGACGCTGCGCGTCACGGCGTACCCGGACCGTCTGCGCGTGCGGAACGTGTTCAAGTCGTACACGCTGAAGTGGTCGGAGGTGACCGCGCTGCGGTTCCGGCCGGGAGACGCGTGGCTGCAGCTGTTCGACGCCGACGAGAACCGGCTCGGCATCCTCGCGATCCAGGCCTCCGAGGGATCGCGGGCGAGCCGCGCCGCCAAACAACTGGCGGCCGTCGCCCGCGACCACGGAGCCGGTCCTAAGAAGCCGACCCTCTCCTAAGAAGCAGACACCGCAAAGCTAGTTGTGTGCGATTCGCCCGGTTGCAGGACGATCAGGTCCTGGCCGGTGCGGAACGCGTCCGGCGGGCAGGTCATCGGTTCGACCGCGAGCGCGGTCCGGCCGACTGCTTCACCGGTGAACAACTGCATCCACGAGGTGTCGCTGCTCAGCACCGAGCGGGCACCGCTGTCCGGGTCGGTCAGCGACACCGACCACGCGCCGTCCAGGCCGGTGAACGCGTTGTCGATCGAGATCGACCCGATCGCCCGGCCGCCGCGGAAGTCGTACGGCGAGCCGTCGACCGGCGTCAGCCCGACGGGCGACATCTGCTCCGCCGACACCTCGAGCCGCTGGTCCGCGGTGAATTCCAGCACGCACCCGTCGATCGCCCGCCCGACGGACAGATAGGGATGGGCCCCATAGCCGTACGGCGCCGCGCTCGCGCCCACGTTGGTGGCCGTGGCGGTCACCGTCAGTTGATCGGTCAGGCGGTACTCGAGGCGCAGCTCGAGCTGATGCGGGTACCCGGGCCGGCCGTACAGCTGATGACCGGCGACCACGACCGCGGGATCGGAACCGTCATCGAGCCGCTGCCAGTTCGCCCACCGGGTCAGCCCGTGGATCGCGTTCCGCCGCGTGGGCTCGGTCAGGGACAGCTGCTGCGCGACACCCTCGAACGTGTACTGCCCGTCGGTGATCCGGTTCGGCCACGGGAACAGGTGCTGACCGATCCCGGCATGCGCCGCCTCGTCCTCGCCGTACCCGAGCAGGACCGGGCGGCCGTCGTACGTGAGACCGCGCAGCCCGGCCCCGACACTCACCACGGTCGCCGCGTACCCACCGGCGCGCACGACCCACTGCTCTCCCGAAGGCAAGACGCTCATGACTCCATCCTGACAAATTTGTCCGGACGAACTGTCCATCGGGGGCGAACCCGTTCGTGGTCATGCTGTAAACACGCACACAGGAGGTACGACGTGAAGTACATGCTGCTGATCAACGCCGGCGAGCTGGACCTGCAGAACGCACCGGTGGGCTGCGAGCCGGAGGACTGGATGCGGTTCGACAAGGAGATCACCGACGCGGGCGTGGTGGTCGCGTCCGAGTCGCTGGCCGACCTGGTCACCGCGACCCGGGTCGAGGTCGCCAACGACGGGAAGCGCACGGTCACCGACGGTCCGTTCGCCGAGACCCGGGAGGTGCTCGGCGGGTTCTACGTGATCGACGTACCGGATCTCGACGTCGCGCTGGACTGGGCCGCGAAGTGCCCGGGGTCGCGCGGCGGCGGCTCGGTGATCGTCCGGCCGGTCGCGGACTTCTGAGGTGGACCAGGTCGAGGAGGTCTTCCGGGAGGAGCGCGGGCGCCTGCTGGCCGCGCTCGCCCGGCGGTTCGGCGATCTCGACCTGGCCGAGGAAGTCACCTCGGAGGCGATCGAGACGGCGCTGACCCGCTGGCCGGTCGACGGCGTTCCGGCGAACCCCGGCGGCTGGTTGATGACCACCGCCCGGCGGAAGGCGGTCGACCGGTTGCGGCGCGACCAGGTGTACGCCGCGAAACTGGCGATCCTCCAGGTCGAGGCGGACCGCGCCGCCCCGCAACCGGTCGGGGACGACCTGCCGGACGAGCGGCTGCAGCTCTTCTTCACCTGCGCGCACCCGGCGCTCGCGCCTGAGGACCGCGGCGCACTGACGCTGCGCTGCCTGGCCGGGCTGACCACGCCGGAGGTGGCGCGGGCGTTCCTGGTGCCGACGGCGACGATGGCGAGGCGGATCGTCCGGGCGAAGAAGAAGATCCGGGAGGCGCGGATCCCGTTCCGCGTACCCGGCCCGGACGAGTTGCCGGAGCGACTGCCCGGCGTACTGCAGGTGATCTACTCCGTCTTCACCGAGGGGTACGCCGCCAGCTCGGGGCCGTACCTGCAACGTCTGGATCTCGCCGAGGAGGCGATCCGGCTGGCCCGGATCGTGCACCGGCTGCTGCCCGACGGGCGGGAGGTGACCGGCCTGCTCGCGCTGATGCTGCTGATCCACGCCCGCCGGGACGCTCGGACCGGACCGGACGGCGAGATCATCCTGCTCGAGGACCAAGACCGCAGTCGCTGGGACCAGGACTTGATCGACGAGGGCCGCCGCCTCGTCGTCACCGCGCTGACCGGTGGTCCGGCCGGCCCGTACTCCGTCCAGGCCGCGATCGCCGCGCTGCACGACGAGGCGCCTGAGTTCGCGCGGACCGACTGGCCGCAGATCGTCCAGTTGTACGACGTACTCCTGGCGCTCGATCCGTCACCGGTGATCGCCCTGAACCGGGCCGCCGCGCTCGCCTTCCGCGACGGGCCCGAAGCCGGCCTCGCGGTCCTCGACGAGCTCGGGACCGAGCCGGTGCTGCGCGACTATCACCCGTACGCGCTGGCCCGCGCCGATCTGCTGCAGCGGCTCGGTCGATTGCCCGAGGCAACTGCGGCGTACGAGCGGGCGCTCGCCCTCGCGGGCTCCGAGCCCGAACGTGTGCAGGCACGTGACCGGCTCACCGCGATGGAGCAGACTGAGCCCATGGAGACCGTTTACGAAGCGGCGGGTGGGGCGGAAGGCCTGATGCGGCTGGCCGAAGCGTGGCACCAGCGGGTGATGGCCGACGAGGTCGTCAGCCACGCGTTCCACGGTGGGGCCGAGCCGGATCACACCGAGCGGCTGGCGACGTACTGGGGTGAGGCTCTGGGTGGACCGGAGACGTACACCCAGAAGTTCGGCACCGAGGCGTCGGTGGAACGGCGGCACGCGGGCAACGGTGAGCACGACGAGATGAACCACCGCGCGATCGCCTGCTTCGACCAGGCGATGACGGATGCGGATCTCACCGACCCGCGGCTACGACAGGTCCTCCACGACTACTTCGCCTGGGCCACCTTCGACACCATGTACCGCCACAACTTGGAGGAGATCCGCGACGGCCTGACGATCCCGCGCTGGTCCTGGGACGGGCGTCAGGACGCCGCTGAGTCGTGAGGCGGTAGCGCGACCGTCTTCGTGACGAGCTCGAGGGTCGGGTCGTGCGGGACCGACGGGTTGCCGTCGACGATCACGTGCGCCCGCGAGCGGGTGGCCTGCTCGGCGAAGTGGTCGCGTTCCCAGCGCATCCACTCGAGCCAGTGATCACGGAGCGCCTCACCGTCGCGGTCGATCCCGCGATCCAGCCGTACTTCGTTCGACGTCTCGACCCACAGCCGCAGCGACTGCCAGTGCGCCGCGTCCCGGTCGCACGCCGTGACACCCTCGACGATCAGCAGGTCGACGGTGTTCGGTACGACGTGCAGCTCGGCGTACGCGCTCGCGTACCAGTCGTAGCGCCGGTACCGGCCCTCGCGACCGTCGGCCAGTCGTTGCAGGACGTGGTCACGCAGCAGACCGAATCCACGCTCGGCTCCGGTCCAGCCGTCGTACAGGTCGTCCATGTGGATGACGTAGGTGTGCAGGTCGCGGGCCTTGGCGCGGGCCTCGAGGTGGGCGGCGACGGTGGTCTTGCCGGAGCCTGCCGGTCCGTCGATGCCGATCAACCGGGTCCGGCCCAATTGGGGGGCACCGGCCTGGACGTTGTCCAGAAGGGAGTCAAAGGTCAGGGGTGTGGAGCCGTGGTCAGCGGCTGTTTCAGTTGATTCCATGGCGCTTCAGGATGTCCTCGATCTCGTCGAACTCCGACGATTCCTGCTGCTTCGCCTTCCCCTTTGACGGCTTGGCAGCTTGAGCGGGAGCGGCCGAGGCAGGCGCTGGGCCCGTCTTCGTCAGCTCACCCGCGGGCGAGGCGGGTTTCTTCTGTGTCTTTTCGGCCTTCTTCTGGTTCCCCGAGCGGCCGCGCGCCACACCGGAGACGACGTACAGCACCACCGAGACGCCGAACAGCGCGACACCGGCCCAGACGGTCGGCGAGAAGATCAGGTGGGTGACCCAGCTCACGGTGGAGCGGATCACGTCCCAGACCAGTTCCAGCAGACCGGTCAGGTACAGCGAGACCGGTAGCAAGGACCAGGCCACACCGCGGGTGCCGGCCGCCACCCCGCGGCGCCGCCAGGCGAACCACGAGCCGATCAGACCGAGCAGCGTCAGGCCCACGCAGAACGGCAGCAGCGTCAAATCGTTGAAGTCAGGCACATACCCAGGCTCGCACAGTTGCGCCGCGAACCAAGAGGGGAAAGGCCCTGACGCACCCCTGAAAGCGTGCTCCGGGGAGAATGGCGGCGTGCAACCACCAGAGCGGCGACTGGCCTTCACCGGATTCGACAACGACGACGGTGCGGCGGATCCCGCGCTGGCCGCGGCGCTCGCGGCGGGCGACGGGGGAGCGGTGCGGGCCGCGCTCACCCGGGCGCGCCTGCTGGTGCCCGTGGTGGCGATGCTCGGCGAGGTCGAGTACGACGAGAACGGGCTCGCGCACGACAAGACCTCGGACATGGCCGTCGCGCTGCTCCAGGGCCAGGACGGCCGGAACGCGCTGCTCGCGTTCACCGGCACCGAGAGCCTGGCCCGCTGGAGTCCGGACGCCCGCCCGATGCCGGCCAAGACCCAGTTGGTCGCGACCGCCGCGATCCAGGAGGGCGCGGCCGCGATCGTCCTCGACATCGCCGGCCCGGCCGCCGGAGTGATCGAGACGGACGACGTACGACGGCTCGCCGCCGGCCTCCAGGTGGTCCGCCTGGAAGACGGCGGCTACGCGTGGATCGAACCAGCCGACGGGTGACGACGTCGCCGCCGTTTCCGGACGAAGATCAGCAGCGCGACGAGCAGCAGCACACCTCCGGCGATGGGAAGCTTCGGTAGCGGCGGTGACTCGAGGATCAGACCGGCGCCGGGCACCGCGTCGGCCGGCACACCGATCGTGTAGTCGAGGGTGTTGAGGCTCCCAGTGTGGTACTCGTGGCCGGGCGCGTGATCGTTGAACTGGGCGACGCCGTTGCGGAGCGTAGCGGACGTGCACGGTTCGTTGTACCAACGGCAGGTCGCCGAGCCGATGGCCGCGGGCGCGCGGACAGTCGCCGTCAGAGCTCCGGCCGCGATCGCCTGAAAAGGCCCCGTCACGGACAGTTCGAGGCCGCCTTCGACGCGCCGGAGTGCTCCGCGGAGCTCGTAGCGCAGGATGTATGTCTCGCGGCCGTTCCGCGCGATCTCGGGCAGCGTGATGTCGAGAAGCTCGTACCGGGTGTCGACGTCGTTGTCGTCACCTGCCAGCCCCGGGTCGTACTTTCTGCGGCTGATCGTGGTGCCGGCGCCGGTCGGGCTCTCGACGGTCAGCTGGTCCACCCGGACCACCCGGTCCTTGCTCCAATCGTCCGTATCCTGTGCACGCAACTCGAAGGTTCGCGTCAGCCCGCGTCCGTGCGGGCTGAACAGCTTGATCGTCTCGGTCACCCGCACGACGCCGTCCGGTGCGATCTCGTACACCGAGGACATCTGCTCGATGCGCTCCTCCGCCCAGCCGGCGGTGGCCGGTGCGGCTGCCGCCCGCTGACCGGGCAGAGCGGACGACAGAATCAGCATCAGTGCGGTGACCGCGAAACCAGCCTGTCGCCACATCCGCTCAACCTAAGAGGCGTGGGGGCCACCGCGGACCTCGCCATCAGCCGACGGGTGAGTTGAGGGCGTTCATCGGCTTCGGGCGCATGGCGATTCGGCCGGTGATCGCGGTGGTCGGCAGCACCAGCAGGAGGACGACGAGCACCCAGGCGGCGAGGATCCACACCGGGCCCGACGGAAGCGGCCAGCCGCGGGTGGCCATCGCGATCGGCAGGACGGTGAAGGCCGCCGTGATCAATCCGGTGACCAGGCCGAGTGCCGCGATCAGCAATCCCTCGAGCGCCAGCATCCGCGACACCTCCCGCCGCGTCGAGCCGGTCAGGCGTTGGAGGCCGAACTCGCGGCGCCGGTCCAGCACCGCGACGGCGATCGTGTTGATCGAGGCGATGGCGGTGTAGGCGACGGCGATCGCCGCGAGCAGGTAGGCGATCCAGGCGTCGACGCCGAGGCCGGTGTCGAGGCCGTCGGCCAGCGCGGCCCGGTCGCCGATCGTTGCCTCCGGCCATCTGGACAGGTCGAGCTTGTTGTTCGAGGTCTGCACCAGGAGCTGGCTGGGCAGGCCGGTCGAGGTGTGGGACGCGAGGAGCGGAGCGGGCAGCAGGAGCGATTCGTACCCGGACGGGCCCTCGACCAGCGCGACGACCTTCACCCTCACCAGGGCGTCGTCGCCGAGACGGACCCCGAGCTGCGAGCCGACGTCGACCTTGAGCTTCTTCGCCGTACCGGTTGGGAGGGCGATGGTGTCACCGGTCAGGTCGTCGAGTGAGCCCTTCTTCACCTTGTCTTTGTACACAGGACCGTTCAGGCCGAGCAGCGGCCAGGCGTCGCTGGTGTGGGACTTGTCGTACGGTTCCTCGATCCAGCCCTTGCTACGGACGATCTCGGACACCGCGCTGACACCGGGCGCCGACTTCACCGCTGCGGTCAGCGACGCGGGGATGCCGGAGGTGCTCGAGACGACGACGTCACCGGCCAGGTTGCTCGTCATCGCGTCGCTGGCCGCCTTCTGCTGCGTGGTCTGCGAGTAGATGTTGCCAACCGCAATCGCCGTGGCGATCGTGATCGGGATCAGGATCGCGCCGAACTGGACCGCGCGGACACGCAGGTTGATGACGGCCAGTACGCCGGACGTCCCGCGCTTCTCGATGAGCCTGGTGATGCGAGGAATCAGAGCGCGCTGGATGACGAGCGGAGCGAGGATCGCGACCGCGATGGACCCGGTCAGCCCGGCCGGCCCGCCGATCGCCGCAGCGTTGGTCGGACCCATGAACGGCGTGGAGAGCGCGATCGCGACCGTGGCGCCGGCGAAGACCAGGCCGATGAGGACCCGGATCCTGCTCAGCCGGACATCCGGTACGGCGGCTTCGGCGAGGGCCTGGATCGGGCGGATCCGCGCGGCCCGGTTCGCGGCGAAACCGACGGTGACGCGGAGGACGACGTACGTGAGGAGGGCGGCGCCGGCGAAGGGGAGCGGGCCCTGGTCGAAGCGCAGTTGCGGCGGGACGACACCGCCGTCCGCGAGCAGACCGAAGATCCAGGTGCCGGCGATCCGGCCGCCGGCGAGTCCGAGGACCAGGCCGAGTACGCCGACCACCATGGTCTCGGCGATCACCATCTTGCCGACCTGGCGCGGGGTCGCACCGCTGGCACGCAGCAGGGCGAGTTCGCGGCGGCGCTGCCGGACCGACAGCCCGATCGTGGCAGACACCACGAGTGCCATCACCACGGCCACCATCCCACCGAAGACGCCGGACATGATGATCAGCGGGAGGCTCGTCGCGATCCCCTGGAACTCCGCGACACCACGCTCGTCGCCGGTGTAGGCCTGCACGCCCTGCGGCAGTTCGAGCCGCTCGGCGAGATCACGCGCCGACGTGCCGTCCGCCGGAAAGACGCCGATCGCATCCACCCCTGTAGGAACGTCGGCATCCGCGAAGAACACGGTGGGTACGTCGACCTTGTGCTGGGCAGCCGCGATTCCGGCGAGGACGTACTGCCGGGGCTCACCACCGACCGTCACGTCGACCTGTTCACCGGGGGCCTTGCCGTCAGCCAGCCGCTCGTCCATCACGACCTGTCCGCTGCGCGGGGCCTGACCGGACAGCAAGCGGTACGGCGTGAGCGCGGCGGAACTCCATCCGGTGCCGACACTTCCCGAAGCCGGGAAAGCTCGGTAGGCAACCGCGGTGCGTACTCCCGGTGTGCCGGCCAGCTTGGTCGCCAAAGCGGCGTCGACGCGGTGGCGCTCCGGGAAGGCGGCGGCTCCGTTGCCGTTCGGTGGGTGGTAGGCCGGGTCGCCCGTCACGACCACCGGGGCGGCGGCGAGATGTTGTGGAGGAGCGTTCAGGCGGAGGCCGGTTTCGAGGAGACCGCCGGCGGCGCTCAGGAGGGCCCCGCCGAGCAGGACCGCGACGAAGATCGCGATGAAGGCGGCGGTCCGGTACCTCAGGGTGGTGACGGCGAGGCGGAACATGGGTCAGATCTCCATGACTGTGTGGTGGGTGGTGTGGCGCCCGGCGCTCAGCAGTGCGAGCTCGGCGGCGACGTTCTCGGCGGTGGGACGGAGGGACTCGGACACGATCTGCCCGTCGACCAGGAACACGACCCGATCGGCGTACGACGCCGCGACCGGGTCGTGGGTGACCATCACGATGGTCTGCCCGAGCTCACGCGACTGATCGCGGAGCAGCGTGAGCACCTCGAGGGCGGTGGTCGTGTCCAAGGCGCCGGTCGGCTCGTCGGCGAAGGTGATCGCGGTCCGTCCGGCCAGCGCCCGGGCGATCGCGACCCGTTGCTGCTGGCCACCGGACAGTTCGCTCGGGCGGTGCTTGATCCGCTCGCCGAGTCCGACCCGCCGGATCACCTCGGTCACCCACTTGTCGTCGGCCGCCTTTCCCGCCAGCGTCAGGGGAAGGACGACGTTCTGCCGCACGGTCAGCGCGGGCATCAGGTTGAACGACTGGAAGACGAAGGACACGTGCTCCCGGCGCAACTCGGTCAGCGCGGTCTCGTCCAGGCCGCGCAACGACGTACCGGCGAGTTGGACGTCGCCCGCGGTCGGTGTGTCGAGGCCGGCCGCGCAGTGCAGCAGCGTGCTCTTGCCCGACCCGGACGGCCCCATCACCGCGGTGAACGTGCCGGCGGCGAACCCGTAGGTCACACCGGCCAGCGCGTCCACCGCGCCGGGGCCGGTGCCGTAGATCTTCCGGACGTCGGTGAGCTGGACAGGCGCGGTCACGAAGCGACCAGTACGTCGGTCTTGCGGTGGTAGGACTCGTGGGTCCACCAGAGGATCGCGACGACCGCGCCGAGGCCGAGGTCCGACCAGAGCCACCACGGGCCGTCGAAGTGACCGAACATCGCCAGCGCCACCCAGATCACGAACTGCACGACGCAAGTCACCAGCCAGACGCCGGTGAAGGCGCGCAGCGCTACAGTCAGCCCACGCGGCGGCGCGGCGTCGGCGACACCGGCCAGGATCTGCCGGAGCTCACCACGGGTGCGAGCGGCCAAGACCCGCTCCTGCCGGTCGAGAGCCTGCGACGGGGTGAGCGCGGCCTGCCGTACGGCGCTGTCGAGCTTGGCGACCGCGGCGCGGCGGTCGGTGTCGGTGAGCTGGACCTGGTCGGGCAGCAACAGGGGTTCGAGGATCGTGTTCATCAGCGGGGTCCTTTCGGGAAGTTCTGATGTGAAGTTCTGATGTGAAAAAGCGTAGGGATTGCACAGTTTCGGCGCCCGGTGCTCAGAACCCGTTTCCCAGGTGGTGCTAGCACCCCTCTTCTCGCCTCTTCAGCGCGATCGGCCCGCACCGCGGTCGGCGTACGTCAGGATGGGACGTATGACCGAGGACCGCGGGGAACTGCCGCCGGGGCTCGCCCTGTCGTGGGGTGTGCTGCCGGTGCAGCGCCGCGGACCGAAGCCGGCGCTGTCGGTCGATCAGATCGTCGCCGCCGGGATCGAGTTCGGAGACCGGGACGGGTTCGAGGCGATTTCGCTGCAGCGGATCGCCGGGCACTTCGGCGTCACGACGAACGCGATGTACCGCTACGTCCGGTCCAAGGAAGAGCTGATCGTGCTGGTGCACGACAAGGCGGTCGGGCTGCCACCCGAGCTGCCGTCGGGCTGGCGTCCGGCCGCGACCGCTTGGGTGAACGCCCAGGTCAAGATGTACGCCGAGCGGCCCTGGCTGCTCGACGTACCGATCCGTGGCGCGCCCGTCACGCCGAACCTGCTGCGCTGGGTCGAGGTGATGCTCGCGGCGCTGGCCGAGACCGGGATGAGTCAGCACGACAACTTGGGCTGCCTGATGCTGCTCGACGGGCACGCACGGAACTACGCGAACCTGGCCCGCCAGTTGGGGGCGAGTAACAACACCCCGGTGCAGGCCGAGCAGGTCGGGCGGTTCCTCGTACCGCGGCTGATGGAGGGCGATTACCCGACGCTGACCTCGCTCTATCTCAACCAGGAGTACGAGGACGAGCTGGACGACGATCTCGAGTTCGGGCTGGCACGGATCCTGGACGGGATCGACGTACTCATCGCCCAGCGGTAACGCCAGGGAAACAGCCTGCGGAGTTGGATCTCACTGGTCATTGATCACGTGAGGAGCACTCCCTTGGCAATCCACAGCAGGCGCACGTTTCTCGGCCGGTCCGGTCTGGCGGTCGCACCGGTGGTCGCCGGCGTCAGTTGGACCCTTCCCGCCGCTGCGACCGGCACGAAACTCGGCGAGCTCGAGAAGTACCTCGACAAGCTCGCGGCCGACGACGCCTTCTCCGGCACCGTCCTGGTACTCCGCGACGGCCATCCGGTGCTGTCCCGCTCGATGGGGTACGCGAACCAGAGCAAGCGCATCCGCAACCGCGCGGACACGATCTTCTGCCTCGCCTCGGTGACGAAAATGTTCACCGGGACCGCGATCGGCCAGCTCGCGCAGCGCGGCGTGCTGAGCCTGGCCGACCCGATCGAGAAGTACCTCACCGGGTTCAAGGCCGGGATCGGCGACAAGGTCAGGATCCACCACCTGCTCACCCACACCTCCGGCCTCGGCGACTACATGCAGATCGACGGGTACTTCGAGGAGTCGGCCACCTGGACGACGCCGCAGCAGATGATGGACGGCACGCTGCGCTACATCCGCACCGAGCCGCTCGCGTTCGCGCCCGGCACGCTCGGCAAGTACAGCAACTCCGGCTTCCACGTCCTCGGCTGCATCGTGGCGAAGATCGCCGGCGTCTCGTACTACGACTACATCCGCACGAACGTCTTCCACCGAGCCGGTATGACGTCGGCCGACTTCACGATGCTCGACCAGTGGAAGACCGACAGCCGCTTCGCGCATCCGTACCCCACCGATCAGTCCGGCAAGCGGTACGACGCCCTCGCCGCCGGCGCGTTCGACCTCATGGGCAGCCCGGCGGGCAACGCGTTCGCGAACGCACCCGACCTGGTGCGTTTCCTCCGCGCGCTGAACGACGGCACGCTGCTGAGTACGACCTACCGGGACGTCTTCGTGACGCCGAAGTTCACGTTCGGCACGCTGCCGGCGAAGCCCGGGCTGCCGGAGATCGTCAACTTCTTCGGGTACGGCGTGGACAGCTCGATCCTGAACGGTGCGCTGATCACCGGACACACGGGTGGCGCACCAGGGGTCAGCACGAGCGCCGAGTGGTACCCGGACCGCGGGTACACCGCCGTACATCTCGGGAACTACGACCCGGCCCCGGGCACCGACGTCAACCAGAAACTGCGGCAGGTCCTCACCGGCTGGTCAGGGTAGGGCGATCCGCACTGGTCCGTGCGCGCGGGCCTCGACCCACTGCAGGTGGAATTCGCTGCCGGGGGCAACTTCCGCGCGACGGTCCGGCTCGGTGCGGAGGTTCGCCGGAGCGGTCAGCATCGTCACCGGTGGCTGCCGCGGTACGCCGTTCGCCCGGACCTCGGCGATCAGATCGGCGAGCGCCTGCGCGGCCGGCTTGCGCTGGTGGTCGACGGTGAACAGACCGAGGTCGTACTCGCGGTCCGGGAAGTCGAGCAGCCGCCGGTCGATGTCGTGCGACGACCACCACGTCACGCCGTACAGTGCCGGGTTCGGCAGCACGGTCCCGACGGTCCGCCGGGTGAACTCGGCCTGCAGGTCCACCGGAATGTCCGGCCCGGGTACGCCGATCTCCTGCAGCCACACGGGACGGTCCGGATCGAGCGACGTGGCCCGGGCGAGCTCGACCAGGTAGTCCGCGTGTGTGAGCGTGGCCGGCCCGAGCGGACCGTCCACTCGTGAGACCCCGTTGAAAACCCACGAGTGGACAGTGCTCAGGTCCCCCAGGTCCACCGCGTCAACCGGATGGAACGGGTGGTCGGACTTGTACCAGGCGTCGTCGAAGACCGAGTGCAGCGCGAGCACGCCCGGCGCCGCCTTCTTCAGCGTGGCCAGCAGATCCTGCGCCCACGCGGTCGACGTCTCCGGGGTGGTCGGGCTGTCCGGCCACAGGTTGTTGACCTCGTTGCCGAGCGTGATCGCGAAGACGTTCGGCTTCGTCGCGACGGCGCGAGCCACGGTGTCGACGTACGCCGTGAGGCCGTCGCGGACCGTCCGGTCCTCGAAGAGGCTGCTCTTGTGCCAGGTCAGCATCCACGACGGCAGGAAGTCGAAGCTGGACAGGTGCCCCTGGATCAGGTCGACCGCGACGGTGAGGCCGTGCTCGGCGGCGGCGTCGATCGTGTCCAGCAGGTCGGCGATCGCCCGCTCGCGGATGATCGCCCGGTTCGGCTGGATCCACGGCCAGACCGGGAACACCCGGACGTGGTCGAGACCCATCCCGGCCAGGTCCGCGAAGTCCCGGCGGACCGCTGTCGGGTCGTAGTCCAGCCAGCTGTAGAACCATCCCGCCGAGGGAACGTAGTTCGCACCGAACCGGGGCGTGACGGTCTGCAGAGCCATGACAGGGATGCTAAATCGGTTTAGGCCACAAGAGCAACATCAGCGGACATCAGGCCGGTGGTGCGGTCGACTCGCGGACCGTCAGGACCGGGTCGGTGGTGCGGTCGACTCGCGGACCGTCAGGACCGGGTCGGTGGTGCGGCGGTTGATCACCCGGGCCGGGTCGGCGATGGTTTCGAGCAGCACCTCGGCGGCCTGGCGGCCGAAGTCGAAGGTGTCCCGGGACAGCGCCGTCAGGGCCGGGTGCATCAGCTGGGTCAGGATCGAGTCGTCGAACGCGACGATCGACAGGTCGCCCGGGACCGAGACGCCCATCTCCATCGCGACGCCGAGCCCGGCCACCGCCATCACGTCGCTGTCGTAGACGATCGCGGTCGGGCGGTCCGGCTGGGAGAGCAGCTTGCGGGTGATCGCGGCCCCTTCGGCGTCGCTGAAGTCCGTGGTGAGGGACGGGGCGTCGAGCAGCCCGAGGCGCGGTGCCGCGTCGCGGACGGCCCGGATCCGGCGCTGCGTGTGCTGGAAGTTCGGCGTACCTGCGACGTGGGCGATGCGGCGGTGGCCGAGCGCGGCGAGGTACTCCACGATGGCCAGCATCGCGTCGCGGTCGTCGGCCCAGACGGAGGCGAGCGCGCCCTTGCCGCCGCGGCCGCCGATCACCACGGCCGGCAGCTCGAGCGTCTTCAGCGCGTCGACGCGCGGGTCCTTCACGGTCAGGTCGACCAGGATCACCCCGTCGACCCGGTGCTCCGAGGCCCACCGCCGGTACACCTCGATCTCCGCCGCGGTGTCCTCGACGATCAGCAGCTGCAGTGAGATCGACTCCGCGGACAGGCCCGACTGGACGCCGGACAGCAGGTGCGCGAAGAACGGCTCGACGCCGAGCGTCCGGGCCGGTCGCGCGATCACCATGCCGACCGAGTCCACCCGGGACGCCCCGAGCGCCCGCGCGGCGCTGTGCGGCCGCCAGCTCATCTGCTCCGCGATCTTCAGGATCCGTTCCCGCGTCGCATCGCTGACCCCGGGCCGTCCGTTCAGCGCGAAGGACACCGCGCCCTTGGACACCCCGGCCCTGGTCGCAATGTCCGCGATCGTCGGTCTCGCCATCGTCGTCCCTCCACTCACCCTTGACAGCGGATTCTACGATGTGGATAGTTCGGGAGCTATACCGGTTTATCAAATCCAGGAGATCCCATGCGTAGACGCCGTCTGGCGCCGGTGGCCGCCCTTGCCGCCGCCGCTCTCACTCTCGCCGGATGCGGCCTCGGTTCCGAGGACTCCGGCAGCAGCGGCGGGGCCAAGCCGACTGTCGATGCGAACGCGTCCGTGACCGGTGAGGTCAGCTTCCAGACCTGGGCGCTGAAGCCGAAGTTCACCGCGTACGTCGAAGGCGTCATCAAGGCGTTCGAGGCGAAGTACCCGGGAACGCACGTCACCTGGCTGGACCAGCCCGGCGACGGCTACGACAAGAAGGTGCTGAGCCAGGCCTCGGCCGGTCAGCTGCCCGACGTCATCAACCTGCCGCCGGACTTCGCGCTCAGCCTGGCGAAGCAGAACATGCTGCTCGACGTCGCCGCCGCCGACCCGAAGCTGAACGAGGAGTACGTCGAGGGCGGTGTGCAGGCGTACCAGTACCAGGGCATGGACGGCACGTTCGGCTACCCGTGGTACCTGAACACCGACATCGACTACTGGAACGCGACGAAGTTCGCCGCGGCCGGTCTCGACGTGAAGAACCCGCCGAAGACCTTCGACGAGCTGCTCGCGGCCGCGAAGACGATGCACGACAAGACCGGCGGCCAGGAGTACCTGATCAGCCGGCTGCCGGGGATCGGTGACTTCACCAACGCCGGGATCAAGATCCTCTCCGACGACGGCAAGAAGTTCGTCTTCAACACCCCCGAGGCCGCCGCGCTGCTGGACAAGTACCGCGACGCGTACAAGGCCGGCTACATGCCACGCGACATCCTGACCAACGAGTACCTGGGCAACTCCAAGCTCTTCACCCAGGGCAAGGTCGCCTGGACCACCGGTGGTGGCAACGCGATCCAGGACTTCATGAAGGACAACCCGTCGCTCAAGGGCAAGGTCGTCCCGTCGCCCGCGCTGGACACCCCGCCGCTGTACGTGCAGGGCCTGTCGGTGTCGGCCAAGACCAAGAACCAGGCCGCCGCGATCGCGCTCGCGCGGTTCGTCACGAACGCCGAGAACCAGGCCGCGTTCGCGAAGATCGTGAACATCTTCCCGTCCACCAAGGCGTCGGTCCAGGACCCGTACTTCTCGAAGTCCGACGGTACGCCGGAGAGTGACGCGAAGGTGCTCGCCTTCCAGTCGCTGGCCAAGGCGAAGAACCTGCAGCCGCCGGTGATCAGTGGCGCGACCAACGACTTCATCGGGCAGCAGATCTCACTGGCGATCGCCGGCAAGATCAGCTCGCAGGCCGCCCTTGACGCAGCGGTGGCCAAGGCCAACCAGCTGCTGACTTCCTGAATGAAACGGCACAGCATGCGCTACAACCGCTGGTTCACCCCGTGGGTGCTGGTGATCCCAGCACTCGCGTGGTTGCTCGTGTTCAACCTGTGGCCGTCGATCAACACCGTCATCCTGTCGTTCACGAACGCCAGGCCGATCGGCGGCGGCCACTTCGTCGGGCTGAAGAACTTCGAGACCCTGCTGCACGACGAGCAGTTGCGCTGGGCGCTGCTGAACAGCGTCATCTACATGGTGGTCTGTCTGCCGTTCCTGACCGTCCTGCCGCTGCTGCTCGCCGTACTGGTGGAGAAGAAGCTGCCCGGGATCACGTTCTTCCGGACCGCGTTCTACACCCCGGTGGTGGCGTCCGCGGTCGTGGTGGCGCTGATCTGGCAGTGGATCCTCGACGACCGCGGTCTGGTCAACGGGCTCGCGGAGAAGCTCGGGTTCATCTCCGGGCCGTTGCCGTTCCTGTCCGACCAGTGGCTGTTGTTGCTCAGCGCCATCAGCCTGACGATCTGGAAGGGGCTCGGGTACTACATGATCATCTACCTGGCCGCTCTCGGGAACGTCGGGCGTGAGCTGCACGAGGCCGCCGCGGTCGACGGTGCCGGGCCGCTGCGCCGGTTCGTGCACGTCACGATTCCCGGCGTACGGGGCACGATGATCCTGATCTCGATCCTGATCTCGGTGTCGGCGCTGCGCGTGTTCTCCGAGTTGTTCATCCTGAGCGGTGGCAAGGGTGGTCCGGGTGGCCGGGACAACTCGGTGGTGATGCTGATCCAGCAGTACAGCCAGGGTTTCGAGGGCAACCTCGGGTACGCGTCCGCGTTGTCGATCGTGCTGTTCTTCGTCACCGTCGTACCGATGCTGGTGCTGGCGCGGCTCAACCGTCGAGGGGCGGAAGCATGACCACTGTTACCGATCGGCCGACCGAGACGCCCACGGCCGTCCCGCCGGCCCGACGCAGCCGTTCGTTCGGGTTCAACTCGGTCTCGCCGCGCGAGAAGGTCGTGCGGTACGTCCTGCTCGCGTTCGTCCTGCTGATCACGATCGGGCCGTTCCTGTGGCAGCTGTCCACGTCGCTGAAGGGGTCCGGGGAGGACATCTACACCCGGATCCCGCGGCTGTTGCCCGCGCAACCGACGTTCGACCACTACAAGGCGGTCACCGACACCATCCCGGTCTGGGACTACGCGCGGAACTCGCTGGTGGTCGCCGTACTGGTGGTCGGGGGCAACATCATCGGCGCGTCGCTGGCCGGGTTCGCGATCTCGCGGCTGCAGTTCCGCGGGCGGAAGATCGTCCTCGGGCTGTTCCTCGCAACGCTGGTGCTGCCCGGTGAGGTCACGATCATCTCGCAGTACGTGACGGTCCGGGAGTTCGGGCTGGCGAACACGCTGTTCGGGGTCGCGCTGCCGGGGATGATCGGCGCGCTGAACGTGCTGCTGATGTACAACGCGTTCCGGGCGTTGCCGCTGGAGGTCGACCAGGCGGCGATCGTGGACGGGGCGAACGCCTGGCAGCGGTTCGTCTACATCGGGCTGCCGTCGGTGCGCGGGACGATCAGCGTGATCGCGATCTTCGCGTTCATCGGCGCCTGGGACGACTTCCTCTGGCCGCTGATCGTGCTGACCGACCCGAACAAGTACACGCTGACCGTCGGGCTGCAGTACCTGTCCGGCACCTTCGCCAACAACCCCCGCCTGATCGCGGCCGGCACGATGATCGCCTTCATCCCGATCGTCATCGTCTTCGCCACCCTGCAACGCTTCTTCTTCAAGGGCGTCGAGGAAGGCGCCGTCAAGGGCTGAACCGCGGAACCGGGCTCCGACCCCTGCAGTGGTGGAAGCCCGGTTGTGCGCGCTCTCGGCTACTTCACGAGGTTGATCGAGTTGATCTTGGTGAAGTCGTGCGGCACCGACGGGCCCGTCCAGCGGTAGACCGGGCCGCAGTTCTTGCCGTTGTACTCGAGGCAGAGCTGGAAGCCGGCACCGCCGGTCTGGCTGTTGATCAGGGTCTTGGTGCCGAGCACGTTGTTCAGGTTGTGCGGGCCGTAGCTGTACCAGATGTTCTTGCTCAGAATGGTGCCGTTCGGCTCCTGCAGGCACACCGCGCCCGACGGGCAGGTCGCTGTTGCCGACATCGTCTGCGTCGTTGCAGCCTGGGCGCTCGGCGCCAGGGCCACGCCCGTGCCGATCACGGCGGCAGCGATTCCAGCGGCGCTCATTGCGATCTTTCGCATCCTTCGTCCCCTCCGAGTGGCGGCCACCGGACGGTGGCCGTTGGTTCGAATGTAGGGACCGGCGCGATGCAGCGGCAGGGGTTCGCGCCGGTTTCGGTCTACACCGAAACGGTTGCCGAGGCGGGACGCAGCATCCGGGTCAGCTCACCCGGGTTTCCGCGAAGTCGAGCCAGCGGGTCGTGTCCGCAGGGGTGTGATGCCGGATCGACCAGTCGACCAGGCGGAGGCTCATGTGCGCCCAGTAGAGACGAAGGACCTCAGGCGCCAGGGTGCGGTCCAGGTGCTCGTCGAGCCACGCCAGATCTGCATCAGGCATGACGACGTGGGCGTCGAAGCGCAGCGTCACCAGGCCGAAGTGGCGGTCGCCGCGGCCGATGCCGTCCCAGTCGACGATGCCGGTGATGGTGCCGGTGTCGTCGACGAGCACGTTGCCGGTGTGGAAGTCGAGGTGGACCAGGTCGTCGCCGGTCATCTCGGCAGGCTGGTCGCGGCCGACCTCGTGGATCCATCCCAGGAGCTTTCGCGAGCGGTCGTCGTACCTCTGGAGGGATTCGTGCAGGCAGAAGCCGGGGCCGCTCTCGAGCAGGTGTATCGAGGGGACCGGGAGGTCGGGGGCCACGCCGGCGAAGCGGTCCGCGAGCGTGATCATCGACTCGAGCAGCGCGCGGTCGACGGTCGCCGGCGGTCGGCCGGGGAGCCGTTCCTGAACGACGCCGACGCCGTCCGGCAGTTCCGCGACCAGTTGGTACTCCGGGACTGGTAGCCCGCGCGCCCGCGCCGACGCGAGGACCTCCGCCGTACGCCGGAGCTCGGTGACGGATCCGGCGCCTCGGGTCAGGACGGCGTCGCGCCCGTCGGGCCAGCGCACGAACGCGGCACCGACCTCGCCCGCGGCCGCGTGGCCGGTGAACTCGAGTCCGGCACCCGTGGCCAGGTTGACCTCGGTCAGCAACTGCCGTGCGTCGAGCTTCGGGACGGGCGCGGGCACACCATCGGCAGTCATAGCGCTCGACCGTACCGGCCGGGCGGCGTTGCGTCGGCCGGATATCACGAACTTGTTCGTAACGAACATGTTCGTTATCGTGAAAGGCATGACGGAGGAACCCAGGAGCCGGCGCGAGCGGCCGGCCAAGGCGGCGCTGACGCGGCGCGGGATCGTGGCGGCGGCGGTCGAGGTGATGCGGGCCGAGGGGATGGGACGCGTGACCATGCGGCGGCTCGCCAAGGAGCTCGATACCGGGCCGGCGTCGCTGTACGTGTACTTCCGGAACACGGCGCTGCTGCATGGCGCCGTACTCGACGATCTGCTCGTGGCGGTCGACCTCTCGCCGGTCGGAGCCGCGGGGGACTGGCGGGAGCGGGTCGAGGCGGTGCTCGCGTCGTACACGCGGGTCCTGTTCGAGTACCCAAGTCTCGCGCAGTCTGCCGTGACAGCGCGGCCGGCGGGGGAGAACTACCTGCGCCTGGTCGAGGGACTGTTGGCGCTGCTGGACGAAGGCGGCGTGCCGCCCGGTCAGGCCGCGTGGGGTGTCGATCTGCTGCTGCAGTTGGCGACCGCGACGGCCGCCGAGCATGCCGGTGACGACGACCCGGAGTCCTGGGGTGCGGCGCGGGACGCGTTGCTCGCGGTGCAGCCCGCGACGCATCCGCGGATCGCCGCGCTCGGCGAGGACCTGTTCAGCGGGCAGGGCGACGAGCGGATGGTCTGGGGCATCCGCGTTCTGATCAACGGACTGCTCGGCACTCCACGGGCGAAGGGAGCGGGACGATGACGGGGATCGCGATCATCGGTGGCGGCCTCGGTGGGCTGATGCTGGCACGGATTCTGCACGTCAACGGCGTCGAGGCCGTTGTCTACGAGGCGGACGCCTCACCGACGGCCCGGACGCAGGGCGGAATGCTCGACATCCACGACGACTCCGGTCAGCTGGCGCTGCGCGCGGCCGGTCTGTACGACGACTTCCTGCGGCTCGTGATGCCGGGCGGCGAGGCGATGGTCGTGTACGACAAGCACGCCGTCCTGCGGCACGCGGACGACGGTGGGAGCGGGCGACCCGAGGTGCACCGCAAGGCCCTGCGTGACCTGCTGATCGCGAGCTTGCCCGAGGGCGTCATCCGCTGGGGCTCGAAGGTCGTGGAGGTCTCGGGTCATGAGGTCTCGGGTCATGAGGTCTCGGGTCATGAGGTCCGGTTCGCGGACGGGAGCACCGTCACCGCCGACCTGATCGTCGGTGCGGACGGCGCGTGGTCCAAGGTCCGGCCGCTGGTCTCGGACGCGATTCCGCAGTACGCCGGGATCACCTTCGCCGAATTGGACCTGCTTGACCCTGACGTACGGCACCCGGAGAGTGCGGCGCTGATCGGTGGCGGCTCGATGCTCGCGCTGTCCGAGGGCCGCGGCTTCCTGGCGCACCGCGAACCTGATCGCTTGCACGTGTACGCCGCCTATCGCGCGGCGCAGCCGGCCGAGCCGATCACGCGAGACGGTCTGATCGCCGCGTACGGCGGCTGGGACGACGCGTTCCTGCGGCTGGTCCGGGAGGCCGACGGTGAGGTGACGTCGCGCCCGATCCACGCGTTGCCGATCGGTCACCAGTGGAAGCGTGTCCCCGGCGTCACGCTGCTCGGCGACGCGGCCCATCTGATGTCCCCGTTCGCGGGCGAGGGCGCCAACCTCGCGCTGCAGGATGCCGGCGAGCTCGCCGCCGCGCTGCTCGCCGACCCGCAGGATCTCGAGGCGGCACTGGCTCGCTACGAGGCCGCGCTGTTCCCGCGCGCCGAGGCGTCCGCCGACGAGTCCGACCGCAACCTGGACATCTGCTTCGCTCCGGACGCACCGGACGGTCTGGTCGCCTTCTTCAGCGGGATCTAGCTTCAGCGGCAGCTAAGTTTGCGCGGTAGATACTGGGTATGCATACTCAGTATCCATGGCGATCAAGCAGGGGTTGGTGGTGCGCGGCCTGATCCGGACCCACGGGGACGGCGCACAGGCGGTGCAGGCGTTGCGCGGCGTGGATCTCGAGGTCCGGCCGGGCGAGCTGGTTGCGGTGATGGGGCCATCGGGGTCGGGGAAGTCGACGCTGCTGACCTGCGCCGGCGGGCTCGACCGGCCGACCAGCGGGCAGGTGCTGGTCGACGAACACGACCTCACGACGCTCAGTACGACCGCGGTCGCGGCGATCCGGCGGCGGCTGATCGGGTACGTGTTCCAGGACTTCAACCTGATCCCGGCACTCACCGCGGCCGAGAACGTGGCACTCCCGCTGGAGCTCGACGGCCTCCGCAGCCGGGCCGCTCGCAAGCAGGCGACGGCCGCTCTGCAGGAAGTCGGCATCGACGATCTTGCTGACCGGTTCCCGGACGACATGTCCGGTGGTCAGCGCCAGCGGGTCGCGATCGCTCGGGCCATCGTCGGCGAACGCCGCCTGCTGCTGGCCGACGAGCCGACTGGTGCCCTCGACTCCGGCACTGGTGAGGCCGTTCTCCAACTGCTGCGCGACCGCTGCGATCGGCACGGCATCGCCGGAGTGCTCGTCACCCACGACGCCCGGCACGCCGCCTGGGCGGATCGCGTCGTCTACCTGCGCGACGGCCGCGTCGACGGTCAGACCGACGCGCTCCCGGACGCGGACGTGTTGCTGGAGGCTCCGCAGTGAAGCTCCTCAACGACTGGGTCGTCGCGCTGCGTCTGGCCCGCCGTACGGCGCGCCGCACCCTGGGCCGGACCGTACTGATCGCTGCACTCGTCGGTCTGCCCGTGCTGGCCGGAAGCTGGTTCAGCGTCGTCCATCGCGCCACTCACCCGACCGGCGAGGTGCTCGCGCGCACTGTGCTCGGTTCTGCGGACGCGCAGCTGACGGTTCCGTCGCCGGAGACCGACGTACGAGGTGTGCTGCCGAGCGGATCGCAGTTCGCGCGGGCGAAGTCGCTGGCCGGGAACATCGAGTTGCGGGGGAGCGGCGCCGATCTGACGGCTGGGCTGGTGACCGGTGATTTCGCGAAGGCGTTGACCGCGGGCACGTTCCGGCTCGACGACGGGCGGATGCCGGCCAAGGCGACCGAGGTCGCGCTGTCGCCGGCGCTGGCTGATCACCTTGGCCTGCGCCCGGGCGGGGAGTTGACGGCTGCGAACGGTACGACGTACCAGGTGGTGGGTGTTGCTCGCACGCTTGATCTGCCGACGGCTCGGCAGGTTTTTGCTCCGCCGGTGGCGGGTGACTACGAGGCGCAGTACCTCGTGGATCTGCCGGGTGGGACGGATGTCGGCGCGCTCGCGGACAAGCTCAGCAAGCAGGGGATGACGTTGGTGTCCCGGGCTGCTGTGATCGATCCGCCGGCGACACCGCGCGGTCCGGTGGGTGCTGCCGCGGCGCGGGTGCTGATCGTCGGGTTCGCCGTACTGGAACTCGTGCTGCTCGCCGGTACTGCGTTCGCGGTCGTCGCTCGTCGGCAGACGCGTGAGCTCGGTCTGGTCACCGCAGTCGGAGGTACGGCGGCTGACGTACGACGAGTCGTGCTGGCGCAGGGGTTGTACGCCGGACTGCTCGGGGCGGCCGGCGGACTCGCGATCGGCGTGGTGACGGCTCTGGTCGGGAAGACCTGGTGGGAGAACGCGACGTCGACGCTGATCACGGGCTGGCAGATTCCGTGGCTGCAGCTCTTCGGAGTAGTTGCAATCGGACTAGTTGCAGGGCTCGCCTCGGCGCTCGTGCCCGCCATCGGAGCGGCGCGACGGCCTCCGCTCGCGGCGTTGGCCGGCCGGTTCGCGGCGGTTGCAGGAGCCGCTCGGGTCCAACGTGTTGCGTTGGTACTAGTTGCATCCGGACTAGTTCTGTCCGTGATCGGCAACGTCCAATTGGCCTCCGCGCTGGATGCAGCACGCCAGCAACGGTCCGCTGCTGACCCTGCACAGATCTCCCGAGTCGCTTCGGCGTCCCCGACGCTCCCGGTTGCCGTGGTCGTCGCCGGGATCACCCTGGTGGTCGCGGGCCTGGTCTGGATGCTCCCCGCACTTGTCGGCAAAGTCGCCGGCGGCGTACGCAGCCTGCCGTTGAGCATGCGCCTGGCGCTGCGGGACGCGTCCCGGCACCGCCACCGCACCGGTCCGGTCACCGCAGCGATCATGATCGCCGTCGCCGGTACGACGGCCCTCGGATTCGCCGTGGTGAACCAGTCCGCCGCGAAGGCGCAGAACTACGAGCCGGCCGGGCGGATCGGCGATGCGGTCCTGCAGTTCGACGGCACCGTCCCGTACTCGCCCCAACTGGTGGATCGCGTCCAGGCGCTGCTGCCGGTGGAGCACCGCTACGAGCTCGGCACGGTCGTACTGAACGGAACGAAGGAGACCGACGGCTACATCGCGAACGGCAGCGTCTACTCGAGCGGTTACTCGCTGACCGCCGTCGACCCGGCTTACGTGGGGCGGTTCGGTGACTGGGGACGCCAGGCTGCCGCCGCACTACGCCAAGGGCAGGTCGTCGTACCGCTGGCCGCGATGGCGCGCGACGGCAAGGTGAAGCTTGCCCGTGGTGACGACGTGGACGGGCGGAACGCGTTCGCGTACCCAGCCGCGGTCGTGACGTCGCCGCCGAGGGTCGGGGTGCTGCCGCGGTCGGCCTTGATCAGTGCCGACGCGGCCCGGCGTCTCGGGACTGCCGCGGTCGACGAGGTCCACTTCAGCCTGCGCGAGCAGCCGAGCGCCGGTCAATTGGCCGCGGTCGCGAAGCTGCTCGGCCACGAGGACGCATTGCGGGTCGAGCACGGCTACCAGAGCCCGGTGCGGAAGGCATCCATCGGCTTGCTGGTCCTGGGCGCGACCGCGACGTTGCTCGGAGTCGCGATGTCGGTCGCGTTGTCGATGTCGGAGGGGCGCGCGGACTTCGCGACGCTCGCCGCGATCGGCGCGCCGCCCCGGCTGCGTCGCGGGCTGGCCGCCGCGCAGGGCTGGTTCCTCGGACAGCTCGGCTGCGTGCTCGGTGTGGTCGTCGGTGCCCTCTACGGGTTCACGGCGCACACCGTGGTCGGTTCGCCGACGGTCGTCGTGCCGTGGGCGGTGATCGCGGGCGTCGCCGTACTGGTGCCGCTGTTCGCCGCCGCGGTGCCGTATCTCCTGACCCGATCCCGCTTGGAGCTGGTCCGCCGTGCCGACTGAACAGAAGCTGGGACGCCGCGGCCGGATCGCGCGCGTGGCGGTCGCGGTGATCGGGATCGTGTTGCTGGTCCACGGTTCGGTGCGCGGCAGTGACGACCTGTGGCCGTTCGGGCCGATGTCGCAGTACTCGATGGTGGTCGCCGACGACGAGTCGATCGTCTTCACCCGGATCAGCGCGGTCACGGACGCCGGCACCACGGTCGACGTACCGCTGAACATCGAGGGTGCCGGCGTGGCCCGCGCCGAGATCGAGGCGCGGGCGGGGGAGATCGTGAAGGACCCGTCGCTGCTCCAGCAGGTGGCCGACGGGTGGGCGCGCAAGCACCCGGACAAGCCGAAATACGTGAAGCTCGAGCTGATCCAGGACACCACGACACTGGCCGGCGGACGCGTGTCCGGCCCTCCCGTCCCGCGGGTCCTGACGACCTGGAAGGTACGCCGATGAAGTGGTTCACGCCGTCGATCGCGCTGGGCCGGATCGCCTGGCTGCGCACGGTTCTGTACCTGTTCGTGATCCTCGACATGCACGCGTTCGTCCGCGACACGTTGCTGAAGGGCGAGCACCCGGGCCTGTACCAGCCGCTGTTCCTCGCCCGCCTCTTCGACCTCCCGAAGCCCACCGTCGCGAACACCACGACCCTGTACTTCGTCCTGCTCGCGGCCTGTCTCGTTGGCGCGTCCAACTACTTCCCGCGCGTCGCGGGCTGGATCGTCGCGCCCGCGTTCACCTGGTGGGTGCTGATCGGGATGAGCGACGGCAAGGTCGACCACGATCACCTCGCGCTGGTGATCGCACTGTGGGTGCTACCAACGGTCGCGTCGGGACGCCGCGGACCGTCGGCGTACGGCGATCAGACTCGTTCGGAGGCGGCCGGGTGGGTGATCCGGTGCATCCAGATCTGCGTCATCGCGACGTACTTCCTGTCCGCGGTCGCCAAGCTCCGGAGCGGGCATTGGACCCTCGCCTGGCCGAGCAGCGCGGTACTGACGTGGGCCATTGTGCGCCGGCCGCATGCGGTGGGGGAGTGGCTGCTGCAGCACCCGTGGATGCTGCACGTCATGCAGTGGGTAGGGATCGTCGCGGAGTTCTGCTCGCCGGTGATCCTCTGGCTGAAAGGGCGGTGGCAGCTGCTCGGAGCCCTGTTCTTCCTCGGGTTCCACGCGGCCACCACCGCCATCCTGCTGATCCACTTCCTGCCGACCGTGGTCTGCTGGCTCGCCTTCGCGCCCCTGGAGCGGATCCGGCGTCCCCGCCGGTCAGCGGGTGATGCGCCGGTGCCTCAGCGGGCGGAGGCCTTGGGGTAGACCGGGCCGGTGTACTTCTCGCCGGGGCCCTGGCCCGGCTCGTCCTGGATCGAGCTGGCTTCGCGGAACGCGAGCTGGAGTGAGCGCAGGCCGTCGCGCAGCGGGGCGGCGTGATGGTGGCCTAGGGGCGGGCCGGCGGCGTCGAGGAGGCCGGCCAGCGAGTCGATCAGCGAGCGGGCCTCGTCGAGGTCCTTGTGCTCGGGGAGGTCCTCGGCCAGGCCCAGGTTCACGGCGGCGGCGCTCATCAGGTGCAGGGCGGCGGTGGAGATGATCTCGACCGCCGGAACCTCGGCGATGTCCCGCGACGCGGTCGAGAGCGGATCGGGCCGGGAAGCGTCGTCGGACTGCGGAGTGGCATCTGCGTCGTTCATGCTGCTACTCTTGCACGGCGACCGACCCGGTCCACCGGTGACCCCTGAGCGGAATACTCGAGGGCCTCCAGTGGTTCGAGTCTAAGCGGAGGGCCACCTCCCACCCAGCCGATGGACAGTCGGCGGGTCCCGGTCACGCCGAGGTTCCGGAGCGATCCGGTGCCGAGGCGATCGTACGGCGTACCTCCCGTCAGGGTTCAGGACGCCGTCGATCTGGGAATTGGGCCTTCGTGCGGACGCGCGAGGGCCTTTCGTCGTTTTCGGCGAGCGGCCTCCGCCTGATCCACAACGTGGTACCAGTACAAGTTCAACCCAGGAGGACCCATCACCACTGATTTGCGCGTCAACGAGCGCATCCGCGTTCCCGAGGTGCGGCTGGTCGGACCGAACGGTGAGCAGGTAGGCATCGTCCGGATCGAAGACGCACTGCGGCTGGCCCAGGAAGCCGATCTCGACCTGGTCGAGGTCGCGGCAACCGCCCGGCCTCCGGTCTGCAAGTTGATGGATTTCGGCAAGTACAAGTACGAGACCGCGCAGAAGGCGCGCGAGTCCCGCCGGAACCAGACCAACACCATCATCAAAGAGATGAAGCTGCGGCCGAAGATCGACCCGCACGACTACGAGACCAAGAAGGGTCACGTGGTGCGGTTCCTGAAGGCCGGGGACAAGGTCAAGATCACCATCATGTTCCGCGGACGTGAGCAGTCCCGGCCCGAGCTCGGGTTCCGGTTGCTGCAGCGGCTGGCCGAGGATGTCAGCGAGCTCGGCTTCGTCGAGTCCTCGCCGCGTCAGGACGGCCGGAACATGATCATGGTGCTCGGACCGCACAAGAAGAAGTCCGAGGCGCGCGTGGACGTGGAAGCCGAGAAGGCGCAGCGGAAGGCCGAGCGGGAGGCCGACGAGCAGGCGGAGCGCGCGGAGCGCCACGAGCAGGCTCAGGCCCACGAGGCCGAACGCGCCGCCGGTGTCACGAAGAAGCCGAAGGGTCCGGCCGACAACCTCGACCCGGAGTGACGAACCGCTCCGGCCGCCCGAGGCAGCCGGAGCCGGTCACACCGAAGATCGAGTCAACGAAGAAAACTCAGGAGCACACAGCCATGCCGAAGATGAAGACCCACTCGGGGATGAAGAAGCGGGTCCGGGTCACCGGGTCGGGCAAGATCCGTCGCGAGCAGACCGGTGTCCGTCACCTCGCCGAGGCGAAGTCCTCGAAGCGCAAGCGTCGCCTGTCCGGCACCGTCGAGGTCGCCCCGGCGTACGTGAAGAAGGCCAAGAAGCTCCTCGGCATCTGACGCCCCTCCCCCGAACATCCCCCGCCGCGCAGGGCAGTCCTGTCCCGCGGCGCAGAAATCCAAGGAGTAACACCTCATGGCACGCGTGAAGCGGGCAGTCAACGCCCACAAGAAGCGCCGGGTCGTACTCGAGCAGGCCAGCGGCTACCGCGGTCAGCGCTCGCGGCTGTACCGCAAGGCCAAGGAGCAGGTCACCCACTCGCTGGTCTACGCCTACCGTGACCGCAAGGCGCGCAAGGGCGACTTCCGCAAGCTGTGGATCCAGCGCATCAACGCCGCGGTCCGCGCCGAGGACCTGACCTACAACCGCTTCATCCAGGGTCTGCGCCTGGCCGAGGTCGAGGTGGACCGCAAGATCCTCGCCGACCTCGCCGTCAACGACCCGGCCGCGTTCTCCGCGCTCGTGCAGGTGGCCAAGGCCGCCCTGCCGGCGGACGTGAACGCGCCGAAGAGCGACGCCGCGGCCTGAGCCGCAGCGACACCCTGAGAACAAGCACTCGAGTGGCGAGTCCCGGTCTGCTGACCGCGCAATCCGCGCGGATCAAACAGGCTCGACGGCTCGCCACTCGTGCGTTCCGGCGCAAGGCCGGCCGCTTCCTGGTCGAGGGCCCACAGGCCGTCCGGGAAGCACTCGAGCACCGCGAGCTGGTCCTCGAGGTGTACGCCGAACCCGCGGTCGCGACCCGGCATCGGGACCTCCACGACCTCGCCGCGGCTGCGAGCGTCCCGTGGTTCGAGGTCGACCGCGCCGCGATCGAGGCCCTCAGTGAGACCGTCACCTCCCAAGGGGTGGTGGCCGTCTGCTCGCTCGTCACGGTGCCGCTCGGCCCGACCGGCAAGCTGATCGCCGCCGGCGTGCAGGTCCGCGACCCCGGCAACGTCGGCACCTTGATCCGTACGGCGGACGCGGCCGGCGCGGATGCCGTCGTACTGTCGACGGAGTCCGTCGACCCGCACAATCCGAAGGCTGTCCGGGCCAGCGTCGGCAGCATCTTCCATGTCCCGATCACCACGGACGTCGACATCGTCACCGCCGTACAGACCTGGCGTGAGCAGGGCCTGCAGGTGCTCGCCGCCGACGGGTACGGCGCCACGGATCTGGACACCTGCATCGACGACGGAACCCTCGCGAAACCGACGGTCTGGTTGTTCGGCAACGAGGCGCACGGCCTGCCGGACGGCATCAACGCGGTCGTCAATCACTCGGTGAAGGTGCCGATCTACGGCCGCGCCGAGTCACTCAACCTCGCGACCGCCGCTGCCATCTGCTTGTACGCGTCGGCCCGGGAGCAACGTCGATGACGTTCGATCAGCCGGGGCGCTTCTGGCGAGGGAACCTGCACACGCATTCCAATCGCTCGGACGGGGCGTTGTCGCCTGCCGAGACCGCAGGTGTGTACCGCGAGGCGGGGTACGACTTCGTGGCGATCACCGACCACTTCCGGGCGGAGTACGGGTTCCCGATCACGGACACGCGGGAGCTGCGGTCGGACGGGTTCACCACGCTGATCGGCGCCGAGCTGCACGCACCGCGGACCGAGGTGGGCCACTCGTGGCACATCGTGGCGGTGGGTCTGCCGCTGGACTTCCGGTCGCCGGACGAGACGGAGACCGGGCGGGAGTTGGCCCGCCGGGCGCGGGCCGCCGGAGCGTTCGTCGGGATGGCCCATCCGGCGGCCTCGCTGCTGACGGCGATCGACGCCGAGAGCCTGGACGCGGCGCACTCGGTCGAGGTCTACAACGCGCTCGCCGACCGCGAGAATCGAGGCGACAGTTGGCATCTCACCGATGTCCTGCTGAACCGCGGTCACCGACTCACGACGTACGCCGCGGATGACGCACACCTGCACCCCCAGGACCCGCCGCCGTGTCAGGCGTGGGTCCAGGTTCGCGCGGAATCACTCGAACCGAACGCACTCCTCGCCGCGCTGAAAGCCGGCCACTTCTACTCCAGCACCGGCCCCGAGCTGTACGACGTACGTATCCAGGGCGACGCGATCGTGATCCGCTGCTCACCCGCCACAAAGGTCCTCCTCAGCGGCGGCCACCCAGGCGCGGAGGTTGCCCAAGGCACCGAACTGACAGCCTGCTCGTTCCCCCTGACGATGTTCCGCGGCACCCACTGCCGAATCACCATCGAAGACGCCACCGGCGCCCGCGCCTGGACCAACCCCATCCACGTCCCCGCTGACCTCTGAGGCGGGGAGGATCCCCCGCCCGAACCGGGCACACGATCCTCCCCAGCCGCCTACTTCTTGACGCGAGTTTGGAGGCCGTCGAGGAGGGCGTCCAGGCCGAAGACGAAGCTCTCGGTGAGGTTCGAGTCCAGGTCGGTGACGGTCCGGCGGGTCACCGAGCGCTGCATCTCCGGATAGTCGGTCGCGACCGCCTGGGCCTGCTCCAAGAGGTCGTTCACCCAGCTCTCCTCGGAGCGGCCCGACTTCCGGACCATCTCCCGGGTCGCCACCTCGGCGCTCACCGTGCCGAGCACGTACGACATCACGCTACCCACCGCCAGGTCGACCTCGTGGTCCGAGAATCCGGCGGCACCGAACAGCACCAGACCACGTTCGCCCAGGATCATCGCGTTCGGCCCGATGCTCGGTCGGGTGTACATCACCTCGGGCAGCCAGCGGTGCCGCAGGACGGCCGACCGCAGGCTGTGGCCGAAGAGCAGCGCGCCGCTCCGCCAGCCGGCGAGCTCGGGTTCCGGTACGTCGATCTCGCCCCAGACCTCGTCGATCAGGAGGTCGATCAGATCAACCTTGGTCGGCACGTGCCAGTACAGGCTGGTCGCCCCGGCGCCGAGTCTCGCCGCCAGCTTCCGCATGCTGAGGCCGGCCAGGCCCTCGGTGTCCAGGAGTTCCATCGCGGTCTGGACGATCTGATCTCGGCTGAGCGTCTCGCGAGCGGGCGACGCCTTGCGTTGCCGGGTCCAGATCGTGTCGTTCATGACTCCATCCTACAAAGTACTCGCACGGTGTTCGAGATAGTCGTACAGTGTGCGAGTGACTAGTACACCGTTCGAGTCTTCTGAGACTGCCGCCCCGGCCGGGCATCCCCGGCGGTGGTGGATCCTGTTGATCCTGTGCCTGAGCCTGATGGTCCTGGTCGTCGACAACACCGTCCTGAACCTGGCGATCCCGTCCCTGATGCGGGACCTGGACGCGACGCCCGCGGACATCCAATGGGTGATCGACGCGTACATCCTGGCGTTCGCCGGGCTGCTGCTGACCGCGGGAAGCCTGTCCGACCGGTTCGGCCGGCGGAAGATGCTGCTGCTCGGGCTGGTGATCTTCGGCGCGGCGTCGCTGCTCGCGACCCTCGCCGAGAACCCATGGCAGCTGATCGCGTGCCGCGGCCTGATGGGTGTCGGCGGTTCGCTGCTGATGCCGAGCACGCTGTCGCTGCTGTTCACCGTGTTCCCGCCGGAGGAGCAGCGCAAGGCGATGGCCGGCTGGTCGATGGTCGCGATGGTCGGCGTGGTGGCCGGCCCGACGGTCGGTGGCGTGCTGCTGAACCACTTCTGGTGGGGCTCGATCTTCCTGCTGAACGTACCGATCGCGATCCTCGCGATCATCGGCACGCTGGCGCTGATCCCGGAGTCGAAGGGACCGGCGCGAAACATCGACCCGGCCGGTGCGGTGCTGACGATGGTCGGGATGGCGTCGGTCGTCTGGGCGATCGTGTCGATTCCGGCGGACGGCTGGGGTTCCGGCCGGGTGCTCGGTGGGCTGGCGGTCGGCGTCGTCGCGTTGACCGCGTTCGCGCTGTGGGAGAAGCGCAGCGCGCGCCCGATGGTGCCGTTGGCGTTGTTCCGGGACCGGCGGTTCAGCGGGACGAGTTTCTCGATCGTGCTGCTGTCCTTCACCGCGGGCGGGTTGCTGCTGGCGTTGACGCAGTACCTGCAGTTCGTGCTCGGGTACTCGCCGCTGAAGGCTGGTCTGGCGTTGATCCCGTACGCGCTGTCGGCGGCGCTGTTCAACGGTCTCGGGGCGACGCTCGGGAAGAAGGTCGCGGACCGGACGCTGATCTCGATCGGACTGCTGATCATCGCGGGCAGCTTCGCGATCCTGACCCAGGTGTCGGATTCCAGCGGTTACGGCTTGCTGATCATCGGCTTGCTGGTGATGGGGATCGGTGGCGGTCTGGCCGGTCCGGCGGCGTACACGCTGCTGATGCAGGCCGTTCCCGCGGAGCACCGGGGTGTTGGTTCGGCGATGAACGACACCGTTCAGCAGACCGGGGCGGCGCTGTCGGTCGCCGTACTGGGCAGTGTGCTCGCGGCGGCGTACTCGTCGGCGTTGCCGGACTCGGTGCCGGAGGCGGCGCGGAAGTCGATCGCGGACACGCTCGCGCTCGGGCCGGACTTCCTGGGTGCGGCGAAGCACGCGTTCACGGACGCGATGTCGATCGCCATGACGGTCGGAGCGATCGGTGCGGTGGCCGGTGCGGTGGTCGCGGTGGCCGTGCTGCCGAAGGGCGAGAAGAAGGTGCAGGACGCCGTACCCGAAGCTGCGGCTGACACCGGCCGCTGACACCATGCGGGCATGATCGACGCCCAGCGGATCGTGAGTTCGGTGCTGGTCGCCGCGTTGGTGCTGCTCCCGGTCGCCCTGGTCACCTTCCTGGTCGGCCGGCGGGGGCCGAATCGGTTCGTACTGAAGTGGGCCCAGGCAGTCGGCGTCCTGTCGACTGCCTTGGCCACCGGGTACGTCGTCGCGTGGGCCGTCTGCCTGATCCTCGCGGACAGCGTCCCGGACGCGGCGCCGGGGATTCCTGGACCGGGCTCTTACGACTTCCCGGTCTTCCTGATGCCGGTCGGCGGCGTCGTCCTCGCGGTCGCGCTGGCGATGCTCGGCGGCATCCGCCGGACGCGGCGCAAGATGGGTTGATCGGGGGGGTTGTGGACAGCCGATTCACGCTCTTGGGGTTCGGGTTTCTAGACTGCAATCCGCAGAAGTTCCGAATCGAGAGCGAGCCATGTCCGGTCCCAACACTGATTACGACCCGGTCGAAGTGACGCCGCTGCATGCCGAAGAGGTGGAGCGGACTCGCGACGAGGCGCTGACAGCGTTTACCGAGGCGGCCGATCTGGCCGCCCTGCAGGAGGCGAAGTCCACCCATCTCGGGGACAAGTCGCCGATCGTGCTGGCCAACCGGGAGATCGGCGCGCTGCCGCCGCAGGCCCGTAAAGAGGCCGGGCAGCGGATCGGTGCCGCCCGGAAGGCGGTCAACGAGGGCTTCGCGGCCCGGCTCGCGGTGCTCGAGGCCGAGCACGAGGAGCAGATGCTCGCCACCGAGCGGGTTGACGTGACGCTGCCCTGGCACACGCCGCGGCTCGGCGCGCGGCATCCGCTGTCGCTGATCTCCGAGCAGGTCGCGGATGTCTTCACCGCGCTCGGCTGGGACGTCGCCGAGGGCCCGGAGATCGAGGCCGAGTGGCTGAACTTCGACGCCCTGAACTTCCAGCCCGACCACCCGGCGCGGCAGATGCAGGACACCTTCTTCGTCGAGCCGGCCGGCTCCGGCAAGGTGCTGCGCACCCACACGTCCCCGGTGCAGTCGCGGTCGATGCTGACCCGCAAGCCGCCGATCTACGTGATCTGCCCGGGCCGCGTGTTCCGCACCGACGAGCTGGACGCGACGCACACGCCGGTCTTCAACCAGGTCGAGGGCCTGGTGGTGGACGAGGGCATCACGCTCGCGCACCTGAAGGGCACCCTCGACCACTTCGTCGTGTCGATGTTCGGCGAGGGCCTCGAGGCCCGCCTGCGGCCGAACTTCTTCCCGTTCACCGAGCCGTCGGCCGAGGTGGACCTGAAGTGCTTCGTCTGCCGCGGCGCGTCCGTCGGCAACCCGGACCGCCCGTGCCGCACCTGTGGCAGCGAGGGCTGGATCGAGTGGGGCGGCTGCGGCGTGGTGAACCCGCGGGTCCTGCAGGCCAACGGCATCGACACCGAGCGGTACTCCGGATTCGCCTTCGGCATGGGCCTGGAGCGGACGCTGATGTTCCGCAACGGGGTCGAGGACATGCGGGACATGGTCGAGGGTGACGTGCGGTTCAGCCGCCAGTTCGGGATGGAGATCTGATGCGGGTCCCACTGTCATGGCTTCGTGAGTACGTCGAGCTCCCGGCCGACGTCACCGGCCGTCAGGTCGGGGAGCAGCTGATCCGGGCCGGCCTCGAGGTGGAGACCGTCGAGGAGTCCGAGCTGACCGGCCCGCTGGTGGTCGGCAAGGTGCTGACGTACGAGAACGAGCCGCAGAAGAACGGCAAGACGATCCGCTGGTGCTCGCTGGACATCGGCAAGGACGAGCCGCAGTGGGTGGTCTGCGGCGCGCACAACTTCGAGGTCGGCGACCTGGTGGTCGTCGTGCTGCCGGGCGCGGTGCTGCCCGGCGGGTTCGCGATCTCGGCGCGCAAGACCTACGGCCACGTCTCGAACGGGATGATCTGCTCGAGCGCGGAGCTCGGCCTGGGCGACGACGGGACGCACGGCATCGTCGTCCTGGAGCCGGGCGAGGCGGTGCCGGGCGCGGACGCGATCGAGTTGCTCGCGCTGAGCGACGACGTCCTGGACATCGCGGTCACGCCGGATCGTGGCTACTGCCTGTCGATCCGTGGCGTCGCGCGCGAGGCAGCGACGGCGTACGGCGTCCCGCTGAAGGACCCGGCGGATCTGGCGCTGACCGGCTCGGGCGCGGGCGGCTACCCGGTGCGGGTCGACGACGCCGCGGCGTGCAGCGTGTTCGTGACGCGGACCGTCACCGGGATCGACGCCAAGGCGCTGTCGCCGCGGTGGATGCAGAAGCGGCTGCTCGCGGCCGGGATGCGGCCGATCTCGATCGGGGTCGACGTCACGAACTACGTGATGCTCGAGCTCGGTCAGCCGATCCACGGGTACGACAAGGGCCGGCTGTCCGGCGACATCGTCGTACGGCGGGCGACCGCCGGCGAGAAGCTGATGACGCTCGACGACCAGACCCGCGAGCTGGACGCCGAGGACCTGCTGATCACGGACGACTCCGGTCCGATCGGTGTCGCGGGCGTGATGGGTGGCGCATCGACCGAGATCTCCGACGCCACCACCGACGTGGTGATCGAGGCCGCGCACTTCGACCCGATCGTGATCGCGCGGGCGTCCCGCCGGCACAAGTTGTCGTCGGAGGCGTCGCGGCGGTTCGAGCGCGAGGTCGACCCGCTGCTGCCGCGGTACGCCGCGCAGCGGGTCGCGGATCTGCTGGCGGAGTACGCCGGTGGCACTGTCCTTTCCGACGAGACCGTCGTCGACACCCATCCCGCACCGGCTCCGGTGACGCTTCGTGCCGACCACGCCGCGCGTGTCGCGGGTGCTCCGATCACGCTCGAGGAAACCGTTCGTGATCTGCAGGCGGTGGGCTGCACGGTCGAGGCTGCCGCGGCCGACGCGATCCCCGCTCCGTTGGCTGCTGGTGTGCACGCCTCCGCACTCGTCGAGGTGGGTGCCACCACTATCGGTTCCACCCAGGTCGTCGGCGACGATCTGCTGACGGTGACTCCGCCGTCGTGGCGGCCTGACCTTGGGGACCCCAACGACTTCGCTGAGGAAGTCATCCGGCTGTTCGGGTATGACAACGTGCCGTCGATCCTGCCGTCCGCGCCGGGCGGTCAGGGGCTGACGGTCTCGCAGCGCCGTCGTCGCCGGGTCGCGACCGCGCTGGTCGGCGCCGGCCTGACCGAGGTCGTGTCGTACCCGTTCACGGGCGAGGCCGACTTCGACGCGATGGGGCTCCCGGCCGACGACTCCCGCCGTACGACGGTGAAGCTCGTCAACCCGCTGTCCGACGAAGAGCCGTCGATGCAGACCACGCTGCTCGCGACCCTGCTCCGGACTGCCGAGCGCAACGTCGGCCGTGGCGCGAACGATCTCACGCTCTTCCAGACCGGCCTGGTCTTCCTGCCGAAGGCGGAGACGAAGCCCGCGCCGCTCCCGTCGGTCGCGCACCGCCCGAGCGACGCCGAGATCCAGTCGCTGTACGACGCGCTCCCGGACCAGCCGCTGCACGTGGGCATCGTGCTGACCGGTGCGCTGACCCCGACCGGTTGGTGGGGCAAGGGCCGTCCGGCCGGCTGGGCGGACGCGGTGCAGATCGGTCGACTGGTCGCCTCCGCGGTCGGTGTTGAGCCGGACGTGAAGAACACCGAGCTCGCGCCGTGGCATCCGGGTCGCTGTGCCGAGTTCTCGGTCGACGGCAAGGTCGTCGGGCACGCGGGTGAGCTGCACCCGAAGGTCTGCCAGGCGTTCGGTCTGCCGGCCCGGTCCGGCGCGGTCGAGCTCGATCTCGACGCGCTGATCGCGGCGGGTCCGGAGTCGATCACGGCACACCCGTTCTCGTCGTACCCGGTGGCCAAGGAGGACGTGGCGCTGATCGTGGCCGATGAGGTGTCGGCGGCGGACGTGCAGGCGGCGCTGGCCGAAGGTGCGGGCGAGCTGCTGGAGTCGGTGCGGCTGTTCGACGTCTACACCGGCGAGCAGATCGGTGCCGGGAAGAAGTCGCTCGCGTTCGCGCTGCGGTTCCGGGCGCCGGACCGGACGCTGAAGGAGAACGAGGTCGCCGACGCGCGGCAGGCCGCGGTCCAGGTCACCGTCGATCGTTTCGGCGCCGTCCAGAGGGTCGGCTGACACCATGATGGGCAGTCACCCGCGGGTGGCGGTGGCGGCGCCGAATGCGGCTGCCGCCGACGCCGGCGTGCGGGTGGCTGCCGAAGGCGGGAACGCTGTCGACGCGGCGATCGCGGCGACGCTCGTCACGATGGTGAACGAGATCGGCGTGGTCTCGCCGGCCTCGGGCGGGTTCGTCACGCTGCAGGTGGCGGGCGGCGATGCGGTCACCATCGACGGCTGGGTGGAGATGCCCGGCCGCGGCCTCCCGCCGGACCGGTTCGGTCGCGGCGTCTGGGACATCACCACCGACTACGGCGGCGGTACGACGACCACCGTCGGCCACGGCTCGGTCGCCACGCCGGGCGGGATGAAGGCCCTCGATCTCGCGCACCAGCGGTCGGGGAAGGCCCCGTGGCGTGAGGTCGTCCAGCCCGCGATCGACGTGGCGCGCAACGGCTTCCCGCTCAGCCGGACGTCGGGCTACTACCTCGGTTACACCCACGAGATCATCTTCGGCTGGCACCAACCGAGCCACGGTGTCGTGCACGACGAGGACGGCCAGGTGCTCAAGGCCGGCAGCACGATCGTGATCCCGGAGCTCGCCGAGGCCCTCGAACTGATCGCCCGCGACGGCGCCGAGACCATGTACACCGGTGAGCTCGCGCAGCTCCTCATCCACGACATGGCCGCGAACGACGGCATCCTCACCGCCGAGGACCTCGCGGCGTACGAAGCCGTCGTACGCCCGGCCTTGGTGGTGCGGCAGAACGGGTGGCAGCTCGCGACCAACCCGCCGCCCGCGGTCGGCGGCGTCGCCACCGCCGCGATGCTCGCGCTGCTGGACGGCGTACCGGCCGATGGCGGCTGGAGCGGGCCCGAGCTCGAGCGACTCGTCGAGGTCGAGTACGCCGTGCTCGGTCAACGGCTCGCCGAGCTCGACGAGGAGGACCGGCGGACCCTGGCGGCTCAGAAGGTGCTCGACCTGGCCGCGGCCGGGGATCTGCGGGCGCTGACCTCACCGAGTACGGCGACGGTGAGTGTGGTCGACGACGAGGGTGACGCCTGCGCGATCACCGTCTCGTCCGGGTACGGCTCCGGCGTCCTCACCCCGGGCACCGGCATCTGGCTGAACAACGCCCTCGGCGAGCAGGAGCTCCTGCACGGCGGCCCGCACAGTCTCGCGCCCGGCACCCGTCTCACCTCGAACATGGCCCCGAGCGTCGCCCGCCGGGACAGCGACGGCGCCGTACTCGCGATCAGTTCGCCCGGGTCGGACCGGATTCCCACCGCGCTCGCGCAGGTCTACGCGCTGTACACACACGGTGGCCTGTCGCTGCGGGAAGCTGTCGAGCACCCGCGGCTCCATGTCCGGGTCCGCGAGGACGTGGTCGTCGACTACGAGGACGACCTGCCGGTATCGGGCTCGACCGCGCTGCCGACCCGCCCGATGCCCCCGCACTCGATGTACTTCGGCGGCGTCGCGGCCGCCTTCTGGGAGCCTGTCGACGGCCTGCTCGCCGTCGGCGACCCGCGCCGGACCGGCGCGGTCGCGATCTCGCCCTAGTAGGGTCAGCCTCGATACTTCAGGATCCGGAAAGGCAGCCGATGCGGGACACGCACCCCGAGCTCTCCGTCGTCGTACCGATGTACGACGAGGAGGAGGTGCTGCCGATCTTCTTCGACCGCATGCATCCGCTGCTCGACGGCCTCGGGATCACCTACGAGCTGCTGGTCGTCGACGACGGCAGCCGCGATCGCACCGCGGCACTGCTCCTCGACGCCGCCAAGGACTGGCCGCAGCTCCGGGTCGTCCGCCTGCTCCGCAACAGCGGTCACCAGGCCGCCCAGTCCGCCGGTTTCCGCCGCGCTCGCGGCCGGTACGTCGTCACGATCGACGCCGACCTGCAGGACCCGCCGGAAGTCATCGCCGAGTTCCTCCAGACCGTCCGCGAGCAGGACGTCGACGTGGTGTACGGCGTCCGCTCGGACCGCTCGAGTGATTCGTGGGCGAAGCGCACCACGGCCCGGCTGTACTACCGGTTGATGAGCCGGCTGGTCGGCAAGGACATCCCGTTCGACGCCGCCGACTTCCGCCTCGTCACGCGCCGCGTGGTCGACGCGGTGAACGCCTTGCCCGACGACGGCCGCGTCTTCCGCCTGGTGATCCCATGGCTGGGGTTCCCGAGCACCGAGGTGCGGTACGTCCGGGCGGAGCGGGCCGCCGGATCGACGAAGTACAGCGTGTCGAAGATGGTGCGGCTGGCGTTCGACAGTGTGACCGCGTTCTCGGCGGCGCCGCTGCGGTTGGCGACCTGGCTTGGGCTGCTCGGTGGCGCGATGTCCGGGCTGTTCGTTGTCGGCGCGCTGGTGATCAAGCTGACCGGCCGGAGCATCCCCGGCTGGACGTCGACCGTTCTCGCGGTCAGTGTGATCGGCGCGATCCAGTTGCTCTGCCTCGGTCTGCTCGGTGAGTACGTCGCCCGCTTGTTCCAGTCGAGTCAGCGCCGGCCGCAGTTCCTGGTCGGGTACGACAGTCTCGTGGATCACGGACATCCGGAGCCGCTGCACGAGCGGGCCGCAGGGGATCCTGCATCCTCTGAGAGATGAGGAGGAACGCCCCGTGGCTGCTGCCGATCCTGGTGGCGGCCGGTGGGTTCGCATCGCTCGGCGACGTCGGGTTCGGCCCCGTCGTCAAGTACGCCGTGTACTTCGCGGCAGCGATCGCTCTTCCCGGCACGCTGCTGCTCCGGGCCGCGTGGCGCAGTACCGGTAACTGGGCCGAGGATCTCGGGCTCGGGGCGGTCGTCGGCGCGACCTGGCAGCTGATCGGCTGGGCGATCTTCACCGCGCTCGGGTGGCAACGCTGGCTGATCGTCTGGCCGGCGCTGATCCTGATCGGGTTCGCGGTCGCCGGCCGGAAGTACTTCCGGATCGCCGAGCCCCGGCCGCTGCCGTTCGCGTGGACGCTCGGGTTGGCGGTGTCGGCGGCCGTGATGGTCGGCGCGACCACGTTCGGCGTGATGGCGTACCACCCGATGCCGCCGAACGGCGAGGCGTACTACCCCGACCTGCTGTACCACCTGTCGATGGTGAACGAGCTGACCCGCTCGATGTCGCCGGACATCCCGCAGGTGGTGGGGGAGCGGCTCGAGTATCACTGGTTCGCCAACGCCGACATGGCATCGACGGTGGACGTCACCCGGCTGACCCCGATGGTCGTGCTGTTCCGGCTGTGGGTGCTGCCCTGGCTGGTCGTCACGCTGCTCGTCTGCGCGACCCTCGCCCGAACGGTGAGCCGCACGTGGTGGACCGGCGTACTCGCGGCTCTCGCGCTGGCCGCGCCGCAGCTGTTCCTGCTGGTCGACACGAGTGTGAATCTCGCGCCGCCGGTCAGTCTGCTGAGCCCGTCGCAGACCTTCGGGATGGTCGCGGCGGTCGCCGTCTCGGTGTTCCTGATCGAGTTGCTGTTCAAGGACGGCCCTCGGTCCCTGTGGCTGCTCACCGTTCCGGTCGCGATCGTGGGCGGCGGCTCGAAGCCGACCGTGTTGCCGTTGCTGGTCGCCGCGGTCGGTCTCGCGGCGGTCTACCTGCTCGTCACCACCCGGCGCTTGCCATGGAAATTGATCGGTACGACGGCGGTGCTGGTGATCGTCGGCGCGATCACGTTCCTGACCGTTGCGGGCAGCACCAACGGGTCACGCCTGCAGTTCCTCGCCGTCCTGAAGTCGCTGCCCGTCTACAGCGCGGCGACCGGCGATCGAACGCCGCCGGGTGATGGTGGGCTGATCCTCCCGGCACTCGCGCACGGCGAGGTCATCGGCACACTCAGCCTGTTGCTCGGACTGCTGCTGACCATCCAGGCGATGTCCTGGGCAGGATTCGGCGTGATCGGACACAAGGACCCCGTGGCCTGGTTTCTGCTCGGCGCGATGATCGCGGGCTGGGCCGGGTACCTGCTGATCGACCATCCGTCGGTGAGCGAGTCGTACTTCGCCTACACCGCGGCCCCGTTCAGCCTGGCCGGCGCCGGCTGGTTCGCAGCGTCCAGCGCCCGCGCGTCCGGCCGTCCGATCCCGATCGCGATCGCCGCCTTCGTGCTGTCGATCGGGTACGCCGGTCTGCTCGTCTGGGCCCGTGGCGTCCCGGCCGCGTCGACCGGTCGCCAACTGTGGTTGAGCACCCGGATGCTTCTGGTCGTCCTCGGGATCACGCTGTTCCTGCTGCTCGTATGGCGACTCACGTTGCGGCAGGCGGGTGGCGGCATGTTCGTCGTACTCGTGCTGCTGTCGACCGCGCCGATCAGTTCGTTCCTGCAGGGTGCGCTGCATGGTGACACCGAGAAGGCGCCGACGTACCGGGCGGCGCGTTGGTGGGTGTACCCGGACGAGGCAGAGGCAGCGTTGTGGCTCGGGCAGAACTCCAAGCCGACCGATGTGGTCGCGACGAACACGTGGTGCCGCCCGGCCGGTCCGCCGAAACCCGGCTGCGACGCCCGCGGGTACCTCGTCAGCGGGATCGCCGGCCGCCGCGCGCTGATCGAGGGCTGGGCGTACACGAACCAGGCGATGGCCGCGCAAGGCAACGGCGGCCGCCGCTACACCGAGCAGCCGTCACCGTGGCCGGACCGCGTCGCGCTGACCGAGCAGGCCCTCACCGCCCCGAGTCCCGACGTACTGCATCGACTGCGCACCGAGTACGGCGTCCGCTGGCTGTACGCCGACACGCGCAACGGTCCCGTGTCCGCGGAGCTCGACCGGCTCGCGGACCGCCGACACAGTATCGGCCGGGTCCGGATCTACGACCTCGGAGAGTGATTCTCCCGTAACATCGAGTCGGCGTAGTCCGTTACGTCTACGCAGGCCCGCCCGCCACGCGGCCGATGCAATGCACGTGACTGAGCACCGAAATGTGCACAGTGATTGCTCGGGAGGGCTGGGAGACATGCGGGCAACCCGACCGGGGCTGGCGATTCTTGTGGCGCTCGGCCTGATGGGCGCCGTCCCGGCGCAGGCCTATCAGGTGCCGACCGCACCGTTCAGCGACTCGGCAACCACGGTGATGCCGGGCTCGGGGCTGCGCCAGACGATCACGGTGACCGGGAAGACCGAGCTCGGCGACCCGACGACCGCCGGCTTCCGCGGGCTCGGCCCGACGACCTATCAACCGGCGATCGCGAAGAGCACTCCGGTCCAGGACGTGGTGGTGACCACCGGCGACTGCGCGCCGACCGGCGGCTGCGGTGACCGCGGCACGGTGACGATCGCGTTCTCCCAACCGGTCCGCAACCCGGTGCTGCACCTCGGGGGCATCGGTGGCTCCGTCACCCGGACCGTCAGCGGACGCACGACCGCGCAGTCCGAGCTGCACTCGGTCCTCACGCTGACCACGCCCGGCCTGAGCCTCACGAAGCTTGGTCAGGGCAACAACCTCGCGGTCACTGGCGACACGGTCACGGCGGCCAACCACGACGCCGGTCCGAACTGCGTGAACTTGAAGTCGCCGTCCGGGCTCGACACCACGGCGACCGCCGCCTGTGGATCGGTCCGGGTGAACGGCGTCGTCACCGAGGTCACGTTCGACGTCGCGGCTCAGTTCACCAAACACCCGAAACTCCCGGCGCTGAACAACGGCTCGTCCGGCGACGCGTTTTCGATCGTCGCGACCGCTCCCGAGGATTTCGGTGACGCGCCGGCGTCGTACGGCGCGGCGTGGTCGGCGGTGAGCGACGTACAGCTCGGTGAGGACGTCACCGAGGACAACGCCGCGGTCGCGAACGGCACCGCGGGGCCGGTGACGCCGGATCAAGGCGACGACGGTGTGGTGTTCAAGCCGGTGCGCACGAACCAGACGACGTACACGGCCGACCTGCAGCTCGCCGGTACGTCGAAGGCGGGACGAGCGTGCGCGTGGATCGACTTCAACGTCAACGGCACCTTCGAGCCGGGCGAGCGAGCCTGCGCACCGTTCGCCGCGAAACAGGCCACGGTCACGCTGCGCTGGGCGGAGCTCGCGCCGAAGGCCGGAGCGTCGTACGCGCGGGTGCGGGTCGGCTACACCGAGGCGCAGGTGGAGAAACCGGCCGGTGCCGCGGATGCGGGTGAGGTCGAGGACTACCCGGTCGCGATCACGCCGCCGCCCCCGCCGGTGCTGACCGACGACACTGCGACGGCCGGCTTCGACACCGCCGTCGTCGTCCCGGTGCTCGCCAACGACAAGCCGGGCGATCCCGGTACGCCGCTCACGCCCGCGACCCTGTGCCTCGTCGCCGATGGCGACTGCGTCGAGATGGTGAACGTCGTCGGCCAGGCGAAGTATGTCGCCAGATCCGACGGCACGATCCGCGTCGAGCCGATCCCCGGCTTCGTCGGCCCGGCGAAGCCGGTCACGTACCGGGTCGCCGACAGCAACGGCGTCACCGCCACCGCGAAGCTGACCGTCACGGTCTCGCTGCCCGACCACCCGGTCGCCGGCGCCGACACCGCGACGACCCCGCAGAACGTGAGCGTGGCCGTCACGCCGCTGGCCAACGACCGCGCGGCCCCGGGCGTGCGGTTCGTGCCCGGATCCGTCGTACTCCGCGATCCCGCCGACGCGACGTTCAAGAAGACGGTGACGATCCCCGGCGAGGGCCAGTACGTCGTGAAGCCGAACGGCAACGTCGACTTCGTCCCGAAGCCGCAGTTCACCGGCGTCGGTACCTCGATCGGCTACCGCGTCACCGACACCACCCGCCAGACCGCCGAGTCGACGCTGAGCGTCACGGTGACGCCCGTGACGCCGACCGCGAACGGCGACTCGGTCTCGACCGCGTTCGACACCGATGCCGTCTTACCTGTGCTCGACAACGACCTGCCGGGTTCGCCGGACGCACCGCTCGTCCCGGGCACGTTGCGGCTCGTCGACCCGGTCAGCAAGGAGCTCGTCGACAAGGTGACCGTCGCCCAGCAGGGCACGTACGTGGTGTCCGCGGGCAAGGTGACGTTCCAGCCGCTGCACGGCTTCACGGGTGTCGGTACGCCGGTGACCTACCAGGTGCTTGACAAGAACGGTACGGCGGCGCGCGCCGACCTCACCGTCTCGGTCGACGCCCCCGGTCCGCCGGTCGCGAACCCGGACACGGTCACGACCCTGCAAGGGCGGTCGGTGGTGGTCGCGGTCCTGGACAACGACAAGCCGGGTCCGACCGGCGCCGCGTTGACGCCGGGGAGCGTGCGGCTGACCTCCGACGCGGATCCGATCACCACTCTGGTTGTGCCCGGTCAGGGCAAGTACTCGGTGAAGCCGGACGGCCGAGTGCTGTTCGAGCCGCTGCCAACCTTCAGCGGCGCCGCGACCGCAGTCCGCTATCAGGTTGCCGACAGCAACGGTGCGATCGGGAAGTCGACGCTGACCGCGCGCGTGACGAAGGTCCAGCCGGACGCGTCCGACGACACCGCGGGTACGGCGTACGACACCGGCGTGACCGTGGCGGTGCTGGCGAACGACGACCCGGGTGACCCGTCGGTGCCGCTGGTGCCGAGCAGCGTGCGGCTGATCGACCCGGTCACGAAGCTCCCGACGACCACGCTCGTGGTGCCCGGGCAGGCGACGTACACCGCGACCGCCGAGGGGACGATCGCCGTCGATCCGCTGCCCAAGTTCACCGGCGCGGCGACGCCCGTCGGCTACCGCGTCGCGGACGTGAACGGTACGACGACCACGGCGACCTTGACCGTCACGGTCGCCAAGCCGCCCGCGCCGAGCGCGACCCCGGACACCGCCACTGGCAAACAGAACCTCCTGCTGCGCGTGAATCCGCTGGCCAACGACACTGCGGGCCGCGGGACCGGTCTCGACCCGAGCAGCCTCACCCTGCTGGACCCGGCGGACGCGTCGCTGAAGAAGCTGGTGAAGATCCCGGGGCAGGCCGACTACCAGGTCAACGCGGACGGTTCGGTCAGCGTCGACCCGGTGCCCGGCTTCACGGGTACGGCGACCAAGGTGACGTATCGGGTCGCCGACCTGTTCGGTCAGACCGCGCGGTCGACGATCACGGTCACGATCACGCCGATCACCCCGAGCGCGGCCGACGACACCGCGCGGACGCCGTACGCGAAACCGGTCGTGGTGAAGGTGCTGGCGAACGACAAGCCGGGCGACGCGTCGGCGCCGCTGGTGCCGAGCAGCTTGCGGATCGTGGATCCGGCGGACGGGTTGCCGAAGGCGAGCGTGACGATCCCGAACGAGGGCGTGTACGCCGCGGCAGGGGGAGTGGTCCGCTTCGCTCCGGGCGCGACGTTCCGCGGTCCCGGTACGCCGCTGACGTACCGGGTGGCCGACAGCAACGGGACTGCGACGACCGCTCGCCTGACAGTCACGGTCGGGCAGCCGCCGGTCGCGGTCGCGGATAGTGCCTCGACCCTGCAGAACGTGACCGTCACGGTGAACGTGCTGTCCAACGACCGGCCGGGGACGGACGCGAAGCTCGATCGTGGATCGGTCGAGCTGCTGATCCCCTCCGGGTTCGCCAAGAAAGTGATGGTGCCCAAGCAGGGCACGTATACCGTGTTGCCGAGCGGTTCGATCGCGTTCGATCCGCTGCCCGACTTCCGTGGGAAGGCGCTGCCGGTCGGCTATCGGGTCGCCGACTCGGACGGCAACCAGGCTGCCTCAGTGCTGACGATGACCGTGACTCCGGTCAGTCCCGTCGCGGTCGACGACTCGGCGATCACGTCGTACGGCCATGCGGTCTCGGTGAATGTACTGGCGAACGACAAGCCGGGCGATGCGTCGGCGCCGCTGGTGCCGGCGAGCCTCGTGCTGAAGGACGCGAGCGGTGACTATGGCAAGACGATGACGCGGGCGGGCGAGGGGACGTACCGGGTTGGCGACGGCACGGTCAGCTTCACGCCGGCGAAGGGGTTCCAGGGCGTGACGACGCCGGCGACGTACCGGATCGGGGACCGCAACGGGACCACCGCCGAAGGCAAGTTGTTGTTGACGGTCGGCAAGGGGCCGTCGGCGGTAGCGGATCCGGTGACCACGAAGCAGAACGTGACGGTCATGGTCGATCCGCTCGCCAACGACGAACCGGGGACCGGCGCGCAGCTCGACCGGACCTCGGTGCGGATCTACGGCGCGACCTGGGGCGAGAAAGTCGTGGTTCCCGGGCAGGGCGTGTTCTCGGTGAAGGCCGGCAAGATCACGTTCGATCCCGAGCCGGCGTACCGCGGTGTGGTCTCGGTCGCCTATCAGGTCACCGACACGACCGGGAACACGGCGGGCGCTTCGGTGACGGTCACCGTCGCAGCGATCACGCCTGTCATTGCGGACGACACCGCGACGACGCCGTACGAGACCGCGGTGACGGTCGACGTACTGGCGAACGACAAGGCCGGTGACGCGACGGCGCCGCTGGTCGTGGGCGGTGTCCGGCTGACCGACCCGCTGACCGGGGATCCGTCGGCGTCGCTCGTCGTGCCGGGGGAGGGCACGTTCACGGTGCAGCCGACCGGTGCGATCCGCTTCGCGCCGGTGGACGGGTTCGTGGGCGCAGCGATCCCGGTCGGCTATCAGGTTGCCGACCGCAACGGCACGGTCGGCACGGGCACGTTGGTGATCACGGCGCAGGCCCGTCCGGTCGCGCTGCCCGACGAGGCCCGGACCAAGCAGCACGTCGCGGTCACGATCGACCCGCTCGCGAACGACAAGCCAGGCCCGGGCGCCACGCTCGACCCGGCGTCGCTGCTGCTGGTCGATCCGGACGGCGCGCTCGTCGACCAGGTGACGGTCGCCGGTCAGGGCACGTACGGCGTCGCCGCGGGCAAGGTCACGTTCAGCCCGGTCGCGACCTTCACAGGAACCACGCGACCGGCGGCGTACCAGGTCAAGGACAGCCATCGGAACGCGGCGCGCGCGACCATCACTGTCACGGTCGTGCCGGTCCGTCCGGTCGTCGTCGACGACAGCGCCGACACGGCCTTCGGTACGGCGGTTGTCGTGACCGTGCTCGGCAACGACAAACCCGGTGACCCGTCCGCACCGCTACGCGCGAATTCCGTCGTACTGCGGGATCCGGTCGACGGCAAGGAGAAGCGTTCCGTGACCGTGCCGAAGGAAGGCACGTTCGCGGCCGGCGCCGACGGCGCGATCACGTACACCCCGGCGAAGGACTTCATCGGTACGACGCGTGCGGTGTCCTATCGGGTCACCGACGCGAACGGTACGTCGGACACCGCGCTGCTCGACGTGACGGTCGCCGGACCGCTGCTCGCCAGGGCGGCACCGGACGCGGCGACCGGGACGCCGGGCAACCCGGTCGCGGTCAATCCCCTGCTCAACGACAGCGGTGCGATCCGGCCCAGCTCGGTCTGCCTCCGAACCGCGACCGGGAACTGCGCGAAGAACGTCACCGACGGATCGGGCACCTGGTCGGTCGGCACCGACGGCACGGTCACGCTCAAGCCGGCGGCCGCCTTCACCGGCACCGCGAAGGTCACCTACGAGCGGACCGACGAGACAGGCGAGACGGTCACCGCACCGGTGAAGTTCACCGTCGGCGCGGCACCGGCCGAGAACCTCCGCACGGTCAACCGCGCCGAACTCCCACCGACCGGCGGCCCGCCCGCCGTCCTGCTGACCGTCGGCATCCTTCTGGCCGCCCTCGGCGCGACGCTGGTCGCCCTGGCCCGGCGCCGACGGTGATCCGCCAGGCCATCACAATCGCGCTCGGGCCGGCGCACCCCGCCTGCGCCGAGCCGAGCGCGAGGATTGTGATGGCCTACAGGTCCATCACCAGCATGAGTTCGTCGCGGTAGTCGTCGGGAGCGACGCGGACCGAGCGAGGATGGGTGCCGACGATGCGGTAGCCGAGCGGGCCGTAGAAGCTCTCCAGGCCGAGCCCGCCACGGATCGTGAGTTGCAGTTGCTCGAGACCGAGGTCGACGGCCGAACCACGCAGCCCCTCCATCAACATCCGCCCGGCGCCGTGGCCCTGGTACTCCGGGTGGACCATCACCCGCAGCACCGTGCGCCAGTGCTCCTGCAGGCCGCTGCCGCGACTCACCAGCATGCCCATCCCGGCGTACCGCTCACCGGTGTGCAGGACGCCGAGCACGTCGAGGCCGGCGCCGACCCGGCCGAGCGCGCCGTCCAGGTTCTCGGCGATCTTCCCGACCGGCGCCGGCGCGGTGTACCCGACCGCTCCGCCGGCGTTCGTGGCCGCGACCCAGGTGTCGAGCAGGTCCGCCCGCAAGCCCGGGTCGAGTGCCTCGTCCGGTTCCATCTCCAGGTACTTCACCGCACCTCCATCTGCGACTGAGTTGCAGATAGTCTACGGCTCCAAGGCATGCAGCGGGGGTACGGTCCCGAGCTTTTCCGGGTTCCGGATCAGGTACATGTCGGTGATCAGGCCGTCGGTGCTGTGCAGGAACGCCACGGTGTCCGGCTGGTCGTCGAAGTACGCGACGTAGGCCAGTTCGTCGTTCAGCGTCGCCATCCGGATCTCGAACCCCGGGTTGTCTGCGAGCACCGCGAACAGCCAGCGGGCGATCTTCTCGGCGCCGTGGATCGGCCGCAGCGCCGCCTTCTTCTTGCCGCCGCCGTCACTGATCAGTACGGCGTCCGGCGCGAGCAGCGCGACCACCTGGTCGAAGTCGCCCGATCCCGCCGCGCGCATGAACTGCATCGTCAGCTCGTCGTGCCGAGCCTTGTCGACGCGGTGCCGTGGCTGCCGGGCGTGCACGTGTTCGCGGGCCCGGTGCGCGAGCTGCCGGACCGCGGACTCCGAGCGGCCGAGCGTGTCCGCGATCTCGCCGTACGGGAGATCGAAGACCTCGCGCAGGACGAACGTCGCGCGCTCGAGCGGGGAGAGGGTCTCGAGGACGACGAGCATTGCCATACTCACCGAGTCGGCCATCTCGACCGCGGCGGCCGGGTCGTCGTCCGACGCGAGCATCGGTTCCGGCAGCCACGGGCCGACGTACTGCTCCCGCCGGGCCTTCTGTTCGCGGAGCCGGTTGAGCGCCAGCCGGGTGGTGATCCGGATCAGGTACGCGCGCGGGTCGCGGATGTCCTCGTGATCGATCGCGGCCCAGCGCAGCCACGCCTCCTGGACCACGTCCTCCGCGTCGCTCACACTCCCGACCACCCGGTACGCCGCTCCGACGAGGACGGACCGGTGCTCGGCGAACTCCCGAGCCAGCTGGTCGTCGCTCACTGCACCGGCCTGAGTTCGCAGTACTCCTTGTACCCCTGGCTGGTGAGGCCGACGGCGGCGTTCATCCGGGAGCGGAAGTTCTCCAGCGCGGCGACCGCGGTCAGCTCGACCAGCTGCTCGTCGGTGAGATCCCGGCGCAGGCGCTCGACCTGCTCATCGGTGACGGTCGGCGGTGTCGCCGTCATCGCCTCGGTGTACTCCATCACCGCGCGCTCCAGATCTGTGTAGGCATCGCTGTCCCGCCACCTTGGCACATCGTGCAGTTTCGCCGGGTCGATGCCTTGGTGATGGAACTCCCAGTAGCCGAAGTCCATGCACCAGCTGCACCCGATCTCGGCCGACGCCACCATCACGCTGAGCGCCTTGAGTTCCGGATCGAGTGCCTTCCAGCGGCCGGCCGTCCCTTCCAGCAGGCCTACCGACAGCAGCACCTGCCGGTTGTGCAGCCCGACCTTCACCGGGTCCGGCACCTTCCGGAACTTCCGCCGGCTGACCCACTCCACGATCCGCACCGTCCAGGTCCGCCGGTGCTCGAGCCCGATCCGCGTCATGTCCGTCCTCCAGAGTTCGTCGTCGTACCCCTGGACACGCCTCGCCGACCGCTCTGTGACATGACCCGCGTCACAGACGGTTCTGGTGTGAATGAATGGGTATGGAGGGGGCGGGCACACCCGACTGGTTGGATATTCATTCGGCTCGTGGCATACTCATTCACATGAGCGTGAAGGTGGCGGTGGCCGGAGCCAGTGGGTACGCGGGAGGCGAGCTGCTCCGGTTGCTGAGCAGCCACCCCGAGGTGGGGATCGGCGCCCTCACCGCCGGCGGGAACGCCGGGACGGCGCTCGGCGCGCATCACCCGCACCTCGTGCCGCTGGCCGGGCGCATCCTGGTCGAGACCACGGCGGAGACGCTGGCCGGTCACGACGTGGTGTTCCTGGCGCTGCCGCACGGACAGTCCGCCGGAATCGCCGAGCAGCTCGGCGAGGACGTCACCGTGATCGACTGCGGCGCGGACTTCCGGCTGACCGAGGCCGAGGCGTGGGTCGAGTTCTACGGTGGCGAGCACGCCGGCTCGTGGCCGTACGGGCTCCCGGAGCTCCCCGGTCAGCGGGAGAAGCTCCGCGGGTCGAACCGAGTCGCCGTGCCGGGTTGTTACCCCACCGTCTCCACGCTCGCGCTGCTCCCCGCCGTACAGCAGGGGCTCGTCGATCCCACGCAGCTCGTGGTGGTCGCCGTCAGCGGTACGTCGGGCGCGGGCAAGGCACCGAAGGCTCACCTGCTCGGCGCCGAGGTCATGGGGTCCGCGTCGGCGTACGGCGTCGGTGGAGTGCACCGTCATACGCCGGAGATCGAGCAGAACCTCACGCCGTACGCCGACCAGCCGGTGAGCGTCTCGTTCACGCCGGTGCTCGCGCCGATGGCTCGCGGGATCCTCGCCACCTGCAGCTCACCGGTTGCCGAGGGCACCGACTACGCCGCGCTCCGGAAGGCGTACGAGGACGCGTACGCGAGCGAGCCGTTCATCCACCTGCTGCCCGAGGGACAGTGGCCGCAGACGCAGGCCACCCTCGGCGCGAACACCGTTCAGCTCCAGGTCGCCCTGGACCAGCGCACCGGCCGCGCCGTCATCGTGGCCGCGATGGACAACCTCACCAAGGGCACCGCCGGCGCCGCCGTGCAGTGCATGAACCTGGCCACCGGTCTCGACGAGACCCTGGCCCTGCCCCTCGTAGGAGTAGCCCCGTGACCGTCGCCGTCACACCGGACACTCAAGTCGATCGGAGCGCCGGGGTCACCGCGCCGGCGGGTTTCCGCGCGGCCGGAGTGATCGCCGGAATCAAACCAGCCGGTACGCCGGACCTCACCGTCGTGGTCAACGACGGACCGCACGACGTCGCCGCCGGCGTCTTCACCACCAACAAGGTGAAGGCCGCGCCGGTGCTCTGGTCGCAGCAGGTCCTGACCGCCGGAAAACTCAAGGCCGTCGTCCTGAACTCCGGCGGTGCGAACGCCTGCACCGGACCGGAGGGTTTCCAGGACACCCACAAGACCGCGGAGAAGCTCGCCGAGGTGCTCGGTGTCGGCGCCGCGGAGATCGGCGTCTGCTCCACCGGCCTGATCGGTGAACGGCTTCCCATGGAAAAGCTGATTGCGGGGATCGACAAGGCGGTCGCCGCTCTGTCTGGTGGCCCGGAGGCGGGGTTGGCCGCGGCGACCGCGGTGATGACGACCGACAACGTGCCGAAGCAGTCCGCGCTCAAGCACGCCGACGGCTGGAGCATCGGCGGCTTCGCGAAGGGCGCCGGCATGTGCGCGCCGAACATGGCGACGATGCTGAGCGTCCTCACCACCGACGCCGTCCTCGACCAGCCGCACCTCGACCACGCGCTGCGGAACGCGGTCGCCAAGACCTTCAACCGCCTGGACGTCGACGGCGGTACGTCGACCAACGACACGGTGCTGCTGCTCAGTTCGGGCGCATCGGGCGTGACCGTGACTCCGGAGGCCTTCGAGGCCGCGCTGACCGCTCTGGCTGCTGACCTGGTGAAGCAGTTGCAGGCGGACGCCGAGGGTGTCACCAAGCACGTGAGCATCACGGTGCAGGGCGCCGCGACCGAGGCCGAGGCGCTGGCCGCCGCGAAGATCGTTGCCGAGGACAATCTCTGCAAGACCGCGTTCTTCGCCTCCGACCCGAACTGGGGCCGGATCGCGATGGCCGTCGGCAACGCCCCGACCGCGTTCGACCCGGCGCTGCTCGACATCACGCTGAACGGCGCGCAGATCTGCAAGGCCGGCGGCAAGGGCGTCGACCGCTCCGAAGCGGACATCAGCGGTCTGGAAATCGACGTACTCATCGACCTGCACGCCGGCCCGGCGTCGGCGACCGTCCTCACCACGGACCTGTCGCACGCGTACGTCGAGGAGAACTCGGCGTACTCCTCATGACGTACGGCGAAGCGGTCGAGAAGGCCGCCGTACTGACCGAAGCGCTGCCGTGGCTGAAGCAGTTCCACGGCAAGACCGTCGTGGTGAAGTACGGCGGCAACGCGATGGTCGACGAGAAGCTCAAGCAGGCGTTCGCCGAGGACATCGTCTTCCTCCGGTACGCCGGGGTTCGGGTCGTTGTCGTGCACGGGGGCGGACCGCAGATCAGCGAGATGCTCGGCCGGCTCGGCATCGACAGCGAGTTCCGCGGCGGGCTGCGGGTCACCACGCCCGAGGCGATGGACGTCGTCGGCATGGTGCTGGTCGGCAAGGTCGGTCGCGAGCTGGTCGGTCTGCTGAACGCGCACGGCCCGTTCGCGGTCGGCATGTCCGGCGAGGACGCGGGGCTGTTCACCGCAGAGCGGCGTACCGCTCTCGTCGATGGTGAGCACGTCGACATCGGGCTGGTCGGCGACGTGGTCGAGGTCCGGCCGGAGGCGGTGGTCGACCTGATCGACGCGGGCCGGATCCCGGTGGTGTCGACGATCGCGCCGGACGAGGACGGCCAGGCGCACAACGTGAACGCGGACACCGCGGCCGCCGCGCTGGCGTCGGCGCTCGGTGCGGAGAAGCTCGTCGTACTGACCGATGTCGCCGGGCTCTACCGGAACTGGCCGGACAGCGACGACATCATCACCCAGATCGACACCACCGAACTGGCCGAACTGCTGCCGTCGCTCGCGTCCGGCATGGTCCCCAAGATGGAGGCCTGCCTGCGCGCCGTCGAGTCCGGCGTCTCCCGAGCGACCGTCATCGACGGCCGCGTCCCCCATTCCTTGCTGCTCGAGATCTTCACCGATGCCGGAAGCGGAACCCAGGTGATCCCGTCATGACCGAACTAGTCACCGTCGACGGCTCCCAGGCCGCGCTCACCGAGCGGTACTCCGGTGCGCTGATGAACACCTTCGGCGCGCCGAAGCGGGTGCTGGTCCGCGGCGAGGGTGCGTACCTGTGGGACGCCGACGGCAACAAGTACCTCGACCTGCTCGGCGGCCTCGCGGTGAACTGCCTCGGCCACGCGCACCCGTTCGTGGTGTCCGCCGTGACCTCGCAGCTCGCCACCCTCGGCCACGTCTCGAACTTCTTCGCCTCCGCGCCGCAGATCGCGCTGGCCGAGAAACTCCTCAGTCTCTTCGAGGCGCCGGGCAAGGTGTTCTTCACCAACTCCGGCACCGAGGCGAACGAGGCCGCCTTCAAGATCACCCGGCGCACCGGCCGGACCAAGATCGTGTCGACCGTCGGCGCCTTCCACGGACGGTCGATGGGCGCGCTCGCGGTGACCTGGAAACCGGCGTACCGCGAGGCCTTCGCGCCGCTGCCGGGCGACGTCGAGTTCGTCCCGTACGGCGACGTCGCCGCGCTGGCTGCCGCGGTCGACGACGAGACCGCGGCGGTGGTGCTCGAACCGATCCAGGGGGAGAACGGTGTCGTCGTACCGCCGGCCGGGTACCTGCAGGCGGCGCGGCGGATCACGTCGGAGCACGGCGCGCTGCTGTGGATCGACGAGATCCAGACCGGCGTCGGACGGACCGGGACCTGGTTCGCGTACCAGCCCGAGGGCATCGTGCCGGACATCGTGACCCTGGCGAAGGGGCTCGGAGCGGGCATCCCGATCGGTGCCTGCGTCGGACTCGGCGCGGCGGCGGACCTGCTGCAGCCGGGCAACCACGGGACCACGTTCGGTGGCAACCCGGTCGCGGCGATCGCCGGGCTCGCGGTGCTGACGGTGATCGAGCGGGACGGGCTGCTCGCCCAGGTGAATGCCGTCGGCAACCACCTCGCGTCGTCGGTGATCGCGCTCGACCATCCGATGATCACTGGCGTCCGTGGTCGCGGGATGCTGCTGGCGATCGAGCTGGCGGAGCCGGTGTCGGACCAGGTCGCGGCGGCGGCGCTGGAAGCCGGGTTCGTGATCAACAATCCGGTTCCGAACGCGTTGCGGCTGGCGCCGCCGTACATCCTGAGCAAGGCTGATGTGGACAGTTTCGTCGCAGCCCTCCCAGGGCTGCTGGACAAAGCGGGGGCGAAATGAGCGTTAGGCACTTCCTGCGGGACGACGATCTGTCGCCGGTCGAGCAGGACGAAGTACTGACGCTGGCCGCGCAGCTGGCGGGGGATCGGCACGGGCATCAGCCGTTGAGCGGGCCGAAGACCGTCGCGGTGATCTTCGACAAGACGTCGACGCGGACCCGGATCTCGTTCGCGGTCGGGATCGCCGAGCTCGGCGGTTCGCCGCTGATCATCGACGCGCAGAACTCGCAGCTCGGGCGTGGCGAGCCGATCGCGGACACCGCGCGGGTCCTCGACCGCCAGGTTGCGGCGATCGTCTGGCGGACGTTCGGGCAGGCGCGCATCGAGGAGATGGCCGCGGCGTCGTCGGTGCCGGTGATCAATGCGCTGACCGACGAGTTCCACCCGTGCCAGATCCTCGCCGATCTGCAGACCGTGCGACAGCACAAGGGCGCGACCGCCGGGCTGAAGCTGGTGTACCTGGGCGACGGCGCCAACAACATGGCGCACTCCTACCTGCTGGGCGGAGCGACCGCCGGCATGCACGTCGTCGTCGGGTCGCCGGCGGACTACCAGCCGGATCCCGCCATCCTGACGCGCGCCGCCGAGATCGCGGCGACGACCGGGGGATCGGTCGCGTGGACGGCCGACGAGGTTGCCGCGGTCGACGGCGCCGACGTCATCGCCACCGACACCTGGGTGTCGATGGGTCAGGAGGCCGAGGCGGCCGACCGCGAGGCGCCGTTCGTTCCGTACGCCGTGACCGAGCAACTGCTCGCCAAGGCGAAGCCGGATGCGATCGTCCTGCACTGCCTGCCCGCCTATCGTGGCAAGGAGATCGAGGCGGCCGTGATCGACGGTCCGCAGTCGGTCGTCTGGGACGAGGCCGAGAACCGGCTGCACGCGCAGAAGGCGCTGCTGTCGTGGCTGCTGGCAAGGAGCTTTAGCGCATGAGCATCGCCGTACCGACTACCAAGACCGCAAGGCAGCAGCGGATTGTCGATCTGCTCGGTCGGCAGCCGGTGCGGTCGCAGACCGAGCTGGCGGATCTCCTCGCCGCGTCCGGTCTGGTGGTCGGGCAGGCGACACTGTCCCGCGACCTGGTCGAGATCGGTGCGGTGAAGGTCCGCGACGCGTCCGGCCAGCTGGTGTACGCCGTACCGGGTGAAGGTGGTGACCGTACGCCGCGCGCCGGTGAGGCGGCCGCTTTCGAGGCCCGGCTGGCCCGGGTGGCGTCCGAGCTCCTGGTGTCGGCCGAGGGCAGCGCCAACCTGGTGATCCTGCGAACCCCGCCGGGGGCGGCCCAGTACTTCGCGTCGGCGATCGACCACGTGGGTCTGGACGACGTCCTCGGCACCATCGCGGGTGACGACACGGTCATGGTCGTCTCCCGCAACCCCACCGGCGGTGAGGCCCTCGCCGCCCGCTTCCTGTCCCTCGCCGCGCGCGAACCGAAGTAGAGGAGAACGATGAGTTCTGGAGAAAGCGCCGCTCTGTGGGGTGGGCGGTTCGCGGGCGGTCCGGCGGATGCGCTGGCGGCCCTCAGCAAGTCGACGGACTTCGACTGGCGACTGGCGCCGTACGACATCGCCGGGTCGAAGGCGCACGCGAAGGTGCTGCACAAGGCCGGGCTGCTGAGCGACGAGGACCTGGCCGCGATGCTGGCCGGGCTCGACGCGCTGCTCGACGACGTACTCGCCGGGAAGTTCCTGCCGGCCGAGGCCGACGAGGACGTGCACACCGCGCTGGAGCACGGGCTGCTCGACCGGCTGGGGCCGGAGCTGGGCGGCCGGCTGCGCGCCGGACGTTCGCGGAACGACCAGGTCGCGACGCTGTTCAAGGCGTACCTGCGCGAGCAGGGCCGGATCATCGCGCGGCTGGTGCTCGAGCAGGTCAGCACGCTGGCGGATCAGGCCGAGCAGCACCTCGGCGTCGCGATGCCGGGGCGGACGCACCTGCAGCACGCGCAGCCGGTGCTGCTCTCGCATCACCTGCTCGCGCATGCCTGGCCGCTGATCCGCGACCTCGACCGGCTCGCCGACTGGGACGCGCGCGTCGCCGCGGATTCGCCGTACGGCTCCGGGGCTCTGGCCGGCAGCTCGCTCGGGCTGGACCCGGTTTTCGTCGCGACCGAGCTGGGCTTCACGAACTCGTCGGCGAACTCGATCGACGGAACGTCGTCGCGGGACTTCGTGGCGGAGTTCGCGTTCGTCACCGCGCAGATCGGGATCGACCTGTCCCGGCAGGCCGAGGAAGTGATCATCTGGGCGACGAAGGAGTTCGGTTTCGTCGAGCTGGACGACGCGTTCTCGACCGGGTCGAGCATCATGCCCCAGAAGAAGAACCCGGACATCGCGGAGCTCGCCCGGGGCAAGTCCGGACGGCTGATCGGGAACCTGAGCGGTCTGCTGGCCACGCTGAAGGCGCAGCCGCTCGCGTACAACCGGGATCTGCAGGAGGACAAGGAGCCGGTCTTCGACTCCATCGACACCCTCCAGGTGCTGCTGCCCGCGTTCACCGGGATGATCCGGACGCTGCGGTTCAACGCCGATCGGCTCGCGGAGCTCGCACCGCAGGGCTTCTCGCTGGCGACCGACATCGCCGAGTGGCTGGTCCGGCAGCAGGTCCCGTTCCGGATCGCGCACGAACTGGCCGGCGCCTGCGTCCAGGAGTGCGAGAAGCGCGGTATCGAGCTGTGGGACCTGACCGACGAGGACCTCGCCGCGATCTCCCCGCACCTCACGCCCGAGGTCCGCTCCGTGCTCACCGTCGAAGGCTCCCTGGCGTCGCGCAACACGCGCGGCGGAACCGCCCAGGACCGCGTCGCCGAACAGGTCAGCGAGCTCCGGGCGCGGGCGGGGGAGTTCAGCGCCCGGCTCGTCTGACCCGTCGTCTAGGGTGCTGCGCATGCCTGTGCGCCGGTCGTTACTCGCTGGTCCCGTGCTGGAGGTGGCCCCGAAGCTGCTCGGCATGGTGCTGCGCAGCACCACGGACGAAGGGACCGTCGCGGTCCGCCTCACCGAGGTCGAGGCGTACGACGGTCCGAACGACCCCGGATCGCACGCGTACCGCGGGGAGACGCCCCGGAACGCGGTGATGTTCGGGCCGGCGGGCTTCCTGTACGTGTACTTCACCTACGGCATGCACTTCTGCATGAACGTCGTGGTCGGCCCCGAAGGCAAACCGTCGGCGGTCCTGCTGCGCGCCGGCGAGGTCATCGAGGGGCTGGATCTCGCCCGCGTCCGCCGTGGTCCGGTGGCCGAGCAGAAGTCCGTCTTCAATCAGGTGAAAGCCGGCGTTCGCCAAGGTCCTGTCGGTAAACGTCCGAAGCCGAACCCGGACCGCGACCTCGCGCGCGGTCCGGCGCGCCTGTGTGTTGCCCTCGGCATCGGACGCGAGGGCAACGGCGTCGACCTGCTGGCCAAGGACTCGCCGGTCCAGCTCGTCGCCGGTCCCGGCTTCGACGGCGAGCCGTCCACCGGTCCCCGCGTCGGCCTGCGCGACGCCGCCGACTGGCCGTGGCGATTCTGGATCCCGGACGATCCGACCGTTTCGCCGTACCGCCCGCACGTCCCGAAGAAGCGTGGCTAGCGCTTTGCCAACTCGAGCACGCAGTCCAGTTGGGGGAGGCCGTGCTCGACCTCGGGATCCGGGAACAGCCCGATGTGGTGCACCCCGGCCGCCTTCAGAGTCTCGAGGTGCGCCGCCGCGTCGTCGAGCGTCCCGATCGCGCCGATCGCCGTCCACCAGTCGGCCGGCATCCCGACCAGGCCGGCCTCGCCCGACTCGTCGTACAACTCCTTCATGTCGTCGAAGAACGGCAGCGCGGTGAGCTGCGGCGGCCGCTCGCCGATCCGCCACCCGAGCCACGGCGCGGTCCACTCGTACGCCGCCTTGCGGTCCGGGCGCACGCACATCGCCGCGAACACCGCCACCACGAACCCCTCGGGCGATCCGGCGTACTCCACCGACTGACGCACGTACGGCGCGGTCGCGGGCTCGGCGAGCACCACACCGTCGGCGACCCGGCCGGCCAGCGCCATCGACTTCGGCCCCTGGACCCCGAGCAGAATCGGCGGCACCTGGGCCGGCGGCGCGTCCAGCTTCACCTTGTCGAGGAAGACCGTCTTCCCCTCGAAGGTGACCTCCTCTCCGGCGAGCAGCCGGGTGACGGTCGTGGTGACCTCGTCGAGCGTCGTCAGCGGCGACTTCGGCCGGACGCCCATCTGCCCCATCCACGACTGCACGCCATGGCCGATGCCCGGCAGGAACCGCCCGGGCCCGAGCGCCTCCAAGGTCGCGAACTCCATCGCGGTCACTGCGGCGGTACGTGCGACCGCGGGCACGATGCCGAGACCGACGGCGAGCCGCTCGGTCGACGTCAGCGCCGCGGAGACCAGCGACGGACCGGCGGTGAAGAAGCAGTCCTCGATGATCCACAGCTCGTCCGCACCACCTTGCTCGAGGCGGCGCGCGACATCGGTGACCAGGGCGGCGGGGTAGGTCCGGGGGAAGCACATTCCGAGAGCGCTCATGGGGAGACGTTAGGAGATGGCACCGACAGTTGGTGAACGGCAGGTCAAAGGTGTCCACGGACCGCGAGGGAGGACGACTAGCGGCCCGTGCGCCGGGTAGGTTTCTGGTATGGCCCGTCCGCACTACGCGTCCCGTCTCGAGGACTGGTTCAACGTCGGGGTGCAGGCGGTGTTACGGCGGCGCGGCTGGCAGGAGCGGATCATCCCGCAGGTCGGCTACGGCAACACCGAGTTCGTTCGTGTGCTCGCGCGCGTAGTGCTCGGCCGGGACCCGCGCAACCAACCGCGCTACGACGAGGACCAGGTGGTCCGTGGCTGGCGCGCGTTCGTCACCGCGCCGGCGACCAAGGTGCCCGTGACGGTCACGGTTGCGGGGGAGACCTTCGACACCGTCACCGACCGCGGCGGGTTCATCGACCTGACCGTGCCGGTGGTGCTGCCGCCGGGGTGGCACGAGATCGCCCTGGGCGTGCACGGTGACCGCAAGGCCCGGGCGCGGATCTTCGTCCCGGATCCGGACGCGACCTTCGGACTGGTCAGCGACATCGACGACACGGTGATCCTGACGATGCTGCCGCGGCCGTTCATCGCGGCATGGAACACGTTCGTCCGCGACGAGCAGGCGCGCCGCGTCGTACCAGGGATGGCAGGTCTGTACGACGAGCTGCTGGCCGACCACCCGGGTGCGCCGATGTTCTATCTGTCGACCGGGGCGTGGAACACCGCGCCGACGCTGACCCGCTTCTTCGCGCGGCACGGGTACCCGCCGGGTCCGTTGCTGATGACGGACTGGGGGCCGACGAACACCGGGTGGTTCCGTAGCGGCCAGGAACACAAGCGGACGGCACTCCGCCGGCTGGCGCGCGAGTTCCCGAACGTCCGCTGGGTGCTGATCGGCGACGACGGCCAGCACGACCCCCAGCTGTACGGCGACTTCGCGCAGAGCCACCCGGATCACGTGCTCGCCATCGGCATCCGCCAGCTGACTCCGGCCGAGCAGGTCCTGTCGCACGGTCTACCGGTCCCGAACGCGGATCCGGGCGCTCACGATCCACACCGGCCGACGGCGGCCACGGTGCAGGGGCCGGACGGACACGCGCTCCGTCCACAGCTCCGTTCGGTCCTCACCCGTCCCGAACCCACCTGAGCCGCAGCACTCCGGCGTACAGGACACTAGTGTCCTGTGTCGGGAGTTCGACGGCGCTTTCGGCGCCCAGGCACGCACCTCGCGGCACTTGGCCAGCGCCCACGATGCTCCGCATCGAGGCCACTGACCAAGCACCGCGATGCACGCACCTGACCACCGAAATCACTCGCCGAACTCCCGACACAGGACACTAGTAGTGACCGACGTACTCGAGGAGAGAACTAGTGACCGAACGCCGCACTCAGGTGCTTGACGACCTGGAGAGCCGTGGCCTGATCGCCCACTCCACCGATCCAGACGCCCTCCGGGTCTCGATGGCAGCTGGACCGATCACCTCCTATGTCGGTTTCGACCCCACCGCGCCCAGCCTGCACATGGGGAACCTGCTGCAGCTGCTGACGCTGCGGCGGCTCCAGCTGGCGGGTCACAACCCGATCGGACTGGTTGGTGGCGCCACCGGGTTGATCGGTGACCCCAAGGAGACGTCGGAGCGCGTGCTGAACGCGAAGGACGTCGTCCACGAGTGGGTCGAGAAGGTCCGCGTCCAGGTGGAGAAGTTCGTCGACTTCGACGAGTCGCTGCCGAACCCGGCGCGGATCGTCAACAACTACGACTGGACCAAGGACCTCAACACGCTCGACTTCCTGCGGGACATCGGGAAGCACTTCCCGGTGAACCGGATGCTCGGTCGCGAGGTGGTGAAGGCGCGACTGGAGCAGGGGATCAGCTACACGGAGTTCAGTTACGTGCTCCTGCAGTCGCTGGACTTCCTCGAGCTGTACCGGCGGCACAACTGCACGCTGCAGACGGGCGGTAGCGACCAGTGGGGGAACCTGACCGCCGGCGTGGAGCTCATCCGGCGTACCGAGCAGGGCAAGGCGCATGCGTTGGCCACACCACTGGTGACCAAGGCGGACGGGACGAAGTTCGGGAAGACGGAGTCCGGGACGGTTTGGCTGGACCCCGCGCTGACGACGCCGTACGCGTTCTACCAGTTCTGGTTCAACAGCGACGACCGCGACGTGATGCAGCTGGTGCGGTTCTACACCTTCCGTACCGCGGAGGAGATGGCTGCGCTGGAGCAGGCGACGGCGGAGCGGCCACAGGCGCGGGAAGCGCAGCGCGTACTGGCGGAAGACGTGACGACCTTGGTCCACGGGGCCGAGGAGACTCGGCGGGTACAGGAGGCGTCGAAGGCGCTGTTCGGCCAGGGGGAGTTGGCGTCACTCGACGGCTCCACCCTCGTGGCGGCGCTGCGGGAAGCACCCCATGTAGAGCTCGGCGCCGGCGAGCCGATGCCGACGTACGGCGACCTGTTGGTGAAGTCGGGGTTGGTGGCGAGCAAGTCAGCTGCCCGGCGCACGGTCGCCGAAGGTGGCGCCTACCTGAACAACGAGAAGGTGAAGGACGCGGAGTACGTGCCGGCCGTGGACGACCTGCTGCCTGGTGGCGTGCTGGTGCTGCGGCGTGGGAAGCGTTCTTTTGCAGGGGTTCTGGCGACACCGACGCAGGGCTGACGGCTTCGGTGTGGGAGTGGCCTCCACTCCCACATCGCGGTTGTCGAAGGCAAATTACAAGCCTGTGATGCTGCCCACCGGGGGCCGATTTGACCGGCAACCTGGGAGCCACGTAATGTTCTTCTTGTTGGAAGCGAGGCGCGGGACGCGAAAGCGGCCGGTCGCTCCAAACCCCCAAAGGCTAGCTCAGCCGGAACGTGTCTTCGGACTCGGGTCGGCCAGCAAGACGCGGGTGGGGATCAGGCAAAACTGGGACTTGACCCGGTGGATCTGATCCGGTAGAGTAACGCAGGTTGCCCCGGGAGCCTGGCTGAAAAGTCAGACTGCGGTGAGCGTCCGATTCTTGAGAACTCAACAGCGTGCCGAAAGTCAATGCCGAAAGATGCATTAACCCCGTCCACAGGCGTTGAACGTCTTCCT
>NZ_JBWKCB010000011.1:0-18530 GCF_056436705.1 Kribbella sp. NPDC043289
GCACTCCCCGGCAAGTCCACGACGAGTACCAGGAACGCCGGCTCGCAGCATAATTAGCCATTAAAAGAGCTGTCCGGAAAACGCGGGGCGCATCAATCCGAGGACGAGGGGGATGATGTTGGCGTCGCAGGCTAGGCGCCTGATCGCGGCGGCTGATAGTCCGTCGCCGTATACGAGATCACCAACTGCACCTGCGGTGGCGGCTTTCAGGTCCTCGAGGTCAATCGTCACGGTGATGTTGGCTTTTGCTCCGTACCCCGGCACTCGGCTTCCCGTCCCGCCACCACTGCATGATGCCCGGGCCACATCACCACGCGACGACACACCGGACGTTGCGTCCGACGAGGCGTCGGGCATCGCGGCCGCGCTTGCTGACGTGCGGCTCGGCTCGTCGTCCGACGCATCGGGCGGGGCATCAGGCGTTGCGTCCGACGGCGCGTTGGGCGTTGCCGCCGACGGCGCGTTGGGCGTTTCGTCCGAGGGCGCAGCGGTCATCGCGGCCGCAGAGACATCGGTGTCGTACGGCAGGGCATCGGCGGTGGGCTGGCTCGGTCGCGTGCCCGTGTGTTTGACGGTGGTGTCGGCTGGGTCGGATTGTGCGGCGCTGGACGGTCTGGCACCGGCCTCCCGGGCTGCGGCAGCTGATGCGGTGCCGGAGGGCTTGTTCCCGGTCTCCCGGGCTGCGGCGGACCGTGCCGTGCGGGAGGGTGGGGTTCTGGTGTCCCGTGCTGGGGTAGATCGTGCGGTGCCGGAGGGCTTGGTTGTGGTGTCCCATGCTGGGGTGGATCGTGCCGTGCGGGAGGGTGGGGTGCCGGTGTCCCAGGAGGTGGCGGCGGTGGTTAGGGCTGTGGTTAGGGCGTCGGCCTGGCGCTTTTCTCGGGGGCGGGGGTCTAGTTCGCCGGCGGTGGTTTTGTGGGGGCGGGCGCCGGCGTGGATGATCGCGCGGAGGAGTTCGGCGTTCTCATTGGCTAGGTAGCCGCGGAACTTTACGCCGTTGTCGGCGGTGGAGAGGCTGAGGGACTCTCGTGCGTAGGCCTTGTGTTCTTCGGGTTCGGGGCCGTCGGAGTCCAGGAGGTCGCAGATCTTTCGGGCGGCGCTGCGGAGTTCGCGGGCTGAGAGGTGGCCGGCCAGTGAAACCAGTTGCTGCTCGGCGACATCGAGGTGCTCGACGGGTACTCGCGATCGCACCCGTTCCAGCGCGGAGACGATCGCCGCTGCCTGCGCTGGACGCATTAGTCGAACACCGTGCCCGGATCCATCGTTGACGGCTCCTGCGTCGGCACGATCCCCACCGACAGCCCCGGCATCGCCATTGGCGTCGGCGTCCGCAGCACCATCGCAACCGGTGCCGGTGTCGAGGCCAGCGCCGGTGTCGAGGTCGAGGTCGAGGTCGAGGTCGGCAGTGTCGCGGGCCGGGACGGTGTCGGTGTCCGCAGCTCCGTCCGCGCCGGTGTCGGTGTCGGCGGGGGTTTTGATGCCGTGTTGTAGGGCGTTGGTGATGGTGGGGTACTTCGGGAGGGCTCGGGAGAGGTGGACGTCTCGCCAGGCTTCGGTGCGGTCTAGGCGGTAGCGGAAGGCCAGGAGGTCTACGGCGTCGCGGGCTCCTAGTTCCTGGGCGTAGCCGGTGTCCTCGATGCGGGCTATTAGCTGTAGGCGGTAGCTCTGGAGTTGGGTGATCTGCGCGTCTAGCGCGTCTAGGGTCGATAGGAGGTCGCTGCCTCCCATCGACCAGACCGGCCGTACGCCTAGATCATCCATGCCCGCAACAGTAGACGTCGCTACCGACAGTTTTCACGGTCGAGAAACCCTTATATACAAAGGGATTATGTCGCTTGCCGAAAGGTAAGACCAAAGGTGTAGGGCGCGACTTCCAGCGTGTGGGCTGCGGTGGCGGCGGGGCCGCATGAGGCGGAGCCTAGGCCGTTCTGGGCCAGGTCCAGGTTGAGGTAGATGTGGTCGCGAGGGGTGAGGTCCGAGCGGTGGCGGGCGTGTTCTAGGTCCTCGGTGGTCCAACGGCGGGCGGTGAGCTGGAAGTATGGTGCGCCGGTGACGCGTAGGCCATTGCCTTCAGCATCGGTTAGCTCGGCCCAGCGGATGTCGGTGCGAGAGCCGTTCTCCTGCGGGACGACGTATGGCGTCTGCAGTTCGTCGACGGTGCGTTCGTAGCGGCCGACTCGGGCAGCTTGCCGGCTGTCGGAGTACGCCTCGCCTGGCCCGCCGCCGTACCACTGGACGTTCACCAGCGCCTTCGGCAGCACCATTCGTACGCCGACGCGCGGCCAGCTTCCGCAGCGCGGCGTTACCTCCGTGCCACCCCACTCGCCCTCTGGCACCAGGTCGACGGTCAACCGCAGGCCAGCGTCTACAGCAGTCCAGTGGTAGGTCGTTCGTACGCTGACGCCTAGGCCTTCAGGAGCGACGCGCGTGCGCACCACCACTGAGTTGTCGGTGAGTTCCACTCTGTCGACGCGTTCCAGCAACCGGTCGAGCCCAGCAGCGCGCCACTCTTGAGTGACGCCGTTGCGGCCGCCCTGCCCATTGTCGTTGTCGGTGGGTGCGCGCCAGAGGTCCAGCCGCGGACCGTCCACTGGTTGCCCGAACAGTTGAGTCAGCCGGCCGGTACGGCGCTCGAACTCGGCGCCACCGAGCCGCACCACATCCGCCTCCTCCACCACAACGCCTACAGGACGGTCCGTACTGTCAGCAGCAGACGCAAGCACGAACTGGCCCCACGCCACCTCATGTCCCGCGACTGCCCAGGCTGTGTCCTTCGCCAGCACCGCGCGCACAGTCAACAACCGCTCGGACTCAGAAAAGCTCACGCCCGTTGGTGACGGCAGCTCGACCGACTGACCCGGGGCCAGCTCAGGGACCTCCAGCCGTCCGGACTCCACCTCGACACCGTCGAGTGTGACCGACCAGAGGAACTCCAGGTCGTCCACGCCGGCGAAGGTTCTGAGGTTCTGGATGGTGAGCGGGCTGGGTCCGGTGATGCGGACCGGTTCCAGGACCTTCTTGTATTCGAGCAGCCCCGGTGACGGGGTGCGGTCGGGGAACAAGAGGCCGTCGATGCAGAAGTTGGTTCCGTGCAGCCGTTCGCCGAAGTCGCCGCCGTACACGTGGTTCGTTGCGCCTGGCAACAGCAGGCCGTGGTCGATCCACTCCCACAGGAAACCGCCCTGCAGCCGCGGATAGTGTTCCATCACGCGCTGGTAGTCCGCCAGCCCGCCGGGGCCGTTGCCCATGGCATGGGCGTACTCGGCGAGAATGAACGGCAGCGCCCGCCGGCGCGCCTCCAGCTCGGGGTGCTCGGCGGTCTCCTCCGGCACGTCCTCCGTGCGGGTCCCGATCGCCTCCAGATCCTCGAGCGGCGGGTACATCAGGCTGTAGAAGTCGGAGAACTCGTACGTGCGGTCGCGCTCGTAGAACACCGCCCGCTCCGGATCGCGCTGCCGTACCCAGGCGGCCAGCGTCCCGAAGTTCTGCCCGCGGTGGCTCTCGTTGGCCAGCGACCAGATGACCACGCTCGGATGGTTCTTGTCGCGTTCGACCATCCGCTGCATCCGGTCGAGCATCATCGGCGCCCAGTCCGGGTCGTCGGCCGGGTTGCCGCGCCAGTCGGTGTAGATGAACCCGTGGGTCTCGATGTCGCATTCGTCGATGACCCACAGCCCCAGCTCGTCGCAGAGGTCCAGGAACGCGGGGTGCGGCGGATAGTGCGCCGTGCGTACGGCGTTGATGTTGTGCTGCTTCATCAGCACCACGTCCTGCCGCATCGCCTCGACCGTCATGGCGCGACCGCGGCGCTCGTCGTGCTCGTGGCGGTTGACGCCGCGGAAGAACAGCGGCTGCCCGTTCGCGGTGAACACGCCGTCCACCATCGCGACGGTCCGGAACCCGATCCGCACCTCGACCGTCTCCCCCGGCACCTCGACCGTCGCGTCGTACAGGCGGGGTACTTCGGCCGACCACGGCTCGACCGCCGCGATTGGCACGGACACTCCGGGCTCGGCGACGATCCCCAGCTCGGGCACTCGGACCACTGCGTCCGGCGCCGTCTCGACCCGCAGCGCGCCGGCACCGGTCAGGTGGTCGTACGACGCATGCACGAACACGTCGTCGATCAACGGCCGGGCCAGCAGCGTCACGTCGCGGAAAATGCCCGGGAGCCACCACATGTCCTGGTCCTCGAGGTACGAGCCCGAGGACCACTGATGCACACGCACGGCCAGCGCGTTGCGTCCCGGGCGGAGCAGCTCCCCGATCACGAACTCGCTCGGCAGGCGGCTCCCCTTCGACGTCCCGGCCTCGACCCCGTTCACCCACACCCTGAAACACGAGTCGACGCCCTCGAACCGCAGTACGGCGCCGTCCAGCGGCCAGTCCTCGGGTAGGTCGAACCAGCGGACGTGATCGCCCGTCGGGTTCGTGTCCGGGGCGTACGGCGGATTGATCGGGAACGGGAACGCGGTGTTGGTATACCGGGGCCGCTCGTGGCCCTGCAGGACCCAGTGGCCGGGAACCTGTAGGTCGGTCCAATCATCGTCGACCGCTGGTATACCATCCGGCGCGCTGTCCCAGAGCTTGAAGCTCCACTGGCCGTTCAGGCTGATCCGCGGTCGCGACGAATGCATCCATGCCCGGGGCTCCCGCGCCCCGGTACTGGGCGTCAGATCCTCGAAATACCTCACTGCGCCTCCTTGAACACCTGAACATCCCAAGGACCCAACTCAACTAACCCCTGCGACTCCGCAGTGCCCAGGGGACCCAGCGGTATCGGCGGGGTGAATGCGACTGCTGTTGACGACCAGTTGTGGAGGAACCAGAGGCGGTCGCCCAAAGGGCTCACGGCTGACAGCGCGGTGACCGACGGGGACCAGAGGCGCGATTCGCCGTACAGGGCGGCTGCGAGCTCCGCGTTCGGGACAGTGCCGACGTACGTGACTCGGCCGGCGCCGAAGGGCTTGGTGGTGACGATCGGGCGTTGTTCGCCACCCGGATGGGTATACCGCGCCAGCACCTCGGCGTCGTTGACGAGCAGCGTCTCGGCCCAGCGCGTCGCGTGACCGGCGAGGCCGCTCACCGGCAAGTCAGTCACCAGGTTCTCGTACTCCTGGTATACCAATCCGGCCGCCTCCCGCAGGCGCGGCGGTCCGTCCTCGACGCGCGGCCGTGCCTCCAGGTCGGCGTACCCGGTCCGTGGTCCGACGATCAGATGCCCACCGCCGCGCGCGTACTCAACCAGCCGGTCCAGCACTGCATCAGAGGCAACGTAGAGCCCAGCGGCAACAACAACCGGCGCATCCAACGCCGCTTCGAGCCGCTCGACCGGCACCACCCCGGGCCGCAACCCTGCGTCCAAAACCCCTGCGTAGAAAGCACCAACGATCGTCCGGTACGACGCCTTGTCCGGTATACCACCCGCAGTCGCCAACGGCGGCTGGAACTGCAACGCCCAGTCGCTCTCGTTCGACCACAGCACCGCGACATCGACATCAGGCGTCAACCCGACGATCGTTTCACCCGCCACGGCCAGCTCAGCCCCGAGACCAGCGATCTCTTGGTATACCCGCCCCGGCTGCAGACCGTGCCCGAGGATCCCGCCCCAGAACGTCTCCGCCCCGTGGTTGATCGAATGCCAGTGCCAGTACTCGACCATCCGCGCGCCCCGCGAGACCATCGCCCACGCGAGCTGCCGGAGCTGGCCGTCGTACGGCGGCTTGTTCTCGTGGGATCCACCGATCGACGTGGCGTTCGTCTCGGTGACCAGGAACGGCTCACCCCGCGACCCGTACATGCGATCCGCCGCGAGGAACAGCTCCGCGACCGACCGCCCGATCCACCCCGGCGACAACCGCGACGGCACCGCCGGCCGCGCCAGCCCGTCCTGCACGTCCACATAAATGTTGCCCGCCGCAACGTCCAGCCCAGCGGTCAGCGGTACGTCGGCCACCGCGGGCCGGTCGTACGCGAGACAAGTCGTCACGAACTGCCCCGGCCGCCGCAACGGCCGGACGAGTTCCGCCTGCCAGCCGATGAACTCGGTCGTCCGCGAGGCCTGGAAGCGTCGCCAGGCCAGGTCGTACGACGGCGTACTGTTCCCGTCCGGTCGCCACAACTCCGACCAGTCGCTCAAGCGATGCGACCAGTACGTCAGCCCCCACGCCTCGTTCAGCGTCTCGACATCGCCGTACTCACGCCGCAAGCCGGCCACGAAGGCATCGAAGGCGGCCTGGTTGTGCGCGAGCAGCACACCCGGCTCGTTGTCGACCTGGTACCCGATGACGGCCGGGTGGTCGCGATACCGCTCCACGATCCGCCGCACCACCCGCTCCGCATGGAACCGGAAGGCCGGCTGCCCGTAGTCGATCTCCTGCCGGATCCCCCACGGCACCGGTCCGCCGGTGCGCCGTTCGGCCGCGATCTCGGGATGGGCCCGTTGCAGCCACGGCGGTACGGCGTACGTCGGGGTCCCGAGGATCACGCCGAGCCCACGGTCCTTCGCACCATCGAGCACCGGGCGGATCCACTCGAGGTCGAAGACACCGTCCCGGGGTTCCCAGGTCGACCAGACCGACTCACCGACACGGATCGCGGTGATCCCGGCCGCGACCATCAGATCCAGGTCGGTCTTGGTCCGGTCACCGAGCGAGCGCGGCAGGTACTCCGGGTAGTAGGCCGTCCCCAGCACGACATGTGGCGGCAGCATGCGCCAACGCTAACCGACACATCGCCGCCCATGCAATCGTTTGCACAAAGGGATTTCTCAGCTCATGCCAATCTCTTGACGCGCCGAACCCTCGCGCAGATCAGTGAGCGCGCAGCTCAGCTCGCGCGGATCTCTTGGCGCGTAGTTCCTCAGCTAGCGCGGATCCGCGCCCGCCGCCGGACCGGCCCGGTGCTGGCCCGCACCACAAGCTCCGGCGTCAGCAAATCCGGCGCCGGCCACTCGGCACCCCCGAGCCGCGCAGTCAGCTGCTCCCACGCCAGCTCACCAAGCTTCGCCCGCTCGTTGCGCAACGAGGTCAACGGCGGCCGCGAGTACGCCGCGATCGGAATGTCGTCGTACGACGCGACCGACAGCTCGGCCGGCACCTCGACGCCGTTGTCGTACATCCAGCTCAGCAACCCGATCCCGACCAGGTCGTTGAACGTGATGACGGCGGTCGCCCGGCTGCGCAGTACGGTCGGACCGGCGTCGTACCCGTGGTTCCCGGACCAGCCGCCGTCGATCTCGTCGAGCGTGACATCGAGCGAGCGCGCGGTACGGCGCAACGTCCGGCGGCGCTCGCCGTCGGACCAGGAGCTCGCGGGACCACCGACGTACAGCACTCGTCGGTGGCCTAGACCGGTGAGGTGTTCGAGCAGCAGCCGGCTCGCGGCGCGGTAGTCGATCGCGACCACGCCCGCGTTCTTCACGCTGCGGTTGATGCACACCACGGGCACCGGCTGCGCGAGCGCCTTCTCCAGACCGGCGCGGGTGAGCCGCGAACTGCACAGCACCAGCGCGCCCGAGTAGTCGACGAGCTCGTCGACGAGCCGCAGTTCCTCGGCCGGGTCCTCGCTGCTCTCACCGATCAGCAGGCGGTAACCGCCCGCCCGCGCGGCCGCGTTCAGCCCCTTCAGGACCTCGGAGAAGAACGGGTTGGTCAGGTCGGGGACCGTGACGCCGACCGTCAGCGGCCGGCCGAGTTTGAACTCCTGCGCCCGCTTGTCGGCCCGGTACCCGAGCTGGCCGGCCACGGCCCGCACATGCGCGACCACCTCGGGCGAGATCAGGTCGGAACCGTTCAGCGCCCGCGACACCGTCGAGACCGAGGTACCGGCCTGCTTTGCCACGTCGATCAACCGAACGCGTTCCGCCACTGTCGTCCCCTAAGGCCGATTTCTTTAGGTCTGGCCGATCCGCACGTTCCGGATCGTGACGTCGTCGGCGTACTGTACGACAGCTTCCGCCGCCACCTCGTCGAACCGGCTGTTGGTGATCGCCACGGCCCGAACGTGCTGTGTCTCCGCACCCACGATGCGGTACGCCCGCTCGGCCCGGGCCACCCGGACCCGGTCGAAACGGATGTCGCGCACGTCGGGGAACAGCGACTGGTCGCCACCACCCTGGTAGCTGAAGGTGATCTCCAAAGGACGATACATCCAGGCGCCCGAATCCACGTCTCGGACATCGACATTGTGCACATAGCCACCGCGTGTCGAGGTCGACTTCACACACAGCAGCCACTGCAGGAACGCCTCGTCCGCAGCCGGATCGGCGAGCGCGGTCAAGCGGCGGACGAACACGTTCTCGATGCCGCCGCTCATCTCGCTGCCGACCGCGACCGCGGCGCCACCGCTGACGAACGTGCAGTCCTCGACGATGATCCCCTTCGACGGCAGTCCGAGCCGCCGGCCGTCGGCGTCCCGGCCGGACTTGATCGCGATGCAGTCGTCGTGGGTCGCGAACGTGCAGTCCCGGATCAGGACATCGGTGCAGGACTCCGGGTCGCAGCCGTCGCCGTTCGGGCCGAGGTTGTTCACGGTGACGCCCTGCACGGTGACGTTGCGGCACTCGAGCGGATGGATCGTCCACATCGGCGAGTCCTTGATGGTCACGCCCTCGATCAGCACGTTCGTACAGCGGAACGGCTGGATGAAGCTCGGGCGCAGGTAGTGCCCGGCGCCGAACACCCGCTGCTCGACGGGGACCTGCTCGTTGTTCATCCGTTCGAGTTCGGCCCAGTCGGCGCGCTGGTTCGGCAGGCCGTTGTGCCAGCCGTACTGACCGCTGCCGATCAGGTACCACCAGTGCTCGTTGTCGCCGGCACCGTCGAGCACACCCTTACCGGTGATGCCGATGTCGGTCTGCCCCTCGGCCCGGATCAGGGGCGAGTAGTTGTACACCTCGACGCTCTGCCACCGCGTCCGCACCACCGGCAGGTACGCCGCCGGGTCGGTGCTGAACCGCAGCGTCGCCCCCTCCTCCAGGTGCAGGTCGACATGACTCAGCAGGTTGATCGCACCGGTCTGCCACAACCCAGCAGGTACGACGACGTGCCCGCCGCCGGCCTGGTGGCAGGCGGCGATGGCGGCAGCGATCCCGGCGGTCGCGTCGTCGGGCGTGGCGCCGTACGCCGTGATCGGGAACCAGGCGTCGCGGAACCGGGGCGGCCGGATCCGCGATCGCACCAAACCTTCGATACTCGGATCGGCAGCACTCGGATCGCCAGTACTCGGATCAGCGGCAGCCGGCAGGCCGATGCCTGCAGCAACCACTCCACCGAGACCGGCACCAAGCAGTAGACGACGGGTGGGACGCATGGGCGGGGGCCCCTTCCTCAGGAGAAGCAGGTAAACCTTTGCCCGCAAGTATCCAAGAGATTCCGGGCCGGTCAAGAGTTCGCCCGCACCAGGCGTTGACACACCAGCGCACTGCGGGCACGATCGGTTGCAATCGTTTGCATGCTAGGAGGCCGAGGATGACCGCCCCCGTTCGTCGCCGTACTGTCCTGCTCGCCGGCGGAGCACTCGCCCTGTTCGGCGGCGGTACCGCCCCGGCCGCCGCCGGCCTTGCTCCGGGTGCTGCTCCCGGCCCCACCCCGGACGCCGCCGCCGACGCGCAGGTCGCGGCGATCCTCCGCCGGATCAAACCGCCACGCTTCCCGGACCGTTGGTTCGACATCACCGATTTCGGTGCCGTCGGCGACGACGCGACGGACTGTACGGCGGCCATCCGCGCGGCGATCGAGACCTGCCATCAACGCGGTGGCGGGCACGTCGTCGTACCGGCGGGTGATTACCGGACTGGTGCAGTACATCTGCTGAGCCGGGTGGACCTGCATCTCGAGGACGGTGCGCGGCTCGCGTTCAGTCAGGAGCCGTCGGCGTACCTGCCGGTCGTGCCGACGCGGTACGAGGGGACGGAGTGCTACAACTACTCCGCCTTCGTCTATGCGTACGGTCAGCGCGACATCGCGGTCACCGGCGCCGGTGTGCTCGACGGCCGGGCCGACACCACGCACTGGTGGGACTGGACCGGCGGACCGCCGCCGAACGAGGGTCCCGACAAGACGCTGCTGATCCAGATGGCGGCAGCGGGTGTCCCCGTCGAGGAGCGGGTGTTCGGCGACGGACACTTCCTCCGGCCGAACCTGCTGCAGTTCAACCGCTGCGAGAACGTGCTGCTCGACGGCGTGACCGTCAAGGACTCGCCGATGTGGAACATCCACCCGGTGCTGTGCCGCAACGTCACGATCCGCGGCGTGACCGTCGACAGTCCCGACGGGCCGAACAACGACGGCATCGACCCGGAGTCGTGCACCGACGTACTGATCGAGAACTGCACGATCTCGACCGGTGACGACTGCATCGCGTTCAAGTCCGGCAAGGACGCGGACGGTCGCCGGGTCAACGTGCCGGCCCGGTACGCCGTCGTGCGGAACTGCACGATGGCCGACGGGAACGGCGGCGTGACGGCCGGCAGCGAGACCAGCGGCGGCGTGATGGACATCTTCGTCCGGGACTGCACGATGAGCAGCCCGCACCTCGAGCGGGCGATCCGGATCAAGTCCAACCCGGCCCGCGGCGGCACCATCGCGAACATCGACGTACGCCGGGTCACGGTCGGCCAGGCCGCGGATTCTGTGGTCGAGATCGTGCTCAACTACGCCAACGTCACCACCGGTGCGTACCCGCCGGACGTGCACGGGATCAGCATCAGCCAGCTCACCGTGGCGTCCGCGCCCCGCGCCCTCAACCTGCTCGGCCTGACCGACGACCCACTGCGCGACATCCGCCTGCACCAGTGCCGCTTCGACGGGATCACCGACGACAACGTGATCCAGAACGTCGAGGGTTTGCGCCTGGACCAGGTCTGGATCAACGGCGCCCGCGTCGACAACTGAAGGAGCCCCTGATGGACAACTTGAGCCGCAAGAACTTCCTGCGCCTCGGCGCCGGCGCCGCCCTCGCCCCGACCGCCGCCGCGCTCGTCACCAACCCCGCCTGGGCCGAGGCGGCCCCCGGCGACCCGGGTCCAGGCTGGGGCCAGGTCGGTGACATCCTCGCCAACACCCGCCCGCCGCACTTCCGCCCGCGCGACTTCTCGATCACCAGCTTCGGCGCGGTCGCCGACGGCAAGACCCTGGCGACCGACGCGATCGCGAAGGCCATCGACGCCTGCAACCGCGCCGGCGGCGGGCGCGTCGTCGTACCGGCGGGAACGTTCCTGACCGGCGCGATCCACCTGAAGTCGAACGTCAACCTCTTCGTCTCCGCCGGTGCGACGCTGTTGTTCAGCACCAACCCGGACGACTTCCTGCCGGTCGTGCTGACCCGCTTCGAGGGCGCCGAGTGCATGAACTACTCGCCGCTCATCTACGCCCGCAACTGCGAGAACATCGGCGTCACCGGCTCCGGGACCCTCGACGGCGGCGCGACCTGGGACAACTGGTGGTCCTGGGTCACCCCGTCCGGCCCGGACGCGCAGGCGCTGCAGCAGATGGCCGCCGACGGCGTACCGGTGGCCGAGCGGGTGTTCGGTGCCGGGCACCACCTGCGCGCCGCGTTCATCGAGACCCAGTCCTGCCGCAACGTGCTGATCGAGGGTGTCACGATCCTGCGCTCGCCGTTCTGGGAGGTCCACCCGGTGCTGTCGCGGAACATCACCGTCCGCGGGATCCACATCGACAGCCGCGGCCCGAACAACGACGGCATCGATCCCGAGAGCTCGCAGTACGTGCACATCCAGGACTGCACGCTGGACTGCGGCGACGACTGCATCGCGATCAAGTCCGGTCGCGGCGCCGACGGCCTGCGGATCAACGTGCCGTCGGAGAACATCCTGATCGAGAACTGCACCCTGAACATCCGGTACGGCGCGATCACCATCGGCAGCGAGATGACCGGCGGCGTGCGGAACGTGTTCGTCCGCAACTGCACGATCGGCAGCCCGAACCTGTACTTCGGTCTGTACATCAAGACGAACTCGGTCCGCGGCGGGTTCGCGGAGAACATCTACCTGCGTGACCTGGAGATCTCGAACCTCACGAAGGAAGTCGTGTCCTGCAACTTCTACCGCAGCGAGGGTGACGTCGGCCCGCTGACGCCGCGGGTGCGCAACGTCGAGCTCCGGAACGTGAACGTCGGGCACGCCCGGAACGCGTTCTCGATCTTCGGCTACCCCCGCTCACCGATCCAGGACTTCCGGATGATCGACTGCACCTACACCAGCATCGACGCGGCCAGTTCGATCCAGGACACCGACCTGACGTTCCGGAACTTCACCGTCAACGGCAAGGTCATCACCGACGCGAGTCAGCTCACGTGACGAATGCTCCCGGCTGGCCGGACGCCGACCGCATCCTGCGCGACGTCCGGCCGCCTGTCTTTCCCGCCGTCGACTTCCCGATCACGTCCTACGGTGCGACCGAGGACGACGCCGGCCCGGGGATCGCGGCCGCCATCTCGGCGTGCAATGCGTCAGGTGGCGGCCGTGTTGTCGTACCCCCAGGGACCTGGCGCACCGGCGCCATTCGTCTGCTGTCGCAGGTCGAGCTGCATGTGTCGGAGGGGGCGACGCTGCTCTTCAGTACCGATCCGGCCGACTACCTCCCGGTTGTCGAGACGCGGTACGAGGGGCTCGAGGTGCTCAACCACTCCCCGATGATCTACGCGAACGGCTGCACCGACATCGCGATCACCGGCACCGGGACGCTCGACGGTCAGGGTTCGTGGGACAGCTGGTGGCAGTGGTTCCACGAGTGCGACGACGAGTTCAAGGTGCTGCGGGAGCAGAGCTTCTTCGGCGTACCACTCGAGGACCGCATCTCCGGCCGGCGCCTACGCTCGAGCTTCGTGCAGCCGTTCGACTGTACGAACGTGCTGATCGAGGGCGTCACCGTCGTGCGCTCCCCGTTCTGGCAGATCCACCCGGTGCTCTGCCGCAACGTCACCATCCGCGACGTCGTGATCGACTCCCAGGGCCCGAACAACGACGGCATCGACCTCGAGTCGTGTCGTTCGGTCGTGGTCAGCGGGTGCGTGATCGACGCCGGCGACGACTGCATCGCACTCAAGTCCGGACGCGAGGCCGACGGTCTGCGGGTCGACGTACCCACTGAGGACGTGCTGATCGAGGACTGCGAGCTGCGGGTCAAGTACGGCGCGATCACGCTCGGCTCGGACCTGACCGGCGGCATCCGGAACGTCTACGTGCGCAACTGCCGGATCAGCGGTCCGTACTTCGCTCTGTACATCAAGACCAATGCGGTCCGGGGTGGTTTCGTCGAGAACATCTATCTCCGCGACATCACCGTTACGAGCGTGCTGAAGGAAGTTGTCCAGTGCAACTTCCACCGCGGCGAGGGCGACAACGGCCCACTCACTCCGTCGGTCCGCAACGTCGAGCTGCGCAACGTCAAGGTCGAGCAGGCCCGGAACGCGCTCCTGCTGCGCGGTTACCGCCGTTCACGGATCGAGGACTTCCGTCTGGTGGATTGTGAGTTCACTGTCGACCAGCCCAGCACCGTGCAGCACGCGGTGCTGGGCTTCGACGGCGTCACCGTCAACGGACATCCGGTGAAGGATGTCCACCAGATCCGCTGACTAGGGCAGGTGCGCGCAGTGCACGTCGAGATCCCACAGGATGACCGACAGCGCGTACGGGCTGATGGCGTGCTCCTGGTGGGTGGCGTCCTCCAGGAGCTCCCAGTGCCCGTTGGACTCGTTGCTGACCGCATCCGTCCCGATCACCGCGATCCGCTGCCGCACTGCCGCCTCGTACGACCGGTGTCCGACACCGTTGAAGCAGCAGTCGTCGAAGCGATTCAGGATCTGCATCTGACGCCGGTTCGGGCCCACCGAGGCGAGTGCGTAGAAGTCGGGGAAGTCGGCCAGGCCGTAGAACCCGGGCTGCATGTCCAGCCGCTGTTCCCAGTCGCCGCGCGTCGGGCTCGGCTTCGGCGACCCCGGCCGCACGAAGAATGGCAGCGAGCCGGCTGTCGGGTAGGACCTGGTGATGCGCGTGTCCAGCGCCGGGTAGATAGTGGTCGCCCAGCCGCCGCCCGACAGGCCGACCATTTGCACCGACGACGGCCGGTACGTCGCCTGCACGTAGTTCATCGCCACTGACAGCGGCTCCAGGAACAGCGCGAGCGGCGAGTACGTGTCCGACGCCCACTGCGGCAGGTCGTTGTGCGACGGCTGTAGCTGCTTGCTCGGGTCGGCCGGGTCCTGCAGAGTCTTCGGGTTCCAGTGGTAGAACGGCATCGCGAACAGCAGCACGGTGTACCCGTGGTCGAGCAGGCCCTGGGTGACCGGCTGCATCGTCTCCGGACCTTCACCGTGGCCGTTGTGGTAGAACGCGACCCGCCGATGCGTGCTCTGCGTCGGCTCCAGCACGAACACGGTCGAGACGTACCCGAACCGCATCGCCACCTCGAGCTTGTCGTACCGCCGTACGCCGGTGAACGCGGGCAACTCGGCCGGCACACCGACATCCCGCCGTACCGTCGGCAACCCGGTCGGCAGCACGCCGGTGTCCTTGAACACCTGCGCGACCAGTTGCGGGCGCAGCGCGTCGGCGTCAGCGGCGGTGTGGATCTTCATCAGATCCTCGACATCGACCCCGACGACGACCTGCGGCAGGGTCCTGTACGTCGCGGCGTGGGCGGCCGCGATCTCGGCGTTCACCGGCGCGACGGGACGCGGCGCGGGGTGCGGCTGCACTCCCCCCGCGGGGACCTCCGTCGCGGCCGCGTTCAGCGGCCATCCGGTCGCGCTGCCGGCAGTCACGGCGAGAGCACCTCCGAGAACGGTCCGACGGTTGACGTTCTTCATCTTGGGTCACCTTTCAGGGCGGGGAACAACCGGGTGCCATCCGCCGAACACCGACGCCGGGTCGCGCAGCTGCGCGGCCTCCTCGTCGCCGAGCTGCCGGGAGCACGCCAGTCGTGCGGTGGTGTCGAGCGGGCGGCCGGCCAGGTCGGTGCTGTGGTACTCCCAGAACCGGATCTGACCGGCGGCCGCGCAGTCGTTGGGGCTGGTGATCTGCCAGCCGGTCTTCTTCACCTGGCTGTCCATCGCGGAGTCGATGAACACCACCTGGCTGGTCGGGAACCGGCTCAGCTCGGCACGCGCCAGGAACACGCTGTCATCGGGTACGCCGGGCCCGCGGGTCAGCTTCACCCGCACGAAGATGTTGCCGGGTCCGTTGTCGATGTTGCGGACCTGGTTGTAGTAGCCCTCGTGCAGCGCCTTCAGCTCGGAGTCCTGCATGAACACGCCGCCGGTCCCCCAGACGAAGTCGACGTCACCCTCGACGTAGCTGTTCGTCACGAACGTCTGGCCCTGCAACCTCAGGCTGTCCTGGTACCCGAGGATGCGGACCCGGGCCAGCACCATCCGGCTCCCGTTCCCGAAGAACGCCTCGGCCTGCGAGCCGCGGTACGGCGTGAGGTTCTGCACGGTCACGTCGCTCATCGTGAAGTCGTCGGCGAACACGGCCATCGCCGAGCGCCAGCAGTTGAACCGGTCCGACTGCGGGATCACGCGGCGCTGGCAGTACGACTGCTCCTGCGGGACGCTGCCCATCGCGGAGTCGCCGTTCAGCAGGTTGTTGTTCGGGTAACCGATCACGGTCTTGCCGGCGCCCGCACCGCTGATCGTGATGCCGGGTTTGGTCGGCGGGACCCAGACGAGCTCGCGGTACAGGCCGGGCGCGACGTCGATCGTCGACTTGTCGCCCTCCTTGACGAAGTCGATCGCTGCCTGGACCGTGCAGAAGTCCTTGCCCTTGCCGACGGTCAACCGGCTGTCGCTCTTCGGGTCCTGCTGCGTGCGGAAGCGCCAGTTCTTCACCCCGGGGTCGCCGACCACGAAGCCGGGATCGACCGTCGCGTAGTACACCTGGCCGGGCGCCAGCCGCTGATGCGGGTAGACGGTGACCGTGCGCCCGTCGACGACGACCGCCTGGTAGGCCCAGGTGTGCACCTGATCGAAGTCCGTCCGCGCGCCACCGACGGTCCGCTGGTACGACGCGAGGCTCGCGAGGTCGATCGTGTCGACGACGTCACCGTTCGCTTGGTGGATCTGAAGCTTGCCGGTGACACCGAGCCGCACGGGTCCCTGGAACGTGAGGCTGAGTGGCGTGTCGGAACAGGTCGCGTCCTCGGGGCCTTGCGGCGCGAGTTTCGGCGTACCGACGGGGCCGGTGGACCAACCGGTGAGGCGCTTGAGGACCGTGGTGAGTTTCGCGGCGGCGACCTCGTGACCTTGGACGTTCGGGTGGGTGCTGCCGTTGAAGTCGTCCGGGCCGAGCCAGCCGGTCGTGTCGACGTACACGATCTTGCGGTCGTTCGTTGCGGCGACGGCCGCCTTGATGTCGTCGGCGTGGGTGCCGTTGAACGGGCGCAGGGCAACGATCAGCGCGTGCGGATCGGTGGCGCGGATTTTCTGCAGATAGGCGAGGTACGCCGGGGTGAACTCGGCGCTGTCGTAGGCGGCGTCGTTCGTGCCGAAGTTGACGACGACCGCGCCGGGGTCGGAGCTCGCGGCCGGGAAGCCGGCGAGGTTCCAGCCGAAGGAGTCGATCGCCGTACCGACGTTGCCGTGGCCGGGCTGCAGGATGCCCTGCTTGCCGAAGCCGACCTGGTTGGTGTCTGCGCCGAACGCCTCGCCGACCAGGTGCGGGTACGCCTTGGTGCCGTCCGCGCAGTCGGTGCCGAGCTGCGGGCAGAGCGCCATCACGCCCTGGGTGATCGAGTCGCCGTAGAACTCGATGCGGTGCTCGGCGGTCGTCGGCAGCGGAATCAGCTTGGCATCCGGAGCAAGCTCGATCTTCTTCAGCACGACACCGGTCTGCAGCGGGACGTTCCAGCGGTTCTCGTACTCGTCGACGTCCTTGACCAGGATCTCCGCGGTGTGCGCGACGCTCGCGTCGAGGCCGTCCGCGAAGATCTTGTGGTCCGCGTCGACCTTCTGCAGCGTCGGGGCCTGGCCGTCGATCGACACGTACAGCTGGGCCGGGACGGTGATCGACGCGGTGTCGAACAGGGCACCGAGGTGCGAGCCGGTGAACCGGAAGCGGACCGACGAGCCGGAGTTCACCGTGATCGCGACGTCGTCGTCGCGGCCCCAGTGCCCGTCGAGCTCGATCCGCGGGTCGAACGGGCCGTACGTCGCCGGGTTCGCGCCGGTCGCTGCGGCCGCGGCTCCGGCCGACAGACCGGCCGACGCGGTCAGCAGGACCGCTCCGGCCAGCACGGCCAGACACAGACTGATCAGACGATTTCGCACGGCGTCTCCTCGCGCGGACCGCCGCACAGAAGCCCGGGGCGGTGGGCGGGTAATCCTTTTCCTGGCTACCGTCGCAGCGCGCCGCAGTCGCGTCAAGAGCTCACGGCGAGAAAGCAGGAAAAGGTTTACATCCGCGTGGATCTGCCGGGATCGGCAGCGTTTTCCGGTCTGGTCGTGGTCCAATGGCCCGGTGAGACCGCGCAAATCATCAAAGCCGGCCAACGACCGCGCCGCGACGACCGCCCGCGCCACGATCCACGACGTCGCCCGGCTCGCCGAGGTGTCGACCGCGACCGTGTCCCGGGTGTTGAGCGGCGGCAAGGCCGTGTCGCCCGAGGTCTCCGACCGGGTCCGCGCGGCCGCCCGCGACGTCGGCTATCGCCCGAACCCGGCGGCCCAGACCCTGTTGCGCGGCAGCAGTCGCACGGTCGGCGTCGTCGTACCCGACCTCGGCAATCCGTACTTCGCGGAGATCCTGAAAGGCGTCGCCGCCGAAGCCGCCGCCGACGAGCACCACACGCTGGTCGCCGGCACCGAAGAAGACCCGGAGCAGGAGTACCGCTCCGCCCTCGAGCTCGCCCGCTGGGTCGACGGCCTGCTGCTGTGCGCGCCGCGGATGAGCACACCCCGCCTCCGCGAAGTCGCCGAAGCCGCCCGCCGGCTCGTCCTGATCAACCGGGTACTGCGGCATCCCGCGGTCGGCTCGGTGGTTGTCGACTACCACCTCGGCGTTCGCGCACTGTGCGAACACCTGGCGTCGCTCGGGCACAAGAACATCGCGTACCTGCAGGGCCCGACCGCAGCATGGTCCGATCAGCAACGCCAACGTGGCTTCCGCTCCCCCGAGGCGTCCGGGCTCACCATCATCCGCGTGCCGTGCGGCTCGACGCTCGTCGACGGACGCCAGGCGGTCGACGAGGCACTCACCTACAAACCGACCGCGATCATCTGCTTCAACGACCACGTCGCCGTCGGCGTCCTCAGCCGCCTCCGGGAACTCGGCCTCTCCGTCCCCACCGACATCTCGGTCGCCGGCATCGACGACGCCCCGATGAGCGCCCACACCGACCCCGGCCTCACCACCTACGCCGTCTCCACCGTCGAACTAGGCCGCCAAGCCTGGCAACGCTTCGCCCCCACCCTCACCCCCGCCACCACCCACATCCAAGGCGCCCTCACCATCCGCGCCAGCACCGCCCGCCCACCCCACTAGCCCACCAACCCGCGGTCGGTTATCCCCTGGCGTG
>NZ_JBWKCB010000011.1:18629-211767 GCF_056436705.1 Kribbella sp. NPDC043289
GAGGGGTTCTCTGCTCGTATACGAGGGGAGAACCCCCAACACGCGGGGTTATCCGTTCCCGCAAGGCCAGCCGCGCGCGGCTCCCACCACCGCGCGCGGCGCCCACCCCGCGCACGGTTATCCCCTCGCGTGAGGGGTTCTCTGCTCGTATACGAGGGGAGAACCCCCAACACGCGGGGTTATCCGTTCCCGCAAGGCCAGCCGCGCGCGGCTCCCACCACCGCGCACGGCGCCCACCCCGCGCACGGTTATCCCCTCGCGTGAGGGGTTCTCTGCGCGTCTACGAGGGGAGAACCCCCAACACGCGGGGTTATCCGTTCCTGCGGGGTGGGCGCACGGGGCGCGGACGAGCTGCGTGCGGGCGGGTGAATGCCGCGCGGCTGGATCGCGGGTGGCGGGTGGGTGCCTGGGTGCGGGGTTAGGCGCGGGCGGTGAAGTGGTAGGTGCCGGACGGGGCTTTGCAGCAGGCTGCCTCGGCGGTGGGGGTTAGCGAGGTTAGAGCCGGCACTTCGGCTAGGGGGCGGCCGGATTCTTGGACTGAGGTGGGGTCTGTGGTGGGGATGTGGATTGTTGCCTCGGCGCCCGGAGGCACCGTGACGGTCAGCTCGAGTTCGCCGTCGGTCACCTGCCAGCGCGTGGAGACCCGGCCCGCCGGGGTGTCGTACGACGCCTCGGCCCAGGTCAGCCGTCCGCCCGGGCGGGGGTTGATGACGAGCTCGCGGAAGCCGACCGAGTCCGGCGCCTGGCTGATGCCGGCGACGTCGGCGTAGAGCCACTCGCCGACCGAGCCGAGTGAGTAGTGGTTGAAGGAGTTCATCGCGACCGGGCCGAAGCCGTTCTCCTCGGTCCAGCCGTCCCAGCGTTCCCAGATCGTCGTGGCGCCGTGCTTGATCGAGTACCCCCACGACGGGTAGCGGTCGTCGTGCAGCAGTTCGTACGCCAACTCGGCGTACCCGTATTTCGTCAGGATCGGGCACAGCAGCGCGACCCCGGCGAACCCGGTGGTCAGCGATCGTCCGCGCCGTTCGAGGTCGGCGACCAGGTGCTTCACCGCCGCCTGCTCGGCCTGTTCCGGCAGCAACCCGAACGCCAACGGCAACAGGTACCCGGTCTGCGTGTCCCCGCGAACTTTGCCCTCGGCATCGACGAACTCCGCAACGAATGCGGCCGCGATCCGATCCCACAGCTCGCCGTACGCCGCTGCCTCGTCCGTCAGCCCGAGCACCCGCGCGGTCGCCGCGGTGAACTCGACGCTGCGCGCGAAGTACGCCGTCGCGAGCAGGTCCCGATCGGTCACCACACCGACCTGCAGCCAGTCGCCGTAGTGACCGCTCGTCCGGTTCCGCCAGATGAGGTCCGGGTTGGCGCGGTGAATGTAGTCGACCCAGCGCTGCATCACCGGCCAGGCCGTCCGCAGCACCCGCTCGTCGCCGTAGATCCGGTACAGGGTCCACGGCACGATCGTCGCCGCATCGGCCCAGGCCGGCGTCCCGTGCCGACCGGTGATGACGTGCGGGATCACATCCGGGATCGCGCCCTCGTCCGTCTGCGCGACGGCGAGGTCGGCGAACCAGTTCTCGAAGAACGTCAGTACGTCGGACTGGTACGCGGCCGTCGGGAGGAAGATCTGCGCGTCCGCTGTCCACCCGAGTCGCTCGTCACGCTGCGGACAGTCCGTCGGGACGCTGACGAAGTTGCCGCGCTGACCCCAACGGATGTTGCTGAGCAGCTGATTGACCCCAGGGTCCGAGCAGTCGAACCGCCCCGCGACCGGCGTGTCCGAGTGCAGCACTCGACCCGTCACGTCCGCGGCCGTCAACTCACCCCGGTACCCCTCGATCTCGACGTACCGGAAGCCGTGGACCGTGAAGATCGGTTCGAAGAACTCTTCCGCGGCGCCGGCGCTGACGAAGTAGTCGGTCGCGTCGGCCGTGCGCAGGTTAGCGGTGTAGAGCTCGCCGTCGGCCTGGAGCATCTCGCCGTGCCGCAGGCGGATCCGATCGCCGGCCTGCGCGCCACGCACCCGCAGCCGCACCCGACCGGCAAGGTTCTGCCCGAGGTCGACGATGAACCGCCCGGGCTCCAGCGCAGTGATGGCGACTGCCGGGACATCCTCGGTCACGCGCACCGGATCGGTCGTCGTCGCGATCACCGTCGACACGTCACCACCGAGATCACCAGCCGGCACCCAGGCGTCTGCGTCGTACCCCGGGCTCGACCAATCGCCCAGCTCGAGCCGCGCGTCGTGCGACTCCCCCATCAGCAGGTCGGCGAACCGGATCGATCCGACGTGCTCCACCCATCGACCGTCCGTCGCCACCACGGTGCGCGAACCGTCCGGGTGGTCGACGACGAGTTGCGCGAGCAGCTGCGGCTTCTTGCCGTAGTGGTGCGCGTGACTGCGGGTGTCCCATCCGACGTACCCGGACCACCAGCCCTCACCCAGCACCGCACCGATCACGTTCTCGCCCTCGCGGAGGAGGTCCGTGACGTCGTACGTCTGGTAGGCGACGCGCTCGCGGTAGTCCGTCCAGCCCGGCGTCAGCTCGTCGTTGCCGACGCGCTGACCGTTCGCACTGAGCTGATAGAGACCGTGAGCAGTCGCATAGACGCGCGCACGCGTCACCGGCTGCGTGAGCTCGAACGAGCGGCGGTAGTACCGCGGCGGGGCGATGGTTGCCTGCCGCACGGTCCGCGGCTCGGCACGGTCCACCGGCGGCTCGAAGTACGGATCGGTCTCGTAGTCGTGTTCGATCCAGTGCGCCGCCCACTCGTCGTCGTGGAACAGGCCGGTCGCGAACGTCGCCTCGGCCGTCGACACAGCACCGGCCGCGTCACGTACCTCGAGCTGCCAGACGTAGTCGGTCTGCGAGGTCAGCGGAGCGCCACTGTGGTCGACGTACGTCTCCCGCTCGCTCCGCCACCCGCTGTCCCACACCAGTACGCCGCCGCGCAGCACCTGCACCCGGAACGCGTCCTGCCGGTCGCCGCGGGTCGGTGACGCCAGCCGCCAGCTCAGCCGCGGTCGCGCCGTACCGATCCCGAGCGGGTCGACGCGATGCTCACACCGCAGGTCGTACGCCGTCAGCGTCGTCACGGTCGGCGCCTCGGACAGCACCCAGCCAGTTGTCACCAGGACCACTCCGTCTCAGGTCGGTGGAGCTCGTACTCACGCAGGCCGCCGGCGTGCTCCGGGCGGTCGCCGTACATCGGGCGGGACGTGCCGGGCGGGTCGATCGCTATTACGTCGTCGCCGCGCCAGGTGGTCCGGAATTCGTTGCCGGCCGCAAGCTCCGTGGTGGTCTGCTCGACCATCGGGAACGTCACGACGACGCGCTCGCCCGGCTGCGCCTTCGGAATCGACAGGTAGCCGTCCGGTGCCCAGATGCGCTCGGCGCCGGTCCACTCGTCGTCTCCGCGCTGCAGCCGCAGTCGCGCGTACCCAGCCCACTCCGGGATGCGCACGCGGAGGTCGTCGATCGGCTCGTTGACGTGCAACTCGACCTTGCCTTCGACGGGCAGGTGGCTGACGACGTCAACGGCGTGATGACCGCGGTTCAGCAACAGGTTCACTCGGGTCAGCCGGTTGTCGCCGGTGACAATGCTGTTCCACGCCCAGAACAGTCCGCGGACGCCGGACCCGACACAGCACGCCTGTACGTCGTTGGTGTGCCCACGCCCCAGTGCTACGTCGGACACGTAGTCGTTCGGAGCGCCGTACCCACAGAAGGCGCCGAGCACCCGCTCGCCGACGTTCACGTACGTCCGCCACCCCGGCTCGTCCTGCGAACGGTCGGGCGCGGACTCCACCCAGCTCACGTCCAGCAGTTGCGATGCGGCGAGGTGATTGCGGACGAAGCGCTCCACCACTGCCCAGTACTGCGTGAGTCCGTTTCCGGCCAACGTAGTACCCAGGCCGACGAGGTCGACGAGTGAACAGGTCTCGTGCTCGTACTGCTGGTCGGCCAGGTCACCTGGTGTCCAGCCGAAGCCGGTCGCCTCACCGAGCACCCAGTCGTAGCTGCGCCGGATGAACTCGGTCAGCCCGTGGTCACCGGTGTGCCTCGCCAGCCGCGCCAGCCCTTCCAGCGTGCCCACGCGGGTGTGGAAGTGACCACTGCGGTACGCACGGGCCGGGTTGAAGCTCCCGTCCGCGTTGAAGACACCGCTCTTCTCGACGATCAGCCGGGCGAACCACTCGCACAGCTCCAGCGCGTCGGTGTTGCCCGTGGCCTGGTGGTAGCGCAGCAGCGGCATGATCAGCCGGCCAGAGAACGACGCCGGGTCCGGCGCCAGGTGGAGGTCGATCGCGTTCGACGACGGCCAGCCGTCCGTCGTGTACTCCGACGCCGGGTAGAACCAGACGTCGCGCTCCTTGATCGCGATGCGCTTCAGAGCGGCGACCTGACGGTCCGCGGCCCGCTGGGCCTGTGGATCGTCCGCTGCGACCACTGCGGTGGTCATAGCGAGCAGCGTGGCGCGCTGGTCGATCAGATTGGCGTTGGGCAACCAATGGCCCTTGGGGTGGGTCTGCCGATACGTCAGACCGTCCTCGGCGAGCAGTGCGAACAGCCGCTGCCGGTACTGGTCGGCGATGGTGTCCCACCGCGGCTCCCAGTCCTTGCCGCCGGTCATCTGGCGGGTCAGCAGGATCGCATCGGTGAGCCGGCCGTGGCTGGAGCCGTAGTCCCAGTCGCCGTGGTCCATGCGGGCAGGGCGAGCCAACAGGTTCGCGCTGAAGAACGGGATGCCGTCCCGGTCGTCGTCGGCCAGGCCGGTCACCGCGTTCATCGCCAGCGCGGCTCGTTCCTCGAGTAACAGAGTCGCTGGGATCATCGCCATAAGGAAAACCTTTGCCTCCGGACGGGGCAAAGTCAACCGGCTATCCACAGGCTGGCCGATCGGCCTTGTTTTCTTGAGGTTTGACGACGGAGACTGGGCGGACGCCAGCAAAGGAGGAGCTCCGATGAAAGCAGCCGTTCTGGAGGCACCGCGGCAGGTCGCGGTGACCGACGTGCCGGATCCGGACGCGGGCGGCGACGTGCTGCTGCGAATGCGCGCGGTCGGCTTGTGCGGCTCCGACCTGCACACCTGGAGCGGTCACCACCCGTTCCGCAAACCTCCCGTGGTGCTCGGCCACGAAGGCGCGGGCGAGGTGGTTTCCTCATCCGACGCACGCTTCCAGCCGGGCGATCGGGTGGCGGTGATGCCGGCGTTGTCGTGCTGGGACTGCACGCGGTGCGAGGCAGGCCATCCCCATCTCTGCGTGCACAAACGCGTTCCCGGCCTCGGCTGGGCCGGGATGCTGAGTGAGTACTTCGTCGCCCCAGCGCGCGTCCTGGTGCCCCTCAGCGACGAGATCGGGTACGACGAGGGCGCGATGATCGAGCCGGTCGCGGTGGGATGGCGATCCACGTCGGCCGTGCGGGGCGGTGACGCGGTCGCGGTGCTCGGCGGTGGCGCGATCGGGAGCCTGGCCGCCGCGATCAGCCGGTACCGCGGGGCACGGACGGTGATGGTGAGCGACGTCAAGCAACACAATCGCGCTTTCCTGACGGCGCAGGGCATCGATCTCGTGGTGGATCCGGTCGCGTCGGATCTGGTGGCGACAGGGCTTGACGCGAGTGGTGGGGACGGCTTCGACGTCGTCGTGGTGGCGTCGGGACATCCGAGTTGCTTGGCGGAGGCGCTGGCGTTGTGCCGGCCGCGCGGACAGGTGGTGCTGCTGCCGATGTTCGGTGGCTCGTTGACGGTTGATCTGAATCCAGTGGTTCTCAAGGAGGTCACAGTGCAGGGCTCGACGATCTACACCCCGGCCGATTTCGCGGCGGCCGCGCGGCTCGTCAACACGCGGGCGCTGGATGTGCGCCCGTACATCTCGGACGTAGTGCCACTGGGGGAAGTGCCGGACGTGCTGTTGGCGATCGATGGTGGGGCTGACCACCTCAAGACGCAGATCGACCCGACCCGATGAGCGCCGCCGAGGTCGTCGCGACGTACCTTGTCGAGACCTATCTGCCGCTTGACCAGGCCGCCGAGGTGATCGCCGGGGAGCAGTCCACCGGGACGTTCATCCGCGTAGCCCGCGAGACCGTCGAGCTCCGTGAACGGTTCGCCGCCCGGGTGCTGTCGATCGAAGAACTCCCACCCACGGGCAACGCCGACCTCCCCGGAGCAATCCGCCCTGCAGGCGCCGACAAGCGGAGTGCTCGGGTGCGGATCGCGTTCGGGCTGGACAACTTCGGGCCGTCGCTGCCCAACCTGCTGGCCGCCGTCGCGGGGAACCTGTTCGAGATCCGCCAGGTCGCCGGCATCCGGCTGCTCGACCTCGACCTCCCGTCCGAGTTCGCCGAGCGCTACCCCGGACCGCAGTACGGCGTGCGTGGGACCCGCGAGTTGCTCAACCGGCCGGACGGCGTACTGCTCGGCACGATCGTGAAGCCCAGTATCGGCCTGCCGCCCGAGGAGCTTCGCCTCGTCGTCCGCGAACTCGCCGAGGCCGGTATCGACTTCATCAAGGACGACGAGCTGATGGGCAACCCACCACACTCGCCGCTGGCCGAGCGGGTCGCCGTCGTCACCGAGGAGCTCGACAAGGTTGCCGCCCGCACCGGGCGCCGCCCGATGTACGCGTTCAACATCACCGACGACCTGGACCGGATGGCTGCCAACCACGACCTGGTGAAGGCCGCGGGCGGCACCTGCGTGATGGTCTGCGTGAACCTGGTCGGTTTCGCCGCCCTCGCCTGGCTCCGCGAACGCTGCGCCCTCCCCATCCACGGCCACCGCGCCATGACCGGCGTCTACACCCGCGCACCGCAGCTCGGGATCGACTACATCGCCTGGTCCAAACTCGCGCGGCTGTCCGGCGCCGATCACCTGCACACGAACGGCTTCTCCAACAAGTTCTACGAGACCGACGAGGAGGTACTGCGCTCGATCACCGCCGTACGCACGCCACTCCTGGGAGGCTACGAAACCCTCCCGGTCCTCTCGTCCGGCCAGACGCCGGGGCTTGCTCCCGAGACGTACCGCCAGACGAAGACCACCGACCTGCTCGTCCTGGCCGGCGGCGGCATCCACGGCCACCCCGGCGGTCCCGGCGCCGGCGTCACCGCGATGCGGGCCGCCTGGTCGGCCGCCGTCTCCGGTACGCCGATCGAAACGGCCGCCCGCGAAACAACCGCCCTTCAGCAGGCCCTCGATGCATTCCCCGTGCGAGCCTGACGTGGTTGAGGCGGCGTTCTATGGGGACGACTTCACGGGGTCGACGGACGCGTTGGCACAGTTCGCGCGGGTCGGGTTGCGGGCGGCGTTGCTGGTCACGTTGCCGTCGGCATCGGCGCTATGCGAGCTCGCCACGCGGTACGACGTGATCGGTGTCGCCGGGATCGCGCGGTCGTTGCCGCCGGACGAGCAGGAAGCCGAGCTTCGTCCGGTGCTGGAAGCGTTCCGCGAGCTCGGGCCGCGCGTCGTGCAGTACAAGGTCTGTTCGACCGCGGACTCCGCCCCCGGTCGCGGCAGCATCGGCCGTGCGCTGGAGGTCGGGCGGGACGTCTTCGGCCCGGCCCCGGTCCCGATACTGGTGGCGCAACCGGAGTTGGGGCGCTACACCACCTTCAGCCACCACTTCGCCGCCGAAGCGGGCACGATCCACCGCCTCGACCGCCAACCCACCATGTCCACGCACCCCTCGACGCCAATGCACGAGTCCGACCTCCGCCGCCACGTCGCCGCCCAAACGAGTCTCCGCATCGAAGCCCTCCACCTCACCAGCTACCCAAGCCTCCCCCAGTCCTACGCCACGCTCACCGCAGCCCCCGTGGACGCCGTGGACGCCGTGGACGCGGTGGACGCGGTGGACGCGGTGGTTCTTGACGCGTTGACCGACGAGGATCTCCGCGCTCTCGGGCGCGCGATCCTGCGGCGGGTCACCCGGGAGCCCATCTTCGCGATCGGGTCCGGCGGTCTGTCCCGAGCGTTGGCACTCGACCTCTGCGCCGCTGCTCCCAAGCCCACCGCCTCGCCGACGCGGACCGGCAGCGGTGGACCCGTGCTGGTGGTGTCGGGGAGTCAGTCACGCCGGACCGCAGAGCAAATCGAGGATGCTCGGACGAAGGAATGGGCTGTGCTGGGGCTCGCCGACGATGCGGCGACGCGGGCCGTGGCGGCGTTCGACGCCGGAGCTGACGGCGTGGTGGTGCACACGAATGACCTCCCGCGCGAAGACCTGGCAGCGGTGCCGAGCGGCCTGGCTCAGGTCGTACGCCGGGTGACGCGGGAGGCCGGCGTACGACGGGTGGTCGTGGCCGGTGGGGATACCTCGGGCCAGGTGCTGCGGCAGCTGGAGCTCAGTGCCCTGGAGCTGGTCGACACAACAGCACCCGGGGTACAGCGGTGCCGCGCCGTCTCGGGTGTGCAGGAGCTCGACGGGCTCGAGGTCTTGTTGAAGCCCGGTCAGCTGGGCGACGTGGATCTGTTCAGCACGTATCGGAACAGCTGATGGTGAAGGCTTCGACCGGGGCCCGTCGGCTGTCGATGATCTCGACGGTCCGCGGTGCGGAGCCCACCGTCAGGTTGGTGACGGTGATGTCGCGGACGACGGGTGCATGGCCGGCGAACTCATCAGGTTCCGCGTGGCGCGTCGTGATGAGAACAGCGGACGTCGTGACCGCGTCGACGACGACGTTCTCGACGGTGATGTCTTCGATCCGACCGCCGCGCTGGGAGTTCGTCTTGATGCGGAGCGCGTGGTCGACGGCCGAACCGGTGACGTGCAGGTCTCGCGCGTGCACGCCCCGAACACCTCCGGAGGCTTCGCTGCCGATGGTCAGGGCACCGTGGCCGGCGCTGAAACGGCAGGAGTCGATGCGGATGTTCTCCGACGGACGGCCGACCCGGCGACCGTCGGCGTCCCGGCCGGACTTGATCGCGATGCAGTCGTCCCCGGTGGTGAACGAGCAGCCGGTGATGAGCACGTCCGAGCAGGAGTCGGGGTTGCAGCCGTCGTTGTTCGGGCCGTGACAGTCGACGGTGATGCCGCGGACCAGAACGTCGTCACAGAACACCGGATGGACGACCCACATCGGGGCGTTGACGATCCGGACGTCCTCGATCCGCACCCGCCGGCACGAATACGGCTGGACGAAACTCGGCCGGAACCCGTGCCCCGGCTCGAACACCCGCTCCTCCACCGGTACGCCGTCCTCGACCATCTGCAGGAGGCGCTGCCAGTCGGTGCGTGGCCGGGTATCGCTCCACCAGTTGTCCGTGCTCGCACCACCGTCGAGAGTGCCGGTGCCGGTGACCGCGACATTCACCTCGTCGTACGCGTAGATCAGCGGTGAGTGGCTGAAGCACTCGATCCCCTGCCAACGCGTCCGCACGATCGGGTACGCCGCTGAGTCGGCAAGGAACCGCAACGTCGCACCGGCCGACACATGCAACTCGACATTGCTGCGCAACCGAATCGGCCCGGTGCGAAACACGCCGGCCGGTACGACAACACGCCCGCCCGTCAGCGCACAAGCATCAACCGCCGCCGCGATCGCAACGGACCAGTCCCCGCTCGAAGCGCCATAGTCAGTGATCAAGTAGTCAGTCATCAGCTGTCGTTCAGGTCCCGGATTCGGAGGGCGTTGGCCAACGGAACGGCGATCACCCACGAGGGGTTCCACGTGTTCGCGTGGCCGCGGCGTTGCCAGTGGGTCTGGAAGACCGCCTCGCCCTGCTCCCCAGGCAGCGGGAAGTTCCAATCTCCCGGGTCAGCAGCAATGCCCTGAGTCATGGCGTGCAGCGTGGTTCGGGCAGCGTCGACGTACTCCGGACGGTCAGTCGTCAGCCCGAAGGCGAGCAGTTCATAGGTCGGGAAGAACACATCCAGGTGGTGGTTCTGAACGCTGACAGTGGGCCACCCGACCGCGTTGAACCCGGCGGCCCGCAGCGGCGCGTCCTCGTCCTGCTCCGGCGACCACACGTAGACCCACGTGAGCAGCCAGTCGGCAGCGACCTCGCACCAGGTCGCGTACAACGGATCCGCAGTACGCCGGAAGAGTTCGTACGCCGCCATGAAGTAGTACATGCCGGCTTCTTTGTCCTCGCACGCCGCGTCCAAAGTGGACCGGGCGAACGGGCGGTCGAACGTCCGCGCGTGCTGATCGTGGTACCGCGTCAGCCAAACGGTCGCCTCGGCCAACAGCGCCGGGTCGTCAAGCACCTCCGACGCCTTCAGCACAGCAAGCACACACGGGATTCCGGCCGCCGACACCGTGGCGGCCGCGGCGGTCCCGTCCAGCCGCCACCCGACCGGGAACGTCCCGTCCGGCAGCAATGCGCCACGAAGGAACGCCACAGCTTCCTCGAGCGCCTTCACCCAGGACGCCGGCACCGGCTCCCCGACCCGGCGGAACAACGCGATGATGTCGGCGAGATCGGTGACCGTCTCGCCGTACGCGCGGCTGGAGATCATCGGGCGACTGCCGGCGCGGAAGCTGGTCCAGCGCCGAGTGCTGACCTGATACGAGTTGTGGCGCAGGCCAGGCGTCTGCGTCGGGCTCCCCGCGAGGTAGAACTCCACGGCGGCGCGACAGCGATCGATCCGCAGCCGGTCGCGGGTGTTGAAGCCAACCGTGGCGTCACACCAGGCGAGTTTGAGAGCCTGCCCGGTCCAGCCGTACAGGAAGTGCACCGGCTTCTCCGGCCCGTTGCCGGGGATCTCGCTGAACTTGGTGTAGCCGGCCACCGCGCCCGACTGGTACCACCTGTTGTCCAGAGCAACTGTCTTGCGGGTGATCAGTTCCTCGATCGCCAGCCCAGGAGCCCCAGGACTCGTGAAGAGCGCTCGGCCGGTGTGGACCAGGTGACGGAAGGCGTGGCCGCGCAGATCCTGCGGTCCCCAATCGAGGACCAGCCGCTGGGTGTAGACCTCCCCGGGGCGCAACGTGAGGTAGCCGTCCTCGGTCACCTCGGTCTCGGCCTTGCTGACGTACCGGATGTCCTGCTTACCGTCGAACATCAGTACGCCGCTCAGCGCCGCAAGCACCAGCCCTTCCTGCCGCAGAACCCCGAGCGACCCGTACCGGACCTGCCCGTCGGTCGAACGCCGTGCCTGCGGCCGGGAGAAGACGGACAGCCAGCGACGCTCACGACCCTCGCGCCACTCCACGCCCATCCCCGGGATCGGCAGCCGGTCCTCCTCCGCGACGAACCCGCCGCCCGGAGTCGGACCAACCCGCGGTACGGCGCGGGTCGGGTCGGCGGACGGATTGTCGTTGTAGATCAGACCGGGAATCGTCAGCTGGCTGTCCTTCACCCGGCCCAAGTCGAGCAGCAGCCCGACGGCCAGGTCGGCGAGGCGGCGCTGGCTGGTGTTGCGCCAACGGACCTCGAGGTTCAACCGATCCGCGTCGTCGAACACCAGGCGCAACTCGACGGCCACCGATCCCATCCGGCAGCCGGCGCGGTGCTCCCCCGCCCGCCGCGAGATCCACCAGCCGTCGGTCGGCTCCATGAGGGTCGGCTGCCACGGACGGCCGGTGGAAACGCTCAGCAGATTGACCACCGGCCGCTCGAGATAGACCGGCCCGTCAGTCAGACCGAGCTGCAGCACGACGCCGTCGGGCGTACGCCGGAGCTCGGCCTGACGTGGACCGGAGGTCAACGCAGGCATCAGGACGCTCGCCGGATCTGGATCGCCTGGTACTGCGTCCCGGGCAGCCGCACCGTCAGCCTGTCAGCCACCGTCTCGCGGGTACGCCGGACCGAGTGGTTCCACACGTCCAGCACGTCGACGTCGTACTCCCCGGAAGGCAGTGAGAAGGTCCGGTCCGGGAACTGGTGCTCGCCGAGGTACTGCAGGTAGTACGAGCCAGGGACCGCGAGCGTCGGCGCGTCGCGGTAGTCGTCGATAGGTTCGACACCTTCGGGCAACTCATCAAGCACCTCGCGCAGCAGCCGCAGACGCTGCGCCACCACTCCACCCGGTCGCGCCCCACCGCCCGACCACGGTCCGGTCTCCGCGTCGACGTACCACTCGCCGTGGGTGACGTAGGCGCCGCGGACGGTCCCCTCCCAGATCCGGGTCAGCATCTCCTCGGGGCGCAGGCTGGTGTCCGGTGTGACGCCGTTGCCCTCGTGACCGCAGGCGTCGACGAAGACCGGCTTGGCGAAGTGGCGTCGCAGCGCCGAGACACCGCGCAGGTTCTCCAGCCGGACGCTGAGGTGCGTCAGCCACGGCGTCCCAGGATCGGTTGCCTCATGCATCGAGATCAGGTGCTGCCCGGAGTCGAGCTCCCCGATCAGCTCGGCGACCGCACGAGCAGCCGGGCCGGCCTTCAAACACCAGGTGACATTGCGGTACGCCGCGAGCCGGTTCACCACGTCGCGGACGACCACCGTGTCCGCCGGCAACACGATGTCGGCGAAGATGTCCGCGGCCAGCAGATCCTGGACCTGTTCCTCGATCACGTCGGTCAACTGCAGCCGAACGCGGTTGAACGGCGACGCCGCGAGTGCAAGACGCGCCGCAGGCCACTGGTGGACCAGACCGAACCACTCAGTGGTCAGCGGATGGTACGGCGTTCCGTCGGCCAGCCGCAGCGTGGTGCCAGAGCGGCGGACCGGGCCGTGCGAAGTCGCAGGCGTGCACTCGAACGTCCCACCGTCGTACGACCACGTGCCTTCCAGGTCGGGACTGAAGCGGACCTTCCAGCCACCGGCGGACTGGAACGATTCCGCGTAGGCCAGTGCGCCGTCAGCATGCCGGAACATCACGGCGGTCGGTCCGGGCACGGGGAGTTCGAGCACGTCCCAGCGTGCTACTGACGTCATCGGGTCCCTCTCAGGGCGAGGTACGGGGTGGCGGGCAGTGGGATGCGGCTCGGGCCGGAGTAGTCGGCCAGCGGCGTGATGGTCATCGCGCGCGTGTCGATCAGGTCGAAGTGGAACGGCGAACCGCTCGGCAGGTCGAGGTCGACCGCGGACGGCTGCCGGTCGCCGAGGTAGTGCAGCACGCAGCGGTCGCCGTCGAGGTCACCGTCCGACTGCCGCGGCAGCCCGGCGAACACGCCGCGGAGGAAATCGATCCGCTCCGGACTCTCGCCGTACAGCCGGCCGCCGACCGAGATCCACGCGCGGGTCTCGCGGTCGACGAACGACTCGCCGTGGCCGACGTACCCGCCGAGTGCCATGCCCTGCCAGAAGCGGTGCACCATCTCGTCCGCGGTCAGGTTGCCCCAGCGGCGGCCGGCGTTGCCCTCGTAGCCGATCTCGTCGATCACCACCGGCTTCGGGCAGTCCCGCCAGACCTCGACCTCGGCGCCGTCCCAGTGCTGCACGCTCTGGTGGGTGATCCACGGCTTGCCGAAGTCGTACGGCGTGAAGACCTCGTACATCTTGGTCCCGTTGTGGATCGACCGCAGCCGCTGGTACGGGTCGTAGCGCTGCACCAGCTGCAGCAGCCGGTCCCAGTCCGCGATCGTCTTCTCGTGGTTGAAGTCGTACTCGTTCGACACCGACCACCAGACGTTCCGGTACGCCGCCAGTCGCGCGACGACGTACCGCAGGTACGCCGCGTCCTGGGCCGGCGTCATCCGGTCGAAGCCCCAGACGCCGCGGTCGTACGGGTGGAACAGGATCAGGTCCGCCTGCACCCCGAGCGCCAGCAGGTCCGCGACCCGGGCCTCGAACTCCCGGAAGAACGCCGGGTCGTAGCGCTCGACGTCCACCTCACCGGGCGTGGTGCCGACGAACGGCAGCCGCTCGGGGCGCATCCCCTCGGTCGGCAGCAGGCACATCCGCACCTTGTCGAACGGTGCCGACCGCAACGACTCGAGCGTGAGCTCCTGGAGCTCCTTGGTCTCGTAGGTCCAGTGGTAGCAGGTGGTCCCGATGCAGTCGTACCGCGAGCCGTCGGCGTACGCGAAGTGGTGCCTGCCGGCCACCTCGACCGGACCGTGGTTCCCCGGTTCGGGTGGAGTGCACTCGAACCGGCCGCGGTGCCCGTCCAGTTCGGCCGCGGAGCTGCTGGTGATGTACTCCCAGCTGCCCTCGCGGTCGGGCGAGAACCGGGCCCGATACGTCCCGTCGCCGTCGTAGAAACCGTCGACGGTCACCATCCGGTTCCGGAACTGATAGGTGATCTGGAACTCGACCTCGGCGAAGGGGTTGCCTTCCGATGGTCCGGACAAGGTGAGCTCGTGCAGGCCCCACTTCGTGATACTCATGGCAATCGGTCTCCTGCCTGGATCCATTCCGGCGCCAGGGTCACGTGCTTGATGGTCTTGCGCAGGAACGAGTACGCGACGTGCAACTGCCCGTCCCGGGTCTGCAGCAGCGTCGGGTACGAGTAGCCCAACTCGTTCTCGTGGTACTCCTCGTCCTGCACCTGGAGGTTCCGCCAGTACGGCCAGGTGGCGCCGTCGTCCTCGGACAACGCCAGCGTCAGCGGGGTCCGCAGGGTCTTCCGGCGTACGCCGCCCTGCCCGTCGTCGACCCAGCGGAACTGGTCCCGCTCGGCCGACGAGTCGTTGAACACCATCACGAGCCGGCCGTCGCCGAGCCGGAGTACCTGCACCGCGGAGTTGTTGTTCGGCAACGCGGTCTTCTCCGGCGACGTCCAGGTCCGGCCGTTGTCCTTCGACACCGACCGGTGGATGCGGTCGGCGGCGCGACTCCGGAAGTACCCGACGAGCTCGCCGGGCGACAGCTCGACGATGCTCATCTGCACCTGCCCGATCGCATCGGGCACCTCGACCGTCGACCAGTTCCCGCCCTGGTCGGTGCTGAGCTTCAGCACCGACCGCTCGGCGCTCTTGTCGCAGTCGTACGCCGGCAGCAGCCAGTCACCGTTGCTCAGGACAGCGACCGGGTTGCGGATGAAGCTCCCGAGGTGGTCGAACAACACCTCGCTCTGGTCCCACGTGAGTCCACCGTCGTGAGAAACACGGCGGATGACACGCGAGGTCGACTGGTCGTGCGGCTCGTTGGAGGTGTGCAACAGCCAGACCTCGCCACCGCCGACCACGAACAGCAGCGGGTTCTGCTCTGAGCGGCGAGTGTCGGAGGACAGCTGCTCCGGCGGCAACCAGGTGTCGGTGCCGGCGGGCAGGCGGGACAGCACGATGTTCGTGTCCGGGTGCCCCTCCTTGGGGCCGTTGAACCAGGCGCACAACAGGTCGCCGGACGCGGTCTCGACCAGCGTCGCGGCGTGGCTGTCGCCGGGATGGATGGTGGGCAGGAGGGCCGCACCCTCTCGGATGCGGCCGTCGAACCTGGGGTCAGTCACGATGCGATCACCATGTCGCCTTCACCTCTGCGGTCACCAGGTCAGCCCGCGGGCGACCTGCGCCTTGATGTAGTCGGGGATGTCGACCTGCTCCGCGACCTGCAGCGACGAGTCGACGTCCATGCCGTCCTTGAGCACGTGCTGCCGGAACACCTTGTACAGCGGGATGTCCCAGTACTCGGTGTTCTGGTAGTTCTTGATCACCGCGTTGTCGCCCCAGTACACGGCCGAGGTGTCGATGGCCGCGAGCTCCGGGATCGACTTGCCGAAGGCCTTCACCGTGGCGTCGGTCTTCAGTACCGCCTTCATGCCGTACGACGAGATGCGGCTCTGCATCTCCTCCGACACCAGGTACTTGACGACCTCGAGCGCCTGGTCCTGGTGCTTGGACTGCGGCGGGATGAACGCCGCCCGGGTGTCCGGCTGGTAGATCGTCCTCGAGCCGCGGGACAGCACCGGCATCGAGGTGACCCCGATCTTCACGCTCTTCGCCCACTCGGCGTACTGCGCGGCGTCGTCCTCCTCGATGTAGTACGAGCTGAGGGCGTACGCGTTCAGCTTCGAGAGGTTGTTCACCGCCATCGCCAGGTGACCCGGGAAGCTCATGTCACCCTTGAAGAAGTCGTCCACCGTGGTGAAGTTGTTCCGCGGGATCATCAGGAACCGGTACATGTTGTTCGCGATGGTCTTCCAGTCCGCGCTGGTCAGGTTGACCTTCACGTCCTCGGGCTTGGGCTGCTCGCTGTCGCCGGGCACGAACGGGTAGAGCCCGAGCTGGTTCATCGCGAGGTAGTTGTCCGGGTGCTGCATGTAGCCCTTGTAGTGGTCGATCCCGTCCTGCCGGGTCAGCTTCTGGGCGATCTTGTAGACGTCGTCGTACGTCGAGCCGGCCGTCGGGTACTTGACGCCGAACTTGTCGAAGATCAGCTTGTTGTAGAACAGCAGGCTCTCGTCGATCCACAGCGGGACGCCGTACAGGCCGCCGTCGGAGCGGGACTTGATCTGCTCGACCGAGCCGAGGTTCAGCGTCGACAGGTCGATGCCGGCGCCCTGGACGGCGGCGGTGATGTCCTGGGTCCAGCCGAGCGGCTCGAGGTCCCGGTCGATCCGCAGCCGCGGGTCCTCCAGGATCAGGTCCGGCACCCGGCCGGCCTTCGCGAGGTCCTCGTAGCGGACCGGGTAGTCCCAGGTCGCGTACTTCACCTTGATGTTCGGGAACTTCGCCCGGATCGCGTCACCGAACACGGAGTCGAAGTACCGGTGCGCCTCGCGGCCGCTGTCGTTGCCGCCGAGCTCGAACGGCTTGAAGTTGGCGGCGAAGACGAACAGCTCGTCGTCGGCCACCGAGAACGGCACGTTGTACTTGTTCGGGATGTCGACGACTCCGGCCGCGGACTGCGCGGTCGCGCGCGGGACGGCGCTGGTCGAGCTGGTGGTCGCGGCGTTCGCGGGAGCCGCCTGCAGCGCGCCACCGAACGCGGCCAGGCCGCCGATCAGGGCGCCGTTGCGTAACAGGCCACGACGGGACATGTTTCCTTCGGACGATTCAGACATGGTGGACCTTTCCTACGGGGCGGTGGTGGCCGTGAGGACACCCTTCAGATCCAGCTGCTCGGCCAGGTGGCACGCGACTTTGCGGCCCCTGATCTCCCGCAGCTGCGGGACTTCGCTCGCACACCGGGCTTCGGCGTACCCGCACCGGGGATGGAACGGGCACCCGGCCGGCACCTTGGACGGGTCCGCGATCTCACCGCGGAGCTTGATCCGCTCGCGCTGCCCGCGGGTGGCGGGGTCGGGATCCGGTACGGCGCTCAGCAGCGCCTCGGTGTACGGGTGCAGTGGCTTGGAGTAGAGCTCTTCGGTCGACGCGCTCTCGACGAGCTTGCCGACGTACATCACCGCGACGTCGTCGGCGATGTGCTCGACGATGCCGAGGTCGTGAGAGACGAACAGGTAGGTGAGGCCGGACTCCTCCTGCAGATCGCGCAGGAGGTTGAGGATCTGCGCCCGGACCGAGACGTCGAGCGCACTGACCGCCTCGTCGGCGACTACCAACCGCGGGTTGGTGGCGAGCGCCCGGGCGATCACGACCCGCTGCCGCTCGCCACCGCTGAACGCGTGCGGGTAGCGGTGCGCGTACTCCGCCCGCAGCCCCACGCGCCGCAGCAGCGCGGCGACCTTGTCGTCGATCTCGTCGCGCGAACCGGCCTCCTGGACCTTCAGCGGCTCGGCGATGATGTCGCGCAGCGTCTTGCGCGGGTCAAGCGAGGAGTGCGGGTCCTGGAAGATCAGCCGGACCTGCGCGCGGTACGGCTTCAGCTGCTTCTCGGACAGCGACGCCAGGTCGACGCCGTCGAACATGATGCTGCCCGACGTCGGCTCGTACGCCCGCACGATGCACCGGCCGAGGGTCGTCTTGCCGCAGCCCGACTCACCGACCAGACCGAGCGTCCGGCCGGCCCGGATCGACAGATCGACCCCGTCGACGGCCTTCACATACCCACGGTTCCGCCCGAGCAACCCTCCCTCGAGCGGGAAGTGCATCGTCAGACCCTTGGTTTCCAGCAGGCTCATCAGTTCTCCTCGCCGTACAGCAGGCAGGCCACATCGATCTCGTCGCTGCGGACGCGGGCCGGCACGATCTGGTCGCACTTCCCGGCCATGAACGCGTCGCAGCGCGGATGGAACCGGCACCCCGACGGCCGCTCGTACGGCGGCGGCACAGTCCCCCGTACCGCGACGAGTCGGTCCTGACCCTGTTGTCCCAGTCGCGGCACCGACCGCACCAGCGCCTGCGTGTACGGATGCTTGGGCGCACTCAGTACGGCGGACGCGGGTCCCTGCTCGACGACTTCGCCGAGGTACATCACCGCGACCTCGTCGGCGACCTGCGCGGCGACCCCGAGGTCGTGGGTGATCAGCATGATCGCCATCCCCAGCTCCTCCTGGAGATCCTGCAGCAGGTCGAGGATCTGCGCCTGTGTGGTGACGTCCAGCGCGGTGGTCGGCTCGTCCGCGATCAGCAGCCGCGGCCGGCAGGACAGCGCCATCGCGATCATGGCTCGTTGCCGCATGCCACCACTGAGCTGGAACGGGTACGAGTCCACCCGGCGCTTGGGGTCCGGGATGCCGACCCGGTCGAGCATCTCGATCGCCCGTTCCCGGGCGGCCTGCTTGCTCAGGTTCTCGTGCAGCCGGACCGCCTCGATGATCTGGTCCCCGATGGTGTGCACCAGGCTCAGTGACGCCATCGGCTCCTGGAACACCATCGCGATATCGGCCCAGCGGACCTTGCGCAGCCGCTTGTCCTTCGCGGCCAGCAGGTCCAGCGGGTCCTTACCCGGTTCGTCGTCGTGCAGCAGGATCTCGCCGCCGACGATCCGGGCCGGCCGTTCGACCAGCCGCAGGATCGACCGCGCGGTGACGCTCTTGCCGCACCCGGACTCGCCGACCACGGCCAGCGTCCGGCCGCGCTGGACCGTCAGGCTGACGCCGTCCACGGCCTTGACCACACCGTCGCCGAGCTCGAAGTGGGTCCTGAGCTCGCGCACTTCCAGGAGAGGTTGCATGTCAGGTCCTCACTTGTACGGGTCGGCGGCGTCCCGCAGACCGTCACCGACGAAGTTCATGGCTAGTACGACGACCACGACCGCGAGGCCCGGGGTCAGCAGCCAGGGGGCGGTGGCGACCGCGCGGACGTTCTGCGCGCCCTCGAGCAGCACACCCCAGCTGACCGCCGGCGGCTGCAGACCGAGACCGAGGAACGACAGGCTGGTCTCGCCGAGGATCATCCGCGGCACCGCCATCGACACCGACGCGATGATGTGGCTGGCGAACGACGGCACCATGTGGCCGAAGATGATCCCGGTCCGGCCGACCCCGTCCAACCGGGCCGCCATCACGAAGTCCTCTTCGCGCAGGCTGAGGAACCGGCCGCGGACGTCCCGCGCCAGACCGGTCCAGCCGATCAGCGACAGGATCACCGTGATCGCGAAGTACCTCGTCAGTGGTCCCCAACTGCCGGGCAGGGCCGCCGACAACGCCATCCACAGCGGCAGCGTCGGGATCGACATGATGAACTCGATGATCCGCTGGATGATGTTGTCGACCGTGCCACCCAGATAGCCGGAGATACCACCGATCAGCATGCCGAGCAGGAAGCTCGCGAACACCCCGACCAGACCGATCGACAGCGACACCCGGGCACCGTGGATCAGCCGTGACAGCAGGTCCCGGCCGGACTGGTCGGCACCGACCAGGAAGAACGGTTCGCCGGCCGTCGTCGGTCCGATCAGGTGGATGTCGGACTTGAGCGGCCCGAGGATCGAGTACTCGTCGCCACGCACGAACCACCCGACGTCGACGATCTTGGACTTGTCGACGGTGAAGGTCTGCTCGAAGGTCTCCTGGTCGCGCGTCGAGGAGTACCCGTACACGAACATCCCGTGCTCGCTGTCGATGTGCACCCGTTGCGGCGGGGCGTACGGCAGCGCGGTGTGCGCGGTGTCGGCGCTCGACGGGGCGAAGAACCCCGCGAAGATCGCGATGAAGTAGATCGGGATCAGCACGATCAGGCCGATCAGCGCCAGCCGGTGCCGGCGGAACTGCCGCCACATCAACCGCCACTGCGGCAGCGCGCCGTGATCGCGAAGACTCTTCACCACCTCCCCGGGCGCCTCCGGCGAGGTGCCCGGCGGTCTTTCGGGTGCGATCGTCTCGGTCTGCTGGACCATCTGGATCTATCCCTTCTGGAACCGGGTGCGGATCCGCGGATCCCACCAGGCCAGTGCGAGGTCGCTGAGCATCGTGCCGATCACCGTCAGCGTGCTGAGGATCAGAACGAAGCTGCCGACCAGGTACATGTCCTGGCTCTTCACCGCCCCGAGCAGCAGCGGACCGCTGGTCGGCAGGCTCATCACGACCGACACGATCGTCTCGCCGCTGATCAGGCCGGGCAGCAGCCAGCCGACCGTGCTGAAGAACGGGCTGAGCGACATCCGGACCGGGTACTTGAGCAGCAGCTTCCACTCCGGCAGTCCCTTGGCGCGGGCGGTCGCGACGTACGGTTTGTGGAGCTCGTCGAGCAGGTTGGCCCGGGTGATCCGGATCAGTCCCGCCGTACCGGCGACCCCGACCACCACGATCGGGATCCACAGGTGCGATATCAGGTCGATGAGCTTGCCCAGGTTCCAGGCCGCGTCGGCGTACTCCGGTGAGAACAGTCCGCCGACGCTCTGGCCGAAGTACCGGAAGCCGACGTACATCATCACCAGCGCGAGCATGAACTCCGGGACGGCCATTCCGATGAAGCCGAGGAACGAGGCCAGGTAGTCGCCGGTGGAGTACTGCCGCAGTGCGCTGTAGATGCCTATTGGGAACGCGATCGCCCAGACGAACAACAGGCTGGCCACCGACAGCAGCATCGACAGCAGTACCCGGCTGCCTATCAGACTGGATACCGACTGGTTCCAGGCGAACGACTGACCGAGGTCGCCGTGCAGGACGACGCCCCCGATCCACGTCAGGTACTGGACCATGAACGGCTTGTCGAGACCGTAGTGCCGCTTGAGCTCGGCGATCTGCGAGTCCGGGATGTCCTGACCGCGCGCCTCGGCGTTCGCGATCACCGTGGTGGTGTAGTCGCCCGGCGGCAGCTTGATGACCACGAAGGTGACGAACGAGATCGCCGCCAGCGTGATGAACATCCAGACCAGCCGCCGGGCCACGAAGCGCAGCATCGGCTACTGCTCCATCGAGAACTGTTCGGGGTGCACGATGCCCGGCGCCACCGACTCGTTCATCTCCGACGGCACGTTGTGGAAGTCGTTCTTCACCACACCGTAGGTGTTCGGAACCGAGCTGATCCCGATGTAGTAGAACTGGTCGGCCGCGATCTGCAGCACCTGCTTGCCGAGGTCCAGGGTCTTGTCCGGGTCCGGCTCCTGCCGCGCCTTGGTGAACAGCTCGAGCTGCTTCTGTACCTCGGCCGGCGGCTTCATCCCCTTCTCGCCCTTCGACTGGTACCACTGCGCCCAGCCGATCCCGTACCGCGCACTGCCGTCGTTGGTCGGCACCCAGTAGTGGTCACCACCGGTACCGGTCGGGAGGACGAACGTGCCGCAGGTCCAGGTGCCGGCGTCGTGGTCGTTGCCCTTGACCCGTTCCTTGTAGAGGTCCTCGCTGACCGGCTGGGCGCGGAGCTCGATCCCGACCGCGGCCCAGCGCTTCTTGATGAACTCGATCGCCTCGACGTGGTCGGGGAACGACTCGCTGACGAGCACCGTGACCGACACCGGCTTGCCGTCGGCGCCGAGCCGCTTGCCGTCCGCCGACTTCTTGGTCAGACCGGCCGCGTCCAGGTGCTGGTTGGCCTTCGCGGCGTCGAACTCCACGAACTGGGTGGCCAGCTGTTCGTTGTAGTACGGCGAGTCCTTCGGCGGAGCACCCTGCCACGGTTCACCCTGGCCGGCGTACACCGCGTCGATGACCTCCTTGCGGTTGATCGCCAGCGACAGACCGGTCCGGAACTCCTTGTTCGAGAACAACGCGCGCTTGGTCGCGTCCTTGTGCGTCAGGTTCAGGCCGATGACCATCGTGTTGGTGAGCTGCGTCGGCACCTCGATGATCTTGTAGTTGCCCTTCTGCCGGTTCTGCGCGACGACCGGCTTGTTCTGCGGCGTACCGAAGTTCCGGTACTGCATGCCGAACTCGCCGTTCATCACCTTCAGCAGCTCGACCTGGGCGTCCTGGACGACCTCGATGCGGCAGTTGTCGATGTAGGGCAGCTGGCGGCCGGCGTCGTCGACCTTCCAGTAGTACGGGTTCCGGGTCAGGGTGACCGCGGAGCCCTTGCCGAGCCCGGTGGTCACCTTCCACGGCGCCAGCGTCGGCTGCTCCGGGTTCGTCCACGGGTTCTGCTTCTGGGTGAACAGGTCCGTCCAGCTGCCGACGCCGGCCTTCTTCGCCAGCGCGTTCGCGGACTTGTTGTACTTCAGGTGGAACTGCTGGAAGTAGTGCTTCGGCAGCACCATCCCGTAGGCACCCTCGCGCAGGAAGATGCCGTCGGCGATCTGGCCGAGAAGCGACGGCTGCGGCGCGGTGTAGGTGATCGTGACCGTGCGCTCGTCGGTCTTCTCGACCTTCGCCAGCTTCTCGGTGTCCGGCGACAGGAACGCGTCGTAGATCCCGTCCGGGTGCAGACCTTCGTCGCACTGCACCTCGAGGATCGTGAACAGCATGTCGTCCGCGGTACACGGCTTGCCGTCCGACCACTTCAGGCCCTCGCGGAGCTTGAAGGTGAACACCTTGCTCTCGGCATCGACCGTGAACTCGGCGGTGTTCGACTCCATCTCGTCGTACCCGGGCTTGCCGGTCTTGTCCGGCTTCCAGCGGACCAGCGGCTCGTAGTTCATCGCGTACCACAGCCACTGGGTGTCTTCCTGGGTCAGCATCGCCGAGCGCCAGGTGCCGCCGTACTGCGCCTTGCCCTCCAGGGGCTTGATCACGGGCGGGTTCTTCGGCAACCGGTCCGCCAGCGGAGGCAGCGAGCCCTTGTCCACCAGGGCTTTCAGCAGCGGCGATTCCTTCTCGCCGGCCGCCGCGGCCTGTGCGCCGGACCCGGCCGGCTTGGTGTCGAAGAAACCGCAGCCGGGGATGGTCGCGACCGCCAGGAGTCCGAGACCGCCCTGCAGCAGGCGCCTACGGTTGATGGTGCTTTCAGACATGTCTACCTCACTGCTGCTCGAGCGTGATGTTGCTGAACTGCGCCGTCCCGTAGTCGACGAGACCGTTGTCGATCTGGCCGCCGTCGACGGCGAAACCGATGTAGAAGGTCCGGCTCGGCATCACGAGCTTCTCGTAGCCGAAGCGGTCCCACTTGACCTGATCCGTAGAGATGAACGCCTCGAACTCGACGTCCCCGAACTGCGGGCGCTCGCGCCGGAGCAGCCGCAGCCAGTAGACCTTCGTGTGGTCCAGGTACGTCCCGTCCCACGGCCACGGGCCGACGCTCGGCACGGTGCCGTCGGTCTGGATCCGGATCGCCTGCGCCTTCATACCGCCGTCGTCGGTGGCGGTCGGCGCGGCGCTCGCGTTGTCGTTGACGGTGCCGTACCCACCGGCGACGCCGTACCCGATGCCGCCGTACATGTACGGCGCGGCCGGGTCGAGGCTGTCGCGGATCATCACGCCCGCGGTCAGGCCGTTCGCGACCTTGCTGATCTTGTCCAGCCGCGCGGTGATCTGCGAGACCGCACCGGCACCGCCGACCTGGAGCTTGCGGTACACGTAGTGGAAGTTGCTGTTCCGCCCGTAGATCCGGCCGGAGCCCTTGATCGTCAGGACGCCGTTCTCCAGGTTGCCGGAGCCCGGGACCGGGGGCTTGCCGACCGCGGTCGAGGTCCAGGCCGACGTACCGGTCTGCCGGTTGACGTGGACCTGGACGGCGGTCGACTGCGTCGACGTACCGTTCTGGTCGGTCGCCCGTGCGGTCAGCCAGTAGGAGCCGTCGGCAACATTCTTCCACTGGACCTGGTACGGCGCACTCGTCGCGCTGCCGATCAGCTGGTCCCCGGAGTAGAACTCGACCTTCGCGAGCCGGCCGCCCTTCGCGGCGGCCGCATCGGCCTTCACCGTGACGGTCGGCGCCGTCCGGCCCGGGATCGTCTGGTTCTGCGCGGGGCTGCTGATCGCGACCGTCGGGTTGCCGACCGGGTCCGGGACCAGCGAGTTCAGGTAGTTCTCGAGGTACGTGTAGCCGTTCGGCGCGATCTTCTGCGCGTCGGACGGGTCGTTGGGGTCGAGGCCGTTCGCCTTCTCCCACCAGTCCGGGATGCCGTCGTGGTCGGAGTCGACCGGCGCCGCTGCCTGGACGAGATCCGGGTAGCCGCCGACGTCCTTCTGCGAGTTGATCAGCCGGCCGGTGCCGTTGCGCACCTCCGCGATCACCCGGGCGTCGGCCGCGTCCCGCTTCGGCAGGATCGCACCCGCGCCGGCGAGCACCGCGTCGTACGCCTTGTTCGGCGCCTGGAGGTCGCCGCGGCCCGGGATCGAGTGCGGCTGGGTCAGCTCGACGATGCCGCCGATCGGGTAGCGGATGCCCTTGCGGTTGTGCGCGGTGACGTCCGGGTAGCCCTCGACCTGGTTACCGGCGACGTACCACTGGCCGCCGCGGTTCGCGCTCAGCACGACCGGCGCGACCTCGTCCTGGGTGGTCGGGCCCGGCTTGTAGAAGTTGTTCATGATGTTGATGCCGTTGGCCCACTCGCCGCCGTACAGCGACGTGTACCCGTAGTCGTAGATCACGTTGTTGTAGTGGTCGACCTCGAGCGTGATGCCTTCGGTGTAGCCGAACCGCGGGTTCCGGCCGCCCTCGTGGGCGATCAGGTTGTGGTGGTAGGTGTTGCGCTCACCACCCCAGATGCCGCCGTACCCGTGCCGGTTCTTCGGGTGCGCGGACAGCGCGAGGCCCTCCGACACGATGCACCACTGCACGGTGACGTCGTAGTTCCCGTACGGCGACAGGCACTCGTCGACCGCCCAGCTGAACGAGCAGTGGTCGATGATCAGGTTGCGGATCTCGGGGCTGACCGAGCCGGGGACGTTGGTGTTGAACGAGTCGTCAGCGATCTCGTTCTCGTCGCCGAGCCGGAAGCGCAGGTAGCGGATCACGATGTCGTGCGCGCTGCCCTTGATGTTCGTGCTGTGCCCCGCCACGCAGATCCCGCCACCAGGCGCGGTCTGGCCGGCGATGGTCAGGTTGCTGCCGGCGATCAGCAGGCCTGTCTCCAGCTGGATCGTGCCGGAGACCCGGAACACGATCGTCCGGTCCGAACCGGAGACAGCGTCGCGCAGCGATCCGGGTCCGGAATCGGCCAGCGTGGTCACCTCGTAGACGGACCCGCCGCGGCCGCCCTTGGCCCACTTACCGGCACCTTCGGCGCCGGGGAAGGCCGGCAGCTGGTCGTCGTTCGCGGTCCGGCCGGCGGTGCTCGTCGCACTCGCGGTCGGCGTGATACCCAGCGACGCGACGCCGATGGCGGCCGCGGTGGTTCCGACGAAACCACGCCGGGACCAGCCGGGCGGTGTCGTCGAGATCTGGGGCGGCTCTGCGGCGGACGCGGTGTCCGGGGAGGGATTGGTCATCGGCCATGCCTCGCTTTCGGCAGGGGGCGGCTGCTGAGGTGCGCAGTCTCACTGAATATCTAGTCAACTCCGAATGGAACGACGGCCCTCATGGTCACGGAGGTTACGAGCCGATGTCAAGGGCGTGACGCCGATAAATTGCAATCGTTTGCACACAGCGGTTTCCCAGGCCGCAATCGTTTGCACTGAACTCTTGCCCCGACCTCGCAGGCGATGGTTACCTTGCCTCCATGCCTTTGCGCCCACTCCCCCTCGGCAGCTCCCAGCTCACCGGTGGCTTCTGGTCGAACCGCCAGCGGATCAACCGGGAGACGACCATTCCGGCGGCCGCCCGGCGGCTCGAGGAGGTCGGCACCCTGCGGAACTTCCGCCAGGCGTCCGGGCAGGAACCGGTCACCGGATTCGAGGGCAAGCTCTTCGCCGACACCGACGTCTACAAGTGGCTCGAGGCGGTCGCCTGGGAACAGGCCCGCGGGCGTTCGGACCAACTCGCTTCCTGGCAGTCCGGCGGCAGCGCGCTGGTCGCCGCGGCGCAAGAGGCCGACGGCTACCTGAACACCTACACCACGCTCGCACTCGACGGCCGGCGGTACGGCGACCTGGAGAAGGGCCACGAGCTCTACTGCGCCGGCCATCTGTTGCAAGCAGCCGTCGCGCAGGTGCGGACAACTGGGGATCGCATCCTGCTCGACGTCGCGTGCCGGCTCGCCGACCATCTGTGCAAGACCTTCGGGCCGGGCCGGTTGGAAGGTGTCGACGGGCACCCACTGATCGAGATGGCGCTCGTCGATCTCTATCGCGAGACCGGAACCGCGGCGTACCTCGAGCTGGCCGCGTACTTCGTCGAGGCCCGCGGGCACGGGATGCTCACGGTCCCGGGTCACCACGGACCGGCGTACTTCCAGGATCACCTGCCGGTCCGCGAGGTGCGGACGATCGCCGGTCACGCGGTCCGGGCGCTGTACCTCGCGGCCGGCGCGACCGATGTCGCGGTGGAGACCGGGGACGTTGAGCTGCTCGACGCGTTGCGGGCGACGTGGTCGACGATGGTCGAGAGTCAGACGTATCTGACCGGTGGCGTCGGCGCCCGGTGGTACGGCGAGGCGTTCGGCGACCCGTTCGAGTTGCCACCGGATGCGGCGTACTGCGAGACCTGCGCGGCGATCGCCAGCGTGCAGTGGAGCTGGCGGCTGCTGCTCGCGACGGGTGAGAGCAAGTACGCCGACCTGATCGAGCGGACGCTGTACAACTCGGTGATCTCGGGCGTCTCGCTCGCCGGCGACCGGTTCTTCTACGTGAACGCGTTGAAGGTGCGGAACAACGCCTTCGCGGACGACCAGCGTTCCGCGGTTGGTGGACGGCAGCCCTGGTTCGGGACCGCGTGCTGCCCGCCGAACGTGATGCGGACGCTGTCGTCGCTGGATCAGCTGATCGCGACGTCGGACGACGACGGCGTCCAGGTACAGCTCTATGCGCCGGCCTCGGTGACTGCGGACCTGCCGATCGGGCGAGTCGGGTTCGAGGTACAGACCGACTACCCGTGGCACGGGACCGTGCGGGTGCGGATCACGGCGGCGCCGGACGCGCCGTGGACGCTGGGGCTTCGGATCCCGGCGTGGGCCGACAGTCACCGGCTGACCGTCAACGGGCACGAAGGACCGCTGCGGCGAGTGTGGTCGGTCGGCGACGAGGTCGTGCTGGAGTTGCCGGTCGCGGCCCGCCGTACGACGCCGGACGATCGGATCGACTCGGTGCGTGGCTGTGTCGCGATCGAACGCGGCCCGTTGGTGTACTGCTTCGAGCAGCAGGACCAGGACGTCGTCCTCGACGAGACGGCCGTCGTCGCGGGCGAGCTCGTCGAACGCGAGCAGCCCGACCTACTCGGCGGCGTGACAACCATCGAGGTCCCGGGACGGGACGGACCGTTGACAGCGATCCCCTATTACGCGTGGGCGAACCGGACGGTCGGACCGATGACGGTGTGGATCCGGGAGGACGCGTGACTCTGTATATGCCGCGACTCCGTCGCGGCGGGTCATCGGGCTGTGACTCCCGTCCTTCCCTCGTCGCTCCGGTCGCTACGCTCCCTGCGCTCCTCAGTCCAGGCCGGGAGGCCCGATGACCTACTGGGAAGATCCCGGCCCGGGGTACGGCGTGCTGCCGGCGCGGGCCGCCGTACGGTCGGATGCGCCGCGGCTGAGCCTTAACGGTCAGTCGCGGTTCCGGTGGGCACCGACCGTGGCGGAGGCCGCGCACGGGTTCGAGGCGGTCGACTTCGACGACTCGGACTGGGACTGGCTGCCGGTGCCGTCGAGCTGGCCGATGCACGGGCACGGGAGTCCGGCGTACACGAACCAGAAGTACCCGTTCCCGGTGGACCCGCCGTACGTGCCGGACGAGAACCCGACCGGCGATCACCGGCTGGCGTTCGAGCTCCCGGCCTCGTGGACCGGGTCGTCGGTACTGCGGTTCGACGGCGTGGACTCGTGTGCGCGCGTCTGGCTGAACGGGGTCGAGCTCGGAGTGACGCGCGGTTCGCGACTGCCGGCCGAGTTCGCGGTCGGCGAGGTACTGCGCCCGGGGCGGAACGTGCTCGCCGTACGGGTGCACCAGTGGTCGTCGGGGTCGTACCTCGAGGACCAGGACATGTGGTGGCTGCCCGGGATCTTCCGCGACGTCACGCTGATCGCGCGGCCGGTGGACGCGGATGTGTTCGTGCACGCGGACTACGTCGACGGTGCCGGTGTGCTGCGGGTGGAGTCGGTCCCGGGTGCCGTCGTACGGATCGCGGAGCTCGGCGCCGAGGTGCCGTGCGGCGAGTCGGTGACGCTCCCGGCCGTCGAACCGTGGTCCGCCGAGGAGCCCCGGTTGTACGACGCGGTCGTGGAGCTGCCCGGTGAGCGGGTGTCGCTGCGGATCGGCTTCCGCACGGTCGAGATCGTCGACGGGGTACTGCGGGTCAACGGGCGCCGCATCGTCTTTCACGGGGTCAACCGGCACGAGCACGATCCGGTGTTCGGTCGCGCCGTACCGTACGAGCGGATGCGCGACGAACTGCTGGTGATGAAGCGGCACAACATCAACGCGATCCGGACCAGCCACTACCCGCCGGACTCGAAGCTGCTGGAGTTGTGCGACGAGCTCGGGTTCTGGGTGATGGACGAGTGCGACTACGAGACGCACGGCTTCTTCCTGCTCGACTGGCAGGGCAACCCGGCCGGCGATCCGCGGTTCCTGGACGCGTCCGTGGACCGGATGCGGCGCACGGTCGAGCGGGACAAGAACCACCCATCGGTGATCATGTGGTCGCTCGGCAACGAGGCCGGCGTCGGGCCGAACCTGACCGCGATGGCGGAGTGGACCCGCGACCGGGATCCGTCGCGACCGCTGCACTACGAGGGTGACCTGTCGTGTGCGGACGTGGATGTGTACAGCCGGATGTACGCGTCGCACGAGGAGGTCGAGGCGATCGGCAAACGGGCCGAGAAACCGTTGGACGATCCGACGTTGGACGCGCGCCGGCGGGCGATGCCGTTCGTGCTGTGCGAGTACTCGCATGCCGGAGGCAACGGTCCCGGCGGACTACCGGAGTACGAGGAGCTCTTCGACCGGTACGAACGCTGCCAGGGCGGCTTCCTGTGGGAGTGGATGGAACACGGCATCCTGCGGGCCGACGGTTCCTACGGGTACGGCGGAGACTTCGGTGAGGAACTGCACGACGGGACGTACGTCCTCGACGGACTGGTCTTTCCCGACCTGACGCCGCAACCGGTGCTCGCCGAGGTCCACAAGGTCTACGAACCGGTTCGCCTCACCGTCACCGACGACGTCCTGACCATCCACAACCGGTACGACGTGTCGGACACCTCCCATCTCTCGCTGCACTGGGACGTCGCCGACGAGGGCACCGTCGTGGCCCGCGGCACAGTCGACCTCCCGCTCATCTCGGCGGGAGACTCCGCCACGGTCAAGCTCCCCGACCTGCCGGAGCTCCAGAACCGTGAACGCTGGCTGACGATCCGAGCGGTCCTCACCAGCGACACCGACTGGGCACCGGCCGGTCACGAGGTGGCCTTCACCCAAACCCAACTCTCCGCGGCTCCGGCCAGGCGCTCCCCCACGAAGCCGCTCGCGCTCGGGCCCGCGACGTTCCATCCCGAGACCGGACGACTGATCGGCCTGCAGGGCTGGGACGTCGTGCATCGTCCGCTGGAGCTGTGGCGAGCGCCGACTCAGCACGACGCCCGGACCTGGGACGCGACGACGTTGGACCGGAAGTCTCGATGGGCCAACGCCGGGCTTGACCGGCTGCGGTATCGGACCGTCTCCGTGGAGCGGTCCGATGACGAGCTCACGGTGGTGACGATGGTGGGGGCCGCGGCGACGGACGCGCGGGTGCTCACGACGTACCGCTGGACGACCGATGGCGAGAGTGTGACGGCCGATGTCGAGGTGGAGCCGTTGGGTGAGTGGTTGGTGCCGTGGGCGCGGCTGGGGGTGACGTTCGGCGTGCCGGCGGGCTTCCGGCAGGTGACCTGGTTCGGCCAGGGACCGGGACAGGCGTACCCCGACTCACGCTCGGCGGCCCGGATCGGCCGCTACACGAGCACGATCGACGACCTGCAGGTCCCGTACCTCTACCCGCAGGAGAACGGTGCCCGGGGCAACGTCCGCTGGGCCGAGCTGTCCGGTAGCGCCGGCCTGCTCCGCCTGACCGGCGACCCGGACTTCGCGATGACTGTCAGACGCTGGACGATCGCCGACCTGGCCGCCGCGCAGCATCCGGCCGACCTGCACCCGAGCGATCGCGTCTGGATCACGCTGGACGCACTGCAGCACGGTCTCGGCAGTCCGACCAGCGGTGCCCCGATCCTCCCGCCGCACGATCTCCAACCGCGGAAGCACCACTTCAGGTTCAGTTTGGGTAGCTGAGCCAGGTCCCGGCGAGCGGCTGTTGATCGATCCCCGGCTTCGACCAGTCACACACACCGTCGGGGAAGATCGTCAACAGCTGCTGCCACTGCGCGTCCGTGAACCCGGGGTACTCCGACCGGGCGGGCTCGCGCAGCTCGCACTTGATCACATCCGACGCGACACGGGCGCCAGCCACCTCGCGGGGGAACGACGCCGACGGGAACAACTTCTCGCACCGCGACGACGGGTTCCGGTCCAGCGGCTGCGCGATGAACCCACCCGGTCCGCGACACCCCTCGGCCAGCCCGGACGGCTTGGCCGCGACGATCTTGTCGATCCGCGGCCGGCTCGTCCCGTCGGCGGTCAACTGGGTCAGCCAGCTGTCCATCTCGTCGACCGCGTGCCGCAGCAACGGGCTCGCCGTACTGAACAGTCCGTACCTCGCGTCCTCGAGCAGGCTCACCTGGTTGACCGAGGTGCCGTTCGCCTTCTGCAACCGGGCCCGCATCGAGAGCGTGTGGTACCGGACGTGGATGTCGCCGTACGCCAGGTTGTCGGAGTACGCGCGGTAGTCGATGATCGGCACGTCCTTCAGCCCTCCCCCGCCGTTGGTCAGCCGCCCGGTCCGGTACGCCGTCCGCACGGCCTCCGGGTCGGCCACGGTCCGGGCCGGGACCAGATTCGCGTCCGCGTCGAAGCCACCGATCCGCTGGTTCAGGTCGAGGAACTGCGCCGGCGTGATCACCCCGGACCGCAGGACCTTGAGCCCGTACTGGACGCCCACGTTGTCGAGCGGTCGCCGCGCGAACCCGGTCGCCGGATCAGCGCCGTACTCATTGATCGCGTGGTCGAAGACATCGCAGCGCGTTCCGCGAGGGTTCGTCACCGGGTTGTAGCGCAGGACCACGGGGACAGCGGCACAGTTGCGCCGCGGGTCGATCCGGGCGGCGCTGATCGCCATACTCGGCAGCGTCGCGTACTTCGCGAACCCGGCCACGCGGCGCTTCTGTTCCCGCGTCCATTGCACCGTGCTGCGGCTGTCGAAGTACGAGTCGAGCAGCCGCGCGTCGCTGATGAACGGGATCGTGCCGAAGCCGACGTCCGGGAACGAGCAGCCGACGATGATGCCGTCGAAGATGCCCGGGTAGTTGTCGGTGATCTGCTGCGCCTGATACGAACCACCGGAGCAGCCGAACCCGACCGTGAACTCCGGCTGCCCGTAGTGCTCGACGAACAGTTCCTTGGTCATCATGGCGGACTCGGCCGCGGTCACGTCGTTGCAGTTCTGCCCGAAGACGTTCTGCGACGACGACATCAGCGCGTACCCGCGCCCGAGCAGGAACGGATCCGTGACGCTGCCGGTCGTCGCACCGGACCGGTACCACCCGCCGGCGCAGCCGCCGCCGAGCGTGAAGATCGCGCGACCGTTCCAGGCCTCCGAGCGCCGGACAGGAGTCGGCGCGCCCTCGCGCAGCGGGTCGTGCAGCATGCTGGTCTGCACGACCGCCCGGTTCGCGCTCCCGGTCTCCATCCGCACGATGAACGGATCACCGGAGTCCGTCTCCGCGAGATCCGCCGGGTACCTCGTCGCGCCGGCCGGCCATTTCGCCCAGCGGCGCGCGGTGGTCCGGTAGAAGTAGTCGACCCGCGGCGCGATCGTGCAGTCGGCGTCCTGCGCCGGTCCGAGCGTGCCGCCGATCACCGGGATCTTGAACTTCGCCGTCTCACACGCGAACGGCTGCTCGTGCGGCCCCGAGAACACCGGGCCTTCCCGGGGGTAGTTGCGCACGTCCAGCGTCGTCCGCCGGCCCCCGGCCTCGGCCCGGAGCACGTTGGCTCCGGGCCGGAGGTTCTTGACCAGTCCGGTCCGGCCGGTGTCGTCAGGGACGAAATCCCCCGACACGTCCTGACCGTTGAGCGACACCCGGACCTGACCGTCCGGATCGGGGGCGTCGACGTGCACCAGCGCGTCGCCGCCCGTCACCGTGTCGGCGCGGCTGGAGAGGACCTCCAGTTTCACCGGCCGCGCGGCGACCGCCGGCACCAGCGGGAACACCAGGGCACCCGCGATGAACGCAGCGACGAATCGTCTCGGTCGGGACGCTGGCAACGGCCTCCTCCAAGTGAGCCGGCCGGCCACTGAGGGCTCAGTGAGCGGCCACCTCGTAGACGCGGGCAATGTCCGGTGTCGTGTTCGACGGGTCGGTGACGGTCAGGCGTATCTGGTCAATTGTCGCGGATGGCCCGGGCACCGAGACCAGCGACCGGGTGTTACCGGTGACACTGCCCAGTTGGACCCACCCGGCGGCGGTGTGCCCTTCCACCGTGAACGCGGTCAGCGTGGTCCCGGTGGCAACGTTCGGATAGCCGTAGCCGCTGTACACGTCGACCTGGTTGACGTCCTTGAACGCACCGAGGTTCAGCGCGAGCACCGGCGTCGTGTCACCGACCGCGGACATCCAGCGCCCGCTGTCCGTACACGCCCCGTCGACCGCCTTCGCCGCACCCGAGTTCGCGTCGTACGTCGAGGACGCGGTCGCCGTCGCCCCGCGGGCGAGATGGCTGGAACACGGTGACGTCGCCGGAGCGCCGGCCAGCCAGTCGCGGATGAAAGCACCCTCGTACTCGCCGGACAGCAGGTTCCAGAACTTGTCGAACATCACCGGGGCCCAGAAGTTGTCGAACACCCAACCGAGCCACCCGATCTGTGGACGCGCGTCCAGGTACTGCCGCAACGGCAGCCCCCAGCCGGACGTCGTACCGGCGGTGACCGCGTTCGCCGCCGGCGACGGGTCCCAGCCGAACTCCGTCAGGACCACGGGCAGCGTCGCGGCCGCCGTACCGAACTTCGGATCCAGATTCGCCGCGGTCGCCGGGCCCTGGTTCGGGTACAGGTGGTAGACGTAGGCGATGTTGCCGCCGGTGATCGGATCGGTGAGCGCCCCGTTCAGCCGCGTGCTCCACGAGGGGCTGCCCATCAGGATGACGTTGGACGCGACCGACCGGATCGAGTTCACGACCGGCTGGATGTAGGACTTCCAGGTCGCCCAGTTGTCCGGGGCGATCGGCTCGTTGAACACCTCGAACAGCACGTTCGGGTTGTTCGCGTACCGCGGCGCGATGAAGTCCCAGAACCCCTTCACGTCGGACTGCGGTACGGCGCCCGCGGCGTCACCGTAGTTGCGGACCAGGTGCAGGTCGATGATCACGTAGAGACCCTTGGCCACCGCGTGGTCGACGTACGGCTTGATGTAGGTGGCGTCGTAGGCGTTCAGGTCCTTGCCGATCGCCTCGGTGACGAGCAGCCGCAGCACCTTGGAGTGCCAGCCGTTCGCGACCGTCATGTCGATCAGGTCGTTGATCGGCTTGGAGTTGCAGTCGGTGCAGACGTCGTTCTGCTCGGGGGCGATGACGGAGACACCTTTGAGGGTGACATCGGTACCGGCGCTGTTCTTGATGCGATTGCCTTCGGTGTGTAGCGCGGGGAGTGCGGTGGTGGACGCCGAGGCGTTCACCAGGACCGCGGCGGAGAGGAGTAGCGCAGTACACAGGGCGGCCAAAGACTTTCGGAGCACAGCATCATCCCTTTTCAGTCGCGATGGGTGCGGATCTCTTCGGGCCATGCCAGCGGGGTCCTCAGGCGGTCCGCCAGCAGGCGCTGGTAGTCGGCCAGATGGGTGGGATCGTTGCGGACCTTGCGTGGTGACAGGCCTTCGGTCAGGCAGAAGCTGACCAGTGCGCCGACCGCCTCGCCGATGCTCCACTCGACCGGGTGGAGGCGGTAACAACCGTTGGTGATGTGCGTGGTCCCGATGTTCTTGTTCGCCGGCAGCAGGTTGTCGACGCGCACCGGGATCAGCGCGCCGAGCGGGATCTGGAACGGGTACGCCTCGATGTCGACGTAGGTGCGGCCAGCCGTACTCGGGTGCAGGTCGATCCGGTACCGCCCGAGCCCGACGGTGTCCGCGAACACCTCGCTGCCCGCGCCGTCCGGCCGCGCCTCCACCCCGACGTGCTGCTCGAGCACGGTGAACTCGGCCGCGATCCGCCGCGCCTCACGGATGTACGGCGTCTTCGCGAGACCGTTCGCCGTACCGGTGACGTCCGGACGCAACCGCAGCCCCGGATAGCCGCCCTCGGTCTGCATCCAGTACAGGAACGACAGCGACAGGTCCCGGCTCGCGGCCAGCGCCTTCGCCGGGTCCGGGGCACCCAGCAGGGGCTGCTCCCAGTAGTCGAGCTGCGGCCAGTTGACCACCGTGACCGCCGGGATCGCCTTGTCGACAAAGTTGCTCTCAGCAAGGATCTGCCGGTACCGCCAGAGCGAGAACGGTGCCCGCTGGTCCGGGTTCGCCTCGAGCAGCTTCCACTCCCGCTGCTGCAGCGTCGACGGTACGACGTCCGTCCAGGACAGCTGCGATCCCGGCCAGAACGGCGCGACGGCGGTCTGCCAGTGCTCGTACCCGGCCGGCCGGTCGATGGTGTGGTCCTCCCCCGCCCGGTGCTCGAGAGCGAAGCACCATGAGAACGCCTGCTGATCAAGGGGATTCGCGACCTCGGGCGCATGCAGCTCACCCGTCTGGTCGCGCCCCTCCGCACCGATCACGTGCTCGACGTTCGCGAGCTCGAGGAGGTCGCCGAGCTCGGTGGCGTCCACGACGTACGTCGCCGAGACCGTCACGTCATCGCCCGTGCGGAGGTCCCGCAGGGTGACAGCGTCGATCTCGTCGCCGGAGGTGGACGCCGCGATCGGCTCGTGTTCCATCAGCACCGTCAGGCGTCCGGAGGCGCGCCACGGGGCGAGCATCTCCTCCAGCACAGCCGCGGCGACGCGTGGTTCGTGGCAGAAGCGGCTGACGACGCCGAGGCCCGGGTCGAGCAGCGGGTCCACAGCGACCTCGGCGCGGAGCGGGTAGTTCCGGCGGTAGTAGTCGCGGATCCGCTGGCGAAGTTCGGCGTACCCGCTGGCGGCGTACTGCTCGATCCAGGGGTGCTCGTCCGGCGGGACGAGCTGGCTGGTGAGTTGCCCGCCCAGCCAGTCGGTCGGCTCGGTCAGTACGGCGCTGCGACCGAGGCGGACCGCGGTGAGGGCCGCGGCGACCCCGCCGAGTCCACCGCCGACGACCAGGACGTCCGTTGCGAGTTCCACCCGTTACTCCTTAACACTCGACTTGTCTGCAGGGGCGGCGACGGTTTCGCCGGCCACCAGATCACAGGCCACCAGTTGGCTGACCGGCTCCGCGTCGGGGTTCTCGACCCGCGCCACCAGCGCGTCGATCGCGATCCGGCCGATCTCCTTGCGCGGGATCACCAAGCAGTCCCAGCGGTGACCGGGCTCGTCTCCCGAGCCTTCCAATACGGCGACGGAGAGGTCCTCGGGAATGCTCAGCCCGCGCTCCGCGAGCCGGGCACGCAGGTCCTCCGCGAGGCCGACGCTCTCCGCGACCACCGCCGTCTCCGGTCCGCTCACCAACGCGTCCAGCCACTCGTCGGACAGATCCGGTACGCCGTTGAACCCGGGCGACCTGTCCTGCAGGCCAAGGCGTTCGACGGCGTCGCGGTACCCGGCCCGGCGATCGGCGTACGCCTCCTGCTCGATCCCGGCGCGCAGGTACGCGAGGTGCCGATGGCCGCGGTCGGCGAGCGACTCGACCAGCCGGCCGGCGGCGCTGTGGTAGTCCGGCACGATGCAGGGCACGTCGGCACCGGGCACCTCGCGGCGGCCGATGTGGACGAACAGGTACCCGTCGTGCCACAACCGCGCCAGCTCCTCGCGATCGGTCGCGGCACCGAGCAGGACCGTCCCGTCGGCGAGGTTCAGCCGGTTGGTGCCGTCGCGGTAGATCCGCCGCCGGCCGTCGCTGGTCCCCGTCGACGTGAACAGGACCAGGTCGTACCCGATCTCCTCGGCCCGCTCCTCGATCCCGAGCAGGAACTCGAAGTAGAAGTCCTCGCGGGCGTGCGGGAACACGGCCTCGAAGGTATGAACGCCGAGCAGCCGGTTGCGCTTGTTGCGCAGGTTCCGCGCGGCGGCGTTCGGGACGTACCCGAGCTCCTTCACCGCCGCCAGGATGCGGTCCTGGGTCTCGACCGGGATCCGGTCCACGTCCCCGCTCACCACCCTCGAGACGGCGGACTGCGAGACGCCCGCGAGCTGCGCTACGTCGGACTGTCGTGGTGCTTTCATTTGTTCTCCTGCAACCAGCAATGGGTCCAGCGCCCGTTGGGTAGTTCGGTCCGGGGCGGTGCGTCGGTCCGGCAGACGTCCATCGCGAACGGGCACCGCGGATGGAACCGGCACCCGGCCGGCGGGTCGATCAGACTCGGCGGCTCACCGAGATCCTCCGCGTCGAAGAGGCCGTCGCGGTCCCTGCGCTCGGGATCCGGGGACGAATCGATCAGCAGCTGCGTGTACGGGTGCAGCGGGTCGGCGATCACGTCCTCCTTGGGACCGCCTTCGACCATCTGACCGGCGTACATCACGACGATGTCGTCGCACAGGTAGCGCGCGCTGGCGATGTCGTGGGTGATGTACAGCAGCGCCAGACCGTCCTCGGTCCGCAGCCGGTCGAGCAGGTTCAGCATCTCGAGCCGAATCGACACGTCCAGCATCGAGATCGGCTCGTCCCCGAGCAGCACCTTCGGCTCGACCGCCAGCGCCCGCGCGATCACGACCCGCTGCCGTTGCCCGCCGGACAACTCGTGCGGGAACTTGTCGATGAACTGCTCGGTCGGGGTCAGGCTCACGCGCTCCAGCAGCTCCACCACCCGCCGCTCCAACTCGTCCTTCGTCCGCACGGCGTGATGCAGCTTGACCGCCCGCTCCAGGTTGTACCGCACCCGGTGCAACGGGTTCAGCGACCCGAACGGGTCCTGGAAGATCAGCTGTACGTCGCTGTAGTACGCCCGCGGCTTGCCCTTCACGACCTCGCCACGCAACCGGATCTCACCGGACGTCGGCGGATAGAAGCGCGCAAGCAGCCGCGCCAGCGTGGTCTTCCCGCTGCCGCTCTCGCCCACCAGCGCCACGATCCGGCCGGGCTGCAATGCCAGCGTCGCGTCCTCGACCGCGCGCACCGTCGACCGCCCGGCCGCGAAATGCTTCGAGACCGCCCGGGCCTCGAGAACGGGTTGGCTCATGCTCGATCATCTCCCGACGGGTACAGCCGGCATGCGACGGCATGGTCCTCGATCGTCAGTAGCTCCGGTCGTTGCTTGTCGCAACCGTCGAAGCGGTCCGCGCAGCGCGGGTGAAACGGGCAGCCGGGTGGTGGGTTGCGGAGGTCCGGTGGACTGCCGGAGATCCCGGTGAGTCTCCGCAACGGCGAGCGCAACGGTGGGAACGAGTCGCGCAGGCCGCGGGTGTACGGGTGGCGGGGCTTGGTGTAGAGCGACTCTGCGGTGCCGATCTCGACGATCCGGCCGCCGTACATGATCGCGATCCGGTCGGCGAGCTCGAGGAGCAGCGAGAGGTCGTGCGTGACGAACACGACCGCGAAACCGAGCTCGCGGCGCAGACGCAGTACCTGGGCGAGGATCTGGCGTTGCATCACCACGTCGACGGCGGTCGTCGGCTCGTCCATCACGACGAGTTCGGGACCACAGGCCAGGGCGAGCGCGATGCTGGCGCGCTGACGCATGCCGCCGGAGAGTTCGTGCGGGTAGGCGCGGACGCGATCGGCGGAGATCCCGACCATGCCGAGGAGTTCGGCGGCGCGGTCCCACGCGTCCTGGCGACTCAGCTTCTTGTCGTGCGAACGGAGTACGTCGACGAACTGGGCACCGACCCGCATCACCGGGTTGAGGGCGTCCATCGCGCTCTGGAGGACGATCGCCAGTGACGTCCAGCGGAGTTTGCGGAGTTGCTCGGGGGTGAGCCCGACGAGATCGGTGCCGTGGAACTCGATCCGGCCGGCGGTGGTGACCGCCGGCGGCCGCTGCAGCCGGGTGAGCGCGGTGATCAGCGTCGACTTCCCCGACCCCGACTCCCCCGCTACACCGAGGATCTCGCCGCGGCGCAGCTCGAACGTCACGTCGTCACACGCCCGCACCGGCCGATCCCCGGTCACGTAGTCGACCGTCAGCCCGTCCACCACCAGTACGTCGCTCATGCCTCGACCACCTTCCGGGCCCGGACCACGACCGAACGCCGGGCCATCCGCAGCTTCGGGTTGGACACCTCGTCGACGCCGAAGTTGACCAGCGTCGCCGCCGTACCGATCAGCGCGATACACAGCCCCGGCGGCACGAACCACCACCACAGACCACGCAGTACGGCGCTCTGCTGCTGCGCCGCCTGGATCATCGTGCCCCAGCTGATCGACCCGGAGTCGGTGATGCCGAGGAACGCCAGCCCGGCCTCCGCCATCACGCCACCGATCATGCCGTGCAGGAACATCGCCGAGATCCATCCGGTCAGATGCGGCAGCACCTCGCAGAAGATCAGCCGGCGGTGCGGCTCGCCGACCATCCGCATCGCGAGCACGAAGTCGCGGCTGCTCAGACTCAGCGACTGTGCGCGCAGCGTCCGCGCGCCGCCCGACCAGCCGAACAGGCCGATGATCAGCGCGATCACGAGCGGACCGGTGCCCTGCACGTAACCCGCGACGATCAGGATCAGTGGGAGGACCGGCATCACCAGGAAGAGGTTCGTGAGGAAGTTCAGGCCGTTGTCGACCGCGCCACCGAAGTACCCGGCCGGGACGCCGACCAGGATCGCGATCAGCGTGCCGATCGCGGCGGCCAGGAGGCCGACCAGCATCGAGCCGCGGGCACCGGCGATGGTCTGCGCGAGCACATCCTGCCCGAACTGGGTGGTGCCGAACAGGTGCTGCGGACTCGGCGGCTGGGAGATCGCGCTGATGTCGTTCGCGCGCGGATCCCCGCCGATCATCGGCCCGAAGACGGCCAGCAACATGAAGAACACCAGGATGAACAGGCCGATCCGGACTTTCCAGCTCTTCAGCATCGTCATCCCCTCGCCCGGATCCGCGGATCGAGCAGGACGTAGGCCAGGTCCGCGACCAGGTTCGCCAGCAGGACCGCGAGCGTGATCAGCAGGAACACGCCCTGCATCATCGGGTAGTCGCGTTTCTGCAGCGACTCGTACAGCAGGTACCCGATCCCGGGATAGCTGAAGACGATCTCGGTGAGCAGCGCGCCGCCGACGACCCCGCCGAGCGCCATCGCGAACCCGGTGAAACTCGGCAGCATCGCGTTCCGGGCGGCGTACCGGAACATCACCCGGCGCGGCGAGAGACCCTTGGCCTGCGCGAGCAGCACGTAGTCCTCGCGGACGGTGGTCACCGTCATGTTCCGCATCCCGAGCAGCCAGCCGCCGAAGGCCGAGAACACGATGGTTGCTGCGGGCAACACACCGTGATGCAGCACGCTGACGGCGTACGCGAGACTGAAGCCCTGCGGGAGGTCGGCGTTGTACCCGCCGGACAGTGGGGTCCAGCCGAGGACGAACCCGAACACCCAGAGGGCGAGGAGCGCGACCCAGAAGTACGGGACGCTGCTCAGGAACGTGGTGAACGGGGTCAGGATCGCGTCGAGCCGACTGCCCGCCCGCCAGCCCGCGACCACGCCGAGCAATGTGCCGATCGCGAAGGCGGTGACGGTCGTCGTACCGACCAGCAAGAGAGTCCACGGGAGGGCCTGCCAGACCAGGTCGGCGACCGGGACCGGGAAGTTGACCACGGAGACGCCGAGGTCACCGTGGGACAACTGCCGCAGGTAGTCGGCGAACTGCTGGGCCAGGTTGGCGTGCGGGTTGCCGAAGATCGCGCGGATCGACATCAGGGTCTCGGCCGGGACCTGCTGGCCGCTGACGCGCTCCAGTTCCTCGACGATCGCGGACGACGGGTCGCCGGGCATCAGCCGCGGCAGCAGGAAGTTCAGGCCGATGGCGGCGGCTGCGGCGGCCAGGTAGAACCCCAGCCGCCGGGCCAGGAAGGTCCACCGCATCGTCAGTTCCCCCGGCGCTGGAGCTTCAGCATGGTCAGGATCGTGTCCGGTCCCATCCCGACGAACGGGATGTGCTCGAAGTTGTCCGGCGCCGGCCAACCGGTCCAGCGGGTCGCGTTGATGTCGACGAAGTAGAAGTTGTTGTAGATCGGGCTGAACGGGACCTTGTCGACGACGATCTTCTGCAACTGCCGGCCGAGCGTCTTCAACTGCTCGACGTCGTCGGTGCGCTGCATCGCGGCGACGATCGCGTCGGTCTGCGGGTCGTTCCAGCGGCCCTGGTTCAGCGTGGCCGACTTGCCGATCGGTGTCAGGTACTGGCTGCTCAGGAACCGGTAGACGCCGTACACGCCGGAGCCACCCGTCGACGCGGCCACCAGATCGAACTGGCCGAGGTTCTGCTTGTCGTAGTACCCGGCGCTCGGCTGACCGGCGCTCTTCACCTGCAGGCCGAGGGTCTTCTTCCAGGTGTTGATCAGGATGTCGGCGTAGTTGCCCCAACCCCAGTCGGAGTTGAACAGGATGCTCGGCTGGTACCGCTTGCCGTCCTTCACCAGGGCGCCGTTGTCGACCGTCCAGCCGCCTTTCGCGAGCTCAGCCTTCGCCGCGTCCGGGTCGACCTTCTGGACCTTGCCCTTGTACGCCGGGTCGAGCCAGTCGGCGAACAGCTGCTCGGAGAGTCCGGTCGGCCCTGCCTCGGTACCAGGACGCTGCAGCGTGGTGACGACCGCCGTCCGATCGATGGTGAGGGCGAGGGCACGCCGTACGTGCTCGTCGTTGAACGGAGCCTTGCCGGTGTTGAAGAGGACCGACATCGCGCCGCCGTTGGAGTACAGCTGGTACAGGTGCTTGTCCGGGTCCTTGGCGACGTACTCCTTCTCGCCGTTCGGCCAGCTGGCCGACGCCCAGTCGATATCGCCCTTCAGCAGCTGGGCCTTCAGAGCGTCCGCGCTGGTCGGGATGATCTTGTACGTGCTCATCGGGAGCTTGCCGCCCCAGTAGTCGGCGCGCGCCTGCAGCGTGATCTGCTGCGGCTTGAACTCCTTCAGCGTGAACGGACCGGTGCCGACCGGGTCCGGGTTCGTCCAGGTATTCAGGTTCTGACCGGACCAGATGTGCTTCGGGACCATCGGCAGCAGGATGTTCGCGAACTGGTTGAGCGTCGCGTACGACGGCTCCGCGAACCGCACCTGGATCGTGTGCTCGTCGGTCTTCGCCACCGACTTGTAGGTGATCCCGGCGATGCTGAAGTCCGGCTTCTCGATCGGGAGACCGAGCGAGTAGGCGACGTCGTCCGCGGTGAACTTCTGGCCGTCCGACCAGGTGACGTCGTCGCGGAGCTTGATCGTCAGCAGCTTGCCCTGCTCACCGAACGTCCAGCTCTCGGCGAGCCACGGCTTCACCACGCCGCCGTCGCTGTAGTCGACGCGCATCAGGGGCTCGTAGACGAGCTCCATGTTCGGCGCCTTGTCCGTCGCCGGACCCATCACGTTGTAGTTGCGGACGAACGTCGTACCGCCGTCGGTCTTGGCGTAGACGATCGACGCACCCGCCGCTGCACCACCACCGGCCGGCTTCGCCGCGGGGCCTGAGCACCCCGCCACGAGAACCGCACCAACCACCAACAACACCCGCCACCGATTGCGCATATCTCTCACCCCAGAACTAGAGCGGCTGCACGTTCATACGTATGAGCACTCGAATATGAGCTAACTAGGCGATGCTCTTACGTATGCGCAGGAACCTACGAACGTTAAGCGCGCATGTCAATACCGAGACGACCCAGAGGCGGCGATCTCGTAGCGAGCCCGCTTGCACAAGTACCGGTGGGTCAGGACAGGTTATTGCTTGTGTTCACCCACCGGAGGGTGTTCAAGCGTGCAGGGTTCCGCGACCGTTCGCCGCAGATCCCGGACCACCGATCGACGGAACCAGCTGCGGTGTTGAGTAACTAACACGCATGGTTTTAGCTTCAGGTCGTCGCTCGGCGACACGTTGTGACCAGAGTTCCGTCCCCGCCCGGAGGTTGCTCGTGCACGCACAACTGTCCTGGATCGGTCGGCGAGCAGTACTCGCCACCGCTCTCTTCCTCGGACTTTCACCCCTAGCCCCCGCCCAGGCGGCTCCGCCGCCACCCCCGACAGCGATCGCAGCACCCGCCCCAGAGCAAGCCGCACCGCTCGGCGCCCACGTCGTCGCGGTCAAGCAGGTTGGGGATCGGCTTACCGATTTGACTGTGCGGTCGCAGGCGCTTGGTGGGCGTACCGTCAACGTCCGGCTGCTGACGCCGGATGGTTGGGATCCTGCGGACCGTAGTCAGCACTGGCCGACGTTCTGGCTCCTGCACGGGTGCTGCGGTGACTACACGTCCTGGTCCGGCACCGACATCGCGAAGATCCCGAGCCTGCGCAACGTCCTCGTCGTGATGCCCGAGGCCGGCTGGAACGGCTGGTACAGCGACTGGTGGAACTACGGCGCCGGCGGCGACCCGGCGTGGGAGACGTTCCACACCGTCGAACTGTCCCACCTGCTCGAACACGACTGGGGCGCCAGCTCGAACCGCGTCGTCGCCGGGCTCTCGATGGGCGGCCAAGGAGCACTCCTGTACGCCGCCCGCCATCCCGGCATGTTCCGCGCGGTCGCGGCGTACTCCGGTTCGGCCCATCCCCTGCTGAACGACGAGTCGATCAACCGGATCAAGGGCTTCTTCGCCGGGCAGGGCAACGACCCGCTCCGGGTCTGGGGCGATCCGGTCGCTCAGCGCGGGATCTGGGAAGCCCACGACCCGTACTACCTGGCGCACCGACTCAAGTCGCTACCGGTCTACCTGTCCTGTGGCGACGGTACGGCCGGACCGTTCGACCCGCCCGGGAAGACGGACGCGCTGGAGGCCGACTTCAACCGCCAGAACCACGCCCTCGCGGCCCAACTGGAACAGGTCGGCGCGAAACACCTGACGACGAACTTCTACGGACCGGGCACCCACGGCTGGGCCTACTGGCAGCGCGAACTGCACGCCTCCCTGCCGATGCTGCTCAGCGCACTCGAGAGGTAGGGCGGCTTCAGAGGTAGGTCTGCGTGCTGGGTGGAGCCGACTCCATCCAGGCGAGGACGCCGGTGAGCGCCTCTTCGGTCATCGCGAAATGGACCGTGCGGTCGCTGATCTTCGCGTCGACGATGACGTGACCCGCGTACGTGACGAGGGGCTCGTTCCCCATCGGGCGCCGGGTGGTGACGCTCTCGAGCTGGCGGCGGTTCACCGACAGCTTCGGCCACCAGGCGAGGCTGAAGACCCGGAACCACTGCAGGTCGTCGCCGACGTACCGGGCCAGGCCGAGGGCCCAGCCACGGCCGTGCTCCTTCTCGGCGAGCTGGAGGCTGCAATCAAAAGTTCCGCCGTCCCTGGACAACCAGCGACGGCGGAACGCGACAAGCACGATGAACAGTACGGCGGCAGCCAGACAGACCCCGACGACATCGAGGACTGTCCTCATACCTTGCCGACCCCATTTCCGGTGCCAATTCGGGTGCTACTCCGGGCACCGCCGGAGAACCGTACTGTCAGTGACGATATTCGATTATGGCAGGTCGGGTCAGGACGTCTGCTCGGCGGCCCGTACCCGGGCCTCGGCGAGTCGTACCTCGTCGGCGTCGGCGTCGGCCAGGCCGGCCGCCATCGCCTGCTCGAGCTCGCGCCGAGCCTCTTCGAGGTCGATGTCGTGACCCATCTCGGCGTTCTCGGCCAGGATCGAGACCCGGTCGTTCGCCACCGAGATGAACCCGTCCGGCGCGGCCGCGACGAAGTACTCGTCGTCGACGGTCCGCACCTGGACGGTGCCGCCCTGCAACAGGCCCAGCAGCGGCGCGTGGCCGGGCAGGATGCCGACGTCACCGTCCGTGGTCCGGGCGATCACGATCTTGGCCTGGCCCTGCCACACGGTCCGCTCGGCCGCGACCAGCGCGACCTCGAGGTGTTTACCCGTGTCCTCGGCCATCTCAGTTTTCCTTCTGCAGCTCGGCCCACTTGCGCTCGACGTCGTCCAGCGATCCGACGTTGAAGAACGCCTGCTCGGCGATGTGGTCGCACTCGCCCTCGGTGATCTTCTTGAAGGACTCGATCGTGTCCTTCAGCGGCACCGTGGAACCGGCGATGTTGGTGAACTTCTCCGCCATGTAGGTGTTCTGCGAGAGGAACTGCTCGATCCGGCGCGCCCGCGCGACGGTGATCTTGTCCTCTTCGGAGAGCTCGTCGACACCGAGGATGGCGATGATGTCCTGCAGTTCCTTGTTCTTCTGCAGGATCTGCTTCACCCGGACGGCCACGTCGTAGTGCTCCTGGCCGATGTACTGCGGGTCGAGGATCCGCGACGTGGAGGTCAGCGGGTCGACGGCCGGGTACAGACCACGCGACGCGATGTCACGCGACAGCTCGGTGGTCGCGTCCAGGTGCGCGAACGTGGTGGCCGGCGCCGGGTCGGTGTAGTCGTCGGCGGGCACGTAGATCGCCTGCATCGAGGTGATCGAGTGACCGCGCGTCGACGTGATCCGCTCCTGCAGAACGCCCATCTCGTCGGCCAGGTTCGGCTGGTAACCAACGGCCGACGGCATCCGGCCGAGCAGCGTGGAGACCTCGGAACCGGCCTGCGTGAACCGGAAGATGTTGTCGATGAAGAGCAGGACGTCCTGCTCCTTGACGTCGCGGAAGTACTCCGCCATCGTCAGCGCCGACAGCGCGACGCGAAGACGCGTGCCCGGCGGCTCGTCCATCTGGCCGAACACCAGCGCCGTGTCCTTGAAGACGCCGGCCTCTTCCATCTCGTTGATGAGGTCGTTGCCCTCACGGGTGCGCTCACCGACGCCCGCGAACACCGACGTACCACCGAAGTTGTGGGCGATCCGGTAGATCATCTCCTGGATCATGACGGTCTTGCCGACGCCCGCACCGCCGAACAGGCCGATCTTGCCGCCCTGCACGTACGGCGTGAGCAGGTCGAGGACCTTGATACCGGTCTCGAGCATCTCGGTCTTGGACTCGAGCTGGTCGAAGGCCGGCGCCTTGCGGTGGATCGGCCAGCGCTCGGCGATCTCGAACTCGGACTCGTCCTGGTTCAGGCACTTGCCGGTCACGGACCACACGCGGCCCTTGGTGACGTCACCGACCGGGACGGAGATCGCGGCGCCGGTGTCGCGCACCTCGGCGCCCCGGACCAGACCGTCGGTCGGCTTCATCGAGATCGCCCGGACGATGTTGTCGCCGACGTGCAGCGCGACCTCGAGGGTGATCGTCTGGGTCAGCTCGCCGATGGTCAGGTCGACCTCGAGAGCGTTGTACATCTCGGGCATCTCGTCGGCCGCGAACTCGACGTCGACGACCGGGCCGATCACCCGGGCGACGCGACCGACGCCCGGGGCGCCGGCCTCGTTGTTCTTCTCGGTAACCGTGGCAGTCATCTCTCTCACTCGCTCCCGGCGGTCGCGTCGGCCAGCGCGCTGGCGCCACCGACGATCTCGCTGATTTCCTGGGTAATTTGCGCCTGGCGGGCCTGGTTCAGGTCCCGGGTCAGGCTCTCGATCAGGTCCTGCGCGTTGTCGGTCGCGGACTTCATCGCGCGCTGCCGGTTGGCCAGCTCCGACGCCGCCGCCTGCAGCATGCAGTAGTGGATCCGGCTGGCGACGTACTTGGGCAGCAGCCCGTCCAGCACGTCCTCGGCGGACGGCTCGAACTCGTACAGCGGCAGTACGTCGTCCGCGGCCGGCGGCTCCTCGCCCTCGACGACCTCCAGCGGCAGCAGCCGGATGACGTCCGCGCGCTGGGTCAGCATCGACACGAACCGGGTGAAGACGATGTGGATCTCGTCCACGCCGCCCTCCTCGGTCGGGGTCAGGAAGGCCTCGATCAGCGCGTCGGCGATCTCCCGGGCCCGGGCGAAGCTCGGGTTGTCGGAGTCACCGGTCCACGACTGCGCGACCTCGCGCTGGCGGAAGGTGTAGTACGCCACGCCCTTGCGACCGCTCAGGAACGGGACGATCTCCTTCTCGTCCTCGCGGAGCAGCTGGTTCAGCCGCTCGCCCTCACGGATCACGTTGGACGAGTACGCGCCGGCCTGGCCGCGGTCGGAGGTGATCAGCAGCACCGCCGCCCGCCTCGGGTTCGGCTTCTCGGTGGTCAGCGGGTGGTCGACGTTCGAGAACGTCGCCACCGCCGACACCGCACGGGTGAGCTCACGCGCGTACGGACCGGCCGCCTGGGCGCGTTGCTGCGCCTTGACGATCCGGGACGCCGCGATCAGCTCCATCGCGCGGGTGAGCTTCTTGATCGTCGTGACCGAGGCCTTCCGATCGCGAAGCTCCCGCAGGTTGGCTGGCACGGTGGATCAGCCCCGCTTCTGCTTGACGATCTGCTCCTGGTCGACGTCTGCCTCGGACATCGCCTCGGCCGGAGCCTCGGTACCGAGCAGGTTGCCGTCGGAGGTCTGGAACGTCGGCTTGAACTTGTCCAGCGCGTCGGTCACGGCCGCCGCCTCGTCGTCACCGAACTGGCCGGACTCCCGGATCGCGTCGAGAACCTTGCTCTCGCGCTTCAGGAAGTCCAGGAAGTCGCGCTCGAACCGGAGCACGTCGTTCACCGGGACGTCGTCGAACTTGCCGTTCGTACCCGCCCAGATCGAGACCGTCTGGTCCTCGACCGGGTACGGCGAGTACTGCGGCTGACGGAGCAGCTCGACCAGACGCTGACCGCGGTCCAGCTGCCGGCGCGACGTGGCGTCGAGGTCGGAGGCGAACATCGCGAACGCCTCCATCGCGCGGAACTGGGCCAGGTCCAGCTTCAGCGAGCCGGAGACCTTCTTCATGCCCTTGACCTGCGCGGCACCACCGACGCGGGACACCGAGATACCGACGTCGATGGCCGGGCGGATGTTGGCGTTGAACAGGTCCGACTGCAGGAAGATCTGGCCGTCGGTGATCGAGATGACGTTGGTCGGGATGAACGCCGAGACGTCGTTCGCCTTGGTCTCGATGACCGGCAGACCCGTCATCGAGCCGGCGCCGAGCTCGTCGGACAGCTTCGCGCAACGCTCGAGCAGGCGGCTGTGCAGGTAGAAGACGTCACCCGGGTAGGCCTCACGGCCCGGCGGGCGGCGCAGCAGCAGCGACATGGCGCGGTACGCCTCGGCCTGCTTGCTCAGGTCGTCGAAGACGATCAGGACGTGCTTGCCCTGGTACATCCAGTGCTGGCCGATCGCCGAGCCGGTGTACGGCGCGACGTACTTGAAGCCGGCCGGGTCGGACGCCGGGGAGGCGACGATGGTGGTGTACTCCATCGCGCCGGCCTCCTCCAGCGCGCCGCGGACGGACGCGATGGTGGAACCCTTCTGGCCGATCGCCACGTAGATGCAGCGGACCTGCTTCTTCGGGTCACCGGAATCCCAGTTGGCCTTCTGGTTGATGATCGTGTCGATCGCGATCGCGGTCTTGCCGGTCTTGCGGTCGCCGATGATCAGCTGGCGCTGGCCACGGCCGACCGGGATCATCCCGTCGATGGCCTTGATACCGGTCTGCAGCGGCTCGCGGACCTCCTGGCGGTCCATCACGCCGGCCGCCTGGAGCTCGAGCGGGCGGTCGCCCTCGAGGTCGGTGATCTCGCCGAGACCGTCGATCGGCTTGCCCATCGGGTCGATGACGCGACCCAGGTAGCCCTCGCCGACCGGCACCGACAGGACCTGACCGGTCCGGCGGACCTGCTGGCCCTCCTCGATCCCGTCGAACTCACCGAGTACGACGACACCGATGGTGCGGACGTCGAGGTTCAGCGCGATCCCGCGGGTGCCGTCCTCGAACTCGAGCAGCTCGTTGGTCATCGCCGAGGGCAGGCCCTCGACGTGCGCGATCCCGTCACCCGCGTCGACCACGGTGCCGACCTCTTCGGCGGTGGTGTCGGCCGGTTGGTACTCGGTGACGAACCGATCCAGGGCGTCCCGGATCTCCTCCGGCCTGATCGTGAGCTCAGCCATTGTGTTTCCTGCTTCCTTTGACCCTTGCTGGCCTGTTGTGGCTCTAAGAGGCTTTCGGCGACCCTTAGCGCCGCTTATGTCGTTAAGGGGCGTTCAGCCCGCGATGCGCCGTTGCGCGTCGTCGAGCCTGGCCGCGATGGTTCCGTCGATCACTTCGTCGCCGATGTCCACCCGGACGCCGCCGACCACGCTCGGGTCGACGATCACGTTCAGCTGGATCTCCCGGCCGTACTGCTGTCCGAGCGCCGTCGCGAGGCGGGTGCGCTCCGCCTCGGTCAGGTCGGTGGCCACCCGCACGGTCGCGATGCTGGCGTTCCGCCGGTTCGCCGTGGCGACCTGGAAGGCCCGCATCGAGGTCGCGAACGCGCGGCCCCGGCCGTCCACGGCCTGCTCGGCGAGTCGCACCGTACTGGTATCGGCCTTGCCCTGCAGCAGTCCACGGATGAGTTCCTGCCGGTGCTCGACCGGGATGCTCCGGTCACCGAGCTTGTCGGCCAGCGTCCGCTCGACGGCGACCACCCGGTCGAGCCGGAACAGCTCGTCCTCGACCTCGTCCAGCTTGCGCCGGCTGTCGGCGTAGGCCACCTCGGCCTCGACGCTCAGCTGGTCCAGGGCGTCGCCCAGGTCCCGGCCGCTGACCCAGCGACCGGCCACCGCGGCGGACAGGATCTCCAGCGCCTGGGGGGAGATCTTGCCGCCGAACAACTGCTCGGCCAGTGCGATCTTGGACGCCGCCGGCCGGGCCGGGTCGGTCAGGGCCCGCCGGAGCGCGCCGCTGCCGTCCAGCAACTTGGCGATCGAGAACAGCTCGCCGCCCAGCGCCTCGGCCGGGCTCGCACTCGCCAGGGCCTGTTCGGCCCGGGCGAGTGACTCGTTCGACGCGCCGCGCATCAGCCGTCCGTTCCGACAGCCTGACGAGCGGACTCCGAGGCCTCCAGATCGGCCAGGAAGCGCTCGACGGTCCGGCGCTGCCGGGCCTCGTCCTCGAGCGACTCACCGACGATCCGGCCGGCCAGCGTGGTCGCCATCGCGCCGACCTCGCCGCGCAGCGAAGCGACCGCCTGGGTCCGCTCCGCGTCGATCTGGGTCCGCGCGTGGGTGACGATCCGCTCGGCCTCGACGTTCGCCTGCTCACGCATCTCCGCGATGATCTGGGCACCCTGCTCGCGGGCGTCCTCGCGGATCTTCGCAGCCTCCTGCCGGGCCTCGGCCAGCTGCGCGTTGTACTTCTCCAAAGCCGCCTTCGCCTCGGCCTGGGCCTGCTTGGCCTCGTTCATCCCGCCTTCGATCGCCGCGGTCCGATCGGCGTACGCCTTCTCGAACTTCGGTACGACGACCTTGGCGAAGGCGATGGCCAGCAGGACCAGGAAGACGAAGCCGAAGATGATCTCGGCGGTGTGCGGGATCAGCGGGTTGACGTCCTCGCCGGCCGCCTCAGCCAGAGGGAGCACCATCGTCATCATGTCCGTGTCCTGTCAGTCAGTCTGGAAAAGGGGTGGATCAGGCGCCGGCCTTGAACACGAACGCCAGCGCGATACCGATGATGGCCAGAACCTCGGTGACGCCGAAGCCGATCCACGCGATCGACTGCAGCTTGCTCTGGGCCTCCGGCTGCCGCGCGGTGCCGTTGATGACCGCCGCGAAGATCAGACCAACGCCGACGCCCGGGCCGATCGCGGCGAGGCCGTAGCCCAGGACGGCGATGTTGCCGGTGATTGCGAGAGCGATGTTGCTCATTTGCGGTGTTTCCTTTCGGTACGGATAGGGGCTATCCGGGTTTCCGTTGCTGCGGGTCTGTGGGGGTACTGCGGATCAGTGGTCGTCGGCGATGGCGCTGCCGATGTACTGCGCGGTCAGCACCACGAAGATGTAGGCCTGGATGCACTGGACGAACAGCTCCAGTCCGGCGATCGCGAGGCCCATCAGGAAGGTGAGGACGCCGACGCCGCCGAGCGCGATGCTGCCGGACTCGAACACCATGTACTCGGCGCCGAGGACGAACACCAGCAGCAGGATGTGGCCGGCGAACATGTTGGCGAATAGCCGCAGGCTCAGCGAGACCGGGCGCACCAGGATGTTCGAGATGAACTCGATCGGGATCATCAGCGGCATCAGCCAGACGGGCACACCGGCCGGCATCGTCTGGTGCTTGAAGTAGCCCCAGGCGCCGTGCTTGCGGATCCCGACCGCGTTGTAGATGACCCAGGTCATGATCGCGGCCACGTACGCCCAGCCGATGTGGCTGAAGGTCGGGAACTGCAGCAGCGGGACGGTCGCGGCCACGTTGTTCAGCAGGATGAAGTAGAAGAGGCCGCACAGGTACGGCACGTACTTCATGTACTCCTGGCTGCCGATCGCGTCCCGGGCGATCGAGTTGCGCACGAAGTTGTACCCGAGCTCGCCGGCGAACTGCAGCCTGGTCGGGACGATCGCGGCCTTGCGGGACGCACCCCAGTAGAACCAGACGATGACGACGACGGTCAGCGCGCTGATCAGGACGGGCTTGGTGAACCAGTCCACACCGTCGATGATCGGCGGGGTGTTGAAGCTCTGTGGACCGGGTGCGATGAACTCGGTCGGAACGCCGGCGGTCACCGGGTCTCCTCTCGCGTCGTGCTCAAGTCGGACGCCTTGTGGCAAAGGGCAGGGCGGCTCAGGGCATGGCGGTCAACAACGTCAGACCCGGTAAGGATCAGACCTGTGGTCAGGACCGCGACCCGTACCGGAAGTGCAACAGCAAGATGGTGAGGCCGGCACCGATCACGATGCCCACCAGCACCAGGAACTGGGTGCCGAAGAGGCGATCCAACAAGAACCCGATGCCGCCGTACACCGCGACACCGCCGATCAAGTAGGACAGGACCCGCCAGCCGTCGCCCCCTCCGGGTGATGGCTTCGGATCCTGATGCTCGCTCATTGGCAATCGAAACGTACCAGTTGGCGACATCGGCGGTCACATCGGCCCCCGTAATCTCCACCACAGCAGGCGAATCGTTACCGATGGTGCTCACGCCGTCACCTCCTTGTCGAGGTCGTAGATCGGCACCCGGAGCCGGGACCAGGCCCAGATCTCGCCGGCCATCCAGCCCATCACGACCACCATCGCGACCAGGCCGAGCACGGTCAGATTCACGTGCCTGGCCAGGGCGTCCGAACTCAGCGCGACCGCGAGCAGACCGCCGAAGACCGCGATCCGCCCGGTGTAGCTGGCCATCGCGACGGCGAGCTGCATGGTCGGGCTGGTCTTGCGGGACAGGTGCAGCGCGAGCAGACCCACGCCGGAGAAGACGATCACGATCAGGAGGCCGAGCAACGCGCCCCAGAGACCGGGCAGACCGGCGGCGACCGTGGACACCGCGGTCGCGTTGACCCCAACCACCAGCGCGGCGACGAGAGCGCCACGCAACATCGCCAGCGCCGGGTGCTTGGTCGCTTGTCCGGCGGGTTTCGGGCTGTTGGCCGAAGGAGCCATCTGGTGGTTCCGTCCTGCAGGCGAACTGGTCTCGCGGCCAGCGCGTCGGGTGGGCGGGGTCAGGGGTGTCGCGGTTCTTTGCTGGTGCTTGTGAAAACTAGCACAAAGTCTGCACCGTCAGCAAAACGAGAGTCCCCTCCCGCTGTACAGGCACACCTTATCGGTAGGCCACGCGGACGGGTGGTCTGGTCCCTCCCAGCGGGGATCAGACTTTGGCGAGCGGTTTCCGGGAACGCCGCGGGAGACCGGTCGTGAGCAGCACCGCGATCACCGCGACGGCGAACACGATGAGGGCGGTCCACCAGTACAGGACCAGGCCGAGGACCACGACGCCGTACGCGATCAGGGCGGTCCACAGGTACATCAGGAGGACTGCGCGGCGGTGCGAGTGGCCGCGTTGCATGAGCCGGTGGTGCAGATGCTGCTTGTCGGCCGCGAACGGCGACCGGCCGGCCTTGGTACGCCGGATGTAGGCCAGCGTCAGGTCCAGCGCGGGGATCGCGAGGATGGCGATCGGGAGTACCAGCGGGAGCAGTGCGGGCAGCAGGCTGGAGCCGCCGACCTCGTACGGCACCGCGTTCGGGTCCATCTGGCCGGTCAGGCTGATCGTCGACGCGGCCAGCATCAGGCCGATCAGCAACGCGCCCGAGTCACCCATGAAAACCCTGGCAGGGAAGAAGTTGTGCGGCAGGAAACCAAGACAGGCACCGGCCAGCGCGACCGTGATCAGCGTCGACGTGGTCGCGCGGTCGAGGTTCTCGTGGACGTTCAGCAGATAGCAGTAGATGAAGAACGCGGTCGCGCCGATCGCGGTCACACCGGCCGCCAGACCGTCCAGGCCGTCGACGAAGTTCACCGCGTTGCAGGACACCAGCATGATGCCCGCGGTGAGTACCGCGAGTTGCGCCGGGGACGGCGAGATCACGCCACCGGGCAACGGCAACCAGTACAACTGGATGCCTTGGACAACGAGTACGCCGACCGCGAGCACCTCACCGGCCAGCTTGGTGATCGCGTCCAGCTCGTACAGGTCGTCGACCACGCCGACGGCGCAGATCACCAGGCCACCGACCAGGATCGCCCGGGCGTCGTGCGCGACCTGCAAGCTGTTGCCGAGGAACGGCAGGCTGGAGGCGACCGCGAAACCGGCGATCAGGCCGCCGAGGATCGACAGGCCGCCGAAGTACGGGATCGGTACCTTGTGCACGTCCCGGGCCCGGACCTTGGCGACCGCGCCGTACCGCAGCGCGATCTGCCGGGCCACGCCGGTCAGCAGGAAGGTCATGGCCATCGCCACGAACAGGACCAGCAGGTACTCGCGCACTAGTCCGCAGGCCTCACATCTGGGTCGGTCTTCTCCTCGTCCTTCTTGGACGCTTCGACCGGCTCATCAGTTGGCTTCTCGTCAACCGGCTTCTCATCCGCTTCAGTTGCCTTCGGCTCTTCAGTCGGCTTCGGCTCTTCGGCGGGCTGCTCTTCGGCGGGCTTTGCTTCGTCGGCCGGCTGCTCGGCCGCCGGCTTGTCGTCCTCGGTGGCGACTTCGGGGACGATCGCGCGGAGTTGTTCGACGGAGAGTGCGCCGACGCGCACCACGCGTGGGGTGTCGCCGGTGATGTCGACGATCGTCGACGGCTCTCCCCCGGTCACCGCCGCGCCGTCCAGGTACACCGCGACCGACTCGCCGAGCTGCTCCTCGGCGTCGTACACGTCGAGAGCGGCCGGCTGGCCGGACTTGTTCGCGGAGCTGACCGCGAGCGGTCCGGTGCGGGACAGCAGCTCGCGGGTGTTCTCGTGGTCCGGCACCCGGAGCGCGACGGTGCCCTGGGTCTCGCCCAGGTCCCACATCAGGGACGACTGCGCATGGCAGATCACGGTGAGCGGCCCCGGCCAGAACTCCTGGCAGAGCTTGCGCCCGTTGTCCGGGACGTCGGTGGCGAGCGCGTCCAGCGACTCGACCACCGAGATCAGCACCGGCGGCGGCATGTCGCGGCCCCTGCCCTTGGCGTCCAGCAGCCGCTGCACGGCGTCGGCCTTGAAGGCGTCGGCGGCGATCCCGTAGACGGTGTCGGTCGGCAGCACGACCAGGTCTCCGGCCTCGATGGCGTCCACCGCTGCGCGGTACGCCGGTGCCAGTTCGTCCCCGGTGAAATCGAAGCGCTCACTCACGGAGTGAATCGTGCCACTCACGCGGCCCCGGACTCCAACCGGGATGAACTCTGACACCCAATTGTCAGCTTCCGAGCCGACGACCGGCCGTTCTCCTTAGGATCCGGACCATGACTGTGAGCCGTGAGTTTCTCGCCGGGCTGCCGAAGGCCGAGTTGCATGTCCACCACGTCGGGTCCGCGTCGCCGCGGATCGTCGCCGAGCTCGCCGCCCGGCACCCGGGGTCGCCGGTGCCGGCCGACCCGGCCGCGTTGACGGAGTACTTCAAGTTCAGCGACTTCGCCCACTTCATCGACATCTACCTGTCCGTCGTCGAGCTGATCAAGACGCCCGGGGACGTCCGGCTGCTGACCTACGAGATCGCCCGCGAGATGTCCGAGCAGCAGAACCTGCGGTACGCCGAGCTGACCGTCACGCCGTACACCTCGGTGGTGCGCGGGATCGCGGCGGAAGCGTTCTGCGAGGCGATCGAGGACGCCCGGGTCGCGGCCGAGAAGGAGTTCGGCCTGGTCCTGCGGTGGATCTTCGACATCTCCGGCGAGGCGGGGCTCCCGGCCGCCGACGAGACGTTGCGGATCGCAACGAAGATCCGTCCGGACGGGCTGATCGGGTTCGGGCTCGGCGGCCCGGAGATCGGCGTACCACGGCCGCAGTTCCAGCCGCACTTCGAGGCGGCGGTCGCGGCCGGCCTGCACAGCCTGCCGCACGCGGGCGAGACGACCGGCCCGCAGACGATCTGGGACGCGCTGCAGGTGCTGAAGGCCGAGCGGATCGGCCACGGTACGTCGACCATGCAGGACCCCGCGCTGGTCGACTACCTCGGTGAGCACCGGATCCCGCTCGAGGTGAGCCCGACGTCGAACATCGCCACCCGCGCGGTCGAGTCGTACGACGTGCACCCGCTGCGCGCGATGGTCGACGCCGGCCTGGTGGTCACGATCAACTCCGACGACCCGCCGATGTTCGGCACCGACCTCACCAACGAGTACGCCGTCGCGGCGCGACTGCTGGACCTGGACGCGGCCGGTGTTGGTGAGCTGGCGAAGACCGCGGTCCGCGAGTCGTTCGCGGAGGACTCGGTGAAGGACTCGCTGATCGCGGAGATCGACACCTACGTCGAAGCGAACGCTGTGTAGCTGGCCCGCACCGCCTCCGCTGCGTGAGTGTGCTTCCCTGGACCGATGCGGAAAGTCTGTGGGGTGCTGGCCGTCGTACTGCTGACTGTGACGGCCTGCAGCAACGAACCCGCATCGGTCAGCTCGTCACCCACGACTGCCCACTCGAGCCCCAGCCCCACTCCCCCGCCGCCACCCGCGGACGGCGACCTGCCCCGCGGCGGCCGCACGATCTTCCCGAAGTACCAACTCGTCGGGTACGTCGGTCTGCCCGGGTCACCGGCTCTCGGGCCGCTGGACAAGGACCTCGACGCGAAGGCCGCGAAACTGGAGACGCTGTCCCGTGCGTACGCGGGCGGCCGGACGCCGCTGCCGGTGATGGAGCTGATCACGGTCGTCGCGAAGGGGTCGCGCGGCAAGGACGGGCTGTACCGCGGGCGGCTGCCGGACTCGGCGATCGAGGAGTACCTGGCGGTCGCCCGGAAGCACAAGATGTTGCTGCTGCTCGACATCCAGCCGGGGCGGGCGAAGATCCTGCCCGAGGTGAAACGGCTCGAGCGGTGGCTGAAGGAACCCGACGTCGGGCTGGCGTTCGATCCCGAGTGGGCCGTCGGGCCGACGCAGGTGCCGGGCCGGGTGTTCGGGCACACGACCGGTGGTGAACTCGACAGCATCGCGGCGTACCTGTCGGGGCTGGTGACGGCGAACGACCTGCCGGAGAAGGTGTTCGTGTTCCACCAGCTGTCGACGCGGATCGTCAGCGACGAGCAGGCGCTGAAGCCGCATCCGGGAGTGGTGACGATCAAGTCGGTCGACGGGATCGGCGCGCGAACCGACAAGCTCAAGGCGTGGGCCAAGCTGACCACCAAACTGCCACCGGGCGTCCACGCCGGCTTCAAGCTCTTCTACACCGAGGACGCCCGCCAAGGCGCCCTGATGACGCCACCGCAAGTGATGGCCCTCAAACCCCGCCCGGAACTGGTGATCTACGAATGATCTCGATCGCCTTCGCCAACGTCGCCGGCGGCCGGTTCGTCGACGACGACGGTGCCTACGTCGACGCCGACCGTACGGCGGACTTCGGGCGGGCGCTGCGCGGTCTCCAACCGGACGTGCTGATCGTGACCGAGCTGGACCCCACCGGCGATCAGCTCGAACGTCTCGCCGCGGCGGCGATGCCGGGACGGACGCCGCACTGCCTGCGCCAGGAGTTCTCGGACGCGCACATTCCGGGGGTGGCGAAACTCGGGGTCGGCATCGCGTCGGCGTACCCGATCAGGGAGCTGGCGCGGATCGACCTGCCGGACCCGTCGATCGATTTCCTGCACTGGCGGACGGGTCAGCCGCTTCCTCCGCATCCGAAGGGGTTCCTGGTCGCGCGCGGCGATTTCGGGGCGTTGGGTGAGGTGGACATCGTGGGTGGGCAGGTGTGCCCGGTGCACATGTTCCGCAGTGCCGAAGGAGTCGAGTACACCTACCGCGACGGCGCGGGGCGAGCGGCCGGTGACGAGATGACGGCGTACCTGCGTCAGGAGCTGGCGGCGCGGGGTGTGCGGCGGGCGATCGTCGCGGGCGATCTGAACATGCCGAATCCGCGGGAGTTCTTCGGCGCGGGCCTGGGGCTGGTCGACGCGTTCGGCGACCCGCCACCCGCGACCACTCCGGACGGACGGTCGATCGACCGGCTCTTCTGCACCCCCGACCTCGTCACGCGCAAGACCGAAGTACTCCACCTGCCAGGCGCCGACCACTACCCCGTCGGCTGCCGGATCAGCCGCCGTGAACCGCCACCGGTGGTCGGCCGGATTCGTGAGCAGGAGCTCGGTCGGCCCCCGTCGCGGGCGGCGGCACGACGTCCAGGGTTCGGCCGCGGCTGATTCTGACGCAATCGGATGTTTCAAGTGGTTGCCGGCGGGATACCTCTCTCTGCGGGCACAGAAAACCGCCCATGGGTGCTCGCAGGAAAGTTGTGTCGTGATGACGAGTGGTTGGTATGCCGCGATGGATCGGGTTCGGGCCTACTGGATGGTGAACGGCGGGCGTGCGGATCTTGTTGCCGCAGGCATCTTGCTGGTGCTGGCCGTGGCGGCGTTCGCCGCGGACGTCGTACTGCGGTAAGGACCGTCAGACTCTGCGGCCGGTCGCGAATCTGTTGCGGCCGGCCAGGTCCACGTTGTCGCGGACCTCGGTGAACAGACCCGTCGTCGCGAAGACGGCAGGAGCCGACTCACCCTGGACATCGGCGTGCTCGCAGGCGAACCAGCCGCCCGGCGTCAGCAACCGGCCGGCCGTTGCCGCGACCACCTTGATCTCGTCGAGCCCGTCGTCGCCGGACCACAACGCGAGCGCCGGATCGTGATCGCGGACCTCCGCCGTCACCGACTCCCAGGCCGTCAACGGGATGTACGGCGGGTTGGAGATCACCGCGTCGACCTGCCCGTCGAGCTCCGGCAGGCAGCCGTCGATGTCGCCCTCGTGCAGGATCGCACCGGTACCGGCCAGGTTCCGGCGGGCCCACACGACCGCGTCCGCCGACAACTCGACCGCGTGCACGGTGCTGTCCGGCCGCTCGGTCGCGATCGCCCCCGCGATGGCGCCGGACCCGGTACACAGGTCGACCACCAGCGGATCCTTGACTCCCGCGATCCGCTCCAGGATCCAGCCGACCATCACCTCGGTCTCCGGCCGCGGCACGAACACGCCCGGGCCGACCACGAGTTCCCGGTACCGGAAGGCCGCCGTACCGGTGAGGTGCTGCAACGGCTCGCGAGCTGCTCGCCGTTCGACCAGCTCCAGAAAGCGTGCTTGCTGGTCGGCGGAAGGGTCGCTGAGGTGCAGGCGGCTGGAGCCCGTGACGAACGCGAGCAACTCCGCCGCGTCGAAATCCGGCGAAGCGACGCCCGCCTCCCGCAACCGGGCCGCTGCCTCGGCGACGAGGGCTTTCGTGCTCACTGGGACTCGACGGCCTCGAGGCGGGCGGTGAGATCCGCTTCGGTGAGGGCCTGGATGACCGGCTCGAGTTCGCCACCGAGGACCTGGTCCAGGTTGTGCGCCTTGTAGCCCACGCGGTGGTCCGAGAACCGGTTCTCCGGGAAGTTGTACGTGCGGACGCGCTCCGAGCGGTCGACGGTGCGGATCTGCGAACGCCGGGCGTCCGACGCCTCCTGGTCGGCCGCCTCCTGCGCCGCCGCGAGCAGCCGTGCACGCAGTACCCGCATTGCCTGCTCACGGTTCTGCAGCTGGGACTTCTCGTTCTGCATCGAGACCACGATGCCGGTCGGGAGGTGGGTGATCCGGACCGCGGAGTCGGTCGTGTTCACGCTCTGCCCACCCGGACCGGACGACCGGAACACGTCGATCCGCAGGTCGTTCGGGTCGATCTCGACGTCGACGTCCTCGGCCTCCGGCAGCACCAGTACGCCGGCCGCGGACGTGTGGATCCGGCCCTGCGACTCGGTCACCGGAACCCGCTGCACCCGGTGCACGCCGCCCTCGAACTTCAGCTTCGCGTACGGCGCCTCGCCCGGCTCCGGCGTACCTTTCGCCTTCACCGCGACCGTGATCGACTTGTACCCGCCGAGGTCGGACTCGGCCGAGTCGAGCACCTCGGTCTTCCAGTGCTGCGACTCGGCGTACTTCAGGTACATCTTCAGCAGGTCGCCGGCGAACAGCGCGGACTCGTCGCCGCCTTCCCCCGCCTTGATCTCGAGGATCGCGTCCTTGTCGTCTCCTGCGTCCCGCGGCACCAGCAGCGTCTGCAGCCGCTCGGCCAGTTCCTCGCGCCGCGCGGTCAGCTTGGTGGCCTCCTCGGCGAACGCCGGGTCCTCGGCCGCGAGCTCACGCGCCGCCTCGATGTCGTCACCGGTCTGCAACCACTCGTCGTACGCGCGCACCACCGGCGCCAGCGCGGCGTACCGCTTACCGACCCGGCGGGCGTTGGCCTGGTCGGAGTGCAGCTCCGGCTCCGCCATCTGCCGCTCCAGCTCGGCGTACTCCGCCTTCAATGTCTCGACCGCCTCGAACATGCCGCACTCCTCCTCTCGAGAACCTCTGGACAACGCAAACCGCGCGCCGGTTCCGCAGGGATGCGGAACCGGCGCGCGGCGAGACAGCTACTTCTTCGCGTACCGCTTCTCGAAGCGGGCGACCCGGCCACCGGTGTCGAGAATCTTCTGCTTACCGGTGTAGAACGGGTGGCACTGCGAGCACACGTCGGCGTGGATCACGCCGTTCTCCGCGGTCGAGCGGGTGGTGAACGTCGCGCCGCAGGTGCAGGTCACCTGGGTCTCCACGTACGTCGGGTGGATGTCGCTCTTCAAGACAGTCTCCTAGGATCAGGTGCCCCGGGTCGTCCGCACGGTGCGAGCGTGAACCGGAACCAGCCATCTAGTGTGCCACGACCCGTCGATCCGCCGGAAATCCGGCCCTCAGCGGCCACCTTCCTCGGCCGCCTCCGACCCGCTCGCCGGGGCGCCCCGCGGCGCCGGCATCGGGCTGTCCGCGCCCTTCACGCTCTTCCAGATCGCCTCGTTGAGCACCTGCTCGGGCGCCTTGTCGGCCTGCGTGAAGTCCATCCGGCCCGATTCCGCGGCCAGCGGCGCGGCCGCGGTGTTCTTCTCGTCGAGCGACTGCGCCGGCGTCCGGGCGTCGTACGGCGCGAAGTTCGGCGTCCCGGTGAAACTCGCCGTCATCGGGGTGGCGGCGGCGTCGAACTGGGTGAGCGGCCCGATCCCGGCGATCAGCTCCATCGTCCGCATCATCGCGACCGTGCTGTACATCGTCGAGTCGACCTTGCCGGTCTGCGTGTACGGGCTGATCACCAGCGCGACCGTGCGGTGCGCGTCCACGTGGTCGGGCCCGTTCTGGGCGTCGTCCTCGGTGACGAAGATCGCGGTGTCCTTCCAGTGCTCGCTGTGTGACACCGCGTCCACGATCCGGCCGAGGGCCAGGTCGTTGTCGGCCACCGCGGCCTTCGGCGTCGGCTTGCCGACCGACGTACCGAACGTGTGGTCGTTGCCGAGCCGGACGAACTCCATGGCCGGCAGCGTGGTCGAGGCGTTGAACTCCTTGACCCACTCGTCGACGCGGGTGTTGTCCCGGATGTCGCCGTTCTGCGCGGCGTAGTTCGGGTCGGTGTGCGCGGACAGCCGCGGCTCGGTCGCGAACACCTTCGCGGGCAGCGGACCGCCGGCCCACATGCCGTAGTTGCGGTACGAGATGCCCGCGTCGTCGAGCCGGTCCCAGATCCGCGAGTCGCCGGTGAGCTTGCCCGGGTCGGTCGCCTGGTTGGTGTAGACGTCGTCGCCACGGCCCCGACTGCTGTACGCGACCGGCCAGAGGTGCTCGTTGTACGCGTTCGACTCCGACGCGGTCGCCCACTCCCAGCCGTCGGACGAGACCGCTCCGTCGGCGTAGAAGTTGTCGAGCGTCACGAACTGGCGGGCGAGCTGCCGGTGGTTCGGCGCTGAGCTGTCGTCGAACAGGTTCAGCGACGGGTCGCCATTGCCCTTGCCAAGCGAGCCGAACACCTGGTCGTAGGTGCGGTTCTCCTTGACGACATAGATGACGTGCTTGATCGGACTCGGGTCACCGGGTCGCGCCGGCACCACGTTGGCCGGCCCGTTCGGGTGCCCGGCGCCGTTGAAGCCGTCGTTCTCGCGCACCTGCTTCGTGTAGTGCGCCAACTCGTCCCGACTCGGTACGGCGATCCTCGACAGCGTGCCCATGATCATCGAGCCGACGTACTGCGAGTAGTCGACGACCGGGTTCGTCGGCTGCGGACCGCCCGGGTTCGGACCGGCGCCGAGGCCTTTCGCATTCGTGACGAGCAGCCGGCGCCGGTCCTTCGTGACCGTGACTGTGGTTGGGTACCACCCGGTCGGGATCAGGCCGGTGACGTGGTTGGTCGCGAGGTTCACCACCGCGACGTCGTTGTTCCCCGCGTTGGCGACGTACAAGGTCGTGCCGTCGATCGCCAGTCCTTGCGGGCTCGAGCCGACCGGCGCGTGCTGGTACGGCGCGAGCTCGACGGTTCTCGTGACGGCATCGGTGGCCGGGTCGATGCCGATCACCTTGTCGGCGTCCGTGACCGCGACGAGCATCTCGCCGGTGGCCGGGTCGCGCAGGATCGCGGTCGGGTGGCTGCCGACAGTGAGGGTCTTGCGGACCGTCAGCGTCGCGGTGTCGACGGCCGAGACCGTGTTCGTCCCCCAGTTCGAGACGTACGCCGTCCTGCCGTCCGCCGTGAGGCCGACGGTGAAGGGGTTCGGGCCGGTCGCGACCTTGCCGAGCACCGCCCCGGTCGCGGTGTTGATCGCGGACAACGCGGCGTTGCCGTTGCCGGCGACGTACAGCTTGCTGCCGTCGGCGCTGAGGGTGAGACCGGCCGGGAACGTGCCCTTCGGCAGCGTGATCGGGGTGGTCTCGGTGAGCAGGCCGTTCGCCTGGGTGTAGACGCGGATCTTGTCGTTGCCGCCGGCGGCCGCGTAGAGCATGCTGCCGTCCGGGCTCCAGGCCAGGCCGATGAACAGGGCCTGCGGGCTCACGTACGGCAACGTCTGGACGACCTTGCCGCTGGCGGTCTCGACGAGCGAGAGGCTCTGCGTCCGGGTGCCGTCGTTGCTGATCGCGAGGTACTTGCCGTCGGGGCTCAGGGCCGATCCGAACGGCTTCTCGCCGAGCTTGGTCTGGTCGCCGGCCGGGGTGACCCGCCAGCCGTAGGTGGTGATCGCGGAGCCGTCCGGCCGCGGACCGGCCTGCTTGCCGCCGGTCACGTTCGCGGCCGCGACCCCGGTCGCCGCTACCAGCGCGATCCCGAGGACCGCTGCCAGTCGCCATCGTGTGCGCATTCCCACTCCCGCCGAAGTCTGTCGAAACTTGACGGGGTGGAGCATTCCTCCGGGAAGAAACCTTCGATGAGGTCGAGATGAACCCTGAGGACAGTTTTTCTCAGCTAGCTGAGGTCTCCCTCAGCTAGCTGAGAACCGACGATGTCAGTTGCCGTTGTCGGTGCTGTGACCGGCCGTCGTCGACGGGGTGGTCTTGTTCACCTGGAGCAGGAACTCGATGTTCGACTTGCTCTCCTTGAGCTTGCCGATCAGCAGCTCCAGGGCGGCCTGGCCGTCGAGCGCGGACAGCACCCGGCGGAGCTTCCAGACGACCTGGGTCTCGTCCTTGGACATCAGCAGTTCCTCGCGGCGGGTGCCGGAGGCGACCACGTCGATGGCCGGGAAGATCCGCCGGTCGGCGAACTCGCGGCGCAGCCGGAGCTCCATGTTGCCGGTGCCCTTGAACTCCTCGAAGATCACCTCGTCCATCTTCGAGCCGGTCTCGATCAGCGCGGTCGCGAGGATGGTCAGCGAGCCGCCGTCCTCGATGTTCCGGGCCGCACCGAAGAACCGCTTCGGCGGGTACAGCGCCGACGAGTCGACACCACCGGACAGGATCCGGCCGCTGGCCGGGGCCGCGATGTTGTACGCGCGGCCGAGCCGGGTGATCGAGTCCAGCAGCACGACGACGTCGTGGCCGAGCTCGACGAGCCGCTTGGCCCGCTCGATCGCCAGCTCCGCGACCGTGGTGTGGTCGTCGGCCGGCCGGTCGAAGGTCGAGGCGATGACCTCGCCCTTGACCGTGCGCTGCATGTCGGTGACCTCTTCGGGCCGCTCGTCCACCAGCACGACCATCAGGTGTACTTCGGGGTTGTTCGTGGTGATCGCGTTCGCGAGCGCCTGCAGCACCATCGTCTTACCGGCCTTCGGCGGCGAGACGATCAGACCACGCTGACCCTTGCCGATCGGGCTGACGATGTCGACGATCCGGGTGGTCAGGATGCCCGGCTCGGTCTCCAGGCGGAGCCGCTCGGTCGCGTACAGCGGGGTGAGCTTGTTGAAGTCCTGCCGCTGCTTGGCGATCTCCGGGTCCGCACCGTTCACGGTGTCGATCCGGACCAGCGGGTTGAACTTCTCCTTGCGCTCGCCGTCCTGCGGCTGCTTCACCGCACCGGTGATCGCGTCACCCTTGCGGAGGCCGTAGCGCTTCACCATCGAGAGCGCGACGTACACGTCGTTCGGGCCGGGCAGGTAGCCGCTGGTCCGGACGAAGGCGTAGTTGTCGAGCACGTCGAGGATGCCGGCCGCGGGGACCAGGACGTCGTCCTCGCTGATCGTCGGCTCGGCGTCGTACCGCTCGCCGCGGCCGCGGTTGCGGGTGCTGGTGTCGCGGGGGCTGCTGCTCTGGCTGCCGTCGCGGTTGCGGTCCCGGTCGCGGCCCCGGCGGCGCCGGCGACGACCCTCGCCGTCCTCGCCCCGATCCGCGTTCCGGTCCGAGTTCCGATCCGTGTTGCGGTCGGTGTTCCGGTCGGCGTTGCGGTCGTTCTGGTCCTGGCGGTTCCGCTGGTTGTCGCCGCGGTTGTCCCGGCTCTCGCGGTTGTCCCGGTTGCCGTCACGCTGACCGTCGCGGTTGTTGTCGCGGCTCCGGTCGCGGTTCTGGTTGCCGTCGCGGTTGTTGTCCCGGGTGTTGTCCCGGCTCCGGTCGCGGCTGCGGCCCTGGTTCTCGCCGCGGTCGTCGGCGCGCTCCTCGGTACGGACCTCGGCCCGCTCGGTGGCGCCGTTCTGCGCGGCGGTGTCCGGCTGCGTCTCCCGCACCACGGGCGCCTCGACGGCGGCCTCGGCGGCGACACCGTTCCGGCCCGGGTTCCGCGGAGCTTCCTCGGCCGGCTCCGGCTGTACGTCCTTCTGGGCCGCGGCGCGGGTCCGGCGACTGCCTCCCTCGCGCTTGGCCGGCGTCTCGGCGCTCTTCGGCGCGGACGCCTCGGCGGCCTCGTCGAGCGTCGGCTGCGTCACCTTCGCCCGGGAACCGCCGGTGGAGCCGCCCGCGGAAGAACCGGCGGAACCACCGGTCTGGGCGGCCTTGATCGCCTCGATCAGCTGGCCCTTGCGCAGCGCGCCGGTGCCCTTGATGCCGAGCGTCCCGGCGAGCTGCTTGAGCTCGGGGAGCAGCATGCCCTCGAGGCCGCCTCCGGCTTTCCGGCGACGCGTCGTGGTGGTGGCCACGGCGTCGGTACCCGGGGCCGACGTACCGGCTCCGCTGGAGGCTTCAACAGTTTCTGTCACGTGAGGTCCTTCCCACACGGATCGTCGATGTCCGACAGGCTCATCGACCAATGTCATTCCGCCCACGACCGCACAACGGGCACGCGGGGTATCAAGAGGCTCTCGCTAGATCTGAGTCCCCCAGGACATCTCCGACGCAGGCGGCGCAAGGTCACATCCACAGGAGGGTCGCCACACAACACAGGGTGCCGGGAGCACAGCCCGGATCGTGGCGAGAGCACACCGATCACCTGGAGGGGATCGGGTGAGTCGAGACTAGCACCACTGCGGGTCCTCTGCCTGTCTCACCCACTGCAACGCGTGTCAGCACCGGACCATTCCCCGAGCTACCCGGCCTCCATCGACCAGACCTGTACACCGACTGGATCGATCCCCAGTTCGTACTTCGCCCAGCCGTCCGGCGGCTCCGGCGTACCACGGAAAAACGACCCGTGACCTGCACTCTTCTCAACATGACCACCCAGTACGGCGACCGTCGGGCCGGCCCCGCTGATGATCGCGGCCAGACCACTTCCGCGCAGTTTGTGGACCAGCGCGAGACTCTCCGGCATCGCCGGTTCGCGGTACTCCTGGTGCAGTCGGTCCTCGGTCGCGGTCAGCAGCAACTCGGGCCGCCCGGTCAGCGCGGCGACGAGCAATGCGGCCTTGCCGGCGTTCGCCGCGGCGTCGGTGTGGGAAACAACGCCCGGCAGCAACCCGCGCGCCTGTTTGGTGAGCACGTGATTGTCAGGTACGTAAGCGACCGCGTCGATTCCGTCCGCCGGCTCCAACCTGACCGCCCGGCCCGTATCGCCTTCCGTCCAAGCGATCGTGAACCCTCCGAGGGCGGCCGCCGCGACGTTGTCCGGATGCCCTTCGATCTCGTTCGCCAGGACGACGAGCCGCTCGCGATCGAGCGGTTCGCCGGCCAGTGCGAACGCCGCGGCCAGCCCGCCGACGATCGCCGCCGACGACGATCCGAGACCCCGCCCGTGCGGAATCCGGTTCTCGCAGCGCAAGGTGAAGCCCGGCACCGAAGCACCCAGCGCCTCGAGCCCCGCGTGGATCGACCGCACCACCAGATGCGTCTCGTCGAGCGGTACGTCGGCTTCGCCCTCGCCACTCACCGAGACGGTGACCCCGGACCCACCCGGGGTGACGACGAGATCGTCGTACAGGGTCAGGGCGAGGCCGAAGGCGTCGAAGCCGGGGCCGAGGTTCGCGCTCGTGGCGGGCACCCGGACCCGCACCTGGTCGCAAGGCCGCCGGTTGCTGCCGGACTCCGGCTCCGGCTTCGGGTCGCCCATCTCAGCTCAGACCGGCGACGCGGGCGACGGCATCGGTGTCGGCCGCGGTGACCGGCGGCTCCTCGATGGCGGCGTGGTCGAGCGCGGTGTCGATGTCCTTCAGGCCATGACCGGTGACCGTGATCACCACGGTCGAGCCGCCCGGCAGCCAGCCTTCGGCCTTCGCGTGCAGCAGACCCGCGACCCCGGCCGCCGAGGCGGGCTCGACGAAGACGCCTTCGCGGGCCGCGAGCTCACGCTGCGCGGCCAGGATCTGCTCGTCGGTGACCATCTCGATCCGGCCGCCGGACTCGTCCCGGGCTGCCTCGGCGAGCGTCCAGGACGCCGGGTTGCCGACCCGGATCGCGGTGGCCGCGGTGTCCGGCTTCTCGACGATCGCGCCGCGCACGATCGGCGCCGCGCCGGCCGCCTGGAAACCCCACATCCGCGGGGTCCGGGTGGCGAGCTTGTCCTTGGCGTACTCCTGGTAGCCCTTCCAGTAGGCCGCGATGTTGCCCGCGTTGCCGACCGGCAGCAGATGCAGGTCCGGGGCGTCGCCGAGCGCGTCGCAGACCTCGAAGGAGGCGGTCTTCTGGCCCTCGAGGCGGACCGGGTTGACCGAGTTCACCAGGGCGACCGGGTAGTTCTTGCCGAGCTCACGGACGATCCGCAGGCAGTCGTCGAAGCCGCCGTCGATCTGCACCAGCTTGGCGCCGTGCACGATCGCCTGCGCCAGCTTGCCCTTCGCGATCCGGCCCGCCGGGATCACCACCAGCGGCAGCATCCCGGCCCGGACGGCGTACGCCGCCGCCGAGGCCGACGTGTTGCCGGTCGAGGCGCAGACCACCGCCTTGTCACCGGCCTGCGCGGCCAGCGAGATCGCGACCGTCATCCCGCGGTCCTTGAACGAGCCGGTCGGGTTGTTGCCCTCGACCTTCAGCCAGACCTCGCACCCGCTCTGCTCGCTCAGCCACTGCGCGGCCACCAGCGGCGTCCCGCCCTCGCCGAGCGTGACCACCGGCGTGTCCGCCGAAACGGGAAGCCGGTCTCTGTACTCCTCGATCACGCCACGCCACTGGTGCACCATTGACCTACTCGCCTTCTACCCGCATCACACTGCTGACTTCACGGACGATGTCCATGTCCCGCAAGGACTCCACGGTCGCGGACAACGCGGCGTCGGTCGCGGTGTGGGTGACCACCACCAGTTGCGCGTCGCTGCCCCGGCCCTCTTGGCGGACGGTCTGGATCGACACGTCGTGCTCGGAGAAGGCATGGGCCACCGCCGCCAGCACACCGGCCTTGTCGGCCACGTCCAGCGACACGTGGTAGCGGGTCATCGCGTCGCCCATCGGCCGGACGGCCCGCTGGGTGTACGACGACTCGCCGACCCCCGGCACACCCTTGAGCCGGTTGCGCGCGGCGGACACCAGATCCCCGAGGACTGCACTGGCCGTCGGGGCGCCGCCGGCACCACGACCATAGAACATCAGGCGTCCAGCTGCCTTGCTTTCCACGAAAACGGCGTTGTACGCGTCCCGAACACTGGCCAACGGGTGGGTGACCGGGATCATCGCCGGGTACACCCGGGCGCTCACCGAGTCGGTCGCCTCGTCCAGCTCGCAGATCGCCAGCGACTTCACCACGCAGCCCATCTCGCGGGCCGACGCGATGTCGGTCGCGGACACCTCGGTGATGCCTTCGCGGTGTACGTCGGCGATCGAGACCCGGGTGTGGAACGCGAGGCTGGCCAGCAGCGCCGCCTTCGCCGCCGCGTCGAACCCCTCGATGTCTGCGGTCGGATCCGCCTCGGCGTACCCGAGGGCCTGGGCTTCTTCGAGCGCCTCGTCGAAGCCGGCGCCGGTGGTGTCCATCTTGTCGAGGATGTAGTTCGTGGTGCCGTTGACGATGCCCATCACCCGGATCACGTCGTCACCGGCGAGCGACTCGCGCAGCGGCCGCAGGATCGGGATCGCGCCGGCCACGGCGGCCTCGAAGTACAGGTCGCGCTGGTACTTCTCCGCGGCCGCGAACAATGTCGGGCCGTCCTCGGCGAGCAGTGCCTTGTTGGCCGTGACGACCGAGGCGCCGTGCTCGAGCGCGGTCAGGATCAGGCCGCGGGCCGGCTCCAGGCCGCCGATCACCTCGATCACCAGGTCCAGGTCGCCGCGCGAGACCAGCGCCTGGGCGTCGGTGGTGATCAGGTCCGGGTCGACGGCGATATCGCGCGCACGTCCGGGCCGGCGTACGGCGATGCCGGCGATCTCCAGCCGGGCGCCGACGCGGGCCGCTAGATGGTCCGCCTGCTCGGTCAGGATCCGCACCACCTCGGTGCCGACCACGCCACAACCGAGCAGGCCCACCTTGAGAGGTTTGTCGTCCTTCACAGCGTTCATTCGGCGGCCCCCATGTCGAGGAGAAGCAGGTCGTCTTCGGTCTCACGGCGGACGACGACACGCGTCCGGCCGTCCTTGACCGCGATCACCGGTGGCCGCGGTACGTGGTTGTAGTTGCTCGCCATCGACCGGCAGTACGCACCGGTCCCGGGGACGGCGAGCAGGTCGCCCGGCTGCACGTCCGACGGCAGGAACTCGTCCTTCACGATGATGTCCCCGGCCTCGCAGTGCTTGCCGACGACCCGGGCGAGCGTCGGCTCGGCGTCGGAGTACCGGTTGACGAGCGTGCAGGAATAGTCGGCGTCGTACAGCGCGGTGCGGATGTTGTCGCTCATCCCGCCGTCGACCGACACGTACGTCCGGGAGGCGCCGGCGTCCAGCTCGACCTCCTTGACCGTGCCGACCGAGTAGACCGTGCACACCGCCGGACCAACGATCGCGCGCCCCGGCTCGATCGAGACCTTGGGCACCTCGACGCCGAAGGCCCGGCACTCGTGCTCGACGATCTTGCCCATCTCGGTGGCCAGCTGCGCCGGGTCGGACGGGTCGTCCTGGGTGGTGTAGGCGATCCCGAAACCGCCGCCCAGGTCGAGCTCGGGCATGTCGACGCCGAGCTCGTCGGAAACCCTTGCGTGCAAGGCGATCACGCGCTTGGCCGCGACCTCGAACCCGGACGAGTCGAAGATCTGCGAGCCGATGTGCGAGTGCAGGCCGAGCAGCTCCAGCTCCGGCGCTTCGTTGACCCGGGCAACGGCTTCGAAGGCCGCGCCGGAGGTGATCGAGAAGCCGAACTTCTGGTCCTCGTGCGCGGTCGCGATGTACTCGTGGGTGTGTGCCTCGACGCCCGCCGTCACGCGGATCATCACCGGCGCGGTGGTCCCACGCTCGCCGGCCAGCTCGATCAGCCGGGAGATCTCGTACTGCGAGTCGACGATGATTCGGCCGACACCGGCGTCCAGCGCCCGGGCCAGCTCGGACTCGGACTTGTTGTTGCCGTGGAAACCGAGCCGCTTCGGGTCCGCGCCCGCGCGCAACGCGACGGCCAGCTCACCGCCGCTGCAGATGTCGAGGTTCAGCCCCTCCTCGAGCACCCAGCGGACGACCGTCGTACAGAGGAAGGCCTTGCCGGCGTAGTAGACGTCGAAGTCCTTGAAGGCGTGCTTGAACGCGCGCGCCCGGGCCCGGAAGTCGTCCTCGTCCAGCACGTACGCCGGGCTGCCGTGCTCGGCGACCAGGTCGCGCAGGTCGACATCGCCGACGGTCAGCGAACCCTCGGCGGACTTCTTCGCCGTGGACGACCACAGCTGCGGGACCAGGTCGTTGACGTCGTGCGGGGTCAGCAGCCAGGCCGGGACGCGGTTCCCGTTCTGGGCGTGCAGGGCGCCCGCCTCGTGCGCCCTCACATCCGCTCCGGTGCGGAGACGCCGAGCAGGTCGAGCCCGTTGGCGAGCACGGTCCGGGTCGCGGAGACCAGGGTCAGGCGAGCCTTGTGCACCGGCTCCACCTCCTCGTCGCCGCGCGGCAGCACGCGGCAGCTGTCGTAGAACTTGTGGAACGCCGACGCGGTGTCCTCGAGGTACCGCGCGATCCGATGCGGCTCCCGCAGCTCGGCGGCAGTGGCGACCACCCGCGGGAACTCGGCGAGCGCGCGGAGCAGGTCGCCCTCCCGCTCGTGGCTGAGCAGGCCCGGGTCGAACTCGTCCAGCTTGATGCCGAGCTCGTCGGCGTTGCGCAGGATCGAGGCCAGCCGGGCGTGCGCGTACTGCACGTAGAACACCGGGTTCTCGCTGGCCTGGCGGGTCATCTCCTCGATGTCCAGGGTCAGCGGGGAGTCGGCCGGGTAGCGGCAGAGCGTGTAGCGCAGCGCGTCGACGCCGCCCTCCTCGACCAGCTCGGCGAGCGTGACGATGGTGCCGGCCCGCTTGGACAGCCGCATCTCCGCGCCGCCCTTGAGGATCTTCACCAGCTGGCCGATCAGGATCTCGATGTTGTGCTCGGGGTCGTCGCCGGCGCAGGCCGCGATCGCCTTCAGCCGGTTCACGTAGCCGTGGTGGTCGGCGCCGAGCAGGTAGACGCAGGTCTCGAAACCACGCTCGCGCTTGTTCACGTAGTACGCCGCGTCGGAAGCGAAGTACGTCGGCTCGCCGTTCGACCGGATCAGCACGCGGTCCTTGTCGTCGGTGAAGTCCGTCGTCCGCATCCAGAGCGCGTCGTCGGCCTCGTACAGGTGGCCCTGGTCGCGGAGCTTCTGGATCGCGTGCGGTACGCCGTCCTGCTCGTGCAGGCTGCGCTCGGAGAACCAGACGTCGAACTTGGTCCGGAAGTGCTCGAGCTGCTCCTGCTGCTCCTTGAGCTGCCGCTCGTACCCCGCCTCGCGGAAGGCGATCACCTGCTCGTCGGCGGGCAGCTCGGTGATCCCGGGCACCTCGGCGACGATCCGCTGCGCCAGGTCGCCGATGTACTCACCGTGGTAGCCGTCCTCGGGGATCGGCTCGCCGTGCGCCGCGGCCTGCAGGCTGGCGCCGAACTTGTCCATCTGGTTGCCGCGGTCGTTGATGTAGAACTCGCGGGTGACGCTCGCGCCGGCCGCGGCCAGCACCCGGGCCAGCGCGTCACCGACGGCGGCCCAGCGGGTATGGCCGAGGTGCAGCGGGCCGGTCGGGTTCGCCGAGATGAACTCGAGGTTGATCGTCCGGCCCTGCAGGCTGTCGGTGGTCCCGTACGCCGGGCCCGCGTCCAGGATCGCCTGCGCGACCTTGCCCTGGGCATCCGCCGCGACCCGCAGGTTGATGAACCCCGGCCCGGCGATGTCCACCGCGGTGATCGCCTCGTCGTCGCGGAGCCGGGCGGCGAGCAGCTCGGCGAACTGCCGCGGATTCAGCCCGGCGCGCTTGCCGAGCTGCATCGCGACGTTGGTGGCGTAGTCCCCGTGCTCGGGGTTCTTGGGGCGTTCGACCTTCAGCTCGCGCGGCAGCCCGCCCTCGACGGTGATGGTGCCGTCGTCGGCGAGCGCGGCCAGGGCCTGGAGGATCTTCGCAGCGAGCTGTTCCGGAGTCACCGGCTCAGCCTAATGGGCCCCCGCCCAAACCCTTGACTCACCATCCACAGCCCGGTACGCCGGGCTGCGCCCAGGCCGTCCCCACCCCACCGCCCCGGTCAGGCCCAGGGATTGATCAACTCGACGCCGGTCCGCGCGAAGTCGGCCGTGTTCCTGGTCGCGAGCGGAGCTTGCTCCACCAAGCAGATCGCGGCGATCTGCGCGTCCAGCGGCTCGATCGGCAGACCGGCCCGGCGCCGGTCACGCATCACCACCGAATAGGCCATCGCGGCTTCCGCCGTGAACGACAGGATCTCGTCCTCGACGAAGGCGGAAGCGAAGGGCGCGTCCGCGGCCTCCCGCACCTGCGTGCGCCTCCGGCCGCCCGGCATCCGCTCGATACCGGTATGGATCTCGGCGACGGTAATCGCCGTGGTGCGGAACTCCGCACCCAGGTTGTCGCGGGTCCAGTGCCACACGGCCGCGTCCGGAACCTGCTTCATCAGCTCCGAGACGACATTGGTGTCCAGAACGATCATCAGTCGAAGTTCAGTCGAAGTTCACTGCCGCACGATGCCCACCGGTGCGCGGCGGAATGTCCAGTTCGACCCCGCCGATCGCCGCGCAGCGCTCGTGCAGCGCCAGGAGCCAGTTCTTGGGCTCGTCCTGCTCAGCCACGGCGGCCATCAGGATCGCGCGCACTTCGGCCTCCATCGATCGCCCGTGTTCGGCCGCGCGAACCCGCAGCCGGTGCTTCACGTCGTCGTCCAGGCTCCGCACGGTGATCGCCGCCATACCGGGCCTCCTTTGCCTTCGGTGCTAGCAAAAACCGTAGCACTGATTGCACGGGGTCAGTGACGAGCGGTGATCGAGATGTGGCTGTTGCGCACCAGTGGGGTGTCCCAGGGGGCTGGTTTTCCGTCGATGGTGACTTTCATGGTGGTGCAGGCGTCAGCGAGGCAAGTGGCGTCGTACCGGATGCCCCAGAGGGTGAAGAACTGGGCGAGCGTGGGGCGCTCGGCGGCGGTCTTGGCCTCGACCCAGACCACGCCGTCGGTGGTGTGGGTGTGGATGGCGGCCTGCTCGGCGCGGAGGCGGTCGATGCCGATCCCGGCCGGTACCTGTACCGGCTTGCCGTCGACGGTGACCGCGATGTTCAGCGTGTACGGCGACGGGCCGGAGAAGTCCAGCGGGAGCCGCTCGAACCCGGCCTTGTCGATGTAGGAGACCGCGTCCCGGGGCGCGTCCCAGGGTGGCGCACCGGTCCGGAGATCAGCCGCCGCGGGCGGCGCCGGGCCGACCTGGCAGCCACCGACCACACCGCTCGCGAGGAGCAGGGCCGCCGTCCAGGCCGCCCGGCGCCACGTACCTGCTCTCATGGAGAGCCAGGTTGCCACGTGCCGCCCGGACGGCCGACCGCCGGGGTCAGCGCTCCGACGGCATGATGATCCAGAGCGCGATGTAGATCAGGAACTGCGGGCCGGGCAGCAGGCAGCTGACTACGAAGATCAGTCGCATCGTGTTGGCCGAGATACCGAACCGGCGAGCGAGTCCGGAGCAGACACCGCCGATCCAGCGATCGTGAGACGGGCGGACCAGAGAGCTAGCCATGAGAAGTACCTGTTTCCTTTCCGCTGTTGGGCTTACGTCCACTATGACGGCGCGCGCCACGGAACCGATCCCGCCGCACCGGGGTTCCAGGGTTCACTCAGGGTGATCCTGGAACGGGTCCTCAGCGCTGGAAGCGGTACGTCTTGTTGTCGATTCCCACCGCAGACACCCGGCGACATCACGACCACCCGGAGCGTCTCGTCGTACTCGGAGTAGTCGACCCCCTCAACCTCGAACTGCCCCGAGCAGACACTCCGGAGCGGGAGCTGCCCAGCGACGTGACGTGGCCGGTGACGTCGCTGGGGCCGACCGGCCGGGTCGGTGGCGGCCACCCCGGGCATCGGCAGGACGAGCAGGCGGTCCATCGTGCCCCACTCCCCCGTCACCATCCACTGCACGTCCGGCGAGACGGCAGCGAAGCTGTTGTTGTTGTTGTTCGCCTCCCACGACTCGAGCGCGTGCACGCCTGGATGGGGCAGCTAGCACCAGAACGAGAGAGATCCCCGGTTTGCGCGTCCCAGGTTTCTACTGCCGTGTCGAGGAAGGTGAGGTCGTGTCGGGGTGTCGGTGGTGGCGTGGGGAGTTGTGCTGGTCGTTGTGGGTAGGTAGTGCTCCGCGGTCGTGGCGGGCGGCTGGAAAGGGGCGGGGTTGGGGAGAATTGCGGCCCGATTCCGGCGCAAGATCCTCCCCACACCCGCGCCTTGGATCTGCGGGGCACGCGCCCGGGGTGGTTCACCCCTGACGTCGTCCCTGAACGCCGCGCATGCAGGCGGCAGAGGGGCGACTTCAGAGGTGAACCACTCGACGTTGACAACCTCAACGTTGCTTGACGAGGCACCAGCACGCCGACGGTCACCCCAATTCGGGGATTCGATGAACTTCCTGCTACTGTTCAGCACGTTCCTGAGCCCCCGTAGCTCAGGGGATAGAGCACCGCCCTCCGGAGGCGGGTGCGCAGGTTCGAATCCTGCCGGGGGCGCGACCGATCTGGCCGATCTCTGTGCGCGGAAAGCGCGCACGTGGATCGGCCGCTGTGTTTTCTGGGGGTGCAACCCCCAGAACCCGCCCGGCGGGGCTTCGCCCCCCCGGACCCCCCTTGGGCGTGGTGGCGCGGGGATGTGGTGTCGGGGGGTCGGCGTGGTGGGGTGGGTGTTGGTCAACGCCCGCGCGATTGGGGTGCTTCAGATTCCTGCTGCTGTGCGGCAGTAGGTCCAGGTGGCTTGGCGGGCTTCTGGGGTTTCTTGGGTTCGTTTGAGGTAGTGGGTGGGGCGGGGGCTGCGGTCGTGCCAGAACTTGCCGGTGGGGGGTCGGGGGTTAGTGGCTGCCAGCCAGACCGTGGTGTCGGCGCCTTCGTCGGCGGTGCGGAGGAGGCGGCCGGTGAGTTTGCTGAAGCCGGGGAGGGACTCGGTGAGGCCTGGAGTCTCGGACCAGCCTGGGTGCATGCTGGCGACGAAGGTGGGGGTCATGTCCGCGGCCAGGAGTGGCGTTAGCGCTACCTGGATGCGCTTGCTGCGGGCGTAGGCGGTGGCGCCCTTGTAGGGGGCGTCGCGGTATTCGGGGTCGGTCGGTAGGGGCTGGGTGTACATGCCTCCGGAGGCGACCAGGATTACGCGGCCGTTCTTCAACTGGTCCCGCAGCAGCTCGGTCAACAGGAGCGGGCCGAGGACGTGGGTCGCCAGGGTCAGCTCGTGGCCCTGGGCTGACTCGGTGCGTTTGGGGGGCATGACGCCGGCGTTGTGGATCAAGGCATCGATGGGGGTGGTGATGGTGGCGGCGTACGCGCGGACTGAGTCCAGGTCGGAGATGTCGCATTCGTCGAGGACGAAGGTGGCTTCGGGGACTTCGCGCTGGAGGTCGGCCAGGGCGGGGGCGGCTTTCTCGGCGTTGCGGACGGCCAGGTGGACGGTGGCGCCGAGGCGTGCCAGGCCCGCAGCGGTGGCTTTGCCCAGGCCGGTGCGGGCTCCGGTGACGATGGCGGTTTTGCCTTGCAGGGCGTGCGGAGCGGGGTCGTTGGCGGGCCAGGTGCGACTGCGGATTGCGTAGCCGAGTTTGGTGTAGCCGGGGACGACCGCGCGGTCCAGCAAGGTGTCCAGGGTCATGCGGCGAGCTTCCCCAGGGCGTTGCGTAGGCCCTCCTCGGCTTCTTCGCCCAGGTGCTCGAACGGCTTGCGCAGGAAGGACTCCGCGAAGCGCGCCAGGCCCTTCAGCTGGAACTCGGCCCGGTAGGTGACCCGGGTGAGGTGGGACTCGGAGCGGAACGTCATGATGTCGCGGGCGACGATGGTGCGGTTCTCGCCGCGCAGGACCAGGCGGTCCGGTCGGGTGAAGTCCTCGACCACGTAGGTGAGGTCGGTCTCCCGGCCGTTGAAGCGGGAGGTGTTGCGGTACGTCGTACCGACGCCGCCGTCGCCGCTGATCAGGGTGGTGCGGACCGTACCGGGATCCCACTCCTCGGTACTGCGGAAATCGGAGAGGTAGTCGAACACCCGCTCGGGGGCGGCCGCTGTCGCAACTTCGCGTTCGATGACGATCATCGGGACTCCTTGGTTCGTTCGGCGGCGTGCGCGATGTTGCGTTGCATGCCACCGAAGACGACGTCGTGGAACGGGCGGATGGCCGCCCAGTACAGCTCCCCCGGCAGTCCCCGTGGATGGAACAGGGCGCGCTGCCGGAACAGCGTGCGGCCCTGCTCGTCGGTCCCGGCACGTAGTTCGAGCCACGCCTCGCCGGGCAGGCGCATCTCGGCGCGGAGCCGGAGCAGGCGGCCGCGTTCGATCGCTTCGACGCGCCACCAGTCGAGCGGGTCGCCGACCGACAGCGTGTCCGGGTGCAGCCGGCCGCGGCGGAGTCCGGGGCCGCCGACGATCCGGTCGAGCAGTCCGCGGGTCCACCAGCCGAGCGGCCAGGAGTACCAGCCGCGTTGGCCGCCGATGCCTTCGATGACCTTCCAGAGCCGCTCCGGCTCCGCATCGACCGCACAGTCGCGTTCGTCGACGTACAGCGAGCCACCGGCCCAGTCCGGGTCGCTGGGGAGCGGATCGCTCGGTGCGCCCGGCGTCGCGGCGGACGCCCACGACGTACTCACGTCGAGGTCGTGCACCTTCTTCAGTGCCAGCTGGACCGCGCGGTCGAACCCGATCCCGCCGGCGATCTGCGGGTCGACGTACTGGTCGATGTCGTGGTCCTTGCAGACCACCTCGTGCACCAGGCTGTCGACCAGCGGCCGTGCGATGCCGCTGGGGACCGGGGTGACCAGTCCGACCCAGTGACTCGACAGACCGGGGCTCAGGAGTGGCAGTGTCACGATGCGGCGCGGGCGGAGGCCGGCGACGGCGGCGTACCGCTGCATCATCGCGCGGTACGTCAGCACGTCCGGACCGCCGATGTCGAAGCCGCGGTTCACCTCGGCCGGCATCCGGGCCGACCCGACCAGGTAGTGCAGTACGTCGCGCACGGCGATCGGCTGGATCCGCGTGTCCAGCCAGCGTGGTGTCAGCATCACCGGCAACCGCTCGGTCAGGTACCGGAGCATCTCGAACGACGCCGAGCCGGACCCGAGGATCACCGCGGCGCGCAGCACCGTCGTCGGTACGCCGCTCGCGAGCAGGATCTCCCCCACCTCGCGACGGGACCCCAGGTGCGGCGACAGCTCCTCGCCCTCGGGGTACAGCCCGCCGAGGTAGACGATCCGGCCGACGTCGGACTCGCGGCACGCCGTACCGAACGTCAGTGCGGTACGCCGGTCGCGCTCCTCGAAGCGGCGGCCGGTACCGAGCGAGTGGATCAGGTAGTACGCCACGTCGACGGCTTCCAGCGCCTTCGTCAACGCTGCCGGGTCGGAGGCATCACCCTCGACGACCTCGACCCCGCGACGCCACGGACGGGTCTCCAGCCGCTGCGGTCGCCGGGCGAGTACGCGGACGTCGTACCCGGCTGCAAGCAGCTCAGGGACGAGCCGCCCGCCGATGTAGCCGGTGGCACCGGTTACCAGGACTCTGGTCATCGCTCAGCCAATCGCTCCGCGGCAGTGACCGGGTCGGACTCGACGTACTGCGCTCCGACGGCGGTTGCGAGCTCGGTGGAGGCCCCAGGTCCGGCCAGCGCGAGGGAACGGTTTCGCGCCAGCCGGACCAGCTCGGGGCGGATGGAGTCGAAGCGGGTGGCGTCGGAGGCGGCCAGCATCACCAGATCGGGCGCCAGCGCCTCGGTGGTGCGTTCGACATCGTTCATCGGCGAGTCGGCGCCGAGGAAGATCACCCGCCAGCCCGAGCGCCGGAGTACCAGACCGAACGACAACAGGGCGATGTCGTGCAGCTCGCCGGGCGGACAGGCCAGCAGCGCGCGTGGTCCTTGGCCACCACCCCAGCCTGGCGACAGTGCGGCGAGCCGCGAGCGGATCACGTTGCTGGCGAAGTGCTCCTGCCCGACCGTGACCTCACCGCTGGCCCAGCGATCGCCCAGGTCGTGGAGGTACGGGATCAGTACGTCGCGGATCACCGCCTCGATCGTCAGCGCACCGAACAGCTGGTCGAGGACGACGTGCGCCGCACGCTCGTCCAGCTCGTCCAACGCGTCCCGCAGCCCGGCGACACCGCCAGGCTCCGCTGCCCTCAGTGCTCCCACTGCCGGCGCAGGCTGCGTCATCGCCGGCTCGGCCAGGACTGCGCGGGCAGCCTCGGCCGCGGACAGTCCGTCGGCGAGATAGGCCCGCATCCGCTGCACCCGGTGCACGTCGATCTCGGAGTACAGCCGGAAACCGCCGGACGACCGCGTCGGGGACAGCAGGCCGTAGCGGGTCTCCCAGGCACGCAGGACGTGCTCGCTGACACCGGCGCGTTTGCTCAACGCGCCGATCCGCAGGTCACCTCGCACCGAAGTCTCCACAGGGACACTATACAAACTTTAGACAGACCTTTGACTAGTGCAGGTCAGCATGCCTAATCTCTAGACAAACCTTAGACAGCCTGGAGGCCCTGCCCATGACCGAGTCCGTGGCTGTGATCGGAGCCGGAGTGTCCGGCCTGACCGCCGCCTATCTGCTCGCGCGGCGCTACGACGTCACCCTGTTCGAGGCCGACGCGCGGCTCGGCGGACACGCCCATACCCACGACATCACCGACCCGGCCGGACGGCGGCTGGCGATCGACACCGGCTTCATCGTGCACAACGACCGCACCTATCCCCTGCTCCGCCGGCTGTTCGGCGAGCTGGGCGTGCCGACGCAGCCGACCGAGATGAGCATGAGCATCAGCGACCCGGCCAGCGGCCTGGAGTTCGCCGGCGGACGCGGGGCGACCGGGATCTTCGCGCAGCGTCGCCGGCTCGCCGATCCGCGGTTCCTGCAGCTCCTGACCGAGGTACGCCGCTTCCACCGCCGCGCCGCCGCGTACGTGGCCCGAACCGACGACCACGACCTCGTGACGCTCGGCGAGTTCCTCGAGGACGAGAAGTTCAGTCCGGCCTTCATCCGCCTGTACGCCGTCCCCGTGGTGTCCTGCGTCTGGTCCTGCGGCGGCAACTCGGCCCTGACGTACCCGGCGCGCTACCTGTTCAAGTTCCTCGACCACCACGGCATGCTCTCGGTCACCGGTTCACCCCAATGGCTGACCGTCACCGGCGGCTCCCGCCAGTACGTCGCTGCCGTGGCAAACCGTCTCGACGCGGTCCGCGCCGGCCAACCGGTGCGGTCCGTCCAGCGGCACCCTGACGGCGTCGGCGTGACCGTTGCTGACGGCAACACGCTCGACTTCGACCGGGTGGTGCTGGCGACCCACGCCGACCAGGCGCTCGACCTGCTGGCCGACGCCACGCCCGAGGAGAAGGCGGTGCTCGGGCCGTTCGAGTACAGCCGCAACGAGACCGTCCTGCACACCGACTCGTCGTTGCTTCCCGCAACGAAGAACGCCCGCGCCTCCTGGAACTACGTGGTGCGTCCCGGCACCCCGCTGACGACGTACTGGATGAACCGGTTGCAGGGACTGGACACCGACGAGACGTACCTCGTGACGCTGAACGGCGCCGAGACCGTCGATCCGGCGAAGGTGATCGCCCGGATGGACTACGAGCACCCTGTCTACACCCCGGAGGCCGTCGCCGCGCAGAGCCGGCTGGCGAGCCTCAACACCGGCCTGGTCGCGTTCGCGGGGGCGTACCACGGCTGGGGATTCCATGAGGACGGCTGCCGCTCCGGTGTCGCGGCGGCCGAGTCCTTCGGAGTCCGCTGGTGACGATCGCCGGTCAGACCCGCTCCCTCCCGGCGATCGTCACCGGCACTGTCCGGCACGGGCGGTCCGGCCCGGTCCGGCACGCGTTCCGGCATCGGGTGTACCAGTGGCTGATCGACCTGGACGACGTACCGCGGCTGCCGTGGTACCTGCGTCCGTTGGCGCGCTTCGAGACCCGCGACCACCTCGGTGGCCACGGTCCGACGCTCAAGGCCGATCTGCTCCGCTATCTGTCCAGCCACGGGATCGAGTACGACGGACGGGTCGTGATGCTGGCCAACGCCCGCGTGCTCGGTCACGTCTTCGATCCGCTCACCGTCTTCTGGTGCGTCGACAGCCCGTACGTCGTCGCGGAGGTGCACAACACGTACGGCGAACGGCACGTCTACCTGCTGCGCCCGGATGCGGACGGCAGCGCCGACACCGCGAAGGAGTTCTACGTCTCGCCGTTCAACGACGTGTCCGGCACGTACCGCCTCAGTTTCGAGCTGGGCCACGACCAGGTCCGCGTGCAGGTCAGTCTGTCCCGTGGCGACCGGACGGTCTTCGGCGCGAGCTTCGACGGCGTACCGCGCCCTGCGACGCGTCGAGCAGTGTTGTCCACCGCAGTACGCATGCCGCTGATGCCACAACGGGTCTCGGCGCTGATCCGGATGCACGGCCTGTGGCTCTGGGCCCGCCGGCTCCCCGTGATCAAGCGGCCGGTGCACCCGCTCCAGGAAGGACTTCGATGAGCACTCTGACCGTTGCCCAGCCGCTTTGCCTCCGGCACCCCGCGCTGCGTCCGCTGTGCGTGCGCGCGTGGTTCACCCGGCTGATCGTCGACCGGATGCTCGACCAGGTGCCGGTACGGGCGCTCTACCCCGACGGCACAGTGCGCGGCGGCGGTGGGCCGGACGCACCGGTCCTGCGGATCGTCCGGCCGCAGTCGATGTTCGAGCGGCTCGCGCACAACCCGAAGATCGGTCTGGGCGAGGCGTACATGGCCGGCGACTGGACCGCGGCCGACGGAACCGATCTGGGCGATCTGCTGACGCCGTTCGCGGCCCGGGTCGCACAGCTGGTACCGCGGTGGCTGCTCCGCTTCCGGCGGGTCGTCGACCAGCGCATCCCGAGTCGACAGCGCAACACGCTGACAGGTGCCCGCGACAACATCAGCGCGCACTACGACCTCAGCAACGCGCTGTTCGGCGCCTTCCTGGACCCTGGGATGACCTACAGCTCCGCACTGTTCGACCACGACGTACCGCTGTCCGCCCAGGACCTCGAGGACGCGCAGACGCGAAAGGTCGAGCGCATCCTCGACCAGGCCGGTGTGGGCCCTGGCAGTCAGGTGCTGGAGATCGGGATCGGCTGGGGCACACTGGCGATCGCAGCGGCCCGTCGTGGCGCACAGGTCACCGGAGTGACGTTGTCGACCGAGCAGCTGCAGTTGGCCCAGAAGCGCGTCGCCGACGCCGGACTGGCCGACCGCGTCGACCTGCGGCTGCAGGACTACCGTGCGGTGACCGGTTCGTACGACGCCATCGTCAGCGTGGAGATGATCGAGGCGGTCGGCGAGGAGTACTGGCCGGACTACTTCCGCGCTCTCGACCAGCTGCTCGCACCGGGCGGATCGGTCGCCCTGCAAGCGATTCTGATGGACCACGACCGGATGCTCGCCACGCGGCACTCGTACGGCTGGATCCAGAAGTACATCTTCCCCGGTGGCCTGATCCCGTCCCGGACCGCCATCGACGAGACGCTGGCGCAGCACACCACGCTGGCGGTCGACGACGACCACAGGTTCGGTGCGGACTACGCCGAGACGCTCCGCCGCTGGCGGCATCAGTTCACCGCCAACTGGCAGGACGTCCGGGCGGAGGGGTTCGACGAGACGTTCCGGCGAGTCTGGGAGTACTACCTGGGCTACTGCGAGGCCGGCTTCGCCTCCGGGTACCTCGACGTCGGCCAACTCCGCCTCACTCGCCACTAATCAGCTGTCCGGCAGCGAGAACATCGACAGAACGACGCGGTCCTTTCCGGGCGACTCTTCCAGGTAAGGCTCGATCAGTTCCGTGAAGCGGGCGCGGAAGTCGGCCATGTCCTCGGAGCTGAGGTAGAGGGCGAGCTGCGAGTAGCCCAACTGGTTCATCCGCGGGTACAGGTCGCCGCTGTCGACCACGCGGTCGAAGTCCGCCGCGAGCCGGGTCAGCATCATCAGGAACGCCTGGCGGTGCTGCTCCGGCGTCATCGCGCGCGCCTCGCGCTCGTCGATCCGGCCGACCTTGGTCTGGTCCAGGCTGAGCGTGCGTTCCGTCGTACCGCGGATCTTGCGCTCGCGGACGACGGTCAGGTAGCCGGCGTCGATCAGCGCGGCGACGTGCCGGTAGAGCGTCGTCGCGGGGATGTCGGGCAGGTCGCGCTTCAGGTCGGTGGTGGTCACCTCGCGACCGAGCACGCGCTGCACGATGCGCCAGCGGATCGGGTGCAGCAGAACGTCCAGCACCGGGGTCGGCGACTCCTCCATCGGCTCTCCATCAGGGTTCTTTCAGGGTATCCATTGATACCAACAGTGGTAATAATAGCGGCAACGGACCCATTCCTACTCGCCCCGAGGAGACGTTGACGTGTCGCTCACCCGTCGTACCGTGCTCAAGTCCGCGGCGGCCGCCGTACCGGTTGCTGCTGTTTCTACCCTGCCCGCCACGGCCGGCGGTGTCCGGGAACCCGCCGCGATCGGGCGGCTCGCCGAGAAGATCGAGGCCGGGATGGCCAAGTACGCGATCCCCGGCGCCGGCCTCGGGGTCTGGTACCGCGGCCGCGAGTACGTCCGCGGTTTCGGCGTGACCAGCGTGGACACCAACGAGCCGGTGTCGGCCGACACCGTGTTCCGGATCGGCTCGACCAGCAAGACATTCACCGCGACGGCGATCATGCGGCTCGTCGAGAGCGGCCGGATCAGCCTCGACCGGCCGGTGCGCGCGTACCTCCCGGACTTCGCGACCCAGGACGCGTCGGTGGCCGCCCGGGTCACCGTCCGGCAGTTGCTGAACCACTCGGCCGGCTGGCAGGGCGACTACTTCGAGGACACCGGTCAGGGCGAGGACGCGCTCGCGAAGTACGTCGCGGACATGACGAAGATCCCGCAGCTCACTCCGCTCGGGAAGGTGTTCTCGTACAACAACGCCGCGATCGGCGTGGCCGGGCGGATCATCGAGGTGGTGACCGGGAAGCCCTACGAGACGGCCGCCCGCGAGCTCGTCGTCGATCCGCTGGGGCTCGCGCACAGCCGGTTCTTCCACAGCGAGCTCGGCGGGTTCAGCGTCGCCGCGTCGCACAACGTGGTCGACGGCAAGGCGGTCGTCGAGCCGTCGTTCGACGCGATGCCGCGGGCGCTGCACTCGATCGGCGGGCTGATCTCGAGCCCGCGCGACCAGCTGCGGTACGCGCGGTTCCACATGGGCCACGCTGGATTCCCACGTCTGCTCAGCGATCGGGCGCGGCTGGCCATGCAGTCCCACCCAGGGCCTGGCGGCACGCTGTTCGTCGAGCTGAACGGCGTCGGCGTCACCTGGATGCAGCGGCCGACGGCCCAGGGCCCGACCGTGATCCAGCACGGCGGCGACTGGAACGGCCAGCACTCCGGCTTCTTGTTCGTGCCGCAGCGGGACTTCGCCATCACACTGCTGACGAACTCGGAGAGTGGTCCGTTGCTGGTGGCCGAGTTGTTCGCCGACGACTGGGCGCTGCAGGAGTTCGCCGGCGTGAACAACCTGCCCGCCGTACCGCGCCAGCTGCCGGCCCGTCAGCTCGCGGAGTTCGAAGGTACGTACGTGTCACAGCAGATCGGGTTCGACGGGAAGCCGGAGGAGCTCGGTCTCGACGTCACCGCCGACAAGGGCGAGCTGGCCGCCGGCGCGAGCGGGCAGGCGCTGTTCCGCTTCGCCTTCTACCGCAAGGACTTCGCGCTCGCCTTGAACCCGGACGGTACGCCGACCCACGTCCGCGTCAACTTCGTCCGCGGCGACAACGGTCAGGTCGAGTGGCTTCGGTACGGCGGCCGCCTCTTCCGCCACCACGCCACAGGCACCCGCAGCGCCAAGACGTTCCGGCACCGCGTGCTCTAACCGGTGGTGACCATCCACAGGTGTCCGTCGGGATCAGTGAAGGTGGCCAGGTACGCCCACGGCTTTCGGGTCGGCGCCGTCACCTGCACTGCCCCGGCGGCGACCGCCTGAGCGTTCAGTACATCGACAGCGTCCGCACTGTCGAGGCGCACGCTCAGAATGCACTCACTCTGCCCACGCGGCGCAGCGGGCTGGTCCCCCAACACCCAGCCGAAGCCGCCGGTCGGGATCAGCATCATGGTCACGTCGTCCGCGAGCGCGAACTGCAGCGGTTCGGGAATCCCGTCCTCGTCCGGTTCGCCAACTGGCTTCAGGTCGAGCGCTTCCTGGTAGAACACGTACGAGCGCGAGCGGTCCTCGATCGGGAGGCAGATGATCATCGGGTGACTCCAATCGTTCGGCCGCACAGGTGCAGGAGCAGTTCCTGCGCCGGGCGTTTCAGCGGCGTACCGGTGCCGTAGGTCCAGTCGAGGTCGGTGGCTTGCAGTTGGACGCCGGTCAGGTCGACGCCGAAGTACTTGAGCTGGCGTGGCTTCATGGCGTCGAAGATCAGTCGCAGGCGTTCCAGCGGTACCCGGCGGTCGAGGCCCAGGGCAACAGTTGCGTCGAGCCCGTGGATGACGTCGTGCGAGAGCGCGCCTTCGTAGCCACCTCCCGGCGGCTTCCACGGGTGGTCGACGTTCTGCCGAAGACAGTCCAGCAACTCGGCCGACGTCATCTCTTCCGCGTCCCGCCGCGCCTGCTTGTCGGCGTACCGATTGAACTTCCCGCCGGCCCGCACCATCCCCGTCACGAACTGCATCCCGGAGGTCCGGTATGGCATGGTCATGTGCGCGACCAGCTCCCGGACGCGCCACCCGGCGCACAGCGTCGGCTGGTCCCACTGGTCGTCGGTCAGGCCTGCGAGCACGTTCGCGAACTCGGAGCGCTCGGCGGTTACCGCACTTCTGATATCCGTCATGACCCACCGACGAACGGCTTAGGCCGATGCAGACACCTCGCGGAGTCTTTTCTGCAGGTACTGGCGTTCGGACTCGGTGGTGGCCAGTGCCAGAGCCTCGCGGTAGGCGGTTGCTGCTTCGGGGTGGCGGTTGAGGCGACGTAGGAAGTCGGCCCGGGTGGCTGGGAGGAGGTGGTAGTCGGCCAGTGGTCCGGTGGAGAGGTCGTCGAGGACGCGGAGGCCGATGGCGGGTCCGTCGGACATGCCGATGGCTACGGCTCGGTTGAGGGCGACGACAGGGGTCTGCGGGAGCTGGGCGTAGAGGGCGGCGATCTGTGGCCAGTCGGTGTCGGCCGCGGTGCGGGCGGTGGCGTGGCAGGCGGCGATGGCAGCCTGCACCTGGTACGGGCCGGGTTCACCGCGACGGAGCGCCGAGTCGAGGAGGTCTACGCCTTCGGTGATCTGCTCGTGGTCCCAGCGGGTGCGGTCCTGGTCCTCGAGAGTGATGAGCGCACCGTCACGCGCTAGACGTGTCTCGCGGCGGGCGTCGTGCAGGAGCATCAGCGCAAGCAGTCCGCCGGCTTCTGGTTCGTCCGGCATCAGGTGGACCAGCAGACGCGCGAGCCGGATCGCTTCACCGCTGAGGTTGCTGCGGACAACATCGGAGTACCCCTCGTTGAAGAGGAGGTAGAGGACCGCCAGTACGGCGGGAGTTCGCTCCGGCAGCAGATGGGCCGGCGGGACGCGGTACGGGATGCCGGCGTGCTGGATCTTCTGCTTCGCGCGGGTCAGGCGCTTCGACATCGTGGTCTCCGGGACCAGGAACGCCCGCGCGATCTCCGTCGTACTCAGGCCGGCCAGCGTCCGCAGCGTCAGCGCCACCCGCGCCTCCATCGCCAGCGCCGGATGGCAGCACGTGAACATCAGCCGCAGCCGATCGTCCGGTACGTCGTACGGCGGATCCGGCTCGTCCTGCATCGCGGCCACCTCCTTGAGCTTCGCGGCGCCCACCGCCTCACGGCGCAGCCAGTCGATCGCCCGGTGGCGTGCGGTCGTGGTCAGCCACGCACCAGGCCGGTCCGGTACGCCGTCCCGCGGCCAGCGCTCCAGCGCCGCGGCGAACGCCTCCTGGGCGCACTCCTCAGCCAGCTCCCAGTCACCGGTCATCCCGATCAGAGTGGCGACCACCTGGCCCCACTCCTGCCGGTAGATGTCCTCGAAGGTCACACCACTCCTGGTGGCGGTTCCAGCACCGGCCGGATCTCGATCGTGCCGTACCCGGCCGCTGGGTGCTTCGACGCGATCTCGATCGCCTCGTCCAGGTCGGCGCAGTCGATCAGCACGAAGCCACCGATCTGTTCCTTCGTCTCGGCGAACGGCCCGTCGGTGAGCAGCACCTCCGCGTTGCGCACCCGGACCGTCGTCGCCTCGTCCGGCGGCCGCAGCCCCGCGCCACCGGCGACGACGCCCCGCGACGTCATCTCCTCGGTCCAGCCCCCGCACCCGTCGTTGGCGTGCGCGGCGGCCGACTCGTCACCACAGATCATCAGCAAGTACTTCATAGGCCCATCCTCCCTGTCACTCCACCGACGAACAGGTAAGCCGGAGACAGACACCCCCCACCGTATTCGGTGCGGGCTGGTTGCACCGGCGTACCAGGTCTAGCGTCGGCACTAGCGGCGTACCAGTGGGAGGGGACTGCGATGACAGGTCGGATCGTGCACTTCGAGGTGCCGTACGACGACGCGGAGCGAGCGCGGGCGTTCTACCGCGAGGCGTTCGGGTGGAACCTGATGGAGATGCCCGAAATGAACTACACGATGGTCTCGACCGGCCCGGTGAACGAGCAGTCGATGCCGTCCGAGCCCGGGTTCATCAACGGCGGCATGTTCCAGCGCACCGCCGAGCTCACCCGGCCGATCCTGACCGTCGACGTCCCGGACATCGACGCGGCCTGGAAGACCATCGAGAGCCTCGGCGGCGAACCGATCGGCGAGAAGCTGCCGGTCGGCGACATGGGGTATGCCGGCTACTTCAAGGACCCGGAAGGCAACATCCTCGGCCTCTGGCAGACCAACTAGGAACCCATCGTCTGCAGGTGACGCATGGAGCCGTAGCGCGTCGTGAGCCGGTCGAAGTCGGCCGGGTCGAACAGCTCTACGGCGCCGGCGCCGTAGCTCTTCGCGGCCTCGACACAGAACCGGGCGGCGGACTCGACACTCGCCAGGTCGGTCGCCCCGGTGCCGCAGCCCGGTACGGCAGTCTCGGTCGTGATCGCCACCCCGACCACCGGCGCGCTGGTCGCCGTACACGGCTGCAGGATCGAGTTCACGTGGTACACGTCGTTCCCGTACGGCGTGATGTCCTGCATCGTCAGCGGCAGTACGGCGGGCAGCCGGCCGGTCACCTGGGACGCGACCTCGAGCAGGTCCTCGCTGACCCGCAGGATCCAGCCTTCCTTGACCGTCGGCGAGATCGCGAACCCGTGGTGGTTCACGATCCGGTTGCCCTTGGTGGTGTCGACGGACAGCACCGCCTCCATCGCCGGCTCGACCTCGTGGTCGTTCATCGCGCCGAGCTCCACCGGCGAGTCCATGAACGGCACCGGGTCGTGCGGGCGGGTCGGCGCGTCCGGGCAGACGTGCGTCGCGACGATCACGTCACCCGGCAGCTGGTCACCGCGGAGCAACATCCGGCCGAGCTTCCCGGCGACCGCGAGCGCGACCAGCGCACCGTCGCCGTCGGACACGAACCCGATCCGCTCCGGCCGCGCGCCGAGTCCACCGAGCCGCCCGATCACCCCGAGGGTCGGGGCGTCGCCACCCACGGTCCGGCCGCGGCTGCCGGGAATCACCGCACGCACGAAGTCCGTGCTGCCCTTGTTCCCTTGCACCGTCGTCACGCGGACGTCGTCGACGCCGTTCTTCCGCAACCAGGCCGCTACCCCTTCACCGGACGCGGCCGAGTCGTCGAGCAGGTCGTACAGGTCCAGAACCTCACGCCATGGCATATCTGTGCATCTCCTCAGTCAAATGTGTTCAGCAGAGTTCGGCGGTCAGCCGGGCGACGACGGAGCGGGAGAGCACCACAGGCAGACCGGAAGCAGCCGCGGCCGCCTCCCGGTGCGCCTGGGTGTAGCCCATGCAGTCGAGCACCAAGAGCTGCACACCTTCCGCGGCGAGCTTCTGGGCCGCGTTCTCCAGCTCGGTCAGGCCGGGCTGGTACGGCGTCGCCCAGGCGACCTTGATCTTCTGGTCGAGCCCCGCGAACTTCTCGTACGACTGCTGCTCCTGCTCCGCCAGCGGGCACACCACTCCGACGAGTGAGTCGCCGGCGATCGCAGACAGACCGGCGGTCATCAACGGCCCGGCCAACAGCAACGGGCGGCTGTGCCGGAACGCCGGGAACTCACCGGTGCACACCAGCAGTACGGCGTCTGCGCTGCCCGCCTCGAGAATGTCGATCGCAGCCTGCAACCGCTGCAGGATGCCGGCCCGTCCGATCACCACCGACGACCCGTCGCGCAACCGGGTGGTCAGCGTCTCGTCCCCGGGCGTCGGCGCCAGCGCTGCGATTTCCGCCGTACTCAGGCCGTCGAGTGCACCGCGTTCACGGACCTCGACCGTCGACGGCAACCACTGGAGCAGCTCCGGAAACATGTCGCTGCGTGGCGACTGCCCGATGGTCACGACACCAAGAACGGTCACGCGACAGCCTCCCTCGTGCCGGCCTCGACCAGCTCCCGACGGCGCTCCCGGTCGAGCCGCGAGCGTGGATCGGGCGACGGCACCGCAGCCAGCAGGGCCTTCGTGTACGGGTGGCTCGGTGCGGCGAAGACCTCGTCCACCGTGCCGCGCTCGACGACCTTGCCGCGGCTCATCACCAGTACGTCGTCCGCGATCAGCCGCACCACCGACAGGTCGTGCGAGATGAACACGTACGTCAGACCGAGCCGCTCCTGCAGGTCCTTGAGCAGATCGAGGACCTGCGCCTGCACGGACACGTCCAGCGCCGACACCGGCTCGTCGCAGACCACTAGCGACGGGTTGAGCAGCAACGCGCGGGCGATCCCGATCCGCTGCCGCTGACCACCCGAGAACTCGTGCGGGAACCGGTGCAGATGGTCCGCCTCCAGTCCGACGAGCTCCATCACCTCGACCAACCGCTCCTGGATCCCCGTGGCGTCCAGGTCGGTGTGCAGCCGCAACGGCTCGGCCAGCGTGCGCTCGATCGTCCAGCGCGGGTCAAGCGACGCATAGGTGTCCTGGAAGACGATCTGCATCCGCGAACGCATCGCCCGCAACGCCTCGTCGGACAGCCCGAGCAGATCGACCCCGTCGAACCGCACCGCCCCGGACGTGGGCTCGTGCAACCTGAGCAACGCCCGGCCGGTCGTGGACTTCCCGGAGCCGGACTCCCCCACGATGGCGAGCGTCCGCCCCGGTGCGACGCTGAAGCTCACTCCGTCCACTGCAGTGACAGCTTCGGTACGCCGGCCGCGCCGCCGACGCCCCGGGAACACCTTGACCAGGTCGGACACCTCCAGCAGCGCAGGCTCGTCCGACGGTCGGGTCTCCCGCGATCGGGGCTGACTGGACGGCAGGAAGCTCAGCAGCCGCTTGGTGTAGTCCGCCTGCGGTGACTCGAAGAGCTGCTCGACCGGTGCGGTCTCCTGGACCTCACCGTTGTGCATCACCGTCACCTCGTCACAGGTCTGCGCGACCACTCCGAGGTCGTGGGTGATCAGGAGGACCGACGTACCGTGCTTCTGCTGCAGGTCCATCACCAGCTCGAGGATCTGCAGTTGGGTGGTGACGTCGAGCGCCGTGGTCGGTTCGTCGGCGATCAGCAGCTTCGGCTCGCAGGACATCGCCATCGCGATCATCACGCGCTGACGCATCCCACCCGAGAGTTGGTGCGGGTAGTCCCGCAGTACCCGGGCGGTGTCGCGGATGCCGACCATGTCGAGCAGCTCGGCGGCCCGGTCCGCGGCCTGACGGCGGGACAGCCCCAGGTGCAGGCGGAGTGGTTCGATGACCTGGTCCGCCACGGTCAGTACCGGGTTGAGCGCGGTCATCGGCTCCTGGAAGATCGTCGCGATCTCCTTGCCCCGCACGGCCCGCAGCGACCGGTCCGACAGGTTAGTGAGGTCCCGCCCGTCGAACTCGATCCGTCCGCCGGTCACGTGCACCGACCGCCGCGGCAGCAGCCGAGTGATCGTCATCGCCGTCACGCTCTTGCCGCTGCCGGACTCCCCCACCAGCCCGAGCATCTTGCCCCGCGGGATGCTGAGGTTGACGCCACGGACCGGAGTGATCGGTCCGCGCGAGGTGTCGATCCGAACGCTCAGATCGGTCACCTTGAGCAGATCACTCATCACGAACCCCGAGGTACCGCAGCGTCGTCAGTGCATAGGTCTTCGCCGCCAGTACGACATCTGCGACGGGTGCACGCTCGTCGAAGCCGTGGATGGTCGCCAGCTCGGCCGGACCGTACTGCAGCACCGGAATGCCATGGCTGCGGAACGTCCGCGCGTCCGACGACGCCCACTGCAGCACGCCCTCGGCCGGCTCACCGGTCAGCTCCCGCAGTGCACTGACGAGCTCCACCACGATCGGGTCGTCCGGCAGCGTCCAGTTCGGCTCACTGCGGAACCCGAGCGGCTCCACCGTCGCCTCAATACCGGCCTCGGCCAGCAGCTCGTCGACACGCGCCAGCACCTGCGCCCGGCTCAGTCCGATCGGGACGCGGGTGTCGATCTCGACCACGCACTTGTCCGCGACGACGTTGGTCGCCGACCCGCCGGTCACCTTCCCGACGTTGATCGTCACGTGGTCGAACACCGCACCGATCCCGGGTGCGTACCCTTCCCGCTCCTCCGCGAACTTCTGCGACGAAGCGATCAGCTCCCGTACGTCGGCCGGCGCGTCCGGAACCATCTCCCACAACCCCTGCAGCGCGAGAATCGCCTTCGCTGCCTGCAGGTTCGCATTGGTCCCGTGCAGCGGCTGCAGACTGCCGTGCCCCGGACGTCCGGACACGGTCAGCCGGAACCAGTTGCTGCCCTTCTGGCCGATCGTCGGGTGCGTCCGCTCGGCCGGCTCCGCGATCACCGCACCGGTCGCACCGTCGAGCACCCCGCGGTCGAGCAACCAGTCCGCGCCGAGCGGTCCGCCCACTTCCTCGTCCGGTACCGCGGCCAGCGACAGCCGCCCACCCAGCGGTACGCCGAGCCGGTGCATCACGACGTACGCGTGGATGATCCCGGCGAGGCCGGCCTTCATGTCGCTGGCGCCGCGGCCGCGCAGGTACCCGTCGACGACGTCACCGGCGAACGGCGGGAAGCTCCAGCGGCTCACGTCACCCACCGGTACGACGTCCGAGTGACCCGCTAGCACCAGGTGCCGCTCACCCTCCGAGCCCTGGTGCGACACCACGTTCAGGCGGCCCTGGCCGGCGTCGAGGATCTCCACCTCGACACCCGCCTTCCGCAGGACGGCGGCGATGAACTCGCCGATCTCGGTGCAGTCCCCCGGCGGGTTCTCGCTCGGGATCCGGATCAGGTCGCCGGCCAGCTCGATCAGGTCGTCCGCGGTCCGCTCGATCTCGGCGAGCACCCGCTGCTCCCAGGCCGTCACTTCGTCACGCTCAGCTGCGAGAAGCGGACGATGCCGTCGGGGTACGACGTGTACCCGTCGAGACCGGCCCGGTGCGCGACCACGATGTTGTACTCGTACAGGTACGCCCACGGTGCCTTGGTGTTGATCTCCTGCTGCGCGGCGCCGTACAGCTTGTTGCGCTTGGCAACGTCCGGTTCGGTGGCCGCCTGCTGCCAGGCCTGGTCGACGGCCGGGTCGGAGAAGTTCGCGTAGTTGCTCGAGCCCTGGCTGGTGAGCAGCAGACCGAGGTGGTAGCCGGGGTCGTTGACGAACGACGTCCAGCGAGTGATGTACGACTGCACCTGCTTGGTCGCCAGCGCCTCCAGGAACTGCGGCCGGGCCATCTTCTTGATGTTCATCGTGACGCCGATCTTGGCCAGCTCGGCCTGGATCAGCACCGCGTCGTCGTTCCAGTCGTCGAACCCGGAGCCGAGCGTGAAGTCGAAGCTGAAGCCCTTCGACAGGCCGGCCTCGGCGAGCAGCGCCTTGGCCTTGTCGAGGTCGTGGGTGTAGGTGTAGCCGGCGTCACTGAAGCCCGGCGTGGAGCTGGCCACCGAGGACTTCATCGGCGACGCCTGGCCCTTCATCACGTCGTTCAGCAGCTTGTCGTACGGAATCGCGTACGACACCGCCTGCCGGACCCGCGGGTCGTCGAACGGCTTGATCTTGTTGTTCATCGCGAAGAACAGGATCTTGTTGCTGGCCCGCGAGTCGATCACCACACCGTCGGCGGCCTTCAGCGACTGCACGTCCTTCGGCGGCACCTCGAGGGCCAGACCGACCTCGCCCTTGCGCAGCAACTGGACCCGGTTCGACGCCTCGGCGATGAACTTCACGTCGACGTCGCGCAGCTTGGGCTTGTCACCCCAGTACGCGTCGTTGCGGGTCATCGACGCCTCGGTCGACGGGTCCCACTTGGTGATCTTGTACGGGCCGGAGCCGGCGGTGTTCGTGGACAGCCACTTCGCGCCGCCGTTCTTCGTCACCTGGTCCATGTCCACGATCGAGAACGAGTACATCGGCAGGATCTGCAGGAACAGGTGGTTCGGCGCGGTCAGGTCGATCTTCACGGTGTGCTCGTCGACCGCGGTGACCTTGGCGATACCGGCCATCTTGTACAGGAAGCTGGCCGAGCTGGACGCCTTGATGTGGTCGAACGACTTCACCACGTCGTCCGCCGTGATCGCCGACCCGTCCTGGAACTTCGCGTCGGTGCGCAGCTTGAAGGTGTACGACGTGTTGTTCGCACCGGCCTGCCAGGACTCGGCCAGCATCGGCTTGATCTCGTCGGTCTTCGCCTGTGGCTTCCCGTTCACCTCGGTCCGCCCGTAGGTGACCAGCTGGTCGTAGGCCGCCGTCACGAAGGTGTCCGAGGTGACGTCGTTGGCCTCGGCCGGGTCGAGGGTCTTGCCGCCTTCGGAGTAGGCGGCGACCAGGGTGTCGGCGGCGGCGTCCTTGCCGCTGCTGCCGCCGTTGGCGTTGCTGTTCGCGTTCGCGGCACAGCCGGACATCGCGAGCGCCGACACCGCGGCGAGGGTGAGAACTGTCCGCTTCACGCGGGTCTCCTTCCAGAGGGTCATCGGCTGGTCCGCAGCCGAGGGTCGAGGACGTCCCGCAGGCCGTCGCCGAGGAGGTTGAAGCCGAGGATCGAGGTCGCGATCGCCAGGCCGGGGAACGTGGTCATCCACCACTCGCCGCTGATGATGTAGCCGCGGCCGTCGGAGATCAGTACGCCCCATTCGGGGTCGGGCGGCTGGGCACCGAGGCCGATGAAGCTCAGCGAGGCAGCGGTCAGGATCGCGTAGCCCATGCCGAGCGTGGCCCGGACCAGGATCGGCGCCAGGGCGTTCGGCACGATGTGCCGGATCAGGATGCTGCGGGCGGGCAGCCCGATCGCGTGGCCGGCCTCGACGAAGTCGCGCTCCCGCAGCGACAGCGTCTGGCCGTGCACGATCCGGGCGAACTCCGGGATCCCGACGATGCCGACGGCAACCATCGCGCTGACCATGCCCGGCCCCATCGCGGCCGCGATCGCCATCGCGAGCACCAGCGACGGGAACGCCAGCAGCATGTCCATCAGCCGCATGATCAGCCCGCCGGCGCGGCCGCGGACGTATCCGGCGAACGCCCCCAGCGGTACGCCGATCGCCAGCGAGATCGCGATCGCGATCAGGCCCGTCCACAACGAGATCCGGCCACCGGCGAGAACCCGGGTGAGGATGTCGCGGCCGAAGTTGTCGGTGCCGAACGGGTGCGCGAGGGTCGGGCCCTGGAGCAGACCACCGGCACCGGGCTGCGTCGCGCCGTACGGGGAGAGACCGGACAGCAGCGCACCGACGGTCCAGATCGCGATGAAGACCAGGCCGACGACGGCGAGCTTGTTGCGGAGCAGCAGCCGCCAAGTCGTCTGGGGTTTGGTGAGTGTCTCAGGCATCCGCGATCCTCGGGTCCAGGCGGGCGTTGACGAGGTCGACGACGAGGTTCGCCGCCAGGTAGACGACCGCGGCGACCAGCGTGAAGGCCTGCACCGGCGCGTAGTCGGTGGCCAGTACGGACTGCACGACGTACGAGCCGACGCCGGGCCAGGTGAAGACCGTCTCGGTGATCACCGCGCCGCCCATCAGCTGGCCGAACTGCAGACCGGAGACCGTGACGATCACCGGGGCCGCGTTCCGCAGCGCGTGCTTGAGCGTGACGACCGACGGCTTGAGGCCCTTGGAGACCGCCGTCCGGACGTAGTCCTGACCGATCACCTCGAGCATCGCCGAGCGGGTCATCCGCGCGATGATCGCCGTACTGCCGGTGGCCAGGCACAGGGCCGGCCAGATGATGTGCGACAGCGACGACTTCAGCGCGACCACATCGCCGGTCATCAGCGAGTCGACGATGTACAAGCCGGTGATGTTGGTGGGCGGGTTCACGCCCTCGGCGACCCGGCCGAGCGGCGCGGGTGCCCAACCGAGCTTGTTGTAGAACACCACGATCACCATCAGCCCGAGCCAGAACAGCGGCATCGACGCACCGAGCAGCGAGAACACGCGACCGGCGTGGTCGACCGGACGGTCACGGCGGGTGGCGCTGATCACCCCGAGCGGTACGCCGGCCAGCAACGCGATCACCAGGGCGACCAGTGCGAGTTCCACCGTCGCCGGCAGCCGGGACGCGAAGTCGGAGGCGACACTGTGGCCGGTGTGCCAGGCGAACCCGAGGTTGCCGTGCAGAAGGTCCGCGAAGTACCGGACCAGCTGGACGTGCAGCGGCTGGTCGAGGCCCATGTCGGTGCGGATCTTCGCGACCACGCTCGGGTCGGCCTGCTCGCCGGCCAGCGTCCGGGCCGGGTCACCGGGCAGCACCCGGGTGAGCACGAAGATGCACACCACGACGCCGATCAGCGCGGGCACCATCGCGAGCACGCGGCGCAGGACGAGATTCATGCCGATGAGATTCGGGGACAGATCACGGCATCTGCAACGACTTCCCGTTATATGAGAGACCAATTCAATAATCGGGCCGTTGCGCTACCGTTCTCGCCGTGGACGACGACACACGATCACCACTGCAGACCGTGGACCGGGCGTTGCAGATCCTGATCTCGTACTCCGAGCAGCGCCGCGACTGGGGCGTGATGGAGCTCGCCGACGAGCTCGGCATCGACAAGTCCTCGGCCCAGCGGCTGCTCGCGGCGCTGGCGTTCCGCGGGTTCCTGCGCTCGGACCCGATCAGCCGGCGATACAGCCTCGGCCCGACGATGTGGCGGATGGCCGCGCTCTGGGAGCGCACCGGCGGTCTCGCCGCGCTCGCCGACGGCGTCCTCGAACGGCTCGCGCACGACACCAACCGGACCACGACCTTCACCATCCCGGACGGCTTCCACGTGCGCTGCATCGCGGCCGTCGACGGGGGCGGCGGCCCGCTGCGCAGCCACCCGCTGCTCGGTGACCTCTACCCCGCCCACGCCGGCGCGACGTCCCGCGCGTACTTCGCCTTCCTGGACCGCAACGAGCGGCGGGCCCTGCTGTCCGGCCGCCCGTTCGCCCGCTTCACCGACCTGACCGAGGTCGACGAGGTCGCGCTCGAGCAGGTCTTCGAGGACACCGTGCAGACCGGCTGGGCGTTCTCCGACGGCGAGTACGACGCCGCCACCCGCGCGATCGCGGCGCCCGTCCGGCTCGGCCGCCGCCCGATCGGCTCGCTGACCGTGGCGGAGGGCAAGTCCGAGGAACTGATCGACGACATCCGGGACCACGTCCCGCGGTTGCTGGAGGCAACCGAAGAACTCAGCAACCTGCTGCTCGCGCACCGCACCCCGGCGGCCCGCAACCGCCGCCGCTGATCTAGAGGGGAACCTGTGGAACTGCTTCTGCTGTCCAACTCCGCCACGCATGGGCGGGGGTACCTCGAACACGCCGTCGACGCGCTGCACGACGTGCTGAACGGCATCGACGAGGTCGTCTTCGTCCCGTACGCGCTGGCCGATCACGACGGCTACACCGCGACGGTCCGGGCCGCGCTCGCACCGCTCGGTGTGTCGGTCGTCGGCGCGCACACCGGCGACGTGCTGTCGTCGGCGCGGGCGATCTTCGTCGGTGGCGGGAACACGTTCCGGCTGGTCAAGACGCTGCACGAGAACGGCGAACTGGCCGTGATCCGGGACCGGGTCCGCGGCGGAGCGCCGTACGTCGGTTCGAGCGCGGGGACGAACCTCGCGGGGCCGACGATGCGGACCAGTAACGACATGCCGATCGTGCAGCCGCCGTCGTTCGAGACGCTCGGGCTGGTGCCGTTCCAGCTCAACCCGCACTACCTCGACCCGGACCCGTCCTCGACACACCAGGGCGAGACGCGGGAGCTGCGGATCACCGAGTTCCTCGAGGAGAACGACGTCCCCGTGGTCGGTCTTCGGGAGGGCACCTGGCTGCGGTTGAGCGGCGACACGCTCACTCTCGACGGGCTTCCGCTCGGTGCCCGGGTCTTCCGGCGCGGCGTCGCTGCGGCGGAGATCACGGTCGGGACCGACCTGTCCGAGCTGCTCGCCGTCACACCGGAGTTCGACGTACACCGTTAGTGCCTAGACTGCCAGGTGTGTTGGCTCCGGTGGCGTCCTCGGGAGGACTGAATGCCTGACCGTACTCAGACCATTGCGTATCCGTCCCCCGGATCGCGACCGTCGCGACGGGATCCGGAGCCGCTCGCGCCGCACGTGATCGTGCTGTTCGGCGCCACCGGCGACCTGGCCAAGCGGAAGCTGCTGCCGGGGCTGGCCTATCTGCAGCAGTCCCGGTTCGCGCCGGACGTCCGGATCATCGGCACCGCGACCGAGGACCTCAGCTGCGACGAGTTCCGGGAGCGGGCCAAGAAGGCGGTCGAGACCTTCGGCACCCACAAGATGACCGACGAGCAGTGGGCACAGTTCGCCGAGCGGCTCGAGTACGTGCCGGTCACCGCCGGGCCGGAGGCGCTCGCAGCCACGGTGAAGAAGGCCGAGGAGCTGCTCGGCCCGGACGCCTGCCGGCTGCACTACCTGTCGGTGCCCCCGAAGGCGGCCCAGGCGGTGATCGCGATGCTCCGCGACGCGGGTCTGGTCGACCGGGCGCGGGTGGTGATGGAGAAGCCGTTCGGTGACGACCTGGCGACCGCGATCAAGCTCAACGACTTCGTCCACCAGACCTTCGACGAGTCGCAGATCTTCCGGATCGACCACTTCCTCGGCAAGGAAGCGGCGCTGAACATCCTCGCGTTCCGGTTCGCCAACGGCCTGTTCGAGCCGATCTGGAACCGGAACTTCATCGACCACGTGCAGATCGACATCCCGGAGTCGCTCGGCCTGGACCAGCGGGCCACGTTCTACGAGCCGACCGGCGCGTTCAAGGACATGGTCGTCACGCACCTGATGCAGGTGATGTCGTTCGTCGCGATGGAGCCGCCGACCGCCCTGGAACCGCGAGCGATCTCGGAGGAGAAGAACAAGGTCTTCCGGTCGATGCTGCCGATCCACCCGGCCGACGTGGTCCGCGGCCAGTACTCCGGGTACCGCAACGAGGAAGGGGTCGCGCCGGACTCCGACACCGAGACGTTCATCGCGCTGAAGGTCGAGATCGACAACTGGCGCTGGGCCGGCGTGCCGTTCTACCTGCGCACCGGCAAGAAGATGGCCGAGGGCCAGCGGATCATCTCGATCGCCTTCAAGGAGGCGCCGAAGACGATGTTCCCGTCCGGCTCCGGCGTCGGTTCCGAGGGTCCGGACCACCTGACCTTCGACCTGGCCGACTCCTCGCGGGTGTCGCTGTCGTTCTACGGCAAGCGGCCCGGTCCGGGGATGCGGCTGGAGAAGCTGTCGATGCAGTTCTCCACCCAGGAGACCGAGAACGCGGCCGACGTCCTGGAGGCGTACGAGCGGCTGATCCTGGACGCGATGCGCGGTGATCACACGCTGTTCACGACGGCCGAGGGCATCGAGTCGCTGTGGGACCGCTCCGCGCCGCTGCTCGACGACCCGCCGCCCGCGAAGACGTACCAGGCCGGCACCTGGGGCCCGAACGCGATCCACCAGCTGATCGCTCCGCGCGCCTGGCGGCTGCCCTTCGAGCGCGAGTGGCGGGAAGCCAAGCAGTAGGCGACCGCCGCTCTGCCCATTGCCGTCCTCTCCTGGTAGGCGCACTATCGGGGGTGTGTGATGTAGGTCACCAACACCTCGGAGGGCGGAGGAGGTGGGCGGATGACGGGGACGAAGACGCATCTCACTGGGGAGCGGGCGCCGTGTGGGCGGACCGGGGATGCGGACCGGAGCCAGGAGGACGACTTCGAGGGCCTCCGGCGCGACGACATGCTGTACGCCTGTGGGTGCCGGCAAATCCGGCACGAGTTCCACGACGGCAGCGTACGGATCAGGACCGTGCGGCACGACGGCAAGGTCCTGGCCGACGAACACAGCGGCGAACACGAAGCCTGACCCCATGGCGAGCTATCACGACGTGGTGGTGGTCGGGGGCGGCGGCGCCGGGTTGCGAGCCGCCATCGCGGTGGCCGAGACCAACCCGGCGCTTCGTGTCGCGGTGATCTCGAAGGTCTATCCGATGCGTAGCCACACGGTGTCCGCCGAAGGCGGTGCCGCGGCCGTGGCCGGGCCGGACGACACGCTGGACGAGCATGCGTACGACACGGTGTCCGGCAGTGACTGGCTGTGTGACCAGGACGCCGTCGAGGCGTTCGTCGCCGAGGCTCCTCGGGAGCTGCTCCGGCTCGAGCACTGGGGCTGCCCCTGGAGCCGGCAGCCGAACGGGAAGATCGCCGTCCGGGCCTTCGGCGGGATGAAGAAGATGCGCACCTGGTTCGCCGCCGACCGGACCGGATTCCACCTGCTGCACACACTGTTCCAGACCGCACTCTCCTACTCGGACATCGTCCGGTACGACGAGTGGTACGTGACGAAGCTCCTGGTCGACGACGGGCGCACGTACGGCGTCGTCGCGATCGAACTGGCCACCGGCCGGGTCGAGACCATCACGGCGAACGCGGTGATCCTGTGTACCGGCGGCTGTGGTCGCGTCTTCCCGTTCACAACCAACGCCAACATCAAGACCGGCGACGGAATGGCGCTCGCCTACCGGGCCGGCGCGGCGCTGAAGGACATGGAGTTCGTCCAATACCACCCGACCGGCCTGCCGTTCACCGGCATCCTCATCACCGAGGCGGCGCGCGCCGAAGGCGGCTGGCTGCTGAACAAGGACGGCTACCGGTATCTGCAGGACTACGACCTCGGTACACCGACACCGGACCCGGTACTGCGCAACATGGAACTCGGACCGCGGGACCGGTTGTCCCAGGCGTTCGTCCACGAGGTGGAGAAGGGCCGCACGATCGAGACGCCGTACGGACCGGTGGTGAACCTCGACCTGCGGCACCTCGGTGCGAAGCTGATCGACGCCAAGCTGCCGTTCGTCCGCGAGTTGTGCTCGAAGTACCAGAACATCGATCCGGTGCACGAACTCGTCCCGGTGCGCCCGGTCGTGCACTACATGATGGGCGGAGTTCACACCGACCTTCGCGGCGCGACCTCGCTGGACGGTCTGTACGCCGCCGGCGAGGTGGCCTGTGTGAGCATCAACGGCGCCAACCGGCTGGGGTCGAACTCGTTGCCGGAGTGCCTGGTCTTCGGCAACCGGGCGGGCCGGGCCGCCGCCGTGTTCGCCGGTCGCTATCACCGCGCCGTACCGGCGTCGATCGTCGCACAGGGCCGGGACGAGGAACGACGGCTGGCGGCGGAGCTGGGCCGGCGTGCCGAGGGGCACCAGCGGATCGCGGACATCCGGACCGAGATGCAGACCACGATGGAGAACGGCGCCGGGATCTATCGTGACGGCGACTCGCTGACCAAGGCCGGGCACGAACTGGCCGAGCTGCGGCTGCGTTTCCAGCACGCGGCGATCGACGACCACAGCACGAGTTTCAACACCGAACTGATCGCGTGGCTCGAACTCGGGTTCATGCTGGATGTCGCCGAGTGCATCATCGCCGGCGCGACCCTCCGGGAGGAGTCGCGCGGTGCACACCAGCGGACCGACTTCCCGGCCCGCGACGACGAACGCTTCCTGGCGCATTCGCTGGTACGACGCCAACCCGACGGATCCAGCCGCGTCACGTATCTCCCGGTGACCATCACCCGCTGGGCACCGGCGGAACGGGTGTACGGGAGGTAAGGATGGCAGCCGAGATCACGCTGGAGGTCGCACGCTACCGGCCAGGGGTCGACACCGAGCCGGTGGTGCAGTCGTACCAGGTCCCGTTGCGCGAGCACTGGGCGATCCTGGACGGTCTCACCTACGTGAAGGACCAGCTGGACGGCACGTTGTCGTTCCGGTGGTCGTGCCGGATGGGGATCTGCGGCAGTTGCGGTATGACGGTGAACGGCGAACCCCAGCTGAGTTGCGCCACCTTCCTGACCGACTACGCGCCCGGCCCGATCCGCATCGAGCCGCTGCGCAACTTCCCGGTCGTCCGCGACCTCGTGGTGGACATCGACGACTTCATGACCAAACTGCCGAAGGTCGAGCCGTGGCTGGTTCGGGACGTGCACAGCCCGGTCGAGGAGGGCGAGTACCTGCAGACTCCGGAGGAGCTGGACGAGTACCAGCAGTACAGCATGTGCATCAACTGCATGCTGTGCTACTCGGCGTGCCCGGTCTACAGCCTCGAACCGGACTTCATCGGCCCGGCGGCGATCGCCTTGGCGCAGCGCTACAACCTCGATTCCCGCGACGAGGGCGCCGACGAGCGTCTCGCCGTGCTGTCGTCGCCGGAAGGGATCTGGGCCTGCACGTTCGTCGGCGAATGCAGTGCCGCGTGCCCGAAGGGCGTGGATCCGGCCGGCGCGATCCAGCGCTACAAACTGACCGCGGCGACCCAGTCGATCAAGGACCTGCTCATGCCGCGCAGTGTGAAGTCCCGGCGCAAGCGATGAGTGTCTACCAGCGGCCGGTCCACCTGTTCTGGTGGCTCGAGCGTCGTTCGTACACGCTGTTCGTACTGCGTGAGCTCAGTAGTGTTTTCGTCGCGTGGTTCGTGGTGTTCCTGCTGCTCCTGGTGAACGCGATCAGCGACGGCGCCGCGTCGTACCAGCGTTTCCTGGACTGGAGTGGGCACTGGTGGGTGGTCGCAATCAATGTGATCGCGATGCTGTTCGTGCTGCTGCACGTGGTGACCTGGTTCGCTCTGGCGCCGCGGGCCATGGCCGTCAAGGTGCGTGGGCGTCGGGTGCCGCCGAGTCAGGTCGTTGCCGCGCACTACCTGGCCTGGCTGGTGCTGTCGGCCGTCGTCGCGTGGGTGGTGCTGAGATGACCGCACAACGCCGTCGGCCGACTCCGGAACCGTTTCTGTGGATGCTGTTCAGCTCCGGTGGCATGGTGGCGGCGCTGATGGTGCCGGTCCTGCTGTTCCTGTTCGGCCTCGCGTTCCCCCTCGGCTGGCTGTCGCCGCCTGATTACGACCACGTGTTCGCCGTGCTGCACAACTGGATCACCCGCCTGGTGCTGTTCGGGCTCTGCGTGCTGGCCTTGTTCCACTGGGCGCACCGCTTTCGCTACACCCTGTACGAAGGGCTGCAGCTGAAGCGGTACGCCGTACCGATCGTGGCTGTGTGCTACGGCGGCGCCGTCGTGGGATCCGTCCTTGCCGCCGCACTGCTGCTGACGGTGTGACATAGGCTGCGGCGCATGCGCGAGATCGTGGTCGTCGGAGTCGGTGCGGGCGATCCGGAGCAGGTGACGATGCAGGCCGTGTCGGCACTGAACCGGGTCGACGTGTTCTTCGTGCTCGACAAGGGCGAGGTCAAGCAGGAGCTGGTCGACCTGCGGTCGGAGATCCTCCGCCGGTACGCGACGAGCAAGGAGTACCGCGTCGTCGTCGGCCAGGACCCGGAGCGGGACCGGACCACCTCGGCGTACGTCGAGGCCGTCGACGACTGGCGGCGGCGCCGGGCCGATGTCTGCGCACAGATGATCGCGGCCGAGCTCGGCGAGGACCAGGTGGGCGCGTTCCTGGTCTGGGGCGACCCGTCGCTGTACGACAGCACGCTGGCGATCCTGGACGACATCCTGGCGCGCGGCGAGCTCGCGTTCGAGGTCGAGGTGATCCCCGGGATCAGCAGCGTGTCGACGCTCGCCGCACGGCACCGGGTGGGGCTGAACCAGGTCGGCCGCCCGATCCAGATCACCACCGGGCGGCGGCTCGCGAAGCAGTGGCCGGACGACGTGGACGACGTGGTGGTGATGCTCGACGCGCAGACCGCGTTCACCGAGCACCTCGACACCGACGCCGACATCTACTGGGGTGCGTACCTCGGCACTCCGGACGAGCTGCTCATCTCCGGTCCGCTCCGCGATGTCGCGGCCGAGATCGAGAAGGTCCGCGCCGAGGCCCGCGACCGCAAGGGCTGGATCATGGACACGTACCTGCTGCGACGTAGACCAAAGTCTTAGGCGCCCTGGCCACCGGACCGAAGCGGCCGGGGTACCACCTGGCCGAGGCTGCCGGTATGACGAAGAAACTCTTGGCAGCGATAGCGGCCGCTGTGGTGCCGCTCGGCCTGGTGGTGGCGTTCGCCGGTCCCGGCGAAGCAGCCCAACCAGCCCCACCAACAGACAACGCCGTACGAACCGACAACGGGCTCGTCGCAAGCAAGACGGTCGGCGACGCCCTGGTGTACGACGGGATTCCGTACGCCGCTCCCCCGATCGGAGCACTGCGTTGGAAGGCGCCGCAGCCGGCCGCGGCGTGGACCGGCGTACGGGAGTCGAAGGTCCAGAACGTGTGTCCGCAGCAGGCGAACTCCGAGGCTCCGAAGGGGTCGTCCACCGAGGACTGCCTGTACCTGAACGTCACGACGCCGGCCAAGCCCACCAGCAAGCCGCGCGCCGTCGTCGTGTGGCTTCCCGGTGGCGGGTTCTTCTCCGGCGCGGGCAGCAGCTACGAGGCGTCGAAGTTCGCTGCCCGTGGTGACGTGGTCGTTGTCACGGTCAACTATCGGCTCGGTATCTTCGGCTTCTTCGGGTACCCGGGCCTGCCGGGGTCCGGCACGTACGGTCTGCAGGACCAGCAGGCCGCCCTGCGCTGGGTGCAGCGCAACGCCCGGGCCTTCGGTGGTGACCCGCGCAACGTCACGGTCGCCGGTGAGTCGGCCGGTGGGATGAGTGTGTGCGCCCAGCTCACCTCGCCGACCTCCACGGGCCTGTTCGCGAAGGCGATCATGCAGAGCGGCTCGTGCGCGTTCAACTGGGGCGACAACAGCCAGTACCCGGGCCAGGCCGCGGACTCCCCGTGGATCCCGGCCAGCCAGGTGCAGGCGAACGGCAAGGAGTGGGCGGCCGGCAAGAAGTCCGAGCTGGCCTGCAAGCCCGGTCAGTCCATGCTCGACTGCCTGCGCGCGGTGAAGTCCGACGTACTCGTGGACGACATGCTCCAGTTCACGCAGGTCGGGTACGGCGGGACTGCCGCCGTACCGCTCAGCCCGGCGAAGGCGATGAAGGCCGGACTGTTCCACCGCGTACCGATCGTCTCGGGGAACAACCACGACGAGGCGAACGCCTGGCTGGCCGCGTTCGGGGACATCAAGGACTACCCGAAGGTCGTCGAGAACATGGTCGGCCCGAAGCAGGCTCCAGTGGTACTGCGGCACTACCCCCAGTCCCGCTACGGGTCGCCGGCCGCGGCGTGGGGTGCTGTCACGACGGACCGGATCTGGTCGTGCACACAGGTAGCGAATGACCAGCAGGCGGCGCGCAAGGTACCGGTGTACGCCTACGAGTTCGCTGACAAGCACTCACCGATCGCGCCGGCCGGACTGGGCGCCGTCCACGCGTCAGAGCTGCCGTACCTGTTCCGGCTCGGTGGGTACGACCTGCCGCTGACCGCAACGCAGCAGAAGCTGTCAGACCAGATGATCGACTACTGGACCGCGTTCGCCCGGACCGGTGACCCGAACGGACCGGACCGGCCGCACTGGTCACCGACCGGCGCACGCGTGGTAAACGGGCTGTCGCTCGCGCCGACCGATCAGAACGGGATTCAGCAGGTGAACCTCACTGCTGAGCACCAGTGCGGGTTGTGGGCTGGTCTTGGCGCGTGAAGCGCTTGCTCCACACCGGCATCAGCAACGGCGACAGAAGTAGCAGCAGCATCGCGTAGAAGTTCACTCCCGGTACGAGTGCCGCCAGGAGGAACGCGACGACGGTCAGCCCGGTCAGCAGCAGCGTGCCAACGAGTTGCCGCTTGCTGACCGGGTTGTCCGGGTCCTCCAGTTCCTTGTGCCCGTGCACCAGCCAGGTGATCGCGGACTGGAGGATGCTGAGCACGAGGATCGTCCCGACGTAGATGCCGGCGGTGAAGCGGTCGCTCTTGAACGCGCCGATGATCTCGGTCGGGAACGGCAGCACGACGATGGTGAGCAGCCAGAGCAGGTTCAGCCGCATCAGCAGTGGGTTGTAGGCGCGGACGTGCTCGAAGACCCGGTGGTGCCCCAGCCAGAAGTTGGCGATCACGGCGAAGCTGAGCAGGAACGTGAAGAGCTCCTGCCGGTGCTCGGTGATGACCGAGACAGCGTCCCCGCCGTCCGCCCTGACCTCCGGAACCAGGTCGACCAGGGGCAACACGAGCAGCGTGATCGCGATCGCCACGACCGCGTCGGTGAACAGGATCAGGCGATCGGGATCTCTCGACGTCGTCACGGCCGACAAGACTACTGGTCAGTTGGGGCGGCTCTGAGCAGACCGATCGACAGCAGTGCCGCTGCGAGGACGAAACCGGCCGCGGCGAGCCACGCAGCGCCGTACCCGTCTCTCAGAGCCAGTAGGTCACCGGCGTGCTGGCTCAGCCGGTGCGTGGTGGTCGAGGCGGCCAGCGTCGCGAGTACGGCGGTGCCGATGGCCGCACCGGCTTGTTGTGCGGTGTTGTTCAGGCCCGAGGCCAGTCCGGCGTCGGTGGGGTCCGCGCCGGCCATGGCGAGCATGATCGACGCCGGGATCGCCACTCCGATACCGGCACCCATCACTGCGAGCACCGGACCTACGTTGACGACGTACGAGCCGTCGACCGGGGCGCGGCTGATCCAGAGCAGGGCCAGGAGGAACACGACCAGTCCGGCGATCAGCATCTTGCGCGGGCCGAAGCGGACGGTCAGCCGGGGTGCGATGGACAGCGACATCAATGCGTTCATGATCGGCGCCGGCAGGAACGCGAGGCCAGTGGTGAGCGAGTCGTAGCCGAGGACCCGCTGGACGTACAGCGCGGTGGTGAACTGGAAGCCGAAGCCGGCCGCGAAGAGCAGTACGACGACTCCGTTCGCGACGCTGAGCTGGCGGCGCCGGAAGATGCGCAGGGCAAGCAGTGGGTTCTTGATGCGTGCTTGGCGCACGACGAACGCGACCAGGAGCAGGAGTGCCGCGGCGGCTTGCAGGAGTGTTCGGGTGAGCGTCGCCTGCGGTTCAGCGGTCTGGACGATCGTGTAGACGCCGAGCGACAGGCCCGCGGTCACGAGTACGGCTCCGACGACATCCGCGCCGTTCGAGAGACCGAGCCCAGGTTGGTGGCCGAGCACCCGCACGGCGAACACCAGCGAGAGCACGCCGATCGGGACGTTGATCAGGAATGCCCAGTGCCAGCCGATGGTCTGGGTGATCACGCCGCCGAGAATGAGGCCGATGGACGCGCCGCTGGCGGCGGTGAAGCTGTAGACGCCCATGGCCCGCGCTTGCTCGCCCGGCGCCGGGTAGAGGCTGACGATCATCCCGAGAATCACCGCTGAGGCGAGCGCGCCCCCGACGCCCTGCAGGAACCGGCCGGCGATCAGCACCTCCGCGTTCGGCGCCAGGCCACACAGCAACGAGGCGGCGGTGAACAGGCCGAGGCCCGCGACGAAGACGCGTTTGCTGCCGATCAGGTCCCCGATCCGGCCGGCCAGCAGGAGCAGCCCGGCGAAGGCGATCAGGTACGAGTTCAGCACCCAGGCGAGCCCCGCCTGCGAGAACTCCAGGTCCCGCTGGATCGTCGGCAGCGCCACGGTCACGACGGTCCCGTCGAGGATGATCATCAGCTGCATCACGCACAGCACGACCAGCGCCCGCCCGCGCCCGACGGCCGTTTCCACCACGTCCACACTCACAGGTCTCTCCTTGTCCTTGAACCGACAAGAAGGACCCTAACAGATAGTCCCGTAGTAGACGATCTTTTATCAGACTAGTGCGCTTGGATGGCTTCTGCGGGTTTCAGCTCGCGCGCTGGCGGGAGCGGCGTACCGGCTGGGCGGTGACCGGGGTGGCGAGGGGGCCGTCGACCAGGGTGGTGACGGCGTCGACGAACGTCCGGCGCTCGGGGGCGGCCAGGGCGGCGAGGGCTTCCGCGTGCACGCGGTCGACGATCTGCTGTCCCTCGGCGGCGATCTTCGCGCCGGACTCCGTGACCGCGATGATCCGGGCGCGGCGGTCGGTCGCGGAGGGCTTCCGTTCGGCGTACCCGGCCTTCTCCAGCGCGTCGACGGTGACCACCATCGTGGTCTTGTCCAGGTACGACAGCTCGGCGATCTGGATCTGGGTGCGCTCCGCCTCGAGCGCGTGCCGCAGTACGCACTGCATGCGGAGCGTCAGGCCAACCTCCGCCAGCGCCGCCGACAGCTGCGTCTCCAGGACGTGACCGGCGTGCGTGAGGTAGCCGGTGAGGTCAGGGACGGTACGTTCCGGGAGCTGCGCCATACCTTCGAGGGTAACGCGGGATCATCTACCGGCAGATGATCCCGAGCTAGATCATTGGGCTGGATCATTCGCCGCGGCCGCCGTCGAGGAGTTCCCGGAGTACGTCGAGGTGCCCGAGGTGCCGGGCCGACTCCTGCAGGACGTCGACCAGCAGCCGCTCGACCCGCACCGCCCCGTGGTTCCCCGTCACGAACCCACTCCAGTCCACCGAGCCCAAGGTCCGCTGCGAGAGCTCCCACTCGGCGTCGTACGCCGCGACGACCGAAGCGATCGTCTCGTCGGCGCCGATCCGGAACTCGTAGTCGTGGTCGTCGGACCGCCACAGCGACGGCAGGTCCTGGCCGCCGATCGTCCGCTGGATGTGCTGCCGCTGCACCGCGGTCAGGTGCTTGATCAGCCCGAGCGGATTCATCACCGGCGAGCTCGCCGGCGGGGTCGCGCGGGCCTGCTCCTCGTCGAGCCCGTCCAGCTTGTTCACCGCCGTCGTGTGGATGAACTGGAAGAACCCGATCACCGACCCGGGCAGCGTCGAGTCGTCGGCCGGCCACGGTCGTTCCCTCAGCACCATGCGCCGCACCCTGTCACCCCGCACCGACAATCGCGGGAAAACGACGGCTTGGTCGTGCCGGACCGCGGTGTCGCGAAACCGCGAGCTGTGGCGTACCACGGCCGGTTGCCTGGACTGCATGACAACCCTGACGGCAACCCGGCCATCGACCGTTCGGTGGCTCGGGGTCGGCGCGGTGACACTCGGCATCTTCGCGATCGTCACCACCGAGATCCTCCCGATCGGACTGCTGACCCCGATCGGCGCCGACTTCGCGCTGACCCCGGGACGGACCGGCTGGCTGATGACGATCCCCGGACTGGTCGCGGCGGTTGCCGCACCAGTCGTCACGCTGGCGACAGCGCGGCTGGACCGGCGTCTGATGCTCTGCGTGCTGATGCTTCTACTAGCGGGCGCCGGCTTTCTCGCAGCGACCGCACCGGTCTTCTCACTCGAGCTGGTCGCCAGAGTCCTTGTCGGCCTGACTATCGGCGGCTTCTGGTCGATCGGCGCCGGACTGGCCGGGCGTCTGGTCCCGGAGCGGTGGGCGACGCGTGCGACAGCAGTGATCTTCTCGGCGGTACCACTCGGCTCGGTGCTCGGCGTACCAGCGGGCACGTTCGTCGGAGAGTTCGCCGGCTGGCGTACGTCGTTCGCGGCCCTCGGAGTCCTCGCTCTGCTCGCACTGATCGCGCTACGCGCCACAGTGCCGCTACTCCCTCCCCTGCAGGTGACGCGGGCCGCCGTACTCTGGCAAGCCCTCCGCGGCAGCCGGAGTGCGCTGTTGGTCACCTGTCTGATCGTGACGGCACACTTCGCGACCTACACGTACGTCACACCGTTCCTCCGCGACGTGGTGCGCCCAGAACTCATTGGCCTCTTCCTGCTCGTCTACGGCGCGGCCGGTCTGGTCGGCAACGTCATCGCCGGCCTGTCCGTTGCGCGCAGCCTCAAAGGCACCTTCATCACCTGCGCTGCCCTGATCGCCGTAGCGACACTCCTCATGCCAGTGGCAGGCCGCAGTACGGCGGGAGCCCTGCTATTGCTGGTGATCTGGGGCCTCGGGTACGGCGGCGTACCTGTCTGCTCGATGAGCATGTTCGCGCTGGCCGTGCCGGAGTCGCGGGAAGCGGCAACTGTGTGGTTCACCTCCTCGTTCCAGGCGGTGTTGTCGATCGGGGCGCTGCTCGGAGGACTCGTCGTGGACGCGTGGTCGGTATCAGTCGCGATGGCAGCCGGTGGCGCGTGTGCGGCGCTGGCGGTCGGGGTCCTGCTGTGGTCCAGAACACAGCAGGTTTCGGGCACGTAGCATCACGGCTGTGGCGAGGACTGAAGGCGATCGATGCCCTGGTGTGCTGGCAGTGCACCAGGCGGCCGACGGTGGTCTCGCGCGCGTCCGCGTGCCCGGTGGTCGACTGACCGCCGCACAGCTCGACGTACTGCGGATTGCCGCCGCTGACCTCGGTGATGGCCGGCTGGAGCTCACGTCGCGCGGGAACATCCAGATCCGCGGGCTGGACGCCGACGGACCGCGGGACCTGTCCGACCGGCTCTTCGCAGCCGGACTGCTCCCGTCGATCACCCACGAACGCGTCCGCAACATCCTCGCCTCACCACTGTCCGGTCTGGACCAACACTCGCGGTACGACGTACTTCCGGTGGCCACCGCGCTGGACCAGGCGCTGTGTGCTCGCCCCGCGCTGGCAGACCTGCCGGGGCGGTTCTTGTTCGCACTGGACGACGGGCGCGGGGATCTGGCGGACGTCAACGCGGATGTCGCGGTGCGGGCGGTCGACGAGCAGACCGGCGTACTGACCCTCGGGACTCGTGGCGTGCGAGTCGAGGGGGGTCAGGTGCCGGAGCTGATGCTGGCTGCGGCGGAGGCGTTTCTCGCTGTCCGCGATCAGGAGTGGCGGATCGCTGAGCTCGCTGAGGGCGCGGAGCGCATTCTCGACCGGTTGGGCTTATCGGCGACTGCAGTGGCTCCGGCTGAGGCGACCCGGGTGACGGCCGGCGTACACGGGGCGGCACTGGTGGTGACCGTGCCGCTGGGGAGTCTGACGCAGGAACAGGCTGTTGCGCTCACTCAGGTCGCCGACGAGATCCGAGTCACGCCCTGGCGGTCCGTCGTCGTTCCAGCGGATAGTGCCGGGCTGGAGGACGTCGGACTGGTGACGACGCCGGACTCGGTCTGGGAGGGTGTCACGGCCTGCGCGGGTCGACCACGGTGCGCCAAGGCGCTGGCCGACGTACGGGCGGATGCGACTCAGCTGATGCCAGGGATGCGAAGGGACGGACGGCGGGTGCATTGGTCCGGGTGCGAGCGGCGGTGCGGGAAACCGGCTGCGGGGTTTGTGGATGTTCTTGCGGTGAGTGACGGGTATCTGGTGGACGGGGTGCGGCTGTGAGTTACGAGTACGTGCGCGACGGCGCGGAGATCTACCGGCGGTCGTTCGCGACGATCCGCAGCGAGGCAGCGCTGGACGGCCTGCCGGCGGACGTCGCGCAGGTCGCAGTGCGGATGATCCACGCGTGCGGCATGACCGACCTGGTCGCCGACCTCGCCTGGTCGCCCAACGTGGTCAAGAACGCGCGCGCCGCACTGCAAAGCGGCGCACCGATCCTGTGCGACGCGCAGATGGTCGCGGCCGGGATCACCCGGCGGCGGCTGCCGGCTGACAACGAGGTGATCTGCACACTGCAGGATCCACGGACGGTCGAGCTGGCGCAGCAGCTGGAAACCACTCGCAGCGCCGCGGCCGTCGACCTGTGGCTGGACCGGCTGCCCGGCGCGGTGGTTGCCATCGGCAACGCACCGACCACGCTGTTCCGGCTGCTCGAGGTGATCACCGCGGGTGGGCCGCGCCCGGCCGCGGTGCTGGGGATCCCGGTCGGGTTCATCGGCGCCGCCGAGTCGAAGGACGCGCTGGCCGCGAACGAGCTCGGCCTGGAGTACCTGGTCGTCAAGGGCCGCCGCGGCGGGAGCGCGATCACCGCGGCCGCCGTCAACGCGATCGCGAGTGAGGTCGAATGAGCGGGCACCTGTGGGGAGTCGGGCTCGGGCCGGGGGACCCGGAGCTGGTGACGGTCAAGGCGGCCCGGTTGATCGGCGCCGCGGACGTGATCGCGTTCCACAGTGCGCGGCACGGGCGGAGCATCGCGCGATCGGTCGCCGCGCCGTACCTGACTGACGGACAGATCGAGGAGCACCTGGTCTATCCGCTGACCACCGAGACGACCGACCACCCCGGCGGCTACCAGGGTGCGATGGACGACTTCTACGCCGACTGCGCCGCCCGGTTGGCCGCGCATCTCGACGCCGGCCGCGACGTCGTCGTCCTGGCCGAGGGCGATCCGCTCTTCTACGGCTCCTACATGCACATGCACAAGCGGCTCGCCGATCGGTACCCCTGCGAGGTGGTTCCCGGCGTGACCTCGGTCAACGCCGCGGCCGCCGTACTCGGCCGTCCGCTGTGTGAGCGGGACGAGATCCTGACCGTCCTGCCCGGCACCCTCCCACCCGATGTCCTCGCCGAGCGGCTCCGCTCGACCGATGCGGCGGCGGTGATGAAGCTCGGGCGCACGTTCGCCGGGGTCCGCGAAGCCTTCGAACTGGCCGGCCGTGCCGACGAGGCGTGGTACGTCGAACGCGCGACCACCGACGCCCAACGGACCGCGCCGCTCACCGAGGTCGACCCGGACGACGTCCCGTACTTCTCCCTCGCACTGCTCCCGAGCCCGATCAACAACACGTTCACTCCCCCGGACCCCAAGACTGCGACCGAGGGCTCCGTGACGGTCGTCGGCCTCGGACCGGCCGGCCCGGAGTGGATGACCCCGGAGGTCCGCGCCGCGATCGCCGGCGCCGACGACGTGATCGGCTACACGACGTACGTCGACCGGCTGCCCGACCGCGCGCGGCAGCGCAAGCACGGCTCGGACAACCGCGTCGAGTCCGAACGCGCCGCCTTCGCGCTCGATCTGGCCCGGAAGGGCTCCACCGTCGTCGTGGTCTCGTCCGGTGACCCCGGCGTGTTCGCCATGGCCAGCGCGGTCACCGAGGTCGCCGCCGAACCGGAGTACGCCGATATCGCCGTCCGCGTGCTGCCCGGGATGACCGCCGCGCAGGCGGTCGCCAGCCGGGTCGGAGCGCCGCTGGGACACGACTACTGCGTGCTGTCGCTGTCGGACCGGCTCAAGCCGTGGGACGTGATCGCCCGGCGCCTGACCGCCGCCGCGGCCGCGGATCTCGCCATCGCGATCTACAACCCGGCGTCGAAGTCCCGCACCTGGCAGGTCGCGGCGACCCGGGACCTGCTGCTCGAGCACCGCTCCCCCGGTACGCCGGTCGTCGTCGGCCGCGACGTGGGCGGTCCGGAGGAAATGATCACCGTGACAACGCTGGCCGAACTCGCGCCGGAAACGGTTGACATGCGGTGTCTGCTCCTGGTCGGCTCGTCACAGACCCGTACCGTGCCCCGCCCGGCCGGACCGCTGGTCATCACTCCGCGCCGATACCCGGCGACGGTCAGTGAGACCACACGAGGAGACGGTTAAATCCGGGCTCGGCCCGTGTCAGCCGCGGTGCGGACGGGTAGGGACCGCCCCGAAGCCCGACCAGTGAGGAGCCAGCGGACATGAGTCAGCAGTACCCCGGCGACACCGCGACGATCACCCCGCCCGCAGGCGAGACGAACGCCACGCAGCGCTACGAGGAGGCGCGGGCGGCCGCCAACCGGGCGATGACCACGATCTCGGTCACCCCGGACCAGCAGAGCTCCGGCGCTCCGGGTGTCCTCAGCGCTGATCCGGACATCGATCCGGAACTGCTGTCGTACCGCGGGTTCAAGTTCGGGGCCGCGTTCTTCGGCTGGCTGATCGCGATCTCGATGTCGATCCTGCTGCTGGCAGCGGTATCCGCCGCCGCACTCGGGACCGCCCAGATCCTCGGCTACGGCACCAGCGACGCCAAGGCGCAGCCCGGCGCCGCCTCGCTCACCGCCGCCGCGGTCAGCATCTTCATGCTCATGCTGGCCTTCTACACCGGCGGGTACGTCGCCGGCCGGCTGGCCCGGTTCGACGGCGGCCGGCAGGGCTTCGGGGTCTGGATGATCGCACTGCTCGTCGGAGCGATCGCCGGCGGCGGGGTCTGGTTCCTGAACCACCAGTACGGCACGATCAGCGACCTGAACCGCCCGGACGTCGCCCTGTCGAACAACACGCTCGCGCTCGGCGGGATCGCCGCCGCGGCCGCGCTGCTGCTGCTCACGCTGCTGGCAGCGATCATCGGCGGCAAGGCGGGCCGGCGCTACCACGGCCGCATCGACCAGCTGCTGTAAGCACGACCTGTCGGTTTCACACCGGGGTACCTGGTAGTCACACGGGGCTTGTCCGGTGAGGAGAAGCTGACAATGATTCAGGAACAGCACCAGGAAGACACGCGGATCGAGCGGCTGGACCCGGCCGCAACGTACGAGGACGACGGGGACCCGCCGTCCAGTCGGCACCGCGCCGACGGCGACGCGTCGCCCGCGGCCGAGGTGGATCCGGCCTACCGGGGGTACAAGGGCGGGGCGGCGTTCTTCGGCTGGCTGGTCGCGATCGGTCTGACCACGCTGTTGACCGGGATCGCCGGTGCGATCGCGGCGGCGATCGACTACGCGCGACCGATCGCCTGGAACAACGCGAACGCCGACACGATCGGGATCGTCTCCGGCGCGGTCCTGCTGGTCATCCTGGCGATCGGGTACTACAACGGCGGGTACGTCGCCGGTCGGCTGGCGCGCTTCGACGGTGGCCGGCAGGGCTTCGGCGTCTGGATGATCGGTGTCGTGGTGACCCTGGTCGTCGCCGGTGTCGCGGCACTCGCGGGCTCGCAGTACGACGTACTGGGCCGGGTCGACCTGCCGTCGATCCCGATCGCCACCGACACGCTGACCTCGGGCGGCGTGGTCGCGCTGATCGCGGCCGTGGTGATCACGTTGCTCGCGGCGCTGATCGGCGGGAAGGCCGGCCAGCGCTACCACCGGCGGATCGACGTGAGCGCCGGCTGACCCACCGGCTGGGTGCCGACTCTCGTTCGGCACCGGGCCGGGAGGAAGCCGGGTACCGGAGGGCGGATCGCACCGATCCGTCCTCCGGGTTTTCCTTGCCGCGACCGCCGGCTCCCCGCGACCATGACGGGCATGACAATGCGCTCAGCGTTGGTCGTCGGCGGCACCAGTGGCATCGGCGCGGCCGCGGTACGGCGCCTCGCCGCGGACGGACTGCACGTCGTCGCGGCCGGGCTCGGAGCGGGCCCGTCGGAGGTCGAGCTCGACCTGCGAGCCGACGGCGCGCTCGAGGAGCTGATCGGGTCGCTCGGGAGGCTCGACGTACTCGTGAACGCGGCCGGCGTCATCCGGCGCGGGGACGAGCACCGGCCGGAGGTCTTCCGGGAGGTCGTGGAGATCAACCTGACCGGGGCGATGCGCGCGGCCGAGGCGGCGTACGGACTGCTCGCCGCGAGTCGTGGCTGTGTCGTCAACGTGGCGTCGATGCTGAGCTACTTCGGTGGGCCGCTGGTTCCGGCGTACAGCGCCTCCAAGGGCGGGATCGTGCAGCTGACCAAGTCGCTGGCGGTCGCCTGGGCCGCCGACGGCATCCGGGTGAACGCGGTCGCACCCGGATGGATCGCCACCGACCTGACCGCCGCACTGCAGTCCGACCCGGTCGCGTCCGACCGGATCCTGTCGCGTACGCCGATGGCTCGGTGGGGCACCCCCGACGAGGTCGCGGGAGTGATCGCATTCCTCGCCGGGCCGGACGCGGGCTTCGTCACCGGCACCGTCGTCCCCGTCGACGGCGGCTACCTGAGCATGTGAGGAGAACTCGATGATCCCGGTCTCCACCGGTGTCCCACCCGAGATCGCCGTCCAGGCGGTCCCCGACGACGATCGGCTCTGGGTGCCGCAGGCGCCCGACGTGTGGTTCCGGCCGCTGATGCTGAACACGATCACCGGCCAGTGGTGCAACCTGCTCAAGGTCACCCGGGCCGGCATCGTCTCCCGGCACCGGCACCCGAGCGCCGTCTTCGGCTACGTGATCAAGGGCAAGTGGCAGTACGACGAGCACGACTGGGTCGCGGACACCGGGGCGTTCGTGTACGAGCCGCCGGGTGAGATCCACACCCTGCGCGTCCCGGAGGACTGCACGGAGATGATCACGTTCTTCAACATCTCCGGCGCGATGATCTACGTCGACGAGGCCGGCAACCAGATCGGTTACGAGGACACGTTCACCAAGATCCAGCTGTGCCGGGACCACTACGGCACGAACGGCCTGGGCGCCGACTACGTCGACCAGTTCATCCGCTGAACCACCTCGATGACCTCGAGCAACGCCGGGGACGACGGGTGGTCGCGCCGGGTGAAGAGCGCCACCTGACGCTCGACACCGGCGTCGTGGATGGGTACCAGCCGCACGCCGGTGAGGTTGGCGGTGGTGACTGCCAACTGGTTGGTCACCCCAACGCCGAGGCCATGGCGCACCAGCGACAGCAAGGTCTGCGGCTGGTTGGTGCGGAACACGAACTCCGGAGCGAGGCCCCGCGAGGCGAAGGCCAGGTGCGACTCGAACTGCCGCGGCCCGTCGCTCTTGCCGATCGAAATCAGTGGGAGCTCAGCCAGTTGTTCCAGCGTGACTGACTCCATGCCGGCCAGCGCGTGGTTCTCGGGGAACACCGCGGTGAGCGGCTCGCGCCAGAGGATCTCGTGCGTCAACGACTCGTCGGTGACGAGTGGATGCACGGGGCGGATCGCGAGGTCGATGTCACCGCGGACCAGCGCGGCCTCCAGGTCGATGCTCGGGCCTTCGACGAGCAGCAGCCGGATGCTGTCCGGAAGGCGCCGTACGACCTGTGGGAAGAGCCAGGCCGCGGCGCTCGGGTAGGCGCCGAAGCGGACGTCTCCCCCGGCGGACAGGTTCTGTACGCCGCGCAGGATCTCCTCGGCCCGCGGCAGCAGTGCGCGGCCCTCGGGCGTCAGGCGCGGCGGGTGCGCACCGCGATCGAAGAGCTGTACGGCGAGGGCGCGTTCGAGATCCGCCACGTGCTCACTGATCCGCGACTGACCACGATGGACCGCCTTGGCAGCCGCCGAGAAACCGCCGTACCGGGTGACGGCGACGAAGCTGACGAGCCAGTCCATCCGGAAGCCGTACACCGCGGTGAGGTCCATGCTCGTCACGGTAGCCGGGAAGACACTGGCCGCACCGCGTGTTGGTGATGGTGTGCTCGAGGTAGCGGTGATCGGTGCGGGACAGGCGGGGCTGTCGGCCGCGTACCACCTGGTGCGGCTGGGATTCACGCCGTACGACGAGGTTGTCGTGCTCGATCAGAACCAGGGGCCTGGTGGCGCGTGGCTGCACCGGTGGGACTCGTTGACGATGCACGACGTGCACGGGATCGCGAACCTGCCGGGTGTACCGGTGCCGCCGAGTGCCGGTGCGGAGCAGGCGAACGCGTTCGTGCCGTCGTACTTCGCGGACTACGAGAAGCGCTTCGATCTCCCGGTGCTGCGGCCGGTGACGGTCGAGAGCGTGCACAGCGCCGACGAAGGGTTCGCCCTCGAGACGTCCAACGGAACCTACGAGACCGCCGCGCTGGTCAATGCGACCGGGACGTGGGATCGGCCCTTCATCCCCTGGTATCCGGGGATCGAGACCTTCCGGGGCCGGCAACTGCACACCGCCGACTACCGAGGAGCCGCCGAGTTGGCCGGGCAGCACGTGCTCGTGGTCGGTGGCGGCGCCTCTGCCGTCCAGTTGCTCGCCGAGGTCTCCGAGGTCGCCACCACGACGTGGGTCACCCGCCGCCCGCCGGAATGGCGTACCGGTGAAGACTTCAGCCCGGAGTACGGGCGTCAGGTGGTGGCTCGGGTCGAGGAACGCGTCCGCGCCGGTCTCCCGCCGCGCAGCGTTGTGAGCGTGACGGGGCTGCACCTTCGTCAGCAGGAGCAGGCCGCTTGGGACCGTGGCGTCTACAGCCGGCTGCCGATGTTCTCCAAGATCACCCCGGACGGCGTCGAATGGGCCGACGGCCGCCGCGAAGCGGTGGACACGATCCTCTGGGCGACCGGCTTCCGCGCCGACCTGGCCCACCTCGCGCCGCTGCACCTCCGCGGACCGTCCGGCGGCATCCGGATGAACGGCACCGCCACCGTCGCCGACCCACGCATCCAGCTCGTCGGCTACGGACCGTCCGCCAGCACCATCGGCGCCAACCGCGCCGGCTTCACCGCCGCCCGAGCCCTCCGCGACCTCCTCAAACCACTGGCAGCCTGACCTCTGCGGCTTCGTAGCCGGTCGAGGGCTCCCGAACCACGACCGGGACGAAGAGACCGGCGACCAGGAAGACCGCTGCGGTCAGCAACCAGCCCGGCCAGCCCCAGGAGACGGCAACCGTCGTGATGACCAACGGCGCCACGAGGTCGCCGATCTGGTGGCCCATCGCATACGTGCCTTGGTACTGCCCCTGAGCCCCCGGCGGCGCCAACTCGAAGCTGATCCCCCACCCGCCGGCGGACTGGAGCATCTCGCCCACGACGTGCGCGAGCGCAGCCACGACCAGCAACCCGATCGTCAGCGCGCCGGACGTCACGTCGGTGAGCGCGAGCACCAGACAGGTGAGCGCGAGCAGCAACCCGGCTCGCCGCCCGGCCCGCGCAGCGCCCGCGATCCGGTCGGTGCCGCGGGCGAGCCTGACCTGCAGCAGGACGACCGCGACCGCGTTCAGAACCAGCAGTACAGAGATCAACCAGCGGGGCGCATCGGTCGCGTTAGCGACCCAGAGCGGGATGCCGACCTGCGCGAGCGCGCCATGCATGCTCAGTACGCCGTCCAGTCCGACGAACACCAGGAACCGGCGGTCCCGTACAGCGGTCAGGCCCGAGGGACCAGTTGCGGACGGCACCTGCGCGACAGCCGGCATCCCGAACCGCACCAGCCCGGCGGTCACGACGTACGTCGCCGCGTTCGCCAGCAGCGCCACGACGTACACCTCCCGCCGGTCGACGGCCAGGACCGCGCCGGCCGCCGCCATGCCGACGCCCATCCCGATGTTGGTCGCCACCCGCAGGATCGCGCGGGTCCGCACGCGTTGGCCGGGCGGTGCCAGGCCGGCGATCAACGCTCCCTTGGCGCCGCGCTGACCGGAGTCGGCGATCGCGGTCAGGCCGGCGACCACGACGTACAGCCCGAAGGAGCGCACCTGGGTCAACGCAGTCATCGTCAGCGCCTGCAGGAGCAGGAAGGCGACGTACGTCTGTTTGGGGCCGAGACGGTCCGCGACCACGCCGAGCGGCGTACTGGCGGCCAGGCCGATCAACGCGGCCACGGTCAGTCCGATCCCCACGTGACCGACGGAGAGGCCAACGGCCCGGGTCAGGTACAGCGCGCCGACAGCCGCGTAGATGCCGTTGCCGACGGTGTTGACCAGGGTCGCGGCGATCAGTCTCCGGACGGCGGGCGAAAGTTGGGTGGTCACAACCGCTCATCCAACAAGCCACCGGCCGCCGTACCCGGTGGATTGCCGACTTCCGTCAGCTCAGCGCAGGATGAGGGTCAGGAGATCCGTGCCCAACGTCGTCAGTGCGGTGTTGTCCAGGCGGTAGGCGACGAAGCGGCCTTGGCGTTCGGCCGTCACGAGGCCGGCTCGAGTGAGGGCGCGCAGGTGGCGGGTCACCTGGGTCGGGTGCAGGCCCCAGAGCGCGGCGATCTCGCCGGCGGTACGGGGCTCACTGGCGACGGCCCGGCAGACCTGGAGGCGATCGGGAGACGCGAGCGCATCGAGGCGAGCGCGGATCTGCTGCGCAGTCGGTACGGCGGCCGCTCGCCCGTCAGCGGGATAGATCACCGTTACCGGCTCCCCCGGGATCTCCCCGAGGAACAGGTGCGGCGCGATGTAGTTGCTCGGCACAAGCAACAGCGAGCGCGTCCCGACGTCGATCCGCTTGCTCTGCACCTTCTGTACGACGATGTTGTCCGCGTCCCGCACCGCGATCGAACCGTCCAGCGAGCACAGCATCGCCCCGGCACCGTCGCGGATCGCCAAGTCACGATCGTGCCGCCCCCGGGCCGCCAGCGCGTCGCGCGACGACTCCCAGACGTCCCCGAACCACTCCTGCCAACACGCGTCCAGCAGGTCGACGAAACGCCGTACGGGCTCTGCGGGATCGGTCAGCAGCGCCTCGACCAGCGCGGCAACGGACCGGCCGCGACTGCGAGCCCAGTGCAGTACGGCGTCCGTGTCGACGTGCCGGCTGCTCAACGGGCGACCACGCAACGGCCGGACCAGTTCGGCCGCCACCTCCTCCGGTGGACGCGAGCGCAGCGCGGCGACCTCGTCGGACCAGGACGGCATACCGGTCGCCGTAGAGGTGGCGAAGAACCGGGCCCGGACCGCGCGCACGGTCCACGACCACTGCGACAGCTCAGCGCGCAGGTCAGCGGACAGCGGTACCGACGCTGCCCACTCGACCCGGTCGTGGTGCGAGGGCTCGGCCAGCACGTGCAGGGCACAGCCAAGCTCGATCAGCGGCGACGCCACATGCCGGATCCGCTCTCCGTCGAGCCGACCGACCCCAGCGAGGACAGTCGGCACGCCGTCAGTCCTTCAGCTTGAACTGGAGGTCGGTATCCCAGTCGTTCATGTCCGGGACCTCACGCGGGTCGGAGCGGTAGATCTCCAGGCGCGCGACCCACTGGTCCCCGTTGGCGTCCCACTCCACGCCCTGCTCGGCGCCCCACGCCAGCAGGTCACTCGTGGCACCCAGCAGTCCATCGGGATGGCCGTGGTACCTGACCTGCGCGTACCGGCCGGCCGGGAGTACGCCGGTGACGATCTCGCCCTCACCCGAGTGCAGGTCGTCCACCGGGAACCCGATCTCGAGCACCAGACCGGCGTCCATGTCGACCACGTCGTACTTGAAGAACGGAGCGTCGTTCGGTGCGATCTCCTTGGCCGCCAGCCAGTCGATCACCTCGCGCATCCGGTCCGCGAACGCAGCGATCCCGTTCATCGCGACCTTCCCGCGCAGCGCGACGTACGGACGCTCCCCGACTTCCACAATCTCCGGCATCGGTCCTCCCAACTCGGTTCTGGGCTCAACTTAGCGCGCGGACGGGCATCGACGCAGGACTGGCGCCGACGGCTCACTCAGCGTGTACTGAGGGCTGGGGGTGACCGCCGTGGTCAAGGTCAAGGTTGTGGTGGCTGCGCTCGCCGTGCTGGTGGCCGGGCCTGCGGACCCCGTGTTCGCCGAGCCCACGACGCCGATCACCTACAACTCCGGCACCTCCGCGACCCGGTTCACCGGTCTGGCGTTCGACACCTGTACCGCGCCGACGCTCGCCACGATGACCGCGTGGCGCGCCTCGCCGTACAAGGCGATCGGTATCTACATCGGTGGGGTCAACCGCAGCTGTGCCCAGCCACAGCTCACCGCTTCCTGGGTCACGTCGGTGACCGCGATGGGCTGGCGGCTCGTCCCCATCTATCTCGGTCTCCAGGCCCCCTGCGGTACCAGGAAGTACAAGATGTCCACGACCGCGCCGAACCGGGAGGCGGCCCGCGACGCGGACGATGCGGTCGCCAAGGCCAAGGCGCTGGGCATTCTGCCGAGCAGTGCGATCTACAACGACATGGAGCACTACGACAACACCAACGCCGTCTGCCGCTCCGCCGTACTGCACTACCTGTCCGCCTGGACGACGGAGCTACACCGGCAGCGGTACGTCTCCGGCGTCTACGGTCACCAGAACTCGGGAGCGCCCGACCTCGCAGCGGCGTACAACTCCAGCTCCTACGCGCGTCCCGACGCACTGTGGATCGCGCGCTGGGACAACAACAGCTCCCTCACCAACTGGCCCACTGTGCCCAACACGTTCTGGGCGGTCGGACAGCGCGGCAAGCAGTACCGGGGCGACCACACCGAGACGTACGGCGGCGTGACCCTCAATATCGACAACGACCGCTTCGACGCACCGGTCGCCAGCGTCGCGTACCACTACAGCGTCCGTACGACGGTCCACTCGTACAGCGGACCTTCGACGGCGTACCCGGTCCGCTCCACGATCGCAGCGAACGCAGGGGTCCGCATCGTGTGCCAGACCTTCGGACCGAAGATCGGTACCACGACGGTCTGGAACAAGCTCATCGACGGCACCTACATCGCCGACTACTACACGCGCACGCCGAGCAAACCGGGGTACAGCGCACCGATCCCCGGCTGCAGCTTCCCGTTCCAGACCACCATCGACGGTCTGTCACGCCGGCACGGCCCGGGTACGTCGTACGCGAAGTACCCGGGCACGCTGCCCGTCGGCTCGCTGGCGTGGATCAGCTGCCAGCAGGCCGGTTCGAGAGTCGGTACTACGGCAGTCTGGGACCGCCTGAGTGACGGGAGCTGGGTCACCGACTACTACGTCGCCACTGCGAGCAAGACGACGTACACGGCACCGATCCGGCGCTGCTGACGCCTACTGGGCCGTTTACTGGGCCCAGGGCGGTTGGACCGCCGTCCCGTCCGCCATGTAGCCGGTGAAGCCCGCGGTGATGGCGACGTACAGCTCCGCCTTGTCCTCGCCGAGGTTGGTCAGCGAGATCGGCTCACCCGCCGGTACGACGACCGCGTCGCCCGGACCGAGTTTGTCGCCGTCCGGAGCGAGTTGGACGGTGCCACTGAGCACCATGAACACCTCGTCCCGGTCGAGCGTGTGCGGCGCGTCGCCGCCGTGCCCGGGGTCGACCGTGAGCCGCCAGGTGCACAGTCCCGCCGACCCTCGGCTGGGCGCTGCCAGCCCGGTGAACTCGACTCCCGGCCGCTGGAAGCGCGGCGCGTCGGCCGCATGTGTCACATGCATCGTTCCCCCTCGATTTAGTCAAGCTGACTTGACCAAGCCAGCTTGACTATCATGGCGGGTATGACGCACTCGGGCAAGCCTGATCTGGGCATCTTGTTACTTCTCGCGGATCAGGAGTTCGTCCGCGAACTCCGCGGACACGTGGCCGGCCTCGGGTTCGAGGACCAGGGCCGGTCGGACGGATTCGTCTTCCGGACGCTGTCCGCCGGCCCGATGACGATCAGCGGCCTGGCCGAGCGGCTCGAGATCACGAAACAGGGCGCGAGCCAGATCGTGGACGACATGGAACGCCGCGGGTACGTCGAACGCCGCCCCGACCCGTCCGACGCCCGCGCGCGTCTCCTACACCTCACCGACCGCGGCCGCGACGCACTCGCCGCGGCCCGCAAGTTCCACCAGTCCTACGAACGCCGCCTCCGCAAACGGCTCGGCGACGCGGCGATCGACACCCTGCGCGAGGTGCTGACCGAGATGGCCGGGGAGGCCCAGATCAGCACCCCACACTTCCGGGCGTTGATGTTCTAGCTGAAGTACTGCGGGAACAGGTCGTGGGTGGGCCAGGTCTTCACGCCGTTGGCCGCGGTCCACATGGCGGCGTCAATGTCGCCGTACGACTTGCCACTCGCGTCGTCGCGGCGGTTGAAGAGGGCGGCCCAGCTCAGCCCACCGCTCGTCCGGACCAGCAGCGTGTAGGTGCCGGGCATGCTGCCGGTGTGCCAGGTGTTGCGCCCCGTGCCGCCGGTGACCGGGCGGATCTGCCAGCCGAGGCCGTAGTACCAGCCATCGGAGTTCACGCCGGTCGACGGCTTCGACCAGACGCGGCCGAGCGACGTACTGTTCAGGACGCTCGACGGCGCGTCGAACATCTTCGCCCAGCGCACCAGGTCCGGGGCGCTCGCGATCCAGCCGCCGTTCGCGTCCTGGATCCGCATGCTGAACGTCCCGTACGGCGCCGGCACCTTCTTCCCCGACATGTCGAGCACGGTCGGCCCGGAGTACTGCGACTCGTACGAGGTCTCGCCGCTGTGCTTCGCGATCGAGTAGCCGAGCGCCATCCGCTTGATCTTCAACGGCGCGAGCAGTTTCTGCTGCACGTACTGCTCGTAGCTCAGCCCGCTGACCTTCTCGATCACCCGGCCGGCGAGCGTGTAGCCGAAGTTCGAGTACGCGTACTTCGCGCCCGGGTTGAAGTCGAGCTTCTGGCCGGCCATGTACTTGATCACGTCGGCCTGGTGCAGCTCCATCGGTACGCCGAGCGTCCGGGAGATCGTGGCGTCCTTCCACTCCGGGTCGCCGGACACGTCCCGGTCCCAGCCGCCGATGTGCTGCAGCACCTTCCACAACGTGATCTGCGACCAGCGCGGGTCCCGCGTCAGCCCGGTCGCCGGCGTGATGTCGATGATGTTCGCGACCGGTGTCGACAGGCTCACCTTGCCGTCCTGCGCGAGCTTCACGATCGCGGCCGCGGTGAGCGACTTCGACAGGCTCGCGATCCGGAACAGCGAGGTCGGCTGCACGGTCAGCGCGGTCGACGTACTGTAGCCGCGGGCAAGCACCAGGCGGCCCTTGTACGTCACGGCGACCTGGCCGCCCGTGATGCCACGGGCCTGCATGAACGACTTCATCTGGCTGTCGAACCCGGCCAGCGAGGACACCGCCGTACCCGTCGTCTTCCAGGTGGCCGCCGCATCAGCCGGCCGGCCGATCAGATAACCGGCCCCGGTACCGACCGCAGCGGTAGCACCAGTAGCAACAGCCAACTTCCCCAAACTCCGCCGCGACAACTCCACGAACGTCTTCTCCTTCAACTCCAACGCAGGGGGCACCTAACCCGGAAAGTCTTTCACCCAAGAGGTCTACTCCGCCGCACAGAACCAACCCGTCTCAGCTCAACCGGCTCACAAGACACGGCTGGGCTCGCGGGTGGCGTGGTCGGGCGTGGTCGGGTTCGCGGGGTGGGCGGCGACCGTGTGCTGGTAGCTCTCGTCCGACCTGAGCCGAGGGACTCAGATGGTTGCGAAGCACGGTGGCCCGGTGTCGGACTCGGTGCCGCTGCGCTCACCCCAAACAGCGAACCGAGCCGCGGCACTGAGGGTCGCTCCGTCAGCCTTCCAACGGCCGGCCCGGGGAGCGGCCAGATCTGCGTCGCCCCAAGGACCGCTTGTCGACCCGCGAGAGTCGAACGGCGTGGTGCAGTTGCCGACCGGCGAATCACAGCCGGCGGCACGCACGCCAGCAGGCCGGGCAGGATCCGCATCTCCAGCTTGGGTGCGAGCCGCGCCAGGAGGTCGGGCCGCGCGCACACCAGCAGGTCGGGTGGGGTCTGGGCCTGCAGGTTGGGCAGGGACTGCAGGTGATCGGGTGGCCCAGGTGGGGCGGGTTAGGTGAGCTTGGCCGTTGGTGATGGTGATGGTCCAGCGGCCGGCATGGAGGTCGACGTGGTGGCGGCGGCAGAGCAGGGCGAGGTTGGTGAGGGCGGTGACGCCGCCGTCGAGCCAGGAGATCAGGTGGTGGGCATCGCACATCACCGGCGGTGCAGCACACACTACGCAGCCGCGGTCGCGGGCGTTCAGCGCGTGCCGCATCGCCTTGGTGACCAGGCGTTCGCGGCGACCGACGTCCAGGGGCTCGGAGTTCGAACCCAGGACCATCGGGATGACGTTCGCATCGCACGCCAAGCGACGGATGACCGCAGCGGACAGGGCATCGCCGTACACCGTCTGACCGGTGGCATGAGCCGTGGCGGTCGCGGCGGCGGTGGCGGTCGCGGACTTGAGGTCGTCGAGGTCGATGGTGACGGTGATGTTCGCCTTGGCGCCGTGCCCGGGCACCTGCCCGGGAGTAGCCGTGTTGGTGTCCCAGGCGTTGGCGGCGATGGTGAGCGCCGTGGTGAGGGCGTCGGCCTGGCGTTTGTCGCGCGAGCGGGGGTCGTGTTCGCCGTCGACGGTCTTGTGGGGGCGGGCACCGGCATGGACGACGGCACGCAGGAGTTCCGCATTCTCGTTGGCCAGGTAGCCCCTGAAGTTCACGCCGTTCTCAGCCGGAGCCAGAGTCAGCGACTCGCGGGCGTACGCCTTCTGCTCTGCAGGCTCCGGACCATCCGCGTCGAGCAGGTCGCAGAGCTGCTTGGCCGCGGACCGCAGCTCCTTCGGAGCAAGATGAGCGGCCAGCGACACCAGTTGGGCCTCGGCGATATCCAGGTCCTCCACCGGCACCCGCGAACGGACCCGCTCGAGCTCGGCCACGATCGCCGCCGCCTGTGCGGTCTGCATCGGCAGCACCATTCCGTCGGACTCGATCCCCGCGGTGAGCGCGGCATCGACAGCCGCGTACTTCGGCAGTGCGCGAGCCAGCCGCACGTCCCGCCACGCCTCCGACCGGTCCCGCCGATGCCGGAACGCCAGCAACTCGGCCGTGTCCCGCGCACCGACCTCCTGCGCGTAACCGCTCTCCTCCACCCGCGCGACAACCTGCAACCGAATCCCCTGCAACCGGATGATCTCCGCGTCCAGCTCATCGAGCGCAGGCAGCAGCTCATGGTTGCCCAACGCAACCACCGACCGCCCACCGAAAACATCCATACCGAAAACCCTACTCACCACCACCGACAGTTCTCCCACGAATCCCTTGTTTTCCAGGCGATCTCGAAAGATTCATCCCCGCCGCGGGTGTAGCGCAAGACTGGTGCGCCAGCCAGCGGTGGCGCTGGGGTGGCGGCGTTGGGGTGGTGTGTTAGTCGACCACCGTGGCGTAGGAGATGACGCCGCGGCGGATCTGGTCGACCACGGCGCGGGCCGTGCTGCGCAGCGGCGTCGCCCCGGCGGCGTCGGCGATCTGCTCGGTGAGGTCGATGAGCTGCTTCACCCAGCGGACGAAGTCACCCGCGGCCAGATCCGACTCGTACAGCACCTCGGCCAGCGAGGCACCCGACGCCCACCGGAACGCCGGCCAGCAGAAGTTCAGGTCCATCGACCGCAGGAAGTCGACCCGCATGTCCCGCTCCAGCGCCGACAGGTCCCGCCAGATCGACCCCATCTTCTCCAGCGCCAGCCGTACGTCGCCCCGCGGCAACCGCGGTGACGTCGGCTCGTCCTTCGACCGCGACTCGTAGACCAATGCGGCCAGGCACGCGGCCAGCTCGGGCACCGTGAGATCGTCGAAGACACCCTGTCGCAGGCACTCGGCCGCGACCAGGTCGAGCTCGGTGTAGATCCGCGCCAGCCGGTCGCCGGCCTCGGTCGTCTTGTCGCCGTCCAGGTAGTGCAGCGCGTCCAGCACCTGGCAGACCCGGTCGAACTGGCGGGCGATCGTGTTCGTCCGCTGCTCGATCTTCCGCTGCACGTCGCGGTTCTCCCGGTCGAGCCGGAAGTACCGCTCCGCCCAGCGGGCGTGGTCCTCGCGGTCGGAGCACCCGTGGCACGGATGCGCGCGCAGTTGCGCCCGCATCTCCTGCAGCTCCGGGTCGTCCGCGTGGCTGACGACATCCTTGCCACGGGCCCGTGACGGCGGTCCGTCCTCACCCAGGAGATCGGTCCGGGTCCGCAGTACCTGGGCCAGCTCGCGGCGCTGCTGCGGGTTGCGTGGGTTGAACTTCTTCGGGATCCGCAGCACGCCGATCGCCTCGACCGGGGTCGGGAAGTCGACCATCGACAGCTTGCGCACCTGCCGGTCCAACGTCAGCACAGTCGGCCGCGGCCCTTCGCGCTCGGACCGCATCCCCGGGTCGAGCACCAGCGCCCAGCCCGCACTACGGCCGGCGGGGATCCGGATGATGTCGCCGGTGTGCAGCTTCTCGATCGACTCCTGCGCCTCGACCCGGCGGTCGAGCTTGCGCCGCTTCGAACCCGACGCCTCCCGCTCACCGATCCGCCGGCGCAGATCGGCGTACTCAAGGAAATCGCCGAGGTGGCAGTCGATCGACTCCTTGTACCCCTCGAGCGCCTCGGTGTTGCGCTGCACCTGCCGCGCCAGCCCGACCACGGCCTGGTCGGACTGGAACTGCGCGAACGACAGCTCGAGCATGTCCCGCGCCCGAGTCCGCCCGACCTGGCGGACCAGGTTGACGGCCATGTTGTACGACGGGGAGAACGACGACCGCAGCGGGTACGTCCGGGTGCTCGCCAGGCCGGCGACCTCCCGCGGATCGAACCCGGGCTGCCAGAGCACGACCGCGTGCCCCTCGACGTCGATCCCGCGCCGCCCGGCGCGCCCGGTGAGCTGGGTGTACTCCCCCGGCGTGATGTCGACGTGCGCCTCACCGTTCCACTTGGACAGCTTCTCCAGGACGACGGTGCGCGCCGGCATGTTGATGCCCAGGGCAAGCGTCTCGGTGGCGAACACGACCTTGATCAGGCCGCGCGCGAACAGCTCCTCGACGACCTCCTTGAACGCCGCCAGCATGCCCGCGTGGTGCGCCGCGATGCCGCGGCTGAGCGCCTCGGCGAAGTCGTGGTACCCGAGCACGCCGAGGTCCTCGTCCGGCAGGTCGGCGGTGCGCTCCGCGACCACCCGCTTGATCTCGTCCCGCTCGGACGGCTTGGTCAGCCGCAGCCCGGACCGCAGGCACTGCACGACCGCGTCCTCACAGCCCTTCCGGGAGAAGATGAAGAAGATCGCCGGCAGCAACGCACCGGCGTCCAGCTCCTCCACCACATCCGACCGGTACGGCGTGAAGTGGCTCTTCGAGGGCCGGCCCTTCGGGAGGTCGCGACGGCGTCGCGGCTTGCGCGAGTCGTCGCGGAAGATCCGGTTGTCGTCCCGCGCGATCCGCACCAGCTGCGGATTCACCAGATCCCTGAGGTCGGCCTTCGCGGCCGCCTTCGCCGGGTTACCGGACTTGGCCGGTTTCGCGGGAGCGCCGACCCGAGCGGTCGGCGCCTCACCAGCGAACAGATCGTGCAGCCGCTTCCCGACCATCACGTGCTGGAACAGCGGCACCGGCCGCTTCTCCTCCAGGACGACCACGGTGTTGCCGCGGACCGTCTCCAGCCAGTCGCCGAACTCCTCGGCGTTGCTGACGGTCGCCGACAGCGAGACCACGCTCACCGAGTCCGGCAGGTGGATCAGCACCTCTTCCCAGACCGCGCCGCGGGACCGGTCGGCCAGGTAGTGCACCTCGTCCATCACGACGTACGACAGGCCGAGCAGGGTGCTGGATCCGGCGTACAGCATGTTGCGGAGGACCTCGGTCGTCATGACGACGATCGGGGCCTCGGAGTTGACCGAGTTGTCACCGGTGAGCAGGCCGACCTTGTCCGAGCCGTAGCGGCTGACGAGGTCGGCGTACTTCTGGTTGCTGAGCGCCTTGATCGGGGTGGTGTAGAAGCACTTCTGGCCGCGCTGCAGGGCCAGGTGGACGGCGAACTCGCCGACCAGCGTCTTCCCGGAGCCGGTGGGCGCCGCGACCAGCACCTGGTGACCGTCCTCGAGGGCGGCACAGGCGCGGAGCTGGAACTCGTCCAGCTCGAAGTCGTAGAGCCCCCGGAATTCCTTCACGGCGGGATGCTCCTGGTCCGAGCGGAAGGTGGCGTACTTCTCGGACGGAGTGCTCATGCCCCCAATCTATGCGACGCCACCTACAGTTTTGTCGCGCAGGCGGTTCTGGATGAACGTCGCGGCGTGGTCGAGCGCCTCGTCGGCCTCCGGCATCAGGTCGGCGAAGTACTGGTACACATGCGGCGCGCCCGCCACCACGTCAAGGCTGACGTCCACCTCTTGCTCCGCGGCGCGGGCCACCAGGCGGAGCGAGTCGTCGAGCAGCACCTCCGCCGTACCGACCTGGACGAGCAGTGGCGGCAGGCCTTTCAGGTCCGCGAGGACCGGACTGGCCAGCTCGTTCCGCGGATCCGCCCCACCGAGGTACAGCTCGGCGGACTCCGCCATTTGCGGGCGGCTGAACAGCGGGTCGAAGTCGCCGCGCGCATCGATACTCGGACCGGTCAGCGCGACGTCGGTCCACGGCGAGAACAGCACCACGCCGGCAGGCTGCGGCAGCCCTTCCGCCCGGGCCGCGAGCAGCGTCGCCAGAGCGAGTCCACCACCGGCCGAATCACCGGCGATCACCACGGTCTGGCCACTCTCGACCAACTCCCGGTACGCCGCCAGCGCGTCATGGATCCCCGCCGGGAACGGGTGCTCAGGCGCCAGCCGGTACTCCAGCGAGACCGCGGGAACGCCACTCCGCCGGGACAACGGCGCCGCCAGGTTCGCACCGGTCCGCGCCGAGCCGATCACGTACCCGCCACCGTGCAGGTACAGGATCACGCCGACCTGATCCGCGCCCTCGACCTTCACGTCCAGCGCCGGTACGCCGCCCAGCGTCCGCTCGGCCAGCGTCACGTCGTCGCCGAGCGGTCGGCTGGCGAACAGAGCATCGAACTCGGCCCGCTGCTCCTCCGGCGACCGGCCGATCTCGCCCTTCTGCATCATGCCGCGTGCTGCTTCGCGTTCTTCAGCGCTCATGGGTCCGTCTCCTGGTGATAGATTCCGAGGAATATAGTTCTCACCAACTACATTCCGAGGAATCTAATTCCCGTGACTGATCTCACAGCATTGTTCACGGATCTGGTCCGCCTGGAAACACGGCTCTACAACGTCCTCGACGTCCGGCTGAAGGCTGAGCACGAGCTCCCGCTCGGGCAGTTCGAGTTCCTGCGCTTCATCGAGGCCCACGGGACGACCCGGGTCTTCGACATCGCCCGCGAGATGGCGATCACGGTCGGCGCCACCAGCAAGGCCGTGGACCGGCTCGAGTCCGCCGGGCGCGTCCGGCGTACCGCGAATCCCGACGACCGGCGGTCCTCGCTGGTCGCCCTCACCGACGAGGGCGAACGCGTCCTGAACGCCGCGAAGCCCACCGTCGAGGCGGAACTGCGGACATGGGTCGGCTCGGTGCTGCCCGCGCCGGTTCTCGACCAGCTCGCCACGTCACTGTCGATGCTGCGACAGCACGCGGAAGCCGATCACCGGACGGACCGCACCGAGCCGAAGGTCACGCCGTGAGCGATCCTCAGCCGATGTGGAACGGGTCGCCGTAGACCTTCCAGTCCAGCGGGGTGTTGAGGTTGAAGTTGCCGTTGCGGAGGAAGACGCGCTGCGCGGTGTCGACGCGGCTGGTGTCGCTGTGCGCCTCCTCCTGCTTCATCGCCCAGACCCGCGCGTCCAGGAAGGCGTTCAGGTACGTCGTCTCGTTGCCACCCTGCGACGGCGGCTTGGCCTTGCCCAGCGCGCGCTTGCGGATCCCGCCGAAGCTGGTCGCGTCGTCGCCGTCACCGTGCATGACGATCGCGTCGTAGTAGCAGAACTGTCCGAGGGTGCCGATCCCGTCGGCCTTGCCCTGCTTGACGGCCGGGTCGAAGTACACCCGGTCGCGCTCGTCGTTCTGGCAGCCCTGGAACGCCGAGGCCTTCGCCGCGGTCTGCCAGTCCTTGGTGAAGTTCGGGTCCAGGCCCTGGTGCGAGTCGCTGCCGTTCACCTTCCGCAGCGCCGGCAGGTACTTCTCCAGCACGTTGCCCGGCTTGCGGTCCGAGTACAGCTCGACCAGGTCGAGCATGTCGCCGGTGCCCGAGCAGAACCCGATGATGCCCGCGGTGTAGCCGCGGCCGTCGTCGATGTCCTCGATGTACTTGTACTGCGCCTTCCAGTCCAGCGACGAGTTCTCCGCGCTGCAGACGATCTGCATCGCGATCTCCTTCTTCGCGGGATCGTCGAGCCCGGTCGCCTTGAGCTGACCCGGCACTACGGCGGTGGCGGCGTCGGCGGACGGCGCGTACCGCGCGACGGCGAGGCCGGCGGCCGGAACGGTGGCCAGCGACAGGCCGAGCAGCAGGGCGGACCGGCGGGTGGGGCGGTTCTCCATGGGTGTCCTCCGAGGGGCGTCCGAGGAATAAACTGTTAGGAAGCTTTCCTATCAGACCAAACCCGGAGATGAGAACAGCTCGGATTGTTACGGTTTCCGCTCAGCCGAAGACGGTCAGTGCCGCCGGAGCGATCCCGACCTCGACCGGCAGCGGCCCGAGTACCTCGCCGTCGGCGTACGCCGTGATCCCCGGAGACTCGATCCGGACCGAGCTGCCGCGCAGCGTGCGGACCCGGGGATGACCGACATGGGTGCCCTTGGACAGCTTCGGGAACAGCTGCAGCAGGGTCAGCCGGGACACCGGCTCGATGATCGTGACGTCAAGCAGGCCGTCGTCGATCTCGGCGCCGGCGCAGATCTGCAGTCCCCCGCCGTACGTCGGCCCGGTGCCGACCGCGACGAGCATGGCCTTGGTCTCGATGACCTGGCCGTCCACCGTCACGACGTACTCGAGCGGGGTGAACGTGCGGAGCTCAGCGAGGGTCGCGACCGTGTAGCGGGAGCTGCCCTTGGGCCAACTCATCGCGTTCGCGCGCTTGTTGACGAGCGAGTCGAAGCCGCCGGCCACGACGGTCGTGATGAACCGGTCCTTCGCGACCGCCAGGTCGACCGCCCGGGTCCTCCCCGCCACGATCAGATCGGCCGCCGCCACGGGGTCCTTCAGCGGTACGCCGATCCCGCGGGCGAAGTCGTTGCCGGTACCGGCCGGGATGACACCGAACGGCATGCCGGAGTTCGCCAGCACCTGGGCGCCGAGGTGGACAGTGCCGTCGCCACCGATCAGCGCGACCGCGTCCGCACCGGACGCGACCACCTCGGCCGAGATCCGGCCGACGTCGTCGGCACACGTCGTCGCGTGCACGTCGACGACCAGGCCGGCGCCGGCGAGCCGCTCGCGGACCACCGGCGCGATCCGCGCACCACGACCTCTACCGCTGGTGGGGTTGACCACCAGCGCGACACGTCTACTCACTAGTCGGCCAGGAGCTCGTCGCTGCGGACCTTGCGACGCTTGTCGTTGATCCGCGAGATGATCTCGGCCGCGAAGAACAACACGCACATGGGGATCGCCAGCAGACACATCGTGAACGGGTCACCCGACGGGGTCGCGACGGCCGCGAACACGAAGATCACCAGGATGATGTACGGCCGGAACTTCGCGAGCGCCGCCGCCGGCACCACACCGACCATGTTCAGCAGCACGACCACCAACGGGATCAGGAACGCGACACCGAACACCAGCATCGTCCGGATCACGAAGTCCAGGTACGTCGGCAGCTCGATCAGGTTCTGGATGTCGAGCGGCGTGAAGCTGATCAGGATCGCGATGCCCTTCGGCAGCGTCCAGTACGCGACCGCCATGCCGGCGGCGAACAACGGCGCCGCGATGCCCGAGAAGATGTAGGCCCACTTGCGCTCGTTGCGGTGCAGACCGGGCGCGACGAACGCCCACAGCTGGTACAGCCAGACCGGGCTGGCGAGCACCAGACCGAACAACGCCGAGATCTTGATCCGGAACGTCAGCGCGTCACCCACACCGGGGAACGTCAGGATCGGCTCCTTGCCCTGCTCCCGGGCGATGTCGCCGACGCTGGTGTGGAACGGCTGGGTCAGGAACTTGAACGCGTCGTTGTAGAAGATCCAGCCGATCACGGTGCACACCACGATCGCGAGCACACTGAAGAGCAGCCGGTTCCGGAGCTCGACAATGTGCTCGCGCAGGGTCATCCGACCCTCTGGGTCCCTCGGGTGACGGTCCTTCTCCTTCCGCCGCCCGAACTTCACCATTGACACGAGTGGGGCGTTCTACTCAGTTGGCCGTGTGCGTCGGCGGCAGGCCGTCGCCCGGCGCCTGGTTCGCCTGCGGCTGGGCCTGCTGCGCCTGCTGCGGGGCCGCCTGCTGCGCCGGAGGCTGGGAGGCGTTCTCGGTCAGCTCGCCGTCCTTCTTCTTGGGGCCGACCTCCTCTTCCCAGATCTTCTTCGACTTGCCGAGCTGCTTCACCAGCGCCGGCAGCTTGGCCGAACCGAACAGCAGCACGACGATCGCGAGGATGACGAGCCACTCTGCGCCTTGGGGCATACCGAGGAGCGGTGCTGCCATGTCGATCTCCCTTTCCCATCAACATCAACTCGGGACTCGAGCCTGAGTTCGTGGCCGAATACTACGCCGGGTTTCAGCCGTCCTCACGGGTCTGTCCAGACCCGGCCGTGGACTGCGCTGCCTCCAGCTTGGACTGGGCGGCGACCAACTCACGCGTCAGTGCCTTGCCCTGGCCCCACAACCTGATCCCGAGCAGGGCGAGGACCAGGAGCCACACCGCCACCACCGCGAGGAAGAGCAGGAACCAGTACATACCCAGGAGCCTAACCCGATCTGGCCCGGGACCCACGTCCTGCGGTGGGTCTCGGTGGACAACGGTGTCGGAACGTGATGGTAAAACCGAGTGTCTCGCAGGGTGGAACCCCGCGCGTGATGAGCTGTCCTGAGCGTGGTTTCGGATGGTTCTGGATGGTTTTCTGGCGAGGCGAGGGGTCGCGGATGGTGCGGATCGGGATCGAGGAGCGGCGTACGCGGCTCGGGCGGCGGCACCGGCTCGGAGCGGGCTGCCAGGCGGCGGACCCGGTCGAGGCGGCCGCGGCGATGGTCGCGCTGCACGCCACCGATCCGGCCACGGTGCATCTCAGCGTCGCCGCCCGCGTTCCGGGGAGTGACGTCGCGGGCACGGAGCGTGCGCTGTACGACGATCGCTCGCTGATCCGGATGCTCGGCATGCGGCGGACCGTGTTCGTCGTACCGACGCCGTTCGCGCCGGTCGTGCAAGCGGCGTGTACGGACGACATCGCGGTGAAGCAGCGGAAGTTGCTGGTCAAGCATCTGGGCGAGGCAGGCGTCGCCGAGGACACGGACGCGTGCGGGCGCTGGCTCGCCGCGGTCGAGGAGTCGACGGCGACCGCGCTGGCGCTGCGTGGGTCGGCGACGGCGCAGGAGCTGTCCGCCGACGAACCCCGGCTGCGGACGCGGTTGAACATGGCGGCTGGGAAGTCGTACGCCGCTCAGCCGTACGTGACGAGTCGCGTGTTGTTCCAGCTGTCCGCCGAGGGGCGGATCGTGCGCGGACGCCCGCTGGGGACGTGGTTGAGCGGGCAGCACCAGTGGTCGCCCGCAGCGGACTGGTTGCCTGAGGGCCCCCGCGACAAGCCCGCCGCCGAGGACGCTCGGGTGACGCTCGCGCGCGCCTGGCTGACGTCGTTCGGGCCGGGCACGCTGGCCGATCTGCAGTGGTGGGCGGGCTGGACTCTCGGTCAGACGAAGAAGGCCCTCGCGGCGGTGGAGGCCGTCGCGGTGGACCTCGACGACGGCCAGGTCGGCTACGTCCTCCCGGGCGACGAGGCTCCCGAGGTCGAGGTCGACCCGTGGGTCGCGTTCCTTCCCGGTCTGGACCCGACGCCGATGGGCTGGAAGGAGCGTGAATGGTTCCTCGGCCCGCACAAGTCCAAGCTCTTCGACACCACCGGCAATGTCGGCCCCACCATCTGGTCCAACGGCCAGATCATCGGCGCCTGGGGCCAACCGGAATCCGGCGAGGTCCGCTTCCAGCTCCTGGAAGACGTCGGCGCCGACGTCACCGCGCTCGTCGAGACCGAAGCCGAGCGCTGGACCGCCTGGCTGGCGGGCGTCCGCGTCACGCCCCGCTTCCGGTCACCCCTCGAGAAACTCCTCAGCCAGGGCTGAGCTGATCGTCGTACGCCGAGAGCGCTTCGCGGGCCGTGGCGGCGATCTGAGTGGTGAGGTCGGGCGGGTCCAGGACCGTGGCGGCGCCGCCCAGGCGGAGGACGAGGCGTTGCAGCCAGGCGGTGTCGGCCACCCGGAGCTTGACGATCAGGGAGTTGTCGGGCCCCTCTTCGACGGACTCGTTCGGGTAGTACTCGGCGACCCAACGGGCCGGAGGCGCCAGCATGAGCGTGGCGAGGAGGTCCTGTTCGGACGGCTGGAACATGCCGTTCGACAGGTCGCGAGGCGTTGCCTCGGGCGGCGGCTCACTCGGCAGGTCCAGCAGCTTGACGGCCGCGATCCGGTCCAGACGGAACAGCCGCACGTCTTCGGCCAGCCGGCACCACGCTTCCAGGTACGTGCGGCCTTCCGAGACGACGAGTCGCATCGGATCGACGTCCCGCTCGGTGGTCTCGTCGCGCGAGGGCACGTCGTACGTCAGGTGCAACCGCTGCTTCGAGGCCAGTCCGCGGTTGACGATCGCCGCGATCTCCGGCGCCGCCGGCTCGACGTGGACGTGTGCGGCGGCACCCTCACTGGCCGCGGCAGCCTCACCGGCCGCGGACTCCAGCTTGGCGATCGCTCGGTCGACCGCGTCGCGGTCCGGGCCGGCGGTCACCTCGCGCAGCGTCCGCAGCGCGGTCAGGAGCGCGAGCGCCTCCGCTGCGGCCAGCCGCAGGGGGCGCGCCAGGTAGTCCGCGTTGTTGATGTGGATGACCCCGTCACCCTCGGCCGCCTCGATGTCGATCTCGATCAGATCGCCCATCTGCGCACCCGGCAGCCCGCAGAACCACAGCACCTTCAGGTCCGCGATGATCTGCCGCGGCCGGACGCCGAACTCCTTCGCGACGTCGTCGACCCGGGCACCGTCGTTCTCCCGCAGGTACGGCACCAGAGCCAGCAGCCGCTGCACCTGGTCACGCGCGCTGCTCATGCCCCCGCCACCGTCCGCAACCGCCAGAGAACTCCGTCCAGGACGTCCCCAGGCCCCTCGACCACCGCATCAGGTCCGTACGACGCGATCTCCTCGGCCAGCACCGAGGAGTCGGCGTACGGGACGTGCAGCAGGTCCCAGCCGTCCTCGTAGGGCTCGATCGCGTTCGCGCGCCGCCGCAGGCTCACACACGAACCGGTCCGCGCCCGCACCTTCGCCTCGGACGTCGGACGCGGCGGAGCGAGCTCCGTCACCAGCGAGCGCAGGTCCGTCCCCTCAGGCACGGTGAACGCGCCTGGCTCCCCCACCGTCTTCACAGCGCCGCCGATGCGCGACAGGCGGAACATGCGGGTCGCCTGACGGTCCCTGTCCCGACCGACGACGTACCAGCGGCCGTGCCAGGAGACGATGCCCCAGGGCTCGAGGGTCCGCGTGGTGGGCTCCGATGCACCGCTCCGCAGGTGCTGGAAGCGCACGGCCTGTCGCGCGACGACAGCGGCCCAGAGCGGGTCGAAGGACGGTTCTGACGCGCCGACGTGCGGCTCGATGGCACTCAGTGCGGACTGGTCCGTCTGGATGCCGGCTGCCTTCAGCTTCAGCACCGCCGACGTGGTCGCCTCGGACAGGCCGGCGTGCTGCCAGACCCGCGCGGCCACACCGAGCACGGCGGCCTCGTCCGGCTCCAGGTGGACCTCGGGGAGCTCGAAGACGTCGCGGCGGATCCGGTACCCGACCTCGTCGGAGAAGAACTTGTCGATGGTGCCCATCTCGATCGGGATGCCGAGGTCGCGCAGCTCGTCCTTGTCCCGCTCGAACATCTTCTCGAAGGCGTCGTCGGTCTGGCCCGCGTACCCCTCGACGACCTCGCGGATCCGCTCCTTGGTCACGTAGGTGCGCGCGACCAGGAGGCAGATGACCACATTGAGCAGTCGCTCACTCTTCCGCGCCGACACCCGACCACCTTACGGCCTGCAGGCGTCCAAAACCCGCCTTTCCACACCGAAACTTCGAACACCGGTTCGACCCGATAATCTCTGGCTGTGATTCGGTGGCGCGATGGTGTGGTGACTGCGGTCGGGCGGAGCTGGGCCGGGGCGGTCGAACTGACAGTGATGGTCGGGGAACAGGCTGTGCGTGCACTGGCCTACCCGGACCTGGTTGGTACGCCGGTGACCGGTGACCGGGTGCTGCTCAACGTCGGCGCTCTGGACCGCGGTCTCGGGACAGGCGGGTACGCGCTCGTGGTCGCCGTACCGGATCGGCTGCCGGAGGACCCGCCCGAGCACGGGCACCTGGTGAAGGCGCGCTACACGCCGCTGCAGGCGATGGTGCTGGGCGCCGACGAGCAGGACTCCCCCGACCACGACGTACTCCGTGACGCCGACGACCTCTTCGGTACGCCGGTGGTCGTGGCGGACCTGCATTCCGCGCTCCCGGCGGTGCTGGCGGGCGTTTTCGAGGCTCGGCCGACCACGCGGGTCGTTTACGTGATGACAGACGGCGGTGCGCTCCCGCTGGCGTTCTCCCGCAACGTGGCGACGCTGCGGGACGCCGGCTGGCTCAGCGGCACGGTGACCGTCGGGCAGGCGTACGGCGGCGACAAGGAGGCGGTGACTGTCCACACCGGCCTGCTGACTGCTGTACAGGTCCAGTCCGCCGAGTTGGTCGTCATCACCCAAGGCCCGGGCAATCTGGGTACGGGAACGCGCTGGGGCTTCTCCGGCGTGCAATCAGGTGAGGCGGTCAACGCGACCGGCACACTGGGCGGCCGAGCCGTCGCGTCACTCCGCATCTCCGAGGCCGACCCGCGACCGCGCCACCGCGGCATCTCGCACCACAGCCTGACCGCGTACGGCCGAGTGGCGCTCCAGCCGGCGGATGTCGTCGTACCGGATCTCGCGGGCGATTTCGGCGACGCGGTCCGCGATGCGGCCGAGCCGCTGAAGGCGCTGCACCGGGTGGTGCGGGTCGGCGTCGAAGGGCTGTACGGCGCGCTGCGGGAGGCGCCCGTCAAGCTGTCCACGATGGGCCGCAGCCTCGACCAGGACCGCGCGTATTTCGAAGCCGCCGCAGCAGCAGGTCGGCACGCGGCCCGCCTGATCGACGTACCGTGATCATCACCCCGGCGAGCTTCCCGACGCCGGATCTGATCAAGGTCACCAACAATCCGGCGCAGTGGGACCAGCAGGGCACGTTCGCCACGTTCCAGGCCGCGGCGGCCAACGAATCGCTCGCCTGGCTCGGGGACCGGCTGGATGCCGCGACGACGGGTGTCGAGCGGACGGCGGCCTTCGTCCAGCTCTACCGGAACCTGGCCGAGTGGCGTTTCCAGCTCGCCCACCATGAGGGCGGCCGGAGCCCGCAGTCCGAGCTCGAGCAGTACCACCGGACGATCGACCCGACGGACCCGCGGCTGAGCGTCTACGGTGCCGGGCTGCGCGGTGAGGGTGGCGGTGTGATCGATTTCGGGTCCCGCAAGCTCACCGAAGGTGTGCCGACGCCGGGAAGCCGCATGTCGGTCCGGATCGGCGCGATCATCCACGCCCGGTTCGACGCGGAGGCGCCGAACAGCCAGGTGCTGCAGAACCGGGTCGTCGCACCGGACGGCCGGATCGTCAACGGGAACCTCCTGCTGCGCGACGAGGCGGCGGCGAACTCGCGCGGCGTACCGTTCGCGCTCGAAGGCCTGTACGTCACGCAGACCGGCGACCAGGCAGACCGGCACGCGTTGCAGCGGGAAGCGTTCGAACTGCTCGCGCAACTGGAGGAACGGCGGGCTGCCGGGATACCGCCGGATCCCGACGCCCGGCAGGTGTTCGTCCAGGCGGAGTACTTCCTGTACCAAGGCCCCGAGTACGAGCGCGGCGGCGACGCGATGATCCGTACCTTGCTGGTGACCGCCCACGCGCGCGTGTTCGGCGAAGCGCTGCGATTGCCGCAGGACATCGACGTGATGGCGCACGCGATGAGCCAGCAGGACTTCACGGAGTACGCCGTCAGCGCCTCCTCGCTGGTGACCTCAGGCAACTATCCGGCCGTTGCCCAGCACGCCGCGGCGGTGCAGGCCAGACGCCCGTCGCCGGGCGTGGCGCGCGGCTGAACGGTGGATCCAGGTCCACCTGGATCGGGGTCGCAGCACTCCTGATCGGGAGCGGTCGTGCGGCGACAGTAGGTGGTATGAACAGCACCAAGCACCGCGAGCTCACGATTCACGACGTCGCCCGGCCGCAGCCCCCGCTCGCCGTGCGCGGCGCGACCACGCTGTGGTTCACGGCAGTCGGTGCGGGTGTCGCCGAGTCCGTTCTCGGTGTCCTCGGCGCGATCTCCGACGGTACGTCGATCCTCGGCCTGCTCGTCCAGATCGCCTTCCGCGCGATCGTGTACGGCGGCCTGTTCGTCGTCATCGACCGCTATTTCCGCCCGGGTGTGGGCTGGTCCCGCTGGCTCCTCACGGGTCTGCTCGGCACGGTCGGTATCGCGTCCCTGCTGGTCGGGCCGATCGACTGGCTCTGGCACAACGGCGACTTCGGCACGCTGGACTGGTCCGCGTCGTTCATCGCGTTCGCCGCGATCCGCTGCGCACATGTCACCGCGGTGATCAGCGCGATCGTGCTCAGTTTCCACCCCGACGCGAACCGGTGGTTCAGCCGCCGCGCGGTCCGCCGTACCCACTGAACGGGACGCTCTGGCCCCGGGGCATCGGTAGGGTTGTCCGACCGAATCGAGGCCTTGGGGGCGTTGCGGATGCGGTTCTCGGTGCTCGGCCCGTTCGCGGTCACCGACGACGCGGGCGCGGCCATCGCGATCCGGTCGGGGATGCAGCGCCGGCTATTGGCGATCCTGCTCACCGCGCCAGGCCGGACAGCGACCGTCGACCGGCTCGTCGACGAACTCTGGGACGGCCGGCCACCGGCGGCACCGGAGAACAACCTGCAGGTCCACATCCACCGGCTGCGGCGGGTGCTGGGTGAGGACCGGATCACTTACCAGCCGCCGGGATACGCGCTGCGGGTCGGCTCCGGCGAGGTCGACAGCGATCAGTTCGAGCAGCTCGCGGGGCTCGGCCGAACAGCGATCGCCCAGCTGGACCACCGGGCGGCCGGAGAGGCCCTCGGCGCGGCGCTGGAGCTGTGGCGCGGGACGCCGTACCCGGAGTTCGACGGCACCGAGAGCGTACGGCGCGAGACGAGCAGGCTGACCGAGTTGCGCCTGGGGGTGCTGGAGGACCGTGTCGAGGCCGATCTCGGACGTGGTCTGCACAGTGAGCTGGTCCCGGAACTGACCGATCTGGTTCGGCAGCATCCGTTGCGCGAGCGGTTGCTGAGCCAGCAGATGCTCGCGCTCTACCGCTGCGGCCGTGGCGCCGAGGCCCTGAGTGCCTTCCGTGACGCGCGCCACACGCTGGTCGACGAGCTGGGTCTGGACCCGGGCGTCGAGCTGCGTCGGCTGGAGCAGGCGATCCTGTCCCAGGACCCAGAGCTGGACCTGGCGCTGGTCGACGACGCGGAGCATGCGACCACCCGCCCCGCCGAACTGCCGGCCGGGACAACCCGGTTCACCGGTCGTGAGGAAGAGCTGGTGTTGTTGACCGACCGGCTGCGGTCGCGCACCGACGACTCGCAGCTGGTCGCGGTGAGCGGCCCGGGTGGCGTCGGGAAGTCCACGCTCGCGCTGGAAGCCGCCAACGCCGTCGCCGATGCTTTTCCGAACGGCCAGCTGTACGTCAACCTGCACGGTGCAGACGCCGGCCTTGCTCCGCTGTCCGGGTACGACGCAGTGGCCCGGTGCCTGCGTTCGCTGGGCGTCGACGACCCGCAGATCCCGGACGCCGTCGAGGAGGCAGCGGCCCGGTTCCGCTCGACCATCGCCGGGAAGCGACTGCTGATCGTCCTGGACGACGCGGCTGATCCTGCGCAGGTCAGACCGCTGCTCCCCGGCCGTGGTTCGCCCGCGGCAGTGCTCGTGACGAGCCGGCCGATTCTGGCCGCGCTGGACCCGACCACCGAGGTCAGGCTCGGTGCCTTCTCTCCCTCAGAGGCCAGAGACCTGCTGGCACGGCAGATCGGCGTGGACCGGGTCGCAGCGGAGCCAGATGCGACGGACAAGATCGTCGGGCTCTGCGAGGGGCTGCCGCTCGCCCTGCGCATCGCGGGCGCGCGGCTGTCCGGACGGCCGGACCGAACCCTCGACTGGTTCGCGAGGCGGCTCGGTGACGCGCATGCGCGGCTGGACGAGCTGGAGCACGGCGACTTGGCGGTCCGGGCCAGTTGCGCGGTCGGGTACGAGGCATTGGACGCTCCGGTCGCGCGGACGTTCACACTGCTCGGCGACGTCGGTCTGAGCGACTTCACACCACCTGTGGTCGAAGCACTCGCTGACCTCCCGGAGCGCGTCGTACAGCAGCAACTCGACCAGTTGGTCGAAGCCCAGTTGCTCCGGCCCGGTCACGGCGACCGCTACGAACTCCACGACCTGCTCAGGTTGTACGCCGTCGAACAGGCCGCACTGCTGGCACCAGCGGATCGCACCGCAGCGACGACCCGACTGGTGCATCACGTCCTCGCGACAACACGACAGGCGAGCAGGGCCCTCAACCCGGCGAGCGAACGACGCTGCACGATCGGACTGCGCGACGCAGACCTGAGCCGAACCGGTGAGGCCTTCAGCAGCGGTGCGGACGCGGCACAGTGGGTGGTCGCCGAGGCGGACAACCTGCTCGCGGCCATGCACCATGCGCACCTGCTGCTGGACGACGGGCCAACCGTCGCGATCGCATTGGCAGCCGCCCTCGCTGTACCCCTCGCCAGCCAGGGCGACTGGAACCGACTGCTGGCAGCGAACCAGACCGCATTGCGGTATGCCGATCAGCTGCCTGATCCGGTGGGTGGCACGATCATGGCCCGCCGCGACCTGGCCGCCACCAATCTGGAGCTCCAGCGGTACGACGAGACGCTCCGGATCGCGGAGCCACTGCTCGCCGACTGCCGGGCACACGGCGAGCACACGAGCGAGAGCGTGGTGCTGAACCTGGTGGGCACGCTCCGCAGCGAGCAAGGCCGACCGGACCTGGCGATCGAGTGTTACCAGCGCTCGCTCGAACTCGAGCGGGCACGTGGTGACCTGCGTGGTGAGGTCGCGACCCTGAACAACCTGGGCGACGCCTACGTGAAGCTCGGGCGCCAGGAGGACGGGAAGCGGGTGTGGGAACGCTGCGTGGAGATCCATGAGGAGCTCGGCGACAGCGACAGCCTCGCGATCGTGCTGAGCAACCTCGGCCAGTCGCACGCCCGCCAGAACGACCACGCCCGGGCGCTGGACTACTACCTGCGATCCCGTGACCTGAACAGGTCGTTGGGCTTCACCCACGCGGCGATGAAGGACAGCTGGGACGCCGCCGATGCACTCAACGCGCTGGGGCGCACCACCGAGGCGCGCAGCTACCGGCTCGAGGCGCTGGAGTACCTGCAGAGCACCGGGGCGCTCGCGGCAGACGACGTGCGGCGGATGCTCGAGGAGCCCCAGCCGAAGCGGCCTCCTGAACTGGCCACGAACTGACCGTGCCCGGCCCTACGGGAGGGCCGGGCACGGTTGAGTCAGCACTTCGAGACGCCCGGGTACGGGTCCTTCGGGGTGTAGACGTTCAGCGCGGGGACGTAACCCCAGCGACCGTTCTTGTCGCCGTACGTCTTATACCAGACGTTGTTGCCGCCGCCGTGGGACGTGCCACGCACGTAGCACTTGAAGTAGCTGTACGACGACTGCAACGTGTCGACGATCTTCTCCGGCGCACCCTTCGGGTTCTCGTACCGGGCGTTCAGATAGATCGGCGTGTTGGCCTTGTTCGCGCAGTACAGGTGTCCGCTGGACGCCGAGCAGGACGCCGCGTCAGCCGGCGCGGCGATGGTCAGTGCGGTTCCAGCCGCCAGGGCCAGTCCGGCCACGGCTCCGGTCCCGCTGATGATCTTGCTACGCATACGCACAAGAAGTTCCTTTCGAGTCTGGTCGTCGAACAACACGACCAGACTCTCCAGGAGGACTTAACCCGTACTTTCACGCTACTGAACGGGGACTACAGAACCCCTACTACTGGCCCGTCTGCTTCGGGGCCGGGAAGGCGTTCAGGACGTCGATGACGGCGAAGGCGTTGACCGTCTTGCCGGCCTGGTCCTTCGACGCCGGGAGCTCGACGAGAACGCGGCTGCCGATCGGGATGCCGGCGAGGCCGTCCAGGGCGCCGGTCTGGCCGGTGGCGCTGGGGCCGACCTGGAGCTGGTCGGTCGGGGCCGCGGGCTGCGCCGGGCTCTGCTGGGTCGCGGGCTGCGGGTCCCAGGTGCTCGCCTGCTTCTTGCCGGTGTAGTCGTAGACCACGTAGCGGCCGATCAGCTGGCTGCCCTTCTCGATCGGCTTGCCCTTGCCGAGCGCGAACACGACCGGCTTGCCGGGCTTCGCCGGCGGCTTGGCGCCGGCCGCGACCGTCACCTTCGGCTCCGCGTTCAGGGCGCCGCTGACGGTGATCTTGGTCGGCGTCGACGGGGTCACCGCGCTCGCGTCCAGCGGGGTGTCGTTGGCGGCCTCGCCGACCAGGTCGACGACGAAGATCAGCGTGTCGTCACCCTTGATGCCGGCCTGCTCGTTGCCGGTCTGCTTGTAGCCCTTGTCGGCCGGGACCGACAGCAGCACGCGGCTGCCGATCTTCTTGCCGACCAGACCCTCGTCCCAGCCGCCGATGACGCTACCGACGCCGATCGGGAACGACGACGGCGCGCCGCGGTCGTAGGAGTTGTCGAAGACCTTGCCGTCGCGCCAGATCTGGCCGAGGTAGTTCGCGGTGAGCAGCTCGCCCTTCTTCACCTCGGGACCGTCGCCCTCCTTGAGGACCTCGGTCACCAGCTGCTTCTCGGGGTCACCTTCGCGGTGCGTGACGGTCGGCTTCTGCCCGAAGTCCGAGGTCACCTTGATCCCGCCTGCCCCGAACTCGTCCTTTCCGGAGCCACAGGCCGCCAGGGACGCCCCCAGCGCGGCGACCACAACCAGACTCAACAACTTGCGCACGAAACCAGCACCTCGAACCATCCCGGCGCCGCTCAGCGCCGCTCGCCTCGGTCAACGACGCGCCCACCCTAGCTTGCTGATTCAACAAGCCGGCCGCCTGCCCGCGTCACCGTTGCGTCACACCACGTACAGTCACACCGCTCAGAACCCGACGGCATTGTGCGGAGCCCGGTCCGGTCGCAGCAACGCGTCCAGCCGCGAAACCGCCTCTGGAGTGTGTTCGTCGATCCGGCCCGCGGACGCCAACTCACTCGCGCGGACGCCGCCGAGGTACAGCGATCCCAGCTCGTTGACACCGAGCCCGAGGTCCGCCGAGCCGCTAACCGCAGTACAAGAAGCTCCGTCCGGGCCGGCGTCGAGTCGCCAACGGCCTGCTCCGTAGAGGTCGTCCGATACGTCCAATACCAGGGAATCGGTCGCTGCGTACGTACGAGCCTCCAGAGCACCCGGTACGTCGAGGATGCGCAGCCACAGGTTGTCGCGGGTGCGTGTCAGCTTGAGGGCCCGTGGATTGGTCAGCATCGACCGCAGTGGCTCGTCGACCGGCCGACGCGCGGCCACCACGCTCTTGGTCAGGTCGAAGTCGAGCAGCAACCCCCACAACGCGCGATACGCAGCCGACGTCAACGCCTCGAAGGACTCCACCTGCAATACGCCGGCCCGCGCCGGATCCGGTGACCACGGCAACCGGAAGATCGCCGCCCCGTCCACCACACCCGCTGCGTCGCGATGCACCAGATGGTGCGCGGGACCCGAGCCGTCGCCCGGCGCCCCACCAGCCGCGAGCCCCTGCCACTTCCCCGGCAGCGGGCTGATCTCCCCCACCCGCTCGGCCCGCACGCGTTCGTACAGTACCGGCCAGACCTCCGCCGCGACCGCGCCGTCCACCAACTCGAGCGCCCCCGGATCCGTGAACGCGGACCGGAACGCGACATCGGTACGCCGTACCTCCCAGCGGTGCTGGAACGTCGCGGGCGCGAACCCGTACCGCCCGTAGATCGTCCCCTCGCTCGCACTGAGCCCGGCCAGGAACTCACCACGCTCCCGGCAGTCCGCGAGCATCGCGGTCATCACCTTCCGCAGCAGCCCGCGCCTCCGGTACGTCGGTAACACCGCGGTGGACGTCACTCCGCCAAGGTCCAACTGCCGCCCACCCGGAACGGTGACCTGCACGGACACGATGGCGGACCAACCGACGATCTTCCCGTCCACGAACGCCGCCTGGGGCCGGAACCAGTCCGCCTGCACGTCTTCGGCGTACCGCTCCAGGTCAGCCGCGGTGGCCGGAACTTGCGGTGGCCAGGCCGCCTGCCCGGCGTACCAGGCCGACGGCTCCGGCTCTTCCTGCGGAAACCCGTTCACGAACGGCAGGACGCGCAGGTACTCCTTCGTCTCGGCCGCGGTCACAGGCCGAATGTCAATCGCCATGTGCTCTTTCTAAAGAGCACATGGCGACCGAGCACTTCATTTAGCCGAGGACTACATGCTCGCGATGAGCTTCTCGACTCTTTCGTCGTGGGACTTGAAGGGGTCTTTGCAGAGGACTGTGCGCTGAGCCTGGTCGTTGAGCTTGAGGTGCACCCAGTCGACGGTGAAGTCGCGGCGGCGTTCCTGCGCGCGCTTGATGAACTCCCCGCGCAGCCGCGCTCGCGTGGTCTGCGGCGGCACCGACTTGGCCTCGAAGACCCGCAGATCATCGACGACCCGGGTCACCGCACCCTTGCGCTCGAGCAGGTAGTACAGACCGCGCGGCCGGTGGATGTCGTGGTACGCCAGGTCGAGCTGCGCGACCCGCGGGCTCGCCAGGCCGAGGTTGTTCTGCGAGCGGTACCGCTCGATCAACCGGTACTTGATCACCCAGTCGATCTCGCGCTCGATCCCGGACAGGTCGCCGGACTCGATCGCCTTCAGCGTCCGCTCCCACAACGACAGCGCCCGCTCCACGGCCGGCGTCCCCAGCTCGCGCCGGTCGACGAAGTCGCGGGCCTTGGTCAGGTACTCCATCTGGATGTCCAGCGCCGACGCCTCGCGACCGTTCGCCAGCCGGACCTCACGGCGACCCGTCATGTCGTGGCTGATCTCGCGGATCGCCCGGATCGGGTTGTCGAGGGTGAGGTCGCGCATCACGATGCCGGCTTCGATCATCCGCAGCACCAGGTCGGTGCTGGCCACCTTGAGCAGCATGGTGGTCTCGGACATGTTCGAGTCGCCGACGATCACGTGCAGCCGGCGGAACCGCTCGGCGTCCGCGTGCGGCTCGTCGCGGGTGTTGATGATCGGGCGGGACCGGGTGGTCGCGCTCGACACGCCTTCCCAGATGTGCTCGGCGCGCTGGCTGACCGAGTAGACCGCGCCGCGCGGCGTCTGCAGCACCTTGCCCGCGCCGCAGATCAGCTGCCGCGTGACCAGGAACGGGATCAGGACGTCGGCCAGCTTGGCGAAGTCGCCGTGCCGCGAGACCAGGTAGTTCTCGTGGCAGCCGTAGCTGTTGCCGGCCGAGTCGGTGTTGTTCTTGAAAAGGTAGACGTCGCCGAAGATGCCCTCGTCGTGCAGCCGCTTCTGCGCGTCCACCAGCAGACCCTCGAGGATCCGCTCCCCCGCCTTGTCGTGCGCGATCAGGTCGGTGACCGAGTCACACTCGCCGGTCGCGTACTCCGGGTGGGAGCCCACGTCGAGGTAGAGCCGGGCCCCGTTGCGGAGGAACACGTTGCTGCTCCGCCCCCAGGACACGACCCGCCGAAAGAGGTACCGCGCCACCTCGTCCGGGGTCAGTCGCCGCTGCCCGCGGAACGTACAGGTGACGCCGTACTCGTTCTCCAGACCGAAGATTCGCCGGTTCACACCACCCACAGTACGGCGCACTTCCGACAAGCGGGCCATGTCTCAGGCGCGCCGCATCCCGGCGTTATCCCTTTGATGCACCTGTGGGCCGCAACAATCGGGTGTCCGCCCGCATCGATTCCTCGGAGGCACGCGCCTCCGAACCTGCGACGAAGGGCGAGATCCAGATGACGAAGTACCGGCGCGCGCTGGGCGCGATCGCCATCGGAGCGCTCACCACGAGTGCCCTGGTCACCCCGACAGCCGGCGCCACGCCGGCCGGTCGACAAGCCCAGACAGCAGCGTGCTCACTGCGCCTCGGCTCGGTCACTCCGAGCGGCGACCACACCAGCCAGACGATCACGGCGACACCGTCCGCCGGTGCTCGCCAGGTCGGTCCGAAGGACCTGTACCCGGACGGTCAGGCGCACCTGCCGACCGCGGTACGCACCGAGCTCGTCGTACCGGCCGGTGAGGAGCGCACCGGGCTGGTTGCGATCGGTACCCGGATGTACGGCACCAGCTACATCACCGACGGCACCGGTACCGCAGTCGTGCCGGGTACGGTCGATCAGTCCCTGGTCGGCGGCGGCTGGGACGAGCTGCACAAGTACGTCGAGCTGAGCCGGTACTCCGCCTCGGGCGTCAACCGGTCCAACGTCTACTCGTTGATCAATCAGTTCACTGATGGACTGATTGCTCGCTGGACGGTCACCCCGAGCGGCTGGAAGTACTACACGACGTTCGGTGGCTTCGGTGCCGTCAAGACGATGACGCTGATCGGTCAGGGCCGCGCGTACGACACGTTCCTGGCCACGACGAACGGCGGCGCTCTTTACACCGTCCAGGTGCCGACCGGCTCCGGCAAGCCGGTGGTGACGAAGATCCGCACCTCGACCTGGCAGAGCTTCGACACGCTGATCGCGGAGAAGTGCGGCAACTACGGCACCCTGCTGCTCGGTATCGACAAGGGCACCGGCACGGGCTACCTGTACGCCGTCGGTCACGCCAACGGCGCCGCCACGGTGATCAAGGGCCTCGGCAAGGTCCCGACCACCTTCCCGGTCACCGACTCGTACTTCCGCTACTACACGGCCGGCACTGCGCTGACCGGCGCCTGACGTCCACTGGGGCTCCACCCGGAGACGTAACTCCGGGTGGAGATCCTGTCCGGTCAGCTGACCCGCGGCAGCTCAGTTGACAGCGTCGGGGACATGAGACGACGAACGTTCCTGACCGCCACCGCCGCCTCCGCCGTGGCCGGCGCCATCCAACTCCAGACCGCCTCCGCAGCAACCACTGAGCTGACCCTGCGCCTCCCGGCCCCGACCGGCCCCTGGCCTGTCGGTACGACGACCCACTCGCTGACCGACACGAGTCGCACGGACCCATGGAACGGCGCGACCACCCGGGAGCTCGCGCTGACGGCCTTCTACCCCGCAACCGTCGTACGCGGCCATCAGCGAGCTCCCCAGCTCGCACCGGCCGCAGCCGAGGTCTTCAAGGGGCTGGACGCCGGACTGCTGCATCCGGAGCTCCCGACCAGCGGAGTGAACTGGGCAGCCACCCAGACCCACGCGTACGTCGATGCGCCCGCCCTCCCCGGACGGCGCCCCACGCTGCTCTACAGCCCGGGCGGCGCCGACCCACGCACCATCGGCACCTCGATCGCCGAGGACCTCGCAAGCCACGGGTACGTCGTGATCTCGGTCGACCACCCTGGTGAGGCAAGTGAGGTCGTGTTCCCGGACGGCCGGCTGCGGGTCATCGAGATCAGTCCGGACGTGCAGACGGACCCAGTGCAGTCGAAGGTCATGATGAACACCCGCTTCGCCGACCTGCGGTTCGTCCTGGACCACCTGTCCGAGCTGGACGCTCCGATCGACCTGCGACGGGTCGGCGTCTACGGACACTCTGCCGGTGGTGCGACGGCCGCAGTGTCTCTGCAGCACCCGCGTGTCCGGGCCGCGGTCAATCTGGAGGGCTACCTGGACACGCTGGACGGAGAGCTCTATCCGATCGCCCGGAAACCGTTGCTGCTGGCAGGAACAGACGGGTTCCGGGACGCGCGTTTCGACCGCACGTGGTCGGCTGTCATCGCGCAGGGCGGACCAGTGCGGCGCGTCCAGCTCGCCAATGCGAACCACTGGATCTGGACCGACTACGCGGCCTTCGCGCCGCAGCTGCAGGCGGCCGGCCTGATGACTGCGGTACAGCGCGCCAAGCTGGTCGGCAGCAGGTCGTGCGCGAGCGACGCCGTACGGAAACTCGTCCGGTCGTTCTTCCAAACCTTTTGGGCGTAGTCGGCATCGAGCTGGATGACGACGACCCCCTGGAGGGTGCATGAACATGAGGCGGACCGCGGCGGCTGTGCTCGGCGCGGGTTTGCTGGCTGCCACGGTGGTTCCGGTCGAGGCCCAAGCGGCCACCGGCTCCACCACGGCAGTCTGTGGGACGACGCTCGGGTCCTTCGTGGCCGGACCGGGTGACCACAAGTTCCAACGCATCACAGCCACCTCGCCGGTGACGGCGGCGACTCCGACGGTCGGACCGGCCGGACTGTTCCCGGGCGACCGGGTGAAGCTGGCCAGCTCGCTGCGCGTCGAACCGGACCCGCCGTCCGGCTTGAAGCGCGGCGGGTACGTGACACTCGGCAGCGATCTGTACGGCTACGAGTACGACGTCGACCAGACCACCGGCGCCTTCGACGCCGACTCGTTCAAGAAGTGGAAACTCGGCGGCGGCTGGGGCCTCAACTACACGTACCTCGAGGAGTCGCGGTACTCCGACACCACGGGCCGCGCGCGGACCAACACCTACGCGTTGCACGACGGCGTCATCAACCGCTGGACCGTCGACGGGAAGCTCTGGCGCAACAAAGCGACGTACAGCGGGTTCTCGTCGGTGAAGACGATGACGCTGATCAGCCAGACGCCGACGTACGACAGCTTCCTCGCGAACACTCGCGGTGGGGCGCTCTACACGATTCGGATCCCGGCGAGCGGCAGTCCGGTCGTGAAGCAGGTCCGTACGTCGACCTGGCAGTCGTTCGACGTACTGATAGCAGACCGCTGCGGCAACCAGAGCACTCTGCTGATCGGCATCGACAAAGACGTCCGCACCGCCTACCTCTACGCGGTCGGACACGCCAACGGCACAGCAACGGTCATCAAAGGTATGGGCCAGGTCGGCCAGACCTTCGCCGCCTTCCCGGACGACAACTACTTCCGGTACTACGGCAACACCCCAGAAGCACCGAAGCTGTACGGCGAGTGACTCGGATTGCCTGGTGAATATCCGGTGACACACTGGCATCACCAGGCAATCAAGGGGTGGACGTGGTCCGGACGCGGGTGGCCATAGCGGACGATGACGTCCTGCTGCGTGAGGGGCTTGCCAGTCTGCTCGAGCGGTCGGGCTTCGCCGTGCTCGGTACGGCGGGGGATGGTGCCGAGTTACTGGAGTTGGTCCGGGGGCAGGGACCCGACCTGGTGATCGTCGATATCCGGATGCCGCCGGAGCATGCGACCGAAGGACTGGACGCGGCCGACGTCATTCGGCGCGAACATCCGGAGACTGCCGTCGTACTGCTGTCCGCGCACGTGGAGGTCGAGCATGCCCTGCAGCTGATGGCGGCGGGGCACGGCGTGGGCTATCTGTTGAAGAGCCGGGTCACGGACGTCGATGAGTTCCTGGAGAGCCTGCACCGGGTGGCGCGCGGAGGTTCGGTGGTCGATCCGGCGGTGGTGCAGGAGCTGGTCGACTCCAGGCACCGCAACGATCCGTTGGCCGTGCTGAGCGACCGAGAACGCGAAGTGCTCGCACTGGTCGCTCAGGGTCGCTCGAATGCCGGAGTGGCCCGCAGGCTGTGGGTCACCGAGGGAACGGTCGAGAAGCACGTCCGCAGCATCCTGACCAAGCTCGACCTGCCGGAAGCCGACGACGACCACCGCCGTGTCCTGGCCGTCCTGAGGTACCTGGACGACCGATGATGTCTGGTCTGATCGGCGGAGTCGCTCGGCGGGTGGTGATCGCGAGCGGGTTGCTGATGGTCTTGGTCGGCTCCGGTTTCGTGGTGCTGCTGATCTCCGTGCAGGGACTGCGGGCATCAGAGCAGCAGGCGCGGCACACCTCCGCCGTACTGACCACTGCGCATCAGGTGGAGCGTTTGGTCGCCGATCTGGCGACTGGGCAACGAGACTTCGTCATCACCGGTCAGCAGCGGTTCCTGCAGCCGTGGGAACAGGCAGCGGCAGCTCTGCCTGCGCAAACCGCGGCGCTGGAGCAACTGGTGTCCAACAGCCCTGACCAAGCTGCTCGGGCGCAGCAGGCCGCCGGGAGCATCACGTCGTACCTGCAGGACTATTCGTTGCCGCAGATCGAGACCGCGCAGCAGGATCCGGACTCGGCGCGGACTGTGGCGGCCACGGTGGAAGGCACGCGGCGGATGGCCGCGATCCGTTCGGTGCTCGACACGTTGATCAGCTCGGAGCAGCAGTTGTCCGCGACCGAGCAGCTGCGCTCCGACGCGAGCGCCGACCGGGCCGCCATCGCCGCGATCACCGGGCTCGCGGGGTCGATCGTCCTCATCCTCGGGTTCGCGGTGTACCTGACCCGGGCGATCGTGCGGCCGGTGCGGGTGACCGCGGAGATGGCGAACCGGCTGGCGGCCGGCGATCTCGCCGTGCGGGTGCCCGAGACCGGCGTGGGCGAGATCCGCACGCTGGAGCGGACCTTCAACACGATGGCGACCTCGCTCGGCGCGGCGAACGCTGCCTTGGCCGCGTCCCGGGCCCGCATCGTCCGGTCCGCGGACGAGACCCGGCGGCGGATCGAGCGGGACCTGCACGACGGCATCCAGCAACGCCTCGTCTCACTCAGCCTCGGCGTCCGGGCGATCCAGGCCGACAGCCCGAACGGGCAGGCCGCGGAACTCGACGAGGTCGCCAAAGGCCTGACGGCCACCCTCGACGAACTGCGGGAAATTGCCCGCGGCATCCATCCGGCGATCCTGTCCGAGGGTGGTATCGGCCCGGCGGTCCGGATGCTCGCGCGCCGCTCGACGATCCCCGTCGAGGTCACGGTCGAGGTCGGCACCCGGCTGCCCGCGCCGATCGAGGCGGCCGCGTACTACGTCGTGTCCGAAGCCCTCACGAACGCGGCCAAGCACGCGGACGCGTCCGTCGCGGTGGTCCACGTCCGGCTCGAGGGCCGTCAGTTGCTGCTGTCGGTTCGCGACGACGGCACCGGTGGAGCGGTGCTGTCGAAGGGCTCCGGGCTCGTCGGTCTCGACGACCGGATCGCCGCGCTCGGCGGGACGCTGACCGTCGAAAGCCCTTACGAACAAGGGACTACGCTGTCCGTCACGTTGCCGATCACGGCGTAGTACAGGCAGCAGGAATGCCACCGGAGTTCGGCGCTGCGATGCTTGTTCCATGCGGTGCGTGATCGTCGACGACAGCCGGCCCTTCCTGGACGCGGCGCGCGGGCTGCTGGTGCGCGAGGGCGTCACGGTGGTGGGTACGGCGACCACCACGGCCGAAGCGACCGGCCTGATCGCGCAGTCGCGGCCGGACGTCGTGCTGGTCGACATCGACCTCGGTGGCGAGAGCGGCTTCGAGCTGATCACCCGGCTGCACGCGGCCGGTGCGGCGGCGCCGATGATCCTGATCTCCGGCCACGCCGAGCAGGACTACGCCGACCTGATCGCGGACAGCCCGGCGATCGGGTTCGTCGCGAAGACGAGCCTGTCCGCCGGGGCCATCCGCCGTTTACTGGACGCCCACTGATTCAGGCTGTCCGTCCGCGCCGGACCACCGCGTCGAAGCCAGCCGCGAGCAACAGCACGGCACCGGTGACGACGTACTCGTAGCCCGACGAGTTGGAGCCCTGGATCAGGTCGCTCATCCCGTTGATGATCACCGCGACGACGAGCCCGCCGAGGATGGCGTCGATCATCCGGCCGCGCCCGCCGAACAACGACGTACCGCCGATCACCGCGGCACCGACGGCCAGCAGCAGGGTGTTGCCGGCGCCCGCGTTCGACTGCACCGACTGCAGCAGCGAGGCCGCGACCAGACCCGAGACGGCGGCCATCCCCGAACAGATCACGAACACCGAGATCCGGATCCGGGACACCGCGACGCCACCGCGCCGCGACGCCTCCTCGTTGCCGCCGACGGCGTACACGTGCCGCCCGTACCGCGTCCGGCTGAGAACGAAATGCCAGACCACGAACAGCAGCGCGAGCAGTACGACGACCCACGGCATCCCCTCGGCCTTGTTGCTGAAGAACGCGTTGCTGATCAGGTTCCGGTTGATCCCCATCTCGTAGGTGAACGCGACACCGATCAGCGCCACCGCGACCACCTTCGCCACGATCACCGCGACCGGCGTGGCGGGCAGCCCGGTACGGCGACGTCCGCGCGCATCGGTCAGTTTGATGAAGGCGTACCCGGCCACGAACACGCCGAGCAGCACCCAGCCCAGCCACAGCGGGACGAAGTTGTTCTCCAGTCCGATCAAGGGCGTCCCGGCCGGCAGGATCACCGAACCCTGGCCGCCGACCAGGATCAACGTCGCGCCCTGGAACGCGAGGAACGTCGCCAGCGTGATGACGAACGACGGGATCCCCACCTTCGCGCGCAGCCACCCCATCCCGAACCCGATCACCAGCCCGGTCGCGAGCCCGGCCAGGATCGCCAGCCACCACAGCCAGTGGTGCCGCAGCAACAGCACGGCCATGATCGCCGAGCACAGGCCGCCGGTGGTCCCGGCCGACAGGTCGATCTCGCCGAGCAGCAGGACGAAGATCAGCCCCATCGCCATCACGATGATCGGCGCCGCCTGGATCACCAGCGCCTCGAGGTTGTACGCGCTCAGGAAGCCCTGGTGGACGATCGAGAAGAACGCCGTGATCACGACCAGGCCGACCACCGCCGGCGCGGACCCGAGTTCTCCGCCGCGGAGCCGGGCCACGTAGTCGCGGATGTACTCGGCCAACGCGCTCGTGGCGGGCTGGTGCTGCGGCGCCTTCTCGGCGAGGACCGCGTTCATGCCGGTGCTCCGATCGACTCGGCCCCCGGCAGACCGAGATCACCCGACCGGCCGGAGGTGATCAGTTCGACGACCTGCGTCTGGGTCACCGAGGTACGGCGTACCTGGGTCGCCATCCGCCCCAGGAACAGGACGGCGATCGAGTCGGCCACCTGCATCACGTCGTTCATGTTGTGCGACACCAGGACCACGGCGACGCCGTGGTCCGCGAGCCGCCGGACCAGCTCCAGCACCTGCTCGGTCTGCGCGACGCCGAGGGCCGCCGTCGGCTCGTCCAGGATCACGATCTTCGAACTCCACAAGACGGATTTCGCGATCGCTACCGTCTGCCGCTGGCCACCGGACAGGCTGGCCACCTTCTGCCGGACGGAGCGGACCGTGCGGACCGACAGCGAGGCCAGCGTCTCCCCGGCCAGGTGCTCCATGGTGTTCTCGTCGAGGGTGTGGAACCGGCCGAGCCGTTCGCGGCCGAGGAACATGTTGCCGACGACATCGAGGTTGTCGCACAACGCGAGGTCCTGGTGAACGATCTCGATCCCCAGGTGGGCCGCGTCCCGCGGTTCGTGCAGGTGCTGCGCCGTACCGTCGATGCGGATCTCGCCCGCATCGATGCGGTGGATCCCGCCGATGCTCTTGACCAGCGTCGACTTGCCCGCGCCGTTGTCCCCGACCAGCGCGGTCACCTCGCCGCCCGCGGCGCTGAAGTCCACCGACGACAGCGCCACGACCGGGCCGAACGACTTGCCGACGCCGTGCAGCTCCAGGACGTCGTGCGACTCCACGGTCGTCACGGTGTGCGGATACCGTTCTCGGCGCAGAGCTTCACCAGTGCCGGGGTCGGACAGACCGACGCAGCGGTCTCGTAGCCATCGGTCACCGGCTGCGCCACGTTCTTCTTGGTGATCACGGTCGGCGAAGCCAGGTACGACGGGACCTGGCGCCCGCCGGCCGGATCCTTGATCGTCGTGGGAGCGGTCGGCTTCTGGCCGGACAGGATCTGCCCCGCCAGCTTGACCGCCACGTCCGCCTCACCGGCGACCGGCTTGTAGATCGTGAAGCACTGGGTGCCGAGCATCACGTTGTCGAGACCCCCCGCGGTCGCGTCCTGACCGGACACGGCGACCTTGCCGGCGAGGTTCTGCGACTTCAGCACGTTGATCACCGACTGCGCCATGGTGTCGTTGGCCACCATCACCGCGTTGATGTTCGGGTTCCGGCCGAGCATCGTGGTGAACACGGCCTGCGCGGTGGCGGGGTCCCAGTTACCGGTCTGGTCGCCGACCTTGGTCCAGCCGGTCTGCTTCGACAGCACCGAGTTGTAGCCCTGGGCGAACAGCGTGGCGTTGTTGTCGGTGGGGGCACCGTCGATGTCCACGTAGTTGACCGAGGTTTTGCCCGTCACCTGCGGGCACGCCGTCAGCGACTTGCCCTGGTCCTCGCCGACCTTCACGTTGTCGAACGAGACGTAGTACGCGGCGGTCCCGCCGGTGGTCAGCCGGTCGTAGTCGATCGTCACCACGTTGTGCTGCTTGGCCAGCGACTCGATCGCCTTGCCGGACCCCGAATCGAGGTTCGTCACCAGCAGGACGCCGACGCCCTGGTTGATCAGCGCCTGCGCCTGGGACTCCATCGTGGTCGCGCTGCCGTTGGCATTGTCGATGTAGCAGGTGAGCTTGTTCGTGCTGCACTGGCTACGGAGCCTGTTCGGGTCGGCGGAGACCCAGCGCGGCGAGGACGCCGTGTCCGGGAGCAGGATTCCGACCTTGGTGTTCGCCGGTGGAGCGCTGCTGCTGGTGCTGCTCGACGCCTTGTTGTTGCTGCCACAGGCAACCAGACTGGCGAGCAGCGCGACGGTGGTACCGGTCAGCGCAACGGCTCTGTGTGGGTTTCGCATCATCGTGCGTCCTTCCGGATCGCCGCAGGGTTTCTCCGGCCAGCATGCGATCCGGTCCGCCGCGCCGTCGTCGCAGCAGGCCGCAAACCGCAGTACCTGCTAGCAGGGGTACGGGTCTGCAGCCAGCGTTACTGCACCGCCCGCGCACCGGGGTGATGGTGCGGTTATGGCCACTTCCACTGCACATCCCGCCACCGAGCGGAACCGGCCCGGCCTGCGACGTGACATCGGTTTCCATCGGTCTGATCTGGGCGTCCGAGGGATCGATCATCGGCTCCGGCTGGCTGTTCGGCGCGCAAGGCGCCCTGTCCACCGCGGGCCCCGCGGCGATCATCTCGTGGGTCATCGGCGGTGCCGCGATCCTGGTCCTCGCGCTCGTGCACGCCGAGCTGGGTGGGATGTACCCGGTCTCCGGCGGTACGGCGCTTCCCGCACTACGCGTTCGGCGGCGCCGCGGGGGCCTCGTTCGGATGGTTCTCCTGGCTGCAGGCCGCCCCCGTGGCACCGATCGAGGTGCTCGCGATGATCACCTACGGCCAGCACTACTCGTTCGGGAAAGGCTGGCTGAAGACCGAGAACGGCCAGCACGTCCTGACCACGAGCGGCATCATCGTCGCCGTCGTCCTGATGGCAGTGATCACCGCGATCAACCTCCTCAGCATCCGGTTGCTGGCGCGCACCAACAGCGCGGCGACCTGGTGGAAGGTCGGCATTGCGCTGCTCACCATCTTCGTACTGGCGATCGCGTCGTTCCACGGCAGCAACTTCACCGCGGCCAACGGCTTCAACCCGTACGGCGCCAAGGGCATCCTGTCCGCGGTGTCGACCAGCGGCATCATCTTCGCGTTGCTGGGCTTCGAGCAGGCCGACCAGCTCGCCGGCGAGAGCAGCAACCCGAAACGCGACATCCCGCGGGCCGTGATCGGCTCGATCGTGATCGGCGCGCTGATCTACATCGCGCTGCAAGTCGTGTTCATCGCCGCGCTGCCGGCCGATCAGGTCAAGGGGACCTGGGCCACGGCCGCGTTCACGGCGCTCACCGGACCGTTCGCGCAGCTCGCGTCACTGGTCAGCCTCGGCTGGCTGGCCACGATCCTGTACCTCGACGCGATCATCTCCCCGGCCGGCACCGGACTGATCTACATCACCGGGAGCTCGCGGGTGTCGTACGGCCTCAGCCGGAACGGGTACGTGCCGTCGGTGTTCGAGAAGACCAACCGCCGCGGCGTACCGTGGGTCGGGCTGATCACCGCGTTCGTGATCGGGTGCATCTGCTTCCTGCCGTTCCCGAGCTGGCGGTCGCTGGTCGGGTTGATCACCAGCGCGAGCGTGCTGATGTACGCCGGTGCGCCGCTGTCGCTCGGAGTGTTCCGCACCCGGTTGCCGGAAGCGGATCGCCCGTACCGGCTGCCGGGAGCCACCTGGATGTCGCCGCTGGCGTTCGTGATCGCGAACCTGCTGATCCTGTGGTCCGGATGGGCCACCGACTGGAAGCTCGGCGTCGCGATCCTGATCGGGTACGTCGTACTGATCGGCAACCGGGTGCTCAACCTGAACCCGATCACGCCGCAGCTCGACCTGCGCGCCGCGCAATGGCTGCCGGTGTATCTGGTCGGGATGGGACTGATCGTGTACCTGAGCGACTTCGGGCCGCTCAAGCACCCGTGGTTCCCGCTGTGGTGGGACATGCTGGTGGTCGCGGTGTTCAACCTGATCATCTACTTCTGGGCCCGCGCGGTCGCCCTGCCGGCCGACCGGATCCGCAGCATGGTCAACCAGGTCGTCGTACCGGAAGAAGCCGATCTGCAGACGTAGCGGCATTTGGACAGGTAGTGCACCTGGTGTACGCCGTACGCACCCGTACGGTCGCGCTCAGGTGCACTACCCTGCTGCTCGACACCTCCTGTCGAGCTGCCGATTTGCTACAGGTCGACGAGGTCGAGGAGCTGGCCTAGTTCCTTGGGGTCGAGTTCGCGGAGTTCGCCGGTGTGCAGGTTGCCGCGGCGGACCGGGCCGATCGCGGTCCGGGTCAGGCGCTTCACCGGGTGACCGACCGCGTCGAACATCCGCCGGACGATCCGGTTGCGGCCTTCGTGGAGGCTCATCTCCACGAGGGTCCGGCCGGGGACGGTCGAGACGACCTTCACCGTGTCGGCGCGGGCCGGCCCGTCCTCCAGGTCCACACCGTCGAGGAGGGCCCGCAGTACCGCTGGTTTGACGTTGCCCTCGACCTCGGCGACGTACGTCTTGGAGACCTCGTACGACGGGTGCGCGAGCCGGTGCGCGAACTCACCGTGGTTGGTGAGCAGCAGCAACCCCTCGGTGTCGGTGTCGAGCCGGCCGATGTGGAAGAGCCGCTCCGGGCGATCCTGCACGTAGTCGGTGATACACGGCCGCCCTTCCGGGTCGGACATCGTCGTCACCACGCCACGGGGCTTGTTGAGCACCAGGTACGCGTTCGCGCTGACCGGCGGGATCCGCTCCCCGTCGACCCGGATGACAGCCGTCTCCGGATCCACGCGGACGCCGAACTCGGTCACCACCCGCCCGTCGACCTCGACCCGGCCCTCCTCGATCAGCAACTCCGCATTCCGCCGCGAAGCAACCCCCGCCCGAGCCAAAACCTTCTGCAACCGAACCCCACCGTCATCCGCCATCGCGAACCCCTCGCCCATCCCCAACCTCTTCAACCTCTGCGGACTCCTCCTGAGTGTCTTCAGCATCCACCGTCAACTCGACGGTGGGAGCCTCCGCCTCCTCGGAATCCACATCCTCTCCGTCGGAGCTGTCTGCGTCCTCGGCCGGCTGCTGGGTCTCGGCGTCGGCTGCTTCGTCTTCGCTCGGTGTGGAGGCGGTTTGATCCGGCTCCTCGGCGGACTGCGTCGACTCTGACTCGGTGGTGGTGGGCGCCGGCGGAAGGGACTGTGCGGCCAACTCTTCCTCGATGTCGTCCATTTCGGGAAGGTACGGCGCGAGCTCGGGAAGGTCGTCCAAGGACTGCATTCCCATGCGTTCCAGGAAGTACGTCGTGGTGCGGTACAGCGTCGCCTGCGACTCGGTGTCCGAGCCGGCCTCCTCGACGAGCCCCCGCGCCACGAGCGTGCGCATGACACCGTCGACGTTCACACCACGGATCGCGGAGACGCGCGCGCGGCTGACCGGCTGCTTGTACGCGACGACCGCCAACGTCTCGAGCGCCGCCTGCGTGATCCGCGCCTGCTGTCCGTCGAGCACGAACCGTTCGACGTACACCGCTGCCTCGGCGCGCGTGTAGAACCGCCAGCCCCCACCCACCTCACGCAGGTCGAACCCACGCCCCTGCTCGGTGTACTCCGCCGCGAGCTCCGCCAGCGCATCCCCCACATCACCCGTCGGCCGCCCCACCGCCCGAGCCAAGGTCAACACCGGCAACGGCTCATCCGTCACCATCAGAATCGCCTCGAGCGCCCGCCGCATAGTCGCATCATCAACAACAACCTCATCCCCCACCGGCCCCGAAGCCCGCCCCGCCCCCGACCGCACCTCACCCGCGTCGGCGTCCGCGCCATCCCCCGCATCGTCGCCCGCGTCGGCGTTCACATCACCGTCAGCGCTCGCGTCATCGCCCGCGTCGGCGTCACCGCCCACGTGCGCGTCAGCGCCGTCGCCCGCGTTTTCACTCGCGCCGGCGTCATCCGTTCCGCCATCACCCGCGTTGGCGCTCGCGTCGTCAGCCGACCCGTCGTTCGCGTCATCACCCGCGTCAGCCTCGGCGTCGGCGTCAACGCCCGCGTTCGCGTCATCCGTTGCGCGGTTCTGGGTCTCGGCGGCGTCCGCGGCGTTCTCCGCCTCGGCCTCGGTCTGAGATTGGGGAGGATTGCTGCCCGTTTCGGGACGGTTTTCCTCCCCGGTCGCTCCCGGGTTGGGGGAAGGGGCGGCGGGGGGTGGGCTGGTGGGGTTGGTCACTGGCTTGCCGTCTCGGGGTTGTCTGGGTCGGACTGGTACTCGTCGTGGGTGGTGTGCGAAGCGCCTGGTTCGAGGAAGTCGGTGTCGTCGGAGACCGTCGGCGCCTCACCCTCCTCGGAGGCGGGTTGGGCTTCCTCGTCGAATTCGTCGCTGACGTCGATGTCGCCCTCGTCGGTGCCGGTCCAGCGGACCGTCAGCTCGCCGAGCGGCGTGACCTGGTCGAAGCTGACCGCGGCCTCCCGGAACAGCTCCAGCAACGCCAGGAACCGGCACACCGTGGTGACCGTGTCCGGGGAGTCCGCGACCAGCGAGCGGAACGTCGCGCTGCGCTGCCGCCGCAACCGGTCCACGATGACGATCGCCTGCTCCCGCACCGTGACCGCCGGCGCGTGCAGGTGGGCGAGCGAAACCCCTGGGGGTACGTCGTTCTTCGGCGCCATCGCCTTCGCCGCGAGCGCCGCCAGCCCGGCCGGGTCGATCCCCAGCAGCACCTCGGGCAGCAGTTCCGCGAACCGCGGCTCGACCCCGACGGCCCGCGGGAACCGCTTGGCCTCCTGCGCCATCCGCTCCTGCACCAACGCGGCGATCTGCTTGAACGCCCGGTACTGCAGCAGCCGTGCGAACAACAGGTCCCGCGCCTCCAGCAGCGCGAGGTCCTCGTCGTCCTCGACCTCGCCCTTGGGCAGCAACCGGGCCGCCTTGAGGTCGAGCAGGGTCGCCGCGATCAGCAGGAACTCCGACGTCTGGTCGAGGTCCCATTCGGACCCGAGCGCCTTGATGTGCGCGATGAAGTCGTCGGTGACCTGGGAGAGCGCGATCTCGGTGATGTCGAGCTTGTGTTTCGAGATCAGCTGCAGCAGCAGGTCGAACGGGCCTTCGAAGTTCACCAGGTGAACACTGAAACCCTTGCCCTCAGCAACAGCTGGCGCGTCCTCGGAGACCACACCCTCGGAGACCGGGTCCACCGGTGGCGCCGGATCCTGTTCCGCCCCGGTCGGTGCGTCCGAGGACACCGTCACTCCGACGCCTTCAACCGCCGGACCAGGACCGAGTCCGGTCCGTGGTCGACGAAGTCGGCGAGCAGGACATCGATCGCCTCGCGGACGATCCGGCCGCGATCGGCCGTCAGGCCGTGCTCCGCACGGAGCGCGAGTCTGGTCTGTTCCAAGCCGAGCAGCTCCTCTTCCGTCACGTACACGGTGATCTTCGTGTCGTGGCGGATCCGACCACTCGACTTCCGGTCGTCGACGACCGTCGTCCGGGACCGTACCGATGACGGTCCGTCGGTGGTGCGCTTCTCGGGTTGGGTCTGCTTGGGTGCCGCACCCCCGAAGAGTTCGCTGGCACCTGGCAGGCTCACCCGGCGGGACAACGCGCGAGCACCTCCTTGGCGAGGTCGCGGTACTGCATGGCCGCGCTCGAGGACGGGGCGTACGTCGTGATGGGCTCGCCGACGACCGTGGTCTCGGGGAACTTGACGGTACGCCGGATGACGGTGTGGAAGACGCGTTCGTCGAAGGCCTGGACCACGCGGTCGAGGACCTCCCGGGCGTGCGTCGTACGCCCGTCGAACATGGTGCCGAGGATCCCGACGATCTCCAGCTTCGGGTTCAGCCGGTCCTGGACCTTGCCGATCGTGTCGGTCAGCATGGCCAGGCCGCGGAGCGCGAAGAACTCGCACTCCAGCGGTACGACGATGCCGTGCGACGCGGTCAGCGCGTTGACGGTGAGCAGACCGAGCGACGGGGCGCAGTCGATCAGGATCACGTCGTAGTTCGGGATGATCGGACCGAGGACGCGCTGCAGCGTGTACTCGCGGGCGACCTCCTGGACCAGCTGCACCTCGGCCGCGGACAGATCGATGTTGGCCGGCAGCAGGTCGAGGTTCTCCACCCGGGTCGGCTGGATCACCTCGTCCGGGGTGATGTCGCGCTGCATCAGCAGGTTGTAGACCGACAGTTCGAGGTCGTGCGGCTGGACGCCGAGGCCGATCGAGGCGGACCCCTGCGGGTCGAAGTCGATCAGCAGCACCTTGCGACCGGTCTCGGCGATCGCCGCGCCGAGGTTGATCGTGGTGGTGGTCTTGCCGACGCCGCCCTTCTGGTTGCACATCGCGATCACCTGCGCCGGGCCGGTCTTGGTCGGGGGCTGCGGCTCCGGCAGGTCCGGCATCGGCCGGCCGGTCGGCCCGAGAGTGTGCCGCGGGCCGTTCGGGTCGTTCACGAGTGCTAGATCCTCCGCGGTGAGCTTGGCCGTCGGCTTCGGCATCTCCGCATAGTTGTCGGGCAGTGCCCGGGCCGGCGGTGTCGCCGGTCGGCTCGGGCTGCTCGGCTGGCTGTTGGGTTCGGGGCTCGGCTGGTGGCCGGGCTCGAGGCTGGGCGTGCTGATCGGCTGGACCGGCTCCGGGACCGAGAAGTGCTCCGGTCGATGCTCCGGGAGGTGGCCCATCTCGTGTTCGGTGCCCGGGAATGTCGACTCGTTCATGACTCGTCAAACCTTTCAACCGATACGGGCGATCCCAGCGACTGTAAGCGTGCATTCAAGCACTCTCAACCAGCCACTCCGCACCGGGGTGGGGCTGTTTGTCGACAAAGCTCCGAGCCTGGCCGATCGTCCGCCCTGGATGACCAACCGTAACCAGATGATCGCACACCGTCCGATTACGTCGAGCGCCGGGGTCTAGGTCCGCACGAGCCGGTTGTACGACGAGAACCAGGCGAGCACGCCCCACGCGAGAAGGGCCAGCGCCCACCCAGGCACGACGTACCCGAAGGTTCCGCCCAGCGCTGCGACGAGCGCGCATGGCAGCACCCAGCCGAAGTACCACCGCAGCGGCGACCGCCCGGCCACACCGGCGAACACGCTGGTCAGCAGGTACAGCATCAGCCCACCGAACAGGTACCACCGGTCCTTCGCGTGCAGATGCTCCGCCGCCTCCGGTATCAACGCGCCCAGCCCGGACGCGATCACCACGATCGCCGTAGTGACGCCGAGATGCGCCGGCAACGCCTGCCACGGCTCGAGCGGTTTGGTACGTCGTGGCGCCGGCGTGAACCCGTACTCGGACGTCAGCCGCCACAACTGCACCACCAGCAGGAACGCGGCCAACGACGCCGCGATGACGGCCCGCGTCCAGTCCTCCGCACCGTTCGCGTCGACCACCTGCGCCAGTACCTCACCGAGCACGATGATCACGAACAGCCCGAGCCGCTCGCCGAGATGCCCGCGCTCGACCTGCGCGACCGAGATGAGGGTCGGCGACGCGTCCGGGAGCCGGTCCGGTGAGACACCGCGGCGGATCAGGTCGGCCAGCCGCCTGGACTCGCGCCGATCGCGTTCCTGCTGGCGCCTGCGGGCCCGCTCCGTCATCCCCTCGACCATCCGGGGATTGGTCGCACCCAGCACCGAGAACGCGATGTCGAGCGCGATCGCGACGCCCCACAGCACGTAGGCGATCGGCTCCGGCACGAACAGCGACGCCACCCACGGCGTCGCCGCCACGGTCTGCGTGGCCGGCCAGAACGTGACTACCTGTCCGTCGCGCGCCGCCGACCGGGACGCGATCCCCCGGCAGACCAGGAACGCGACCACGAACACCCAGGTCCGGTGCTCGGGTACGTCGTGGTTCTCGCCCGGCAGCAGCTGCGGCCAGACACCTGGTACGGCGGCCGCCATGATCGCGATGCCGAGCATGGTCAGAAGCACGGAGCGCTGCCGGGTGCGCTCGCCGGCGACGTTGGCGTAGACGCTGGTCGTCGTCCACACGCTCCAGATCGCGTAGTACATCGCGGCGCACGCGGCGATCTGACCGACGGTCTCCGCGCCGTGCAGCCGGTGCGAGATCTGTGCGGCCGCCGCGACCACGGTGAGGTCGAAGAACAACTCCAACCAGCTAGCGTGCCGCTCCTCCGCCACCGTCCCCTGTTGGCTCACGCGAAGGAGCCTAGGCTGCTGAGGCTTTCAGCGGTCGTTGATCTGCGTGCTCTGTTGCTGGGTGGGACGTGCGGCAGTTGAGCGCTCCCCGTGACCAGCAGTCGACGAGGACCGACCGGTGGAGGGCACGAAGGCGGCGTTCATTGCCGCGTCCAGCGCTGGGTCACGCTGCGCCGGCGCAGGCCCGGGCACCGTGGCGCCGAATCGCTCCGCGGATGCCACGCCCGCTTCGGCGATGGCGACGCCGGCCTCCTCGGGAGTCAGCTCCGGCGTCCGGTCGGAGTCGCCGTAGTGCCGCTTGAACTCGTCCTCCATCGCGTACACGGACCGCCAGCCGGCCAGGTGCCGGTCGCCCTCGTTCACCGACTGCAGCGCCTCCTGCGGCACCAGCAGCTGACGAGCCGTCGACCACTGGTCCGCACCACGTTGCGCAGCGCGGTCGCCCGCCTCGCACAGCCGATCCAGCACCTCGTCAGTGGACTTCCCGGACCGCGAGCTGATCGCCCGCACCAGACCGTCCGCGATGCCTCCCGGGTTGCCGTACCGCAGCTGATCGAGGTCCCCTGGCTCCAACGGATGCCCGACCGCGGCAGCGATCTCGGGCAGCCGATGCCGTACCCAGGCCCGTGCGACCCCGTCCCGCAGCGTCTCGTTCCCGCTGCGCATGCTCGTCCGCGGCTCGTAGTTCGTGTCACCGGCTGCCCGCAACAGGTCCGTGCCCGCGTAGCGGACGAACGCCTGGGTGTCGTTCCCGGCGTCGGCCAGCCACTCGCCGATCCGTTCCGCGGTCGGCGTCTGTCCCTCCGGCAGTCCGTGGATGAGCCCTTGTGCCACGGTGATCCTGGCCGCACGCTGTGCCTCCAGCGAGCGCGGCGCTTCGACAGCTACCCCGATCGGATCTGCCACGTCGACCGCCAGCGCGAATACCCGATCCGCGTCCGCGCGAGCCTGCTGGAGTCGCTGAACCTCGGTACCGACGCCCGGTGACACCGTCCGGAGCTCCGGCCCGACAGACTCGACGAACCGGTTCCTGGCACTCAGGTACTCCGGATGCTCGTCCCCCACGTACCGTCGAACGTCATCCAGCATCAGGTCGGCCATCCGGCCCGCGAGCGCGTCACCGGCGTACCGGACGGTTGGCCTGATCGTCCGTAGGTCCTGACCGGTGTACTCAGCCAGGCGGTTGGCGAGGACCTCAACGAAGTGCGGTGGCAGGTTCGTCACTGCACGAAGTATGGCGTCGCCGCGGGGTCAGAGTGCTCGCGGATGCGCCGTGGCGTAGACCTCACGGAGCTTGTCGACCGTGACGAGTGTGTAGACCTGTGTCGTCGTCACGGACGCATGTCCCAGCAACTCTTGTACGACGCGCACGTCGGCGCCACCGTCCAGCAGATGTGTCGCGTACGAGTGCCGCAACGTGTGCGGCGAGATCTCCTTCGTGATCCCGGCCCGCTGCGCTGCCCGCCGCAGTACGGTCCAAGCGCTCTGGCGCGACAGGCGGCCGCCACGAGCGTTCAGGAACAGCGCATGAGTCCCACGACCACGCGACACCAGATCAGGCCGTCCACGAACCTGGTAGGCGGCCAGTGCCTGGCGGGCGAACGACCCGACGGGTACTACCCGCTCCTTGCTGCCCTTCCCGCGCAGCAGCACCTCACCGGCGTCCAGGTCGATGTCGTCGACGTCCAGACCGACCGCTTCGGAGATCCGCGCACCGGTTCCGTACAGGAACTCCAGGAGCGCAGCGTCGCGCGTGGCCAGCACCGCAGGCTCGGCCTCCGCTCCAGCCGCCGCGGAGAGGATCGACTGCACCTCGTCGATCGCCAGAGCCTTGGGGAGCCGCTGCGGCGGTACAGGCGGCTTGACGGCCGCCGCAGGGTCCACTGCGGTCAGCCCCTCCCGCACGCAGAACTTGTGGAACCCCCGGACCGCGACAACGGTCCGGCCGGCGCTGGACGCGGTCAGCGGCGGATGGTCGGCGTCACCCTCACGCAAACGCATGAGGAAGTCGCTGACCACCGCCTCCGTGATCCGGCCGAGGTCGTCGATCCCGGTCGCCGCGAGATAGCCGCCGTACCGGCGCAGGTCACGCCGGTACGACGACAGGGTGTTGGCGGCCAGGCCGCGCTCCACCGTCAGGTGGTCAAGGTAGGTACCGACCGCCCGGGTGATACTCAGACCAGCACCTCGTCCAGCTTCAGCTGCGGCAGGTCGTGAGCCTCGGCGACCGGGCCGTACGTGACATGACCGTCGAACGTGTTCAGGCCGAGCGCCAGGCTGTGGTCCTGCTTCAGCGCTTCCCGCCAGCCCAGGTTCGCCAACTCGATCGCGTACGGCAGCGTCACGTTGGTGAGCGCGTACGTCGAGGTGTTCGGCACCGCGCCGGGCATGTTCGCAACGCAGTAGAACAGCGAGTCGTGGACCTTGTAGACCGGGTCGGCGTGCGTGGTCGGACGCGAGTCCTCGAAGCAGCCGCCCTGGTCGATCGCGATGTCGACGAGCACACTGCCCGGCTTCATCCGGCTGACCATGTCGTTGGTGACCAGCTTCGGCGCCTTCGCCCCGACCACCAGCACCGCGCCGATCACCAGGTCGGCCTCGAGTACCGCGCGCTCGATCTCGTACGCGTTCGACGCGATCGTCAGCAGGTGGCCCTGGTAGATCTGGTCGGCCTGCCGGAGCCGGGCGATGTTGCGGTCGAACAGCTGGACCTGCGCCTGCATGCCGAGCGCGATCGCGGCCGCGTTCATACCGGAGACACCCGCGCCGAGAATGACCACGCGGGCCGGGTGGACGCCGGAGACGCCGCCGAGCAGCACGCCCCGCCCGCCACCCTGCGCCATCAGGTGGTACGCACCGGACTGCGGTGCCAACCGGCCGGCCACCTCGCTCATCGGCGCCAGCAGCGGCAGCGTCCCGTCGGGCAGCTGCACCGTCTCGTAGGCGATGGCAGTGGTGCCCGAGGTCAGCAGCGCGTCGGTGCACTCCTGACTCGCGGCCAGGTGCAGGTAGGTGAACAGGACCTGGTCCTTGCGCATCCGGTGGTACTCCTCGGCCACCGGCTCCTTCACCTTCAGCACCAGCTCGCCGTCCGCCCAGGCGTCGTCCGCGGTCGGCACGATCCGTGCTCCGGCGGCGACGAACTCAGCGTCCGGGATCAGCGAGCCGTCGCCGGCCCCCTGCTCGATCAGAACCTCGTGTCCGGTGCGCACGAACTCGTGCACTCCGGACGGGGTGATCGCCACCCGATACTCGTGGTTCTTGACTTCCTTCGGTACTCCGACCTTCACAACGGCCCTTCTTTCGCGATCCAGGTGTGCGGCCCACGTCGTTGTGTCCGCGCGGCCCGGCGTCGAGGGGTAGTTGCCAGGTCGTGCCGAGTGTATGCCCGCACGGTCCATACCACCCGATCAGATGGTCTCATCGGAACGCGACACTCGGCCGGTGCACTGTCGGTAACCCAACGGAAGCATTTCGGCAAAGATGACGTCATGCCGGAAGAAATACCGCTGCACGGCGGAAACATCAGCGGCGCTGTCCGCGTCGGCGCAACGGTCCGGCGCGCGACCGGAGCCTGGACTCCGGCGGTGCATGCGCTGCTCGGCCATCTCGCCGAGGCCGGACTGACCGGCGTACCGCGGGTGCACGGGTACGACGATCGCGGACGGGAGGTGCTCGACTACCTTCCGGGTACGGCGTACGGCCCGGAGGTCCCGGACGACGTCCTCGGGGACGCGATGCGCTGGCTGGCGCGGTATCACGAGATCGTTGCCGCGTACCGGCCGTCCGGGGTGATCACCTGGCGCGCGGGCGCGAGTGAACTCGCTGCTGACCAGATCATCTGCATGCACGACTACGGGTACTACAACTGGATCGGCACCGACCAGGGCTTCAGCGGCGTGATCGACTGGGACCTCGCCGGGCCCGGCCTACCGCTGGACGACGTGGCGTTCACCGCCTGGAACACCGCCCCACTGGCAGTCGGAACCGATCTGGCGTACCAGGCCGCCCGGCTCCGGCTGATGGCCGAGGCGTACGGCGGCGCCTACTCACCGCTGCAGATCCTGGAGGCCGCGCCGCTCGCCGCGGAGCGGTCGGCCCGGGTCATTCGCGCCGGCCAGGTTGCGGGCGATGCGGGAATGCTCAATCTGGCGACGGTTGGTGAACCGCAGCGTACCGAGCGGCGTCTGCGGGGGCTCCGGGAGCGCGTTCCGGGGATCGCCGCGCACCTCTGACGTGGCAGCGATCATTGACGAGCATTCGGGGGCGTCAGGAATGCTTGGAATGCGCGCCCGCCCGCGCCGGGTTGCACTGTGCGACGTTCGACGAGAGGAGCACGTGGTGGCGATGGAACTGGGACGCTACGGAATCTGGCACGGCGGCCAGCATTACGGCCCGGAGCTCGCGGCGGGACTGGAGCAGGCGGGGTACGGCGCCCTGTGGCTCGGCAGCTCACCGGATGCCGGCCTGCGCGATGTCGAGGTGTTGCTGGCCGCAACGACTTCGATTGCCGTCGGCACCAGCATCGTCAACATGTGGAAGTCGCCGGCGGCCGACGTCGCGGCGTCGTACCACCGGCTGGAGGAGGAGCACCCGGGACGGTTCCTGCTCGGGGTCGGGGTCGGGCACCGGGAGGCGACCGACGAGTACCAGTCGCCATACCAGAAGATCGTCAGCTACCTGGACGAGCTCGACGACGCGAAGGTTCCGGTCGACCGGCGGGCGCTGGCCGCGCTCGGTCCGAAGGTGCTGCAGCTGTCCGGAGCCCGGACGGCCGGCGCGCTGCCATACCTGACCACACCGGAACACACCCGGGAAGCGCGCCGGATCCTCGGTGGCGGAGTGCTGCTCGCGCCGGGACAGTCGATCGTGCTGGAGACCGATCCGGACATTGCCCGTGCGACGGCCAGGGAGCGGCTGGCGCCGTACCTGAACCTGAGCAACTACACCACGAACTTCAAGCGGCTCGGGTTCAGCGACGACGACTTCGCCGACGGCGGCAGCGATCGGCTGGTCGACGCGATGGTGCTGCACGGGTCCGCGGTCGAGATCGCGGCCGGTCTGCAGGCGCACCTGGACGCGGGTGCCGACCACGTCGCGATCCAGCAGCTGGGGCACGAAGGGATCGACCTGCTGCCGGGGTACGAGGCCTTGGCCACCGTGCTGACGTAGGTCTTGATTCCGGGTGTGAACGGGGGAACATCAGCAGTAGATGCACCACGTCGGCGCGGTGCAACGTTGGAGGTGTTCCCCATGACCGAGCGACACGAGTTGCGATGGGGCGGCTTCGCCGGACTGGCCTTTGTCGTCCTGGCAATGCTGGGCAAGTTCCTGCCCGGTAATCCTCCGACGGTCGGCGACTCGGACAGCTCGATCGCGAGCTGGCTCGCCGACCACCGGACCACGATGCTGTTCAGCGCACTGCTCTGGGCCGCCGCGGCCGGACTGGTGATCTGGTTCGCGGCTGCCTTCGCCGAGGCGATTCGGGAGCGGGCCGAGCGCAGCGACGTCCACCTGGCGCTGCTGGCCGGCTCGGTGCTGGTCGGCGGCGCGATCTTCCTGAACGCCGTCCTGATCGCCGGGAGCGCGTTCGGCATCACCGGCCGGGACCAGGCCATCACCCGGTTGATGTACGACCTGAGCGCGGTCACCACGACGATGATCGGCTTCGCCGCCGCGCTGCCGCTGGCCGCTGCGGGTCTCGGCGTACTGCGGACGCACCTGATGCCGGACTGGCTCGGGTACCTTGCCTTGCTGGCGGCCGTGGTGTCGTTCGCCGGCGCGTTCGGGGTGTTCGCCACCAGCGGTACGTTCGTTGCCGGCGGCATCCTGATGACCACGGTCCCGCTGCTGCTGTCCGCGGTCTGGATCGTCTGCGCGGGCGGCTACATGGTCCGCGAGCACCTGCCGGAACTCGGCACCGGCGAGGCCGCCGTACCGCTGACGTAGGCCGTGCTGCTGAGGTAGGAGTGCCGACCGGCCGGAGCGAAGCGGGTCAGCGCAGGGTGAAGTCGGCGAAGTCGAAGCCGGGCGACACCACGCAGGACACCAGTACCGCCTCGTCCCCGGCCGGACGGGCAGACTGCCACGCCCCGGCCGGAACCACCACCTGCGGCCGCTGACCCGCGCGTACGTCGGGTCCGAGCGTGACCGACTCCTCGCCGTACTCCAGCGTCAACGGACCGCCCGAGTGCCAGAGCCAGATCTCCGCCGACCGGACCTGATGCAGTCGCGACTCCTCCCCCGGCGACAACAGGAAGTAGATCGCGGTCGCGCTGGCCCGAGTCCCGCCGTACCCCTCGGGCTGGAACTCCACGTCCGACCGCCACGTCTCCCGATACCACCCACCCTCGGGGTGCGGGTCCATCCCCAACAACGTTGCCAACTCCGGCTTCTCCATGCCCCGATTGTCGGGCAGAGTGCCGTGCATGCTGCCTTCTGAATACCACCAACGGCTCCCGTACGGCGAACGGATGTCAGCGGACCCGTTGCTCGGTGGACCGTTCTTCCCGTTCGAGGGCGACGTGCAAGTGGTGCCCTTGGACGAGCCGGTGCTGCCGGAACCCGCTCGCGGTGGGGCAGGCGGCGAGGACTGCTGGTCGTGCAAGGAACCGGATCGGGATGTGATCTGGCGGGACGAGCACTGGAAGCTGAAGGCGCGTAAGCCGAGCGGGCTGCCGTTCGTGGCGATCCTCGAGCCGCGGGCGCACTACCGGCTCGACACCCTGCCGCCGGAGCTGACCGGCACGCTCGGTGCGGTGATCCAGCGGGTGGCCAAGGCGGTTCAGGATCTCGACAGTGTCGGCCGCACGCACTTCAACCGCTGGGGCGACGGCAGCGAGCACTTCCATCTGTGGTTCCTCGCCCGGCCGCTCGGGATGATGCAGTTGCGCGGCGCGATGATCGCCGTCTGGGACGACATGCTCCCGCCGATCCCCGACGAAGAGTTCGCGGCGAACGCGCGTCAGGTCGCTGCCGCGCTCGCGGAGACGGGCGGCAGCGCGATTTGACGAGCTTCAGCCGGCGGCCACGCTGAAGAGCCGGAGGTCGCGGTTCTTCGGCAGCGTGATGCTGACCGGTGTCTGTGCCAGCGTCACCGGTGCGGTGGCGAAGATGTGGGTGGTGACGTTGTCCTTGCCGCCGCCGGATTCGTTGCGGTACGGCGTGGTTGCGACGATCACGTTGCCGTAGTGGAGCGTGTCGCCGCCACCACCCAGGGTCCAGTCGCTGAACGACAGGTCGATCTGCGACGTGGTCCCGTCGGCGTAGGTGAGGGTCGCGGTCGTCTGCTGGTTGCCGTTCACCGCACTGCCGAGGAACGACAGCTTCGTACTACCGGTCGGCAGGTTCAGGTTGAGCAGCTGACCGTCAGCAGGCACGTTGTCGGGCTCACCATTGGGTACGTCGGGCCACGTGAAGCTGAGGCCCTGCACAGTGCCTGCACCACCAGATGTCAGACCAGCCGCGGCCAGAGCCTGGCGTGAGTAGCTGACGCCACCACCGTCGTAGTCCGCTTCGGTGTGATCCCCGTTGTCGTCCGAGATGCCCACGCCTTCGCGCAGTACGAAGAAGGAGTTCGGCTGGCCGACAACGACAGTGAAACCGACCTGTGGCAGCACAGTCCCGTCAGCGGCCTTCATCGTCACCGTGACCGGATAGCGCCCGTCCGGCGTACCAGCGGCCGCAGTGATCGTCACGGCCGCGCTACCGGTCTTGTCGACGGGGAACGTGCCAGTAGTAGGTGTCGCCGTGAGGCCAGCAGGTGTCTTGAGCGTGTAGGTGACGTCCTGTGCGGTCCCACTCAACCTGTGCGCCTGCAGGGCGATCGGTGCACTGGCAGTTCCCGGAGCGATCACCACGCGGCTGGTGTCGGTGGAGGTCTGGAACGGGATCTCACCGGTCCGCCACGACGGCGGTGCGTCGTCGACGTCCGCACCCCACACCTTGTTGGGCGTCCCCGCGAGTGTGAAGTCCAGCGTGCCGCCACGCTGCACGAACGACTCCGGCAACCACGCCTTGGTCGACGCCGTCCCGTTGACCTTCAAGGACTGGACGTACGGCGCGTCCGCGCCCGGAGCGTTGATCCGGATGGTTTTCCCGCCGTCCCGGTGGATCACCGCCCGCGGGAACAGCGGCGCCGCCACCTGCAGCTCCGCACGACTCGGCACATCCGGGTAGAGCCCCAGCGCGGTCCACACGTACCAGGACGACATCGCGCCCAGGTCGTCGTTCCCCGGGATTCCACCGGTGCTGGTGTTCCAGAGCTGGTTCATTGCCTGACGCAACGTCTCCTGCGCCTGGTACGGCTTGCCGGTGTAGTTGTAGATCCACGGCGCGTTGATCGACGGCTCGTTGTCCATCTCCGCGTGCAGCTCGCCCGCACCGGTGAGCGCCCAGGTCCCGTCCGGGTTCTTGAAGAACGCGTCCAGCCGCTGATTCGCCGCGTCCACACCACCCATCGCGTCGACCAGACCGGCCCGGTTGTGCGGCACCATCCAGGTGTACTGCGCACTACTACCCTCGGCGAACCCGTCGTACGTCGACGGCGTGAACGCCGGCCAGGCGCCGTTGTCGTCGCGGTTCTGGATGTAGCCACCGTTGTCCGGGTTGAAAACGTTCTGCCAGTACTGCGACCTGGTCAGGAACTTCTGGTACGTCGCCTGGTCACCGGTCCGCTGAGCCAACTGTGCCAGGGCGAAGTCGTCCGTCACGTCCTCGAGCGTCTCGACCGCACCGCCCCACGCGTTGGACTTCGTGGGGATGTAGTGCAGCGCGAGGTACTTGTCGAGCGATGGCCGCTGTCCGATCGACATGACCGGCTTACCTGCCGAACTGAGGTCCTTGGCCGTCGGCACCGTCGCCGCCTGCACCAAAGACTTCAGTGCTTGGCGTGCGTCGAAGTTGGTCCCACCGAATGCGTAGATGCCCGCGACTGCCGGCGCCGACGGGTCGCCAGTCATCACGGCAGTAGTACCCGACGCGTGCGTCCATCGGTCCCAGATGCCGTCGTTCTGCGAGGCCTGGTTGAACAACGACTGGGCGATGTCGCCCGCGCGGTCAGGTTCGAGCAATGTAACTAGTTGCAGTTGCGACCGGTAGACGTCCCACCCGGAGAAGGTGGCGTACTGCGCTTGCTGTCCACGGGTGAGCGTGTGGGGCTTCTGGTCGAAACCCCAGTACTGCTTGTTGACGTCGCTGAACACGTTCGGGTGCAGCAGGGCGTGGTACAGCGCGGTGTAGAACGTGGTGCGCTGGTCCGTCGTACCGCCGGTGATCTCGATGCGGTCGAGCTGCTTTCGCCACGCCTGCTTGGCTTTCGCGGCCGTCACCGCGACCGACGTACCGCGTGGGTTCTCGGCGTGCAGGTTCGCCAAGGCGTTGGCGGTGCTGACGTACGAGATGCCGATCCGCATCGTCACCTTGTCGCCGGCGAACCCGACGTACCCACCGGATCCCTTGTTCGGCGGCATCCACCCGTCGGTCCCGTACGTCGTTCCGCCGCGGGCGCTCGTGCTGCCCGGAGTCACCGTGGTGTCGGTCCAGGTGCCTTGGTTCTTGAAGGGCTGGTCGAACTCCGCGACGAAGTGCAGCGTGTAGTAGCTGCGCTGCCCGACGCTGGCGAGGTACCCGCAGAAGTTGCCGCTCGTCACCGATCCGCTGACCGTGCGGTGCGCGGGGTCGATGCTGAGCTGCGCGTCGCTGGATCCGACCTCGGAGTTCGACGTACGGAACATCACCGTCTTGGCCTGGTCGGCCGGGAACGTGAAGGCGGCCGAACCGGTCCGCGTGGTGGCGCTCAGCTCCGCCGTCACGCCGGAGTCGAGGCCGACCTTGTAGTACCCCGGCTTGGCGACCTCGTTGGCGTGACTGAACGTCGACGCGTAGACCGCGTCCTTCGCGTCGCTCTGCGGCGAGGTCGTCACATCACCGGCGAGCGGGAAGATCGGGATGTCCCCCGAACCGCCCGCGCACCCGGTCCCGCTCATGTGTGTGAGGCTGAATCCACGGATCTTCGTCGCGGAGTACAGATACCCACCGGGCGCTGCCGTCCGGTACGCATTCCCCCGACTCGTCTCCGGACTGAACGAGAACATCCCGAACGGCAGCACCGCACCAGGAAACGTGTCCCCGGCATTCGACGTACCGACCAAGGGATCCACATGCTCGGTCGGATCAGCCGAGCTCGCGCTGATCCGCCCGGCGCCAACCGCTTCCGGCCCCCGCAACCGAGCAGCCAACGGATCATCCGGCGGCGCGGTCGTCGGGTGGGAGACCGAACTACCTGGCGAAGGACTCGGTACGGCGTGCGCGACCGGAGCCAGCGCTGCGACGACAACCCCGGCGAGCACGAACCGGGCAGGACGGAACATAACAGAACGACGCATGGGCGGACCAACCTTCACGGATGGGTGACATCGTTGTCAGAGGTGTACCCCCTTTCCGTCCCGCAGGTCAAGGGACCGGATCCGAGGTCCCATCGGCGGTCGCGACGACTTTGGTCCTTTCCGGTCGAGACCAACGACCCTGTCCGGGCGGATCGGCCGCGCCGACGGTGAGAGAAAGTCCAGCCTGCGGAGGTGACGTGATGGCCGGGAGCTATCTGCACTGGGGAGTCGTACAGATCTCGGTGACCAATCTGCTGATCATCGCGGCGATGCTCGTCGTGTTCGCGCTCGCGATCGTCGTCCCGTTCCCGTCCGGCGACCACGACCACGCCCCGGACCAGGACCCGGACCAGGACCAGCAGCGTGATCGGTCATGACGTCGATCGTCAGCCGCACGGCGGCGAAGGACCACGACCGGCCGGCCGACGGCAACTGGACGACGCGCCTCCGGACGCGGCTCGGGCGGACCGTCCCGCCGGGGCAGTTGCTCCCGGACCGTCAGCCCGTCTACGTGCGGTCCTGGATCTACGTCTTCGGCGTGCTCACCCTGGCGGCCCTGCTGATCGTGCTCGCCTCGGGAGCCGTCCTGGCACTCGGCGGCCCCACGTGGTGGCACTCGTCGTCGACCGGTCACTTCATGAACTCGCTGCACCTGTGGAGCGTGGAACTGTTCTTCGCGTTCATGGTGATCCACCTGTGGGGCAAGTTCTTCATGGCGGCCTGGCGTGGCCGGCGGGCGCTCACCTGGATCACCGGAGTGGTGGCGTTCGTGGGGTCGATCGGGACCGCCTTCACGGGGTACCTCATGCAGTCCAACTTCGACTCGCAGTGGATCAGCACCCAGGCGAAGGACGGCCTCAACTCGGTCGGCATCGGCGCCTGGTTCAACGTGCTCGACCCCGGCCAGATGCTGATGTGGCACATCGCCCTGCTGCCCGCCGCCATCGGACTGCTGGTGGTCCTGCACGTGATCCTGGTACGCCGGCACGGCGTCGTACCGCCGATCGATGAAGACACCGCAGCCACCGAGACGGCCGCGGAGACCGATGTGGAGGCCTCGTCATGACCACAGCCGCCGCAACGCGCCACCGCCGTACGCCGGACGCTCATGACTTCCCGACCCGGTCCTACGACCTCGTCAAGGAGTTCGTCATCGCGCTGATCGTCGTCGCCGTACTGACAGCGGTCCTTGCCGCTGTGTTCTCGTCACCCGACGAGAAGTCGATCACGCTGTCCGACTGGGCTCAGAAGGCACCGAACGACGTCGTGGCGACCGCGACCGGTGAACTCGCCGGCACGACCACGAGCGCGCAGTACGGGCCGCCGTACAACCACGCCTCGACCGGGCAGGTCCTCGGACCGCTCCAGCTGCAGAACTGGGCCGGCGTGCGGATCCCGGTCGATTCGGCGAACGACCTGGTCATCACACCGCTGCGTGGTGTCAGCGCAGACCCGGTCCTGTCCGCGGCGCTGGCCGTGTGGAGCGCGGCGCCGGCTGCGCGACAGCAGGCCTGGGCAGCCGCGTACGCCGCCGCGCTGTCCTCGGCACCGGATGGCAACCCTGCGGCGGTGAAGCCGTCCATCGGCTACGGACCGGTCCCGGTGCTCGCCGCGAAGTTCCTGCGGCTGACCGGCTCCGGCGGTCTCGAGGGCATGCTGGATTCCCGCGGCAGCTTCTACAAGGGGGACGCGACCCGCGGGCTGTTGCTGCTGGCGGACGGCGCCTACCTCGAGGACCAGGCGCGCGCCCGGAACCTGGGCGGTGACCAGTGGGGCATGATGAACGAGACCGGCAACTACCCGGGTCAGCCCTGGATGTGGCTGTACACCTTCTGGTACCAGGTGAAGCCGTTCTCGACGTCGGACAACGCCGATGCCCAGGTCTGGGCCCTGATGGCGGTGCTGACGCTCGCCCTGGTCCTGGTCCCGTTCATCCCAGGGGTCCGCTCGATTCCGCGCTGGGTCCCGTTGCACCGGCTGATCTGGCGCGACTACTACCGCCGTACCAGCCGGTCCGACAGGTGACGATCAGCGACGGTCCTTGGCCGGCCAGGGGGAGTCGGATGGGCGGAGGGTTTCGAAGCCGGGGCCGTTGAGGGCGGTCCAGGCGGCGAGGGAGCCCATGACGAGGATCGGGTTCTGCAGGTGGCCGGCCAGGACCGCGCCGACGACGTCGATCAGGGGTGCCCAGACGGTTTCCATGTCGGCCTCCTCGTGGAGGCGTTCGAAGGACTCGTCGGCCGGTGACAGGTCGCGGGCCAGGAAGATCCGGACGGCCTCGTCGGTCAGGCCGGGTGAGGTGAACGCGTCGACCAGGATCCGCCAGTCGGCGGCCTTGGTCGCGGTCTCCTCCCACAGTTCGCGCTCGGCGCCCAGGCGGTACTGCTCCCCCTGGACGTCGAGCAGGCCGGCCGGCGCCTCGAGCAGCTTGTAGCCGACCGGGTGCCGGTACTGCCGGACCAGCAGCATCCGGTTGTCCTCGTCCAGCGCCACCACACCGACGGCACCGGGATGGACCACGACGTCGCGGACGAACGAGTCCCCGCCCGGCGGTTCGATGGTGTCCCGGCGTACCGAGATCACTCGTCCGGTCTCGTGGACGGTCTCGGACGCGGACACCGGCCAGCGTTCCGGCTTGTCCTCGAGACCGGCGCCGAACCGCAGTTCGGGATAGTCCGTCATCGCGCCTTGACCGCCTCAGCCTTGTCAGCAGCCTTGGCAGGCTTCTTCGCGGCAGTTGTCGAGGTCGGCTGCGGGTCCTCCACCGGGAGCCGGGACTCGCGCTGCCGGTCCAGGGCGGCCGAGACCAGGCCGGAGAACAGCGGGTGCGGCTTGGTCGGCCGGGACCGCAGCTCCGGGTGCGCCTGGGTGGCCACGAAGTACGGGTGCAGGGACCGGTCCAGCTCGATGAACTCGACCAGCTCGTGGTCCGGCGACAGACCGCTGAACACCAGGCCGGCGTTCTCCAGCTTGTCCCGGTAGGCGTTGTTCACCTCGTAGCGGTGCCGGTGCCGCTCCTGGATCGACGGGGCGCCGTACAGGCCGCGGACGATCGAGCCGTCGGTCAGGTTCGCCGGGTACAGCCCGAGCCGCATCGTGCCGCCCATGTCGCCGGTACCGGAGACGATGTGCTTCTGCTCCTCCATCGTCGCGATCACCGGCTGCTCGGCGTCGGCGTCGAACTCGCTGGAGTTCGCCTGGTCCAGGCCGGCCAGGTCCCGCGCGACCTCGATCACCATGCACTGCAGGCCCAGGCAGAGCCCGAGGATCGGGACACCCTGCTCGCGGGCGTACCGGATCGCGCCGATCTTGCCCTCGATCCCGCGGACCCCGAAACCGCCGGGGATGCAGATCGCGTCCACGTCGCCGAGCAGCCGGGCCGCGGCCTCGGGCGTGGCGCACTCGTCGGAGGCGATCCAGCGCAGGTTCACCCGGGCGTCGTTGTCGAACCCACCCGCGCGCAGCGCCTCGGCGACCGACAGGTACGCGTCCGGCAGGTCGATGTACTTGCCGACCAGCGCGACCGTGACCTCGTCCTTCGGGTGGTGCACGACCCGCAGCAGTTCGTCCCAGCGGGTCCAGTCGACGTCCCGGAACTGCAGGTTCAGCCGGCGGACGACGTACGCGTCCAGGCCCTCGGCGTGCACGACCTTCGGGATGTCGTAGATCGACGGCGCGTCGACGGCGGCGACCACGGCCTCCGGCTCGACGTCGCACATCAGCGAGATCTTGCGCTTCACGCTGTCCGGGATCGGCCGGTCCGCGCGGCAGACGATGGCGTCCGGCTGGATACCGATCGACCGCAGCGCCGCCACCGAGTGCTGCGTCGGCTTGGTCTTGAGTTCACCGCTGGGCGCCATGTAGGGCACCAGCGAGATGTGCAGGAAGAACACGTTGTCGCGGCCGACGTCGTGCCGGACCTGCCGCGCCGCTTCGAGGAACGGCAGCGACTCGATGTCGCCGACCGTGCCGCCGATCTCGTGCAGTACGACGTCCACGTCCGGGCCCGCCATCGCGAGCATCCGCTCCTTGATCTCGTTGGTGATGTGCGGGATCACCTGGACGGTGTCACCGAGGTACTCGCCGCGGCGCTCCTTGGCGATCACGCTGGAGTAGATCTGCCCGGTGGTCACGTTCGCGACCGCCGACAGGTCCCGGTCGAGGAACCGCTCGTAGTGACCGATGTCCAGGTCGGTCTCGGCGCCGTCGTTGGTGACGAACACCTCGCCGTGCTGGAACGGGTTCATCGTGCCGGGATCCACGTTCAGATACGGATCCAGCTTCTGCATGGTCACCCGGATGCCCCGAGCCGTCAGCAGACTGCCGAGGCTGGACGCTGTCAGTCCCTTGCCGAGACTGGATGCCACGCCACCGGTGACGAATACGTGCTTGGTCTGCTGGGAATTCGAAGCCCTGTCCACGGGCCTCCAGCCTACCTGCTGTCAAGCACCGGTCGCGACGAGACCCGCGTAGATGTCGAGCAGATTCTTCGCGACGGCGTCTTCGTCCATCCATCTGGCGGACAACTCCCGGCCACGTGTCCGCATAGCGTTCGCCGTGTCGGGTTCGGCCAGCACGGCGCGTACGCCGTCCGCCAGCCCGTCCGCGTCCCCGGGGAACGCCAGTACGGCGCTGTCGCCGACCAGCTCGGGTACGCCGCCGACCGCGGTCGCCACCACCGGTACGCCGACCTGCATCGCCTCCTGGATGACCAGGGCACGCGCCTCCCAGTGCGACGTGAGCAGAAACACGTCGGACGCGCCCAGCAGGTCGGCCACGTCGTTGCGGTGCCCCAACAGCCGTACGGGCAGTTGCTCGGCGTCGATCCGCGCCTGCAGGTTGTCGCGCAGCGGCCCGTCGCCGACGACCAGGAACACGGCGTCCGGCGTGGACTCGTGGACGCGCGCAGCGACAGACAGGAGGGTCGGATAGTCCTTCTGCGGAGCCAGCCGGCCCACAGTGAGCACCACGCGCTGATCGCCGAGCCCGAGCTCCCGCCGTACGGCGGAGCGCGGGAGGCGGCTCCTGGGCATCGCAGGGGCCGCTACGGGCGCCAACTGGGCGTTACGCGCTCCTAGGCTCTGCGCGAGCTCCACGAGGTCGCTGGAGGCTCCCAGCGTCAGGTTGGCGCCTCTGGCAACCAGCCGCTGCCCCATCCGCATCACCAGGCCACGTGGGCCCGGTGCGATCACAGCGTTGTGCCAGGTGACCACCAGCGGCCGCAGCCGCGACCTGTCCCGTAGCGCGGTCATACCGGCGCGGTAGCCGTGCGCGTGGATCACGTCGCAGCCGCGCAGCCCGGCCGCCTGGCTGACGACCGTCGCCGGCCCGAAGTCGAAGTGCTCGGCCGTCCCGGGCGGCGCGCAGACCACCACGTCGTGCCCCGCACTGACGAACCGCGGCACCAGCGAGGCGACATGCTGCCCGATCCCGCCCCGCGACTCCGAGAGCAGCAGCCCGATCCTCATTGCGCCTCCTCTGCAGAACCCCGTCGTAGTAGAGCACGGGTATCGGTGCGGTCGAGGGCCATTGCCACGCCGGCGTACACGATCACGACGGCCAGGCCGGAGAGGACGGCGAAAACGACGGCCTTGCCCACGCCGCCGCTGCCGGCCGGTAATGCGACCACCCAGCCCGCTGCGCCGGCCAATACGGCACCAGCCAGTGCCGCAAGGGTCGCACGACCAGCCCCCTCCAGTACACCGGGTCCGGCCTCCCGACGCAGTACGGCGAGCAGCGCCACCGCACCGACGACCATGCCGACCGACATCGCGGCCGCCAGCGCCGGTACGGCGTCCCACTTGAGCGTCAGCACCACTCCGGCGACTGCGACGAGTACCCAGGCTGCAGAGGTCACCAGAGCCACCTCACGACCACAGTGCCGCGCGTAGAGCACCCGACCGACATGCATGAGTACGGCGAACCCGATAGCCGCCGGCGCGAACGCGATGAGCCCGTTGGCGAGTGAAGTCGCCTGAGCTTGCTGCACCGCGCCGTTGTCGTACGCGAAGATCCTGGCGACCGGGACCGCCGTACCGATGAGCAGTGCGGCACCCGCACCGCCGGCGAGCAGCACCGCCCGCGTGGAGGCGGCCGCGTAGCGATCGAAGCCCTCCCCCGAGTCGAAGGCCGCTGCGAGACGCGGGAAGACGGCTGTGGTGATCGGCACCGCCAGCACCGCGTACGGCAGCAGATAGACGGCGTTGGCCCACGTGTACACGGCGATGCTGCCCGCAACACCCCGGTGGTTCGCCAGGTACGTCGTGACGACGAACGTGAGCTGCTGCGCGATCAGTACGGCGAGGCCGGCGAACGCGAGTCTCCGAAGTACCGGACCGACACCCGGGTCCAACCGCAGGGTCGGTTTGATCGGCAGGCGGAGGACGAGCATCGGGCCGAGCACCGTAAGGGCGAGCGCGAGCACACCGGCCGTCGTGCCCCAGGCGAGCAGGTCGGTCGCGCCGCGGGAGGCCGAGTCGGCGTTCGGGGCGGCCGCTGCGAACACGAAGTACGTGGCGACGACCACCAAACTCGAGATCAGCGGGGCCAAGGCACCGGCCGCGAACCGCTTGTGGGACTGCAGAACCGCGGTCGCGATCACCGCGACGGCGTACCCGAAGATCTGCGGGACGAAGATCGCCAGCATCCGGGTCGCGGTCGCCGTCGTACTGGCGCAGTCGGCGCCGGGATCGAGCATCGCGTCGGTGTAGCGACCGGCGAGGATCCAGGCCAGTACGGCGACCGGCGCGAGCAGCACGAACGACCAGGACAGCAACGCACCGATGATCCGGCCCTGCGCGGCCCGGTCGCCACGCGCCACCGGACCGGCCAGCACCGGGATGACCGCACCGGCCAGCGCGCCACCGGCGACGACCTCGAACAGGATGTTGGGCAGCTGATTGGCCGTCGTGTACGCCTCGGCCAGGCACCCGGCCCCGACCGTCTTGGAGAACACCAGCCAACGACCGAACCCGACCACCCGAGCCAGAACAGTGACCGCCGCAACGATCAGCGCAGCCCGGGCGACGCGACCGCCCGTACTCACCTGGGTCGTCGGCCCCACTGGTCGATCTTGTCGAGGACCGGGGTGTCGGCGATGACCTTGGTGAAGCTGACCTTCTCGCTGGCGAGGTTCAGGCCGACGACGGCGGCCAGGACGAGGGTCTTGAGCGGGCGCGGGAGGGCTGCGGCGAACGCCGTACCGGTGATCGCGCCGAGGCCGTTGGCACCGCAGTCGCCGAGCATCGAGCGTTCGCCGAGGTCGGACGGCGCGGATGCCGCGGCGGCACCGACGACGGCGCCGGCCGGGCCGTTCACTGCGGCCAGCGGGGCGTTCAGCGCGACGACCGCCTTGAGAGCGCGTCCGGGGCGCAGGTCGAGCAGGTTGGTGAGGTTCGCCGTACCGGCGATCAACGCGCCGTCGGCAACGACTCCGGCGACCGCCTTGACGCCACGCGACTTGCGCGGCAGCAGCGCCGCGGCCGCGAGACCGGCGGCGCCGACCCCGAGGATCTTCACCGCGCCGCTGGTCACCTCGCCGCGCTTCAACGCGCTCAGGTGACCACGGAAACCCTTGGCCTGCGTGGTCCCGCGCAGATCGTCGTAGGCACCGACCGCCCCCGAGACGGCGCCGGCCACCAGCGCGGCCGTCTTCACCTTCCCGTTGCCGCGGGACGCCGCGACGCCGGCGAGCGCGCCGAGCACCGCGACCGGGCCCTCGAGCAGCGTGACCGGTTCACCGCGGTGGTTGGTGCGCTCGAACGGCTCCCGGTTCTCCTTCGGCAGCTGTTCGGCCGCGCGCTCCAGTCCTGCGGTAGCGGCCGCGGCGATGGCGGCGCTGAGTATTCCCACGTCAGTTGTCCTTATTTTGTACGGCCGACGGCGCGACGCCGTTCTTCGCGTTGATCGCGCCGTACTGCCCCGCCTTGCCGGTCGCCTGCTCGGCCAGCGAGAAGACCACCGTCATCTGGCCGGCGGGAATGTCGGCCACGTCCACCGAAGAAACGATCTTGGTGGCGTCGGAGTCACTCCGCAAGGCCTTGAGCAGTCCGCCGTCGGCCGCGGTGTCCGGCGTGCCGGCAACGACGACCCCGCCGCTGCCGATGTCCAGACCCTTGATGAAGTCGACCGCGTCGGTGTACGTCGAGTTGTCCGGCGCCGGTGTCGGCGGCTTCGCAGCGATCACCACGATCAGACTGGCCCGGTCCTTGACCTGCGACGGTTTCAGCGACAGCAGCTTCGCGCCGGTCAGCCCGCTGATCACCTTGGCCGAGTCCGCGTCGGCGGTCTTGCCCTCTTCCTTGGCCGCGACCCCACGGGCCAGCAGCAGACCAACCCGCTGGTAAGTCGTGCTGTCCTTCGGGAAGTTCATGTCCGCGGTCACCAGCTGGTTGACCAGCGACTCGACCAGCTGGCGCTGACCGGTGTCGAACAGCTTCGCGTCCAGCGCGACCTTGGTGGTCACGACGCCGCCGGCCTTCTCCAGCTCGCCCTGCACACCGTCGCTCAGGTCGCTGTCGGCGTTCGGCATCGTGACGATCGCGATCTTCTTGTTCGCCAGCTTGCCGTCGGTCAGCCCGGCGGTCACCTTGGCGACGTAGTCGTCGCGGTACTTGTCCAGGGCCTTCACCTGCACCAGCTCGGCGCGCGCGTCGGCCAGCTGCTGGCGGTCCTTGTCGGCCTGGGCCTGGACGATATCGCTGCCGGTGCCCTTCAGCGGGCCCGCGCCGAGCACCACACCGGCGCCCAGAGCGAAGAAGATCGCCACGATCGAGACGATGTGGTAGCGAAAGTCGATCACGTGAACAGCTCCCGGATCCAGTAGACGAAGTCGCTCCAGCGCGCCCGCAGGATCGACCAGAGCACGTCGTCGGCGCCGATCGCGACCAACGCCATGCCGAGTGCGAACAGGCCGGCCACGGCGAGGGCGATCACCTGGAGGGTCGACACCCGGCTGCGGTACAACCGGCCGACGCCCTTGGCGTCCACCAGCTTGGCACCGACACGCAAGCGGGTGATGAAGGTGCTGGCCATCCCGGAGCGTCCCTTGTCGAGGAACTCCACCAGCGAGTTGTGGGTACCGACCGCGACGATCAGTGACGCGCCCTTGGAGTCGGCCAGCAGCATCGCGACGTCCTCGCTGGTGCCGGTGGCCGGGAACTCGATCGAGTCCACGCCGAGCCGTTCCAGCCGTTCCGACCCGGGCGCGCGGCCGTCGCGGTACGCGTGCACGACCACTTCGGCGCCGCTCTTCAGCGTGTCGTCCTTCACCGAGTCCATGTCGCCGACGATCAGGTCCGGTACGTAGCCGTTCTCGACCAGCGCGTCCGCGCCGCCGTCGACCCCGATCAGCACCGGCCGGTACTCCCGGATGTACGACTTCAGCGCGACCAGGTCGTCGCGGTAGTCGTACCCGCGGACGACGATCAGGACGTGCTTGCCCTCCATCGGCGTGTGGATCTCGGGTACGCCGACACCGTCGAGCAGCAGGTCCTTCTCGCGGCGCAGGTACTCCAGGGTGTTGGCGGTGAACGCCTCGAGCTGGGTCGACAGCCCGGACCGGGCGTCGTCCATCAGCTCCGCGACGGTCTTGCTGTCCTGCGCGACACCCTTCGCGACCGCCTCGTGACCGCGGTACAGCGTGCCTTCGTCGAGCCGGACCCGCTCCCCCTCGTGCAGCTGCGAGAACACCTCGCGGCCGACCCCGTCGACCAGCGGGATGCCGGCCTCGACCAGGATCTCCGGACCGAGGTTCGGGTACCGGCCGCTGATCGAGTCGGCGACGTTCACCACCCCGGCGACCTTGCAGTCGACCAGCGCCTCGGCGCTCACCCGGTCCAGGTCGACATGATCGATCACCGCGATCTCACCCGGCTTCAGCCGTTTGGTGAGATTCTTGGTACGGCGATCCAGCCGGACCACTCCGGTGATGCCGGGCAGTTCAGTAGGACGTGCTCTCCGCAGGCTGGGCAATTTCATCGCGCTCTCATCCTGCCATGTCAAGAGCCCCTTCCCGGTTCATTTACCCGGGCACGCGCCTGTTCACGCACTGAATTAACAGTGACTGTCCGTCAAATCATCCTTTTGAACGACCTGCGACCCGGCTCCCTACTACTGTCGTCGCCACTGCCAGCGACGAACGGACCAGCCCATGACGGAGACGCCGAACGGTCCCCTCGACCCGGAAATGGCCCGAGCCAAGGCCGCCCTCACTGGAGTCGCCGATCCCAGGGGTGCGACGTACTCGCCGGGTGGCGGATCGTCACGGCCCCGGAACGAGCCGACGGCCCGCGCCCAGGCGTGGGCACGGACCGTTCTGGACATGACCCCGGCCGACATCGCCGAACGCACGCGAGGCATGGGCCCGGTCCCGGGCATCCCGGAGCGCCGTTCGAGCCTGCTCGCCGAGGTCAACGGGGCACGGCAGGCGTACAACGAGTTGCGCGCCGCGGCCGACCAGCGCGGCGTCGGCGGTTCGGTAAACAACACGGACCGCGACGTCCCAACTCCTGGCATCCCGGACAACGGTCCGACTGGTTCTGCGGGCGACGGTCCGGGTAGTTCCGCCGCCGGCTCGGAGCGGCCCGTTACCGGGAGCAGGATCGAGACGCACAAGCCCGGCGGGATCCAGGGCCGCTGAGCGTCAGCGCTTCTTGCGCTTCGGTTTGGTGTGCCGTTCGGCGGCCAGTGCGAGTAGTTCTTCGGCGTGGGCCTGGGCGGCGTCGGAGTTCTCCAGGCCGGCCATCATCCGGGACAGTTCCTTCAGGCGGGCGTCGTCGTCGAGGGCGACCAGACCACTCGTGGTGACCGAGCCGTCGTCGCTCTTCAGCACCACGGCGTGACGGTCCGCGAACGCGGCCACCTGCGGCAGGTGGGTGACCACAATCACCTGCGCCTTCTGCGCCAACCGGGCCAGCCGCTTACCGACCTCGACCGCGGCCCGGCCGCCGATACCGGCGTCGATCTCGTCGAACACCAGCGTCGGCACCGGATGCGTATCCGACAGGATCACCTCGAGTGCGAGCATCACCCGCGACAACTCACCACCGGACGCGGCCTTCTGCAGCGGGCGGGCCGGGCTGCCCGGGTTCGCCGCGAAGCAGAACTCGACCTCGTCGATCCCGAACGGACCGGCCGTGGTCTCGTGCACCTCGACCGTCAGCTTCGCGTGCGGCATCGCCAGCCCGGTCAGCTCTTCGGACACCGCGACGCCGAGCCGTTCCGCGGCCTCGATCCGCGCCTCCCGGATCTGCTGTCCGAGCTCCCCGAGCTTCGCGTCCAACTCGGTCAGCTCACCGGTCAGGGCCTCGACCCGTTCGTCGCTGCCGTCGAGCTCGGCGAGCCGGGTCGCGGACCGTTTCGTCCACTCCAGTACCTCGTCCACGGTGCCCTGCTCGTCGCCGTACTTACGGACCAGACCGTGCAGCAGCGCCCGCCGCTCACTCACCACGGCCAGCCGCGCCGGATCGGTGTCGACATCCGCGGCGTACGACGAGAGCTCCTGCGCCAGATCGGCCGCCAGGTACCCGAGCTCGCCCGCGCGATCGGCCAGCTCGGCCAGCTTGGCGTCGTGCTCGCGCTCAGCGTCCAGGACCTGTTTCGCCAACGCCAGCAGGCCGAGTACGTCGTTCGGCCGGGTCGAGTCGAGGTCCTCGGACGCCAACGCGTCAGCCGCGCTCGTCGCCGCGGTCCGCAGACCGTCGGCGTACGCGAGCCGTTCCTCCTCGGCGGCGAGCTCGACATCCTCGCCGGACAAGGGCTCCGCCTTCGCGACCTCGTCCAGACCGAACCGCAGCAGATCCGCCTCGGCCAGGCGATCACGTTCCCGTGTGGTCAGTTCGGTGAGCTCGGCCTCGACCTCACGGTGCCGCTTGTACGCCGCGGCGTACTCCTGCAGCGGAACGAGAACCGCCTTGCCGGCAAAGGTATCCAGGGTTTCGCGTTGCCGCGCCGGCTGCAGCAGCCGCCACTGGTCGGCCTGCCCGTGGATCGCGACGAGATCGCCGGACACCTCCCCCAGCACCGACACCGGCACCGACGCGCCACCGAGGAACGCCCGCGACCGGCCCTCGGAGGACAGCTCGCGCGCGATCAGCAACTCGTCGTCGTCCAGCTCGCCGCCACGGTCCTCGGCCTGCTGCACGATCGCCCGCGGTACGGCGCTGGCGCGTCCCTCGACCCGCGCGCGCCGCGTCCCGTGCCGCACCAGCCCGCTGTCGGCCCGGCCGCCGAGCAACATGTTCACCCCGGTCACGACCATCGTCTTACCGGCCCCGGTCTCACCCGTGACGGCGGTGAACCCCGGGTCGAGGTCCAGCGTCGCGTCCTCGATCACGCCCAACCCGGTGATGCGGATCTCCGAGAGCATGCCTAGGTCTCCTGTAATCCGTTGCCGTTGCCGTTGGTGTTGCCGTTGGTGTTGCCGTTGCGTTTGCGCTCGGCGGCCCCGCGCCAGCCGAGCACCGGAAGGTCGAACTTGGCCACCAGCCGGTCCGTGAACGGGGCCTCGTGCGCCCGCGCCAGCCGGACCGGGGTCGCGCCCCGCCGGACCGTGATCTCGGCGCCGGGCGGCACCTCGACCATCCGCCGGCCGTCGCACCACAGCACGCCCCGCCCGTGCCAGGACGGCACCAGCTCGATCGACAGCCGCGACGTCGGCGCCACCACGATCGGCCGCGAGAACAACGCGTGGGCGCTCAGCGGCACCAGCAGGATCGCCTCGACCTCCGGCCAGACGATCGGTCCGCCGGCCGAGAACGCGTACGCCGTACTGCCGGTCGGGGTCGCGACCACGACACCGTCGCAGCCCCAGCGGGACAGCGGCCGGTCGTCGACCTCGACCAGGACCTCGAGCATCTTCTCCCGGGCGGCCTTCTCGACGCTGGCCTCGTTCAGCGCCCAGGTCTCGAAGATCAGGTCGTCGTCGAGCCGCACGTCAACGGCCAGCGTCATCCGCTCCTCGACCGTGTACGTGCGGTTCACCACGACCTGGACGATCCGCTCCAGGTCGTCGACCTCGGCCTCGGCCAGGAACCCGACGTGGCCCAGGTTCACCCCGAGCACCGGCGTACCGTGCGGGCGGGCCAGCTCGGCGCCGCGCAGGATCGAGCCGTCGCCGCCGAGCACCATGATCAGCTCGACGTCGTTGGCCGCCTTCTCCGGGTCGTCGACGACCTCCACCGGGTCGAGCGCGAGCGCCTCCGCCTCGACACCGAGCAGCCGGACCTGCATCCCGGCATCGGTCAGCAGCCGGTGCGCGTCGCGGGCGACCTCGACGGCCTGCTCACGGCCGGTGTGCGTCACCAGCAGCACGCGCCGCGGCTCGTGCTCAACCACCCTGCCTCCCGGTCACTGCGGTCCGCTCTCGATCGCCGTTTGGAGCATCGTCTCATCGAGCACCGGTGCAACACGTCGTATCCACAGGAAGTACTCGACATTTCCTGACGGACCAGGCAACGGGCTGGCCGCGACGCCTTCGATTCCCCAGCCCAGCTCGCGCGCCTTGGCCGCCACGCCCCGGACCGCGTCCGCGCGCAGCTCCGGGTCGCGCACCACGCCACCCTTGCCGAGCCGTTCCTTGCCGACCTCGAACTGCGGCTTCACCATCAGCACCAGATCGCCGTCCGGCTTCACCACGCCGATCAGCGCGGGCAGGACGAGCGTGAGCGAGATGAAGCTCATATCGCTGACCACGAGGTCGACCGGATCACCACCGATGTCCTCGAGCGTCAGCGTCCGGACGTTCGTCCGGTCCATCACCGTGACCCGCTCGTCGGTCTGCAACGCCCACACCAACTGGCCGTACCCGACATCGACGGCGATCACGTGCGCCGCGTCGTTGCGCAGCAGGACGTCGGTGAAGCCGCCCGTCGACGCACCCGCGTCGAGCACTCTGCGGCCCGCGACCTCGATCCGGTCGAACACCTCGAGCGCGCCGAGCAGCTTGTACGCCCCGCGGCTCGCATAGCCGGGATCCTCGTGCTCGGACGTGTCGACGACAATCGGCGCGTCGGCGCCGACCCCGGTCGCGGGTTTGCCGGCCACCGTCCCGGAGACCTTCACCTTGCCGGCGGCGATCAGTTCGCTGGCGTGCTCACGGGATCGCGCGAGACCACGCCGTACCAGCTCGGCGTCGAGCCGCGACCGCTTGACTCCCTTGGCCACTCAGCCCCGGTCGCCTTGGTCGGCGTCGGCCTCGACCAGCGCGCTCTGCAGGGTCTCGTGCAGGTCGGCGTACACCTCGGCGTGCTCGCTCACCGGCCGGTCCCGCAACTCGTCGAGCCGACTCATCGTCTGCTCCACCAACGGATGCCCACCTTCACCGGACTCCTCGTCCTCAGCGGAGCCAGGCTCTTCGTACGTCGGGTCCTCGGCGGCGCCGGATTCTTCGTACGTCGGGTCCTCGGCGGCGCCGGATTCTTCGTACGTCGGGTCCTCGGCGGAGCCGGCCTCGAAGGAGTGCTCGTACTCCTCGCCCGGCGCCCGCGCGAACTCCGGACCGAACTCGACGGCCGCGGGATCGACGTGCTCGGCCGCGTCCTGCGCACCGGGCTCGGTGTCGTAGTCCGGGTGGGTGTGGATCTGCTCCGACTCCTCCGGGTCGAATCCGGGCTCGACGTCCGGGTCGACGCCCGGTGGGAACTGCTCGCCAGGATGTTCGGTCACGTCAGGCCTTCTTCGCAGTCTTCTTGGCCGGCGCCTTCCTGGCCGCCTTCTTGACCGGTGACTTCTTGGCCACCTTCTTCGTGGTGGCCTTCCGCGCCGTCTTCTTCGCCGGCGCCTTCACCGCCGGGGCCTCGACGACCTCGTCCGCCGCTGATGCTGCCGCCACCGGCGCCGCGAGGTGCGCGTCGGCCAGCTCGGTCTCCAGCGTCCGCACCCGTCGGGTCAGCGCCGCGACCTCCTCGGACCGGGCGAACCCGAGCCGCGCGACCGCGCCCTCGACCTCGTTCGCCACGATCGCCTGCAGCAGCTGACGGTTGCTCTTGCTGGTGGCAACGATCTCGTCGGCCAGGTCGCTGACCTTGGTCGTCAGCTGGTCCGCACCCGTCTGCTGCAGCAGCGCTTTCGCAGCTGCCTGGGCCTTCTGCTTGGTGACCTCGGTCAGGCCGTTCGCCAGTTGTACGTAGCCGCGCAATGCGTCCATCACCATGACTGCCCTCCAGGGGTTCGTTCCAGCAACGGTATCGCCTCGGTGCGGAGATACCAGCCAGCAGAGTGGCTCAGTTGTCCAGGCCGATGCGGTGCAGGGCCGCGTCGAGGGTGATCGAGTCCGCCGTCGGCGCGGGCTTCGGGCGCGGCCGGCGTCCGCGCCCGGCGGTCTTCGCGGGCTTGACCGGCTCGGCGGGCGCGTCGACGGCGGCCCACACCGCGGACAGGATCGCGCGCAGACCGTCGTACGGGCGGCCCTCGCCCTTGATCGTGACGGCGTTGTCGACCACCTCCGCCGTCCAGCCCTCGCAGGTGTGCTTGCCGCCCGACACCGTGACACCGGGCTGCTTCTCGGCGAGCGCGCCGAGCCCGTCGCCGATGTACGTCGGGCGCTGGTTCTTCGGCGCCCGCGCCAGGTCGTACGCGTCGTGCACGCCGGTCGCGACCCACAGGCTCGCGATCCCGACCGCGTGCGCGCCCTGGATGTCGGAATCCAGGCGGTCCCCGATCATCAACGGGCGCTTGGCTTCCAGCCGTTCGATGCTGGTCTCCAGCAACGGCGGCTCGGGCTTGCCGGCTACCACCGGGTCGACGTCGACGGCGGCCCGGACGGCCTGCACCAGCGTGCCGTTCCCCGGCGCCTTGCCGGCGGCGGTCGGGATCGTCACGTCCATGTTGGTCGCGAACCACTTCGCGCCCTCGTTGATCGCGTGCGCGCCGTCGGCGAGCATCACCCAGTTCACCTCCGGGTGGAAGCCCTGGGCGACCGCGACCGGGTGCGCGTCGCTGGTCCGGACCGGCGTCAGGCCGTATTCCTCGAGCGCGGCGGTGAGGCCCTCACCGCCGACCACGAGCACTGGGGAGCCCTTCGGGAACTCGCTCGCGATCAGCTTCGCCGCCGCCTGCGCGGACGTCACCACGTCCTCCGCGATCACGTCCAGCCCGAACGACGCGAGGTGCTCGGCAACGATCCGCGCCGGCCGGCTCGCGTTGTTCGTGATGAACCCGATCCGCATGCCTTCGCTGGCGGCCTTGCGGAGGTTCTCGGGCGCGTTCGGGACCGGATCCGGGCCGACGTACACGACGCCGTCGAGGTCCAGCAGCGCCACGTCGTACCGGCTCGCGAGCGGTTCGTCACACGCCGAGAGCGGTTCGGGCGCCGTACGTTCCGTGCTCATGCATCACCCCGTACGATGCCGCGCATGCCGGATCCCAGGGAGAGCGCGCTGCGCCTCGACCCACTGCGTGCCTGGCGGTTCGTGACGGGCAAGGTGAGCGCGCTCGGCGCCGTCACGTCACCGCCGTACGACGTGCTGGAACCCGCCATCGTCCGGCGGCTGACTGACTCTGATCTGCACAACATGGTGAGGCTCATCCTTCCACGCGATCCGGAGCTCGGTCCGGCCCGGTACGACGAACCCGCGCAGCGGCTGGCCGGGTGGCAGCGGGACGGTGTCGTGGTGCAGGACGAGCGCCCCGCACTGTACGTCTACGAGCAGCGGTTGGGGGACGCCGTACTGTGCGGACTGGTCGGCTCGCTCCGTCTCGATCCGGGGCGGCACGTGGTGCTGCCGCACGAGAACGTGATGCCGCACTGGGTCGACGACCGGCTGCGGCTGATGGAGGCGACGGACGCCGATCTGGAGCCGATCCTGCTGGCGTACGCCGACGGTGGTGTGGCCAGTGACGCGGTCGACGCGGCGCGGTCCGGTGAGCCGTGGCTGGAGGCCGAGACCTACAACGGGGCCGAGCACCGCATCTGGCGGATCGAGGACCCGGAACAGCTCGCAGAGATCGAGGCCGAGCTCTCCAGGCACGAGGCGGTCATCGCGGACGGGCACCACCGCTACGCGGCGTACCTGGAGCGTCAGTTGCGGTCGCCGTATCGCGCGAGCGCTGACGTCGGTCTGGCGATGCTGGTCGACTACGTGCGGCATCCGTTGACGCTGGACCCGATCCACCGCGTCGTACCGGGATTGGACCTGCAGACCGTGCAGACGCATACGCCGGTGGGTTGGCAGATGCAGCCTGGTCGCGTGGACGGCGATCCGAATCGCATCTCGCTCACAGACGGTTCCAGCTGGCTCACGCTGCACTCCGCGTCGGACGCTCCGGCCGTCGTACTGCTCCACGAGGTACTACTACCCGCCTGGGGTGTCGTTCAGGACGATCTGAGCTTCCATCACACGCTGGCGGACGCACTGGCACTGGCAGGCCCTACAAAGGTCGCTGTGGAGCTCACAGCACCGCAGATGGACCAGGTACTGCGCTCAGCGGCGCAAGGCGTCGTGCTGCCGCAGAAGGCCACGTCGTTCGGCCCGAAGCCACGAGTGGGGCTGCTGTTCCGGACCCTGTGAGTCGGACCCTGTGAGTCAGGGCCGGTGGTACAGGCTGAGGAACTGCTCGCGGAGTGGCTTCCGAGCCGCACGGTGGCGCTCTGTGAGCCGTCCGAGGGTGAAGGAGAGCTCAGGGTCGTCCTGAGCCGCCGCGTCCGCCGCCATGGCAGTCAGGGCGTCCGCCGCGGCGCAGTGGTCCTGGTGCTGCCCCAGAAGCTCCTGGTACGTCGCTGCGTGGGCTGCGGTCGCTTTGGCCTCGTCACCGAGGACGGAGGCGCTGGTGTCGGCGGCGTACCGGACTCGCTTCGCCAGCAGGCGGACCTCGTGCCAGTCGTCGTCGGGGGTCCAGGGCTCGAGTTTGTCGGCTTCCTGGGTGAACTTCGCGGTCGCGGACTGCAGGAGTTGCGGCAGGACCTCACTGCAGGGCTTGTCGGCTTTGGGTTTGAGGCCGGGGGCCGTGGCCACCGAGTCGAGGGTGGTGAGGAGGTCCTTGGTGGACTCTCCCAGGACGACCTCGGCCGAGCGTGCGGATGCGCGGCCGAGGCCGAGGGTCAGGCTGGTGAGAATCGTGTCGACGTGCTCCGGGTTGTCCTCGCTGCTGCCGTTCTCGCGGACGAGGTCGGCGATCACTTCCAGATCACGCGCCTCGCCACACGCCTGCGCCAGCGCTGCCAGGTCGGCCCGGAGTTCGGTCGCCCAGTCACCGTCCAGGAGTTTGCGGAACAGCTTCAGGTCGCTCCGCAGCCGCCGGCACGACACGCGCACCTGGTGGATGGCGTCGTCCTCGTCGTTCTCCACCATCTGGATGGACCGCTCGAGCCGAGCGGTCCCCTTGGCGAGCGCGTTCCCGATCAGCACGCCGACCGGCGTCTCCGCATCCAACCGCCCGCCACCCACGGCCACTCCCCCAGCCCTCAGTCCTTCACACCATCCCGCTCGCCACCAGCAACCTCATCAGCCTTAGCGTCAGCCTCATCGGCGTCGGCCTCATCAGCCTCCGCGTCGGCCTCATCAGCCTCCGCGTCGGCCTCATCAGCCTCCGCGTCGGCCTCATCAGCCTCCGCGTCGGCCTCATCAGCCTCCGCGTCGGCTTCGTCGGCCTCCGCGTCGGCTTCATCAGCTTCAGCGTCGACCTCGTCAGCCTCAGCCTCGGCTTCATCGGCCTTGGCTTCAGCCTCATCGGCGTCAGCGTCAGCCTCATCAGCCTTGGCGTCGACCTCGTCAGCCTCAGCGTCAGCTTCGTCGGCTTCGGTGTCGGCCGAGTCCGCGATCTCTTCGGCGTACTCGTCCTCGAAGTACTCATCATCGAGCACGGCGTCGTCCTCGTCGAGGTCCGTGAACTCCAGACCCTCGAGCTGAGCAGCCCGCTCGGCAGCACCGGTGACCCCGTCACCGTCGACGCCGGCCGCCCGGTGGAACCACACGAGTGCCTCGTCGGTCCGCCCACCCTCAGCCAGCGCATCGGCGTACGCGAACCGCAGCCGCGGCAACCACTCGGCCCGCGTCCGCTTCGTCAGCTCCGGCACGTCGAGCATCTGGATCGCCGCCGCGGTCTGCCGCATGTCGCGCCGCGCCCCGGCCGCCACGATCAGCAGCTCGACCTGCGTCGCCTCGGACAGATCGCTGACGTGCTTGTCCTTCGTCAACGCCAGCGCCTTGTCAGGCCGCCCGAGCGCGCGCTCGCAGTCAGCCATCATCGCGATGACCTCGTGGTTCCCCGTCATCCGCCGTACGGCCCGGAACTCGGTCAACGCTTCGTCGTAATGCTCAGCCAGGTACGCCGTGATCGCCACGGCCTCGCGAACGCCACCAAGCCGCGCTGCCAACCGCCGCGCGGTCCGCGCATGCTGGTACGCCAACTCCGGGTCGTCGTCCAGGAACCGTCCCGACGCGACCAGGTGCTGTGCCACCAGGTCGGCCAGCGTCCGAGGCAGCGACCGAAGCTCGGCCTTCACCCCACGGTCGAGCTCAGCGCCGGTGATCCCCTCAGGAATCTTCGGGTCATCGCGCCGCGGCCCGACCTTCTCTTCGCGATCGTCCCGCCGGAACCCACCACGCCGGTCATCTCGGCGGTCGTCACGCCCAGCGGATCCCCGCCGATCGTCCCGACCGCCGGTCCGCCCGCGCGAATCCGACCGCTCGTCCCGCCGAAAAGCCCCACGCTCACCGCGCCCAGGCCCACCACCGCGAGCACCGCCACGACTCTCGCCACGCTCATCCCGCCGGAACCCACCACGCCGGTCGTCCCCGCCACGCTCGTCCCGCCCGTAGCCACCACCGCCGGTCCCGCGCTCCTCGCGCCGGTACCCACCGCGATCGTCGCCGCCACGGTCGTCGCGCCGGTATCCACCATGGCTGTCACCCGCACGGTCATCACGCCGATACCCGCCACCGCCCTGGCCGGAACGCTCCTCACGCCCAGACCCGCCGCGATCGTCACGCCCGTAGCTACCGCCGCTCGCCCCGCGGTCATCGCGCCGGTATCCACCGCGATCGTCACCCCGGTCGTCACGCCGGTATCCACCACGGCTGTCACCGGCGCGGTCATCCCGCCGATACCCGCCGCCCTGGCCCGAGCGCTCCTCGCGGCCATACCCACCGCGGTCGTCCCGCCGGTTGCCACCACTGGCCCCACGGTCATCGCGGCGGTACCCACCGCGATCGTCACCTCGGTCGTCACGCCGGTATCCACCGCGGTCGTCGCGCCCAGCGCGGTCGTCCCGCCGAGAACCGGCTACTCCACGTCCCGCACCAGGACGCCCCGACCCGCGGTCATCACGCCGATAGCCACCGGACCGGTCATCGCGCCCCGACATCTGGCCACCGAACGGATCCCGCTCAGCCTTGTCGTCTCCTCGAGAACCGGCAAACCCCCGCCTGTTCTCGGACGAATCCCCATCCCGGTACGACGATCCGCCGGACCGACCGCCCGCGAATCCACCCCGTCGAGCCGGCGCTCCACCAGACCGACCAGCCGACCCACCACGCGGCGCACCCGAACCACCACGCCCGCCACCGGAACCACCACTCCCAGCAGACGAAGAACCGCGCCCGCCGGCAGAGCCACCACGGGGCGCACCCGAACCGCCACGGCCGGCGCCGGAACCACTACGGCCCGCGCCAGAACCCGACCAACCACCCCCGGAACTACCAGAGCCGGAGTTCGACCAGCCGCCTCCGGAACCACCGGAACCCGAGCCCGAACGCCCGCCTCCGGAGCCGCCACGGCCAGCTCCCGAGCCACCACGGCCGGAGCTCGAGCCCGAACGGCCGGAGTTGGAGTCTGGGCGGCCTCCACCGGAACGGCCGGCGCCACCGGAGGAACCGCGTCGGTCCCCAGAGCCGGAGCGAGGATTGCGAGGTGGCGTCGCCACGATGACTCCTAACGATGCTGAAGAGCAGTAATCGGACAAACGTTACCGCGCCCGCAGCGGAGGTGACGCCCTGGCCGGGAGCACTCCCCTGGTAGGAGGAGGTTCCGGGTACAAGCTGTTGCTGCCGGATCGTTCCGGTCTATCCAAATCTTGTGGGCACATATGTTAAGGGCCACCCCGACTGGGGTGGCCCTTAACAGTGTGAATGTCCGGCGGCGTCCTACTCTCCCACGACCTCCCGGTCGCAGTACCATCGGCGCTGAAGGGCTTAACTTCCAGGTTCGGAATGGAGACTGGGTGTTTCCCCGACGCTATGGCCACCGAAACTCTATGAGAACACTATCAACCTACTCGAGCCACTTACTGGCTGGGGTTGACCGTATCCTGGGAACCGTACAGTGAACGCGAACATCGTTACATAGCGCATTAAGGCTTGAAGTCTTAAGTGTGTGACAAGCCCTCGGCCTATTAGTACCAGTCAGCTCCACACCTTACGGCGCTTCCACTTCTGGCCTATCAACCCA
>NZ_JBWKCB010000012.1:0-195247 GCF_056436705.1 Kribbella sp. NPDC043289
GGAAGTTAAGCCCTTCAGCGCCGATGGTACTGCGACCGGGAGGTCGTGGGAGAGTAGGACGCCGCCGGACATTCACACTGTTAAGGGCCACCCCAATCGGGGTGGCCCTTAACATATGTGCCCACCACTATTTCCGTCGCCGGGACCGTACTGAACGGCCTAGGCTCTGGGCATGGCTGTGCTGGTCTTGGTCGTAGGACTGCCGGGTGCAGGAAAGACGTCGTGCTCACGCCGGCTCGAGGAAGAGCGCGGGGCTCTCAGGCTGACGCCCGACGCATGGATGCAGGCGCTCTTCAACACGAACGAGGTCGACGGACGCCGCTGGGTCCTGGAGTCGGAGATGCTGTGGGGCGTCGCCGCCAGGGCGCTGGTACTCGGCGTCGACGTGATCCTCGACTACGGCTGTTGGTCGATGGAAGAACGCGATCTCTTCCGGACCCAAGCCGCTGAGCTCGGCGCGACCACGGAGATAGTCCTCCTCAATCCACCGTTCAACGTCCTCTGGGAGCGGGTGGAGAAGCGGAACGCCAATCTCCCGCCGGCGACGTTCCGGATCACTCGGGAGGAGCTCCGCGAGTACGAGACGAAGTTCGAAGTGCCGACTGCGGATGAGCTAAGCCGCTGGGACCGGCAAAGAGTGGTGACGGACTAGCTTTCTTCAGGGCTAGCTTTCTTCAGGGGCGATGCCGACGAGGGCGGCCGCGGCGCAGATGTGGACGGGCGTCATGTCGACGGGGGACACCGGTGCCTGCAGCAGGGTGCCACGCTCGTACGGCGTGAGGTCGATGTCGATACCCGGTGCGCCGGCCACCATGCCACGGACGTACGTGAGCCAGCCCATCATCGGGATGCCACGCCGGAAAACGCCGGCGGCGGCCGCGAGCTCGGTGTCGGCGATGCTGGCCCACTGCGGTTCCCAGATCGTCACGACCGCGCGGAGGACCTGGGCGAACCGCTCAGACTGCAGCAGCGCGTCCTCGTCGCTCCAGTGCAGCGTGAGCTGATCCGAGATGGTCGTCATCGTGCCGCCCATGGACAGATCGAACAGCCACGGGAGTTCGCCGGTGCTCTGCAGGTGGAGTCGCGTCGTACTCGTACCGTTCGCGAGCACCTTGGTGGTCGCCTCGACCATCTCCTGCAGCGGGGTGGAGCCGTCCGCCTCGAGGACGTGGTACCCCCAGCGCTCGTCCTGGGTCCAGTTATGGACGTCGGGGAACGCGACCGCGACCGCAGTCAGCGTCCGGCCGACGCGGAGAGCGCGGTGCTCGACGGACTCGTCACGGTGCGACCATTGGGCGCGCAGTAGCCAGGATGCCATTCACGCCCTCCGATCATGAGGCGGTCGGTGCTGCGGAGGTGACGCCAAGCCCAGGAAAGGCCCAGCTTCAGGCGACGGTACGCCGTGATACGACCGCTTGACCAGAGGTCCGCCTACTCGGTGTGAGGGGGTACGGTGGCTCTCCGGAACGATCACCGCACCAGTCTGCTGCACCCCCTGGTCGACGGGCAGCACCGGGGTCCGATTTTGGTAACAACGCAGCGAAATCTGGACAAGTGTCAAGCAGGCGCGCGGGGTGCCCCGCCCACCTCGACTCAGACGCCGCTGATCAGGCGATGCGCGAGCAGTGGCGAGAAGGCCCGAGTGGGCAGATCCGGCGTCAGTCCGCACGGCCCGTCGGATTCGCCGGGAGTGCGGAGCCAGAGATGGAGATCGACCGGAGACGTGGACTTGGCGGCCGGTGTGCCGAGCTTGCGGCCGATTGGGTTGCAGGAGCTGCCGTCGGAGCCGTTGCCGTTGCGGCTGGTGTCGATGACGTAGTGAGTGCCGCCGCCGAGCGCGTTCAGGATCTCGGTGCCGCGGGTGACGGACTGGTCGGTGGTGAAGTAGTTCGCGGTGTTCAGGGCGAACCCGCGGACCTTACCGACGTCCGCGAGCCGCAGTCGGCGCGCCATCTCCTTCGCGTCGCCGGATGTCGCGTTGCCCGCGTCGAGGTACGTCCACGTGTTCGGGTTCTTCACCGCGAGCAGCCCGACGGCGTACTTCAGCAGCGCGATCCGACCGTCCCACTCCGACGTCGGGTAGCAGTCCAGCCGCGCCAGCGCGTCCGGCTCAAGAACCACTACCGCCGGCCGCGCGCCGATGCCGTCCGAAACGGCCGCGATCCACTGCCGGTACGCCGTGTCCGTCGCGGCACCGCCCCCGATCCCGCACTGCCGGCCGGGCAGGTTGTCGGTCACCAGCACCGGCAGCTTGCCGGCCTGGTCAGCAGCCGTCGTGTACGCCGTGACGCCAGCCTTCACGTCGCCGCTCCAGGCGCCGAGCCATCGCGCCGACGGCTGGGTGGCGATCTTTGACGCGAGCTCGGTGTCCTCCGGATGGCGCCGTACGTAGGCCGCCGCGGAGGAGGCCGGGTCCACGTAGATCCCCGTGGTGAGCTTGAGCGGATCGCCGGTCGCTTCGGCCAGCCCGGAGTCGGGCCGGCCGAAGCCGAGCAGAGCGGCGGACAGCACGAGTCCAGCGGTCACGGACCGCAGGACCGGATGCAGAGTCGGCATCGGTGAAGAATCCTTCCGTCCACGGAATGATCACCCAAAGTGCCGACGACACTACTCTCAGACGTGTCAGCTGTTCTCGTCGACCTCGCAGAACGAGGCGTAGTGGTCGCTGGTGTAGTAGACGTGCTCGGGGGTGGTCTTCGCGCCGCCGCCGATCAGCCGGCGGGCGCCGCGGTCCGGGGAGCCGGGCGTGACCACGGTGTACTCGTGGTAGTACCCGGACGACTCATCGGGAAGGACGCCCTCCCGGTTCGAGAAGACAGTCCCGTCCTGGCGGTACGGGAACGGCCCGCCGGAGTGGATCAGCTTCAAGGTGTCGGATGCCTGGGACGGCAGCGAACTGAGCGCACAGCTATCGATCGCAGCTGGTGCCGCGACAGTCTGGGCTGCGACGGTGTGCGGCGCGACGTACGACGAGGTGGTCGGGGCGGTTGGGGCGGCGTAGGCCGTGGACCCGAGGGCGGCGGTGGTCGCCAGGGTCACGGCAGCGATGAGGGTTCTCATGCTCGAGAGGCTTCCCTGTCGCGGCGCCGCCGGGACATCCCAGCTGTGAATAACAGGTGGACTATGACCCCGGCGTTCACCTAGAGTCTGCGACGGCGAGAACGACACGCGACGTGGAAGGAGCGACCGATGAACACTCTGACTTGTTTTCCGGCGCGACCTGTCCGCTCGTCCAGCTCGCACTGAGCGGAGCCCGCGCCTCCTTCTGGAGGATTCGTGACCATCCGCACCACCGTCGAGGCCGACCTCGACACCATCATTGCTCTCATCGAGAACAAATCCGTCAACACCGTCACCCTCGAGCGGTACCGCGAGTACGTTGCCGCGGGCTACTACCGCGACGACTGGACCTGGGCCGTCGAGGAGAACGGCACGATCCAGGCGCTCGCCATCTGGTGGGGCGGCCCGACCGACGACCACCCGTTCAGCATCGACGGCCTGTACTACGCCGGCGATGGCGACCCGGTCCCGGTGTGGACCGAGTTGATCAAGCACGCGATCGCTGCCCGGCCGGCCGATGCCGAGCCACCGGAGTACCACTTCTTCCTGGACAGCGACTGGCAGGACAAGCCGGATGTCGTCGCCGCGCTCGAGTCGCGGGCGCAGGCGGCCGCGGCGGCCGGTCTGACCGAGATCACCGACCGGCTGCGGTACGAGTGGAAGCCGGAGTACGGGCTCCCGGAGCGGTCCACCCGGCTGCGGTTCGAGCCGGCCGACGACGACGCGTTCGTCGACGTGTTCATGCGGGTCAGCCAGGGCAGCCTGGACGCCGCGACCGCGCGGGAGATCGCCCGGCTAGGCGTCGAGGGTTCGGCCCGCGAAGAGCTCGAGCTGTACAAGTCGATGCCGAACAGTGACCGGTCCTGGTGGCGGCTCGGGTACGACGGCGAGGGCAAGCTGATCGGGTTCGCGATCCCGTCCGCGAACGCCAGCGGACCGACCGTCGGGTACCTGGGCGTCCTGCCCGAGCACCGGGGACACCACTTCATCGACGACCTGCTGGCGGAGATCACCCACCTGCAGTCGGAGATGGACGCCAAGTGGGTCCGCGCCGACACCGACTTCGGGAACGTGCCGATGGCGAAGAGTTTCGAGCGTGGGGGATACCGGAAGTTCGCCGTACGGCGGGTGCTGTCGTTCCCCGAGAGCTGACCTGAACTCGCACCGTTCGAGGTGCAGACGAGCGGCGTCCCGACCCCTATGCTCCCTGACATGTCAGATGGCTCGGGGGTCGGGGAGTCGCCGAGATGCGTGATATCGCGCTGATCCTGCATGTTGCGGCCGGCGGTCTCGCCGTCGTGTTCGGTCCGTTGGCGATCGTCCTGACGCTGCGCCGTCGCCGGCTGAACTGGGCCGGCGAGACCTACCACTGGCTGATCGCGCTGGTCTGCCTGACCGCGCTGGTGATGGTCCCGTACGACTGGGGCCGGCTCTGGTACTTCTGGCCGATCACGATCGCGTCGTACCTGTTCGTGTACCTCGGTCAGCGCGCCGCCGAGGCCCCGGGTGGTCTCTGGTACCGCGGCGTGCTTCGCGGGTACGGCGGTGGCTGGATCGCACTGTGGACGGCTGTCGCGATCGTCAGCCTCCCGCACCAGCCGTGGGCGTGGGCGATCCCGATTGTCCTCGGATCGGCCGCCATCGAGTGGCTCTGCTTCAACCCCGCTCCGGGCTGGACCCGCGGATTCCAGCCCGGCACCAGTTCCTAGGCCTGTTTCTAAGCCTGGCCCGCGAGTTCTTCCGGCGTGGCCTTGCGGACGACGAGCCGGGTCCACGCGCCGACGTAGATGCGGTCGTCGGGGTTCAGTTCCTGGCGCTGGCCCGGGACGATCGGGGTTTCCGGGAGCGGGCCGGCCGCAGAAGCGACGTACGTGCCGTTGGAGGACTGCAGGTCCTCGACCCACCAGCGCTGACCGTCGGTGGTGAGTTGCGCTTGGCGGCGGCTGACGCCGGTGTCGTCGCCGCAGTCGACCTCGGGCGAGATACCGCGACTGCGCGACGGGCGGCCGACCAGCAGACTCTTCTCGGTCAGCGGGATGACGGCCGGGAGGCCCGGCGACGGGCAGGGGTCGTCACTCTGCTGTACGGCGTACCAGTCGGGGTCGACCCAGCGCTCGACAACCCACTCGGCTGTCGCGGCCGGCGCCGGCGGGGTCGTCGGGGCCGTCGGGGCCGGGGCGGCGGACAGGTCGAGCGACGACGCAGGGCGCGGCATCGTGCCGGTGGTGAAGTCGTAGCCGCAGCTCTCACAGAACAGCGCGTCGGCTGACGCAGGCTCAGAACAATTCGGGCAGGTCTGCCCAGCCGGAGGTGCTGCCGGTGCAGGCGCAGCAGCTTCTGGGGCTCCTGCTTCTGCGGCACCTGCTTCCGGTGCGGCCATCGGGAGGCCGCAGACGTCGCAGTAGTCGGTTGACGTGGAGGGGTGTCCGCTCGGACAGTTCACGGTCATTTCCGCACCCGGGTGGTCTTGGTGGAGGCTGTGTCGAGCGCCATCTCGTCGGCCTTCTCGACCGTGCGCTTGAGCCGCACCGTACCCGTTTCCTGGTCGTCGATGTCCACGACCTTGCGCAGCCGCGTGGTCGCTTCCTCGTTCCCGGTCGCCGCCGCGAGCTGGACCGCGCGGCCGAGCTTCGTGGTCGCCGTCGCGGTGTCACCGGCGGCCTTCGCGGCCAGACCGTCCTGGATCGCCTGCGCCAGCTCGGTCTGCCCGGTGTAGTGCGCGACCTCCGGGCTGATCCGGGTGGTGAGCGCCTCGTCGGCCGACCACAGCGCCTTCACCAGGCCCTGCGCGACCACGTCGTCACCGAGCACCAGTTGCACGCGAGCGGCCAGCTGCTCCTGTCCGACCGCCTTGGCAGCCAGCCGGATCGCCACGTGGTAGTCGCGTGACTCGTCACCCCACGACCCGGTCGGGTACGAGCCGGTCAGCGGGTTGACCGACGTACGCCGGCTGGTCAGGTCCTCGACCGTCGGGGCGACCTGCCGGACGAACAGCACCTCGGCACCCTGCGGCGCCCACACCCGCAGGTCGGCCTGCGCGACACCGCGGCTCATCGCGTTCTGGATCAGCTTCGAGAACTCGGCGGCCAGCTGGTCCGGTGCCGGGATGATGTCGACCGTCCCGAGCAGCGCCTGCGCGATCCGCCGTACCTCGTCGACCTGCCAGGCCACGCCGACGCCGCGGGTGTCGCACTGGAACTGACCGGTGACCGACTCGATCGCCTGGGTCAGCGCCTCCGGCGTCTCGTGCTGGTTCTCGCCGTCGGTCAGCAGGATCGCGTGCTTCTGCGACAGCGACGGCACGGTCGCGAAGACTCGCGAGGCCAGCCGCAGCCAGGTGCCCATCGCGGTGCCGCCGTCGGCGTAGAAGCGGGACACCGCATCCTTCGCGGCCTGCCGGGTGTACGAGTCCATCCGGACCATCACCGGTTCGGCGGACGGCGGGAACGCCAGCTGCGCGCGGTCGTTGCCGGAGATCACCGCGAACCAGACGCCGTCGAGGATCTGGTCGATCGCGGTCTGGGCGGCGAAGGCCGCGGCCTGGACGCCGTCGCGGCCCATCGAGCCGGAGGTGTCGACGATGATGATCTCGCCCGCGTCACCGCTGCCGGACTGCCCGGCGGAGCCGGCACCGGCGCAGTTCACCGTGACGATGGCGTGCACGTCGGTCCCGCCGTCGGGCAGGAACTCGTTCTGGTACACGGAGGCGGTGAAGTCGGCCATCTCGGGTCCTCTGTCTGGGGTGGTGGGGTGGGAAAGGGCTAGATCCGTGCCAGGGCGACGGTGATGTTGTCCTGACCACCCTGGGCGTTCGCCCAGTCGACCAGGGCGGACGCGGTGGCCTTCGGCTCGCCACCCGTGCCCGCAGCAGTCTGACGTACGAGGTCGGCCAGCGGTGCCGCCTCCGAGCAGTAGTTCCACAGGCCGTCCGAGCAGACCAGCAGCCAGCCCGGCCCGGTGACCTGAACCGTCATGGTCCGCGGCGTGTGGTCCGGTGCGTCCTTGCCGAGCCAGCGGGTGATCGCGTGCGCGTGCGGACCGGACTCGGCCTCCGCACGGGAGATCCCGGTGGCGATCAGCTCGGCCGCCCACGAGTCGTCGACGGTCAGCGCGACCGCCTCGGCGTCGTCCGGGAACCAGTACGCGCGACTGTCGCCAACGTTGCCCGCGACCAGCAGACCGTCCTCCAGCACCGCCGCGACGAACGTGCAGGACGCCGGGTTCGGGCTGTCCGGACTCGTGCTGTCCAGTACGGCGTCACTCGCAGCGTCGGCCGCCGCCTTCAAGCGGGCCGCCATCGCACTGCTCCGGGACGACTCGGTGCCGAGACCCTGCGCATGGCCGGCCGCCAGCACCTCACGTGCCGCACGGGCGGCGGCGAGGCTGGCGACGTCGGAGTCGAGCGACGAGCTGACCCCGTCGCAGACGACCAGGAGCGCGCGGCTGCCCGGCGCCTCGTCGGCCTCGATCGCCATCGCGTCCTCGTTGCGGCTGTGCCGGATCCCGCGGTCGCACACTCCGGCGACCCACGGTGCCGGCTGCTCCTCGAAGTGGTCCCGGGGCTTCGCGGCCTTGGTCCCACACGTCTCGCAGTACCCGTCGGCGCCGACGGTGCCGCCGCACGACCGGCACGGCCCGGCCGGGTCCGCCTCGGGGATCGCGACCGCGGTGATCTCCACGGTCGGCTCGGTGTCGGTGTCCAGGGCCGGGGTGTTCGGTGTGGCCGCCGAGGTCAGCTCGGTGCCGCAGGCCTCGCAGAAGCGATCGGCCTCGGACACCGGCCCACCGCAGCTGGGGCAGACCGTCTCGGTCTTACTCGTCATCGCAACGTCCATCCTCGAACCTCGTTGGCCTGGTCGACCAGGGCGATCCGTTCCGGCCGGGACTGGGCCTGGTCGGCCAGCAACCGGTAGGTGGCCTCGAGCCCGTCCCGCAGAGCAGGCTCGGTCGCCGCCCGGCCGTCGATCCGCAGAGCCTCCTGCGGACCGGACTGCTGGACCTCGGTCAGCGCGGTCCGGAACACGTTCGCGGCCAGGTTGGCCCGGTCGACCGGGTCGATGGTCAGCGTCGCGATGCTGTCCATCGCCTGGGCGAGCGCGGGAAGGCCACGCCCCGATCCTGCCAGGAGACCGGCTCGCTGGCGACGGGCCCGTACGTACTCGCCGCTGGTCCGGGGTACCAGGTCGAGCGCGCCGAGCGCTCCGTCCAGGTCGTTGCGCTGCGTCCGGATCGTGGCCAGACCGAACGCCGACGGTGCGATGTAGTTGGCATCCGTCCGCGCACAGGTGAGGTAGAGGCCCTCGGCAACGTCGTACTCGTTGCTGTGTTCACAGGCGATCGCGAGCGCGAGCTTCGGTGCCAGCTCACCCGGCACCTGTCCGTAGACGGCGTTGAACGCGGACTGGGCCGCGGCCGAGTCACCACGGGCCAGCGCGACCAGTCCGGCCATCCAGACCGCTCGCCACTCCCACGGGTCGGAGTTGAGCAGGTCGGCCACCGCGGTGTCGACCATGTCGTAACGCTCCGGCCCGATCTCCAGAGCGGCCTCAGCGACCTCCAGCAGTGTCTGCGGGGACTGCTCCGGCGCGCCGACCAGCAGCTCCAGCCGCTTGGCCGGGTCCGGCACGCTGACCGTCTTGAGCCAGCCGGCCATCTTGTCGCCGTCGTCCGGCGCCAGTGACGGCAGCTGCTGCCACGGCGCGGCCGCCTCCCCCAGTCCGGCTGCCTTGTCGCCCGGAGTCCCGAACAGCAGCGAGGACGCCGAGTGCTGAGCCGCCTTGGTGCCCTGCTTGTCCGCCACGACCTCACGCAGTACGCCGAGCAGTTGCACGCGGAACTCGTCAGCGGACTGGAAACGGTCCGCCGGGTCCTTCGCGCACGCCTTGGCCAGCAGGCGGTACACCGAGTCGTACTTCTGGAACAGCGGTACTTCGCCGACCGGCGGCAGCGAGTCGACGTACCGGCTCTGATAGCCGCGGAACTCCATCGCCAGCACGCACAGGGTCCGGCCGAGTGTGTAGATGTCGGAGGCAATCGACGGGCCGACCTCGGCCACCTCGGGAGCCTGGAAACCGACCGTTCCGTAGATCGCCGAGTCGAGGTCGTCGATCCGCCGGACGCCACCGAGGTCGATCAGCTTGACCGCGTCGCCGACCTGGATGATGTTGTCCGGCTTGAAGTCGCAGTACACCAGGCCGAGATCGTGCAGGTACGAGAACGCGGGCAGGATCTCCAGCAGGTACGCGATCGCCTGGTCGATCGGCAGCGCGTTGTACTGGCCGTGGTTCTCGGACATCCGTTGCTTGAGCAGCGTCTTCAGCGAGGTGCCACCGACGTACTCCATCACGATGTAGCCGGCGCCGTCATGGGTGACGAAGTTGTAGATCTCGACGATCAACGGGTGCTCGACGCGGGCCAGGAACTGCTGCTCCGCGATCGCCGCCGCGACCGCGTCCGGGTCCTCGGAGTTCAGCAGGCCCTTCAGCACCACCCAGCGGTCGGACACGTTCTTGTCCTGGGCCAGGTAGATCCAGCCGAAACCGCCGTGCGCCAGGCAGCCGCGGACGAGGTACTGGCCGCCGACCAGGTCACCGTCCTTCAGCTTCGGCGCGAACGAGAACCGATTGCGGCACTTCGGGCAGAAGCCCTCGGTGCGGCCCGGCGTTCCGTTGCGGGAGCGGCCGACCGGGTTGCCGCAGCTCGGGCAGTTCCGTCGGTCCTCCGGGACCATCGGGTTCGCCAGGATCGCCTTGCTGGCGTCGATCGCGGGGATCGACGGTACCTGCGTCAGTCCGGCACCGAGGCGCGCGCCGCGCAGCCGCGTGGACGACGTACCGAGCTTGCGGGTCAGTTTCGAACCGGCCTGGGCCGCGCGGGCCGAACCGAGCGGCGTGGACGCCAGGCGGTTGGACGCGCGTGACACTGTCGACACGGAGCTGAGCGGGTCCGCCTCGTGGACGACGGCCGGGGCGCCGGAGACTGCTGACGGGCTGGACGAGCCGTCGGGCGCGGGCGAGCCGCACACGTCGCAGTACCCGTCGACGTACGTGCCGGTGCAGCCGGGCTGGGTGCAGGCGCCTGTCGCGGGAGCCGACGCTACCGGCGCTGCTGCCGCGGCGGGGGAGCCGCAGACGTCGCAGTACCCGTCCACGATCGAGCCGGTGCAGCCCGGCTGGGTGCAGGTCGTCATTTCGTTCCTTCCAGGTAGGCCTGGTAGGCCGCTACCAGTGCACCGAGGCGGGCCAGGTCCACCGGCTCGGCCTCGATCACCGCTCGGCCGCGCCGGTACAGCTCGGCGAGATCCTCGTTGCCCGGGGCAACACTTGCCGCCTTGACCTGATAGGCGTCCAGCAGTTGGGTGAGCTCGTCACGTCGTCCGAGCGCCGCCCCGTACGCCGCCTGCGCCTGCCCGAGCGCCCGTCGTACGGCGTCGAGCCGGGTCAGGTACTTCGCCAGCTCGGCCGGGGTGTTCGGCACCGCACCGAGCGCGGTCACATCCGGTACGGCGAGGCGCGGGGCCGGACTGACCGTCGCGACGGTCTTGTCGGCGAGCGCGCGGACCGCCGTACCCTGGGCTTCGAGCTCGCTCCGTAGCGCGCGGGCGCGGGCGACGTCGGCGGCGCGTTCCTTGCGGGTCGCGGCACCGACGATCAGGTCACGTTCCGCCTTGGCCGCGTCCAGTTCGAGCGGGCCGATCAGTCCGCCGATGTCCGCGCCGCGTTTGTTGCGGTCGGCAAGGTCTGTGAGGCGGCGGTCGAGGTCGTGATGTGAGGCGAGCGCTGTGTCGCGGACGTTCGCGGGCTCCTGCTTGACCAGGTCGCTGATCCGCTCGACCTGCGCGCGCAACTGCCGGAGGCGGGCGGCGAGGTCGGCGTCGCCGGGCTCCAGCGCGAGCTTGGCGCGCAGGCTGGACGCCAGCGCATCCGACAGCTTGCATGCCTCGGGCAACGAAACCGCGAGCGAGCCGCCCGCGGCGCCGGCGTCCAGACCGCCCCAGATCAGCGTCGAGATCTGCTCGGTCTCCTTCGCGCCGACGCGACCCGAGTCCCAGGTGACGAGGATCAGCTCGTACCGGTCCGAGACCGCCTTCCAGACCGTCATGCTGAGTACGACGTCCGCGCTCAGCGCATCCGCCTCTGCCGCGTGCAGGGCGGCCTGATCCAGTTCGTCCAGCTCCGCCTTGCGCCGGTCCCGCCACTCGCCGAGCGCGTTCAGATAGGACAGCAGCTCCGTCGCCGGAACACTGCTCCCCATTTTCCCCGGCGACGCGGGCGCCGAAGCGGTCGGCGTACGAACGGTCATGAGCGTCCGTACGCGGGTGTCGGTGGGGCCTTGAGCTCACCGAGGTCAGGCTCGAGCCACTGGTTGTAGGACGTCATCCATCGACCGTCGGCCTTCATCTGCGCGAGCACACCGTTGACGAACTTCACGAACTCGACGTTGTCCTTGTTGATGCCCAGGCCGTAGGGCTCGTTGCTGATCCGCTCGTTCAGCACCTTCGCGTACGGGTCCTGCGCGGCGTCACCGGCCAGCACCGTGTCGTCACCGCTGATCCCGGCCGCCTTGCCCTGCTGGAACAGCACCAGGCACCCGGTGTCGGTGTCGGCGGTGATCGGCTTGATCTTCGGGTTCGCCTTCTTCAGGTTGTCCAGGCTGGTCGATCCGGCCGGGGCGCAGATCGTCTCGCCGGAGAGGTCCTGGAGCGTCTTGGCGGTCGAGTCACTCTGGACCAGCGTCTTCTGGCCGGAGCGGTAGTACTCCGCCGAGAACGCGATCTGCTGCCAGCGCTCGCAGTTGATCGTCATGTTCCGAGAGACGATGTCGACGCTCTTGTTCTGCAGCGAGGGGATCCGCTGCGGGCTCGAGATCACCCGGAGCTCGAGGTGACCCTTCCAGGTGCCGAAGATCGCCGTCGCGACCGCCTTCACCATGTCGATGTCGAAGCCCTCGATCACGCCGGTCAGCGGGTTCCGGGCGCCGAGGTGCAGGCTGTCCGCCGAGACACCAGCGATCAATCGGCCGCGAGCCTGGATGTCCGCCATCGTCGTACCGGCCGGCATCTGGCCCGGCGCGGGCAGTGCGCCCTCGGGCTTGTAGGACTGCAGTTCGGTGGTCTTGTCGCAGCTCGACGGCGTCGCCGGTGCGGCCGACGGTGTGGTCGGCGCGGGCTCGGCCGGGATCTGGGTGGCCGCATAGTTGCCGCTGCCGCAGGCGGTGAGGAGCAGCGCGGCGGTGGCCGCGATCGGGATCAGTTTCTTCATCGGTACTCCTCCAGGCGCTGCGACATGCCCCAGGCGACGAGCAGGGCGGCGACGATGCCGATCGGTACGCCGAGCCAGCCGATCGGCGGCAGCCCGTCGCGAGCATCGGCCAGCCGGCTCTGCACCGACGTACTGGTGTCGTCGAGCTGCTCGTTCGACGCGGTGTCGAAGGCTTTGAAGGTGTCGACGGAGTTGTACTTCTGGTTGTCCGCACCGACCGCCATCGCGACGGCGCCGTCCCAGTTGCCTTCCTTGCCGTCGGTCTGCCGGACCTTGGTGTGCACAGTGGAGTATTCGTTCCACAGGTTCCGCAGGGTCATGTCGGTCGTGCCGAGCTTGTCGAGTTGCTCGTTCACCTGCGCGGCCGCCGCGTTGTACGCCTGGTCGAAGTTGTCACCCGAGCCGCGGGCGATCAGGGTGAGGCTTTCGTTCGAGCGGGCGTCGTACGCCGCGATGCGGGCGCGGGACAGTGCGAGGGTGCGTTCGTACTCCGTACTGCGCGTGTCCTTCGCCGCGCCGGATGCGCTCGCCAGTGCGATCCCACCGACGACGGTCGTCAGCAGCACGAGCAGCGCTCCGGCCGCGATCGGGACGTTGATGTAGCGGTGCGTACGGCCGGCCAGCCAGCGCAGCGTGACGGCGAAGATCACCAGCGCGAGCACACCACCGACGACGATCCAGATGGTGCCGTAGCTGATCCCGTCGAACTCGGTGTCGACCCGCTTCTCGTTCGCCTCGACCAGCGCCTTCACGAGCGGGAGCGAGTTCTCCTGCAGGACCGAGTTGGCGTCCTTCAGGTACTGCGAACCGATCGGCAACCCCTGGCGGTTGTTCGCCCGGGCCTGCTCGATCAGCCCTTCGTAGGTGACCAGCGTCTTGTTCAACGCCCCGAGCGCCTCCCGGTCCGCGGGCTGTGCGCTCGCGGCATCGGAGATCAACCCGGCGGCCGCGGCCATCGAGTCGACGTAGTGCTGGCGCTGGTCCGGCGGTTCGAGACCGCCGACCAGGAACGCGTTGGTCGCGTCGGCGTTCGCGCTGACCAGGTTGGTGTGGATCGCCTGGATCCGGACCAGTTGCGCGGCGTTCGCCTGCGCGCGGTCCAGGGCGCCGTCGGACTGGCTGAAGCCCTGCGCGGCGGCCAGTCCGAAGACCACGCTCATCGCGGCGGCAATGATCAGGAACGCGCGCATCCGGCCCGGCGTACCCGCGAACCACTGCGCGACCGCGCCGCGCCGGCTCGGGGCCTGGGCGGACGGCGCCTGCTGCACCGCACCCGGCGCGGGCGCCAAGGTCGCGGGCGGCGCACTCTGCGTCTGGGTCACGCCTGTACTCCTTGCTCGGCTTGTTCTTCGTCCTCGTCGAGATCCGTCGCCACGATCTGACGCAACTGCTCGGTCGTCGGTGCCGTCACGTCGCGCAACCGCCAGGCCTGCCGGCCGATCGCGGCCTCCAGTACGTTGCGGGCGAACCGCCCATTGCCGAACGAACCGTCCCGCGGCGTCGCGGTGAGAATCTCGTGGAACCGCTCCAGCGCTTCCGGGACCAACTCGTAGTCGGCCGCTTCGGCGAGCCCGGTGAGAATGTCGGTCAGCTCGTCGTCGCTGTAGTTCTCGAACTCGATCGTGGTCCGGAACCGGCTGGCGAGTCCGGGGTTCGCGGCGATGAACGCGGCCATCGGCACGGGGTACCCGGCGACGATCACGACCAGGTCGTCGCGCCGGTCCTCCATCTCCTTGACCAGCGTGTCGACGGCCTCGCGCCCGTACTGGTCGGCGCCGTTGTCACCGGCGGTCAGGCTGTAGGCCTCGTCGATGAACAGCACGCCACCCGCCGCGGACTCGACGACCTCGGCGGTCTTCGTCGCGGTCTGCCCGAGGTACCCGGCCACTAGTTCAGAACGGTCGACCTCGACCAGTTGTCCCTTGGACAGCAGGCCGAGCGCCTTGTAGATCCCGCTCACCAGCCGAGCGACGGTCGTCTTCCCGGTCCCCGGATTCCCCACGAAGACCAGGTGCCGGGTGATCGTCGCGCTCTTCAGTCCCGCCTCGGTCCGCAACTTCTCGACCCGCAGTACGGCGACCTGCCGATGCACTTCCCGCTTCACCCGAGCGAGCCCCGTCAACTCATCGAGCTCACCCAGCAACTCCTCAACCGTCTTCTCCGGAACCTCTTCTACCTTCGGAGTTTCCTGTGCAGGTGGAGCGGCAGGTGCAGGAGTTGAGGTGGTCTGCAGCGGTCGCGCGCCCGCGGCTTGAAGCTGTGCCGCGGCTGCTACCGACGCGTTTCCTATGACCCGCATCGTTGGTTCACCCAACGTGCACGCCGCGGAGGCGATCTCCGCGAGAGCTTCGGCGTACGCCGCCTTCTCGGTCGAACCCGCGGCGATCAACTCGCTCAGCACCGCCGTCGGCGCGCCCCGCCACCGCCGGCCGCGAACGGCCGCGTCGAAGAAGTCCTGGGTTGTCGCGTCGTCGACCGCTTTACCCCAGTCGGCGGATGCACCCGGCGCCGACTCCGCCAACGCGGCGGCCAACGCCAACGCCTCGGACCGGGCCCGGTCCTCCGCGATCCCGGCACGGCCGGCGACCTCCAGCAGCGCGGACAGCGCCTGCTGCAGCGAGCTTCCCCCCGCGCCGGTCATGTCCCTCCTCGTCCAGGTGGTGGTGTCAACGGCCCCGCCGGTCCACTGCTTGGTCCAGTTGGTCCAGCGCTCGGGCCCGTACTTGGTCCTGTGCTTGGTGTGCTGTTCGGCCCCATCGTCGGTGCCGGGGTCGACTCGGTCGGGCCGAGCGCCAAGCCTCCGCCGGTGGAGCCGGTGCCGAATTTCTCCTGCAGGAACCTGCCATGGGCGATCAGCGCCGCCGCGTCGGCGCGGTTCACCGCGTCGAAGACCTTGTCCATCGTCGCTGCCAAGAGGTCCAACTGATCGATGAGGATCATCAGCGACGTCTTGCCGCGGTCCACCGGCCGGGTGTCGGCCCACTGCCGCGGCAGCCGCAGGTACCCGCCGATCGCCTCCGGCAGGTAGTCGGTCGCCGTCGCCATCACGGAGTACGCCTGCGCGCTACCGCCCAGATTGCCGAGCCGCGGGATCGTCTCCCGCACCACCCGGACCACCCGCCCGACACGCGACGCGACGACCGCCGGTACGGCGCCACCCGCGACCAGCTGCTCGACGCGGACCAGCGCCGCCAGCAGGTCGTCGTTCGTCGGCGGCCGGGGTACGGGGGCAGGCTCGGGCTCCTCCTTACGGCCGGTCAGCCGTGCGAAGAAGTCACCGAGCGCCATGCAGTCCCCCGTCTCCAGGTGGTGAGTTGGTGTCAGCGACCGAGGTCGAGGTCGAGGCTGCCGTGCACGACCTGCTGGTTCTGCTGGGCGACCCGGTCCAGGTACGAGCGGGACTTGGTCACCTCGGTCTCCAGCGTGCCGATCGTCGCGGCCATGTTGTCGAGCGCCTCGCCCTTGAAGGTGTCGATCGCGTCCATCGTCGCGTAGATGTTCGCGAACGCGGCCTGCAGCTGCGGCAGCCCGATCGTCGCCGACGCGGCCTGCTGCTGGATCGCGACCGAGTTGTCCCGGAGCATCTCCGAGGTGCGCTCGATCATCCCGCTGGTGGTCGTGTTCAGCGCGGTGATCTGGTCCAGCACGAGCTTCTGGTTGCCGAGCGCCTGCGCGACGATGACCGCCGTACGCAAGGCCGAGACCGTGGTGGTCGACGCGCGGTCGACACCCTTGATCAGCTCGATGTTGTTCTTGATCACGATGTCGATGGCCAGGTAGTTCTGGATCGAGACCGCGAGCTGGGTGAGCAGGTCCTGGTGCTTCTGCCGGACGTAGAACAGCACGTCCTCGCGGAACGCCTTCGCCTTGTCCGGGTTCGTCGCCTCCAGCTCCGCGATCGCCGCGGACAGCCGCGCGTCGAGGCGCTCCGCGACGTACACGTACTGGTTGAGCCGGGTCATCGCGTCCCAGAGGTTCTGCTTCTCCAGGTTCAGCGCGGCGTTGTCCTTGCCGAGCTCGTCCTGGCCGTTGCGCAGGCTGTGCAGGATGCCCTCGAGGTGGCTCTGCGCGCTCTGGTACTTGCGGAAGTAGTCCTCGATCTTGTCGCCGAACGGGATCATCCCGAGCAGCTTCTTCGGCCCGCTCGCTTCCTTCGGGTCCAGGTCCTCGACCGTACGGCGGAGTTCGAGCAGCGTCTTGCCGACGGTCGAACCCTCCGACAGGCCACCGCTCTGCAGGGCCTTCACCGGCGACTGCAGCAGCCGGTTCGAGCTCTCGGCGGCGGCGCGGATGTCGACGTCGCCCATGCTGCGCACGTCGCTCGCCTTCGCGGCGAACTCCGGCGACCGCGGCTCGGCGGCCATCAGCGCGTTCAGGAAGGTGTCCACCTTGGTGTCCAGCCCCGGCAACGCGGCCGGGTCGACCGCGGGCGCCATACTCGGTGCCGCGGTTTCGGCGACTGGCTGTGACGGCGGCGGTGCGGTCAGTATCAGGCCCGGCGCGGTCGCCGTCGGCGGCTGCAGCGGCTGCGCGGCGGCAGGCTGAGCAGCCGCCGCACCTGCGGTGTTGTCAGCTTCAGTCATGGTGTTCCCCTCCGAGAGACGCCCCTGGTACTCCCGTGACGCGCGCCCAATCTACGCGGTTCCAGGTCTTCCTTGGCCGAGTCGTTAGCTACTCGTTGCGAGGTTGGGTGTGGTGATCACACGCCTACTGCGCGGCACTCGGCACGGCACCTCGCTGCACGTGAGCAAAGGCCACGATGCTCCGCATCGAGACCTTCGCTCCCGCGCACCGAGCCACCGCACCGAGCACCTGCTCGCTACGGCGTGTGATCACCACACCCAACCTGGCTGCGACGGAAGGAGACGAACGAGAACCCGTCGTGGCCGTCGCGGGCTGTTTCGGTCCAGTCTGCCGGGTCGATGGTGGGGAAGGTGACGTCGCCCGTGGGGGACTGGTGCACCTCTGTGAGTTCGAGGTGGGTGGCGTGCGGGAGGGACTGGCGGTAGATCTCGCCGCCGCCGGCCACGTAGACGGTGCTGTCGGACCGCAGGGCCTCGTCGAGGGAGTGCGTGACGTCGACACCGTTGGCGGACCAGTCGGGTTGCCGGGTGACGACGACGGTACGGCGACCGGGGAGTGGGCGACCGATCGAGTCGTAGGTCTTGCGGCCCATCACCAACGTGTGGCCGAGGGTGAGCTGCTTGAAGCGCTGCAGGTCTTCACGGATCCGCCAGGGCAGGTCGTTGTCCCGCCCGATCACACCGTTCTGTCCGACGGCCGCGATCAGGATGATGCTCATACGGCGATGGGCGCCTTGATCCCGGGATGCGGGTCGTACCCGACCAGTTCGACATCGGCGATCTCGTACGAGTCGATCGAGTCGCGCTTGGTCAGGTTCAGCGTCGGCAGCGGGCGCGGTTCGCGAGTGAGCTGCAGGCGGGCCTGGTCGAGGTGGTTCAGGTACAGGTGCGCGTCGCCGAGGGTGTGCACGAAGTCACCGACCTCGAGCCCGGTCTGCTGCGCGACCATGTGGGTGAGCAGCGCGTACGACGCGATGTTGAACGGCACACCGAGGAAGATGTCAGCCGACCGCTGGTACAGCTGGCAGGAGAGCCGGCCGTCCGCGACGTAGAACTGGAACATGGTGTGACACGGCGGCAACGCCATGTCGTCCACGTCCGCGACGTTCCAGGCGCTGACGATGTGCCGGCGCGAGTCCGGGTTGTTCTTGATCGCCTCGACCAGCTTGGTGATCTGGTCGACGTGCCGCCCGTCCGGAGTCGGCCACGAGCGCCACTGGTACCCGTACACCGGACCGAGCTCGCCGTTCTCGTCGGCCCACTCGTCCCAGATGCTGATGTTGTTCTCGTGCAGCCACTTGATGTTCGTCGAACCGCTGAGGAACCAGATCAGCTCCCCGATCACCGAGCGCAGATGCAGCTTCTTCGTGGTGACCGCCGGGAATCCCTCACGGAGGTCGTACCGCGACTGGTACCCGAACACACTCAGCGTGCCCGTCCCGGTCCGGTCCCCCTTCTCGGCCCCGTTGTCGAGCACGTGCTTCAGGAGATCCAGGTACTGCTGCATGGCGCCAACCTACCTCCATCCCAACGCCGACCGGGCCGGCGGCGCGCACTCCCACATCATCTGCGCCGCGGCTCAGCCGTGGAGGCGGCGGGTCAGGGCGGTGGCGGCTTGGCGGATCTTGCGGGCCAGGTGGGGACGGTCGGTCGGGGGTACGGCGTCGGTGCGGAAGGTGACGCTGATGGCGGCGACCGGGTGGCCGGTGTGGTCGACGGCGGCGCTGGCGACCGATGCGACGCCGGGGGAGATGAAGGAGTCCTCGACGGCGAATCCCTGGCGTTTCTCGTCCGTCAGCAGGCGGCGGAGTTGGGTGAGCGTCTGCGGTCCGAGGTCGGTACGCCGTACGAAGGACTCGGGGGACGGGAAGAGTGCGCGGACCTGGGCCGGCGGGAGCTCGGCCAGCAGGGCGCGGCCGGACGCGGTGAGCGTCGCGGGCAGGCGTACGCCGACGTCGGTCACCAGCGTCACCGGCCGCGGCGGCTGCTCCTTGAGCAGGTACACCAGCTCCCGACCATGCAGTACGCCGAGATGCGCCGTCTGACCCACTTCGTGCACCAACTGCACCAGCAACGGCCGCGCCAACCGCTCCAGCGGGTCATGCCGCAGATAAGCGGATCCGATCTCGAACGCGGCGACCCCGAGCCCGTACCGCTTCTCCTCGGGCAGATGCACGACGAACCCTTCGTCGATCATTGCCCGCAGCAAGTGGTACGTCGAGGAGCGTGGCAGTCCGACCGCGGAGGCGATGCGCTCCATCGGCACGGGGCCGGGCTGGGTGGCCAGGAACGTCAGCACCCGCAGCGTGCGGGTCGAGGCGGGAACGTTGCCGCTCACAACGGCAGCGTAACCTCAGATGCCGGACGATTCGCGTTTCTTCGCGCGGCTCCGCTGCAACCAGAACCGGAAACTCTCGCCGAGGACGGCGATCACGAAGAGTCCGCCGGCCACGCCCCAGTCCATGTCTTCCTCCCCGGAGACCAGGAGCCCGACGACGAGCGACACGACCAGGAAGAACAGCATCGTGAGGCCGAGGCGCTTCACAGCTCCTTCTCCGCGGTCCACGCGCCGGTCGTCTCCCGGTAGCCGAGCCACCGGTTCACCGCGAGCATCGGCTCGTTCGCCGCGTCGTTCCCGGTGGAGGCGATCGTCATCCCGGCGTCCCGCGCCCGGACGAGTGCCGCGGACTTCGCGACCTTCGCCAGACCGCGTCCACGGGCCGAGGGGATCGTCCCGGTCAGGTTCGACCAGATCATCTTCCGGTCCGGATCCGCGGTGGTGGTCACGAACGACAACACCTCGTCCCCGTCGAGTACGGCGACGCTCAGATCGCGCCGGGCGTCCGGGTTCTCCCACGAGGTGCGGACCCATTCGTCGTACTCCGGTCCTCCCGACAACCCGCTCGGGTCGTCGTCGCGGACCTGGACCTCCGCGTCGTACACCTGCCGCGGCTGCACCTCGTCGTAGCTCACCACGCGCAGCCCGGCCGGTGGCTCGAGCGGCTCGCGTGCCGCGGTCAGGTCGGCCGCGGAATGCGTCATCCGCCGCCCGAGCACGAATCCGCGCTTCGCGGCGAAGTCCTTCGACTCCTCGTCCTCGCCCACGACCGTCAGCAACCGCTCGGCCCGGACGCCGAGCGCCCGCGACGTGATCGCGGTCGTCAGCGCGCTGCCGATGCCGCGCCGGCGGAACTCCGGTGGCACCTGGATCGTGACCCGCACTCGCGGCGCCTGCGCGTCGATCGCCGGCAGGTAGAGATTGGAGTACCCGACCACGTCCGGCCCGTCGACGGCGATCAGGATCTCCCGGCTCCGGTTGTGCCGCAGTTCGATCTCGATCGCGCGTGCCGTCTTCACCAGTTGCGGCATCGCCGCGGCCCAGACCCGGGCGATCCCCACCGCGTCCTCCGGCTCCGCCGTCCGGATCTCGAACACCATGGCAGCACCCTACGGCTACCGAGGGTCGCCACCCATGTCTCAGACCCGAGACAGAAAGTGGTTCGCCGGTCCTGCCGCGGAGCAATCCGGCGCGGTGCAATGTTCTGGTGGAACACACGGTGATTGTCGGCGTCGGACCGCTGACCCCGACCGACGTGGTCGCGGTCGCACGGTACGGCGCGCAGGTACGGATCGACGACCAGGCCCTCGAAGAGATCGCGAAGTCGCGCGCCGCGATCGAGGCGCTGGCCCATGCGGACACCCCGCACTACGGCGTCTCGACCGGGTTCGGCGCGCTCGCCACCCGGCACATCGCGCCGGAGCTACGGGCCCAGCTGCAGCGCAGCCTGATCCGCTCGCACGCGGCCGGTTCCGGTCCGGAGGTGGAGACGGAGGTCGTCCGGGCACTCGCCCTGCTGCGGTTGTCCACCCTCGCCACCGGCCGCACCGGTGTGAAGGTCGACACCGCCCAGGCGTACGCCGGGCTGCTCAACGCGCACCTCACTCCGGTGGTGCACGAGTACGGCAGTCTCGGATGCTCCGGCGATCTCGCCCCGCTGTCCCATGTCGCGCTCGCGATCCTGGGTGAGGGCAAGGTCCGCGATGCCGACGGCACGCTTCGGGACGCCGGCGAAGCGCTGGCAGCGCACGGTCTTGCGCCGGTCGTACTGGCCGAGAAGGAAGGCCTGGCACTGATCAACGGGACCGACGGCATGCTCGGCATGCTGGTCCTCGCGTTGGCCGACCTCGACCAGCTCTTCAAGACCGCCGACCTGGCCGCCGCGATGAGCGTCGAGGCGCAGCTCGGCACCGACCGGGTGTTCGCGGAAGACCTGCAGGCCCTTCGCCCGCACCCCGGCCAGGCCGCTTCCGCGGCCAATCTGCGCGCGTTCCTCAAGGACAGCGCGATCGTCGCGAGCCACCGGGGCCCGGACTGCAACCGCGTCCAGGACGCCTATTCCCTCAGGTGTTCTCCGCAGGTGCACGGCGCTGCCCGGGACACCGCAGCACACGCGGCGACTGTCGCCGGTCGCGAGTTGTCGGCCGCGATCGACAACCCCGTCGTACTGCCGGACGGTCGGGTGGAGTCCAACGGAAACTTCCATGGTGCGCCGGTCGGGTACGTGCTCGACTTCCTGGCGATCGCCGTCGCGGACCTGGCAAGCATCAGCGAACGGCGTACCGATCGCTTCCTGGATGTCGCGCGGAACCATGGTCTGAACGCGTTCCTCGCCGACGATCCGGGCGTGGACAGCGGGCACATGATCGCGCAGTACACCCAGGCCGCGATCGTCTCCGAACTGAAGCGGCTCGCCGTCCCCGCCAGCGTCGACTCGATCCCGAGCAGCGCGATGCAGGAGGACCACGTCTCGATGGGCTGGTCCGCCGCTCGCAAGCTGCGCAAAGCCGTCGACGGTCTGCAGCGGGTACTCGCGGTCGAGATCCTCACCGCCGCGCGGGCCCTGGACCTGCGCGCGCCGCTGGCCCCGGCCCCGGCGACCGCCGCCGTCCGGGACGCCCTCCGGGTGTACGTCGAAGGGCCGGGCACCGACCGGCATCTCGCCCCGGAACTCGAACACTCCGTCCGCCTCGTTGCCGACGGCACCTACCTGACCGCAGCCGAGGCCGTCACCGGCCCGCTGAACTAGAAAGGCTGGACCACCCATGTCCGGACCACGTCCCGTCCGCGCGCCCCGCGGTACCACTCTGACCGCCCGTGGCTGGCAGCAGGAAGCCGCGCTGCGGATGCTGCAGAACAACCTCGACCCCGAGGTCGCCGAGCACCCCGACGAACTCGTCGTGTACGGCGGTTCCGGCAAGGCCGCCCGGGACTGGAACTCGTTCGACGCGATGGTCCGCACGCTGACCACGCTGAAGGACGACGAGACGATGCTCGTCCAGTCCGGTCGCCCGGTCGGCGTCATGCAGACCCACGAGTGGGCGCCGCGGGTGCTGATCGCGAACTCGAACCTGGTCGGCGACTGGGCCACCTGGGAGGAGTTCCGCAAGCTGGAGGCGATGGGCCTCACGATGTACGGCCAGATGACGGCCGGGTCGTGGATCTACATCGGCACCCAGGGCATCCTGCAGGGCACGTACGAGACCTTCGGCGCGGTCGCGGAGAAGAAGTTCGGCGGCTCGCTGGCCGGAACGATCACGCTGACCGCGGGCCTCGGTGGCATGGGCGGCGCGCAGCCGTTGGCAGTCACGATGAACGACGGTGTGGCGATCTGCATCGACGTCGACGAGTCCCGCATCCAGCGCCGCATCGAGCACCGGTACCTCGACGTACAGGCCAAGGACCTGAGTGATGCGCTGCGGCTGGCGGAGGAGGCCAAGAAGGCTCGGCGGCCGCTGTCGATCGGTGTGCTGGGCAACGCCGCGGTGATCGTGCCGGAGTTGCTGGAGCTGGGTGCGCCGATCGACATCGTCACCGACCAGACATCGGCGCACGACCCGCTGATGTACCTGCCGGTCGGCATCGAGTTCGACGACTGGGTGACCGCTCGCGAGAAGGACCCGGCCGGTTTCACCGAGCGCGCGCAGGCCTCGATGGCGCGTCACGTCGCCGCGATGGTCGGGTTCCAGGACGCGGGCGCCGAGGTGTTCGACTACGGCAACTCGATCCGGGACGAGGCGCGCAAGGCCGGATTCTCCCGGGCGTTCGAGTTCCCCGGCTTCGTGCCGGCGTACATCCGGCCGTTGTTCTGTGAAGGAAAAGGCCCGTTCCGGTGGGCGGCGCTGTCCGGCAACCCGGCCGACATCGCGAAGACCGACCAGGCGATCCTGGACCTGTTCCCGGACAACGAGCACCTCGCGCGCTGGATCAAGCTGGCCGGCGAGCGGGTCGCGTTCCAGGGCCTGCCGGCCCGGATCTGCTGGCTCGGCCAGGGCGAGCGGGACAAGGCCGGGGTGCGGTTCAACGACATGGTCGCGTCCGGTGAACTCGAGGCGCCGATCGTGATCGGTCGCGATCACCTGGACACCGGCAGCGTCGCCTCGCCGTACCGGGAGACCGAAGGCATGCTCGACGGCTCGGACGCGATCGCGGACTGGCCGTTGCTGAACGCGATGGTGAACGTGGCCAGCGGCGCGTCCTGGGTGTCGATCCACCACGGCGGCGGTGTCGGCATCGGCCGGTCCATCCACGCCGGTCAGGTGTCGGTTGCCGATGGCACCGACCTGGCCCGGCAGAAGCTCGAGCGGGTGCTCACCAACGACCCGGCGATGGGTGTCATCCGTCACGTCGACGCCGGCTACGACCAGGCCGTCGAGGTCGCCGGCGAGCGTGGAGTCCGGGTTCCGATGCGGGAAAACTAACTGTGTGCGATCGTGGCAATCTGTAGTGCTACGGTGCACTTTTCCAAGGGGCGAGAAACCATCGGAGCACGTGGTTTCGGTCTTTCGTTCCGCTAGGGTCTTCGGGCGACCGACGACCAGCGCGAAGGGGCGCCATGATCGAGTTCGAGGACGTCACCAAGCAGTATCCGGACGGCACCGTCGCCGTCGACACACTGTCCCTGCAGATCCCGAGCAACCAGATCACCGTGTTCGTCGGTCCGTCCGGCTGTGGCAAGACCACCTCGCTGCGGATGATCAACCGGACCATCGAGCGGACCAGTGGGACGATCTCGATCGACGGCGAGGACATCAACGCCAAGGACGCCGTCACGTTGCGCCGCGGTATCGGCTACGTGATCCAGAACGCCGGCCTGTTCCCGCACAAGACCGTGGTGGACAACATCGCCACCGTGCCGAAGCTGCTCGGCTGGGACAAGCGCAAGGCGCACAGTACGGCGATGGAGCTGCTGGAACGCGTCGGCCTGGACCTCAAGATGGCCGAGCGGTACCCGGCGCAGCTGTCCGGTGGCCAGCAGCAACGAGTCGGCGTCGCCCGTGCACTGGCGGCCGATCCGGCCATCATGCTGATGGACGAACCGTTCAGCGCGGTCGACCCGATCGTCCGCCACCAGCTCCAGGAAGAGCTGCTCCGGCTGCAACGCGACATCGGTAAGACCATCGTGTTCGTCACCCACGACATCGACGAGGCGATCAAGCTCGGCGACAACGTCGCAGTGCTCCAGGTCGGCGGCAAGCTGGCCCAGTTCGCACCGCCGGCCGAGCTCCTCGCCAACCCGGTCGACGACTTCGTCCGCGGGTTCGTCGGGCAGGACCGCGGTTACCGCGCGCTGACGTTCGTGCATCCGGACGAGCTGCCGCTGAAGCCGGTGCCGGAGGAGCTCGCGCTGAAGGACGGTGTACCCGTCGGCTGGCGCAACGGCTCGGAGCAGCTGCTTCCGGTGGGTGCGCTGTACCAACGTGGTGACTCGTTGCGCGCGGCCCTGGACGCGGTCCTCACCTCGCCGACCGGTCGCGGCATCTGCGTCGACGCGGACGGCAAGGCCATCGGCGTCATCGACCAGACAACGGTCGCGGAAGCCCTCCGCTCATGACGTGGGTCGGCGACAACATCGGACTGATCTGGGAGCAGTTGCGCGAGCATCTCTACCTGGCGATCGTCCCGGTGATCCTCGGGCTGATCATCTCGGTGCCGTTGGGGTACGTCGCGACGCGGTACTCCTGGCTCGCGAACCCGCTGATCGCCCTCGGCGGACTGCTGTACTCGCTGCCGTCGATCGCGCTCTTCATCGTGATTCCGGCCCTCATCGGCACCAAGGTGCTGTCCACGGTGAACATCATCATCGCGCTGACCATCTATACGGTCTCGCTGCTGATCCGCAACGTGATCGACGGGCTTCGCTCCGTACCACCCGATGTCCGCCAGTCGGCGGTCGCGGTCGGGTACAGCCCGTTGCACCGGGTGATCGCGATCGACCTGCCGATCGCCGTACCGGTGATCTTCACCGGACTGCGCGTCGTCACGGTCGCGAACATCTCGATGGTCAGCGTCGGCGCGGTGATCGGTATCGGCGGCCTGGGGGAGCTGTTCACCCTCGGCTTCCAGAAAGACTTCCTCACACCGGTCGTCGTCGGCGTGGTGCTGTCCCTGCTGCTGGCGCTGATCGCGGACCTGATCCTGGTCGTGCTGCAGCGGTTCCTGACTCCCTGGGCGCGGGTCGCCACTCCCGTGAGAGAGGCGGTCTGACATGTGGCAGTACCTCACCGACTCGTACAACTGGTCCGGGAACGAAGGGATCTGGGCGCGGATCCTCGAGCACCTCTGGTACACGTTCGCCGCCCTCGGGCTGGCCGTGCTGGTCGCGGTGCCGGTCGGCCTCCGGATCGGCCACACCCGGCGTGGCGCGTTCCTGGCGATCAACCTCGGCAACGCCGCCCGGGCCCTACCGAGCCTCGGCCTGCTGATGATCGCGGTCCTGCTGACCAACCAGATCGGCTTCCTGCCGGTGCTGATCGCGCTGTTCGCGCTCGGCGTACCGCCGATCCTGGCCTCGACGTACGCCGGGATCTCGGGTGTCGATCCGGCCACGATCGACGCCGCGCGGGGGATGGGAATGACCGGCCGCGAGATCCTGACCAAGGTGGAGATCCCGATCGGGCTGCCGTTGATCATCTCCGGCATCCGCAGCGCGACCCTGCAGATCGTCTCGACCGCGACGATCGCGGCGCTGGTGTCGCTCGGCGGCCTGGGGCGGTACGTGATCGACGGGCTGAAGCTGCGGGACTTCCCACAGATGTTCACCGGGGCGCTGCTGGTGGCACTGATGGCGTTGCTCCTCGACGCGGTGTTCGCGCTGATCGGGAAGATCACCGTGTCGCCCGGCCTCAAAGTCGGCTGATCCCTGCTGACTCTCCGCTCACGTTTGCTGACGTGGTTGAACTGTCCGACGAACCTGATGAACTTGAGTTGCATCCATCGGCACCGGCCGGTGGCTGAACGAGAACACTGGAGGCTCTCGTGTTGAGATCCACACTCATCCGTACTGCGATCGCCGGGGTGGCGGTGCTCGGCCTGGCCGGTTGTGGGGGTGGGGGCGACCAGCTCGGCAACGACAACGCCGGATCCTCACCCGCGCCGTCGAAGGTGAGCAGCATCACCGTCGGGTCGGCCGACTTCTCCGAGAGCCAGCTGCTGGCGGAGATCTACGGTCAGGCGCTCGCCGCCAAGGGCATCGAGGTGAAGAAGAAGCCCAACATCGGCAACCGCGAGACCTACATGGCCGCGATCAAGGACGGGTCCGTCGACCTGGTGCCGGAGTACACCGGCGCCGCGCTGGCGTACTTCGACAAGAACTCCACCGAGACCGACCCGCAGAAGGCGTACGACGCGCTGAAGAAGGCGGTGCCGTCCGGTCTGGAGGTCCTGACGATGTCGCCGGCCGCCGACGAGGACACCGTGGTGGTGACCAAGGAGACCGCGGCGAAGTACAACCTGAAGTCGATCGCCGACCTGAAGGGTAAGAACCTGGTCGCCGGCGGCAGCCCCGAGTTCAAGGTCCGGACCGCCGGGCTGAAGGGTATGAAGGAGAAGTACGACGTCGACTTCAAGGACTACAAGACCCTGGACGCCGGTGGTCCGCTGAGCATCAAGGCGCTCGAGGACAACACGATCCAGGTCACGGACCTGTTCACCACGCAGGCGGTGATCAAGGAGAAGGGCTTCGTGCAGCTGGAGGACCCGGAGAACATCCTGCCGCCGAACAACATCGTTCCGTTGATCCGGACCGACCACAAGTCCGACGACGTCGTGAAGACGCTGGACGCGGTGGACGCCAAGCTGACCACGGACGCGCTGACCGACCTGGTCAAGCGGATCGACGCCGGCAAGGAGAGCGCGGACGCGGTCGCCAAGGACTGGCTGTCGAAGAACCCGCTGGCCTGAGTCTGCCGTGAGCTTCGAATCACTCTGGGCCGACGAGTCCGCGATCGGCCGCCATCACGACACCGGCGGCTACACGCGCGGCGGCTGGACGCCCACCGAACGCGAGGCGACGCACTGGTTCCTCGACCAGTGCGCCGCCCGCGGCTTGAAGGTCGATTCCGACGGCATCGGCAACCTCATCGCGTGGTGGGGTGCCGCCGACGGACCTGGTGTGGTCACTGGAAGTCATCTGGATTCGGTGATTGATGGTGGCGCCTTCGATGGACCGTTGGGGGTGGTTTCGGCTCTGGCGGCGGTAGATGTGCTGCGCGCTTCAGGGTTCGAGCCGTCCGTGCCGATCGGGATCGGTGCTTTTGTAGAAGAAGAAGGCGCGCGGTTCGGGATGCCCTGCTTGGGGTCCCGGGTCGCGGCCGGGGTGTTGCCTGCCACGAAGGCGCTGGCCTTGACCGACCGGGCCGGGGTATCGCTGGAGTCGGCGTTGGAAGGTGCGGGGATCGACCCGGCGGGAGTCGGGCCGTCGCCGCTGATGCAGCGGATGGGGACATTCGTCGAGCTGCATGTAGAACAAGGGCGCGGCCTGACCGCGCCGGTCGGTGTCGCGAGTTCGATCTGGCCGCACGGGCGGTACCGGTTCACGTTCACGGGCGAGGCGAACCACGCCGGGACGACGCTGATGGAGGACCGGCACGACCCGATGCTCACCTACGCGATGACCGCGCTGGCCGCCAACAAGCAGGCCCGTCTCGCCGGTGCCCGGGCGACGTTCGGTCGCGTCGCGGTCGAGCCCAACGGGACCAACGCCGTACCGTCGCAGGTGACGGCCTGGCTGGATGCGCGGGCCGCCGACACCGCGACCCTCGAACTGTTGCTCGCGGCAATCACGAAGCAGGCGTCCGAGCGCGCCGAGCGGGACGGGACCGCGGTCGAGGTGACGCCCGAGTCGGTGTCGCCGATCGTCGACTTCCCAGCCGGCCTGCGGGACCGGCTGGTGAACGTCCTCGACGGCGCCCCGGTGCTGCCGACCGGTGCGGGTCATGACGCCGGCGTGTTCTCGACGGCGGGCATCCCGACCGCGATGCTGTTCGTCCGCAACCCGACCGGCGTCTCGCATTCACCGGCGGAGTACGCCGAGATGGACGACTGTCTCGCGGGCGTGGAGGCACTGGCCGCCGTACTGAAGGACCTCGCAGGGTGACGACGTACTGGTGCGAGACCGCGCTCCTTCCGGACAGCCTCGCCGAACGAGTCCTGGTGTCCGTCGAGAACGGCCGCTTCACGTCCGTCGAAGCCGGTGCCGACCCCGCGGGCGCCCACGTTCTCCACGGACTGGTCGTGCCCGGGCTCGCGAACTGTCACAGTCACGCGTTCCACCGCGCGCTCCGCGGCCGGACGCAGACCGAGCGCGGCACGTTCTGGACCTGGCGCGAGCAGATGTACGCCGTCGCGTCCTCGCTCACGCCGGACACGTACTACGACCTCGCGCGCGCCGTGTACGGCGAGATGCTGCTCGCAGGCATCACCGCGGTGGGGGAGTTCCACTACCTGCACCATGCGCCCGGCGGTCGGCGGTACGACGACCCGAACGCGATGGGCGCCGCCCTGATCGCGGCCGCGCAGGACGTTGGCCTCCGGATCACGCTGCTCGACACCTGCTACGTCGCGGGCGGCATCGAGCAGCCGCTGAACGAGGTGCAGCAGCGCTTCAGCGACGGCGACGCGACTGCCTGGGCTTCCCGCGTCTCGCGGCTGACGGGTAGCGACGATGTGGTGATCGGGGCGGCTGCGCATTCGGTGCGCGGCGTTCCGCAGGATCAGATCGGTGCGGTCGCGTCGGCGTTTCCCGACGTACCGCTGCATATTCATCTGTCCGAGCAGGTCGCAGAGAACGAGGCGTGTCTCGCGGCATACGGGCGGACTCCCGCGCAGATCCTCGACGAGGCCGGCTTCCTGAGCGGGCGGACGAGCGCGGTGCACGCGACCCACTTGACCTCGGTCGATGTCGGGTTGCTCGGGAGCTCGGCGTCGTACCCCTGCTTCTGCCCGACGACCGAACGCGATCTCGCGGACGGCATCGGCCCGTCGGTGCAACTGCGCGACGCCGGGTCGCCGCTGACGCTGGGGTCGGACAGTCATGCGGTGATCGATCTGTTCGAGGAGATGCGGGCCGTGGAGCTGGACGAGCGGCTCGCATCCCAGGAGCGCGGTCATTGGTCGGCGGCCGAGCTGCTCAGGGCGGCGACAGTCGACGGTCATCGGTCGATCGGTTTCGAGGATGCGGGGGTGATCGAGGTGGGAGCTCGCGCGGATCTGGTCGCGCTCCGGCTCGACAGTGTGCGTACGGCGGGCACCGGCGGGACCGTGGAGACCGCGGTGTTCGCGGCGTCGGCGGCCGACGTGACGGACGTGGTTGTCTCCGGCAAGCAGCTGGTTGCTTCGGGCAAGCACGTGACACTTGATGTTCCCGCTGCGTTGGGTGCGTCCATTGCGGCGGTGACGGCATGACATCGCTCCTGCTGACCGGCATCGGTTCGCTGGTGACCAACGATCCCGCGTACGGCGGTGTCCTTGGTGAGCTGCATGATGCGGCCTTGGTGATCGACGGCAGCACGATCGCCTGGGTCGGGTCGCGGCGGGCCGCACCGGACGCGGACGGGTCGATCGATCTCGGTGGGCGGGCGGTGATCCCGGGCTTCGTCGATGCGCATTCCCACCTGGTGTTCGCGGGCGACCGCGCCGAGGAGTTCGCGGCCCGGATGACCGGGACGCCGTACTCCGCCGGAGGCATTCGGACCACGGTGGCGGCGACGCGTGCGGCCACCGACGAGCAGCTGACCGCGAACGTGTCCCGGTTGGTGACCGAGATGCGGCGGCAGGGGACCACGACGGTCGAGATCAAGTCCGGGTACGGGCTGACGGTCGCGGACGAGGCGCGAGCGCTCGAGATCGCGGGGCAGTTCACCGAGGAGACGACGTACCTCGGGGCGCACGTAGTGCCGGCCGAGTACGCCGACGACCCGGCGGGCTACGTGGCGCTGGTGACCGGGCCGATGCTCGACGCCGCGGCGAAGCACTCGAAGTGGATCGATGTGTTCGTGGAGCGTGGCGCCTTCGACGCGGACCAGGGGCGCGCGATCCTGCAGGCGGGTCTGGCGCGCGGGCTGCAGGCTCGTGTCCACGCCAACCAGTTGGGTGAGGGGCCCGGGGTTCAACTCGCGTGCTCGATGGGCGCCGCAGCCGCGGACCACTGCACCTATCTGACCGATGCCGACGTCGACGCGCTCGCTTCCACGGGCGTCGTTGCCGGTCTGCTGCCTGCGATCGAGTTCTCGACGAGGTCGCCGTACCCCGACGCCCGTCGCCTCCTCGACGCCGGCGTCACCGTCGCCCTCGCCACCGACTGCAACCCCGGCTCCGGCTACTCGTCCTCGATGCCGTTCTGCATCGCCCTCGCCGTCCGCGAGATGCACATGACCCCCGCCGAGGCCCTCTGGTCCGCCACCGCCGGCGGCGCCACGTCCCTCCGCCGCACCGACATCGGCCACCTGGCCCCCGGCGCTAAAGCCAACCTCGCAGTCCTCGACGCCCCGTCGTACCTCCACCTCGCCTACCGCCCGGGCGTACCGCTGGTGACTCAGACGTTCCTCGGCGGGCGACTGCTGTGAGCGAACCGCCAGGCCATCACAATCGCCGCTAAGCAGCTGCTCCACGCGGGCGAGCTGGGGCAAAGGGCAGATTGTGATGGCCTGGGGATCCGGCGATCGCGTCGCGGAACGCACCCACCACCCACTGCCGGTCGAACATCACGTCCTCCCAGCTGAACCTCAGCAGCCGCCACCCTCGCACCGTGAGGCCGACGTGGCGGCGGCAGTCGCGAGCAAGCGCGGCGCGCGTGCCGTGATACGCGAAGCCATCCGTCTCGGCCGCGATCGACAGCGCGGCATTGCCGAGGTCGATCCGAGCCGAGAAGCCGCCGTCACGAACGACGAGCTGCGGCTCGAAACCCCGGATGCCCTCCTCGACCAGGATCGCTCGGAGCGCCGACTCCAACGCCGACTCCGCGCGTCCGTCGGCAGCCGCCGCCACCTGCCTGGCGCGGAGGCTGCCCGGCCCACGCAACTCGGCAGCGGCGACCATCAGCTGGGAGCGGTCCACGCCACGCAGACGTAGCGCGGAGTCGGCGACGGTCAGTCCCGCGGCGAACGGCAGCGTCCGGGCACAGTCCAGGACCGTTCGGAGCTTGTCGGTGCAATAGCCGTCGGATGGCACGTCGTCCGCCCAGTGCACCTCGCAGCCGACCGGGCTGAGGCGACGGTGCTGCCCGCGAGGGACGGTGATCTCTGGTTTGTCGGGCAGCTCCAAGACGTCGAAGCCGTGCAGGGCGGCCGCGCTGCGATGCGACACCAGGCCACCTTGGGCCCTGGCGGCGACGATCGGATCGGGCGCCTGCGGCAGTGCGTAGACCCCTTTCGCGATCCGGCGGATCATCCCGCCGGCCAGCGCCGCCCGGATCGCGCGTCCGGGGACGACGGCCCGCAACTCCCCGAAGGTCGCCGTACCGTCACGGCGGAGCAGCACATCGACGACTTCGGGCATGTGCTCGATGGTCCCGCACGACCTCGCCACGCCGCTGTACTTATCCACAGCCGGATCCCCAGGCCATCACAATCACGCCAAGCCCGCACTCGCCCGCGTGGCCGGGCGTTCAGATGCCGATTGTGATGGCCTGGCGGTCCGTAAACACCATGCGCTGGTGCGGGGCGACGCGTCATGCTGGAGGTATGGACATCACGGCGGGGCTTCGGGTGGCGTTTCGGTGGCGGACGGATCGGGGCGTCTGAAGTTCTTACGCGGACGTCACCGGGTGGTGGCGGGACGCTGAGTTGTTGCGGGAGATTGGACCGGCGCTCGCGGGGTTGTACGAGGAGACGCCGACGGTCGTGCTCGGGCCGGTGTCCCGTGGGTCGTTGGTCGGGGCGTTGACCGCGGCTGCGGCGGGTGCCGGGTTCGTGGAGATGCGGAAGGACGCGTGTCCGGCGGTCGACAGCGATCGGTGGGTACGGCGTACCGCGGGGCCCGACTATCGGGATCGGCACGAGGTGTTCGGGTTCCGGCGCGGGCTGGTCCGGCCGGCCGATCGGGTGCTGATGGTCGACGACTGGGCGGACACGGGCATGACCGCGCGGACCGCACGGTTGCTGGTCGAGGACTGTGGCGCGCACTGGATCGGCGCGGCCTGCATCGTCGACGGGCTCACGGACCCGCGACTCCGCCACGACCTCCCGCTGCGGGCGCTGCTCGACGTACGGCAGCTCTAGTTGGTGCCTTGGTAGAGGGTGTGCGGTTCAGGCGGCCAGTTCCTTGGACACCAGGGTGGTGTTGGTGCCGTTGGGCAAGCGCTGTCTTCCGACCTCCTCGTACCCGCGGGCGGTGTGGAAGGACAGCGCGGCGCCGGCGGCCGGGACGGCGGCGACGGTGCGGTCGAACGGCTGGGCGGCGCGTTCGATCGCGCGGTACACCTTGGACGCGATGCCCTGGCGGCGGTACTCGGCGGCGATCACGATCCGCTCGACGAGCAGGAACCGGTCGGCGTACGTCTGGCTGAAGGACTCGAAGGCCAGCCCGTCGTACGCCGATCCGGGGGTGAACGTGAGGACGAAGCCGGCCGGGGTACCGTCCAGGTCGACGACGGCGGCGTGGGCGGCGATCAGGCGGAGCCAGTCCAGGCGGTCGGCGCCGAGCGACTCGACCTGACCTTCCGCGGTGGCGTTGAGGGCGAGCACAGGGGCGATGTCGGCGGAGGTCATCGGGCGGAGTTGCACGTGATCAGCGTCGCACGGAAAGCCTTTGCCACGGGAGGGGTGTCCCTGGTCACACCCTGGCCCCGCCCCCGAAAATCGGGATCACTCTTGGGAATGACCTACCCGGTGTGCAATGTTGAGCCTAGTGAACTCAAGTTTGTTCAGTCACGGATTTGAAACCGAGGCGGGCGAACGGCAACATTGAGTCTGCATCACTCAACTTCGTGGAGGTAACAGAATGGCCCGCGCGGTCGGAATCGATCTCGGTACGACGAACTCCGTCATCGCCGTACTGGAAGGTGGCGAGCCCACCGTCATCCCCAACGCCGAGGGAGCGCGTACGACGCCCTCGGTGGTGGCTTTCGCCAAGAACGGCGAGGTCCTGGTCGGCGAGGTGGCGAAGCGCCAGGCCACCACGAACGTCGACCGCACCATCCGCTCGGTGAAGCGCCACATGGGCGAGGCGTGGAACGTCGACATCGACGGCAAGAAGTTCACCCCGCAGCAGATCAGCGCGTTCGTGCTGCAGAAGCTGAAGCGGGACGCCGAGGCGTACCTCGGGGAGCAGGTCACCGACGCGGTCATCACCGTGCCGGCGTACTTCTCCGACGCGCAGCGCCAGGCGACCAAGGAGGCCGGCGAGATCGCGGGCCTGAAGGTGCACCGGATCGTCAACGAGCCGACCGCGGCCGCGCTCGCCTACGGCTTGGACAAGGGCACCGAGCAGACCATCCTGGTCTTCGACCTCGGTGGCGGCACCTTCGACGTCTCCCTGCTGGAGATCGGCGACGGTGTCTTCGAGGTGAAGGCGACCAGCGGTGACAACCACCTCGGTGGTGACGACTGGGACAACCGGATCGTCCAGTGGCTGGTGACCCAGTTCAAGAACAAGAACGGCACCGACCTGTCCGGCGACAAGATGGCCATGCAGCGGCTCACCGAGGCCGCCGAGAAGGCCAAGATCGAGCTGTCCAGCGCCGCCGAGACCACCATCCACCTGCCGTACCTGAGCCTCACCGACTCGGGCCCGCTGCACCTGGAGGAGAAGCTCTCCCGCGCGGAGTTCCAGAAGATGTCGAACGACCTGCTGGAGCGCGCCCGCGCCCCGTTCAAGGCCGTCATCAAGGACGCCGGTATCGACGTGGCGAAGATCGACCACGTGATCCTGGTCGGCGGTTCGACCCGGATGCCCGCGGTGGCCGACCTGGTCAAGGAGCTGACCGGTGGCAAGGACCCGAACAAGGGCGTGAACCCGGACGAGGTCGTCGCGGTGGGCGCCTCCCTGCAGGCCGGCGTGCTGAAGGGTGAGGTCAAGGACGTCCTGCTGCTCGACGTGACCCCGCTGAGCCTCGGTATCGAGACCAAGGGTGGCGTGTTCACCAAGATCATCGAGCGCAACACCACGATCCCGACCAAGGGTTCGGAGATCTTCACCACGGCCGAGGACAACCAGCCGTCGGTGATGATCCAGGTCTACCAGGGCGAGCGCGAGATGGCCCGTGACAACAAGTCGCTGGGCAACTTCGAGCTGACCGGCCTGCCGCCGGCGCCGCGGAACGTGCCGCAGATCGAGGTCACCTTCGACATCGACGCGAACGGCATCGTGCACGTGAACGCCAAGGACCTGGCCACCGGCAAGGAGCAGCGGATGACGGTGACCGGTGGCTCCGCGCTGCCGAAGACCGACATCGACCAGATGGTCCGCGACGCCGAGCAGTACGCCGAGGAGGACCGCAAGCGCCGCGAGGCCGTGGAGAACCGCAACCAGGCGGAGTCCCTCGTCTACCAGACCGAGAAGTTCCTCGAGGAGAACGAGGACAAGATCCCGGACGACGTCAAGACCGAGGTCAAGGACGGCGTGGCGGAGCTGAAGAAGGCGCTCGAGGGTGAGGACGCCGACGCGGTCAAGGCCGCCTCGGAGAAGCTCGCCCAGTCCAGCCAGAAGATGGGTGCCGCGATGTACGCGAACGCCCAGGCCGCCGGCGGTGCGTCGGAGGACGGCGCGAGCGCTGACTCCGACGGCAACGCGAACGCCAACGCCAACGCCGACGACGACGTCGTCGACGCCGAGATCGTGGACGAGGACCGGCCGCAGGACAAGACGGAGGACAAGTGACGGATCGACCGACTGGCAGCGAGTTCGGCGACGGTGAGCCCGTCGTCCGCGACAAGCGCCGGATCGACCCGGACACCGGCGCGCTGCGGGAGCCTGCGGACCAGTCCGCACCTCCCGCGGCGGGTGCCCCGGGCGGCCAGCCGCCGCGGGACCCGTCCGATCTGATCGGGCCGTCCGCGCAGGAAGCTCTGCTGACCGAAGCGCTGTCCGAGCGTACGGCGGACCTGCAGCGACTGCAGGCCGAGTACGTGAACTACAAGCGCCGGGTGGACCGGGACCGCGAGGCGGCCCGGGAGCTCGTGGTCGGCTCGGTGCTCACCGAGCTGCTCGGGATCCTGGACGACATCGGCCGGGCCCGGGAAGCCGGAGAGCTGGACGGCGCGTTCAAGGCGGTCTCCGAATCGCTGGAACGGGTCACCGAGAAGCTCGGCCTGGTGAAGTTCGGCGAGAAGGGTGACACCTTCGACCCGCGGATCCACGAGGCCCTGCTGCACAACTACTCCGACGAGGTCGACGGTCCGACCGCGACGATGATCATGCAACCGGGCTACCGGCTCGGCGAGCGGGTCCTGCGGGCGGCGCGGGTGGCCGTGTCGGAGCCGACCGAATCACTACCGGCCGACGCCGCGAAGGCCGACGTACCGGTGGAGAGCACAGATGACGAACCAGCCGCGGACAAGTCCGCGGAGTAGTCGGCACAACGGGAGGGGAGGCGTCGAATGAGCACGAAGGACTGGCTCGAGAAGGACTTCTACAAGGTTCTCGGCGTCTCCAAGACCGCTGAGGCCGACGAGATCAAGAAGGCCTACCGCAAGCTGGCGCGCCAGTACCACCCGGACTCCAACGCCGGGGACACCAAGGCGGAGGCCAAGTTCAAGGAGGTCTCCGAGGCGTACGACGTCGTTGGTGACCCCAAGAAGCGCAAGGAGTACGACGAGGCGCGCCGGCTGTTCGGCAGCGGCGGCTTCCGGATGCCGACCGGCAGCGGTGGTCAGGGCGGCGGCGGGTTCAACTTCGACGTCGGCGACCTGTTCAACCGCAGCGGTGGCGCCGGTGGCGCCGGCGGTGGGCTCGGCGACATCCTGGGCGGCATGTTCGGCGGTGGTGGCCGCACCACGACCACCACGACTACGGCCCGTCCGCGGCGCGGCCAGGACATCGAGACCGAGGCGACGATCGAGTTCGCCGAGGCCGTGAACGGTGTCACGGTCGGGCTCCGGATGACCAGCGACGAGCCGTGCCCGACCTGCCGGGGGACCGGCGCGAAGTACGGCACGGTGCCGAAGGTGTGCCTGAAGTGCGAGGGCACGGGGATGCAGACCTCGGTCCAGGGCGGCGTGTTCGCCATGACCGAGCCGTGCACCGAGTGCAAGGGTCGCGGCCTGGTCGTCGACCAGCCTTGCGAGACCTGCCACGGCTCCGGCCGCGGCCAGTCGAGCAAGACCATGCAGGTGCGCATCCCGGCGGGCGTGCAGGACGGTCAGCGGATCCGGCTGAAGGGCAAGGGCGCGGCGGGCGAGCGCGGTGGCCCGGCGGGCGACCTCTACGTCACCGTGCACGTCAAGGGCCACCGAATCTTCGGCCGGCAGGGCGAGCACCTGACGCTGAACGTCCCGGTGAGCTTCACCGAGGCGGCGTTGGGTGCCGAGATCAAGGTGCCGACCCTGGACGGCCTGCCCGTCACGGTCCGGATCCCCGCCGGTACGGCGAACGGCAGCAAGCTGCGCGTCCGTGGCAAGGGTTCGGTCCGCCGCGACGGGACCAAAGGCGACCTGCTGCTCACCCTCGAGGTGCAGGTGCCGCACGAGCTGACCGACGAGCAGAAGGAGAAGCTGCAGGAGTTCAACTCCGCGTCGGACCAGCCTGATCTGCGGGCCGGGTTGTTCGGGAGCACGTGATGGGCATCCCGTTCAGCCAGGTGCCGACCTGGGACGACCGCACCCCGATCTACGTGATCTCGGTGGCGGCCCAACTGGCCGGCATGCATCCGCAGACTTTGCGCCAGTACGACCGGCTCGGCCTGGTGGTGCCGAGCCGGGCGTCCGGCCGTGGCCGGCGGTACTCGGCGTACGACGTGGCGAAGCTGCGCTACGTCCAGCACCTCAGCCAGGAAGAAGGCATCAACCTGGCGGGAATTCGGCACATTCTCGCGCTACAGTCCGAAGTGGAGGACCTGCGCAAGCGGGTCAACCAGCTACTGGCAGAGGTCCAGCGCGGTGTCGGCGCCTCTCGGCGTCCCGCCGCCAGCCGGGTCTTCTCCGCCGGTCCCGCCGGCGACGTGATCGCCATGGGCCGGCAGCAGACCACGACCCGGTGGATCCGCACCCAGCCTCTGGAACTCGGCTCGCGCTGATCCTTCACCCAAAGGCACCGGAGGCCTTCCGAAAGACCCACCCTCGGAGCCTCCGGTCGGTGGAGGTCGTCAACCCCCACGACGCCTCCACCTGTCGAAGGTGCGCTGTCCCCCCGGCGCCCTTCGGCCCCCGCAGGGTGGTCCGTTCCAGGACCGCCCTGCGGCTCGCGTTTCACCCTTCCGGTCGGCCGGGCGAACGGAACCTGTTGCCTGCGGCAGCCACCGCCTACCCTGGCGAGGTGACGCTGATGCTGGAGACGGACCGGCTGCTGATCCGGGACTGGGAGGAAGACGACGCTGACGCCGCGCTGGAGATCTTTGGCTCCGCCGACGTCGCGCCCTGGCTGTCACCCGCCATCGACAAGGTGCCGGACGCCGCGACCATGCGGATGATCCTGCAGTCCTGGATCGAGGCCCAACCGAACTTCGTCGTACCGGCCGGCCGGTGGGCGGTCGCGCGTCGCGACGACGGTGAGATCGTCGGCGCGCTGCTGATCCGCCTGCTCCCGCCGTACGAGGAGGATCTGGAGATCGGCTGGCAGTTGCGGCCGAGCGCCTGGGGTCAGGGGTACGCGACCGAGGCGAGCAGCGCGCTGATGCGCTGGGCGTTCCAGGACGGTGAGGTCGACGAGCTGTTCGCGGTCGCGCGGCCGGCCAACAAGCGCGCGATCGCCACCGCGCGCCGGCTCGGCATGCAGTGGGTCGGCGAGACCGACAAGTACTACGACCTGAACCTGCAGGTGTACCGGATGCGGGCTTCGGAGTTCGCCACCTGATCCATAGCGCCTGCCGCACCGAGCGACCCTGATTCAGCCCTGAGATTGTCTAGAGTTGAGTGGAATGGACTCAACTTTGGATAGGTTGTGTCTAGTGACTGTTTGTTGCTGGAACTGAAAGGCTGGAACTAGATGGATGTTCAGCGGTTGACGACGCTGGCCCGGGAAACCCTGTCGGTCGCGATCCGTCAGACGTCCGCGGCGGGCAACCCGACCGTGGAACCGATCCACCTGCTCTCCGCGCTGCTCGCGCAGCCCGAGGGGACGACGATCGGCCTGCTCGAGGCCGCCGGTGGAGACCTGGAAGCGGTCCGCCGGAAGACGGCCGAGCAGATCACCCGGCTCCCGAAGGCGAGCGGCGGCAGTGTGCAGGCGCCGAGCCTGTCGCCGAAGACCAGCGAGGTGCTGAACCAGGCCGAGCAGCGGGCCCTCGGGCTCGGGGACGAGTACGTCTCCACCGAGCACCTGCTGATCGCGCTCGCGACCGTCGAGGGCGCCGCGAACAAGGCGCTCGGCGTCACGCCGGAAGCGCTGCTGGAGGCGTTCGCCCAGATGCGCGGCAACCGGCGGATCACCTCCCCGGAGGCCGAGGGCACCACCAAGACCTTGGAGAAGTACGGCGTCGACCTGACCGAGCGGGCCAAGGACGGCAAGCTCGACCCGGTGATCGGCCGGGACTCCGAGATCCGTCGCGTGGTCCAGGTGCTGTCCCGCCGTACCAAGAACAACCCGGTACTGATCGGTGAGCCCGGCGTCGGCAAGACCGCCGTCGTCGAGGGGCTGGCCCAGCGGATCGTGGCCGGTGACGTGCCCGAGTCGCTGCGTGGCCGCCGCCTGATCAGTCTGGATCTCGGTGCGATGGTCGCCGGTGCGAAGTACCGCGGTGAGTTCGAGGAGCGGCTGAAGGCGGTGCTGACCGAGATCAAGGAGTCCGACGGTCAGATCATCACGTTCATCGACGAGCTGCACACCGTCGTCGGCGCCGGTGCGTCCGGCGAGGGCGCGATGGACGCCGGCAACATGCTGAAGCCGATGCTGGCCCGCGGCGAGCTCCGGATGATCGGCGCGACGACGCTGGACGAGTACCGGACCCGGATCGAGAAGGACCCGGCGCTGGAGCGTCGTTTCCAGCAGGTGTTCGTCGGCGAGCCCTCGGTCGAGGACTCGATCGCGATCCTGCGCGGTCTGAAGGAGCGGTACGAGGCGCACCACAAGGTCGCCATTTCCGACTCCGCGCTGGTCGCCGCCGCGACCCTGTCGAACCGCTACATCACCGGCCGCCAACTGCCGGACAAGGCGATCGACCTGGTCGACGAGGCCGCGTCCCGGCTGCGGATGGAGATCGACTCCTCCCCGGTCGAGATCGACTCGCTGCGCCGTACCGTCGACCGGCTGAAGATGGAGGAGCTCGCGCTGTCCCGCGAGGAGGACGCCTCGTCGCAGGAGCGACTGGAGCGTTTGCGCGCCGACCTCGCCGACCGCGAGGAGGAGCTGCGGGCGCTGGAGTCCCGCTGGGACAAGGAGAAGTCCGGCCTGAACCGCGTCGGTGAGGTCAAGGAGCGGCTCGACGAACTCCGTGGCCAGGCCGAGCGCGCCCAGCGCGACGGCGACCTGGAGACGGCGTCCCGCCTGCTGTACGGCGAGATTCCGCGGCTCACCAAGGAGCTCGAGGAGGCCGACGCCGAGGAAGAGATCGGCGACGTTCCCGAGGCGATGGTGAACGAGGAGGTCGGGCCGACCGAGATCGCGGAAGTGATCGCGATGTGGACCGGGATCCCGACCGGGCGGCTGCTCGAGGGGGAGACCGGGAAGCTGCTCCGGATGGAGGACGAGCTGGGCCGCCGGCTGATCGGTCAGCGCGAGGCGGTCAAGGCCGTGAGCGACGCCGTACGGCGGGCTCGCGCGGGCATCTCGGACCCGGACCGGCCGACCGGTTCGTTCCTGTTCCTCGGTCCGACCGGTGTCGGTAAGACCGAGCTCGCGAAGGCGCTGGCGGACTTCCTGTTCGACGACGAGCGGGCGATGGTCCGGATCGACATGTCGGAGTACAGCGAGAAGCACAGCGTCGCGCGGCTCGTCGGTGCCCCGCCCGGGTACGTCGGGTACGAAGAGGGTGGCCAGCTCACCGAGGCTGTCCGCCGTCGCCCGTACTCCGTGATCCTGCTCGACGAGGTGGAGAAGGCGCACCCGGAGGTCTTCGACATCCTGCTCCAGGTGCTGGACGACGGTCGGCTGACCGACGGCCAGGGGCGGACGGTCGACTTCCGCAACGTGATCCTGATCTTGACCAGCAACCTGGGGTCGACGTACCTGGCCGACATGAAGCTGGACGAGAAGGTCAAGCGTGACCAGGTGATGGCGGTCGTGCGGCAGTCCTTCAAGCCCGAGTTCATCAACCGGCTGGACGAGATCGTGCTGTTCGACGCACTCGGCAGCGAGGAGCTGACGCAGATCGTCGGCCTGCAGATCAACAGCCTGCAGCGCCGGCTGAGCGACCGGCGGATCACGCTGGAGGTCGACGAGGGCGCGATGGAGTGGCTGGCGGTCACCGGGTACGACCCGGTGTTCGGCGCCCGCCCGCTGCGCCGGCTGGTCCAGTCCGCGATCGGCGACGAGATGGCCCGCGGCCTTCTCGACGGGTCGATCCGCGACGGCCAGACCGTCAAGGTCACGTTGAACGAGGCCAAGGACGCCCTGGACGTTTCCGCAGCCTGACAAGCCGTATCGGGGCCTGGTCACAACGACCGGGCCCCGACTGCTGTCCAGGCGCCACCGGGCAGGGAGAATGGGGAAGTGACGCAACCATCTCGGGCGGACTGGATCAACACCACGCACGACTGGGCGGCCGCGGTCGACCAGGAACATCTCGCGGCGATCCGCGCCGACGTCGAGCAGTACGCGCCGGGCGGCGTACTGCATCTGGTCCTGGAGGTGCTCGCCTACCCCGACGACGAGGCCGAGTCGGCCGGGGCGCGGGGCAGGTGCTCGATCACCCGGTACGCCGATGGCTCGATCGCCGTCACCGACAACGGGCGGGGCACCGACACGCGCGTCGACGAGAACGGCAACGTCGTGAAGAAGCCGATCATGGCGACGAAGGACCTGCGCTTCTTCGAGGATCCCGCCGCGCCACTGCTCCCGGACGGTCACCCGCGACGCGGTATGTCGGTCGTCGCCGCGCTGAGCGAGTGGCTGATCCACACCAATCACCGCGTCAACGGATCCTGGACGCAGCGTTACGAACACGGCCTCCCGGTCACCGATCTGGAACCGATCGAGTCCGATGGCACCACGGGTACCACTGTGCACTTCCGTCCGTCGGTCGAGCTCGCGCCGCTCACGACGTACCCCTTCGCCTTCCCGCATCTCGACATCACCGTGTCCTAGCGGTGCGCCCTCCCGGTTTGGGTGATCTGGGAGGATCGGGTGCGGGGGTCGTGGAAGGAAGTTCGGAGTCGATGACTGAGCAGCGCCGGGACGAGCCGGGTGAGAGTGGGCCGGGGCCGTACAGCGGGTTGTTCGGCGCCGTTCCGGACACGTACAGCTATCAGGCGACGACTCCGAAGCAGGTCAAGATCGCCTCGGTCATCTCGCTCGGGCTGGGCGCGATGTGCCTGCTGCTGGCCGCGCTCACGGTGACCTCCGCCGGGGACCAGATCTCCGAGGTCCTCACCGGCTCCCGCGGCAACACACCGATCGCCGCCGCCGCGACACTCGTCTGCGCGGTGATCTACATGGTGCCGGCGATCTACCTCCGCAAGCGCCGCCCGTGGTCCCGCTACGTCCTGATCGCCGTCGCCGCGATGGGGATCGCCGGCGGCGTGATGGCGCTGCCCGCCAGCCTGCTCGGCCTGGCCATCCACGTCACCCTGCTGGTCCTGATGCTGCAGCAGCCCACCAAACTGTGGTTCCACCACCGCTGACGCCGGGAGACCCTCGTGGAGATCTGGATCAACCCCGCCTGCTCGAAATGCCGAGCCGCCACCCAGGCCCTCGACGAGGCCGGCCTCGACTACACCGTACGGCGCTACCTCGACGACCCACCCACGGTTGAGGAACTCACCACGATCCTCACCCGCCTCGACCTCGACCCGTGGGACGTCGTCCGCCACAACGAGCCCGAAGCCGAACCCCTGCGCGACGTCCCCCGCGACGAGGCCCACCGCCCCGACTGGATCCAGGCGATGGTCACCAACCCCATCCTCATCCAACGCCCCATCATCACCACCCCCCAAACCACCCGCATAACCCGAGACCCCCAATCCCTCAAATCCTTCCTCCCCTGAGCCCGGCCGGCGCCGATCTGCCCCGGGATGCCCCGTCCTGCCCCGGGACACCTGTGGATGACGCCGGTGTTCGACTCGGCATTTCCTGGAGAATTCCATGAATGCCGAGTCCGCCCGAGCCCACCTTCAGCCTCTCTGCCTGGGTTGACGAGTCAGTAGTCGTCGGTCCCGTTGGTGGTGCCGGAACGTACACGATGGCAGCAGTCGTGACCGATGACGCACGCTGCGACGAACTGCGTCGCGAGCTCACCGATCTGAGCATCAAGCCTGGAGTTCGGCTGCACTGGGTCAGCGAGTCCGTCAAGCGACGGGACCTGATCGCCGAGGTGATCGCCCGGTTGGACATCGCCGCGATTCTCACCGTTGGTACGCCGATGGAACGGTCGCGGCAGGAGCGTGCTCGGCGGTGCTGTCTTGAGCGCTTGCTGTACGAACTGGATCGGTTCGGCGTCTCGGGCGCTTGGCTGGAGTCGAGGAGCGCGGTGCAGGACCGGCGCGACCTGCGGCTCGTCGACAGCGCACGCCGGAAGCGCTCGATCTCGCGTGACCTGCAAGTGCAGTTCGCGCGGCCGGCGGGTGAGCCGATGCTCTGGCTGCCGGACGCGGTTGCCGGGGCGATGTCGGCGTCGGTGGTGGGCGAGGACCGTTGGCTTGCGGCGATGGCTGCTGTCGTGACCATCCATCAGGTCGCCATCCGCTGACGGATGCTGCGCGGGCCAGCCCCGGAAAGCGCGAAAGCTGGGGCCCGTCGTTCCGGCGGGAATCCCAGCTTCACTTCTCACCCAGCAACGCGAGGTGAGCTGTCACCATCTTCGCACAACCAAGCGGCCGGTGTCGTGTTGTCCACAGGGTCAGAGTTTTTGGAGGCGGGTCAGGGCTTCTTGGAGGACTTCGGGTTGTTTGCAGAAGGCCCAGCGGACCAGGGGGCGGCCGGGTTCGGGGTGGTCGTAGAAGACCTGGTGGGGGATGGCGACGACGCCGGTTCGTTCGGGGAGCATGCGGCAGAACTCGATGCCGTCGGTGTGGCCGAGGGGGCGGATGTCGGTGGTGACGAAGTAGGTGCCGGACGGGCGGTGGACCTCGAAGCCCAGCTCGGCCAGGCCGTCGGCCAGCAGGTCGCGGCGGGACTGGAGGTCGGCGCGCAACGTGTCGAAGTAGTCGTTGCCTAGGGCAAGTGCGTTGGCGACGGCCGGCTGGAACGGGGCGCCGGAGGTGAACGTGAGGAACTGCTTCGCGGTGGTGACGGCCGTGACCACCTCGGGCGACCCGGTGACCCAGCCGATCTTCCACCCGGTGACCGCGAACGTCTTGCCGGCGCTGCTGATCGAGACGGTTCGCTCCGCCATCCCGTCGTACGACGCCAGCGGCCGGTGCCGAAGTCCGTCGTACACGAGGTGTTCGTAGACCTCGTCGGTGATGACGACCAGGTCGTGCTCGATCGCGATCGCGCAGATCCCGCGCAGTTCGTCGTCGGTGAGCACGGTCCCGGTCGGGTTGTGCGGTGAGTTGATCAGCAGCACCTTCGTCCGTGGGGTGACCGCGGCGCGCAGCTCGTCGAGATCCAAGCGGTACGACGGTGCGCGCAGCGTGACCGGGACGCGGCGGCCGCCGGCGAACGCGATGCCGGCCGCGTACGAGTCGTAGTACGGCTCGAGGGCGATCACCTCGTCACCGGGCTCGACGAACGCGAGCAACGCGGCAGCGACCGCCTCGGTCGCGCCGGTGGTGACCAGGACCTGCGTGTCGGGGTCGTACGCGAGGTCGTAGAACCGCTTCTGGTGTTCGGTGACCGCCTCGCGGAGCGCGGGGATGCCACGCGCGGGCGGGTACTGGTTCGCGCCCGCGCGGATCGCCGCGATCGCGTCCTCGAGCAGCGAATCCGGCCCGTCGCGGTCCGGGAACCCCTGCCCGAGGTTCACCGACCCGGTCGCCACCGCGAGCGCGGAGAACTCGGCGAAGATCGTCGTACCCAGCCCGGTCAACCGCTCACTCTGTGCGCGCATGTCACCGACTCTAGCTTTCGATCGTCTCCACCATGTGGGTCAGCCAGGCGCGGGCGGTGGTGCGGTCGGGGCGGCTGAAGGACGCCTCGAGTTCGTCCTCGAGCTTGCGGATCGCGGGCGTGGCCTCGTCCAGCCGGCGGGCCCCGGCGGTGGTCAGGTGCACCTGCTGGGTACGTCGGTCCTTCGGGTTCGGCTGCCGCTCGATCAGGCCGGCCCGCTCCATGCCGGTGATCAGTTCGTTGGCCGACTGCCGCGTGGTGCCGACGACGCGGCCGACGTCCGCGATGGTCAGGCCCGGATCCTTCCGCACGCACAGCAGCGTCCCGTACTGCTGCACCGACAGCTCGTGCTCCGCCAGCACCTCTGCCAGCGCCGAGCGCATGCTCAGCCAGGCGTGCCGGACGAGAAAGGTGATGCAGCCGTCCTCGAATGCGGGGTCGGGGGGGGAGTCCATGCGCTCCATTCTGCCGGGCCCGCGCAGCGCGGGATCACGAAAAGGTGATTGACAGGTTCCTGTCAATCTACGACGATGGGAAACCTCGTCAGGGTCCTGACAATCATAGGAGACTTCGTGTCCACGATCGACCCCCCGCGGCAACGCCGCATCCTCGCGATCCTGGTGGTCTCGGCCGTCCTGATCTGGATCGACTCGACCGTCCTCGGTATCGCTCTCGAACGGCTCGCCGACCCGGTCACCGGGCTCGGTGCCACGCCCGGCCAGCTGCAGTGGGCCGTCGGCATCTACTCGCTGCTGTTCGCCACCGCGCTGTTCCTCGCCGGCGCGCTCGGCGACCGCTACGGCCATCGCACCGTGCTGATGGCCGGTCTGGTGATCTTCGGAGCCGCCTCGGCCTGGGCCGCCTGGGCCACCGGACCGGTCGCGCTCATCCTCGCCCGCGCCGCCATGGGCCTCGGTGGCGCGCTGATCATGCCGCCGTCGATGGCGATCATCGGCTGGACCTTCCCGCCGGAGCGCCGGGCCGGCGCGATCGCGATCTGGGGTTCGTCGGCCGGCGTCGGTGTCGCCGTCGGACCGGTGCTCGGCGGCCTGCTGATCGACCACTTCTGGTGGGGCTCGGTCTTCACCATCAACCTGCCGATCGTCGCCTTCGGCCTGCTCGGCGCGGCCCTCGTCCTCCCGAATCCGCGCAGCCCGCAGCGCCGCCGCCTCGACCCGCTCGGCCTCGGACTGTCGACGTTCGGTCTGCTCGGTCTCTCGTACGGCCTGATCGAAGGCGGTCATCAGGGCGGCTGGAACCGCTGGCAGGTCTGGGCGAGCATCGCCGGCGGACTCGTCCTGCTCGCCGGTTTCGTCTTCTCCGAATGGCGGGAACGCGAGCCGAGCTTCGACCCGCGGCTGTTCCGCAACCGCCGATTCGCCGCCGGCAACTTCGCCCTCGCGGTCGTCTTCCTGCTGCTGACCGGCCAGAGCTTCTACCTCGCCTTCTACCTGCAGGGTGCGCGCGGGATGAGCGCGCTGTCGGCCGGCCTGATGTCGTTGCCGGCCGCAAGCGGTGTCATCGTTGGGTCGCAACTGGGCGCCCGGCTCGCGGCCCGGTTCGGAGTCGCCAAGGTCTCGGGTACGGCGGTCTTCATGCTCGCCGTCTGTTCCGCACTGAACCTGCTGTACGACGTCGACACCCCACTGGTGTGGGTCGGGGTGATCGGTGCGCTGGTCGGCCTGTCCATCGGGATGACCACGGCACCCACCACGACCGCCGTACTCGCGACTCTCCCGCTGGATCGGATGGGCGCCGGTTCCGCGGTCAACAATGTCCTGCGTCAGGTCGGCAGCGTTCTCGGGGTCGCCATCCTCGGGACGGTCGTCTCGTCGACGTACCAGCACCGGATCGGGTCGGCGCTGACCGGTCTGCCGGACGGTGCCCGGGAGGCCGCCGGGACCTCGGCCGAGGCGACCCGGCACGTGGCCGGCACGCTCGGCCGCCCGGAACTGGTGAAGGCCGCGAACGACGCCTTCATCCACGCCATGCACACCGCGGCGCTGGTCGGAGCGGGCATCGTCCTGGTCGGCGCGATCGTCCTCGTGCTCGCCTTCCGGAGCCCCAGGCCATCACAATCCGCGGATCAGCCGGCCGGCGAGCGTGAGCCCGCCGACGCCGGCCGATTGTGATGGCCTGGGGAAACGCCTACTTACGGAAGTTGTGCGCGCCCGCGGTGTAGCAGCGGTCCCAGAAGATGACCCGGTCGGCCGGGTTGGTGGCCCACTCGCCGCGGCAGAGGTAGCCCTCCAGCAGCGTGTTCTCGTCGTACGCGGTCAGGGTGCAGGTCGTTCCCGAGGTGTCGGCGCCGCTGTGGTCCCAGCACGCCCAGCCGGAGCTGACACCCGGCTTGTGCACGAACAGCAGCAGTGAGTGGCCGTCGGCCTCCTGGTCGTTGACCTTGATCACGTTGCCGGTGTCGGTGTAGCTCGCTGTACCGATGTCGTTCCCGTCGCCCTGCTGCCACAGCCAGGTCACTGCAGCGCTGGCCTGCGTGGCGGTCAGGGTCACCAGTGCGGCAGTGGTGGCCAGAGCGGCGGCCACCCGGGTCGTCTTACGCATCGCGTCATCCCCTTTGCTGAGTCCGCCCGATCCCGGACGGGGGACCGGTGCGGTGGCTCAGCGTCGCCGAGTGCCGACGGGGACGGCGAATCGGTTGCAGGTTCCTGCAATCGCACGGTCCTCGACGGCCTTCAACCGCGCGTACCGGACGCCGGCCGCGAACCGTGTGACGACCTGGAAGACGTCGAGCAACCGCGCGACCTCGTACCGCACGGTCCGGACGCTCAACCCGAGCTGCTCCGCGATCTCCTCGTCCGTGCACCCGTCCTCGAGCTGCTCGGCGATCACTCGCTGGCGCGCGGTCAGCTCACCTGGCCGCACCCGGAACTCCGCCGCCCGTACGGCGGTTTCGCGGACGGCCCGCAGATACTGACCGGTCGCGTTCACCGCCTCGGTGCAGCGCAGCAGCATCAGGCTGCGCCGGCCGTCGACGACCGGTCCTTCGACGATGACGCGCTCACGGTCCAGCAGTTTCACCTGCATCGCCCCGTCGGCGAGGTGGTACGGCATGTTCTCGGCATCGATGATGAAGTCGGTGACCTGGTCCGCCCCGCCGCAGGTGTCGAAGTAGCTGGTCATCCGTACGCCGCGCTCGATCAGGATCTGGTTGTACGCGTGGCCCCGCCGAAACCCGTGCAGCGTCTGGCAGCGCGTCGAGGTGACCGCGACCAGCTCCTCCGACCTGCCGCACTGGTCTTGCAACCAGTCCCGCAGGGCGTCGTCGTCCTCCCCGAAGATCCGCACGTCCGCCGTGCCGTGCCCCGCAAACCACTCGTCGCAGCTTCGCGCGCGCACGACCTGTAGCCGCAGCGACGCGTCCAGCACGACCTGCCTGCTGGTCGAATGACTCATCCCACCCCCCCCGTGGCGATCCCACCCCGGGGTGATCGTCTCATCTACGGCGGGTTAGCGCACGCCTCCGGTGCGCGACAAATTCACCCCCAGGGCGACGGTGGCGGGGGTGGCACGACGGTGGGGCGGTCCTCGCACCAGGTTGGGCCGGTCCAGCCGCCGTCGTTGCCGCCGAGGTCGCGCACCTCGAACTCGGGCGGGCCGTTGAAGTGGAACGTGCCGCAGTTGTTGACGAACGGCGCGCCGACGTTCCGCGCGTCGACGTTCTCGAACGTCGCCCCGCCGCCGACCCGGGCGTTCACCACGTTCGTCCCGGTGCCGTCGACCTTGATGTTGCGGACGGCAACGTTCGTGATCGCGTACTCGTCCTTCACCGGCCAGTCGACGACGAACAGCATCGCGTTGTACGTCGAGTCCAGGAACGAACTGTCGGTGATCTCGATCCTGCCGGACATCGTGGACTGCAAGGCGTACAGCCAGATCGCCCCGAGTCCGATGTCCCAGTTCAGGTCGCGGGGCCCGCCGCGGATCGTGGTGTTCCGGGCGAAGGTCAGCGTGCCCTCGAACGGTGTCGCGTTGAACCGTGATCCGGCGTGCAGCGTGCTGCCCTCCCGGATCGGGTCGGCGACGAGGTTGTCGGTCACCGCGTTGTCCCGGCCGCCATAGATGGCGATGTTGTTCGCGAGGACCGGCGTCTGCACGGTGTTGTGGTCGTAGACGTTGTCGTGGTTGACGAGACCGGATGGGTTCGCCTCCGACCACATCGCGAGCCCGTCGTCACCGCTGTTGCGCACGAAGTTGTTGGTGGCCCGGACGTTCGACACGCCAACGTGCAGGTTGATGCCGTCGGCAACGGCGTCGGTGATCACGTTGTTCCGAATCAGCAGGCCGTCCATCGGGCCGTCGAGCCAGATCCCGACCTTCGTGTGGTGCAGGTACAGGTTCTCGATCGTCGAGCCGCCGCCGATCGAGCCGCCGATCCCGTTCACCTGATCGGTGTCGATGCGTTCCCGGACGTCACTCTCGATCGCGAAGTCCGACAGATGTACGCCGGTGCTCCCGCCGTCGGCGGCGTACCGGCCGTAGAAGCCGGGCGCGCTGTGCACGGACTTGTCCGGCGCCGGTTCGGCGAGCGGGAGGACCCGGCCCTTGATGATCGTCCACCAGTTGCCGGCGCCGCGGACCGTCATCTGGTCGACGACGATGTGCCGGTTGACCTGGAACGTGCCCGCCGGAATGAACACCGACCAGCCGATCCGTTTCGCTGCCGCGATCGTCCGTTCGATCGCCGGCGCGGCATCCCGCCGTCCGGTCGGGTCGGCCCCGAAGAGTCGTACGTCGAGCGATCGCGCCGGCTGCCGCAGCGGTGCGTTCACCAGTTCGAAGTCCGCGACGTCGACGACCGTCCACGCGGCCGGCGTGGTCCGCGGTACGGCGAATCGCACGCGATCACCGGCCTGGTAGGTCCGATCGAGCAGCACCCGTTGCTCGTCGTAGAAGTGGTTCGGCCGGAAGGGCTTCGCGACCGGATCCGGTTCGGGTTTCCACCAGCCCGGGGTCGGGTCGACGTTCGGGTCGTTCGAGAACGGATACATCCCGTACAGCCAGGCGTACTGCGACGTCAGCGTCATCGTGCGCTTGTGCTTCCCGTTCACCGACACGTCCAGTGGTGCGGTGATCCCGCCACCGGTTGCTGCGTCGGGGATGCTGTACCGCAGCGTCAGCGCGTTCGCGGGACGGGTCAGCGTGAATTCGACGTACTGCTTCGGCTGAAGGCGTACGGCGCTGCGCCCGGAGGCCTCGGCCGGGAGCGTGTACGCCTCGCGACTCGGACCGATCCGTTCGCCGGTGAAGAGTGCGTTCTCCGCCTCCTGCTCGACGAACGGTACGTCGGCGCCGCGGCCGGCGACCAGTGCGGGATCGAGGCCGGCGCGGGTGACCCGCGGCGTACCGGGTTGGGCGGTGGCCGGCTGGGTGATGAGCAGTTGGGTGATGAACAGGGCACCGAGGACGGCGGTCGTCAGGGCGACCGTGAGCAAGCGCGAACGGGACATCGGCGGATCCCCTCCCGGACGAAATGTCTGGAGGTTATGCACCCGACGTCAGGCACGCAAGATCTCGACAGGTCAGAGAAATTTACGGACCATGAAGACGTCGACCGGGTCTTCGCTCTCCACCACGAAGCCGTGGCGGTCGTACAGCTTGCGGGCCGGGCTGCCTTGCAGGACGTTCAGCGCGACGGTCATATCCGCGCGTTCCAACACCGACGCCAGAACGGCCGTACCGAGGCCGCGCCCTTGGTGGTGCGGGGCGAGGTAGAAGTGCTCCAGCCACTGACGGTCCGCGGCGGGCCGCAAGGTGATCGAGCCGGCGAGCTCGCCGTCGACCTCGATGATCCGGGTGTTCTCAGGGACGAACGCGTCGCGCAGCCGTTGCCGGACGCGCACCGCGTCGTACCGCCCGAGGCGTTCCAGGTCCGGGCGCATGACGACGGCCCGGAGCTCGACGAGGTCCTCGAGGTCGGCGGTGGTCGCGGGGCGGAGAGTCCAGTTCATGGCAGGTCCGGTTGGGGGACCGGGCGGAGGGCGCGGAGCCAGCGCTCGGTCTGGGCGATGTGGTCGGAGGCCGCGGTGGCGGCCGCGGCCGGGTCCCGGCTGGTGATTCCGTGCAGGATCGCGCGGTGGCCTCGGTCGCTGGTCTGCTTGATCGCGTCGAAGTCCGAGCCCGGTTCGAAGATCCGGTAGTGGCCGCCGCGGCCACGGATCACGTCGGTCAGCGCGGTAACGGTCTGGTTGCCGCCGGCCGTGCAGATCTCGCCGTGGAACTCGGCGTCCAGGTGCTGGATCTCGGTCGCGTCCGTGGTCGCCTCGAGCCGGTCGAGGATCGCGCCCAGTCGCGCCCCCAGCTCCGGGTCCTGCCGAGCGGCCGCCGCGGCCGTTGCGTGCGATTCGAGCACCCGGCGTACTTCGAGCAGCTCGAGCACCCCCTCGAGCGGGATCAGCTCGACCGAGAGCGAGAACCGGCGGATGATCGTGGCCGGGTCCAGCGCCGACACGTACGTCCCCGAACCGTGCCGGGACTCGATCACCCCGAGCGCCCCCAGCGAGCGCACCGCCTCGCGCAGCGAGCTCCGGGACACCCCCAGGTGGTCGCACAACTCCGGCTCCGGCGGGAACTTGGCCCCCGGACCGAGCTCACCGGACGCGATCATCTGCCGGAGCCCGGCCAGCGCCTTGTCCGTTGCAGCCATCCCCTCACCTCCTCCCCAGAAGCCTAAGTCCTCAGACCATTCGCGGTCACATCGCCCATCGCCAGGCTGAGACGACGGGTCGCAGCCCACAATTCATCAGATCTTTGTCAGCGCACTGAGAAAGCCTGATACATCAGCCGCCCGCCACCGCCGCGCCGCGAGCTGCTCGTACGGCGCCCCGCCGGTCACCCACACGGTCGTCATCCCGCGCTCGTGCGGCAGCGCGAGGTTCACCTCGAGGTCGTCGAACATCGCGGCCAGCGCCGGGTCGATCCCGAACCGTGTCAGGAACGCGTCCAGGCTCTCGGCGTACGGCTTCGGGACCAGGTCACCGGCGAGGATGTCGAAGACACCGTCGATGCAGTCGCCCAGTCCGAGCCGCCGGAGCGCCTGCTCCGCGTGGTACGCCGATCCGTTCGTGTACACGTACCGGCGTCCGGGCAGCGTCTCCAGGGCGGCGGCGAGTGCCGGGTCGGGACCGATCACCGAGTAGTCGATCCGGCGCTCGAAGCCGAGGAAGTCGTGCGGGTCGATGGTGCCGGTCAGCATCGCGCCGCGCAGCGACGTACCGAATTCGGCGACGAGTTCGGACTGGATGCGACGGGCGCCGGCGAGGTCGGTTCCGTAGTACTCGGCCAGGGTCGAGAGGATGCCGTGGGTGAGCTGATCGGCGAGTGCGGAACCGGCCGGGTAGAGAGTGTTGTCGAGGTCCAGCACCCAGGTCTCGATGTCCGCCAGCATCCGAACAGCGTAGGTGACACACTGGACTCTGTACCTACGGGAGGGACGGCACACCATGGCGACTGCGCTGGTCACCGGACCGGCGACCGGGATCGGCCGGGCGTTCGCGGACAAGCTGGCGCGCGAGGGTTACGACCTGGTGCTGGTGTCGCGCGACGAGGCGCGGCTCAAGGAGGTCGCCACCGAGATCACCCGGTTGCACGGTGTCGAGTGCGAGGTGCTGGCCGCCGACCTGACCGACCCGGACGACCTGGCCCGCGTCGAGGAGCGGTTCCGCACCGGACCGATCGAGGTACTGGTGAACAACGCCGGATTCGGGCAGAAGAAGCCGTTCTGGCTGAACCCGGTCGAGGTCGAGGAGAAGCAACTCGATCTGCTGGTGCGCGTCGTCCTGCGGCTCACGCACGCCGCCGTACAGCCGATGATCGAGCGGGGCTCGGGTGCGGTGATCAACGTGTCGTCGGTCGCCGGATTCCTGCAGCGCAACGTCTACAGCGCGCACAAGGCGTGGGTGACGACGTTCTCGGCCGGGCTGGCGGTCCAGTTGCACGCCCAGGGGGTTGCCGTGATGGCGCTGTGCCCGGGGTTCGTGCACACCGAGTTCCACGAGCGGATGGGGATGGACAAGTCGCTCATCCCGTCGTTCATGTGGCTGGACGCGACCGATCTGGTCGACGCGGCCTGGAAGGACCTGGCGCGCGGCAAGGCGATCTCGGTCCCGAGCCTGCGCTACAAGGCGGTTATGGTCGCGGCGCGGTTCACGCCGCGCGCGCTCATCGCGCGGGTGTCGACCGTGGGGCTGGACCCCCGGCGGCGCGCTTGACCGGGAGTAGTGACTCGGACAACGTCTTGGCCAGCGCGGCCGCGAACGTGGCGTGCTCGTCGGCCGTCGGCTCGAGACCGGCGAACGCGACCTCGAACCCGCGCTGGAAGCAGGCACCGAACAACAGCGCCGCCGCGGCGTCCACATCAGCGGTACGCCGGATGCGCCCGAGCTTCTGCTCCTCGCGCAGGTAGCGGACCAGTCCCTCCTGCGCCTTGTGCGGCCCCGCGTTGAGTTCCTGCAGCCGGCGCCGATGGGCGACGAGCAGGTCCTGCGACGAGAACAGCGACACCAGGATCGGGAACCCTTCGACGTAGAACTCGATCGCGGTCCGGGCCAGGCGGGTCAGGTTGCCGCGCACTGTCCCGCTGCCCGGGTTGCCGATCAGTTCCTTGAGTGAGCCGGGGAGCTGGGGCATCCGCTCGTGCAGGACCGCGAGCAGGATCGCGGCCTTGTCCGCGAAATGCTTGTAGAGCGCCGCCTCGGAGTACCCGGCGACCTGCGCGATCGACTTGGTGGTCGCCCGCGCGAAGCCCTGCGTCCGCAGTACCTCCGCGGCCGCGTCCAGGATGTCCTCCCTGGTGCCCATCCCTGTCCTCCCGTCGTCGTCGGCAGCCTACCTTGACAGGTTGGTGAGTGTTCACTAACCATGGTGAGTGAGTGTTTACTAACCTGGAGGGGTCGAGGATGAAGCTGGTGGTGTTCGGGGCGTCGGGCCGGATCGGGACCGAGCTGGTGCGTCAGGGGATCGCGGCCGGTCATGCGGTGACGGCCGTGGTGCGCGAGGGCTCGAGTCTTCAGGTGGCGCTGCCGGAACTGCGGCTGGTCGCGGCGCGGGCCGGGGTGCCCACTGGGCTGGTCGACGTGGTGACCGCCGACGTGCTGGATCCGGCCGCGATCACGCCCGTCGTGGACGGCCACGACGCGGTGTTGTCCGCGCTCGGTCCGCGTCCGTCGGGGCTGAGCAGTGTGCTGACCGACGGCGCGCGGAGCGTGCTGGAGGCGATGGACGCGACCGGTGTACGGCGGTTCCTCGTGGTGAGTGCCGCTGGGATCCACAGCAAAGGGGACCACCCGTTCACGAAGTACGTCGTGAAGCCGATCCTGCAGCGGGTCCTGCGGGAGTCGTTCGCGGATACCCGACGGATGGAGGAGTTGGTCGCGGCGAGCGGTACCGACTGGACGATCGTGTGCCCGCCGCGACTGACGAATGGTGCCGCGAAGGGCAGGATCCGCAGCAACACCGAGGGCACGGTGCGGGGCGGCTTCTCGATGACGCGGGCCGACGTCGCGACGTACCTGCTGCGTGCGGTCGAGGACGCCGACGTGATTCGGAAGACCGTGGTGATCTCGAACTGAGCTACAGCTTCTCCGCGACCTCGGTGAGTACGTCGAGGGTGGCGGTGATCAGGGGGTGATCGGCCCGGCTCGCGCGAACTGCGGCGTACACCCGGCGGGTCGGGGCCGGATCGGGAAGCGGACGGATCAGCGCCAGCGTCGGCTCCGGTACGGCGAGGCGCGGGACCAGAGAGACGCCCGCGCCGGCGGCGACAAGTGCGGCGACTGCGCGGAAGTCGTCGGACTGGTGGACGATCCGCGGCTGGAACCCGGCCTGTTCGCAGGCGAGGACGACGACGTCGCGGATCGGGTTGCCGGGGGTGGTCATCACCCAGTCGTCCTGCGCGAGCATCGCCAGCTCGATGGTGTCGTGGTTCGCGGCCGGGTGCGCCGGTGGCAGGACGGCGACGAACGGTTCGGCGTACAAGGGGATCCGGGACAGGCGGCGGTCGTCGGGGCGCGGCGAGCCGCGATGCTCGACGGCGATCGCGAGGTCGGCGTCACCATCGAGCAGTTGGGTGATGCCCTGGTGCCCCTCGGCGTCGCGGACGACGAGGTCGAGGCCGGGGGTGGTCTCCCGCAGCCGGGTCAGGGTCGGGGCGACCAGCAAGGTGATGGCGGTGGCGAAGGCGGTCACGCGCACTTCGCCGTTGACGCCGTTCGCGTTCAGGCGCATCGCGTCCTCGGCGCGTTCGACCTCGGCGAGGATCGTGTCCGCGTGGGCGAGCAGCAGGCGGCCGGCCGAGGTGATCGCGACCCGGCGGCCGCGGCGTTCGAGCAGTTCCTGGCCGACCTCGGACTCCAGGGCGGCCAGCTGCTGGGAGACCGCCGAGGGCGTCAGGTGCAGCACCTCGGCGGCCGCCGTCACGGTCCCGTGGTCAGCAAGCGCGCGCAACACCCGCAGGCGTCGTACCTCGATCACGGACCTCAGCTTCGCACAGCTGTTCCGGCCGGGTGGTTCGGAACCACGTGCTGACCATGGAGAAGAAGTGGCGACGGGGAGCGTAGGGCCGGATCGGTGCGTCCGGCATGGCCGAGTGAGTCTGGTCGTGGATCGACTTGATGACGCTGAATGGGACGTAGTGCACGGTGGTTCCTTTCGACCCTTCGACAGTAGGAACCGGGACCTTGATGCGTCCAATGAAAGTTCTTCGCTGAGTTGATGTGTTTGGTGCATGATTGAGCGTATGGAACTGCGTCAGCTCAGGTCGTTCGTGGTGGTGGCCGAGGAGATGAACGTCGGGCGTGCCGCGACCCGGCTGCACCTCACCCAGCCGTCGCTCAGCCGGCAGATCGCCGCGCTGGAGCACGATCTCGGTGTGGAGCTGTTCGCCCGGGTGAAGCGCCGGTTCGTGCTGACGGCCGCGGGGGCGACGTTTCTCGCCGAGGCTCAGGATCTGTTGCGGCGGGCCGACGAGGCGGTTCGCGCGGCGCAGCGGACGCAGCGCGGTGAGCTCGGGACGTTGCGGCTGCGATTCGTGCAGTCGGCAACGTTCGAGGCGCTGCCGCGGATCCTCGGAGCCTTTCGGGAGGCGTATCCCGAGGTGGTGCTCGATCTGGAGACGCTGACGACGCTGCGCCAGACGGAGGCGTTGCGGGACGGGCGGATCGACGTGGGGCTACTCCGTCCGAGTACGCCGTCGGGCGGGGATGCCGTCGTACAACTGGCGCCGAGTCTGGCGTCTCGGGTGGTGGCGGAGAACCCGCTGGTGGCCGTGCTGCCGGCGCGGCATCGGCTGGCCCGGCGCAAACGGGTGCGGCTGACGGACCTGGCGGACGAGCCGTTCGTGTTCTACTCGCGGCCGAGCGGCCCGGCGGTGTACGACACGATCGTCGGGTACTGCCGGGCGGCCGGGTTCACGCCGCAGATGGAGCAGGAGGCGGCCGACGTCCAGACGATCGTGTCGCTGGTCGCCGCCGGGCTCGGGGTGTCGCTGCTGATCAGCCCGACACCACCGACGAACCCGGACAGCGTCGTCTACCGCGAGTTGTCCGACGACCTGCCACCCTGGCAACTCTCCGTGGCCTGGTCGCCGGCCAACCGCTCACCCGTGTTGCAACGCTTCCTGGAACTCGTTTAGCCGAAGACGTCCGGGTCGCCGCCGGTGCGGACGCCGGTTTCGAGGTCGGCGATGGCGGCCATGTCGTCGTTGTCCAGGGCGAAGTCGAAGACCTCGAAGTTCTCCTGGATCCGGCTCGGGGTCTTGGACTTCGGGATCACCACATTGCCGAGCTGCAGGTGCCAGCGGATCATCACCTGCGCGGCCGACTTACCGTACTTCGCACCGATCGTCTTCAGCGCGGCGTTCTCCAGCAGGTCGCCGGAGGCCAGCGGGCTCCACGCCTCGGTGACGATGTCGTTCTCGGCGTTGAACGCGCGCAGGTCGTCCTGCGGCAGCGCCGGGTGCAGCTCGATCTGGTTCACCGCCGGCCGGATCGTGGTCTCCTCGAAGATCCGCCGCAGCGCGGGCTCGTGGAAGTTCGAGACACCGATCGAGCGGACCCGCTTGTCGGCGTACAGCTGCTCGAGGGCCTTCCAGGTGTCGACGTACAGATCGCGCTGCAGCGACTGCCAGTGGATCAGGTACAGGTCGACGTACTCGAGGCCGAGCTTCGCCAGGCTGGTGTCGAACGCCTTCAGCGTGGAGTCGTAGCCCTGGTCGCTGTTCCACACCTTGGTGGTGATGAACAGGTCGTCACGGGGGATGCCGGACGCGGCGATGGCCCGGCCGACACCTTCTTCGTTGCCGTAGATGGCCGCGGTGTCGATGTGCCGGTAGCCGGTCTCGAACCCAGCGGCCACGACGTCGGTGACGATCTCGTCCTCGATCTGCCAGACCCCCAGGCCCAGCTGCGGGATCTCGACGCCGTTGTCCAGAGTGATGGAGGGGACTGTGCTCATCTACCCATTCCACCCGGCAAAAGGTTTCCGGCCCAGTCATCTGACGTGTGACAACAACCTCATTAACCGTTCGTAACCACCGCGAAGGACTTGGCATCCGGCTCCAGGAAGCGGAGCAGCCCGCTGCCTTCGCGCTCCAGCTCGGCCTGTGTCTTCTTCAGCAACTTCCCGAACGGGGTCAGGGTGAGAGTGGCCACACCGCGTTTCTTCTCGCTCGTCCACAGCCCGGCGACCACCCCGTCGACGGTGTACGTCGCCTTGACCCGGAGATTCTTCGTGTACACAGCGGGTTTGTGCTCGTCCGCGATGATCCGCTCCCGTTTCGCGTGTGACAGCAGCACGTTGTCGAACTCCGGCAGGAACCGCACCGGCGCCGGTGTCTCCGGATCCGGCCGAGGGCCATCGGGTACGTCGTACAGCGTTTTGCCGGCGTCGTCGGTGAAGGTCACCAGCTCCAGCGCGTCGAACAACGGCTTCGCCTTCTGCAATCCGGACCAGGTCTGGAAGTCCGCGGGAGTCGCCGGACCGAACGCCTGGAGGTAGCGAATGACCAGCTCCTTGGCCTCGGCGCGTCGGTGCAGCTTCTTACCGATCCACTCCTCGGCCGGGGTGAACCGGGAGTTCGCCGTCCAGGACCAGCGCACGTCCGTCGGGTACATCACCAGCGGCACGAGCATCCGCGTGCAGAACCCGAGCGCGCGCTCGTTCACCTCCGGGAACTGCTGCTGGAGCGCGTCCCGCACTTCGGTGAACGTCAACGGTTCCTTCGCGAGCAGCTTCTCCGCGGCGGCAACGACCTTGTCCGGCTGCAGCCCCGCGCCCCGGTCACCGAGCACCTTCAACCCGGCCTCGAGCACCGGCGCCACCGTCACCCGGAACCGCAGGTAGTCCGCCGCGGTCACCAGATGCAAGGTCCCGCGGAACATCGTCGCGCGGACGACGCCCCGCGCCTCGACGGCCTGATCCAGCTGGGTCTCCGTGAACCCGTCGATCCGCGTCCACAGCCCGACGTACGGGTGTTTGGGCTCCTGCCCTTGCATCCCGGCGAGCCGCTCGACCACCTGGACCGCGGACGTGGACTCGCGCTCGAGCAACAGTTGCCGCGCGAGCGTTGCCCGGTTGACCGCCTTCGCACTCAGAACCGACATGCCCACATCCTGCCCGCGAACACCGACAAATCGGCGAACCAGGCGTCCCGGCGCCGGCGAATATCGCCCTAGGTGGATGAGTCGGACTCGGTGTCCCAGATGCGATCTTCGTCCTGCGAGCCGGATTCGCGAGCACCGACGAGGGACCCGGGGGTGGGCACAGATGCTGCGAGCGGTTGGTCTTGCGCTGGCGGCGCTGCTCCTCGTCTCCTGTGGAGAAAACGGGTCCGTCGAGCTCCCGTCAGGATCATCAACGCGCACTCCTCAGGCGGTGCCATCGGTGCCGTCCGTGACCGCGACACTGCCGGCCCGCTCGTCCGCACCCCAGGAGTCCGCGCCCCAGGAGAGCGCCGCGCCGGTGACCAGCCGCACCCGCTCGCCGGAACCCTCGGCGAATCCGACCGCGCCGGCGGCCGCATCGAGTCCCGCCGAGTCGTCGGTCCCCACCGGACCGACACGGACCGCCCCGCCGACTGCCCCGCCAACCGCACCGCCGACCGTCACCACGACGACCGAACGCACCAGGACGGCGACGGTCTCGCCGACGCAGACGACGACCACGTCGCAGACCAAGACGGTGTTCACCTCGGCCCCGACACCAACAACCGCGACGACGGTGCAACCCACCTCGGCCAACAGCGGCGACGCACCCACCTGGCTGTGGTGGGTGCTGGCCGCGATAGCGCTCGTGCTGGCAGTCGGGATACCGCTGCTCATCAGGTCGCGCCGGCGCAGCGCCTGGCGGGACGACCTCTCCGCCGCCGAGGGCGAGGTGACGTGGTTCGCCCGCACCCTGATCGCCGACCTCCGCCGGCAGCCCTCGCCGATGGCGGCCGCCGGCGCCTGGAACGTCGAGTCGAGCCGGGTCGTCGCCGTCGAGGACAAGCTGACCGCCCTCGCGTCGAAAGCACCGAACGACGCCGACGGAACCCGCGCCCGCACGCTCCGCAACGCCGTCCGAGGGGCCCGGACCGATATCCAGAACCTGCTGACGACCGCCACCCCGGCGACCCTGCCGCGAGACCTGGACGCGGTCGGTGCCCGGCTCGAGCAAGCGCTCGGAGCACCGACCACCGGTTCGGCTACGCCGCCAGGGCGGCCCGAGCCTCGATGAACGCCGCGATCGCGCGCTCCACGTCCTCGGTCGAGTGCGCCGCCGAGAGCTGGACGCGGATCCGCGCCTTGCCCTGCGGTACGACGGGGTACGAGAAGCCGATGACGTAGATCCCCAGGTCGAGAAGCTTGTCGGCCAGCCGGCCCGCCTCGGCCGCGTCACCGATCATCACCGGGGAGATCGGGTGGTCGCCGGGCAGGACGTCGAAGCCGGCCTCGGTCATCTTGGTGCGGAACAGCGCGGTGTTAGCGCTGAGCTTGTCGCGCAGGTCGCTGGAGCCGCCGATCATCTCGAGGGCCTTCAGGGACGCCGCGGTGACGGACGGCGCCAGCGAGTTCGAGAACAGGTACGGGCGAGAGCGCTGGCGGAGCAGCTCGACGATCTCGCGACGGGCGGAGACGTAACCACCCGAGGCACCGCCGAGCGCCTTGCCGAGGGTGCCGGTGACGATGTCGACGCGGTCCTTGACGCCGAACAGCGACGGGGTGCCGGCGCCGTCCGGACCGACGAACCCGACCGCGTGCGAGTCGTCCACCATCACCAGCGCGTCGTACCGCTCCGCGAGGTCGCAGATCTCGTCGAGCGGGGCGACGTACCCGTCCATCGAGAACACGCCGTCGGTGGCGATCAGCCGGTAGCGCGCGCCGGCGGCGTCCTTCAGTTGGGCCTCGAGGTCGGCCATGTCGCGGTTCTTGTACCGGTACCGCTTCGCCTTCGACAGCCGGATGCCGTCGATGATGCTGGCGTGGTTCAGCTCGTCGGAGATGATCGCGTCGTCGGCACCGAGCAGCGTCTCGAAGAGGCCGCCGTTGGCGTCGAAGCAGGAGCTGTAGAGGATCGTGTCCTCGGTCCCGAGGAAGGTGCTCAGGGCACCTTCCAGGTCCTTGTGGATCTGCTGGGTGCCGCAGATGAAGCGCACCGAGGACAGCCCGAATCCCCACCGGTCAAGGGCTTGTTTGGCCGCCGCGACAACGTCGGGGTGATCGGACAGCCCGAGGTAGTTGTTCGCGCAGAAGTTCAGTACTTCGTTGCCAGTAGCAACCGAGATCAGGGACTGCTGGGGTGACGTGATCACCCGCTCGGACTTGTACAGCCCCGCGTCCCGGATCTCGCCGACGGTCGTTTTCAGGTCGTCCCGCATCCGCCCGAACATCAGTGCTTCTCCTCCAGGGTCTCAGCCGTCCAGTCCATGATCACCTTGCCGCAGTGCCCCTGCCGCGCGACGTCGAAGGCGCGCGCGAAGTCGCCGTACCCGAACCGGTGGGTGATCACCGGGGTCAGGTCCAGGCCGCGTTCCAGCATCACCGACATCGAGTACCAGGTCTCGAACATCTCCCGGCCGTAGATGCCCTTGATGGTCAGCATGTTGAGCACCACGGTGCCCCAGTCGATCGCGATCTCGTCCGACGGCAGGCCGAGCATCGCGACCTTCCCGCCGTGCGTCATGTTCGCGAGCATGTCCCGCAGCGCGGCCGGCTGCCCGGACATCTCCATCCCGACGTCGAACCCCTCGCGCATCCCCAGGCTCTGCTGCGCCTGCGCGATCGTCTCCTCGCCGACGTTCACCGCGCGGGTGACGCCGATCTTCCGGGCCAGGTCCAGCCGGTACTCCGAGAGGTCGGTGATCACCACGTTCCGCGCACCGGCGTGCAGTGCGACCGCCGCGGCCATCACCCCGATCGGGCCGGCACCGGTGATCAGGACGTCCTCACCGACCAGCGGGAACGACAGCGCCGTGTGGACCGCGTTGCCGAACGGGTCGAAGATCGCTGCGACATCCAGGTCGACCGGGTCCTTGTGTACCCACGCGTTGCTCGCGGGCAGGGCGACGTACTCCGCGAACGCGCCCGGGACGTGGACACCGAGACCGCGCGTCTTGATGCACAGGTGGCGGCGACCGGCGCGGCAGTTGCGGCAACGGCCGCAGACCAGGTGCCCTTCGCCGCTGACCAGGTCACCGACCGCGACGTCGCGAACACCGACGCCGATCTCGACCACCTCACCGCAGAACTCGTGCCCGGTGACCATCGGCACCGGCACGTTCTTCTGCGCCCAGTGGTCCCAGCTCTGGATGTGCAGATCGGTTCCGCACAACCCGGTCCGGAGCACCTTGATCAGGACCTCGTCGGCCTCGATCTTCGGTTCCGGGACGTCCTGCAACCACAGACCCTGCTTTGCCTCGGCCTTGACCAGCGCCTTCACCCGCACACCTCCGTCTACGACGATCGTCCACATCGTCGTGCCGGGCAACCATCGGCGTCCATCGACACGTCGTGCACAGGCTTTGCAGCCGAACTGCATACTGGGACCCATGCGGGGAGTAGTCAGAGTCCTGGGGATCCTGCTCCTGGTGGCCGGCGTCGGGCTGCTCGGCTGGGTCGGCTGGCAGTACTTCGGCACCGGCATCACCTCGAACCACGCGATGGGTCAGGGCGAGAGTTCGCTGCGGCAGCAGTGGAAGAAGCCGGCCCCGACGACAGCGACGGCCACGGCCACGGCTCGGCCGGCGCCCGGGAAGCCGATCTTCCTGCTCCGGATCCCGAAGTTCGGCGCCGATTGGGAGAAGCCGATCGTCGAGGGCGTCGACGCGAGCGATCTGGCGCGTGGGATCGGCCACTATCCACAGACCCAGATGCCGGGCCAGCCGGGCAACTTCGCGATCGCCGGCCACCGGGTCACCCACGGTTCCCCGTTCCGCAAGCTGCTCGATCTGCGGGAGGGCGACCAGGTCGTCGTGGAGACCCAGGACGCCATCTACACCTACGAGCTGGACGGCTCGCCCCGTGATCTGACCGTCCAGCCGACCGACACCTGGGTCCTCGACCCCGTTCCCGGCAAGAACCAGACGCCCACCAAGGCGGTCATCACGCTGACCACCTGCCAGGACCTGTTCCACTCACCGGACCGCTCGGTTGCCTTCGGTCACTTGGTCAAGGTCGGCAAGAAGTAGTGGACTGAGCAGTGTTCTAAGCTCAACGCTCATGAGCTACGACCGGGACGGACTGCTGGAGCAGGTCAAGAACAAGGCGATCGTGCACGGCCGGGTGACGCTGGCATCCGGCAAGGAAGCCGACTACTACGTCGACCTGCGCCGGATCACGCTGGACGCGGCCGCCGCGCCGCTGATCGGCCCGGCGATGCTCGAGCTGACCAAGGACCTGGAGTACGACGCCGTCGGTGGCCTCACGCTCGGTGCGGACCCGGTCGCGATGTCGATGCTGCACGCCGCCGCGCAGCAGGGCCGGACGCTGGACGCGTTCGTCGTACGCAAGGCCGAGAAGACGCACGGTCTGCAGCGGCGGATCGAGGGTCCGGACGTCAAGGGCCGCCGGGTGCTGGCGGTCGAGGACACCTCGACGACCGGTGGTTCGGTGCTGACCGCGGTCGAGGCGCTGCGGGAGGCCGGGGCCGAGGTGGTCGCGGTCGCGGTGATCGTGGACCGGTCGACCGGCGCGCAGGAGCGGGTGGAAGCAGAGGGCTTGGAGTATCGGACCGTGTTCGGACTCGAGGACCTGGGTCTCAGCTGATGCAGAGCAGTACCGTCGCGTTCGTCCTGGTAGCCGTCCTGCTCGGGCTCGGAATCTTCTTCTTCAACTACTACCGCGCGAAGAAGCGCCGTGAGTTGTTCGCCGGGTTCGCCGCCCAGCAGGGCTGGTCCTACGTACCGTCGAACCCGTCGCTGGCCGGCCAATGGCGGGGTACGCCGTTCGACTCCGGTGACCATCGACGGGCGCAGAACGTGCTGTCCGGGCAGTACAACGGGCATCCGATGGTTGCCTTCGACTACAGCTACCAGACGCACACCACCAACAGCCGCGGCCAGCGGCGGACCACCACGCACCGCTACGGCGTCGTGGTGATGCAGCTGCCGGGCGCACTGCCGCACCTCGAGGTGACGCACGAGGGGATCTTCGGCGGCGCGGTCGCGAACGCGTTCGGGTTCCGCGACATCCAGTTCGAGAGCGACCAGTTCAACCGGGCGTTCCGGGTGAAGGCCGACGACGAGCGGTTCGGGCACGCGGTGGTGACGCCGCGGATGATGGAGCTGCTGCTCGCCCGCGGCGAGATCGGCTGGCGGATCGAGGGAAACTCGCTGGTCGGCTGGGACAAGGGCAGTCACAACCCGACCGAGATGATGAACCGGCTGATGCTGCTGCAGCAGGTTCTGGAGAACGTTCCGCCCTACGTCTGGCGTGACTACGCGGGCGTCGACCCCCGTGCGCAGCAGCCACCGGGCGGACCTACCTACCCGTAGAGTCGATCCCAGCACTGCCAATACCTCGGGAGCTGGGAAATGGTCTGGGTCATCATCGCGATCGTCGCGGTCGTCGTCATTCTGGCGATCATGCTGATCACGTCGTACAACCGGTTCGTCAAGCAGCGGAACCTGATCCAGGAGTCGTGGCGGCAGATCGACGTCGAGCTGCACCGCCGGTACGACCTGATCCCGAACCTGGTCGAGACCGTGCGCGCGTACGCGGCCCACGAGCGGCACGTGTTCGAGGAGGTCGCCCGGCTGCGTACCCAGGCGGTGAACGTGCAGGGCTCGAACCCGGAGCAGCGAGCTGCTGCGGAGGGTGAACTGTCCGGCGCGCTGCGTCAGATGATGATCTCGGTCGAGCAGTACCCGCAGCTGCAGTCGAACCAGAACTTCCTCGGCCTGCAGCGCGAGCTGACCGACACCGAGGACCGGATCGCGGCCGGCCGCCGGTTCTACAACGCGAACGTCGGCGACTACAACACCCGCATCGAGGCGTTCCCGTCGAACGTGATCGCGAACGGCTTCAAGTTCGAGAAGGCCGGGTACTTCGAGGTCAAGGACGAGCAGGTCCGCGCGGTCCCGCAGGTGTCGTTCGGCACCATCGGCTCGGTCGCGGGGGAGCAGGCGCCGCCGCAGATGCAGCCGGGAGCGCCGTCGTCCGGTCAGATCCACCCGCAGATGCCGGGGGACCAGGGCAACTACCAGCAGGGCTACCCGCAGCAGCAGATCCCGGGCGGCTACCAGCAACCGCCCCAGCAGCCTCCGTACCAGGGTCAGCAGGGGCAGCCGGGTCAGCAGGGCCAATACCCCGCGCAGGGGTACCAGGGAGAGCCACCGGTGGGCGGCCCGCCTGCGGGTTCCCCCGCGCCACAGGACGGACAGCCGCCTTTCACCGGTGGCCAGTAGGCACCGGTTCCCCGTGATCCAGGTCCCCCGACCCCGGACTCACTCCCAGTGCCAGGCCCGGCGTGACGGCGGTCAAGTCGCCACCCGGGCCTGCCCTCCCCCCGGTACCTGACGACAACAGTGCCGCACTGAGATACATCCGGCGTACATCGGGCTTCCCGCCGGGTGTGGGCGGATGCCACGATAGGTCGGTTCCAGAGTGGAGAGGTCGGACGAGTGGACAGTCTGAGGTACGCGATCCTCGGACCTCTGCGCCTCGTCCACGTCCAGGGCCAGCCGCTCAAGGCCGCGAAACCGCGCCAGCTGCTGGCCACGTTGCTCCTGCACCCGAACCGCTTCGTCTCCACCGATCTGATCGCTGACGCGCTCTGGGAGAACAACCCGCCGCGGTCGGCCACCGCGAACATCCGGACCTACGTCCGTGCGCTCCGCGGGGTGCTGCAGGACGCCGGACTTCCCGCGCCGATCGACACCTCGGCGGCCGGCTACAGCATCGAGGTCGGTGTCGACGAGCTCGACGCCAGCCTGTTCGAGTCGCTCCTTGCCGAAGGCGGTCACCTGCGAGACGCCGGTGACGACCGGCAGGCTATGCAGGTGCTGTCCCGCGCGTACGCGCTCTGGCGCGGCCGTCCGCTCGAGGACCTCCCAATGCCCGCGGCGTGGGAGGGCTCCATCGGCCGTCTGGAAGCGCAGCACCGCGGTCTGGTCGACACACTGCTCGACCTCCGGCTCGAGTACGGCGACGCGAGTGGCGCCGCAGTACTGCTGAGTGCCCGCCTCGTGGACGACCCGTACGACGAGCAGCTCTGGCGCCGCCTGGTCGACGCTCTGCTCGCCGCGGGACGTGGTGGTGAGGCGCGAGCGGCGTACGCGAAGGCTGTGCAGACGCTGGCTGACGAGCTGGACATCAAGCCCGGTCCCGAACTGGAGGCCGCCGGTGCCCGCGCCGAGAACGGCCCGTCGGCCAACTGGCCGAACCCAGGCATCCCGGCAGACCGTACGGCGGACCGTCCCGTACCGCCTCCGCCCGCCGGACCGATGGCGGCCCCGGAACTGACCGACCCGCTGCGGCCACCGAGTCAGCTGCCGCTCGACCTGGCCGACTTCAACGGCCGGCAGCACAACCTGGAGCAACTGCGGGACCTGGTCTGCGGCCGTGACCCGGTGCGGCCGCCGATCGCGGTCATCTCGGGCGCACCGGGAACGGGTAAGACCTCACTGGCCGTGCGACTCGGCCATCAAGTCCGTGAGTACTTCCCGGACGGGCAGATCTACCTGGACATGCACGGTGCGACGCACCCGCGCGATCCGGCAGCCGCGCTGACCGATCTGCTGCTCAGCCTGAACCTTCCGGACTACGCGATCCCGACGGACCCGGAGCGGCGGTCCGCGATGCTGCGGTCCGAGCTGGCGAGCCGACGGGTGCTGATCATCCTCGACGACGTGGCGACCGCCGGTCAGGTGACACCGTTGATGCCGGGGACGGGGGCGTCCGCGGTCGTGGTGACCAGCCGGAACCGGTTGATGGACCTGGCCGGGGCGGACAGCCTGCCCCTCGACACGTTCGACGACCGCGAGGCCGCCGTACTGCTGTCGTCGGTGGCCGGTGCCGGGCGGATCGATCCGTCGTCGCCCGAGGCCGAGGAGATCCTGTCCGCGTGCGCGAACCTGCCGCTCGCGATCCGGATCGTCGGCAGCCGGCTGGCGCAGCGTCCGGACCTGAGCGCCCGCGAACTGGCCCGGCGGCTGCGGGACGAGACCTCGCGCCTGGACGAGCTGAGCATCGGTGAGCTCGCCGTCCGGACCAGTGCGGACCTCAGTTACGACGCGCTCAGTCCCGAAGAGGCCCGGTTGTACCGCCTGATCGGCCACTTCGCGGTCGGGGTGTTCTCGGCCCGCGCATTGGAAGCGATCGCGTCGCCGGCCGCCGTACGGCGCAGTCTGGACCGGCTGATCGAGGTGAACCTCGTCCGGATCAGCTCGGTCGACCACCGCGGTACGGCGCGGTACCGGGTGCACGACCTGCTGCGGCTGCACGCGCTCGCGGTCGGCACCGAGGCGCAGCAGGCACAGGCGATCCGCGACGTGGAGACAGTCGTCGACGAGATCCTGAACAAGATCCGCCGCGCCAACGAGGCGCTGTCCTTCGAGTACTTCGGCGTTCTCGAGCACACCGGTCCGTTGACCGCGCCCGACCCGTCGCCGTTCACCGAGACCGACGCGATCGCGTGGTTCGACAGCGAGCGCAGTACGTTCGTGCCGGCGATCCGGGCCGCGGCGCAGAACGGGCTGCACGAGCACGCGTGGCGGATCGCTGCCGCCTGGGGCCCGTACCTCGACCTGCGAGCCGGCTTCGAGGACTGGAACGGCTCGCACCAGCAGGGTTTGCTGAGCGCGGTCGCCTGCGATGACCGGCGCGGCGAGGCGATCATGCACCGCAACCTCGGTCAGCTGGCGGTCTACCAGGACGACTGGGAGACCGCGCGCCGGCACTTCGACGCGGCCGCGCAGGTGTTCGCCGAGGTCGGCGACCGGCTCGGTGAGGGCGTCGCTGCCGTCGGGCTCGGCACCTGGCTGCGGGAGCGCGGCGAGCGGGACAAGGGACTGGAGCAGTACGAGAAGGCGATCGAGGCGTTCGTCGAGGACGGCAACGCGAACGCCGAGGCCCTGGCGCGGACCGCGGCCGCGAACGTCTACCTGGTCCGCGGCGACCTGGACACCGCCCGGAGCCTGCTGGCGAGGGCGTTCCAGATCGCCGTACGCCGTGCCGACGCCCACCGCGAGGCCAAGGTACGGCGACGCATCGCGGCGCTCCGGGTCGTTCAGGGCCGGCACGACGAGGCGGTCCGGCAGCTGCGCAAGGCGCTGGCGATCTTCGACGGGATGGGCGACGACCACTGCGCGGCGTACACGCGGTCGCTGCTCGGGCAGGCGCTGATGGAGCGCGGCGAGGTCGCCGCGGCCCGGAAGACCCTGCTGGACGCGATGGACATCGGCCACCGGCTGGGCGACCGCAGCGTCGAGGGTCAAGCGGCGCAGCATCTCGGCGAGCTCTATCTGACGACGGGCAGCATCGACAACGCCCGCCGTACCCTCGAGCGCGCCGCGCGGGTCTGGCAGCAGGCAGGGAACGACGGCGCCGCGGCCGACTGCCGCCGGTTGCTGGCCGGCTCCGAAGCAGGGGTCGCAGCCGGCTGAGCCCGCCGGGCAACGCTCGCAGGGCAATGTACGGCGGCTGTATCCGCGCCCGGCAGGATTTCGGTCATGCCACGGCACACCGGCCGAGGACGGGGGATCGGGGAGGATTACCTATGGCCTGGGGGGAGGTTGTCGTGGAGCGCCGGAACGTCCCGCGGGTGGCGAACCCGCGGGACACCGAGGCGGCGCTGAACTGGCAGCTGGAACGCGCCGGTTCGGCGGCCTGGCTGGACTGGCCGTTGAAGTTCCAGCGGATGGCGTTCGGTTACGCGCACGACAGCGGCTGGCACGACGCGGCCGACGCGGTGAGCTGGCTCGACCACCACGCCCTGCTCCGTGAAGGGGCGGCGCCACGGGGGGCGCTGGTCTGGTACCAGGCGGCAGACCGGATCCGGGTGGCTTGCGCACTCGGTTCCGGTCAGGTGGTCGGCCCACTCCCGACCGGTCTGGTCGAGGTCACCGACCTCGGCCGGCTCAGCTCCGACTGGGTGTGGTCAGAACCGCACTTCCCGTTCGGCCACTGAGCCAGACGGGGCCAGACTGAGCCAAGCGGGGTCAGTCGGTCGGGTTGTTGACCGGGTGCTTCGGGGCGGCGTGCTTCGCGCCGCCGTCGGTGTTGTTGTTGTTGCGGTTGCGGCGCCGGGCGAGGAAATACTCGACGACCATCGGGATCAGCGAGACCAGCACCAGCAGGATCAGCGCCGACTCCAGGTGGGCGTGGATGAACTGCACGTTACCGAGCGCGTGACCGAGCAGCGTGATGCCCGGCGCCCAGATCACCGCGCCGACGCCCGTCCACAGGAAGAACTTCTTCGGGTCCATCCTTCCGGCGCCGGCCACGATCGTGATGAAGGTCCGCACGATCGGCACGAACCGGGCCATCACCAGCGCCCGCGGACCGTACCGCTCGAAGAAGTCGTGCGTCTGCTCGATGTACTTCGGTTTCAGGAACCGGGCGTTCGGGTTCTGGAACAGCGACGTACCGAGGAACCGGCCGATGTAGTAGCCGGACACGTTCCCGAGGAACGCGGCGATGGTCAGCAGCACGCAGGCCAGCCAGAGCGGTACGCCGATGGTGCCCTGCGCGATGAACAGGCCGACCGCGAACAGCAGCGAGTCACCGGGCAGGATCGGGAACAGCACCCCGCACTCGATGAACACCACAATCAGCGTGCCCCACAGCGCCCAGTCACCCAGCCAGTGCAGCAGGTACTCCGGGTCCATCCAGTTGGGCATCAGCATCGCGACAAGAGGAAGCACGCGGACAGGGTAGCGTCCCGACCTGTGCGTGAGCTGAGCAGCGACCTGCGGGGAGCGGACATGGTGGGGCCGAACGAGGTCGGGGTCGGCCCGTGGCAGGGGGAATGGCCCGACGACCCGCGGCTGGACCCGGAACTCCTCGCGGCCGGCGATCGACGCAACGTCGTCGACAAGTACCGGTACTGGAAGCTCGAGGCGATCGTCGAGGACCTCGACCAGCAGCGGAACCCGTTCCACGTCGCGATCGAGAACTGGCAGCACGACCTGAACATCGGCTCGGTGGTGCGGACGGCGAACGCATTCCTGGCGACCGAGGTGCACATCGTCGGCCTCCGGAAATGGAACCGCCGTGGTGCGATGGTCACCGATCGCTACCAGCACGTCCGTCACCAGCCCACCCTTGCGGACCTCGCCGAGTACGCCGCTGCTCGGGCGCTGCCGGTGATCGGGATCGACAACCTGCCGGGGTCCGTACCGCTGGAGACGTTCGACCTGCCGCGCGAATGCGTCCTGCTCTTCGGTCAGGAAGGCCCTGGGCTGACTCCTGAGGCCCACGCGATCTGCTCCGCGGTGCTGTCGATCGCCCAGTTCGGCTCGACCCGCTCGATCAACGCGAGCGCCGCGGCCGCGATCGCCATGCACGCGTGGATCCGGCGGCACACCTTCGGTCAGCCGTCGAGCAGCTGATCGAGGAGTCCCGCCGCCAGTTGTAGTACTGCGCGTTCAGTGGGATTGAGCCGTTCGGTGATGGCCTCGGCGAGCCAGTCGTCCGAACTCTGCACATGGTCTTTCAGCAGTTGCCGGCCGCTGTCCGTCAGCTCGATCGTGTGCCGGCGGCGGTCCTGGGTGTCCTGCTGTCTGGTGATCAGGTCCTGTTCCTCGAGACCGGCGAGCACACGCGTCAACGACTGCGGCTGCACGCGCTCCGCCGCGGCGATCTCGCTCGCCGTCAGTGGCCCACGCCGGTGCAGCTGGCCCAGCACGGCCACGCCGGTGCTCCCCAGACCGTCCCCCGTCCGCTCGGCCCGCAGTCGCAACGCCAGTCGAGTGCTGGCACGCCGAAGCGCTACGGCCGTGTCATACGCTTCCACTTACTATTCCTCTCTAGCGACCGATTGAGAATGCTAAGCTGAGCTTACTATGACGATCGCGGATCCGCGTCACCTCATCCACTGGCACCGCGAGACACCGGTCGTCCTCCCGCAGTTGATCGTCGCCGCCCTGGCGATGGCCGCCCCGATCACGTACGGCGTCGCAACCGATCACCTCGCCCAAGCGTCGTACGCCGCCCTCGGTGCACTCGCCCACCTTGTGTCCGCACCAACCATCCGGAGGCCGCTTTCGTGGTTGGCCGGGGCACAAAGAGTGGCAGTGGGAGTGGTAGTGACGGCGGGGGCTTGGGTTGGGGTGTCGCTCGGGGGCCGTGGCTGGTGGACCGCGGTCGGTGTGGTTGGGCTGGCGGCGGTTGCTGCTGTGGTGGGTGGGCTCAGCCGGTGGATGGCCGATGTGACGACGCGGTTCACCACGTTTCTGGTGATGGCGACCGGGCTGAGTTCGGTGAGTGCTTGGGAGGTTGCTCGGTGGTTCGCGCTCGGGGTCGCGTGGGCGATCGTGTTGGGTCTTTGGGGAAATGGCGAGGTGGCCGCGCGGCCGACGTACTGGAAGGTGTGGCGACGGAGGCTGCGCAGTTTTGACGCGTGGCGGTACGCGGTGCAGCTGGTGCCGGCGCTCGCGATCGCTGAGGCGATCGAGGTGTGGTGGCATCAGGAGAAGGGCTACTGGATCGCGCTGGCCGTGGTGATCGTCGTCCGTCGCCGTGGCGGATCGTTGCTCCGGGCAACACAGCGCTGCGTCGGCACCTGCGTCGGCGTACTGATCGGCGGAGCTCTCGTGCTCTGGGTGCCGCCGTCTTGGGCAATCGTGGCGGTCGTCACCGTTCTCGCCGGTCTGCGGCCGTTGCTCAAGGAACGCAACTACGCGGCGTACGCCATCCTCATGACCCCGCTCGTCGTGCTGCTGATGGATCTCGGCCGTACTCCGGAGCTCTCGACCGTCGGGTACCGCTTGATCGACACCGTGATCGGCTGCCTGATCGCGATCCTTCCTACTCTGGTCCTGAGGAGGCGCCATGTGGCCTGATCACGTGATCTGGTGGCAGATCTACCCGCTCGGCTTCACCGCCGCGGAGTCAACCGCGCAGACAACGGTCGTGCACCGTCTGCGCCACTTGGAGAGCTGGCTCGATTACGCCATCGATCTCGGCTGTTCGGGACTCCTGCTGGGCCCGGTGTTCGCGTCCGAGACGCACGGCTACGACACCGTCGACCACTTGCGCATCGACCCGCGCCTCGGCGACGACGCCGATTTCGACTCGCTCGTCGCGCAGGCCCACGACCGTGGCCTGCGGATCGCCCTCGACGGTGTGTTCAACCACGTCGCGCGCTCGTTCCCGCACCCCGAGTGGTTCCGCCGCTCCGACGGTGGGCTCGCCACTTTCGAGGGCCACGAACAGCTCGTCGCCCTCGACCACAGCAACCCCGAGGTGGCCCAGTACGTCGGCGACGTCCTCAGGCACTGGCTCGACCGCGGCGTCGACGCCTGGCGCCTGGACGCGGCGTACGCCGTCCCGCCCGAGTTCTGGCGCGACGTCCTGCCACGCGACCGCGACGCCTGGTACTTCGGTGAGGTCATCCACGGCGATTACGCCGGGTACGTCGCGAAGAGCGGGCTCGATTCCGTCACGCAGTACGAGCTGTGGAAGGCGATCTGGAGTTCGCTCAACGACCGCAACTTCTTCGAGCTGTCGTACGCGCTCGGTCGGCACAACGCACTCCTGGACACGTTCGTCCCGCAGACGTTCGTCGGGAACCACGACGTGACCCGCATCGCGACCCGGCTCGAGGACGAGCGGTACCTCGGTCATGCGCTGGCGATCCTGTTCGCGGTCGCCGGCGTACCGAGTGTGTACTCCGGCGACGAGCAGGCGTTCCGCGGTCTGAAGGAGGACCGAGCCGGCGGCGACGATGCGATCCGGCCGGCGTTCCCCGAGGAGCCCGCCGAGCTGGCGCCGTACGGCTGGGACACCTATCGGTTGCACCAGGAGCTGATCGGTCTGCGGCGGCGCAATGCGTGGCTGACCCGCGCGCGGACGGAGGTCGAGCACGTCACCAACGAGACGATCGCGCTGCGGGCCCGTCAGGACGACGCCTGGGTGCTGCTCCTGCTCAACGTCTCCGATCAGGAGGCCGTGTTCCCGGTCGACGACGCGGTTGTCGTACCGCCGCACAGTTGGAGATTCTTGACACGACCGTAACCTTCGGCCGGGCTCTCGCGTTGTCCTGATTGACAGAAGTGAGGCCTTCTCGACCAAAGTCAGCCCCAACTCGGGGGGCTCGACGCGCATCAAGCACGTCGTACTGGGTTTGTGACGGGAAACATGGGGGTTTGTTGATGAACGCTCTGTGGGACGAACTGCTACACGAGCTGGGTACCGTGCGCGCCCTGAGCGCGGCAGCTCTGGAGGCGCGCTCGGAGACCTCGCGGGTCGCGCTGATCACCCTGCTGGATGCCGAGACCGCGGAGATCTCGGCGATCCTCGACCGGATCCTCCGCGAAGCCGCCGAGACGTCAGCGGCCTAGGAGCGAGCCGACCGCCTGGCGGAGCGTTTCCGTCGGGTCGTCGGGCTGGTCGAACGCGCGGTACGCGATGTGGGCGTCCGGCCGGACGAACAGACAGCCCGCGTCCGGGATCTCGCGCACCCGCGCCCAGTCGCCGTACAGGTCGTCCAGCTCGCGGCCCGGCCCGATCACGAACGCCTCGATCGGTACGCCGAGCTGCTCGGACACGGACTGCGCCGCCTTCACCCACGCCTCACCGCCGATCCCGGTGAGCAGCGTGAACCGGCCCTTGCCGACCACGTCCAAGGTGCTGACGGTCTCCGATCCACGGGTCAGCCAGCAGTGCGGGATGCGAGCGCCCGGCCACGTCGTCGGGTGGTAGTAGAGCTCGTGATCCCGCTCGTACGGCGGCTCCGGCGTACCGTCCGCGATCACGGCCGACGACCGGTAGCGCTGACCGAGCTCGACGCCGTGCGCGTTGAACTCGTAGTCCTTCAGCTCGATCGCCTTCCGCAGCTCCGCACGCTGGGCCGCCGCGGCGGGTGTGTCGTCCTTGCGCGACTCGATCGTCCGCCCGGGCGGCGCGTCCGGCGTCATCCCGAGCGCGTGGAAGATCTGGCCGAACTGGTTTCGGCTCTTGTTGGCGCGGTCAACGATCTGCCGCGCGATCGGCGCCCGCTCGTCGTTGTAGCTGTCGAGCAGCTCGGGCGCGGCGTGACCCTCGAGGACCAGCGCGAGTTTCCAGGCCAGGTTGTACGCGTCCTGGATCGAGGTGTTCGAGCCGAGGCCGTTGCTCGGCGGGTGCCGGTGGATCGCGTCACCCATGCAGAACACGCGGCCCTGCGAGGTCTTCTCGGCGTACATGTGGTTGACGCTCCACACCGACGTACTCTTCAGCTTCACGTCGATCGTGTCGTCACCGACCAGGTTGTGCACGATCTCGGTCGCCATCGCCTCGTCGACCACGGGCGGGGGCTGGTTGATGTCGTACCCCCAGACGATCAGCCACTCGTTCCACGGCCGCACCATCCGGACCAGGCCGGCGCCGATCCCGCCGATCTGCGCACCGGGCTGCAGGACCCAGTACAGGACGCTCGGGCGGTGGGCGACGTACCGGCTCAGGTCGGCCTCGAACACGATGTTCATCGAGCCCTCGATATCCATCGCCCCGGCCATCGGCAACTCGATGTCCTGGGCAACCTTGCTCCGCCCACCATCCGCACCGATGAGGTACTTCGCCCGGATCTGGTACGTCGAACCGCTCAGCCGGTCCCGTACCGTCGCGGTCACACCGTCGGCGTCCTGTTCGAGGGACAGGTACTCGGTGTTGAAGCGCAGCCGGGCACCGCGGCTCGCCGCCGTACTGAGGAGAATCGGCTCGAACAGCGTCTGGGGAAGATCGATCGGGAGACACGGGCTCGCCTCGGTGTAGTCGGCGAGGCGGCGTGGATGCGTGCCCCAGGTGCGAATGCGATCGATCTCCTCGCCGGCCAGGCTGGTGCAGAACGCGGTCTCACCCATCAGATGGTGGGCGGTGCCCTTGTCTGTGACCTCGTCCTCGATGCCCATGTCGCGCATCAGCTCGATCGTGCGCTGGTTGGTGATGTGTGCGCGGGGCGTGTTGGCGGTCCAGCCGTAGCGGGTGAGGACGATGGTGTCGACGCCGTACGTGGACAGGAAGAGCGAGGCGGCGCCACCGGCCGGGCCACTGCCGACGATCAGGACATCCGTGGTGATCACTGCTGCGTCTCCTCGGTCGTGGCGAGTACGAGGTCGTAGTCGACGGTGTAATAGGTCCGCTCGGGCGTCATGCCGTCCGGTGCCGTCGTGCCGGCCGCGTGCTCGGTGAAGTCGACGATCAGCGACTGCTTGACGCCGAAGACCGCGTCGGTGTCGAGATAGGGATCGCCTGCGGCGAAAACGTGCGTGATGAGGCGGGCGTAGCCGGGCGCGGTGACCATGAAGTGGATGTGCGCCGGGCGCATCGGGCCGCGGCCACCGGCGCGCAGCAGCTCGCCGACCGGGCCGTCGTCGGGGATCGGGTAGGCGACCGGCTTCACCGCCCAGAACCGGTAGTTGCCTTCAGCATCGGTCATCAGGTGGGCGCGGTTCTGTGGACCGTCGAGCTCCTTCTGGACGTCGTAGAACCCGTCCTCGTCGGCCTGCCAGGTCTCGACCAGCGCGCGCGGGACCGGATCGCCGTTGGTGTTGAGGACCCGCCCGCTCACCAGGCACGGCTGCCCCGGCGCTCCGTTGGCGATGTCGCCACCGAGCTGCACCTCCGGCGACCCCTCGACGAAGAACGGGCCGAACACAGTCGACTGCGTAGCCGGCAGCGGCTTCCGGTTCCCCAGCCCGACGGTCAGCATCGACAGCCCGAGTACGTCGGCCAGCAGCACGAACTCCTGTCGCGTGCCGGTGGAGATCTGACCGGTGCGGGTCAGGAAATCGATCGCGGTGAAGTACTCGTCCTCGGTGAGATCCACCTCCCGCGCGAACGCGTGCAAGTGGCGGACGAGCGCGGCCATCACGTCCCGGTAGCGACTCCTCGTGCTGCCGTCGAAGCTGGCCACCACGGCCTCGGTCAGGTCATCGCCTTGCAGATCCATCCGGTCTCCTTCGTCAAGGTCGCGTACCTGCCCAGGCGCGGCCGAGAATCTCGCGCACCAGGTCCTCGGTCACCGGGACCGGGTTGTCGGTCGGGTGGAACGCTTTCGCGGCCTCGGCCACCTGGGCCTCGGTCAAGCCCAACTCCCGGAGGCTGGTCGGTACGCCTGCTGCCTGGAACAGATCGAACAGGCCGGTCGCCAGGTCAGGCTCTTGCGGGTCGGTTGCGAGGGCTGCTGCTAGGCGGGCTGTTGCTTGCGGTACGGCGGGGGCGTTGACGCGCACGACCTGGGGGAGGACCGCGGCATGCGTCTCCGCGTGTGGAAGGTTGTAGGTGCCACCCAGTAGATGACACAACTTGTGATGCAGTCCGGTGCCGGCCGTTGCCAACGCCGAGCCTGCGAGACAGGCGCCGTACAGAAGGTTGCTGCGAGCATCTATATCCGTGGGTTCGGCCAACACGTTGCGCAGTCCGGCGCTCAACGCTCGCAGACCTTCCACCGCGGTCGTCTCGGTGATCGGGTCCGCTTTTGGCGTCCACACCGCCTCCACGCAATGTGCGATCGCATTCGCCACACTCGCCGCGGTGACCTTCTTCGGCAGGTGCTGACTCAGCACCGGGTCGTACACGACAACCCGCGGCAACACCCGCAGGTCCGTCCCGGTCGTCTTGCTCCCACCCGCCGTCTCACCCCACACCGGAGTCATCTCCGACCCCGCATAGGTAGTAGGCACCGCCACAATCACCACCCCATCGCCAACCGGCCCATCACCCGCTCCGCCGTGGGGCGTCTCGCCACCTGTCGCGCCAGCGGCTCCGCCGACCGCCCCGACGGTGGGGACTCCGCCAGCCATCCCAGCTGCTGGCTCGGGACTGTTTGTGAGGGCGATTGCTTTCGCGAGGCCGATTGCGGAGCCGCCGCCGATGGCGATGATGCCGTCGGCACCGATCTCGCGCGCCTTCGCCCGGGCAGCGGCCGCCACTTCGGTCGGTACGTGCTGGGCGACGCCGTCGATCCGTCCCGCGAAGCAGTCGCCCAACGCCATCTCGACCACGTCGGCCGCGTCCCGCGCGGAGTTCGTCGCCACCACGAGCGCCCGCCGTACCCCGACCGCCGCGGCCTCGGCCGCCACCCGATCGAGCGTGCCGGCCCCGAACACCACCCGCCCCGGGAAGAACGTGTGCACGAACGTCGACCGCGCGGGCTCACCTGGACGTGGCATCGGCGACTCCGGTAGGATTTCGCTGAGCGAATAGTTCTTCTTTCAACGAAAAGCAGGCTAGCTGATGGCGGGTGACGCGTCTACAGGTACGTTTCTGCAGGGTCTGGACCGTGGGCTCGCGGTGATCCGCGCGTTCTCTGCCGACGCGCCCTCGCTGACCCTCAGTGAGGTGGCGCGAGCCGTCGGGATCACGCCCGCGACCGCCCGCCGGATCCTGCTGACCCTGGAAGAGCTCGGCTACGTCCGCAGCACCAACCGCCGCTTCTCCCTCACGCCGCGGGTCCTCGCCCTGGGCTGGGCCTACTTGTCCTCGCTGGACCTCGGCGAACTAGCCGGCCCGTTCATGGAGGAGCTGAGCGCCAAGACCCGCGAGTCCTGCTCCATCGCCACCCTCGACCTGCCCGACATCGTGTACGTCGCCCGCGTACCGACCAGCCGAATCATGACCGTCGCGCTCGGGGTCGGCGCCCGACTCCCGGCGTACCCGACCTCGATGGGCCGCGTGCTGCTCGCGGGACTGCCGGACGACGAGCTCACGGCGTACCTCGGCACGCTCGCGGACTCGTTGCCCGCCGACCCGCTGACTGACCGTACGCTCACCACTCCCGCCGACCTCCGCACCGCGATCGACCAGACCCGCAAGGACGGTTACGCGCTCGTCGACCAGGAGCTCGAACTGGGCCTCCGCTCCATCGCAGCCCCGATCCACAACTCCCGCGGCCGGGTCATCGCCGCGCTCAACGTCTCCGCGCACGCCTCCCGCTCCACGCCGACGTCGCTCTGCGAGGAGTTCCTCCCGCATCTACGGCAGGCGGCCCAGCAGATCACTACTGCGCTGACCCATCGCGGCCATCTGTAGCGTTCACGCCTGCAGTTCCTGAAGGATCTGCAAGTAGTGCGGGTTGTTCATGATCCCGATCAGGTTGCCGAACGGGTCCACGACCGACGCCGTACGGAACCCGGTGTTGTTACCGCGCTCGACGATCCCTTCGTTCAGCGTCGCCCCGAGCTCGAGCATCCGCGCCAGCGTCCCCTCGAGGTCGTCCACGTGCCAGTGAACGATCGCTCCCGCGGGACCTCCGGCGACCTCATGGCCCGCGTACCTCGCGTCGATGATCCCGAGCTCGCACTGGAAGTCCCCGAACCGGAACTCCACGTACGCCGGCGCCTCGACCGTCGGGACCGCGTAGTACGCCTCGATCCCGAGCAGCTTCTCGTACCAGTCCCGCGCCGCCTTTACGTCCGTGGCGTAGAAGCTGACGGTGGCAAGTCCTCGCAACATCTCGGTGGTCCTCTCCTGGGTTGTTCCCCTTGCGATGACCACCACGATTCCACTCAAAGTGCTCACCGAATGAGCACTTTGATGACCAACTGCATCGACTAGGCCGTCGCGCGGGAGAGTTCGCCCGACGGCCGGGTCGGCGAGGCGTCTGGTCAGTCGGTCTGGGTGACCTTGCGGAGGCCGCGCGGTGCGTCGGGGTCGAGGCCGAGCTTGCGGGCCAGGAGCTCGATCGCGCGCTGGGCCGGGATGACCAGCGCCAGCGGAGCGAGGGTTTCCGGGAGGTCGGGCCCGGCCAGGTTCACGTCGCAGCGGGAGGCGAACGTCGGGTCGCCGCCGATGCCGAGGATCTTGCTGCCCTTCTCGCGGACGATGCCGGCCAGCTCGGTCATCCCCGGGAGCGCGGGGCCGTCGCCGGCGGAGACCAGGATCGTCACCAGGTCCGCGTCGACGACCGCGATCGGGCCGTGCTTCAGGTCGGCGTACGAGAGACCGCGAACGGGCTGCAGGCAGGTTTCCTCGAGCTTCAGCGCGACCTCCAGTGTCGTGCCGAACGTCAGCCCGCGACCGCTCGCGAGGACGTCGTGTGCACCGGCGAGCAGGTCCGCCGCCGCTTCGACCGACCCCGACAGCATCTTCGCCGCCGCTTCGGGAACTCGCGCGATGTCCGCGTCGAGCGTGCCAGGCCGCTGGGCGAGCGCGTCTACAGCGACCGTGATCGCCGCCAGTTGGGTCGTGTAGGTCTTGGTGGCCGGTACGGCGAGCTCCTGACCGGCCTGGGTGATGAGCGCGACGTCGGCGGTCGACGCCAGCGGGCTGTTGCCGTCGTTCGTGATGCCGACGATCGCGGCGCCGTTGCGCTTGGCCCACTCGGCCGTGTCGACGATCTCCTGGGTGGCGCCGGACTGGCTGACCGCGACGACCAGCGAGTTCGACAGGTCGAGGTTGGCGCCGTACAGCGTGGCCACGGACGGTGCGGCCAGGGACGCCTGCCGGCCGGCGTGGATCTCGGTCAGATAGCGGCCGTACACACCGGCGTTGTCCGACGATCCGCGGGCCACGAAGATTACGTGCCGGCGGCCGGCGGCAAGCCTGGTGATGTCGTGCCGCAGCGGCAGAACGTGCTCGAACGTCGCCGCGAGCGCGGCCGGCTGCTCGGCGATCTCGCGCGCCATCCGGGTTTCCTGAGCGGGGACAGACACCACTGCGATCACTGGTCCTATCTGGTCTTAACAGGTATGCTGCGCACGATAGCAGTGAGCGGCGCCCCGGGGCACCCCCGAGGCCCGCCCAGGTCTGGAGGATCGAGATTCCATGGTGGCGACGAAGCGGGCCCAGGTCCGATCGGTGCTGGAACGGCTGATCGACGTCGAGCTGCATCCCGGGGACCCGATCCCTTCCGAACGTGCCCTGGTGGACAAGCTGAACGTCTCCCGGGTGACCGTCCGGCAGGCGATCAGCGATCTGGTCGAGTCCGGTGCCCTCGAGCGGGTGCACGGCAAGGGAACCTTCGTCACCGGTCCCCAGGTCGACTCGCAGCTGCATCTCACCTCGTTCTCCCGGGAGATGCGGGCCCGTGGTCTCGAGCCCGGGACCGTGGTGCTGTCGGCCAGCGAGATCGAGGCCTCCGACGAGACGGCGAAGGGGCTGCGGGTCGCCAAGGGCACCAAGGTGATCCGCGTCGAGCGGCTCCGCACGGCCGACGCCTCGCCGATGGCCTACGAGGTCGGCTACTACCCGTCCGCGCTCTTCCCCGGCCTGCTCGGCCGTGAGCTCGGCACGCTGTACGACGTTTTCGCCAGTGAGTACGACGTTGTCGTCACCTCCGGTGAGCAGACAGTCCGGGCGGACAACGCCGACGGTCATGTCGCCCGGGTGCTCGGCGTGGCCAGGCGGGCACCCCTGCTGGTCCTCGAGCGCACCACCTTCGCCGGCCGCAAGGTCGTCGAACTGTCCTGGTCGGCCTACCGCGCCGACCGCTACCGGCTGCACATGGCCCTGACTCCGCGTGGCCCGCGATCCGGGTCCGCCTGACCGGCTGCACCACACCGTCCGGAGGACATCCGGACGTAACGAACTGGATCGGTCCTGTTCATCAACTGGTCTGCATCCCTGCCGATCGCTCCCCGGCCACCGGGCCGGCTCGGCAGGCGGGCCGCCGGATCCGACGAAGTGCCCGGCGGCAATACTGGAGCCGAACCCACAAGAACTGTGTTGTGAGGAGTACCGCGAGACATGCCTATTGCAACCCCTGAGGTCTACGCCGAGATGCTGGACAAGGCCAAGCAGAACCGCTTCGCCTACCCGGCCATCAACGTCAGCTCCTCGCAGACGCTGATCGCAGCCATTCGCGGTTTCGCCGAGGCCGGCTCGGACGGCATCGTCCAGGTCTCCACCGGCGGTGCGGAGTACCTGTCCGGGTCCACCGTGAAGAACATGGTGTCCGGCTCGGTCGCGCTGGCGGCCTACGCGCACGAGGTCGCCAAGAACTTCCCGGTGAACATCGCGCTGCACACCGACCACTGCCCGAAGAACAAGCTGGACGGCTTCGTCCGGCCGCTGCTGGAGATCTCGGCCGAGCGTGTCGCGCGCGGTGAGAACCCGCTGTTCCAGTCGCACATGTGGGACGGCTCGGCGGTGCCGCTGACCGAGAACCTGGAGATCGCCAAGGACCTGCTGGCCAAGACGGCCGCGGCGAAGATCGTCCTGGAGATCGAGGTCGGCGTCGTCGGTGGCGAGGAGGACGGCGTCGCGAACGAGATCAACGAGAAGCTCTACACCACCGTCGAGGACGGCCTGGCCACGGTCGAGGCGCTCGGCACCGGTGAGAACGGCCGCTACATCACCGCGCTGACCTTCGGCAACGTGCACGGCGTCTACAAGCCGGGTGCGGTCAAGCTGCGTCCGGAGATCCTGAAGGAGATCCAGGACCAGGTCGGCGCGAAGCTCGGCAAGGACCGCCCGTTCGACCTGGTGTTCCACGGTGGCTCCGGCTCGACGCTCGAGGAGATCCGGGCCGCGGTCGACAACGGCGTCATCAAGATGAACGTCGACACCGACACGCAGTACGCGTTCACCCGGCCGGCGGCCGCGCACATGTTCACCAACTACGACGGTGTGCTGAAGGTGGACGGCGAGGTCGGCAACAAGAAGGCCTACGACCCGCGTGCCTGGGGCAAGGCGGCCGAAGAGGGTATGGCGAAGCGTGTCGGCGAGGCCTGCGAGAGCCTGCGCTCGACCGGTACTTCGCTGAACGGCTGACCTTCCGCGTCGAAGAGCTGTTGCGAGCAGGCCCGTTCCGGAGAGTTTCCCGGGGCGGGCCTGTTCATTTGTGTGGGTCGGTGCGCGGAGTTGATTAGGGAAGCCTATCCTTAGTCGCATGCGCAAACCTTTCGCTCTGGCGGCCTCCTGTCTGTTGCTGACGGTGCTCGCCGCTTGTGGATCCGGCTCCGAAGAGAAGGCCTCGCCGTCGGCCATCAAGGTGGCGACCAAGTTCGGTGAGGTGGCAGTGCCGGCCGAGCCGAAGCGGGTTGTCGCGCTGGGCTGGGGCGACGCGGAGACGGCGCTGGCGCTCGGGGTGCAGCCGGTGGGGGCCAGCGACTGGCTCGCGTTCGGCGGCGAGGGCGTCGGCCCCTGGGCGAAGGGCAAGTACCAGCAGGCGCCGCAGTTGATCAACACGCTCGAGCCGCAGTACGAGCAGATCGCCGCGCTGAAGCCGGACCTGATCCTCGACGTGAAGTCGAGCGGCAAGCAGGACCGGTACGACACGTTGAAGGCGATCGCGCCGACCGTGGGCGTCCCGGCCGGCGGCGACGCGTACAAGACCAACTGGAAGCAGCAGACCGAGATGATCGCCACCGCGCTCGGGCGGGTGGAGCAGGGGCGCAAGCTGATCGCCGACACCGAGGGCAAGTTCGCCGAGGTGAAGTCGCAGCACCCGGAGTTCGACGGGAAGACCATCACGCTCGGAGCCCGGACCAGCGAGGGGTACGGCGCGTACGTCTCCGGCACCGGGCGGGTCGACTTCGTGGAGCGCCTCGGCTTCCGCAACAACCCGGCCGTCCAGGCGAAGGCGACCGGTGACTTCTCGGTGCCGATCTCGCGCGAGAACCTCGGCCTGCTGAACGCCGATCTCACGGTCCTCACGCCGATCGGCATCCCGGCGAGCCAGATCACCGGCGATCCGCTGTACCGCGCGGTGCCGTCGGTGAAGGCCGGTCGCGCGGTGGTCTTCGACGACAAGACCATCAGCTCGGCGTTCGCCACGGACACAGTGCTGTCCGTCGGATACGCCTTGGAGAAGGTCGTCCCACTGTTCGCCAACGCGTTGAAGAGCATGGGGTAACTCCTTTCGTCACCGGACTCGGGCAAGGTCGAAGTGACGGATGCCGGTCCGTCGGGCTGCTCGGGTGAACGTGGTTCGGATGCGGTCGGCCACGGTCACCGGGTCGTCGAGGTCGGTCCAGGAGATCCAGCAGTGCTCGACGGGCTGTGGTCCGTCGAGGTCGAAGGCTGATTCGGGCAGCGGCTCCTCGGGGGAGGGCTCGAATTCCTCGCACCAGAAGGGAAAACGCGGCTCGAACTCAAGCACGGTGCGTTCGTCCGGGAACCACAAGACCTCCACCGCACCGTCGTCCGGGTCGGTGAGCTCGGGGTCTGGTGGTGGTGACGGGCTGGGAGCCGGCAGGCCCGCGGTGGCCAGGATGAAGCGCAGCCGGGACTCGGCGATCGAAGCTGCGCCGGTGACGTGGTCGAGGACTTTTCCGGCCCGTTTCGTTCCTTGGTCGAGTTGGCCGACAGCGTGGATCAAGGCGTCGTGGTCGACCAGCCCGGCGTACAACGCGGCGTCGGCGAGCACAGTCGCCGCAGCCTGCGGCGCCGAAGCGGCCACCTCGGCGATCGCGCGGGCAGGCGAGACCAGGTGCATCTTGTTCCACAGTTGGAGGTCTGACCCGACCGGGTCGCGGATGTGCCGGTGGACGCCGCGGAGCCGGCCGGAGCCGCCGTCGGGAGCGGTGACGTGGACTCGGCTGAGGTCGAGACCCCAGACAGGTAAGGCATGTAGGGCCGCGGCGGACTGGTGGCTGGCGTAGACACCGGGGCCGCTGGCGCGCAGGACGGCGTACACCCGGCGGAGGTGCAGGATCTCGTCGGTGACGAGGCGGAGTGAACGGTGGGCGGCATAGGTTCCGCGCCGGATCCGGCGCCAGCTGCCGGAGCCGAGCAAGGAGTCGATGTCAGCGTCGGGGTAACCACAGGCTCGCGCGTCCGCTCGGGTGAATACACCGCCACGGATCGACGCCATCACAGCAAGTTGAGGATTCATGCCCGAGAATGTGCCGCGATCGGCCCTTGTCCGGACGCACATTTTTCAATCTGTGGAGAACTGGTGCCGCACCCAGACGTTCGGCTCGACGTAGACCGCGCGATCGGCGGCGACGTCACACTCGACGGGCACGAGGGCGCCCGGGACCTCGACGGGTCCACTGCGATCGAAGGGCAATCCGGTCCACGATCGCCACTCGGCGAGCGATCCGGCGATTACCCAGGAGGTTGGTGCGATGCCGGTGATCTGGCCGCCGCCGCGGACGTGGGTGCGGAGCCATGGGTCGAAAGGCAGACCGTCCGGGCGCATGCGGGACGCGTAGTCGTGGATCGAGCTCGTGGGCTCAAGGTGTTTGTGGGTCGGGCGGACCGGCGCGTCGAGTACGTCTAGGCCGAGGCCGGCGGATGCGTCGCGGAGTGCCGCCAGGAGGAGCGCTGCGACGCCTTCACCCTGGAAGTCTCGAGCGACGCTGATGTTCAAGGCGCAGGCCGTGTCCGGGCGGATGCCGCGACGTGCGTCAGAGAAGGCCCAGACGACCGACTGCTCCCAGCCACCGGACGGAAACTCCGGACGGTCACCACGCAACAGCTGAACGGCGTGGGCGTCGCCGATCGGCCTGCCCTCTGATGTGGCGATCAGGCAGGTCGAAGCGAAGGCGTCGGCTGTCTGTGGGAAGTACGCCTCGGAGATCCGGTTGTGGCGCATGAAGGCCGGCCACTCGCCTACCTCGATATCGGCGTTGGCGAGCTCTGGCCGGTCAGCGACAGTGGTGATCTCGACGGTGCGCCCGGACGGCAGCTGGTGGGTCCAGTGCCTGGAAAAGGGCATAAAAAAGGCCCGTCATCTGTCTATGACGAGCTCTGCGCGGGTTGGTACCCAGGGTTGCCAGAGGAGGGGCATGTCGGCCTCAGACGGGGTGCGGTTGCCTTTCCGCTCGTTGCAGGAGGCATGGGCGGCCACGGCGTTCAGCCACTCGGTGCGGCCGCCCCTGGATCTGGGTTGGACGTGGTCCATGGTGTCGGCGTTGTCCAGGCCGCAGTACGCGCACCGGAACCTGTCCCGCCGCAGGACGCCGTGTTTGCTGTACTTCATCCGGCCCGCCGCGTAACGCCAGTGCGTGACGACGTACCGAACCAGGCGGAGGACGCGAGGGACCGGGAATGGGCCGATGGTTCGCTCTCCGTGCGCCTCTTCGACCACGGCGACCTCGCGAACCAGCATCCGGATGGCGTGCTGGATCGAGACGGTGTGCAGCGGTTCGTACGACGCGTTCAGGACGATGACGCTCATCCGGTGCCTCCTTCCGGCCGTAGCTGGGAACCACGGCGGTTTGAGCAAGGGTCTCAAGCATCCGTGGCCGGTGGGTGAACGGTCAACGGATTTCGTCAGACGGTCACGTGCCGGTACGGCTGCGTGATCGGCGAAGATGTGCTTATGGAATTGAACAATCTGCTCTCCGGCCCACCCGAGACACTACTACCGGTCGACCCGGCCGCGGCGGAACTCGCCGACGGGGCCGCTCCGGCGGACGTAGCGGCCAAGCACCCGACGTCGTCGCTGGCCTGGGCCGTGCTCGCCGAGGGTGCCCTCGCGGACGGCCGGACCATCGAGGGATACGCGTACGCGCGCACCGGGTACCACCGCGCGCTGGACCTGCTGCGGCGGAACGGCTGGAAGGGTCACGGACCGGTCCCGTGGGAGCACGAACCGAACCGTGGCTTCCTCCGGGCACTGGCCGCGCTGGGCAAGGCCGCGGCGCTGATCGACGAGAAGGACGAGGCCGAACGCTGCGTCACCTTCCTGCGGGACTCGTCGCCGGCTGCCGCCGACGCACTGAGCTGAAAACTGTTGGTGGGACTGATCGCCCGGCGGGATGATCTGCCGGGTGACCAGCCCTTACGCGCAGGACGGGTTCAGTGCCGGGTTCGAGTGGGGCCCGGTCGGCGCCGGCATCGTTGCCGGGGACATCGTCGCGGTGGTGGATGTCTTGTCCTTCACAACTGCCGTGACGGTGGCGGTGGATCGTGGCATTGACGTCTATCCGTACCGCTGGCGCGATGAAACCGCGGTCGCCTACGCCGAACAGGTCGGTGCGACGTTGGCCGTTGGGCGGTCCGAGGCCGGCCCTGGGGACGTGAGCTTGTCGCCGGTGACCATCCGGCGGGCTGAGGGTGTGAGCCGGCTGGTGCTGCCGTCGCCGAACGGGTCGACGATCGCCAAGCAACTCAGTGACAGCGGCGCGACCGTGATCGCGGTGTCGTTGCGTAACCGACGTGCTGCGGCCGATTGGGTCAGGAAGCAGACGCAGGTCGGGAGCAACGGGCCCAAGGTGGTTGCGATTGCGGCAGGGGAGCGATGGCAGGACGGCTCGCTGCGACCCGCGGTCGAGGATCTCTGGGGTGCTGGCGGGTTCCTGAGTGCGCTGCGGAGCGACAGTCTCTCGCCCGAGGCGCGAGCGGCGGTGGCGGCGTACGACGCGGTTGCGGACAACCTGCCCCGGCTTCTGCACGAATGCGCCGGCGGACGCGAGCTCACGCAGTACGGCTATCCGGAGGACGTGGCGATCGCGGCGGAAGTGGACAGCAGTGAATCGGTGCCGGTGCTGGTGGACGGTAGACTGTTCCGGTCAACCTGAAGCACTCGAGGTTTCTGCCCGTTGACAGTGCCGGCAGGGGACGAGCGTCCCCGTTTCCTGCCGAACATGGACGGTTCTAGGCGGACGGACAGACCGGCGAAGCTGGACGCCCACGGTCGGGTCCCCGCCCCATCGGGCAGCGGAAGGTCTACCGTGCCGGCTCTCACCGGACGGATCGGCGCGCCCAGCAACCACTACGCAGAGGTACTGCGTACTCCCGGCGCGTGGAAGTTCTACTTAGCGGCGGCCCCGGCCCGGATCGGGATCGCCATGACCGGCCTCGGCATCGTCTGGCTGGTCCACGGATCGACCGGATCGTACGCCGCCGCGGGCAGCGTCACCGGCGGTTTCGCCGTCGCCGAAGCGGTCGCCGGACCCCAGGTCGCCCGGCTGATCGACCGTTTCGGTCAGACCCGCATGTTGCCGATCACCTTGCTCGCCCACGCGACCGCAGTGGCATTGCTGATCGCCTTGACCCTGTCGGACGCTCCGCTGCCGGTGCTCATCGGGACCGGAGTCCTGGCCGGCGGCTCGCTGCCCCAGATCGGTGCACAGACCGCAGCGCGCTGGTCCCAAGCATTGCGCGATACGCCGCTGCTCTCGTCGGCGTTCGCGCTCGAGGCGCTGAGCGTCGGCGTGGCCTTCATGGTCGGCCCCGGCCTGGTTGGAGTCGTGAGCTCGTTCGGCACCCCAGCGGCAGGTTCGGTGCTCGCGACGAGTCTCGTGCTGACAGGCGGTTTCCTGTTGGCGATGCAACGCGGTACGGCGCCGCCGCCTCAGATGGCCGGTGAGCATGGTGGCGCGAAACGCCTGCTGCACAAGCGATTCGTGGGCCTCGCCGGTACGAACGTCGGCGTCGGCCTGTTCTTCGGCAGCATGCAGGTATCCGTCACCGCGTTCGCAGTATCGCGAGGTACGCCGGGATTGGCCGGACCGCTCTACAGCATCACCAGCCTGGTCAGTCTCTTCGCCGGACTCGCGTACGGCGCCAGACGGTGGCGGACCGCACCGGAGACGCAGTTCGTCATCGCCTTCGTCTGGCTCGTCGTGAGTTGCGTGCCTTTGATCGCCGTGCACACCCCGTTGGCGGCAGCGCTCGCGTTAACCCTGCCTGGCTTAGCGATCGCACCGTTCCAGACCCTGTCGTCCGTCTTGGCGGAGTCAGCGGTCGAGCCCGCTGTCCTGACCCAGGCATTCACCTGGTTGAACTCAGGTGGCGCAGCAGGCATCGCGCTGGGCTCCGCGTTCGCAGGCTGGGTCGTCGACGGACACAGTGCGCAGTACGGCTTCGCTGTAGCGCTCGGAGCGGCGCTGACAGCACTGGTGATGGCGGTGAACGTGAAGTTCAGCGGTAGGTGACCTGGCGTTCGGCAGCGGCCCGGCTTGCGTATTCGGCCGGTGTCAGGCCGATCTGCTGCTTGAACTCCTTGGAGAAGTGCGCCTGGTCGAAGTAGCCGAGTGCCGCGGACAGTTCCGCCAACTCGGCCACTTCGCCCCGGGCCAGCAGTTCGGCGCCGTCGTGCAACCGGTAGCGCCGTAACACCCACTTCGGACCCACACCGACGTACCGGCGGAACAGGCGTTGCAGCGTCCGGATCGGTACGCCGAAGCGCGCGGTGATCTCGTCGACACGGGCCACCGAGCGGTCGGCCGCCATGGTGGAGACGATCTCCCGGACCAGCTCGTACGACGGATCGGGCGTCGCGAGGTGGTCGCGCAGGAACGCCTCGAAGACCGCGCGGCGGCGGACGTCGGACTCGGCCTCGAACATCAGGTCCGCCAGCCGGTCGCCGTCGGGGAACACGTCCGTCAACGGCAGCACCCGGTCGCAGAGCGAACCCACGTCGAGGCCGGTGATCGCGCCGAAGCCGCCGGCCCAGAACTTAACGCCGAACGCCCGCCCGCGCCCGGACAGCTCGCGTTCGAACTTCCGCGTGCAGACCCCGTTCACGAACGCGCCGCCCGGCTGCTCGAAGGTGACGTTCACCGACGGGAACGGCAGCACCTCGGCCGTGTACGGCTCGTCCAGGTCCCACTCCACGATCCAGTACCACTCGACGAACCGGCCGGCCTGGGGGCCTGGCTGGAGACGGTTGAGCGAGCGGTGCCGGGCCTGCTCCCGCGGGTGCAGGATGCCCTTCTCGCTGTCTGCTGGGTGGCTCAAAAGCCCGCTGTCGCTTTCTTACAAGACCGGTCGGCGGCCGGCGGATTGAATGGGTGTCATGACGACGAACACGGTAAACCCCATCCCCGACGGTTATCACTCGCTGACCCCGTTCCTCGCCGTCTCGGACGGGCCCAAGGCCGTCGAGTTCTACACCTCGGTCTTCGGCGCGGAGGTGATCAGCCGGCAGGACATGCCCGACGGCAAGGTCGCCCACGCCGAGCTGAAGTTCGGTAACTCGATGCTGCAGATGAGTGACGCGATGCCGCAGATCGGGCTGCGCGCGCCGGCCGACGGCTGGGTGCACTCGTCGCTGGTGCACTACGTGCCGGATGTCGACGCGACGTACGCGAAGGCGCTCGAGGCGGGCGCGACCTCGGTCGAGGAGGTGCAGACGTTCATGACCGGTGACCGGTTCGGCACGATCATCGACCCGTTCGGTCATCGCTGGGCGATCATGACCCGGGTCGAGGACGTCTCCCGTGAGGAGGCCGAGCGGCGGATCAACGAATGGATCGCCAGCGGCGGTGTGTGACAAGAGGAAGCGGCCCGCCGGAACCGTCCCCTGCGGCAGTTTCGGCGGACCGCTGACTAAGAGTGTGCACGCGATCACGCAAAATGGCAACCCGTCACCTGATGAAACAGATAGTTGAAACGACTGCTTAGTGATTGTGGACAGGCCCGAAACGTGAGCGGCCAGGTCCGGTAGGCTTTGGTCGCAAGAGCCTGGATGCGCCGCCGGATGAATGTCCGGTGAACGTCTCCGGGCTTCACCGTTTCCAGCGTCGGCAGCTACGGGGTGTGAGGACGGCCATCACCCTGCGGCCGGCGCGTGAAGAGGAGGGCTGAGATGCCCGCAATCGTGCTCGTCGGCGCCCAGTGGGGCGATGAGGGCAAAGGCAAGGCGACCGATCTGCTCGGCAACACGGGCGAGGTCATCGACTACGTGGTGAAGTTCAACGGCGGTAACAACGCCGGCCACACGGTGGTGATCGGGTCCGAGAAGTACGCGCTGCACCTGCTCCCGAGCGGCATCCTCACACCGGGTGTGACACCGGTGATCGGCAACGGGGTCGTGGTCGACCTCAGCGTCCTGTTCGAGGAGCTCGAGGCGCTGCAGGCGCGCGGGCTGGACACGTCGCGGCTGGTGGTCAGTGCGAGCGCGCACGTGATCCCGCCGTACAACCGGACCCTCGACAAGGTCACCGAGCGGTTCCTCGGCAGCCGGAAGATCGGTACGACGGGCCGCGGGATCGGACCGACGTACGCGGACAAGATGAACCGCGTCGGGATCCGGGTCCAGGACCTCTACGACGAGAAGATCCTCGAGCAGAAGGTCACCGGCGCGCTGGAGCAGAAGAACCAGCTGCTGGTGAAGGTCTACAACCGGCGGGCGGTCGAGATCCGCGAGGTCCTCGACGAACTGCTCGGGTACGCCGACCGGCTGAAGCCGATGGTCGCGGACACCAGCCTGCTGCTGAACAAGGCCCTGGACGACGGCAAGACCGTGCTGATGGAGGCCGGTCAGGCCACGCTGCTCGACGTCGACCACGGCACGTACCCGTTCGTCACCTCGTCGAACGCGGTCTCGGCCGGCGCTTGCACCGGCACCGGCATCCCGCCGACCCGGATCGACCGCGTGATCGCCGTCGTGAAGGCTTACACCACCCGCGTCGGTGAGGGCCCGTTCCCGACCGAGCTGCTGGACGCCGACGGCGAGTGGCTGCGCACCCAGGGCGGCGAGTTCGGCGTGACCACCGGTCGCCCGCGTCGCTGTGGCTGGTACGACTCGGTCATCGCCCGGTACGCCGCGCGCGTCAACGGCGTCTCCGACTTCGTGCTGACCAAGGTCGACACCCTGACGGGCCGCGAGAAGATCCCGGTCTGCGTCGCGTACGACGTGCACGGTGTCCGGCACGACGAGATGCCGATGACGCAGACCGAGTTCCACCACGCAGTCCCGGTGTACGAGGAGTTCGACGGCTGGTCAGACGACATCTCCGGCTGCCGTTCCTTCGACGACCTGCCGAAGGAGGCGCAGACCTACGTCCGCGCCGTCGAGTCGCTCAGCGGCGCGCGGATCTCCGCCATCGGCGTCGGTCCCGAGCGCAGCCAGATCGTCCAGCTCTGAGTCGTCCCGCTCTGAGTGGTCCAGCTTTGAGGCCGTCCGGCCTCCCCGTCATCCGTTCCCGATGACGGGGAGGTTGCGGATGAACGGCGCGTTCCGCAGGTCGCCGAACGTCGGGCGCTGGATGTTCGGCGTCTGGATCGGTGTCCGCGCCCAGTCCGCTCCGGCGCCCTTCGTGGCCTCGTAGAACGTGATGCCGCCGATCGCCAGCAGGGCGACGGCGACGAGGGCGGAGAGCCAGTGCGGACGGAAGGTGTTCCGGGCCGCGATGTGCGCGCCGCGACGCAGCGAACTCCCGCCGGGGCCCCACCAGCAACAGAAGAGCGCGGTCAGCGCGGCGCTCGCGAAGCCGACGGCGGACAGTGGCTGCCAGTTCAGGTCGTACGTCGTGGCGGCCACGGCGGTGACGATGCCCCCGACGACGACCGCTGTGAGCAGCGGCAGGATCAGGCAGGGCAACGTGACGAGTGCCGACGTGACGAGCCGCAGCGGGCTGGCCGCCGCGGCCACGACGCCGTCGGACTTTCCGGATCGACCACGGACCTGACGGCGGCGCATCAGGGCGGTGCTCGACCGGTCGACGGTCCGAGCGAGGACCAGCAGTACTACTGCGACAGCTGAGCCGATCAGGGGAGTCAGCGCGATCAGTCCGGTCAGCGCGAACATGAAGCCGACAATGACCGCAGTACGGCGGCCAGTCGGGGGAGCCTTGACGGGCTGAGCCGGCGAAGGCTGGACCGGGTGCGACGGCTGTACCGGCGCCGGCGGACTAGCCTGCTGATACGGCTGCGGGTACTGCGGTTGGTAAGGGGCCGGCGGACCGCTCTGGTACGGCAACGGCATCCCAGCCGGTGCGGCCGCGTTCGGAGCCGGACTGTACGTCGCCGGGTGCGGCGGCATCTCCGCGACTGGCTTCTTCGCCGCTGCGTTCCGGATCTTGTCCCGCATCGGGGCGAACGCCGACAGCGGTGGAATCACCGGTGGCACCAGCTGCGCCACCTCGGCCGGCGAGGGGCCAGCGGCAGCGGCCTCCGTCGGCATGAGCTTCGTCACCAACCTGGTCGGGGGTACGGCGGCCACGGTCGCGCCATCGGCTTCGGACTCAGCGTTGGACTCGGGTTCGCGCGGCGGGAGCGCATCGCGACCCTCGGAGTACCTGGTGAGGCCCGTCATGATCTCGTCCTGCGTCGGACGGTTCGCCTTGTTCGGCGCCAGCGCTGCGGCGAGCAGTGACTTCAGTCGCGGGTCCAGCCCGTCCAGGTCGGCCTGACCGGAGTGGACTCGGGCCAGCACCGCCTCGAACGGTCCCTTGCCGAACGGGCGCCGTCCGGTCGCGGCGAACGCCACAGTGGCCGCCCAGCCCCACCAGTCCGCGGACTCCGACACCATCTCGCCCTCGATGAGCTCAGGCGCGAGGTAACCCGGCGTACCGATCACCAGGCCGGTCTGGGTGAGTCGCAGGTCGTCGGCGGCCTGGGCGATGCCGAAGTCGATCATCACCGGCTTGCCGTTGCACATCATCACGTTGCCGGGCTTCAGGTCGCGGTGGATCACTCCGGCCGCGTGGATCGCCTGCAGCGACTCGGCCAGGCAGCCGGCGAGCGGCAGCCACTTGCGAGGGGTCAGCGGGCCGCGGTCGTCCACCTGCTCGTCCAGCGGCCGGCCCGGGACGAAGCGCGTGACCAGGTAGGGCCGTTCGCCCTCCAGGTCGTGAGAGAGGATGCCTGCCACGCCAGGGTGGCTCACCTTCTGCAGTGTGGTCGCTTCGCGCTGCAACCGCGCCCGCGCGATCGGGTCGTGGGCCACCTGCGGCCGCAGTACCTTCAGCGCGACCTCCTGGCGCTCGGGTCCTTCGGCCAGGTAGACGACCCCCATGCCACCCTGTCCGAGCCGCCGGATCAACCGGTACGGGCCGATCCGCTCCTCCACCTCCTCCTCGCGAGTGGAAGGCGGTCCCCCTGTGACTGACATGCCATCTACGGTACGTCGGCACCAGACCAACGTCTCGCGATGACCTCGGAGGTAATCGCCGGACTTCCTCGCAGCGCCGAAGCTGAACCCATGAACCAGCCAGCGAAGGCCTACGCGATCGCCTCCCTACGCCACGTCCGGAAGGGCGCCGCCATCGTCGAGTACCTCGAACGCATCGACGAGACACTCGCGCCGTACGACGGTCACTTCATCGTGCACGGCGCGACGCCGGAACAGGTCGAGGGCGAGTGGGACGGGACACCGATCGTGATCGAGTTCCCCGACTACGACCACCTCCGGGATTGGTACGACTCCCCGGACTACCGCGAGATCCTGCCGCTGCGCACCGAGAACTCCGACGGTGTGGTGATCTTCGTCGAGGGCGTCGATCGGACGCACAAGGCGACCGACGTATTGCCGTGATTCCAGAAGTTGTCCGGGGCGGGCTCTAGCATCGGGCCATGGATGTCGAGTTCGGTGGTGAGATCGTCGAGTGGCGCGGTCCGGCGCCGTACTATTTCGTCGCCGTGCCCGAGCAGGAAGGGCTTGCGCTGCGGGAGGCGGCCGCGGCCGCCAACTACGGGTGGGGCTCGATCCCGATCCGTGCCCGGATGGACGGCACCGAGTGGAAGACGTCGCTCTGGACGAAGGACGGCGGCTACCTGCTTCCGCTGAAGGATGCGGTCCGTAAGCCCGCGGGACTGGGCGAGGGCGACCCTGTCGAGGTTCGGGTCACCTTCGACGCACCGCCTCGCGAGCGGAAGGCGCCGACCAGACGGGCACCCGTTCCGCGGGGATCGCGGGAGCCGGTCAGCGCCGAGCAGTTGACGATCGTTCCGGCCAACCAGGCGACTTGGCAGGACCTGCAGGCGGTGTTCAGCGCGAGCGGCGACACCGCGCGGTGCTGGTGCCAGCGGTTCCGGATGCTGCCCAAGGAGTCGTGGGCCTCCGAAGGTCCCGAGGAACTCGCCGCCCGGCTCCGGGACCAGACGGCCTGCGGCGACGGAAGTGCACGGGCCACGAGCGGCCTGGTCGCGTACCTCGACGGCGAGCCTGTCGGATGGTGCGCCGTCGCGCCGCGCGCGGACCATGCGAGGTTGCTCCGCGACGTCCGCATCCCGTGGCTCGACCGCACCGAGGACAAGACCGACCCGACAGTCTGGGCCGTGACGTGCTTCGTCACCCGGGCCGGTTATCGGCGACGAGGGATCGGCAGTGCGCTCGCTCGCGCGTCCGTCGATTTCGCTGCTGGACAAGGCGCCGGCGCGATCGAGGGCTACCCGGACTTCGTCGACGGCGGCTCGGTCGGCACGCTCGCGATGTTCGCCGACGCGGGTTTCGTAGAGGTCAGCCGACCAGGCAAGCGCCGCGCCGTACTGCGTATTGACTTCTGATCAACACGTTGGTCCCGTGGCCAGATCTTGGCGAACAGCGGCTTTGTGGCCACTGGCTGCCTCTCGCTCGCCCAGGTTGGGTGGGGGTATGCGAATCGAGATCTTGGTGTTCGACGGTGTGGACGAGATGGACGTGATGGGGCCGTTCGAGGTCTGGAGTCACGCGGCGCGACGGCCGGAGTTCGACCTGGCGCTGGTGGGTCTGGACGGGCCGGCCGAGGTGACCGGTCTGCACGGGTTGCAGTTCAAGGCACCCGAGGGTCTCGGGTCGCCGGACGCGCTCTTCGTCCCCGGTGGTGGCTGGATGAACCGCGCTGAGCAAGGCGCCTGGGCGGAAGCGCGGCGTGGAGTGATGCCGGCCCGGATCGCCGAGCTCGCGCCGTCGCTGCAGTGGATCGGCTCGGTCTGCACCGGCTCGATGCTGCTCGCCGAGGCCGGACTGGTGAAAGGCCGTCCGGCCACGACGAATCGGGGAGCCTGGACCGAGCTCGAAGCGTTCGGCGCCGACCTGAAGACGAACCGGGTCGTGGACGACGGGACGCTGATCACGGCGGGCGGGATCGACCTGGCGCTGCACGTGGTCGAGCGTGAGCTCGGTGCCGACGTCGCCGACGGGATCGCGGGCGCCATGGAGTACGCCCGCGACCGCGACGTGTGGACCGCCGGCACTCACTAACCCCGGGCAACGCCCGCGACGCACGCGTGGCCGAGCGTGCATCGCGGGCGTTGCCCGGGGTTGGTGAGTGGCTAGAGTCCGCGAAGCTCCGGGTACGCCGCCGTCAGGTCGAGCGCGGTCGCGGCCTTGGCGCCGCGGGCGGTCTCGTCGGCGAGTACCTCGTACGCGCCGGCCTCGATGCCGTCTAGCGCGGCCTTGGCGATGTCCTCGGGGCGGGACTTCGGTGCGGTCACCGCGGTCGTCATGTCGGTGTCGACGTACCCCATGTGCAGGCCGGTGACGCCGATGCCGCGGTCGAGCAGTTCGAGGCGGATCGCGTTGGTCTGCAGCCAGAACGCCGCCTTGGTCGCGGAGTACGCGCCGTGGCGGGCGATCCAGGACAGCGCCGAGTGGGCGTTCAGGATGTGGCCGCCGCCGTTCCGCTCGATGATCGGGACGAAGGCCCGGGTGAGTTGCAGCGGGCCGAAGAAGTTCGCGTCGAACACCGCGCGGATCTCCCCGATCGGGGCGTCGAGGTAGGTGTCCGGCGAGCCGGCGCCGGCGTTGTTGATCAGGACCGTGACGTCCGGCGCGGCCTTCGCCAGCGCGTCGATCGAGGCCTGGTCGGTGATCTCCAGCGGCAGCGGGACCACGCGCGGGTCGTCGCTGGGCCGTGGGTTGCGGGCGGTCGCGTAGACCTTCGCGACGCCGCGGGTCAGCAGGTCGTCGACGATCGCCTGGCCGATGCCGCGCTGGCCACCGGTGACCAGGACGACCGCGCCTTCGAGTGCAGTCATGGGGGACTCTCCTTGAGATGGAAACCGATCCGTTTCCAATCACCGTAAACCGATCGGTTTCCGATTTCAAATCCAGCCGGTACTCTCGATGCATGAGTACTTCGGCAACTCCCCGTGAGCGGCTTCTGGACGCCGCGGGCGAGCTCTTCTACCGCGACGGCGTGAACATCGGAGTGGACGCGCTCTGCAAGGCGGCCGGGGTGTCGAAGAAGTCCATGTACCAGTTGTTCCGGTCGAAGGACGAGCTGATCGCGGAGAGCCTGGCGAGCCGCGGGCCGTCGTACCAGACGTTGCTGCGGCCGGGGGTGGAGGACGAGCGGTCGCCGCGCGAGCGGATCATCACCGTGTTCGAGCGGCAGGACGCGATGGTGGCTGACGGCAACTACCTCGGGTGCCCGTACGTGAGTACGGCGGTGGAGCTGAAGAACCCGGAGCACCCGGGATCGGTGGTGGCGCGGCACTTCAAGCAGCAGCTCACCGACTTCTTCCACCGTGAACTGGTCGCGGCCGGCGCGGAGGATCCGTCGACGCTGGCGATCCAGCTGACGATGATCTTCGACGGCGCGAGTGCGCGGGCGGTTGTCCGTGCGCAGCCGCTCGGCGGCATCGGCGCCGCCACCGCAGCCGCCCTGCTGGACGCGGCCGGCGTGCGGTCGGGCGAGCTCGCGCTGCGCTGAGCCTCCGTGGGAAAGATCCTCACTTTGTTCCACTGACCTGGGACAACAGTGACTTTTGTTCCGATGTGAAATAAGCCTCGATGAACTGTTGACGGGCTTCGGCGGCCGTGTCCAGACTTTCGCAAAGACCCTGCGCTAGTGGGGTCGCGCAGTTGTCCTACCGCCCCCGAAGACAGGACACCGCCCATGCGAAAGAACCCTCTCGTCCTGGCCGCAGCATGTGCTGCGCTGGTTGCCGGGACACTCGGCAGTCCAGCAGTCGCCGCCCCGAACGCGCCGACGGCCGTCGATGCGCCGGCGACGTTCACCCATCCTGGCGTCGGCATGAGCACCGCCCAGCTCGACTTCGTACGCGCCAAGGTGCAGGCCGGCGCGCAGCCCTGGACCAACGCGTTCAACCAGGCGAAGAACAGCACGTACGCCTCGCTCTCCCGTACGCCGAAACCACGCGCGACCGTGGAGTGTGGTCCGTACTCGAACCCGAACTACGGCTGTACCGACGAGCGTGAGGACGCGATCGCGGCGTACACGGACGCACTGCTCTGGTACCTCACCCGTGACGACCGCTACGCACAGAAGTCCATCGAGCTGATGGACGCGTGGTCGGCCACCGTCCGCGACCACACCAACAGCAACGCCCCGCTGCAGACCGCGTGGGCCGCGTCGTCGTGGCCGAAGGCCGCGGAGATCATCAAGTACAAGTACGGCAACTGGCCGAACGCCGGCCGCTTCGCCACGATGCTCCGTACCGTCTACCTGCCGAAGATCATCAACGGCTCGAACTCCAACGGGAACTGGGAGTTGAGCATGACCGAGGCGATCCAGGGCATCGGTGTGTTCCTCGAGGACAAGACCGTGTACGACAAGGCGATCGCGCTGTACCGCCTGCGCGTCCCGGCGTACGTGTACCTGGAGTCCGACGGTGCGCTGCCGAAGACGGTGCCGAGTCAGAACCTCAACACCCGCGACAAGATCGTCAGCTACTGGCAGGGTCAGGGGACGTTCGTATCCGGTCTGACCCAGGAGACCTGCCGCGACTTCACCCACACCGGCTACGGCATCTCGTCGATCTCACATGTGCTGGAGACGGCACGCATCCAGGGCGTCGACATGTACCCCGAGTTCGGTGAGCGACTCCGCCAGGCTCTGGGCTTCCAGTCGCGCTGGGAACGCAATCTGGAGCCGGTGCCGTCCTGGCTGTGCAAGGGCTCGGTGAACCGCGGACTCGGACCGATCACCGAGGTCGGCTACAACGCGCTGCACACCCGCTTGGGGATCGCGATGGCGAACACCCAGGCGCTGACCGAGTCCAAGCGGCCGGCCGGGTCCAACAACCTGTTCGTAGCGTGGGAGACGCTCACGCACGCAGAGAACCCGTCGTGACAGCAGGCGCACTGCTGGTCCGGGATCAGCAGTGCGCCTCGCCGCGCTTCCAGTACCCCTGGAACGAGATGGCCGCCTTCGGCATCCCCACCGCGTTCACCAGGTGCCGTCGTACCGCTTTGATCATCGACGACTCTCCGGCGACCCAGGCGTAGTCAGGGTCGAACGGCAGCGTGGCTGACTTCAGCGCATCCAGTACGGAGCCATCGGTCACCCACGTCACATCAGCAGAGCCTCCGAGCGGCCGGATGTCAGCAGCATCCGGTACGGCGATGAACACCGTGGCCTGTACCGCCGCAGGGAGCTCCTCGAGGATCCCGGCCAGTGCTGGGAGCGCCGTCTCGTCCGCAACGAGGACGCGGCGCACGCTGGTCGCCGGCGGGACGTAGTCGACGCCAGAGTGCAGCAGGCCCTTCGTGCTGGTCGTGTCGACCGCGAACGGCAGCAGCAGGCCCACCTCGTCGCCTAGCTTCGCTTCACTCACCCAGGCCGACGCAGGTCCGTTCACTCCGTGCAGGACGAACTCGACGTCCAGTTCGGCCACCTCCGGGCGGAGGGCCCGCACGGTGTAGGTCCGCATGATGAACCGCTCTTCGACCGGCTGCGCGCACCAGTCGGCGTACCACTCGGGTCCGGAGGGCAGTCTGATCGCAGTGCCGTTCGGCGGGGCGAGCAGGACCTTGATCCGCTGGTCCGGTCCGGCGGTGACCGACTCCGCGATCCGCGGTGCGACGAACGTCACGCGGCGCAGATGCGGGCTCAGGTCCTCAACGGCCGCCACGGTGGCGAGGAGCGAGTCGAAAACGATCGGCCGCTCGAGCACGGTAGTCATGCTGAGGTTTCTCCATAAACTCTGCAGGGGACTCAGATGCGGACCCGAGGGCGGCCGGGGTACTCTGAGGCGTCTAGAGGTTAGCCTTACCTAAGAGGATCCCGAAAGTCCAATGCCCCCGCCCAGCACTGTCGCTTCCGCCGCGCCTGATCTCGAGTCCGCCCCCGCACGCCCGCGGCGCCGGGCCCGCCGGACGACGCTCGTCGTAGGACTGATCGGCTGCGTGGTCCTGCTGGCCCTGGTGTGCTTGCTGAGCATCGCGATCGGGTCCAAGCAGATCCCGTTGCCCACCGTGATCGATGCCCTGCGCCACTACAACGAGGCCAACACCGACCACGTGATCGTGCGGTCACTGCGCGTGCCGCGGACGCTGATCGGTCTGCTGGTCGGCGCGGCCCTCGGGCTGTCGGGTGCGTTGATGCAGGGCGTGACCCGCAATCCGCTCGCCGATCCGGGGATCCTCGGAGTCAACGGCGGCGCCGCACTGTTCGTTGTCGGGGGCATCTACTGGTTCGGGTTGTCGACGCTGACGTCGTACGTCTGGTTGGCCTTCCTTGGTGCGGCCGCGGCGTCGGTCGCGGTCTACTTCCTCGGGTCGCTCGGTCGGGAAGGCGTGACGCCGGTGAAGCTCGCGCTCGCCGGTGCGGCGCTGACCGCGATGCTCGGGTCGCTGACCACGGCGCTGCTGATCGGTGACGTCGACACCTTCGACCAGTTCCGGTTCTGGTCGGTGGGGTCGTTCGCCGGTCGCGGGTCGGACATCGCGGCGCAGGTGGCGCCGTTCATCCTGGTCGGGATCGTGCTGTCGCTGTTCTGCGGACGGGTGCTGAACGCGCTGTCGCTCGGTGACGAGGTGGCGAAGTCGCTCGGCCAACGGGTCGGACTGGCCCGGTTGTTCGTCGCGGTGGTCGTCGTACTGCTGTGTGGCGCGGCGACTGCGGCGGCCGGCCCGATCGGGTTCATCGGCCTGACCATCCCGCACGTCGCGCGGCTGGTGACCGGTCCCGACTACCGGTGGATCCTTCCGTACTCCGCGCTGCTCGCGCCGATCCTGCTGCTCGGGTCGGACGTGATCGGCCGGGTCGTCGCGCTGCCCGGTGAGCTGCAGGTCGGCATCGTGACCGCGGTCCTGGGCGCACCGTTCTTCATCGCCCTGGTACGCCGCCGGAAGCTGGCCGATCTCTGATGACGACCGTCGAAGCAGCCCAGGTCATCGCGCGCGCCCGCGCGGCGCGGCAGGCCCGTACAGCCGTCGTCATCATCGTTCTCGCGGTGGTGGTGTTCGCGACTTTCTGCGTCTCGCTGTCGCTGGGTGACTTCAAGATCCCGGTGATCGACGTGGTCAAGACCCTGTTCGGTGGCGGCGACAAGGCCACCGAGTTCATCGTGAACCGGCTCCGGCTGCCCCGGGCCCTCACCGGTCTGCTGGTCGGTACGGCGCTGGGCCTGTCCGGCGCGATCTTCCAGAGCATCGCCCGCAACCCGCTGGCGAGCCCCGACATCATCGGCGTCACGTACGGCGCCAGCGCGTTCGCCGTGTTCGCGATCGTCACCCTGGGACTCACCGGGGTCGCGGTGTCCGGGATGGCGATCGTCGGCGCGGTGCTGACCGCTTTCATCATGTACGTGCTCGCCTGGCGGCACGGGGTGTCGAGTTACCGGTTGATCCTGATCGGGATCGGCATCGGGGCGATCGCGACCAGCATCACGTCGTACCTGCTGACCAAGGCCCGGGTGGAGATCGCGCAGCAGGCGCTGATCTGGATGACCGGGAGCCTGAACGGGCGCGACTGGTCGAACGTGCGGTCGCTCGCGATCACGTTCGTCGTACTACTGCCGTTCATGGTGTTCCTGGTGCAGCAGTTGCGGATCCTGCAGCTCGGGGACGAGACGGCGTACGGGCTGGGGCTGCGCGTGGAGGCGTCGCGGCTCGGGCTGATCGTGATCGCCGTCCTGCTGGCCGCGGTGGCGACGGCGGCGGCCGGGCCGATCGGGTTCGTGGCGTTCGTGGCACCGCCGATCGCGCGGCGGCTGACCCGGTCACCGGGGCCGGCGATGATCACCTCCGGGTTGCTCGGGGCGCTCGTCGTGGCGCTGTCGGATCTCGTCGCACAGCACGCGTTCGGAGACACGCAGCTGCCGGTCGGGGTGGTGACGGGTGTGGTGGGTGCGCCGTACCTGATGTTCTTGCTGGCGCGGGCGAACCGGGTCGGGAGTGGTGGCTGAGATGGAGGAGAAGTCTGTGGAGCACAGCCTGGCCGCCGAGGGTCTTGCCGTCGGATACGACCAGCGGGAGATCATCCACGACCTGTCGGTGCGGATCCCGACCGGGAAGATCACGGTCATCGTCGGCGCCAACGCGTGTGGCAAGTCGACACTGCTGAAGACCCTGGCGCGGTTGCTGAAGCCGTCGCGCGGGTCGGTGCTGCTGGACGGCAAGAGCATCCAGCAGATCCCTACCCGGGAGGTCGCGACGAAGCTCGGGCTGCTGCCGCAGTCGCCGACGGCGCCGGAGGGGATCACGGTCGCGGACCTGGTCGGTCGTGGGCGGTACCCACGGACGCGGTGGATCCGGCAGTGGTCCAAGGAAGACGACATGGCGGTCGCGGAGGCGATGACCTCGACGGACGTGCTGTCGATCGCGGACCGGCCGATCGACGAGCTGTCCGGCGGCCAGCGGCAGCGGGTGTGGATCGCGATGGCGCTCGCCCAGGAGACCGACATCCTGTTGCTCGACGAGCCGACGACGTTCCTCGACCTGACCCATCAGTTCGAGGTGCTGGATCTGCTGGTCGACCTGAACAGGTCCGACGACCGGACGATCGTGCTGGTGCTGCACGACCTGAACCAGGCGTGCCGGTTCGGTGACCACCTGATCGCGATGAAGGACGGCGCGATCGTTGCCGAGGGCAACCCATCGGAGGTGATCACCGAGGACGTGGTCCAGGACGTGTTCGGGCTGGCGGTCAAGGTCGTGCCGGACCCGGTCGCCGGTACGCCGATGGTCGTCCCGATCGGGCGGCACACAACCCGCTCACAGGACGCTGCCGAAACGTCGTCCGAGGTGAATGGTGTAGCAGCGGCCAGTCCCGCCGCCGCGGCGCTGGCTGCTAGCGCGGCGGCGAACGGGATCTGCCGCCCGACCGACCGCTAGCTGCCGTACGCCGGTTGTCCACAGGTCCTGGGGATCGGGCTCGGTTTCGTCGGTGCGGGTGGCTATCGTGGCCGCCATGTTGTCCGAGCTCGGGTATCACCGGTCCGTCCTGGCGGTTGTCCGCCGGGTGGACGAGCCTGCCTGGGCGGCATTGCGCGGCGGTCCCGAGGGTTCACTCGACGACGTCCTGTTGCGGAACGCGTACCGCTTGGAGCCCGATGCGCACCCGGCGGTCTTCCGGGCCGGGCAGCGCGCGGCGCGGGCCCTCGAGCTCGACGAGGACATCGACTACTTCCAGGTGAGCGGCGACCCGAACGCGGCGTACCTGCATCAGGCCGGCAAGGCGGTCATCCTCTTTCAAGGGGCGCTGCTCGATCGGCTCGACGAGGACGAGCTGACCGCCGTGATCGGGCACGAGCTCGCACACCGGTTGCTCTGGCAGGCAGAAGGCGGTGGGTACCTCGCTGTCGACCGACTGCTCGACGCGGCGGTGGGTGATGCGCGGACGCCGTCGCAGTACCTCGAGACGCACCGGCGCTGGTCCCTCGCGACGGAGCTCTTCGCGGATCGAGGGGCGCTGACGGCGTGTGGTGATCTGAGTACGACGATCCGCGCGCTGCTGAAGCTGGAGACGGGGCTGAGTACGGCGGACCCCGCGGCGTACCTGCGGCAGGCGGAGTCGCTGGATCTCCGGTCGGGGAGTCGCGGAACCACGCATCCTGAGGCGGTCGGGCGCGCCTGGGCGCTGAAGAACTGGGTCGACGGCGAGGATGTCGAGGCGCTGGTCACCGGGCCGCTCGACGTGGACGCACCGGACCTCCTTGATGCTGTGTTGCTGCGGGAGCTCAGCCGAGATTTCGCTGCGGCGATCGCGCACACCGAAGGCCTGCGAACCGACGCAGTGGCGACCGCAGCCGCCGGCTTCAGCGATCAGCCAGAGACACCCCCAGGAAGACCGACGCGTTTCGATGAGCCGCTGAGCGTGCGTCCGGTGGACGGTGCGCCGATGCCGCGCCCACGTCCGCTCGCGGCGGCGACCACGCGGTACCTCTGTTATCTCCTGCTCGACCTCGCCACGGCCGACCCGGACGCGGGTGACGACGGGTTGATCGCCTCGCTCGCGATCGCGCGACGCTCCGGCCTGACCGGGTACGTCGAGATCGCGGACGACGAGCTCGGGTGGACGGACAAGCAGCGGACGAGGTTCGTGCAGGCGGCGGAGGTGGTCGGATGAGCGCGGAGGATCTCGTCGCGCTGGCCGTCTCGCAGGGCGGGCTCGGCAATGACGCGTTGCTCGCGGCGGTGCTGCCGCTGTTCCACGAGACGGCAGCCGTGCACGAGCGTGGACTGGTCGCGCCGTTGCGCGGTCTGGATCGGATCGCGGTCGACGACCAGAACCGCCTCGGTTTCGCGCCCGAGGACGCCGGCCGACCAACCCTCGCCACTCACGAGGTCGATGTCCGTCAGGGCAAGCGTCCGACCGCAGTCGAGGTGGTGGCGCACCGGCAGGCCTCGTACGACCTGGGGGAGAGTGGCGGCGGCGAGGCCACGGTCGTCCCCGAGCCGGTTCCGGAAGCGATCACGGCACCGACGCTGGTGGCCGGCTGGCAGAGCTGGGAGCACGTCGTCGGTCACCACGACCAGCTCACCGACATCTTCAGCCTCGGGCAGCTGCTGCTCGCGCTGGGCTGCGGTCTCGATCTGTCCCGGACGGCGGACGTCGCCACCCTGATCGATGCCCGCGGCAACTTGTACCGCCTGGACCCGGACCTGCATCCGGTGATCGTCTCGGTCGCCGCGCAGATGGCCGAGCCGGATCGGCACCGCCGCGCGCAGGACCTGCACTCGCTGATCGAGCAGCTCGAGAACTACCGCGACCAGCCACTGGACTTCGACGTCGAAGCGATCGTCCGCGGCGCCGCCGACCGGCGTACGGCGGTGCTCGGTGCGCTGCGCGACCGGCTCTTCGACCTCTCGCGGCGGAACCGGCTGATCAACTTCCGCCCGACCGCGCAGACGCTGAACGTCACCGAGGTGTCGGTGCCGCTGATGCTCGACGTCCGGACGATCCGCTCGGAGCAGCTGTTCACCTGGCGGGACGAGCTCGCCGAGCAGCTCCTGAAGAAGGCGCAACCCCTGGGCAAGTGGATCCGGTACGACGAGGCGCCGTACGCCGCAAACACCTTGGACAAGCTGATCTCGACCGCTCGCCGAGACCGGGCGGACTACGGGCAGGACCAGTTGCGGCTGGTGCCGGCGTTCCTGCGCTGGCACGACCTGAAGAACGACCGCGACACCCGGCTCGCGTCGCCGCTGGTGCTGGCGAAGGTGGAGCTGACGAAGAAGCGCGGCGTCCGGGACTCGTACACGCTGCGGGTCACGGATCCGATCGCGGAGGTGAATCCGACGCTGCGGCACAGCCTGCGGCAGCTGTACGGGATCTCGCTGCCGGAGACGGTCGACCTGTCGGCGCCAGGTGCGTTGCGGGACTTGCACGAACGGCTGGCGAAGGAGATCCAGGCGACCGAGCCGGGGTTGCAACTGCACCTGCGGGAGAAGCCGCGGATCGATCTGGTCCGGCAGCGGGCGATGACACGGTTGCGGACGTACAACCGGCGGCGGCGTGGGAACGTCGCGACGGGGTTCGGCGGGAAGCAGTACCCGTACTCCTATCGGCGGTCGGACTATCAGCCGCTGGGTGTACAGATCTTCCGCACGCAGATCGCGCAGCAGACTCTGCCGCTCGGGATCACGCTCGGCGCGGAGCCGCGGCGGCCGGGAGCGCTCGAGACCGACGTGTACTCGATCGACACCGAGGGCGGGCCGTACTCCTGGGACGTCGACCTGTGTGCGGTCTCGCTGGCGAACTTCAACTACCGGACGTTGGGGCTGGTCCGGGACTACGACGAGCTGCTGACGACCGGTGAGTCCGCGGCGTCCTTCGACCACCTGTTCTCGGACCGGCCACGGCCCGTAGGGAGTTCGCTGCCTGAGCTGCCGCCCGCCGATCGGCATCTGGTCGTGCCCGCGGACGGCTCGCAGGTGGCCGCGATCGCACGGGCGCGGCGCGGCGAGAGCTTCGTGATCCAGGGTCCGCCGGGGACGGGAAAGTCGCAGACGATCACGAACCTGATCGCCGATTTCGTGGCGCGTGGGAAGCGGGTGTTGTTCGTCTGCCAGAAGCGAGCGGCGCTGGACGTCGTCCATGCACGGCTGGCGAGCCGGCGCCTGGACGGGTTGTGCGCGCTGATCCACGACTCGCACGGCGACAAGAAGGCCTTCGTACATGGGCTCCGGGAGACCTACGATTCCTGGCTGTCGGCCGAGGACGACCTGGATGCGTTGACCGCCCGCCGCGCCGACCTGATCGCTCGCGTCGACCGGCTGCTCGCAACGGTCGATGCGTTCGAGGACCAACTGGCTGCCGGTACACCGCGACTCCGCGACCTGATCAACCGCTTGGCCGCGCTGCACGACCACACCTGGGTCCCACCCGACGACGCTCCCAGCCTTCCGAGCGTCGCGGAGTGGTGGGAGGCGCACGATGGCGTGCGGGAGGTCGCGCATGCGTTGGCAGCGGCTGATCCGTCGACCGGTGGTGTGCTGGCGCGGAGCCCGCTGGCGTTCCTCGCGCGCTGGGACGACTCCGATCTGTCCGGCGCCGCCCGCGAGCTCCGGGCGCGGTGGGATGCCGTCGCGAACGCAACGGATTCGGAAACCACAGCCGTGCGTGAGGTCCGTGCGCACGCCCAGCTCGGGCGGTTGCTCGAGCCGCTCGCGGCCCTGGACCGCCTGGAGGCGATCGTTCCGCGGTCGGACGTGGCTCGCGAGCTGGCGGCTGCCGCGGCCGAGCGGAAGAAGCTGGTCGCGGCCGAGCGGGCCGCCTGGAAGGAGGCCGCGGGCTGGCAGGATCCGCTGGCGCCGGCCGATGCCCGATCCGCGCTGAAGGTTGCTCAAAGCAAGGAAGGTGGCACGTTCTCGTTCCTCAGCGGTGACTGGCGCCGGGTGAAGAGTCTGGTCCGCTCCCGATTCGACAGTGCGTCGCGTTCGGTGCAGCCGTCCGTCACCGAGATCCTCACCGACCTGGTCGCCGCGCAGTCCGCGTCCGCGGCCGTCGAGCAGCATGCCGAGCAGACCCGTCACGACTGGGCCACCGACGACCCGCGTGAACTGATCGACGACCTCGCCGCCGCCCGCAAGAGCATTCCCGACTGGCGCTTCGCGCTCCGCGACGGCGCCGCGGCCGAGCTGGCCCGTCTCGCGGACGCCGTCGACGACGCCACGGAGGTGACCCGGGATCTGCTCGCCGATCACTGGGAGACGCTGACCGTCGACGGTCTCCGTGACCTGGCCGATCGGCTGGCCTCCGCGAGCCCCGTCGTACGGGCGGTGGGGTCCAGGCTTCGGGAGTTGGCTTCTCCGGCTGTGGCGTCGGCGCTGCGCCGGTTCGACGCGACGCCTGACCAACTCGAGTACGCCGTCTGCGCTGCGGAATGGGAGCGGGCCAGGTCGGCCGCGGCTCTGCAACTGTCCTCGGAGCGGGTCGACGCGATCGTGGGCGAATTGAGCATGGTGTACGACGACCTGACCGAGCTCAACGCCGAGGTGGTGGTCGCGCAGGTGCGCCGGCGGTTCCTCGCCGAGGTCGGGCACTCCGAGCGCAGCGTGACCGGGATGTCGCCGGAGGAGCGCGAGCGGAAGAAGACGTTCGCGACCGGGCGTCGCGAGCTGGAGCACGAGTTCGGCAAGGTCATGCGGTACCGGTCGATCCGCGACCTGGCGTCCGGCGCGCCGGGCGAGGTGGTCTCGGTGCTGCGCCCGGTCTGGCTGATGAGCCCGTCCTCGGTCTCCGACACGTTGCCGCTGACAACGTCCTTCGACGTCGTGGTGTACGACGAGGCGAGTCAGATCCCCGTGGAGGAAGCGATCCCGGCGCTGCATCGCGCGCCGCAGACGATCGTCGTCGGTGACCAGATGCAGCTGCCGCCGACGCAGTACTTCCGGGTTCGGGACGAGCAGGTGGAGGTCGACCTCGACGACGAGGCCGCCGAGCAGGTCGGCATCGCGCTGACCGAGGACAGTTTCCTCTCGATCAGTGCGCTGCGGCTGGCGTCGACGATGCTCACCTGGCACTACCGGAGCCGGTCGGAGGCGCTGATCTCGTTCAGCAACTCGGCCTTCTACCAGGGCAAGCTCGCGACGGTTCCCGATCGGTTGCCGCCGCACACCGCGCCGCCGTGGACGCTGCGGTCCGATTCCCCGGTGTCCGAGGTGTGCGACAGCGTGCTGGCCGGGAGCATCACCGCGGTCCGGCTCGTCGACGGGGTCTACGACCGGCGGACCAACCCGGCCGAGGCCCGGTGGATCGCTGCGCTGGTGCGGGACCTCCTGGCTCGGGAGACCGGCAAGAGTCTCGGGATCGTGGCGTTCTCCGAGGCCCAGCAGGGGGAGATCGAGCGGGCCCTCGACGATCTCGCGGACGGCGATCCGGCGTTCGCGGCGGCGTACGAGGCGGAGCAGGTGCGGACGCACGGCGAGCAGGACGCCGGGTTGTTCGTGAAGAACCTCGAGAACGTGCAGGGCGACGAGCGCGACATCATCCTGATGAGCGTCTGCTACGCCGCCGGTCCGGACGGCCGGATGCTGATGAACTTCGGCCCGATCAACACCTCGGGCGGCGAGAAACGGCTGAACGTCATCTTCAGCCGGGCGCGCGAACACATGGTGGTCGTCAGCAGCATCGAGCCCGACGCGATCACCAACACCTACAACGACGGGGCCAACACGCTGCGCCGGTTCCTCACGTACGCCGCAGCGGTCTCCCGCGGCGACAGCGTGGCGGCGAAATCGGCGCTGACGTCGTACAGCACGAAGTCGTACGGCACGAAGACGCCGGCGCGCGCGAAGACATCGACCGCGGTGGTCGATCAGCTCGCGGCGGCGCTGGAGGCGCGCGGTGTCGAGGTGGACGCCGCGGTCGGCGAGTCGGTGTTCCGGTGTGATCTCGCGTTGAAGCTGCCCGACGACGACGGCTATCGGCTCGCGGTCCTCGTCGACACCCCGGATCGCGTCGCCGCCGACACACTGCTCGAGCGGCTCACCACGCATCCGAGCGTCCTGACGACCACCGGCTGGCGGGTCCACCATGTGCTCACCACGGACTGGACCCGCTCACCGGAGACCGTCATCTCACATCTCCTCGACGCCCTTCACCGACCTGTCGACTGACCGATCAACAGCTTGGCGGCCACGGTCGCTCCGTCGGTCTTGATCTCGCCGCCCACCGTCTCGGCCCGCGCCCGTGTTTCCGGACTCAGAGCGATCCCGAGCGCAGCAGCCAACGACTCAACGGTCGGCGCCGAGCGCTCGTGTGCGGCGCCGATCCCCAGCGCGGCGATCCGCGACGCCCAGTACGGCTGATCAGCAATCAGCGGTACGACGACCTGCGGCGTACCGGCCCGCCCGGTCGTTGTCGTCGTACCCGCACCGCCGTGATGCACCACCGCCGCGACCCGGGGGAACAGCGCCTGCTGGTTGATCTCGCCGACGACGAAGCAGTCCTTGCCCTCGTCCGCGAGGTCCAGCCCCGCCCAGCCGCGGCTCAGCAGAACACGCCGGCCGTGCGCGCGACACGCCTCGATGGCCAGCTCGGCGATCCCCTTCGGCGCGTACGCGGCCATGCTGCCGAACCCGACGTACACCGGTGGAGCGCCGGCCTCGAGGAACGCCTCCACGTCCCTGGGCAGCGGGCGGTCGTCAGGCAGGATCCACGCACCGGTCTGTACGACGTCGAGCTCGGTCATGCCCTTCGACGGGCAAAGCGTCGGATCCGCCGCGAGCCACGGGTGATCGGTCAGCACGTAGTCCCGCACGTTCTCGACCGGCGGTAGACCGATCGTGGCCCGCTGACTGTTGAGCGCCGGCCCGTACAAGGCGTTCACGCGTTCGGCATCGTGTTCCCACAGCACCCGCCGGTCGGTCTCGCCCTCCGGTGACGGCGTCCCCGGACGAGCCCCCGGCGAGAAGTGTTGCGACGGAATACCGCCCAGGTGGAAGCAGGCGAGGACATAGTCGATGCCAAGCTTGTCCGCCACGTCCCGGGCGCCGGCCGGCATCAGGCCGGTCGCGACGATCGCATCAGCACCCTGCGCCACGGTGCCGAGCGTCTCGAACCGCGCGGCGACCAGCCGCGGAGCCAGCTCGAACGCGGCCTGCCCCGACGGTGGCTTCGGCGCCGCGATCACCGACTTCACCGACGGCCCGAGCGGCACCATCGGTACGCCGGCCCGCGCCAGCAACGCCTCGAAATCCTCGTCCGGTGGCGCGCACACCGTAGCCTCCGCGCCGAGTTCCCGCAGCGCGACCGCGAGACCCGCCAACGGCTCCACGTCTCCACGCGATCCCCAACTTGCCAACACACAACGCAAGATCATCTCCGCTCCCCCAGCTCGCCGTGAGCTGATCGGCCAACAATTCTGCGAGACGAACCGGGGCTTGCGGCAAGTCCCCCGGGCCGCTATACGTTGGAAGTAGAGGGAGTTCGCCGGGCCTGGTAGACGATCAGTCCGGCCACGCAGGCCCCGAGCGTTCCCAGGGCGAGATCGCCGAGCGTGTCGATGTAGGCGGTCTGCAGTTCGGGGGAGTCGCGCACGAACGCGACGTACTCGCCGAGTTCCCACACGACCGCCGCGGTGGCGCCGAAGCCGAGGGCGACGAACGTGGTCAGCGCCCGGGAGAGGCCACGCGGGGCGAAGGCGAGCAGGACGCCGCAGGTGAGGAAGGTCCAGAGGACGAAGTGCATGGCGTCGTCCCACCAGTCGACGGTGTCGAACAGATTCAGCCGGTTGCCGATCAGGTCGAGCAGCCAGGGGAGTGTCATCAACAGGTCGGCGTGCCAGGGGAAGCTGCGGTGCAGCGTGCTGCGCGTGCGGCCGTAAGCCCACCACCAGATTGGGACCACCATGGCGCCGATCGGGTACACGATCAGGCGGGCGGTCGAGGCCTTCCCCTTCATCCCGCTGAGGTCCGGCCAGATCAGGGCCGAGAGCAACAAACCGAGGAGCAGTACCTTCGCGGCCACGGCGGCGTACCGCAGCCAGTTCGGGCGAGTGCCGGGGATGGTGGTCGCAGCCATGGTCGTCATGCCTCCCAGTCAAGCGAGCCGCTGGGCGAGGCGGATGAGTACTACTACGGGATTATCAGACGCCGAGCCAGCCGCGGCGGGAAGCCTCGTGGCCGAGCTGGAAGCGTGTCACGACGTGCGCGCGGTCCATCAACTGGCTGACGCGACGCTGGACGGTGCGTAGCGACATCCCCAGTTGGCCGCCGATCGCTTGGTCGGTGAGCCCGGCCAGCAGCAGGGTGAGGATGCGGGCGTCGATGTCGTCGAGACGGTCAGCGGCGAGCTCGGTGGTGCCCGTATCGCTGGGCAGTACTTCGTTGGCGCCTGCCCAGACGAGGTCGAAGAGATGCAGTAGCGCGTCCAGCAACCCTGACGGATGCACGAGCAGCGCACCGCCGGCCGCGTTGTCCGCGGTAGGGGCCAACGGCAACAAGGCGAGTGAACGGTCGGCGACGATCAGCCGCAGCGGGAGGTCGCCGGTGACCCGGATCAGCTCGCCGGCCTTGAGCGACGCGGCCACGAGATCGACGAAGCCAGGCTTGGCGAACGCCGCCCGTTCGACGACCACCCGGTACGTCACGCCACGCGCCAGGGCGGCGTCCTCGTCCACGTTCTCGTCGGCGGACACCACGGCGACCGACGCCTTGACCAGCGCCAGCACCTCCTCGGACGCGCCGCGCTGCATCTGGCCGAACCGCTGCGCCACTGCCTGCGCGCCGCGCACCACCTCGATCACGTCGGTGTCCGACCGGTCGGCCATCACGCCGCGGTACTGCTCGGCCAGGCGCCCGAGCTCGAGCTGCGCCCGGCGGATCTCCTCCTGGCGCTGCACGATCAGCGACCCGAGCGCGAGGGTCGGCGGCGATGCGACGAAGTGGCCGGGCATCGCGGTCGAACGGGCCACGAGGCCCTTCTCCTCGAGCCCGTCGAGCGCGGCAGCGAGGTCCGCGACGTCGACCTGCATCGAGGCCGCGAGCGCCTCGAGCGACTCCGACGGCAGCGCGATCAGCCGCCGGTAGGCGCCCTCCTCGGTGGTATCCAGTCCCAGCACGTCGAGCATCGTGCGCTCCTTCGAGGGTCCTGCGGGGGCGGACGGGGTGGCGGACAGATGTCATGCCGCAATCCCGCCATTGAGCACTGTACGGCGGCGTGACATGTTCATGCCATTCCGCTCCGCAGGTGCATTCCAGGAAGGGTCCCGCCCATGTCCAGATCCGCCCGCGCCGTCGCCGGCGGCCTCGCTGTCCTCGTGGCTTTCGCCGCGGCGACGACGACGCCGTCGCAGGCAGATGGTGTCGCCTCACCCGGCACCGCCCCACCCACTCAGCCGGCCACTGGCCAGAGCCACCGCGTCACGCTCTTGACCGGTGACGTGGTCACGCTCACCGAAACCCCCGGCGGTCAGCCGACCGCATCCGTCGAGCCGGCGCCCGGCAACACGGCCGGCGTCCAGATCCAGCAGGTCGGCAAGGACCTGCACGTGGTCCCGGACGCTGCGCTGCCGTACCTCGCCTCGGGCCGCCTCGACCCCGAGCTCTTCAACGTCACCGCACTCGTCGACCAGGGGTACGACGACTCCGCGGTGAAGTCGATCCCGCTCATCGTCCAGTACCGGCCGGGCCTGCGCGCCGCCGCCGCGACTCCGCAGCACGCCGACCGCGGCGCCACGCTGGAGAGCATCGGCGGCCTGGGTCTGGCTGCACACAAGGCCGAGGCGGCGCAGTTCTGGACGGGGATCACCGCCAACACCGCGCGCTCGGTGGCGGCACCGGGCCAGTTCGGCGGCGGCATCCAGAAGGTGTTCCTCGACGAGAAGGTCAAGGCCAGCCTGGCCGACAGCGTCGCCCAGATCGGTGCGCCGGACGCCTGGGCCAAGGGCGTCGACGGCTCCGGTACGACGGTCGCGGTGCTCGACACCGGCATCGACCAGACGCACCCCGACGTGGCGGGTCAGATCGTCGAGACCAAGAGCTTCGTCCCCGGTGAGACCACCGAGGATGTCAACGGGCACGGCACCCACGTCGCGTCCACCGTCGCCGGGACCGGCGCGGCGTCGAACGGTCTCGAGAAGGGCGTCGCGCCGGCCGCTCACCTGGCGATCGGCAAGGTGCTCAGCGACGGCGGGTCCGGCGCTGCCTCCTGGATCATCGACGGGATGGAGTGGGCCGCGCACCGCGCCAAGGTCGTCAGCATGAGTCTCGGCAGCACCGAACCGAGCGACGGCACCGACCCGATGGCGCTCGCGGTCGACCAGCTGAGTGCCGAGACCGGCGCCCTGTTCGTGATTGCCGCAGGCAACTACGGCCGGGTGAGCGGCATCGGTTCGCCGGGTGCCGCGGCGTCGGCGTTGACCGTCGGCGCGGTCGACGGCAACGACCAGCGGGCGTACTTCCAGGACATGGGTCCGCGGCTCGGCGACGCGACGGTGAAGCCGGAGATCGTGGCGCCGGGTGTCGACGTGCTCGCGGCCCGCGCGGCCAAGTCGTCCGGCACCGGCTTCTACAAGTCGCTCAGCGGTACGTCGATGGCGACGCCGCACGTCGCCGGCGCGGCGGCTCTGCTCGTTCAGGAGCACCCTGACTGGACCGGTGAGCAGATCAAGTCCGCATTGGTGAGCACGGCCAAACCGCTCGCCGGCGAGACGGCGTACCAGGTCGGGGGCGGTCGGCTCGACGTACCGGCGGCCGCGTTCGGCAAGGTGATCGCGACGGCGACCCGCGACTTCGGGTTCCACGCCTGGCCGCACGGTGACGACGTGCCGGTCCAGCGGAGCATCACGTACACGAACCTCGGTGACACGGCGGCCACGCTCGACCTGTCGACCGACGTGACCAGCGACGGTACGACGGCAGCGCCGGCCGGCCTCTTCAAGCTCGGAGCGACGCAGGTCACCGTACCCGCGAACGGCACCGCCACGGTCGACGTCACCGCGACGCCGAACCTGGCCACGCCGGGTTCGTCGTACTCGGGGACGGTCGTCGCCAAGCAGGACGGTCAGCGGGTCGCGCAGACCGCGGTCGGCCTGGTCATGGAGGGCGAGCGGTACGACCTGAAGGTGCATGCGACGGGTCGCGACGGCAAGCCGGCCGGCGGGTTCCTGACGCTGTACAAGTACGGCGACCAGTTCGTCAGCACTCTCGAGATCGACCCCACTACCGGGACGGTCTCGACGCAGCGCCTCGAGCCCGGCGTCTACACCGCGACCTCGTGGCTGGAGGTCGACGGCGGCGAGGGCGTTGCCCTGGTCGGCACGCCGCACCTCGTGATCGGGAAGAACACCGAGATCACCCTCGACGCCCGAACGGCGAACCCGATCACGCTCGGCACGTCGCGCCCGGGTGAGGACGTCTACCGCCGACCGGGCTGGTACCACGACTCGGGGATCGGCGGTCAGTACGCGACCTTCCTCAGCCAGTACGTGCCGACGCCGCTGACGACCAAGATGTACGCCGCTCCGACCGGTCAGGTGCCGGGTGGCCACTACGAGTTCTCGACCCGTTGGCGTCGTACGGCGCCGTTGGTGTCGATGACCGTCGACAACTTGCAGTTGCACCCGCTCCTCCAGCGCGGCTCGAAGCGCTGGGACGGCAAGGCGACGCTGACCGCCGCGTACGCCGGTACTGGCGCGGCCGCCGACTATGCGGGCAAGGACGTTCGGGGCAAGGCGGTGTTCGTGACGGCGAGCAGTGCGGTGACCCCGGCCGATCGCGCGGCGGCTGCTGTCGCTGCCGGTGCCCGGGTGCTGATCGTGGTCAACGACGGGTCGGGCAAGTACTACGACACCGCGGGTGGGACCAACCTTCCGGTGTACTCGTTGACGGCGGCCGAAGGTGGTCCGTTGGTCCAGCGGATCGTTGCTGGGGGCAATCTCCGGCTGCGGGCGATGGGGACCGAGGCGCCGCCGTACCTGTACGACGTGGTGAAGGCCTACACCGGGGCGATCCCGGCGAACCTGAGCTACGCGCCGCGGGCGAGCGAGTTGGCGACCGTCGTGAACCGGTTCGTCGGGCCGACCGGCGAGCTCGCGTTCGAGAGTCGCGCGGACTGCCGGATCGGGTACTGGCCGCCGTGTCTGCAGGTGACCGAGCCGGTCCATCTCGGGACCGAGCGGGTGGACTACGTGTCCACGCAGGAAGGGACCGACTGGTACGAGCAGACGAGTCACCCGCAGGGCTGGGAGCAGCGCGGCGAGCGGCACACGTACGCAGGCCGTTCCGTCCAGACGAACTCGTGGTTCGCGCCGGTCGTCCGGCCGCGCGTCGGCTCGGGGTACTGGAACCCGCGGCGCAGCGGCGACTTCTTCGCGGTGAACGTGCCGACCGCCAGTAGTGGCGACCAGGGCGTCACCGGTGCGATGGACGACGACTCGACGGTCGAGACGCGGCTGTTCCAGAACGGGGAGCTGATCCGGAAGAGTTCCTTCCAGGCGGTGCAGACGAGTGTGCCGGCCACGACGGGTTGGGCGAACTACCGCTTCGAGATGGACACCACCCGGCCGGCGGTCTGGGGACAGGGGACCAAGACCACGACCGCGTGGGACTTCCGGGCCCAGACGACCGAGGCGAGCGACTGGGTGTACCTGCCGCTGGTCCAGGTCGACTACCACCTCGCGACGGACCTCAACGGTGCGCTCACGAACGGCCGGCAGCGGATCGGTCTGAGCGCGTTCCAGTTCGCCGGTGTCGAGGGCGCGGGCAAGGTCAACGCCGCGACGCTCGCGGTCTCGTACGACGACGGCGCCAACTGGCAGCCGGTGTCGCTGTCGCGAACCGCCGGCGGATGGTCTGCCGATGTCCGGGTGCCGAAGGGCGCGTCGTACCTCTCGCTGCGGGCGACGGCCGGCGACGAGGCCGGGAACAAGATCAGCCAGGAGGTGATCCGGGCGGCCGCGATTCGCTGACGCTCATATGACACAGCCGGCGGTGACCACCTGGTCGCCGCCGGCTGTTCGTTCGCTGGTGGGGTCAGCTGACGCTGATCAGGTCCACCACGAAGATCAAGGTCTCGCCCGGCTTGATCGCGCCGCCCGCGCCGCGGTCGCCGTACCCCAGGTGCGGCGGGATGACCAGCTTGCGGCGGCCACCGACCTTCATGCCCTGGACGCCGGTGTCCCAGCCCTGGATGACCTGGCCGACGCCGAGCTGGAACGCCAGCGGGGCGCCCCGGTTGTACGACGCGTCGAACTCCTCGCCGGTCGAATGGGCCACGCCCACGTAGTGCACGTTCACCCGGGAGCCGGCCTTGGCCTCGTCGCCGTCGCCCACGGTGATGTCGGTGATCTCGAGATCCGCCGGCGGCGGACCGTCAGGGAAGTCGATCTCTGGCTTGTCAGTCATGTCACCAGCTAAGCAGACACCCCACCCACGTCACCCCCCAGCACCCCCGTTCCGCTGACAGCGGAACGGGCGTGCACAACGGGTCGTGGATCAGGCGCGGCTGGTCAGCACCTCGCGCAGCGTGGCCGCGAACTCGGTGGGCTTGCCGGGCATGCCGTACTCGTTGCCGAGGAAGCCGCCGTGGTTGCCCGGGAACACGACCGGCGTCAGACCGAGCCGCTCGGCGACGGCCTTCCCGCCGCGTGCGGCGAGCTGGTTCGCCGACTCCTCGCCGATGCCGATCACGATCCGGTCCTTCGCCTTGTCCAGGGCGTCGAAGTCCGGCTGGTACGACGTACAGCCGCGGAGGTTCTGGCCGAGCAGCGCGTCGGTGCGGCTGCCGTCGTCCTCGGTGGGGAGGCCGAACATCGCCGGATCCGGCGCGGGCTGTTGCGAGTAGGCGGCCGGTAGCTCGCCGTCGTACCCGACCAGGGCGATGAACTTCGCCATGCCGCGACCCAGGCCGTCGCGCTGGTACGTCTCGTACATGTCGGCGATCGCGGCCAGCGCGGCGTCGCTGTCGGGGACGATCGCGGCGAGCGGCGGCTCGTGCGCGACCAGCGTGTTGATCAGGTCCGGGTGCTTCGCGGTCAGGGCCAGCGCGTTCACCGCGCCGCCGCTGCTGGCGAAGATGTCGACCGGGCCGACGTCGAGGTGCTCGATCAGCGCGGCGAGGTCGGCGGCGTGATCCCCGGGTGACAGCTCGGTCAGCTCGCCGCTCCGGGCGCTGCGCTCGGTGCCGCGCGGGTCGTACGTCACCACCGTGCGGTCCTCGAAATGCGAGGCCAGGGTGGGGAATCCGCTGGCCGCCATCGGTGAGCCGAAGATCAGCAGGACCGGGCGGTTCGCGAGGTCGCCGCGGACGTCGTACGTCAGTGTGGCGCCCGGTACGTCGAGCGTTCGGGTGACAGGCTCTGGCATCACAGCTCCCCTTGGTCCGGCCCACCCCCTTTGGTCGGCCCGTGGTGGTGAGCCTAGACCGCAGCCGCGGCACGGAACAGGAACTCAACCTGAACCCAGTCGGCATTAAAGTTGCACTCTGTGACGAAGACGAGGCTCCCTGTTCTGACTCTCGCCGCCGCTGTGGTGGCGGCCGCAGTCGCGGTAGCCGTGCCGCGTTCGTCGGACGCGAGCACGACGGGCGAGAACTACGGGCAGTACTCGCTGATGTTTCAGAAGTCGGCCGGGCAGTACTTCGCCGGCGCGTCCGCCGCCGGTCAGTGGACCTGGACGCCGCTCAGCGCCACCGAGTCCGACATCTCGTGGGGCGACCCGAAGGCCTGGCCGCCGAAGTCCGCGGAGCACTTCGTCAAGGCCGGCGAGTGGGTCCTCCTCGACGGCTACAACGACGGCGCCGGCCGCCCGCTGACCCAGGTCCAACGCGTCACCAGCGAGAAGATCGGCGATGCCGACTGCAACAACCTGCAGCCCATCCCGTCCGCCGGCGGCCGCCAGCACTACGTCAAGTGGAACATCCCCGCCACCGGCTACTGCCTGGACGCGACCGGCACGATCAAGCCCCCCAACGGCTCCACCACCGTCACCTTCCGCCACGTCCAGAAGTGGCTACCACCCCATCAGTGCTCCAACCCGTACTACGCCGGCCAGACCTGCATCACCCAGTCCGAACAGTGGTGGGACGACAACCAGCACCCCTACTCCCTCCAACTGGCCCGCACCGTAGAACTGGCCCAAGGCAAAGGCATGGCCTTCACCAACCACACCACCACCCCCGTCGAATGGAACGCCGACGGCCGCTACTACTGGACCTACTGACAGCGAACCGTTCAGACCACGGTCCTGTGGGGTGCTCCAGGCACGCTAGGCTGATGGCCCGTGAAGGTCTTGGTGATCGGTTCTGGTGGCCGCGAGCATGCTCTGGTCTGGGCGCTGGCCCAGGACGCGGAGGTCGAACAAGTGGTGGCGGCCCCGGGGAACCCGGGCATCGCCGTGTTGCGTCCGGCGTACGACGGGCAAACGATCGTTTGCCGGCCCGTGGACATGGCCGACCACGATGCCGTCGTCGCGCTGGCGCGTGAGCTGGAGGTCGACCTGGTCGTCGTCGGGCCCGAGGCGCCGCTGGTGGCCGGCCTGGCCGACCCGTTGCGGGACGCCGGGATCGCGGTGTTCGGACCGTCTCGCGAAGCCGCGCAGATCGAGGGATCGAAGGCGTTCGCGAAGGACGTGATGGCCACGGCGAGTGTGCCGACCGGCCGTGCGTACGTGTGTACGACGCCCGAGGAGGCCGCGACCGCGATCGACGCGTTCGGCCCGCCGTACGTCGTGAAGGACGACGGGCTCGCCGCGGGTAAGGGCGTCGTGGTCACGTCGGACCGCGAGGCGGCGCTTGCGCACGCGGGTGAGTGCGAGCAGGTGCTGATCGAGGAGTTCCTCGACGGTCCCGAGGTCTCGCTGTTCGCGATCACCGACGGCACCACCGTCCTGCCGATGCAGCCGGCGCAGGACTTCAAGCGGCTCGGCGACAACGACGAGGGCCCGAACACCGGCGGCATGGGCGCGTACACGCCGTTGCCGTGGGCACCGGACGACTTGGTCGAGGAGATCACCGAGAAGGTCCTGCAGCCCACCATCGACGAGCTCCGCCACCGCGGTACGCCGTTCAGCGGCCTGCTGTACGCCGGTCTCGCGCTGACCTCGCGTGGTGTCCGGGTGATCGAGTTCAACTGCCGCTTCGGGGACCCGGAGACGCAGGCGCTGCTGCCGATGCTGAAGACCCCGCTCGGTGGCCTGCTGTACGCCGCCGCGACGGGCAAGCTCGGCGACCACGGGGACCTGAGCTGGCGGAACGCCTCCTCGGTCGCGGTCGTGGTGGCGGCGAAGAAGTACCCGTCGAGCCCCCGCAAGGGCGATCAGATCGCCGGCATCGACCAGGCGGAGAACGACGACGTACGGGTCTTCCACGCGGGTACGGCGCTCGACGGGGAGGAACTCGTCACCGCGGGCGGCCGTGTCCTCGCGGTCAGCGCCGTCGGCAAGGATCTCGCCGAGGCGCGGCAGCGTGCCTACGCCGCCGTCGGTCAGATCCGGATCAAGGGCTCCCAGCACCGCACCGACATCGCGCTCAAGGCCGAGCGCGGCGAGATCACGGTCTGAGTCGGCCCAGTCTGAGCCAGCCCGTCTGAGTCAGCCCGCGGTCCAGGTGCCGGGCGACGGGCCGATCGTGCCGTCGATGGTGTTGTCGCGGACCGGGAGCATCGGCTCGATCTTCGGCATCCCCGGCAGCGGGTGCGCCAGCATGTCCCGCAGTTCCTGGTCCTCGATCGCCGGTACGCCGAGCACGGCAACCCGCCGTACCCCCGTGCCGGGATGCTCACGCAGCTCGCGGTAGGTCTTGCTGAACCACCGCAGCCCCCGGAGCTGACCCTTCGCGCGGACGTCCTTCTCCAGCGCCGACACGGCCGGAGACGCAGCCACCGCCGCGAGGAACTCGCTCACACCGATCCCGCTGTCCGGGACCAGGTCGAGCGCGGCCGCCTCGACGGGGTACGCCGACTCGACCCGCGCGACCCTGATCCGCTGCCGCTTGTACGCGACCTCGAGCTGCCCACCGGCCGCGAGCGTGACGAGGACAACCACTGCGGCACGTTCGCTACCGCCCACCAACCACGCGATCTCGTACGTCGTGAGCTTGTCCATGTACTCAGAGTGACGTTGGATAGGGTCACGCATTCGATGGAACCGGATCGAGAGGTCGGGGGTGTAGGCAGGTATGGAGACGGAGGGGTTGCGGGAGTTCTACCGCGCTCATCAGCCACGGCTGGTGGGCGTGATCTCGCTGCTGACCGGGTCGCGCGCCGAGGCCGAGGACATCGTCCAGGAGGCGTTCGTGCGGTTGGTGCCCCGCTGGGAGAAGGTGTCGCGGTACGACTCACCCGAGGCCTGGGTGCGGCTGGTCGCGATGCGGCTCGCTGCGAACAAGCACCGGGACGGCAACCGGTTCAGCCAGTTGTTCCACCGGCTGCCGACCGAGCACGTCCCGGACCATGCCGACGGGTATTCGGGTGACCTCGAGCGGGCTCTCGCCGGCCTGCCGATGCCGACCCGGCAGGTCGTCGTCCTCCATTACGTCTGTGACCTGAGCGTGGCTCAGGTGGCCGACACCCTCGGGATCGCGGAAGGCACGGTCAAGTCGCGCCTGTCCCGCGCCCGGGACGCCCTGTCCGATTCATTGCTGTTGAGGAGTGACGACCATGCCTGATCTGCAGGAGGACCTGCAGGCGGTGGCCGACCGCCGCGCCGCCGAGTCCACCGGTGACTTCGACTCCGTCCTGACCACGGCGCGTTCCCGCAAGCGCCGCAAGACCGCCGGTCTGTCCGTGCTCGGCGCGGCCCTGGTGGTCGGCGCCGTCGCGATCGTCCCCACGCTCCGGCCGGCGCACGACACCGCGCCGGTGGCCGGCAGCCCCGTACCGACGAACGCGGTCGCGCCGCCCGAGGTCGAGGTGCAGCCGACCGCGCAGGTGCTGCCGAAGGCCAAGCCGCTGGCGCTGACGTCCACGGTGACGAAGGCCGGCGCCCAGTTCGTGGCCTCGTTCCCGGACAAGGCGGTCCGCTCGGCGACGTTCTCGATGTCGCTGGCGTCCTCGCCGAACGCGCCGCTGTACACGCTGGTCGCGAAGATCCCGGGCGACCCGACCACGCCGTACGCGATCCGGCTGACCGGTGAGATGGGCGTCGCGCTCCCGCAGTACACGGGCGCCGGTCCGTACACGCTGGCCGTGCCGAAGGGTATTCCGGCCGGGTCGTACGAGGTGTGCACGCTGTCCGGTGCCCGCCTGTGCGGTCTGGTGACCGTCAAGTAGTCGCCATCTGGGAGAATGGGGTTCGTGACCAAACCCCGGATCCCGAACGTTCTCGCCGCGCGCTACGCCAGTGTCTCGATGGCGGAGCTCTGGTCACCGGAGCACAAGATCGTGCTCGAGCGGAAGCTCTGGGTCGCGGTCCTGAGGGCCCAGCGGCAGCTCGGGGTCGCGGTTCCGGACGGGGTCGTCGAGGACTACGAGCGGGTGATCGACCAGGTCGACCTGGGCTCGATCGCCGCCCGTGAACGGGTCACGCGGCATGACGTGAAGGCGCGGATCGAGGAGTTCAGCGAGCTCGCGGGTCACGAGCACATCCACAAGGGGATGACGTCTCGGGACCTGACCGAGAACGTCGAGCAGCTGCAGATCCGCGCCGGGCTCGAGCTGGTCCGGGACCGTGCGGTGGCAACCGCCGTACGGCTCGGGCAACTCGCCGCCGATCACGCGGCGCTGGTGCTGACCGGGCGTTCGCACAACGTGGCCGCGCAGGCGACCACGCTGGGCAAGCGGTTCGCGTCGGCGGCCGACGAGCTGCTGGTCGCGGTCGCCCGGCTCGAGGAGCTCATCGAGCGCTACCCGCTGCGCGGCATCAAGGGCCCGGTGGGTACGTCGCAGGACATGCTCGACCTGTTCGGTGGCGACGCGGAGAAGCTCGCCACGCTGGAGACGACGATCGCCCAGCACCTCGGCTTCAACAACGCGCTGACCAGCGTCGGCCAGGTCTATCCGCGGTCTCTCGACTACGAGGTCGTGTCCGCGCTGGTGCAGCTGGCCGCCGGGCCGTCGAGCCTGGCGACGACGATCCGGTTGATGGCCGGGCACGAGCTGGTCACCGAAGGGTTCAAGGAGGGCCAGGTCGGGTCCTCGGCGATGCCGCACAAGATGAACACCCGCTCCTGCGAGCGCGTCAACGGTCTCGCGGTGATTCTGCGCGGGTACGCGTCGATGGCGGGCGAGCTGGCCGGCAACCAGTGGAACGAGGGCGACGTCTTCTGCTCCGTCGTACGGCGGGTCGCGCTGCCGGACGCGTTCTTCGCGCTGGACGGACTGTTCGAGACCTTCCTGACCGTGCTGGACGAGTTCGGGGTGTACCCGGCGGTGGTTGCGCGGGAGCTCGAGCGGTACCTGCCGTTCCTGACCACCACCAAGGTGCTGATGGCCGCGGTGAAGAACGGTGTCGGCCGCGAGACCGCGCACGAGGTGATCAAGGAGCACGCGGTCGCCACCGCACTCGACCTGCGCAAGGGCCTCGCCGCGAACGACCTGTTCCATCGCCTCGGCACCGACGGCCGCCTCGGCCTCACCGAGGAGCAGATCGTCGGCATCGTTGGCGAACCACTGTCCTTCACCGGCGCGGCCGTCGCCCAGGTCGGCACCGTCGTCGCCCAGATCGACGAACTCGCCAAGCGCCACCCGGAAGCAGCCGCCTACAGCCCGGGCGACATTCTCTGATCGTTCGTCAGCGGCCGTGCCCGGCCTGCCGCTGGTCCCCGGCGCGAGTCCCTGTGTGCTGGACGGCGCCCTGATCGCCGAGCGGTGACCTGGTGCCCGCCGGCGGTTGGGCGTCGAGGAATCGAGCCGGCTGCTGGACCTGCTGCACGCTCCGGACCGTCTCGGCGACCATGGCCGCGGTGTGCTGCCACGCGGCCCTGAGCTCGGCGGGGTCCGTGGACGGCGGCTCGGTCATCGGCCTCCATTCGGAGTCCCCGGGGCCGTAGCGATCGTGCCCGCCGGTGCTCGGGTTGGGCACGATCGTCTGACTCGACCGGTATCCGATGTAGTTCCCGAGGTCGACCGCCGGGTGTCCCTGGTTGGCCAGCTGGATCAGACCGTTCCGGTCGTCGTCGTCCATCCACTGCCAATCGGCCGTCAACTGGGCGACGACCGCGGCCTGGCGGTCGATCGGGTCCGGTAGCCGCTCGGGCGAGGCGAAGCGGAGCCGGGACTGGGCGGCCTGGGCGCGCTCGAACGCCTCCGGGTACGACCGCCGCATCAGGTCCTCGAAGACTTCCTTGCTCGGAGCCACCAGCCACCTCCAGATCGTTCCCGGCAGTTTCGCAAAAGGTGAGGTCATGCCCCGTCTGTCGGCGGTTCCGGCCGAGGTGACATCCTCTAACCCGTGTTCGTACCGCTCACGTGGTTTCTGGTCGCGCTGTCGCTGGCTGCGATGGTGTACGCCGTTGTGCTGGCGGCGCGGAACAAGCGGATCGACTGGACCGTGCTCGGGGCGCTGGGCGTCATCGAGCTCGGGTTGATCGCGCAGCTCGTCGTCGGGATCGTGCAACTGGCCGGGACCGACCGGGACGTGTCGGGGCCGTTCTTCGTCGGCTACCTGATTGGCTCGCTGATCATCCTGCCGATCGGGGCGTTCTGGGCGCTGGCGGAGAGCAGCCGGTGGGGTGCGGGCGCACTGGCGGTCGCGTGCCTGGTGATCCCGATCCTCGAGCTGCGGCTGCACGACCTGTGGGCGGTCTGAGATGACCGACCCGTCGGCCACGAAGCACGGCCCCGGGCGAATCCTGATCGCGGTGTACGGCGTGTTCGCGCTGGCCGCGACCGCGCGGGCCGCCGTACAGATCGCGACCAAGTTCCGCGATGCGCCGATCGCGTACCTGCTGTCGGCGGTTGCCGCGGTCATCTATATCGCCGCGACGGTCGCGCTGGCGAAGGCGACCGCGGTGTCCCGGAAGGTGGCCACGATCGCGATCGCGATCGAGCTGACCGGCGTGCTCGCGATCGGCGCGTTCAGCTACGCCGTACCGGACGACTTCCCCGACGCGACCGTCTGGTCGCACTTCGGCCAGGGCTACGGCTTCGTACCGGTCGTGCTCCCCGTGCTCGGGTTGCTCTGGCTCCGTCGCACCCGGTAACTGCCAGGAAACTGCCAGCCACCCACAGGGGCTGACTCAGGTTCACCGGACAGCATCGGTGGCATGGAGATTCCAGGTCAGCCTCGGGTCGAGATCGTCGTACCCGTCAAGAACGAGGAGAACGACCTCGGCCCGAACATCCGGCGGCTCCGTGAGTTCCTCGACACCGCCTTCCCGTTCTCGGCCGAGGTCTGCATCGCGGACAACGGAAGTACGGACGCGACCTATGAGATCGGCATGCTGCTCGCGAGCGAGCTGCCCGGGGTCCGGATCGTCCGGCTCGAGCAGTCCGGGCGCGGCCGCGCGCTGAAGCAGGTCTGGTCCGCCAGCACCGCCGAGGTGCAGGCCTATATGGACGTCGACCTGTCCACCAACCTGAACGCTCTGCTCCCACTCGTGGCGCCGCTGCTGGCAGGGCACAGTGACGTTGCCATCGGCACTCGGTTGGCGAAGGGCTCCCGGGTGGTTCGGCGGCCGAAGCGGGAGTTCATCTCGCGCTCGTACAACCTGTTGCTGCGGGCAACGCTGAGCGCGCACTTCTCGGACGCGCAGTGCGGGTTCAAGGCGATCCGCGCGGACGTGGCGCGGGAGCTGCTGCCGCTGGTGCAGGACACCAGTTGGTTCTTCGACACCGAGCTGCTGGTGCTGGCGGAGAAGGCCGGGCTGCGGATCCACGAAGTACCGGTGGACTGGGTCGACGACCTGGACTCGCGGGTCGCGATCGCGAAGACGGTCGGCGAGGATCTGCGGGGGATCGCTCGACTGACACGCGATCTCGGTCGCGGTCGGGTCGACCTGGAGCCGATCCGGCAGAAGTACGGCCGGCCGCGGATTCTCGATCCGCGGACCGCGATGGCCGCGCGGGTGCTCCGGTTCTGCGCGATCGGTGTGCTGAGCACAGCGGCGTACGCGCTGCTCTATCTCGTGCTGCGCCAGGGCATGCCGGCGCAGGTGGCGAACCTGCTGGCGCTGCTGATCACCGCGGTCGGCAACACCACGCTGAACCGGCGGATCACGTTCGGAGTGACCGGCGTCGAGGGCCGCTGGCGGCATCAGCTGCGTGGGCTGGTCGCGTTCGGCATCGGCTGGAGCCTGACCGCGGCGTCGCTCTGGCTGTTGCACACCGCGGTCTCCGCACCGCACCAGGCGGTGGAGATCACCGTCCTGACCCTCGCGAACCTGGCCGCCACGGTGGTCCGCTTCAGCCTCTTCCAAACCTGGGTCTTCGACGACGACGCACCCACCCTGCCTGCCTTCGAGCCGCCCGCGGTTCTCGACCAGACCCGGAGTAATTGATGACGACGCTGTCTGATCCTGTCGAGGCCACCCGGCCGCGCTCGATCACCACGCAGTACACGCTGGGCAGGGACAAGATCCTGTACGGCGGCCTGCTCGCGCTGACCGCGATCGCGTACCTGTGGGGCCTGTCGAAGAACGGCTACGCCAACGAGTACTACGCCGCGGCGGTGCAGGCCGGGTCGTCGAGCTGGAAGGCCTGGTTCTTCGGCTCGTTCGACTCCTCGAGCTTCATCACCGTGGACAAGACCCCCGGCTCGCTGTGGGTGATGGGCTTGTCCGGACGGATCTTCGGGTTCAACAGCTGGAGCATGCTGGTGCCCGAGGCGTTGATGGGTGTCGCGAGCGTCGGCTTCGTGTACGCGTCGGTCCGACGCTGGTTCTCCGCGAACGCCGGTCTGCTGGCCGGCGCGGTGCTCGCGCTGACGCCGGTCGCCGTACTGATGTTCCGGTTCAACAACCCGGACGCGCTGCTGATGCTGCTGCTCTGCGTCGGTGCGTGGGCGGTGACGCGGGCGATCGACTCGGTCAAGTACTCGGCGCGCTGGATGATCCTGGCCGGTGCGATGGTCGGGTTCGGGTTCCTGACGAAGATGCTGCAGGCGTTCCTGGTGCTGCCGGCGTTCGGGATCGCGTACCTGGTGGCCGGAAAGCCGGCCCTCGGCAAGCGGATCGTGCACCTGGTGCTGGCGGCCGTCTCGCTGATCGTGAGCGCCGGCTGGTGGGTCGCGATCGTCGAGCTGCTGCCGGCGTCGGCGCGGCCGTACATCGGTGGGTCGTCGACGAACAGCATCCTCGAGCTGACGCTCGGATACAACGGTCTCGGGCGGTTGAGCGGTAACGAGACCGGGTCCGTCGGCGGCGGGGTCGGCAACCCCGGATGGGGTGGCGCGACCGGTCTGCGGCGGCTGTTCGGTGGTGAGTTCGGGTCGCAGATCTCGTGGCTGATGCCGGCCGCACTGCTCTCGACCGTCGTTCTGGTCGTCGCTGCAGGCAAGGCGCCGCGGACGAACAAGACCCGGGCGTTCGCGCTGCTGTGGGGTGGGTGGCTGGTCGTCACCGGACTGGTGTTCAGCTACATGCAGGGCATCATCCACCCGTACTACATGATCGCTCTGGCGCCGGCGTTCGGTGCGGTGATCGGTGGCGCGATGTCGATCCTGTGGCGGCGCCGCGCGGAGTGGTTGCCGCGCGCAACTCTCGCGGGTGGCGCGCTGCTCACGGCCGGGTGGAGTTTCGCCCTGCTGAACCAGACGCCGACCTGGCAGCCGTGGCTGCGCTGGGTGGTGCTGATCACCGGCATCCTGGCGGCCGGCCTGGTCATGCTGCTTCCGGAGCTGAAGCTGCATCGCACGGCCGCCCGTCGTGGGGGTCTGATCGCCGCCACGGTCCTCGCGTTCAGCGCGCTGGCCGGACCAGCGGCGTACTCGATCGACACGATCAGCACGGCGCACGCCGGCGCGATTCCGACGGCCGGACCGGGCGGTATGGGCGGCTTCGGCGGTATGGGCGGTGGCCGTGGCGGCCGGATGGGCATGCCGCCGGGCCAGACCGGCACTGGTACGACGCAGCCGGGCACGGGCACGACGCAGCCGGGAACTGGTACTGGTACGACGCAAGGTGGTCCTGGTGGTGGCGGGATGGCCGGCGGCGGGTTCCTCGGTGGGGGTGGGACCAGCAGCGTCTCCAGTGAGCTGGTGACACTGCTGCAGCAGGGGGCGAAGGGATACACCTGGGCCGCCGCGGCGGTGACCGCGAACGGCGCCGCGCCGCTGCAGATCGCGTCCGGCGAGCCGATCATGGCGATCGGCGGGTTCAACGGCACCGACCCGGCGCCGTCGCTGGCCGAGTTCAAGGAGCTGGTTGCGCAGGGCAAGGTCCACTACTTCGTCGGTGGCGGCGGGATGGGTGGCGGGTTCGGCGGCCGGGACAGCGGGACCTCGAGCGAGATCTCCACCTGGGTCAGCGAGAACTTCACCGCGCAGACCGTTGGCAGCACCACCATTTACGACCTCTCCACCGGAAAGGGAGCATGACTATGAAGCAGTCCTCAGAAGCGCAGTTCCAAGCCGCGCGAGCCGCGCAGGCTCCCGGCAATCAGCCGCCCGCCGAGCAGCAGCCGCCCGCCGAGCACCAGCCGGGGCAGGCGGCGGGTGCGGCTGGGGTGGCGCCGTCCGCTCCGGTGCAGCAGCAACCCGCGGCCGCGGGAGGCGCGAAGACCGTTGGCCGGCCAAGCAACCTGGTGCTGGCGGGTGCGGGTTCCATCCTTGCTGTACTGGCGTTCCTCGGCGGTATGGCGGTCGGCCATTCGTGGGATGGGACGAGTAACCAGCAGGGCCAGTTCGGCGGCCCGGGCGGCGGGTTCCGCGGCGGATTCCCCCAAGGCAACGGCCAGGGCACGGGGCAGGGCGCAGGTCAGGGCACGGGGCAAGGAAACGGTCAGGGGACTGGCACACTCCCGGGCCAAGGTCAAGGCCAGGGCACCCAGCAAGGGCAGGGAACCCAGCAGGGGCAGGGAACTCAGCAAGGGCAGGGAACTCAACAAGGCCAGCAAGGGCAGACGCAGACCAGCTGAGTCGCGCCCGAAGCAAGCAGCCCGGCGGGTCCTGAGCGGACACTCGGCCCGCCGGGCGTTGTTCTCTTGACGATCGTCAAGGACGAGACGACACGCGGAATGGTTCACCCGCGCATGCTGCGGGGTAAAGATCGGGTCGTGGAATGGTCGAACGTCACCTGGTTCCTGACCGCGCTCGGTGCGGTCGTCGTGCTGATTACGCGTGTCCGGCTCGGTGGCACCGTGGTGGACGGCACGGGTCACGGCGCGGGCCGGCACGGGTACTCCGCGACCCTGCTGAAGCTGCACACGGTCGTCGGCGTGATCACGCTGATCGGCTGGGTCGTTGCCCTGGTCACCGGTCGGCGGGAGATCGCGCTGGTGATGCTGGCCGGGTGGTGGTTGCTGACCGTCGTCGGATTGTTGCTGCTGACCAGATGGTTGCCGAGCGGCGGCAGACATTCGGAGGACACTCAGAGTGACGCCTGGGGTTCAGGGGCCGGGCTCTCGGTCCTCGGTCACGTCGGCATGCTGGTCGGCGTCTGTTACTTCACGTTCGTGGCGGTCACCGAGCGTCTTTGAGTCCCGCCACGAGCGCCGTCACGCAGCGTCGTACGGCGGTCTCGAACGCTTCTGGTGAGAGCGTTGCCCCCGTGCCGGCGACCCGGTCGTACATCAGCCCGTCCAGCATCGCGGCCACCGGCCAGGCCGCGGCGTCCGGATCGGGGACGCCGAGCCCGGTCAGCGTCTGCGCGAGAATCGACCGCAGCTGTCGCCCACCCTCGTCGATCGCGGTTCGCAGTTGCGGCTGCCGGCTCGCTTCCAGGGACAGCTCGTACCGCGCGACCAGGTCGTCGCGCCGGTGTTCCGCGAGCCCGACGGTCATCGTCACGATCAGCTCGAGCGGATCCGTTCCGCCAGCCGGCATGCCGCCGATGTCGCGCGTGAGCATTCGGCTGACGCAGGCGGTGAGCAGCGCGTCCCGCGTCCGCAGGTAGTACGACGTGGAGCCCGGTGGCAGGCCGGCCTCGGCGTCGACCGCACGGTGCGTCAGGCCGCGGAGACCGCGGGTGGCGACGAGGTGGATCGCGGCGTCCGCGATGGCGTCCCGGCGATCCGCGCCGCGCGGAACCTGCTTCGTCACGCTGGACAGTCTCGCACTTCCGCACCGAACTCTACAGATGTAGAGTCAAGAATATGGGTACCGGGAGCAAGACGGCGATCGTGGCCGGAGCGGGAATCGGAGGGGTCACTGCTGCTGTCGCGCTGCAGCGGTGCGGCTGGCGCGTCACGGTTCTGGAACGCGCACCGGAACTGGGTGAAGTGGGCGCCGGCATCTCGGTCTGGGCGCCGGCGGTCGCCGTCCTCGAGGAACTCGGGGTCAAGGGCGTCGAGCAGTCGTCGATCCCGTCAAAACCGGCCGGGATGCGCAAGCCGGACGGCCGCTGGGTCGTCGGTGCCACCGACCTCGGTGTGGAGATGCCGGTGATGATCCACCGCGCGCAGCTGCACGACCTGATCACCGCCGAGTTCGGCCCCGCGGTGACGGTCCGGACCGGGTACGACGTGAGCTCGGTCGACCAGGACGCGGACGGCGTCACGGTCAACGACGAACTCCGGGCCGATCTCCTCGTCGCGGCCGACGGGATCCGCAGCGTGATCCGGGGAACGCTGTACCCGCAGTACGCCGGACCGCGGTACTCCGGGTTCACGGCGTACCGGGGGGTCGCGGATGTGGATCTCGACGACGGCGGCGGCGAGACCTGGGGCCCAGGGCAACTGTTCGGGTTCGCGCGGCTGATCGACGGGCGGTACTACTGGTACGGGACTGCTAACCAGACGGCCGGTGCGACCAGCGAACCGACGGTGTTCAGAGACTGGCACGACCCGATCCCACGGCTGATCTCCGGCAGCGAGAAGATCCTGCAGAACGACATCTACGACCTCACGCTGCCCTTGGTTCCGTTCGTGCAGGGCCGGGTCGTACTGCTCGGCGACGCGGCGCACGCGATGACGCCGAACCTCGGCCGCGGTGCGTGCTCGGCGATCGAGGACGCCGGTGCGCTCGCCCGGCACCTGCAAGGCGCGACGGATCTCCCGGCCGCGCTGGCGGCGTACGACGAGGAACGCCGGCCCGCGACGACCAAGCTGGTGAAGCGGTCCCGGAGCCTCGGCCGCCTCGCTCAGACTGAGAACCCGGCGGTCCGCACACTGCGTGACGGTGTGTTCGCGCTCGGCGGCAAGCTCGTCGCCCTGCGGCACCGCTAGCGGGCGGACCTGCAGCACTCACCAACCAGCCCGGCCGACGCAGGCTCACGCTCAGCCGCGCCCCGATGAACCCCGATGAGCGAGGTTGGTGAGTGCTGCGCGTCCGCGCCCCGGTGATGGATGGAACAATCACCGGCGTGACCACACCTCCGCAGGCGCCCGAGATCCCCGGTGCGAAGCACATCCACTCCGGGAAGGTCCGGGACCTCTACGAGCTGGAGTCGGGCGACCTGTTGATGGTCGCGAGCGACCGGCAGAGCGCGTTCGACTGGATCCTGGAGACGCCGATCCCCGACAAGGGGAAGGTGCTCACCGCGATGAGCCTGTGGTGGTTCGAGCAGCTGAACGTGCCGAACCACATCATCTCGACGGACGTTCCGGCCGAGGTCGCCGGGCGGGCCGTGGTGTGCGAGAAGCTCGCGATGTTCCCGGTGGAGTGCGTGGCCCGCGGGTATCTGACCGGCTCGGGCCTGCTGGACTACAAGGCGACCGGTGCCGTGTGTGGCATCCCGCTGCCGGACGGACTGGTCGAGGCGTCGCGGCTGGACACCGCGATCTTCACCCCCGCCACGAAGGCCGAGCTCGGTGAGCACGACGAGAACGTCTCGTACGACGCGGTCGTCGCGACCGTCGGCGCGGACATCGCGGCCGCCCTGCGCGACAAGACCCTCGACATCTACACCCGGGCGCGGGCGATGGCCGAGGAGCGGGGGATCATCCTCGCCGACACGAAGTTCGAGTTCGGTGCCCGCGCCGACGGGACGATCGTGCTCGCCGACGAGGTACTGACGCCCGACTCGAGCCGTTTCTGGCCGGCCGACCAGTGGGAGCCGGGCAAGCAGCAGCCGTCGTACGACAAGCAGATCGTGCGGGACTGGCTGCAGTACGACTCGGGCTGGGACCGGACGTCGGGCGAGGCGCCGCCGCGGCTGACCGACGAGGTGATCGAGCGGACCCGGGCGGCGTACATCAACGCCTACGAGCAGCTGACGGGCCGGAAGTTCCAGGGCTAGGAATGGCCTAGACCACACTCACGCCGAGCGCGAGCAGGACGAAGCGGGCGCCGCGGCCGACGAGTACGGACAGCGCGAAGACGATCGTCCGCATCCGCGAGGCGCCGCCGATCAGCGCCACGCCGTACAGGGGTGGGATGCCGACGAACGCGCTCAGCAGCGTCACCGGGATGCCCCAGCGGCTGTCGCTCATGGCGTCCAGGAGGCGCTTGCTGACGTCGCGGTTCCACTGGACGAAGCGGCCCCAGCGGGTGTCCAGGTTGACCGGCTTGGGTTCCTTGGTCTTGCGGGCGGCGTACCCGGGGCGGTAGCGGACGGCCAGGAACATCGCGACCTTGCCGATCGTCTGGCCGATCGAGACGCCGATCGCGGCGACCACCGGGTTCAGCGCGTGGGTGGCGCCGAGGGCAAGGACGTATGCCTCGGCGTTCAGCACCGGTACGACGGCCGACCCGATACCGAAGCCCACCGCGAGGACCAGTTGCCACACCCACATGACATCGAGGCTAGGCGTTCGGCCGGCTGTTGACAGGGAAGTTAGGTCTACTTCGGGGAGCGACCAGGGTCACACCCGAGCCCCGCCGAGCGCCGGATTCTGGTCCAGGATGCGGCGATCCTGGCGCCGGTCGGTAGGATTCAGGCGTCACCCCGGAACGGAACTGGAGTAGTCAGTGGCTCGCGTTGTCGTCGACGTCATGCTCAAGCCCGAGATCCTCGACCCGCAGGGCAAGGCGGTGCACGGCGCGTTCGGCCGGCTCGGCTTCGACGGCGTGGCCGACGTCCGGCAGGGAAAGCGCTTCGAGATCACCCTGGACGGTGAGGCGACCGAGGAGCGCGTCGCCGAGATCCGGAAGGCCGCAGACACCCTGCTGGCCAACCCGGTGATCGAGGACTACGTCCTCCACGTCGAGGGCGACGTCTGATGAAGATCGGAGTCGTGACCTTCCCCGGGTCACTCGACGACGTCGACGCCCGCCGCGCGGCCGCGGTGGCCGGTGCCGAGGCGGTCGCGCTCTGGCACGGTGACGCCGACCTGCACGGCGTGGACGCGGTCGTCCTGCCCGGCGGCTTCTCGTACGGCGACTACTTGCGCGCCGGCGCCATCTCGCGGTTCGCGCCGGTGATGGAGACCATCATCAAGAAGGCCGGCGAAGGCCTCCCGGTGCTCGGGATCTGCAACGGCTTCCAGGTGCTCTGCGAGTCGCATCTGCTGCCCGGCGCGCTGATCAAGAACCACCACCGCAAGTTCATCTGCAAGGACCAGCCGCTGCGGATCGAGAACAACCGCACCGCCTGGACCAGCGACTACGACGCCAACCACGAGATCACCATCGTGCTGAAGAACCAGGACGGGTCGTTCGTCGCCGACGAGGCGACGCTGGACCGCCTGGAGGGTGAGGGCCGGGTGGTCGCCCGCTACCTGGACGAGAACCCGAACGGCTCGTACCGCGACATCGCCGGCATCACCAACGAGCGCGGCAACGTGGTCGGCCTGATGCCGCACCCGGAGCACTGCGTCGAGACGCTGACCGGCCCGACCACGGACGGCCTGGGCTTCTTCACCTCGGTGCTGAAGGCTGTCGTCGCCTCCTGATGGGGTTCACCGGGGTGCGGTCGCTCCTGGGCCGCACTCTCTTGCTGGCCGTCGCGTTCGTGCTGGCCGCCACTGGTACTGCGGCCGCGCAGCCGTCGGATGAACCGCCGAAGGTCGTGGTGATCGGCGTGCCCGGGCTGACCTGGTACGACGTCCAGGCCTCGCCGGAGCTAACCGCACTGGTGAACCAGTCGAACGTCGGCTCGATGAGTGTGAAGACGGCCGGTCCGCACACCTGTCCGATCGATGGTTGGCTGACGATCAGCGCCGGGACACGGGCGTGGGGCAATGTGCCCGACTGGCAGTGCGGTGACCTGCCCGCGGTGACCAATGGCAAGGTGGACGGCTGGCAGACCTACGTGGACCGTCAGGCGGAGCACCACACCGGTGCGCCGATCGGCCGGCTCGGACAGACCGGATACCCGATCTGCGGCTTCGGTCCGGGCGCTGCGGTCGCGCTGGCCAAGACGGACGGCACTGTGACGAACTGGCAGCCTGAGTTCGACCAGGCCCGGTTGGCTAGTGCGGACTGCGGTGACGCGGTCGTGGACGCCGGTGCGCTGCCGCCACGTGAAGGACGGGCCGAGGCGCGGCAGAAGGTCGCGCAGCTGGTTGCCCAGGCCCGTGCGGCGGGCGGCTGGGTGCTGCTCGTTGGTCTGAGCCAGGAGATGCTCAACGCGCAGAAGCAGACGCTGGTCGCCATGCAGCTGCCGCCGGACAACGGCGCGCGCTGGCTGACCAGTGACAGCACCCGACGGCCCGGCCTGATCCAGCTCACCGACATCACGGCGACGATCCTCCGGGGCCGGACTCCCGCAGTCGTGGACCCGGCAGGCTCCGCGAAGGCAGGCCCGCTGGACGGCAACGAGATCCACTCCACGGGCGGCGTGCACACCGACGCGGCCGCTGTGATCGACGACCGGATGGACGCGAACGAACGGTTCGAGAAACCCCGGCCCGTCCTGTTCGCGGTGGCGTTGACGATCGTCGGCGCCGAGGTGCTCGCGCTGGCCTGGTTCCTGCTACGGCGCTCGCCCGCGTCCCGGCGTACCGCTGTGTTCACGCTGCTGGTGCAGGGCGGGTTCTACATCGGGGTGTTCCTGTCGCAGGTGACGCTGTGGTGGCGCTGGCCGTCGCCCGGGTTCTCCTTGTACTGCGTGGTGATCGGGATCAGCGTGGTGTCCGCAGCGGTCGCGCAGGTGGTGTTCAAGAGGTACGCATTCCTCGGGCTGGCGCTGGCGGCGTACCTGCTGTTGCTGGTGGACGGCGTGCTCGGGACACCTATGCAGGTCGGCAGCCTGTTCGCCGACGGTCCGGTGATCGGTGGGCGCTTCTACGGCTTCGGCAACTCGACCTTCGCGACGCTGGCGGTCGGTGCGCTGGTCACTGCCGGCTGGGCCGCGCAGAAGCTGATCAACAAGAGCAGAGTGCAGGCAGCCATCGCAGTCCTCGCGATCGGCGGCGCTGCGATCGTCGTGGACGGCAAGCCGGGCTGGGGGACCGACTTCGGCGGCATCATCGCGCTGACCCCGGCTGTCCTGCTGATGGCCTGGCTGACGTGGCGCGGGAGCATTTCCCTGCGCGCACTGATCGGTGTGGGCGTGGCCGGCGTACTAGCGGTCTCCCTGGTCGCCTACCTCGACTACCTGCGTCCGGCCGACGAGCGCAGCCACTTCGGTACGTTCGTCGCCCGCCTCCTCGACGGTGATGTCGACGACGTCCTGATTCGCAAGCTGCAGATGGCGGTGCAGTTCTTCACCGGCCCGTCCGGCTGGCTGATGCTGATCGCCGTCGTCCTCTGCATGCTCGCCACGGTGTTCCCGGACCGCGTGCCGTCGCAGGCGTACCGGGAGTTCTACAGGAGTCAGCCGATGATCCGGCCGACCCTGCTGGCGTTGTCGACCTGCGGTCTGGTCGGCATGCTCCTCAACGACGCGGGCGTCGCCCTGCCCGCGATCATGGCCGGCTTCGCCGTCCCCGTGCTGGTGGCCCACCTGGTCGCCTCCTACCAGCCAGCTACCGTTTCACCTGAGTCCCACCTAGTGCAGGAGTCCTGAAGTGTCGACCGACACCGTTAGCAACGCCAGCAGCACCCCGGACGTCGAGCAGCCCTGGGCCGAGCTCGGACTGAAGCCGGACGAGTACCAGCGCATCCGGGACATCCTGGGCCGCCGCCCCACCAGCTGCGAGCTGGCCATGTACTCCGTGATGTGGAGCGAGCACTGCTCGTACAAGTCGTCCAAGGTGCACCTGCGCAAGTTCGGCGAGATCCCGCAGGAGACGCCGGCCGGGAAGATGCTGGCCGGGATCGGTGAGAACGCCGGCGTCATCGACATCGGCGAGGGGTACGCCGTCACGTTCAAGGTGGAGTCGCACAACCACCCGTCGTACGTCGAGCCGTACCAGGGTGCCGCGACGGGTGTCGGCGGGATCGTCCGCGACATCATCGCGATGGGCGCTCGCCCGGTCGCGGTCATGGACCCGCTGCGCTTCGGTCCGCTGGACGCCCCGGACACCAAGCGGGTGCTGCCGGGAGTCGTGTCCGGCGTCGGCGGGTACGGGAACAGCCTCGGGCTGCCGAACATCGGTGGCGAGGTCGTCTTCGACCCGACGTACCTCGGCAACCCGCTGGTGAACGCGCTCTGCGTCGGCGTGATGCGCCACGAGGACCTGCACCTGGCCAACGCGACCGGTGTCGGCAACCAGATGATCCTGTACGGCGCCAAGACCGGCGGCGACGGGATCGGTGGCGTGTCGGTGCTCGCCAGCGAGACCTTCGCCGAGGGCGGTCCGACCAAGCGTCCGGCGGTCCAGGTCGGCGACCCGTTCATGGAGAAGCTGCTGATCGAGTGCACACTCGAACTCTTCGCCGCGAACGTCGTCGAGGGGATCCAGGACCTCGGCGGTGCGGGCTTGTCCTGTGCGACGTCGGAGCTGGCCAGCGCGGGTGACGGCGGCATGCGGGTGGACCTGGACAAGGTGCCGCTGCGGGACGCGTCGCTCGCGCCGGAAGAGATCCTGATGAGCGAGTCGCAGGAACGGATGATGGCCTGCGTGACGCCGGAGAACGTCGAGGCGTTCTTGAAGATCTGCGCCAAGTGGGACGTGCAGGCCGACGTGATCGGTGAGGTCACCGGGACCGGACGGCTGGAGATCGACTGGCACGGTGAGCGCGTGGTCGACGTACCGCCGCGGACCGTCGCGCACGAGGGCCCGGTGTACAACCGTCCGTTCGAGCGGCCGGCGTGGCAGGACGAGCTGCAGGCCGACGGCGCCGAGAAGTTGCCGCGGGCAAGCAGTGGCGCGGAGCTGCGGGACACGCTGCTGAAGCTGGTCGCTTCGCCGAACCTGTGCGACAAGTCCTGGGTGACGGACCAGTACGACCGGTACGTGCTCGGCAACTCGGTGCTCGCGCAGCCCGAGGACAGCGGCATGATCCGGGTCGACGAGACCAGCGGCCTCGGGGTCGCGGTGTCGACCGACTGCAACGGGCGGTTCGCCAAGCTGGACCCGTACACCGGTGCGAGGCTCGCACTGGCCGAGTCCTATCGCAACGTCGCGACCACCGGTGCGCGGCCGGCGGCGGTCACCGACTGCCTGAACTTCGGCTCGCCCGAGGACCCGGCGGTGATGTGGCAGTTCACCGAGGCCATCCGTGGCCTGGTCGACGGTTGCAAGGAGCTGGGTATCCCGGTCACGGGCGGCAACGTGTCGTTCTACAACCAGACCGGTGAGACGCCGATCCTGCCGACCCCGGTCATCGGTGTGCTCGGTGTCATCGACGACGTGACGCGGCGGACGCCGATCGGCTTCACGCCGGAGATGGAGGGCCACCAGCTGTACCTGCTCGGCGCGACCGAGGAGGAGCTGTCCGGGTCCGAGTGGGCGCACGTCGTCCACGGGCACCTCGGCGGGCGGCCGCCGGCGGTCGACCTGGAGGCCGAGAAGCAGCTGGCCGATATCCTGATCAACGCCTCGCGGGACGGGCTGATCGACGCGGCGCACGACGTCAGCGACGGCGGTGTCGCCCAGGCACTGGTCGAGTCCGCGCTGCGCGGCGGCGTCGGCGCGCGGGTGTGGGCGCCGGACGACTTGAACCCGTTCGTGTTCCTGTTCGCCGAGTCGGCGGGCCGGGTGGTCGTCGCCGTACCGCGGACCGAGGAGGTGCGGTTCACCGACATGTGCACCGCCCGCCGCTTCCCGCACGCGAAGATCGGCGTGATCACCGGCGACACCCTCGACGTCCAGGACCAGTTCGAGGTCCCGCTGACCGAGCTCCGCGCCGCCTGGACCGCAACCCTGCCGTCGGTCCTCGGCTGACCGGCCGCTGAAAGACCCGGGCGCCCACGGTGCCCGGGTCCGAGGTGCGGCCGGCCGTCGCGAGCCCCTTGGGCCTGCCCTGCCGTCTGGCACACTCGGAGGGGAGCGAGTGAGGTGAGGCGGAATGGCGGAGCGGCGGCCGGTGAAACCGGGCGATCTGATCGGGTTCGCGGCAGCGGCCGGTCAGGAGGCGCGCGAAGGTGCGGCGCGCCGGCGGATGGCTTCGGTGCGGCTGACCGACGAAGAGCGGCGGATCGCCACCGACGAGCTCGCTGAGCAGTTCGCGGTCGGGCGGCTGGACGAGGGGGAGCTGCACCGTCGGGTCGACCTGCTGGGTGACGCCGTCACGCATGGCGATCTGCAGCCGATCTTCGCGGGGCTGCCGACGCCCTCGCTGTACAAGCCGCCGGCGCGGAAGCCGGGGAAGTGGCGGTGGGCTGCGTTCGCCGGAGCGGTGTGGATGGCCGTGCCGTTCGTGCTGGCCGGGCTGCTGTTCCTGGTGTTCGGTCGCGAGATCGTGGCCGCAATCTTCGGGCTGCCCGCGCTGGCGTGGGTGTTCTACACGTACCGCTGGGCCTCGCGACCGGCGCGGGACGAGCGCCGGCAGTCAGGACCCTAGCGTCGATTCCCGTGTGATCAACTGCGCGGGAAGCTCGAGTAGGCCGTGGTGCGGGTTGCCGGCGATGGCTTCCAGCAGCAGCGTGGCGGCGCGGCGGCCGAGGTCATCGAGGCGGAGGTCGACCGTGGTGAGCGGCGGCCGGCTGGCGAGCGCCATCACCGGCCAGTTGTCGTATCCGGTGACCGCGATGTCCTCGGGGACCGAGCGGCCCAGCTCACGCAGGCGGTCGCAGACGCCGCGGGCGATCTGGTCGCTGCCACAGGTGATCGCGTCCGGGTGCTCGCGCAGTACCAGGTCGGTGGCCTGGCGGCCCCAACGTTCGCTCCACTCGCCGAAGAGCGGGTCGATGCAGAGCGCCGGGGCGATGGCTTGGGCCCGTTCGGCGGCGGAACGGTGGTCGGCAGGCCCGGTGATGTGGGCGATCCGGGTGCGGCCGAGGCTGCTCAGGTGCGTGATCGTCGCGGCGGCACCGGCCGCGTCGTCGACGATCACCGAGGCGTCCGCCGGGTCGGTCGAGGCAGCGAGCGCATAGACGACCGGCAGCGGTACGTCGATCGGCGCGCGTGGCTCGGTCCGGCGGCCGGTGACGACGATCCCGTCGACGCCCCGGGCGACCAGGGAGCGCAGGTAGGACTGCTCGCGCAGTGGATCGTCGCGGGTGTCGCAGAGGACGGTGGCGAGCTCGCCTGCGCTGAGCACGTCCTCGACGCCGCGCATGATCGGGATGCTGAACCGGCCGGAGCTGTCGGTTGTCAGCAGCGCGACCGTGTACGTCCGCCCGGACGAGAGCGCGCGGCCGCGGGCGTCCGGGGTGAACCCCAGTTGCGCGGCGGCCCGGCGTACCCGATCGCGGGTCTGCGGGCTGAGCTGGCCGGTGTTGTTGAGTGCCTTCGAGGCGGTGCCGGCGGACACCCCGGCGAGTGCGGCGACATCCGTGATCCGCACCGACGGTCGCTTCATCACGTTTCCTTCCGGGTTTCCGTCGAAGCGTAGCAGGAAGCCTTCAGGGCCCAGCTGACCTGCGCTTTGATCTTGACCAAGGTGCTTCGCAGTCCTACGTTGTCAATGACGGAAAACGTGTGCGGTATTTCCGTCAGGTGTGATGTCCGCCCCCGTCACCCGAAAGGTCCTGTCATGCCCGAACCCAGTCCACAAGGAATGCTTCGTCGTGACTTCCTCGGTGTCTCCCTCGCTGCGGCGGCTGTCGTGACCGCCCTCGACCCGGCCCACGCCGCGGCCGCGCAACCAGATGGCCCGCCCGCCGGGCGCGGCGGGCACTACGTCCCGCAACGCGCACCCCTCCGGCCGGTCCCGTTCCAGAAGCTCCCACCCGGCGCGATCGAGGCCCGCGGCTGGCTCGCGCAGCAACTCGATCTGCAGGTCCACGGCCTCTGCGGCCGGTACGACGAGATCTCGGACTTCCTGGTCTACGACACGAACGGCTGGGTCGACCCGGCGCAGGGAGCCTGGGAGGAGCTGCCGTACTGGCTCCGCGGGCTCGCGGATCTCGGGTACGTCACCGGCGACACCGGCGTACTGACCCGGACCGAGCGGTGGATGAACGGCATTCTCGCGACGCAGACGCCGGACGGGTGGTTCGGTCCGGAGCGGCTGCGGACCTCGCTGGAGAACGGACCGGACTTCTGGCCCGGTATGCCGCTGCTCGGCGCGTTCCGGTCCTGGTACGAGTACTCCGGTGACGAGCGGATCCTCCCGTTCATGACGAAGTACCTGCAGTTCCAGAACACGCAGCCGCCGGAGGTGTTCAACCGGTCGTGGGGTGCGTTCCGCTGGGGCGACAACATCGACAGTGCGTACTGGCTGTACAACCGGACCGGTGACGCGTGGCTGCTCGACCTGGTGACGAAGATGCACAGCGGCTCGGCGGACTACGTCAACGGCATCCCCACCTGGCACAACGTGAACATCGCGCAGGGGTTCCGGGAGCCGCTGCAGTACTGGCTGCTGTCCGGCGACGCTCAGCACCGCGAGGCGACGTACCGGAACTATGCGACGGTGCTGGGGATGTACGGGCAGTTCCCCGGTGGTGGGTGGGCCGGGGACGAGAACTCGCGTCCGGGGCTCACTGATCCGCGGCAGGGGTTCGAGACGTGCGGGATCGTCGAGCTGATGCACAGCTGCGAGCTGCTGACCCGCTTCACCGGTGACGTCGCCTGGACGGACCGGTGCGAAGAGCTGGCGTTCAACTCGCTGCCGGCGTCGTACGACGCGCAGCAGAAGGTCATGCACTACATCACCTGTCCGAACAGCCCGCAGCTCGACGACCAGCGCAAGCACGGGCAGTTCGAGAACCCGTTCGCCATGCAGGCCTACAAGTACGGCGTGCACCAGTACCGGTGCTGTCCGCACAACTACGGCATGGGCTGGCCGTACTACGTGCAGGAGCTCTTCCTGGCCACCACCGACAACGGTCTGGCCGCCTCGATGTACGCCGCCAGCAAGGTGACCGCCACGGTTGGGCCCGGCGCTGGTGAGACGGTCACCGTGGTGCAGGACACGGAGTACCCGTTCTCGGACACGATCACGTTCATAGTCACGACGCAGCGACCAGTCCGATTCCCCTTCTATCTAAGGCGTCCTGGCTGGGCTCATGACGTCTCGGTGAAGGTCAACGGCGAGCCGGTGCGCGTCAGTGGCGCCTGGCTCAAGCTGGACCGCACGTGGCACACCGGTGATCGCGTCGAGCTCACAGTGCCGATGCGAACCACTACTCGGGTCTGGAGCGACAACCACGACTCGGTGACTGTCGACCGCGGTCCGCTGACCTACTCGCTGAAGATCGACGAGCGGTACGAGCAGATCGGCGGCACGGAGGAGTGGCCGGAGCTGTCTATCTACCCGGAGTCCGCCTGGAACTACGGCCTCGTCGGGGGTGCCGGCTTCGAACTCGTGGAGCGTGAAGCGGGCGAGAACCCTTTTACTACAACGGGTGTGCCGCTGGCGCTCACCACACAGGCGCAGCGGATCCCGCAGTGGGAGCTGGACACCGAGGACGTGATCGGCATGCTGCAGGCCAGTCCTGTGCGTTCGGACGAACCGGTGGAGACGGTCACGCTGATCCCGATGGGTGCCGCTCGGCTGCGGATCACCTCGTTCCCACAGGTGTCTGCTGACGGCGGGGAGTGGAGCTACCGCACCAGGTACTCCGCCTCGCATGTGAACGACGGCGACTCGCTGGAGGCTCCAGACTGGGGCCGCGTGCCGAAGGCCTCCAACGACACGTCCATCCCACGCTTCACCTGGTGGGACCGCCGGGGTACGACGGAGTGGATCGAGTACGACCTGCGCTCGGTGCAGGAGCTGTCCGAGGCGGCGGCGTACTGGTTCGACGACACGGGCTCTGGTCAGTGCCGGGTGCCGGAGTCGTGGCGGGTGCTCTGGCTCGATGGAGAGACGTGGCGACCGGTTGAGAACACCACGCCGTACGACGTGGCGGTCGACAAGCTCAATGCGACTGCGTTCACGCCGGTGCGGACGCAGCACATCCGAGTAGAGGCTGTGCTGCGTCCGACGTACTCCGGAGGTCTTTTGCAGTTGAAGTTCAGCTAGCCGGCTTCGGGCCGACGTAGAGGCTGATCTCGCCCTCCGCGTAGGTGACGGCGTCGTGGACGTACCAGTTGTCCGGAGCAGAGTCCTTCGGCTTGGAGTCCGCGGCGCCGTCGGTGACGTACTCCACCAAACGGATACCGCGGCCCTCGAGCAGCGGGCGGATCTGCGCGACGGTCTTGTTCTTCACCGTGAGGCCGGCCAGCACCTCGCCCTTCTCGGTCGCCGACGACGAGGTGTGCCGGTACACCTCGTCCTTCTTCGCCGCGCGGCCGAACTCGATCTCGGTCACGCCCTTGTAGTTCCGCGGCAGCTCGACACCTTCCTGGCAGCCAGGGTCCGAGGCGTTCAGCGTGCCGTTGCACAGCTCGCCGGCCTTCACGATCCGGAGCTGCGACATGTCGTGCTCGTCGCGGCCGCTGAAGCTGATGATCCCGCCGACCCCGGGCGGGCTGACCGGGACAGCGTGGACCGTCACGTTCAGGCCCATCTTCTTGAACTCGGCGTTGTAGCGCTCCGGGTCCGCGGTCGGGTCGACCACGCGGACGATCAGCGTGTTCCCGTGCTGGGTGAACGACAGAGCCTCCGGCTGGTCCTGGTGCGGACGGTTGACGAACGCCCCGGCGACCACGCCGCCGATCAGCAGCGTGCAGGCAGCAGCCAGCACCAGGCGGCGCGGTGACCGGCGTGGGGCGAGCGCCACGACCGGAGCGTCGGTCTCCGCGGTGACGGCGTCGGCCAGGTCGGTCCAGGCGTCGTCGGAGACCTGGTCGGTACTGCGCAGCGGGTCCAGGCCACGGACGGCCGCGTCGATGTCATGCGTCTTCATGGGAGACCTCTTCGTTCCGGGCGACCGCGGTGCGGTTCGCGATCGGGGCGGTGAGCAACTTGGCGAACCGCTTGCGGGCGCGGTGCAGCCTGATGCGTACGGCGTTGCGGGTGATGCCGAGCACGGTCGCTATCTCGACGGTGTCGAGTTCCTCCCAGGCGACCAGTGACAGCAGTTCGCGGTCCTGCTCGGGCAGGGCCCGGAAGGCGCGCGCTGCTGGGGTGTCGTCCAGTGACGACTGCTCGGGGGAGTCGGTGAGCTCATCGCGCAGCTTCGTCGCCAGTGCGTGCCGTCGGCCCTCACCTCGGCGGTGATTGGCGAGCACCCGCCGAGCCACGCCGTACAGCCAGGGTCTGGTCTGTGGAGGGAGCGGTATGTCGTCCAGCCGGCGCCACGCCACCAGGAACGTGTCGGCGAGGAGGTCAGCGGCGTCGTGGCCGCTGTCGGTCCGGCGGCGCAGGTAGCCGAGTACGGCGTCCCGATGCGTCGCGAAGACCTCTTCGAACCGCTCCCGGCGCGCATCTGGTGGTGAGTGCACGAGTCCCTCACTCACCGGCCCACTCCGAGCCTCGATCGGTATCAGCGTCATACCCGGTAGATGTCCGGCTGCCGGTCGGTCCATTTCACCCGGCTCAGGTTGCAGCTTCCTGCACTGTTCCGTGTGGGTTCGATGACCACCTGTCCTGCGACAATCACGGTGGGGCAAGTCGAGGGGGAGCCTGTGACTGACAACCCAGGAACTGTTCAACTCGCCGTTCACTGCCCTCGGCAAGACGATCGGGGACGCCATCATCGAGACCAAGCGGAGACCCGCGGGGGAGCGGCCCAGGCCGAGGGCGCGGCCGACGGTGCAGGACATGGTGCAGGACACGGTGCGGGACAAGGTCATGGACAAGCTGCTGTTGAGCGACGCCGACCGGTTGCTGTGCTCGACAGCCCTCGGAGAACAGTTCGGCCTCGGCCGCATCGACAAGCCGGAGCTGGACCGCCGCACGAACCTGCTGTACGCCGCGAAGACCCGCGGCGACCTGACCGCCGTCTTCGACGGACTGCCGGACCCGGTCCTGGACAAGCCGTCTGCCGTCCTACCTGGCGTGCCGAAGTGGCGCAAGGTCGTCTTCCAGCTCGCGTTCTGGCTCTCCGTCCCGTTCCTGTTCTCAGGCTTCGCCCTGGTAGCCACCCACCACGACCTAGGCGACGTCATCGTCGGCCTGATCATGCTGGCGGCAGCCGGCGCCTGGGACTACATCGCCTGGACCTGGGCCACCAAGGGCCGCCGGTCCGACTAGCCTGTGGGGGTGGAGGCTGTGTTGCGGGTGGCGGTGGGGGCTGATGGGGCTGCGGTGGCCGAGTTGGCTCGGGCGGCGGTGAGGCAGCAGTTTCCGGCGTACTACGACGCTGTGGAGACTGCCAGTGCGGCTGAGCACATCACCACGCTGGACACCGCACTGATCGACGACGGCACCTACTACGTGCACGAGGCGGGTGGCGAGATCGTCGCCGCCGGTGGCTGGAGCCGTCGGAACAAGCTGTTCAACGCGAGTACGGCGGGAGCTGACGAACGGCTCCTGGACCCGGCGACCGAACCAGCACGGATCCGCGCGATGTTCGTCCGCGCGGACTGGACCCGGCGTGGACTCGGCCGCGCGATCCTGACCGCGTGTGCCGACGCCGCGCGGGCAGAGGGGTTCACCCGACTGGCGCTGATGTCGACACTGCCCGGCGTACCGCTCTACAAGGCCTTCGGCTTCATCGAGGTGGAGTCCGCCGAGCTCCCCATGCCGGACGGCGTCGTGCTCGCCGGCGTGGCCATGGAACGACCGATCGATCTGGAGGAGACCGCATGACCGCAGGTACCACCGTCACCGCCCCCGATGGCGCCGAGGTCGTCCTGGGTGAGATCGGCACCCGCGTGCTGCTGAAGAACTCCCGCGTGCGGGTCTGGGAGGTCTCACTGCAGCCCGGCGAGGCCCAGGGCTGGCACCTGCACCACAACCCGTACGTCGTCCTGTGCCTGTCGACGTCGCCCTGCCACATGGACTGGCTGGACGGCAGCCCGGCGCGGCAGCTGAGCGAGACCGTCGGCGGCTCGGTGTACCGCCCGGTGTCCCCGGTCCACATGCTCACGAACGACGGCGACGCGCCGTACCTGAACCGGCTGATCGAGGTGCTCGACCTCGGCGAGGAGGCCTCAGGCGACCCGTTCTTCGGGGTGGCCGGGGTGCCGGCCGAGTCCGGGTTCGAGCAGGCCGGTGAGATCCCCGCCAAGGTGGTGGTCGACGAGGACGACGTACGCGTGCAGCACGTCACGCCGGAAGCCGGTGAGTCCTACACCTGGCACACCGGCGCCTACCCGGCCCTGGTCGTCGACCTGGACCTCGACCACCCCGATGTGACGTATCTGGAGCCCGGCGAGACCTACACGCTGCCCGCCAAGCCGGACCGCACGTCCGGCTTCAACCTGGTCGAGCTGCGCTACTACACCAAGCCGCGCACCTGATCCGCGTCCCGAGCCGCCAGTACTGCGGCAACGTCGACCTGACCGAGGTCGGCCTGCCGTAGCCGGGCTTTGACCAGCGGTACCTGCGGCCCGACAGCACTCAGCTCCGTCACACCAAGAGCAGCAAGCAGTACGGCGGACTGCGGGTCGCTGGCGAGGTCACCGCAGACTGCGACTCGCACACCGGCAGTGCGAACGACGTGGTCGATCAGCTGCAGCACAGCGGGATCCAGACCGTCCGCAAGCGCTGCGACCGCGGTGTTGGTGCGATCCGCGGCGGTCGTGTACTGCGTCAGGTCGTTGGTGCCGATGCTGACGAAGTCGAGGTCCTTGGCGAGGGTGCCGACGCGCAGCGCGGCGGCCGGGACCTCGACCATGATGCCGGCCTCGAGACCGTCCCGCGGGCCGAGCTCCTCCAGCGCCCAGGTGACTTCCGCGGCGTTCGTGACCATCGGGAACATCACGTGCACGGGCGTTTCGGCCGCCGTACAACGGATGGCCTCGAGTTGGTCGCGGAGCAGTTCCGGGCGACGGCGGAACACGCGGAGGCCGCGCTCGCCGAGGAACGGGTTCGCCTCCTTCGCCTGAGGGAGGAACGGGAGCGGTTTGTCGCCGCCGATGTCCCACGTGCGGATCGTGATCGGCTTGTTCCCCAGGGCCTGGGCGATCGCGAGGAACGCCTCGACCTGCTCGTCGACGGACGGAGCCGTCCGCCGGTCCCCGAACAGCACCTCGGTACGCACGAGACCGGAGCCGTCCGCGCCGCGAACGTCCACGGCGTCCTGGACCGCGCCGACATTCACCAGTACGTCGATCGTCCTGCCGTCCCGCGTGGTCGCCGGCTCGTCGGCGGTCTCGACGGCGCGCCGCCGCTCGTCCTTCCGCTCGGCGATCGTCGCGCGGACGGTCGCCTCGTCCGGCGCGACCTCGAACGACCCCGCCCGCGCGTCGAACGCGACCGTGACGCCTGCCGGCACCGCGACGTCCCCGATCCCGGTGATCAACGGGATGCCGCGCGACCGCGCCACGATCACCCCGTGCCCGGTCGTCCCCGCCGCGCGAACCGCGATCCCCGCGATCTGAGTCGCATCCAAGGTGGCCGCCGTCGCCGCATCCAACTCCGCCACCACAAGAATCCCCGGCACCCCACCACCGCCCGGAGCGGGTGCGTTGTCTTCGGTCGGTGCGACGAGGGAACGGAGTACCCGGTCGCGGACTGCGCGGACGTCCTGGGCGCGTTCGCGCTGATAGGGATCGTCGAGCTGCTCGAACGTCTCAGCGAGCCGGTCATAAGCCTGCTTCCAAGCGTCCGGCGCCGCAGCCCCGCCCGAAATCACCGCCCGTACCTCGTCGAGAACCTGGCGATCCGTCAGCAACGCAAGGTGCGCCTCGAAGATCCCCCCGTGCTCAGGGCTCCCGTCCCGCAACTCCCGCAGCTCGGCACCCGCCGTCTGCAGAGCCTCGTCGAGCCGCCCAGACTCGTTGTCACCGGCAACATATTCACCCAGGTCGACCTCCGCGCCGACCGGGACGGCGGGCCCGATCGCCACGTCCAACCCGGACCCACCAGCAGCCGGCGCGGCCTTCTGCACCGGCTCGTCGCCGAAGTTCTCCGCCGCGAGCTTCTCGATCGCCGCCAGCACCTCATCGACCTGCGCACCGCTGGCTCCGACCCGCACTCGATGCCCCTGCTGAGCATTCAGCGTCGCCACCATGCTCAGGCTGCCCGCATCCACCGGTCCTCGCCCGGTGTCCAGATCGGTCAGCGTGACCGCGGCGTCGTACCCGTTGACCAAACCGACCAGCCGAGCCGCAGGGCGTGCATGCAGCCCGTGCTCGTTGCCCACCACCACGTCCACTGTGCGATCAGCCTCGGCCACCACGGCAACCGACGCTGCCGTCGAATCGCCCAGGTGATCCTGTTTCGCGACCAGACCACGCTGCGCCTCAGCGACCACAGCATCGAGCCCGGCTCCGGTGGACGCCGTGACGACGGCGGCCACCAGGCCCTCGACCAACGGTGCGCTCGTGAGCCGCACGCGTTCGGTCAGCTCCGGATCCACGAACTCCAGCGCCATCTCCGCGCTGAGGATCGCCGACCCGAGGTCGAGCAGTACGAGTACTCCGTCCGGGCTGTCCGCGGCGGTGATCGCCTCGGACACTGCCATCGCATCGGTCCCGAACGTGGTCGCGTCCAGCCCGGCCGCCACCGCGATCACCGGGCGCTTGTCCTCGGCCACCATCTCCGCGGCGAGCCCGACCGCCGCATCAGCCAGCGCGCGGCTGTGCGACACCACCACGATCCCGATCATGGCAGGGTACGAGCCGCGGACTCCAAGATCAGCGTGGTGCTGGTCGCCCCGGGATCCTGGTGCCCGGCGCTCCGCTCACCGAGGTAACTCGCCCGGCCCTTCCGCGCCACCATCGGGATCGTCTCGTCCCGGCCGATCGCGGAAGCCTCCGCCGCCGCGGTCAGCGCCGCGGCGAGCCCCGCGCCGCCGGCGACCGTTGCGTCGTACGCGTCCAGCGCCGGCACCCAGGCGTCGTACATGGTCTTGTCGCCGCGCTCGGGCTTGCCGCGGGCCAGGACGCCCTCGACACCGGCGTGCAGCGCCTTCCCGACCGCCTCGGCGGTGATCGGTTCGACGCCGGCCAGCGCGGTCCCGAAGCGCAGGAAGAACGTGCCGTACAACGGCCCGCTCGCCCCGCCGACCTTGCTGACCAGCGTCATACCGGACTTCTTCAGCAACTCGTCCGGGGAGTCGAACGGCGTCTCGTCCAGCACCGCGACGATCGCCTGGAACCCACGGTCCATGTTCGCGCCGTGGTCCGCGTCCCCGATCGCCGAGTCGAGCTCGGTCAGGTACGCCGCGTTCTCGTGCAGCACGCTCGCGCAGTCCCGTAGCCAGTTGCTGAAGTTGTCGGTGGTGACTTCTTCGCCCATGCTCAAGCGCCCCAGCGTAGGCCGGGGGTGTTGACCGGGGCGTCCCAGAGGCGTACCAGTTCGTCGTCGGCCTTCAGCAGGGTGACCGAGCAGCCGGCCATCTCCAGCGAAGTGATGTAGTTGCCGACCAGCGAGCGGGCCACGGTGATACCGGCCCGGTCGAGCAGCTGGGCGACCTCGTTGTACATCAGGTAGAGCTCGATCAGCGGCGTACCGCCCATGCCGTTCATGAAGGCGATCACCGAATCGCCTTGCTGGTAAGGCAGATCGGACACTACCGGGTCGACCAGCATGGCGGCGATCTCCCGCGCCGGCGCCAGCGGCAACCGTTGCCGGCCGGGCTCGCCGTGGATGCCGATCCCGACCTCCATCTCGTTCTCGGCCAGGTCGAACGTCGGCTTGCCCGCGGCCGGGACGGTGCACGACGTGAGCGCCATCCCCATGCTGCGGCCGTTGTCGTTGACCTTCTTCGCGAGGTCCGCGATCTCCTGCAGCGGGCGGCCCTCCTCGGCGGCCGCGCCGACGACCTTCTCCAGCAGGACCGTGACGCCGACCCCGCGGCGGCCGGCCGTGTACAGGCTGTCCTGGACCGCGACGTCGTCGTTGGTCACCACCGACAGCACTTCGGTACCGGCGTCGGCGGCGGCCAGCTCGGCGGCCATCTCGAAGTTCATCACGTCGCCGGTGTAGTTCTTCACGATGTGCAGTACGCCGGCGCCCGAGTCGACCGCCTTGGTCGCGGCCATCATCTGGTCCGGCACCGGGGAGGTGAACACCTCACCCGCGCAGGCCGCGTCCAGCATGCCCATCCCGACGAACCCACCATGCATCGGCTCGTGCCCCGAACCACCACCGGAGATCAGTCCTACCTTGCCCGGCCTCGGGGCGTCCTTGCGGTACACGATCCGGTTCTCCAGATCCACCCGCAACCGATCCGGATGCGCTGCTGCCATCCCCCGCAGCGCCTCACTCACGACATCACCAGGGTCGTTGATCAGCTTCTTCATACACCCCATCTGAGCACACACCAGACCGGAACGGGAGTCCCTTCCTCACGCGGCCGCCACCGGCTGCACCTCGGACAGCAACGGAATCGCCCGGATCGATCGGCTGACGGTGAGCGCGACGGCGCAGAGGGCGAGCAGCGCGCCAAAGAAGAGCAACGTCGGCCGTGCTCCGGCAGCCGTGAGCAGGACACCGGCCAGCAACGGCGCCAGCGGGTTGGTACTGGTCGCCAGGAAGCCGATGGCGCTCTGCGCCCGCCCCTGGAAGTTGTCCGGGGTGATCAGCATCTGGTAGCCGAACAGACCCGAGTTGAATGCGGGGAGCAACAGCAGCGCGGTGAACAGCAGCACGATCAGTACGGCGGGCTGCCGCGTGAACGCGGTGGCGGTGAACGTGAACGCCGTGATCCAGCTGCTGGTGATCGCCAGCCGCCCGGTCCCGAACCGGTCGAGCAGCTTGGGCGCGACGATCGAGCCGACGATGCCACCGACACCCATTCCGGTCTCGAGCAAACCGATGATCGACGCCGGCGTACCGGCCTGCTGGAGGTCGAGGACCAGGACCAGGAGGGTGCCGAGCGCGGCGAAGTTGATCCCGGTCGCGACCAGGGCGATGGTCAGCAGCGCCGGCTGCCGGACCAGCCAGGCCAGGCCGGACCGGATTGCCCGGAGCATCGGTTCGGGGGCTTCCCCGGCCGGCTGCGCGGGCGGGAGCGGCTTCCGGATCGTTGCGAGCAGCACGGTCATGACGAAGTACGAGACCGCGTCGACGGCGACCGGGACGATGCGGCCGATGTACGCCGTACCGACGAGACCTGCCTTCGCCGGGGAGCCGGTGATCGACATTCGCGATCAGGACGAAGACGAACGAGCTCATCGCTGAGCCGAAGCCGCTGACCGTCTGACCGATCAGCAGCTTGAGATAGTCGCCGTTGTGCAGGAGCCCCCGAGCCGACATAGCCGGGAGGCTATGGCGTCATCAGGTCCGGTGGCAGACCTGATGCAATGCAGGTTGATGCAATTAGTCCTTGGGACGGAGGAGCGGGCGGACGACCTCGCGGGCGTCGTGGATCCGGGACTTCACGGTGCCCAAAGGTGCACCGACCTCGGCGGCGATCTCCTCGTACGAGAGGCCGTAGACGTCGCGGAGGACCAGCGGGGTGACCATCTGAGGGCGGTCGCGCTCCAGGGTCTCCAGCGCCTCGAGGAGGTCCAGGCGGGTGCCGGCGATCACGCTGGTGGTGCGCGGGTCCGGCTTCTCCATCTGCTCCGGGTTGTGCGCGGCCTGCGCGGAGCGCTTCAGCTTGCGGTACGTCGAGCGCGCGGAGTTCGCCGCGACCGAGTGCACCCAGGTGGAGAAGCTGCTGCGTCCGGAGTACGTGTTGATCTTGGTGGCGATGTTCAGGAGCGCCTCCTGGGCCGCGTCCTCCGCGTCGGCGGAGTACGGCAGGACGCTGCGGCAGATCCGCAGGACGCGCGGATACACCTGCCTCAGCAGGTCCTCCATCGCGTTCTTGTCACCGGCCTGCGCCCGCTCCGCGAGGGTCGCAAGGTCGTCGGCCGGGCTGGTGCTCTCGCTCATCTGCGCCTTTGCTCTCGATCGGCCCCGGAGAGGGACACTCCAATGACCCATAATGCCCTGTATGGGGGTCCCAACCAGACTCGGTCGGTACGTCGTGCGCCGACGCCTGGGCGCAGGCGGTTTCGCTACGGTATGGCTCGCTCACGATGAGCAACTGGATGCCGAAGTGGCGATCAAGGTGCTCGCCGACAACTGGGGGCACGACGAGTCGGTCCGGCGGCGGTTCCTCGAGGAGGGCCGGTTCCTGCGCCGCGTCGAGTCCGAGCACGTGGTCCAGGTGCACGACGTCGGTGAACTGGAGGACGGGCGCCCTTTTCTGGTCCTCACGTACGCCGACCGCGGCACGCTGGCCGACCGGTTGAAACAGAAGCCGCTGCCGCTCGCCGAGGCGGTCGACGTGGTCGTCCAGGTCGGGCGAGGCCTGCAGGCGCTGCACCGGCGCGGCCTGCTGCACCGGGACGTCAAACCGGCGAACGTGCTGTTTCGCAGCACCGACGACGGCGAGCGTGCCGTCCTGTCCGACCTGGGCCTGGGCAAGTCGCTGGACGAGATCTCCCGGATCACGATGCCCGGCGGCACCCCGTCGTACGTCGCTCCGGAGCAGGCGCTCGGTGAGCGGCTGGACCAGCGCGCCGACCAGTACTCGCTCGGTGCCGTCGCGTACGCCGCTCTGACCGGGCGCTCCCCGCACCAGGTCGACGGTCTGGGCGCGGCGAGCCGGGTGAAGGTGGCGGCGCCGCCGAGTTCGCTCGGGTTCGTGCTGCCGGAGCCGGTCGACGCGGCGATCGTGCGGGCCCTGGACCCGGACCGGGAGAAGCGCTGGCCGGACGTCCAGACGTTCACTCGCCAGCTGGTCGGTGGACTCGACGAGACCACGCACGACTTCCCGCTGCGGCTCCGCGAGACGGTGACCGTTGCCTCGGCCGCCGCCGACACTGCTGACACCGCCGACACCGACGCCGCCGACGACGCTGACGACCTGGACGCGCGGACCGCGTTCAGCGACGAGAACCAGCCGACGGTCGTGAAGACCGCCGAGCCGTCGGAGGTCGTTGCCGCCGAGGCGGAGACTGTTGCCGTCGAGGCCGATGCTGCCCCGAAGTCCGATGCTGCCCCGAAGACCGACGTACCGGATGCTCCGCCTGCTGGAGCGGCGCCGAAGAAGCGGCGGGGGCTGTGGGTGGTCGCCGCGCTGCTGGCGCTGGTCGTCGGTGGCGGGGCCGGGTACGCCGGGCAGTGGTACCTGTCCGGTCGGCAGGCGATCGAGGTCTCGGAGGGCGACTTCTCGGTGACGCTGCCGCGGGCGTGGGCGCAGTCGATGGCGCAGACCAACTGGCAGGCACCCGGCGGTTCGGAGCAGGCGCCGGCGTTCCGGGTCAGCAAGGACGTCAACTGGTCGGAGCGGTCGCCGGGGGTCTTCGTCGGAGTGGCGGGCTCGAAGCTGGCGCTGCCGGACAGCAAGCAGTTCGGCTGCAAGGAGGGAGATCCCTTCCCTGGCAGCGTCAATGGCCGAACTGCAACGAGCCGATTGTCCACAGAATGCGCCGGGACGGATATGGTGCTGTTCGAACGGGTCGTCGATCACGGGGACGGCGGCTCGCTGCTCGTCCAGGTGATCGTGCCCGGGTCCGACGTCGATCGGGCCACGGAGATCGCCGATTCGGTGAAGTACTCCGACTGAGGATGTCCCCATGCGTTTTCCGACCGAACGGTTTCGGCCGTCGCCGGCGCTGCTCCAGTCCGCACGACGCAGGTTCTACCGGCTGCGCTCGACGATCTTCCGCACCATCTGGCCCGTCGACTGACGTCTCACTTATTCAACGGTCATCCAGGTGATGGCCAGACCCACGGTCCACAGGCCCGCGCCCAGCCACGCCAGCGTGTGTAGTCCGCTGACGAAGTCGGGGGAGTGACCCACGATCGCGCCGTACACGCCGATGCCCAGTGCACCGACGGCCTGGCGAGCGGTGTTGTTGACCCCGCTGGCGAATCCGGCTCGCTCCGACGGGAGAGCAGCGATGGCGGCGTGCACGACCGCAGCGGTCAGGAAGCCCATGCCGAGTCCTAGACACAGTTGCACCGGTACGACGGCTTGGTAGCCGCTCGTGTCGTGGACTGCGAGCAGACAAGCCGATCCGATCACGCCGAGGACCAGTCCGATCGACATGGGGAGCCGTGGGCCGTAGCGAGCGGTGATGCGGCCGGAGACCGGTCCCAGGACAGCTAGCGGCAGGAAGAGCGGGATGAGCTCCAGTCCGGCCCGGAACGCCTTCTGGGACAGGTGTTCCTGCAGATAGAGCGTCAGTACCAGGACAGTGCCGAGGCCGACGAAGTTCATCAGGCCGGCGACCACGTTGGCGCCGACGAAGTCCGCACCGATCCGCAGTCGCGGTTTAGCGCGCTGGTGGCTACTGCGCTTCGGTATGAGCCTCCAGGCCAGTGGGAGCGCGATAGCGATGATCGGAAGGTTGACGAGGAACACGGCTTGCCAGCCGAAGCCGCTGACCAGTGCGCCGCCCAACAGTGGCCCGGACGGCAGCGCCAGCGCCCCAGCGCCGGACCAGATGCCGACGGCACGGGCCCTTGCCGCGCTGTCGGCGTACAAGTCGGTGATGACGGCAAGAGTGCCTGGTAGCAGCAGTGCGGCGCCGACGCCTTGGACAGCGCGTGCCGCAACGAGTAGCCCGATGTTGGGCGCAGTACCGCACGCCAGTGAGGCAAAGCCGAAGACAGCCAGCCCGGCGAGTACTACGCGCCGATGGCCGATCCGGTCGCCCAGTGCCCCGAACACGAGCAGTAGACCGGCCAGAGTGATCACGTATGCCGCCACAACCCACTGCTGGCCGCTCAGACTGGTCGCCAGATCGATGCGGATCGTTGGCAGGGCCACGTTGACCACCGTCACGTCCAGCTGGATCAGGAAGATGCCGACACACAGCAACGCCAGGAGCATGCTTCCCAAGTTCCCACTCGGACAGTTCGGGCCACGTCGAAGTGTGCTGGTGCCAGCATGGGAGTCATGGACGGAGATGCCGATGTAGCCCGTGTCGCGGCGCTGATGGCCGAGCCGGCGCGGGCGAAGGTCCTGATGGCCCTGGCGGACGGTCGGGCGCTACCTGCGTCGTTACTGGCCTCTGAGGCCGGCGTGTCACCGCAGACTGTCAGTGCGCACCTGCGGAAGCTACTGGACGGCGGTCTGGTCGCGGTGGAGCGCTCCGGACGGCACAGGTACTACCGCCTCTCCGGCGCCGAAGTAGCCGCCGCTGTGGAAGCCCTGGCCCGCCTAGCCAAGCCCCAGCCGATCACGTCTCTCCGCCAGAGCACCCGAGCCGCAGCACTCCGCGAAGCCCGCACCTGCTACGACCACCTGGCAGGCCGCCTAGGCGTAGCGCTTCTGGAAGGCCTGGTACGCCGCGACGCCCTGACCCGCACCGACGGCGGCCGAGGCACCACCCGCCGCCCACAAGACCCGCTGGCCCAGCAACTCTCAGATGGCCCGTACGCCCTGGGCCCCAACGCTCCTGAGGTTCTGGCCGAGCTGGGAGTACACCTGCCCACCCAGCCACCCCGCCGCGACCTCCTGCGCTTCTGCGTCGACTGGAGCGAACAACGCCACCACCTCGCCGGCCACCTGGGAGCCTCCATCACCGACACCCTCCTGACCCGCAACTGGCTCCACCGCCGCCCCCACCACAGAGCCGTAATCCTCACGCCAGCAGGCCACAAAGGCCTGGCGCAGCTGGTCCCCGAGCTGCAGAAGCCTTAGATCGAGGAGTCGTCGCGCGTCGCCGACTCCGCGGCATGCTGCAAGATGTCCTCGAGGGCTTCCCGGTCCTGCGGCAGCCCGGTGACACCGATCTCGAAGGTGCACAAGCCGTCCGGATTCGCCACCCAGCGGATGATCACGTATCGGAGCGACTCTTCCGGCACGTAGGTGTAGACGAGCGTGGCTTCCTTCGTGTCCGGGTCCACGGTCGTCGACTTGATCGAGAGCATCTGGGCGGCCGGAATCGTTCCCAGGGCGACGAGCCTCGCTTGCATCGAGTCCGCCGGTGGGCGCCGGATGGTGAACCCGGCTTCCATCCGGATCCAGCGTTTCCCGGTGGGATCGGTGTAACGGCCGGTCTTCGGCGGATCAGGCTGGGTGAAGCTCCACGTTCTCGGCACGCGGACGTGCACGGTCGAGTGCACGACGCCGGTCACCTCGAAAGCGCGCGTCTTGTACTCGAGATCGTTGACATCCAGGGCCTTGGTCTTGTCCTCGACCACAGTCTTCGGTGGCGGCGTCGGAGTCGTCGGCGTGGACGGCGTACCCGGGGTGGACGTGGTCGGCAGTGGGGCTGCGGTGCCGGCGAGGCTGGGCTCGGCGGTGAGGAAGAGGCCCACGCCGTACCCACCGGCGCCACCGACCCCGGCCAAGGCCAGCAGGCCGCCGCCCAGAAACGCCCGCCGCGACACGCTCCGCACCACACCCCCACTTTCCACAGCTCTCCGTACTGAAGACCCCTGAGCCCCCTCTCAGGTTGCACTACACAGGTAACGATTCTGTGAAAGCCGCTCAGCTCACCTCGTGGACGGAGGTGGTGGCGTGTTGGAGGACTTCGGCGAGGCCGTCGGCGTCCTGGGGGAGGCCGGTGATGCTCATCTCGACCGTGGCGAGAGGGCTGTCGTTCATGGCGATCCAGCGGACGATCACGTAGCGGAGGGTCTCGCCGGGGATGTACGTGTAGATCAGGGTGGAGACGGTGCGGGGCTGGCCGTCGTCGCCGAGGATTTGTTCGTTGTCGGCTTCGCTGACGATGCGTACGTCGTTCTCGGGGGCCTGGGACTTCTTCAGGTCGACGACGAGTTTGGCGCGGTGGTCGGCCGGTGTCATGGTCGCCGGCTGGTCGGATTCCACGCGGACGGCGCGCTCCCGCAGCTTGTCGAGGAACTTCACCTCGCCCGGGGCCTTCGGGTCGCGGGTCTGCCGCCAGCCCTGGGGGATGTCGACGGCCAGCTGGACCGGTGAGAAGTCCTTCGGGTTGACCGTGAAGCTACGGCGGACGTACTCCAGGCCGGTCTCGAGCGGTTCGAGGTTGTTCGGGACCGGTGTCTTGACCGGGAGCGGCGTCTCCGACGGTGTCTCGGACGGCGACGGCGTGACCTGACCGAGAGGCCCCGCGGTCCCGGCTGCGCTGGGCGTGGGCGTGTCGAGGCGGTCGCCGGTGTAGTAGCCACCGCCGACGCCCAGCGCGAGAGCCAGCAGCAGGAGGCCGGCCAGGAGGACTCGTTTCACCTGCGCACCGGTCCGCAGGTGGACGTGACGGCACCGCCGGGCCGCGGTACGAGGTACGGCGTACCGGCCGGTCGAGGGCAGGCAGTCACGGGCACGGCGCCATCTTCTCAGGCGACCCAGGTCCGGGCCCAAAACCCCTGTGGACGGCTTTTCGCACTGCCCCGGACTGAATCCTTTCAACGAGGTCTTGACACCCTCCCGGGCCGTACGTAGCGTCCCGCGTGACGAAAGTAACACGATCTTGCGGTTACTTCACATTCTCAGCCGGTATCTCGGCGCTTCAGGGAGGCACCCATGGCACTCGATCGGTCTGTCAGCCGCAGGCGGCTCCTGCAGCTGCTCGGCGGCGCTACCGTCACCGCTGCCGCGTCCGGCACGTTGGCGGCCTGTGGCGGAGGCGGCGGTTCGTCGTCCGGCGGCACGCTCAAGGTGATCGGCGTCGGCGACCAGGAGGCTGCCCTGCGCAAGGTGCTCGACAGCTACAAGACATCGCACTCGGGTTTCGACTTCAACCTGTCCGTCGCGCCCACCGATCAGGTGCAGACCGCGCTGCGCACCCAGCTCGGCGGCGGCAACGCGCCCGACGTGCACGTCGTCTATCCCGGCAACGGCAGCGCGATGTCGATGGCCCAACTGGCCAAGGCCGGACTGCTCACCGACCTCAGCAGCCAGTCGTGGACGCAGAAGATCCCGAGCGGGTTCAAGGGCGCGTTCCAGAACGAGGGCAAGACCTACATGTTCGCGCCCGGCTCCAGCATGCTCGGCGCGATCTACAACAAGAAGGCGTTCGCCTCCGCCGGTGTCGAGCCGCCGACCACCTGGTCGGAGCTGCTGAGCGTCTGCGACAAGCTGAAGAAGAAGGGCATCGTCCCGATCGCGGTCGGCGCGCAGACCCCGTGGATCACCCAGCTGATCAACTACGCGCTGGTCCCCGCGACGGTCTACGCCAAGACCCCGGACTTCGACGACAAGATGGCCGCGGGTACGGCGTCCTTCGCGGACTCCGGGTGGGTCGACGCGATGACGAAGTACCTCGAACTGCAGAAGCGCGGGTTCTTCAACGACAACCCGAACGGGACGACGTACGAGCAGGCGACCTCGATGGTCGCGACCGGAAAAGCCGCGATGGCGGTCCAGGTGTCCGCGGTGCTGGCCGCGTTCCGGGCCGCGGCGCCGTCGCCGGACGACCTGTCGATGTTCCCGTTCCCGGCCACGGATGTGGTCGCGGACAACTGGATCCCGGCCGGCGTGGTGGTCGGGATCGCGGTCAGCGCGAAGGGCAAGAACGCCGACCAGGCGAAGGCGTTCCTCGAGTATTGCGGTCAGCAGGAGAACCTCAACGCGTGGGCCGGCGCCGTGTCCTGCGTGCCCTTGTACGGCGATGCGAAGGTCGACCCCGCGCTGACCTCGTTCCTCCCGTCGCTGAAGGCGAACAAGGCGGTCCCGTTCATGGACCAGCGCTGGCCGAACGCCGAAGTACAGCCGACGCACCTCGCCGTCGTCCAGCAACTGCTCGGCGGCAAGACGACAGTGCCGGACGCCCTGAAGAAGATGGACGACGCCTACAAGAAGAGCGCATGACGGCATCGGCGGTCGAGGTCCGGACGGACGCGGCGAAGCGGTCCCGGAGGCGGAGCGGGCGTGGCGGGATCGTGCCGCCGTGGTGGTTCGCGGTGCCGGCGATCCTGGTGTACGCGGCGGTGGTGCTGTATCCGAGCATCGCCGGCGCAGGGTCGGCGTTCACCGACTGGTCGGGGATCGGCAACGCGAAGGCGTTCGTCGGAGTCGACAACTTCAAGCAGCTGGTGCATGACGACCAGGCGCTCGGGGCACTCCGCAACACGCTGTTGCTGACGGTCGCGATCGTCGTGGTGCAGAACGGGCTCGGGTTGTTGCTGGCGCTCGGTGTGCACACGGGGATCAAGAGCCGGATGGCGTTGCGGCTGGTGTTCTTCGCGCCGGTGGTCGTGAGTCCGGTGATGGTGTCGTTCCTGTGGAAGTTCGTGTACAACCCGGCGCCGGACGCGGGACTGAACGCGGCGCTGGGTGCGGTCGGGCTCGGTTCGCTGCGGCAGGACTGGCTGGGGAACCCGTCGATCGCGTTGTGGTCGGTCGCGTTCACGGTGATCTGGCAGTGCGCGGGGTACTCGATGGTGATCTTCCTCGCCGGTCTCGAAGGCGTCCCGGCCGAGCTGCACGAGTCCGCGATGGTCGACGGCGCGGGAACGTTGGCGCGGTTCCGGCACATCACCTGGCCGTTGCTCGCGCCCGCGGTGACGATCAACGTGATGCTGTCGACGGTGGGCGGATTGACGTTGTTCACCCAGATCATCGCGATGACGAACGGCGGTCCGGGGTACGCGACGGACACGTTGTCGACAGTGCTGTACAAGCAGGCGTTCGTCTACGGGAAGTTCGGCTACAGTACGGCGGTCGCGCTCGTGCTCGCGCTGTTCGTCGCGGCGGTGTCGTTCCTGCAGATCGGGTACCTGAGGTCGAGGGAGACGACGGCATGAGATACCGCCCGCGGACGTTCGTGCTCGAGCTGGTGATGATCGCGGTCGCGGTCGGGTTCCTGTTCCCGGTGTACGTGCTGGTGACGCTGGCGTTCAAGGACCCGCAGCAGATCGCGAACCGGCCGCTGTCGTTGCCGTCGCCGCCGAGTGTGGCGAGCTTCGGTGAGGCGTGGCGGTCGGCCGGTCTCGGGTCGGCGTTGCTGAACAGCACGCTGATCACCGTCGCGAGCGTGCTGCTGCTGATCGCGCTCGGGTCGCTGGCGGCGTACTTCCTGGCCCGGACGGTGACGCGGCTGAGCTACAGCCTGTACATCCTGTTCCTGGTCGGGATCATCCTGCCGTTCCAGTTGGGGATGATCCCGCTGTACCAGCTCGTCGACAACCTGGGGCTGCTCGGGACGTACCAGGGCATGATCCTCTTCTACACCGGGATCCAGCTGCCGTTCACGGTCTTCCTGTACACCGGCTTCATCCGCTCGCTGCCCGCGGACTACACGAACGCGGCCCTGATCGACGGGGCGTCGCACCTGCAGGCGTTCGCCCACGTGATCTTCCCGCTGCTCCGGCCGATCACCGGGACGGTGCTGATCCTGAACGCCGTACAGATCTGGAACGACTTCTTCACCCCACTGCTGTACCTCGGCGGCTCGGGCCACGAGACCGTCCCGGTCCGGGTGTTCGCCTTCGTCAACCAGTACACGTCCAACTACGGCCTGGTCGCCGCCGGCCTGATCCTGGCCGCCCTCCCGATCCTCCTCCTCTTCCTCTTCCTCCAACGCTACGTAATCCGAGGCTTCGCCTCCGGCCTGAAGGGCTGAGCTAATAGGCCTCGATGCGGTCGAGGCTGATGACCGTGCTGCTTGACGCCGGGTTCTTGTCGCCGGTTACCCGGACCTTGAGGGTGTGGGGGCCGGCGGCGAGGGCCGGGCTGGTGTACATCAGGTGTTCGCCGACGCGGATCGAGCTGTAGTAGTCGATGCGTTGTTCGGGGCCGCCGTCGATGGAGATGGCGGCGATGCCGTTGCCGGTGTCGGCGACACTGAGGAGGGCTACGCGGGTGCCGGTGAACTTGATCGTGGCGGTCGCGTTCGTCTCGCCGCTCCAGTGGTCGTTGCCCCAGAAGCACTGGTTGCCGCAGCCGGATCCGGAGCTCCAGTTGCCGGCGTAGGTGACGGTGCTGTCGGTGTCGTTGATCCAGTAGTTCGACGAACCGGGGTCGCCCGACGGCAGGTTCTGGGTCGCGCCGGCGGCGAGTGGCCGCCCGAGGTTCGGCGTACCGTCGGCGTTCCAGGTGATCTTCTGGACGCGGGTGGTGCGGAACGAGTACGTGTAGGTGCTGGTGTTCTTCCCGTGGTACGCGATCCAGTCCTCGGTGCCGTCCGGGGACTTGAAGAACGAGTGGTGGCCGGGGCCCCAGACGCCGGTGTCGTCGTTGCGGGAGAAGATCGGTCCGGCGTGCTGCACCCAGTTCGCCGCGACCATCGGGTCCGCGCCGTTCGCGATGCTCTTCATCCACAACTGGTAGTCCGGCTTGCCGGTGTCGCAGGTGGAGTAGGTGAGGAACGTGCGCGTCGCGCCGTACAGCGGGGTCGGGCCCTCGCGGACCTCCGAGCAGCCGCCGTCCGCGGGGATCGCGACCCGGTCTCCTGTGGCGGTCCACGGGTTGCTCATCTTCACGATGTACAGCTGTGCCGGTCCGCCCTGGCCGCGGCCCGGGCCGGTCCAGACGAAGTACTGCTGGCCGTTGACCGTGATCGGCTCGCCGTCGATCGCGTACTCGCCGAAGTCCGCGATCTTCGCCTTGAAGCTGTACGGGCCGAGCGGGTCGTCGCCGGCCGACTCGAGCACGTACATCCGGTGGTTGGCGTCCACGCCGTCGGAGGCCGTGTAGTAGATGTACCAACGGTTCCCGACATGCCGGAACGCCGGCGCCCACATCTGGGTGTTGCGCGAGGTGTCCGAGTCCCGCCAGACCACCTGCTCCGGCTGCACGAGCAACGTGGCAAGACTCGAGGACGACCAGATCCCGATCCGGTCGCCGCGCGTGGTCGCGACGTAGTACTTGCCGTTGAAGAACATCAGCGACGGATCCGCGGACGGATTGATTGGGTTCCGGAAGGTCTGGGACGCCAAGGCGGTCTCCTGCTTCTCGACGGCTGGGGCGTTCGACGCCGAAACGCTGGTCAGCAGTACGGCGACCAACGCGCCGGTAAATGTGCTGGCCAACGTGGCGAGGACAGGGCGGAAGAACCTCATGGCTCACCTCTCGACACCGGGGGGCGGACCGGTCTCGCTTTCGGTTGTACCGTCCGTTTGCCATCGTTGTAAACCCTTCACACCGGAACCGAAACACCACCGCCGGCGTCGTACCGCGCATGAAGCTCAAGGTCCGCGTCGTGCACTACCGGCACGACTGCTGGTACGCCGACATCGACGACGCCGACGACCGGCAGCCCGACAACCCCTTCTGGTACGCCGACCGGTGCCGTACCCAGGCGGAGGCGATCGCGCTGGCGTGCACCGAGCTGGCCGCCCTCGACCGCGCGCTCGCGACCGGCACCGACCCGCATCGGATCAGCGAGATCCTGGCTGCTTGATCCCCCGGACCGGGCATCATAGGGCGATGCTCGGGGAATCGGACGGCACCACTGGCGACGCCACGATCGAGCAGATCGGCCGGCGCCGGACCTTCACCAACACACTCCAGCTCGCCGTCGTCCTCGCGATCGTCCAGGTGCCGATGCGCGCCGCGGTCCACGAGGCGGCCGGATCGGCCCTCGGCTGTGAAGTGCCCGGCCGGCTCTCGCTCCTCGTCGACGCGACGTTCGTGATGGCCTACGTGTACGCCGCGTTCCGCGCGTACAAGTACGTCAGGTTCGTCGATCGCCAGTCCTGGCAGCGGATCGCGGCCCTCGGGTTCGGGGTCGTCCTGGTCGCGGCCGTGCTCGACGTCGGCGAGGACCTCGTGCTGTGGAGCGACTTCGGCTCCGCCCCGTGCGCCGACCTCTCGGCGGGCTGGATCACCTGGCTGATGCGCGCGGTCTTCCTGGCCGGTGCCCTGATCCTCGCCGGCTGCCTGCTCGCGACGAGCCGCCGCGGCCAACGCAAGTGGTACGGCGTGGCGCCCGTACCGCCCGCGACGTTCCGCCGTGCGAAACGCGACCACCGCGATGCCGGACGCCTCGTCATCACCTGCTCCGGCGGCGGCATCCGTTCGGCGTCGTTCTGCCTCGGCGCATTGCAACTCCTTCGCGAGCGCGGCCTGTACGACAAGGCGTCGACCGTGATCGGTGTCAGTGGCGGCGGCTACATGGCCGCGGCCTTCCACGTACTGCGTCGTACCTGCGCCGACCCGTTCTCGCCGGGATCGCCGGAGCTGGCGCGGTTGCGCCGGCAGACCCGCTACCTGTTGTCGGGTGGGCGGGCGATGTTCCGCGCGGCCCTGTCGGTGCTCTTCGGGCTCGTCGTGAACCTCCTGCTGATCGGCATCATGCTGCGCGCGATCGCGTGGGTGCTGGGCTGGTTCCTCGCCGACCAGAAGGTCGTCGTCTCGCAGAGCTCCGAGATCCACGTCGACTGGCGTCCGAACGACTCGTGGTTCTTCGTCGGTCTGTCGGTGGCGCTGCTCGCGGTCAGCGCGCTGATGTTCCTCATCGAGAAGGTCTGGGACCGCTGGGCCCGGATGCCCGACATCGTCCGGTCGATCCTCACCACGATCGGCAACGTGACCCTTCGGTACGGCGTACCGGTCGCGGTCCTGTTGCTCGGTGTGCCGGGAGGCCTTTATCTGTTGGGGAAGATCCCCGGTGATTCCGCGGATTCGCCGAGTCTGCCGTCGGCGCTCCTGGCGTTGGTGGACCCAACGAAACAGGGCGTGGCGTCGTTCAGTGCGCTGGTCGTCGTCCTGATCGGGCTCGGTAAGACGGTGTGGAACGGCTTGATGGTCGAGGGGAAGGCCGCGACCGGGATGCGCGCGAAGCTGCTGGTGTTCGCCCGCACCAAGCTCGCGCCGTGGGCCGGCAGCGCGATCATCGTGGTCGCCGCGGTCATCGTGCTGCTCCGCTGGACGGGCGGGTACGCGACCGACACGACGTACCAGGAGGACTGGAACGTCGCGCTGGTGCTGGCGGCGATCGCGCTCGCGATCAAGGTGCTCACCGACGCGAACCGGACCTCGCTGCACTCGTTCTACCGGGAGCGGTTGTCGCGCGCGTTCCTGGTCACGCGCAAGGACAACGGCGCGGCGGTCGCGCTCGACTACCACCTGCGGCTGCGGTACTCGGACTGGGCGAACCCGGTCGACGGCGGCCCGCAGCTCGTCATCGCGGGCGTCGCGAACGTCGACGACCCGGACTTCGTGCCGACCCAGCGGGGCTGCGTGCCGTTCGTGTTCGACGCCCACCAGATCGGCATCGTCGGCGACCGGTCGCTGCCGGACGGCGGGCAGCGCCAGACGGCGGACTACGAGCGCGAGGCCGACGTACTGAAGCGTGAGGTGACGGTGCCGGCCGCGATGGCGATCAGCGGCGCCGCGCTCAGTCCGCTGACCGGGCGGGCGAACAGCCGGACCCGGCCGGTGCGGCTGTTGCTCGCCGTACTGAATGCGCGGCTGGGCGTCTGGCTGCCGAACCCGTACTGGAACAACCGCAGCGGTCCCGCCTTCCCGGAGCGTCACGGGTTCTTCCCGAAGCTCCGGCGGTACGTCGGCAGCGTGATCGACAAGCCCGGGCCGTACCGCCTGCTGCACGAGGCGGTCGGGTCGCCGTCGATGTACGAGCGCCGGATCTACGTGACCGACGGTGGTCACTACGACAACCTCGGACTGGTCGAGGCGCTCCGCCGCCGGCCGGCGCAGGTGATCGTCATCGACGCCTCGAACGACGTCGAGGACCGCTTCACCGCTCTCGCCGAGGCGACCGCGACGGCCCGGATGGACCACGGCATCGAGATCGACATCGACCCGTCCCCGATGATCCGCGGCAGCAAGCCGCGCGCGGACCGGGCCTGGGCCTACGGCATCGCGACCCATCCGGTGGAGGACGGCGAGGACAAGCCGTACAAGACCGAGATCTTCTTCGTGAAGGCCGTGCTGGCCGGCCACCTCGACTGGGACCTGGAGCAGTACTCCGTCGAGCACGCCGACTTCCCGCGCCGCACGACCGGCGACCAGTTCTACGACGAGTGGGACTTCGAGGCCTACCGCTCGCTGGGCTATGCGTTGACCGAGTCCCTCACCGACCACCATCGCGTCCAGGCCCGCCTCGACGACCTGTAACCCTGCGTATCCACAGAATTACCTGTGAATAAAGCGGTCCGGCTGTGGATATGTGGACGGTTGCTGTGGACAACTCTCCGCGATCTGTGGAGAAGGCAACTAAAGCGGGTGCCGATGCACGTGCAGTCCGCCAGGTGAGAGCACGCTTGCCGGGGGGTGGCTGCGGTGGTGAGATAAGTGGCCGTGTGCAGACCGAAACTTTACGAAGATTTGTTCGTGACGTTCGGCGCGCCAGGTCGTTGATCTGTCAGCAGTCGCGATCAGCGGATCGCTGGGGAATCCGAAGGGGCCGCTCGTGCACAAGTTCAACCCGCCACCCGACTGGCCGGAGCCGCCCAGCGCGAGCTGGCGACCGCCGGTCGGCTGGACACCGGACCCGACCTGGCCCGCCGCACCGGCCGGCTGGGGTTTCTGGACCAATCGCAGCGGCCGCCGCAGCAGCGGCCCGATCGGGGCGTACGGCGCCGTCGACGCAGGCCGGCTCGAACTGGCCACGATGGACCCGTCCCTGATCCTCATGCACTCCTGATCGCTGCAGTTCCAGCTCCCGGCTCCCGTTCGCTCACCGCGGACGGGAGCCGTTGTGTGTCCGGGTTCGGACCAGGGGTGGCGCGTTCTTATCGTTTTCTGGTGTTATGTTATCAACACAGATAACACTCACTTGGGAGGCGTTCAGTGGCCTGGATCGGTCTCGACCTCGGCACGCAAAGTGTGCGGGCCGTGCTGGCCGATGCCAAGGGCCGCGTTCTGGCCCGCGCAACGCGCCCGCTCGCGAGCCACCGCGACGGCGTCCGGCACGAGCAGGATCCCCAGTCCTGGCTGAGCGCCGTCGACGCGGTCCTGGCCGAGGTCGGCGCGGCCGGGCTCGAGGGCATCGCGATCTGCTCCACCTCCGGCACCTTCCTGCTGACCGACAGCACCGGCCGGCCCGTCACGCGAGCGCTGATGTACGACGACGCGCGCGCGGCCGCCCGTCGCGGTCAGATCGTGGACGCGGATCCGGATCGCTGGGCGACGAGCATGCAACCCACCTGGGCGCTGCCGAAGATCCTCGATCTGGTCGCCGACAGTGACGACCTCGCGGATCGCCGGGTCGCCCACAGCGCCGATTTCGTCGCGGCGCACCTGGTCGGCCATCCGGTCGCCACCGACACCAGCCACGCCCTCAAGACCGGCTACGACCTGATCGCCGAGTCCTGGCCGGCGGCGGCCTTCGACAAACTCGGCCTCCCGCTCACCCTGTTCCCGGACGTCGTACGGCCCGGCACCGAACTCGGCCGGACCCCCGAAGGCGTGCCCGTCTACGCCGGCATGACCGACGGCTGCGCCGCTCAGATCGCTGCCGGCGCTCTCGCACCCGGCGCCTGGAACTCGGTCCTCGGCACGACCCTCGTGCTCAAAGGCGTCAGCGCCGACCTGATCACCGACCCGACCGGTGCGGTCTACAGCCACCGTCACCCCGACGGCGGCTGGCTCCCCGGCGGAGCATCGAGCACCGGCGCCGGCGTACTGACCGAGCTTCTCCCCGGAGCCGACCTCGACGCTCTGGACGGGCTCGCGCACCCGATCGACGCGGTCACCTACCCGATCGCGAAGACCGGCGAGCGGTTCCCCTTCGTCGCGCCGCAGGCCGAGCGCTTCACCCTCGGCAGCACCCCCGACGACTTGCACACGTACGCCGCTGTTCTGCAAGGCGCCGCGTTCATCGAGCGACTCGCCTTCGAGCACCTCGAGACGCTCGGGGCCGACCCGGTGCGCTCGGTCTCACTGACCGGCGGCGCCACCCGGAGCGGTTACTGGAACCAGCTTCGCGCTGACGTTCTCGGCGTACCCGTGGAACTTCCCGCGGTACCGGACCCGGCGTACGGCATGGCTGTCCTGGCGGCGTCCGGCGGGACCGACCTGACCGGCACGGCGCAACGGATGGTTCGTGTCGACCGTGTCCTCGAGCCGGGCAACCGGCCACTTGATGATCTGTACGGCGAGTTCGTCGCCGAGCTCGACCGCAGGGGGTACCGGGGATGAAGACCACGATCGTTCTGGCTCGGCACGGCCGGACCGAATGGCATCACGGCAACCGGTACACCGGTTCCACGGACCTTCCGATCGACGAGGTCGGCGCACAGCAAGCGCAGCAGCTCAAGGACTGGGCGACCGACTATGCGCCCGACGTGCTCTGGGCGTCGCCGATGCTGCGGGCCCGGCAGACGATTACGCCGACCGCCGAGGCACTCGGTCTGACGCCGACGCTCGACGCGCGGCTGCGCGAGGTCGACTTCGGTTCGGCCGAGGGCAAGATGCTCGGCGAGATGCCGCCGGCGGTGGGCAAGGCGTTCGAGCTCGACCCGGTGCGGAACCACTTGCCGGGTGGCGAGGACCCGGTCGCCGCGGCCGATCGGGTCCATGAGGTCTTCGGTGAGATCGGCAAGCAGTACCAGGGGCAGAAGGTCCTCGTCGTCGCTCACAACACGCTCATCCGGCTGCTCGTGTGCAGGGTCCTCGGGCTGCGGTTGAACGACTACCGCAGACTGCTACCTGCACTCGGTCCCGCGGCACTGGTGCGTTTCCGTTGGCAGGACGGCACAGTGGGTCTCGAGGCGTACAACGTTCCACCCCTGATTCCTGCACTGCGTTTGGAGACCCTGGCATGACATCGGATGTCGACGGTGACACCACCGAACTGAGCCGTCCCGCGCGCCGGCAGGCCGAGATCGCGGCGTACGTCGTGAAGCACGGCTCGGTCTCGGCCAACGACCTGGTCGAAGCGTTCGGCGTGAGCGTGATGACCGTGCACCGCGACCTGGACGAGCTCGAACGCCAAGGCGTGGTCCGCAAGTACCGCGGCGGCGTCAGCGCGCAGCCGACCAGCGTGTTCGAGAGCAACGTCGCGTACCGGCTGAACACCGCGCACGCGGAGAAGGCCGCGATCGCCCGGCACGCGCGGGCGATGATCGAGCCCGGGATGTCGGTGATGCTCGACGACTCGACCAGCGCGCTGGCTCTGGTCGACCTGTTCGAGGACATCACCCCGTTGACCGTGGCAACGAACTTCCTGCCGGCCATCACCCGGTTGTCGCAGCTGCGCGACATCACGCTGCTGGCACTCGGCGGGATCTACTCGGCGACCCACGACTCGTTCGGCGGGATGCCGTGCGCGGGGGCCGTCGAGGCGCTGCACACCGACCTGCTGTTCTGCTCGGTGTCGGCGGTGTCGTCGACGCACGCGTTCCACCAGGAGGAGGAGATCGTCCTGGTGAAGCGGGCCATGCTGCGCTCGGCGAAGACCAAGGTGCTGCTGGTCGACCACGGCAAGCTGCAGCGCACCGCCCTGCACCGGCTGGCCCCGCTGACCGACTTCGACATCGTCGTCGTGGACGAGAAGACCCCGGAAGACCTGATCACCCCGCTGCGCGACCACGGCGTGACCGTGGAGGTCGCCAAACTCTGATCACTCGCCGAACTTCCGGCTCAGGACACTAGGAGGGGCGTATGGATGTTGGCGTCGACGTCGGTACCACGGTGACCAAGGCGGTCGCCTTCGACGACGCCGGCCGTCCGGTGGCGGTGGCCTCCCGGCCGACCCGGCTGGTCCGGCCGGCGAGCGGCCGGTTCGAGCATGACACCTCGGAGATCGTTGCGTCGGTCAACGAGGTGGTGAAGGAGCTGGCCGGCACGGTGGGGGACCGTCCAGGGGTGCTGGCGATCACCGCCCAGGGCGACGGCCTGTGGCTCGTCGACGCCGACGGTACGCCGGCCCGCCCGGCGATCTCGTGGCTGGACGCGCGAAGCAGCGCGATCCTCGAGCGCTGGACCACGGACGGGGTCGCGGAACACGTGTTCCGCCGTTCCGGAAACCGGATGTTCCCGGGCGCATCGGGGCCGCTGCTGGCCGCCGTACTCGCGGAGGAGCCCGACGTGATCGAGCGCTCCGGTACGGCGGCGTACTGCAAGGACGTCGTGATGCAGCAGCTCACGGGTGTCCGGGCGACCGATGTCTCGGACGCGTCGGCGCCGTTCCTCGATCCGCGCACCAACACGTACGACGACGCCGCGCTCGCCGCGACCGGTCTCGGTGAACTGCGTCATCTGCTCGCGCCGGTCGAGCCCGAAGGTCCCGTCGGCGAACTGCGGACCGACGCGACCGGCATGGCCCGCGGCACCAGAGTCTCCGCCGGCCCGTACGACCTCCCGGCCGCAGCCGCCGGCGCCGGTGTGACCGAGCCCGGCGACGCGCTCCTGACCGTCGGTACAACGTTGGCCTGCCAGGTCGTCACGCGTGAGCTCCCCGTCGACGGTGAACCCGCCGGCCTCTTCCTCGGGACGTGGACCCCGGGCGTCTGGCTCCGCGCGATGCCCGCCATGGTCGGTACGGCGGCCCTCGATCGCGTGCTCGCCCTCGTCGGCGTCAGCACCGATCAGCTACCGTCGCTGCTCGCGGACAGCCCACCCGGCGCATCTGGCGTCACCGTGCTGCCCTACCTCTCGGAAGCCGGCGAACGCGCGCCGTTCGTCGACACGCGCGCCCGCGGCACGATCGACGGCATCTCGCTGTCCACGACGACCGCCGACCTGGTCCGCGCGACCTGCGAAGGCATCGCGTACGCCGCTCGGCACTGCCTCGATGCAGCAGGGTGGACCGGCCGCGTGACGGTGTGTGGGGGTGGTGCGCGGAGCAGCGAGTGGACCCAAATCCTCGCTGACGTACTGAATGCGCCGCTGCACACCGCCGAGGCCGAGCAGGTTGCGGCGCGCGGAGCCGTGATCTGTGCGCGCCGTGCGGTCGACCCGGACAGCGCCGGCGCGGAGTGGATCGCGGAGACCCGCCAGGTCGACCCGGATCCGGAGCGCGCCGCGTTCTACGCCGAGGGATACGCCCACTACCTGCGCCGCATCGACGCGGCCCGCCCGCGCTGGTCCGACCCAGCACCTACTTTCCCAGGAGTTCGATGAGAACCGTCAAGACCCTGCTCGCCGGCGATCACTTTGTCCGCAACGATCTGCTGGCCGCGGCCCTCGGCACGATCCCGGACGTCGGGTTCGAGTTCCGCGAGCTGACGCTGCCCTGGCCGCTGACGCCGTACGGGCGCGTTGCCGAGGTGGACGAGGCCAGTGACGTGGAGGACCAGCTGATCGAGGCGCTGGCCGGGGTCGAGCTCGCGGTCACCCAGATGGGCCCGTTCACCGAGCGAGTGCTGGACGCGGCGCCCGACCTGCGTTTCCTGGTCGTCTGTCGCGGCGGTCCGGTGAACGTGAACGTGGCGGCCGCTGCGAAGCGCGGGATCGCCGTCGCGTCGACGCCGGGCCGGAACGCGGTCGCGGCTGCCGAGCACGCGATCGCGCTGATGATGGGGGCCCTGCGCAACCTTCCGCGACTGCAGAAGACCCTCGAGCAGGGCGAGTGGCGCTCCGATCTCTACGCGTACAACGAGTGCGGCGTCGAGCTCGACGGCTCGACAGTCGGCCTGATCGGGTACGGCGCGATCGGGCAGCGCGTCGCTCGGGTCCTGCTCGCCTTCGGCGCCCGGGTGTTGGTCGCCGACCCGTTCGTCGATCAGGCCCCGGACGGCATCGAGCTCGTCGAACTGGACGAACTGCTGCGGCGCTCGGACGTGGTGAGTCTGCACGCGCGACTCACCGACCAGACCCGCGGAATGATCGGTGCCGAACAGATCGCGTCGATGCCACGTGGCGCCGTACTCGTGAACACCGCGCGCGGCGGGTTGCTCGATTACGACGCGACGGTGGGCGCGCTGGAGTCCGGGCAGCTCGGGGCCGCGGCGTTCGACGTGTTCCCGGCCGAGCCGCTGCCGACGGGCTCGAGGCTGCTGACCGCTCCAAACATCGTGATGACGCCGCACCTGGCCGGCGCCACCCGCCAGACCGCGCACCGGGCCGGCTCGATCGCCGCCGAAGCCGTCGCCGCGTTCCTCAACGGAAAGGACCCCGTAGGACTGGTGTCCGCGTAAGCCGGGCATCGGACTCGAATCATGAAACTCCAAACGTCCAGTACCTGGACCGAACTCCTGCTCCTGCTGATCGCGTTCGTGCTCTCGATGCTGATCGGCATCGAGCGCCAGATGCGGCAGAAGAGCGCCGGCATGCGGACGCACACCCTGGTCGGCACCGGCGCCGCACTCTTCACCCTGGTCTCCGGTTTCGGCTTCACCGCCGTCCTGGGGACGGACGTGAACCTGGACCCGTCCCGGATCGCGGCCCAGATCGTCTCCGGCGTCGGCTTCCTCGGCGCCGGCGTGATCTTCATGCGCCGTGACGTCGTCCGCGGGCTCACCACGGCGGCGACGATCTGGATGACGGCCGCGATCGGGATGGCCTGCGGCGCCGGCATGCCGGTCCTCGCGGTCGCCGCGACCGTGCTGCACCTCGTCGCCGTCGGCCCGTTCGCCCGGCTCGCCCGCTTCCTGCCGTCCCCGGACCGCCGCCGCACAGTGACAGTGCGGTACGACGACGGCGCCGGCGTACTCCGGTCGATCCTGTCGACCGCGACGTCTATGGGTTTCGAGGCGTCGGTGCTCGGGACCGAAGTACACCGGGACGGGTCGCGACCACAGGTGCGGGCGTCGATGCGGTTCTCCGGCCGCCCGCCGCTGCAGAACCTGGTGCTCGCGCTGGACGACCTGGACGGGGTCACCGGGGTGCGTTTGCGCAACGACGAGGATGATTGAGATCATCAGCTAAGCTGATGGTATGCCTGCTTCGGATGCTGCCGCCCACGAGATCCGTACCAGCCTCTTCCGCCTGGTCCGGCGGTTGCGTCAGGAGCGGCCCGAGGGGGAGCTGAGCTACTCCCAGCTCAATGCGCTCGGGTGGCTGGAGCGCGAGGGTCCGAAGACCAATGCGGAGCTGGCGGCTGCCGAGCGGGTCACGCCGCAAACCATGATGCGCGCGACCACCGAGCTGGTCGCCACGGGGTTGATCAGTCGTGCTGACAATCCCGCCGATCGACGGCAGGTACTGCTGAAGATCACCGCCGCCGGGACCACGCTCGTCCGCGAGGACCGCCGGCGCCGCGACACCTTCCTCGCCAAGGCGATGGACACGACGCTCACCCCCACGGAGCAGGACCTCCTGCACCTAGCCGCGCGCCTCATGGACAAACTCTCCGAGGTGCCGCAGTGACCAGCACCTGGGGTCCGCACCAACCATTTCGGGGCCGCCGAAATGGTTGGTGCGGGCTCAAAGTCCGCCGCGAGGGAGGTGCGGCGTGACGAAGGTGGTGGAGGAGCGGGTCGCGACGGGGGTGCCGGCTCGGTACGCGTCGTCGGTCGGGCTCGGGACGTTGTTGCAGCCGCTGAACTCCTCGATGATCGCGGTCGCGCTGGTGGCGATCGGCGCGGACTTCCACGCCGGGACGGAGACGCAGTGGTTGGTCTCCGGGCTCTATCTCGCGACTGCAGTGTCGGCGCCGACCGCCGGACGGCTGGCTGATCTGCTCGGGGCCCGGCGCGTGTTCCTCGCTGGGTTGGTGCTGGTCGCGCTGGTGTCCGCGCTGGCGCCGCTGTCGCCGAGCCTCGGCTGGCTGATCGCCGCGCGCGTTCTGCTCGGCATCGGCACCGGCGCGCAGTTCCCGTCCGGCGTTGCGATGATCCGTCGCATCGCCGACCGCCGAAAGGCCTCCGCGGTCGGTGCCCTCGGGCTGCTGTCAGTCTTCGCTCAGACCTCGGCGGCGCTCGGCCCCAGCGTCGGTGGCTTCCTGGTCGGCGCGTTCGACTGGCAGGCGATCTTCCTCGTGAACCTCCCGGTCGCCGCGATCGCAGGCATCGCCGTACTGCGCCTCGTCCCCAAGGATCCGCCGCGGCCAGCGGATGACGACCGGAAGCTCTGGCGTGAGATCGACCTTCTCGGGTTGGTCCTCTTCACTCTCGCGATGACCGCGCTGATGCTCGTCCTGCTCTCGCTGACCACTCGTCCGATCTGGTGGTTGCTCGCGCTGGCAGTCCCGCTGACGGCCGTCTTCATCGTCTGGGAGCGACGCTCCAGCAGCCCGTTCGTCGACGTACGACTGCTCGCCCGCAGCGCACCACTCTCCCTCGGGTACCTGCGCACGATGCTCACCTACGTCGCCTTCTATGCGATCTTCTACGGTCTGCCCGGGTGGCTCGAGCAGGGCCGTGGTCTCGATCCGACGCAGGTCGGCCTGATCGTCCTCCCGATCGCGACTCTGGGAGCGATCACCGTCGCGATCGCGACCCGGCTCGCCCGCAATCACGGTCACCGACTGCTGCTCGTCATCGGTTCGGCCGGTCTGTTGATCGGCGGCGCCGCCCTCGCCTTCGGAGTCCACGCCGGTACGCCGATCGTGGTCCTGGTGCTGATCAGCGCGATCCTCGGCGTACCCAACGGATTCAACGGGCTCGGCAACCAACTGGCCGTGTACCGCGCCGCGCCGCCCGAGGTCGCCGGCGCCGCGGCGGGGCTATTCAGAACCTCGCAGTACGTCGGGGCAAACCTGGCCGCCGCGGCGATCGCGCTCGTGTTCGCCGGGCCTGCGACCGACGGCGGACTGCACCGGCTCGGGCTGCTCGTCGGCGGGATTGCAACGATTCTGCTTCTGGATGTGATCTTCGTGAGAAAATCACAGTGATTCTCTATACGTAACCATCGTTCGGTGATAATTTCACCGGCATGCCCGCAGCCCTGAACCTCCTTGACCTGCGTGAGCTGGCCGTTCGGCTGGCGACCGCGGCGGGTGCGGAGCTCCTGGCTCGTCAACAGAGTCTGTCGATCGATGCGGCCGGTGTCGAAACCAAAAGTTCTGTCAGCGATCCGGTCAGCGCGGCCGATCGTGCATCGGAGAAGCTGATCACCGACGGCATCACCGCGGAACGCCCCGGCGACGGACTGCTCGGCGAGGAAGGTGCTTCCCGCCCCTCGACCACCGGCCTGACCTGGGTGATCGACCCCCTCGACGGCACGGTCAACTATCTGTACGGCCGGCTCGACTGGTGCGTCTCGATCGCCGTCGAGGACGCGGACGGCGCTCTCGCCGGCGTGGTCCACCAACCGCGCACCGGGACGACCTGGTCCGCTACCCGCGACGCCGGCGCCTACCGCGACGGCGAACGGCTGGGTCCGCCGCGGCAGTCCCAGCTGGACACGGCTCTCGTCGGTACGGGCTTCTCGTACCTGCCCCATCGCCGCGCCGAACAGGCCGAGATCCTCTGCCGGCTGCTGCCCGCCGTCCGCGACATCCGCCGCGGTGGATCCGCCGCCCTCGATCTCTGCGCGGTCCCCGACGGTACGGCGGACGCGTATTACGAGCACGTCATCCAGCCGTGGGACGTCGCCGCCGGCGCCCTGATCGCCCGCGAGTCCGGCGCGACCGTCGTCCGCGGACCCGGAACGGCTTTTGAACAAGGCATTCTGGCTGCTGCCCCTTCGGTGGCAGCCCCGCTTCTGGAACTACTGAGGAGGTCGGTGTGACGGTAGTTGACCTGCCGGCCCGGACCCATCCGGACGAACAAAAAATTGCCCAAGGCAATGATCAGCTCAAACGCCGCAGGCGTCGTGAGTACGGGCTGTTCGCGCTGCTGGTGGCGCCGAACCTGCTGGTGATCGCGGTCTTCGCGTACTGGCCGATCATCTACAACGCGTTCCTCAGTCTGACCGACTGGAACATGATCGCCGCACGCCCGAAATTCGTCGGGCTCGCGAACTACGGCCGTACCCTGACCGACCCGGCGTTCCACAAGACGCTGTGGGTGACGGTCGTGTTCACCGGCCTGATCGTGGTCGGCAGTCTGGTGATCGGGCTGGCGCTCGCGTTCCTCTTCAACCTGCCGCTGAAGGGCCGCGGGGCGGTCCGGACGATCGCGTTCGCGCCGCACATCCTGTCCGGCGCGGCGGTCGCGACCATCTGGGCGTTCATCTTCGACCCCGGGTACGGCCTGATGCGGGCGCTGATCGAACCGTTCGGCGCCGAACCGCCGGACTGGATGAACAACTCCGACTGGGCACTGCCGGGTCTCGTCATCGTCTACCTGTGGAAGAACGTCGGCTTCGCCGCGCTGATCTACCTCGCCGGCCTGCAGGGCCTGCCGAAGGAGCTCGACGAGGCGGCGGCGATCGACGGCGCGTCGACCTGGACCCGGTTCCGGTCGATCAAGCTGCCGCTGCTTGCCCCGATCACCTTCTTCCTGTTGATCACCACGGTGATCGGTACGTTCCAGGCGTTCGACGTGATCGCGGTGATGACCGGTGGTGGCCCTGGTGACGCCACCACCACGCTCAGCTGGTCGATCTACAACGAAGGTTTCCAGGCGTTCAACGCGGGCCGCGCGGCGACGCTGTCGATCATCATGTTCGTCATCCTGCTGGTCGTCACCACGGTGCAGGCCCGGGTGATGGAGAGGCGGGTGCACTACCGATGAAGACACGCGCGATCCAGTACGTCGTACTGATCGGTGTGGCGGCCGTGTTCCTCGGACCGCTCTACTGGTTGCTGTCGACGGCGGTCAAACAGCCGACCGAGATCTACCAGTGGCCGCCGGCCTGGTGGCCGCATTTCACCTGGGAGAACTTCAGCCTGGCGTGGAAGGCCGCGCCGTTCGACCGGTTCTTCCTGAACTCCACGATCATCACCGTCGTCGGTACGGCGCTGAAGGTGGTGAACGCGGTCCTGACGGCGTACGCCTTCGCGTACCTGCGGTTCCCGTTCAAGAAGATCCTGTTCTTCCTGGTGCTCGGCGCGATGATGGTGCCCGGTCACGTGACCCTGCTGCCGAACTACCTGACGGTGGCGTCGCTCGGCTGGATCAACACGTACGCCGGGCTGATCATCCCGGGCATCGGGTCCGCGTTCGCGACGTTCCTGATGCGGCAGCACTTCCTGACGCTGCCGACCGAGGTGACGGACGCGGCCGCTGTCGACGGCGCGGGACACCTGCGCACGCTGTGGCGCGTCGTACTGCCGATGTCGCAGCCGATGCTGATCACCGTCGTCGTGATCACCGCGGTGGAGGAGTGGAACAACTTCGTCTGGCCGCTGATCGTCACCAACACCGCGTCGATGCGGACCCTGCCCGTCGGGCTGCTGATCCTCAAGGACGAGGAGGGTCTCGCCGCCTGGGGCACGATCATGGCCGGAACGCTGCTCGTACTGGCGCCGATGCTGCTGATCTTCCTGATCGCCCAGCGCTACATCGTCGGCGGCATCACGGCCGGAGCTCTGAAGGGATGAGCATGCGACGTCGTACTTTCCTCGGAGTCACCGCAGGACTCTCGCTGGCCGGATGTGGCTACCGTTCGGTCGACGCGATCTACTCGCAGCCGGCCGGATCCGTGCCGAAGCAGTACGCGAACCGCACCCGGGTGGTGCTGTGGTCGTCGTACGGCGGCGTGAACGGCAAGGCGGTCGGCAAACTCGTTGACAAGTTCAACGAATCGCAACAGGACGTGTACGCCGAGGTGCAGTTCCAAGGCAGTTACGACGACGTGGCGCAGAAGGTCGCGGCCGCGCTGGTCGCGAAGCAGGCGCCGGATCTCGCCGTACTGTCCGATGTCACCTGGGAACGGTTCTTCCTGAACGACGCGCTCGAGCCGCTCAACGACCACTTCACCGACGGCTTCGGTCCGGGGGTCTACCAGGAGAAGCTGTTCGGCGAGTACGTCGTGAAGGGGCAGAGCTGGGCGGTGCCGTTCGCCCGCAGTACGCCGATCCTCTACTACAACCGCGACGCGTTCGCGAAGGCCGGGCTGCCGGATCGCGCACCGCGGACCTGGAGCGAACTGCGCTCGTGGGTACCCGAGCTCGCGAAGGTGCAGTCGGGTGGACGGTCGATGCGGACGATCGCGTTCGCGAAGATCGACGGCGACTGGCAGTTCCAGGGGAACGTGTGGCAGTTCGGTGGCGCGTACTCCAAGGGGCTGGACGTCACGATCGACGAGGCCGGTGCGGTCGCGGCCGGCGAGTGGCAGCGGTCGATGGTGCACGATCTCGGGGCGGCGTACATGGCGAGCAGCCCGAGCACGGACTTCGCGAACGGGCTGGTCGGCGTGATCCAGGAGTCGACCGGTGGCATGAAGACCATCACCAGCAAGGCGAAGTTCAAGGTCGGCGCCGGGTTCATCCCGTCGGAGGTCGCGGCCGGGATCGCCACCGGTGGCGGCGGGATCGGCATGCTGCGGAACATCTCGACCGAGCGCAAGCAGGCCGCGGCGAAGTTCCTGGCGTTCCTCGCGCTGCCCGAGAACTCGGCGTGGTGGACCACGCAGACCGGTTACCTGCCGGTGGTGAACAAGGCCCGCGAGGACGCCGAGCTGAAGAAGCTGATCGCCGAGCAGCCGAACTACGGTGTGGCGATCGCCCAGCTGGCCAACGCGCGCCAGCAGGACGGGATCCGGCTGTACGGGCGGAACGCGAACGTGTCGATCTACACCGGGCTGCAGCAGATCTACGCGGACAACGCAAAGCCCCAGAAGGTCTTCGGTTCGGTCGCGAAGCGGCTCGAGGCGATCGGCGACGAGGTCAAACGGCTCTACGAGGAGAAGGTTCTGTGATCATCACCGGCCACCGGGGCGCACTCGGGACGGCACCGGAGAACACGCTGCGATCGTTCCGGAAGGCGGTCGCCGACGGCTGCGACGAGATCGAGCTCGACCTGCGGGTCAGCGCCGACGGCGAGCTCGTGATCATGCACGACGCGACCGTCGACCGGACGACGTCCGGGACCGGCGAGGTCGCGGCGCTGACGCTCGCCGAGATCCGGGCGCTCGACGCGGGCGAGGGCGAGCAGGTGCCGACCTGGTCGGAGGTGGTCGCCGCGGTGGACATCCGGATCCAGGCGGAGGTCAAGGCGGAGGCCGCCGTACCGCTGCTCGCGCAGTCCCTGAAGTCCGACCCGGCCTTGGCCGCGCGGACCGTGGTGACGTCGTTCCACCCGGAGATCCTGGTGGCTGTGCGCGACCTGTTCCCGGAGGTCGAGACCGGGCACATCTTCGGCCGTACGCCGGAGATCTCCGAGGTGATCGCCCGCACCCAGGCCGCCGGGGCGACCTGGTCGATGTGCGGCCTCGCGGGCCTCACCGCCGAGGGGATCGCGGAACTGCACGCCGCCGGCCTGAAGGCCACCGCCTGGCCGATCCCCGACGCCGCCGCCCTCGCCGAAGCCACCGCCCTAGGCGTCGACGGCATCACCACCGACAACCCGCATCTGCTCGGCGCGAGCTGACCCCGGATCTCCAGGCCATCACAATCCCGTCTTTCGGACGTCCTCCCGCGGAGCCGACGCCGCGGAGCCCGATGGTGATGGCCTGGCGGTCCGCCGTGTCCTGTGTCACACGAATCAACGTCCGAATATGTTCTTCCGTGGAACATAAATGTGTGATTGCCTTGGCGTCATGGGAATCAGCATCGGTGTGGTCGGAGCCGGCCAGTTCGCCCCCTCCTTCCTGCGGCTGTGGTCCGCGCATCCTGACGTCTCCGAGGTCCGCCTGACCGACGTCGTCCCGGAGCGGACCGCCGAGATGGCCGCCAAGCAAGGCATCACGGTCACGCACGCGTCGTTCGAGGAGATGCTCGAGTCGGACGTGGACGCGGTCGCGATCTTCACCCAGCGCTGGCTGCACGGTGAGATGGCGATCAAGGCCCTCGAGGCCGGGAAGCACGTCTACTCGACGGTCCCGATGGCGATCGAGGCCGACCAGATCGCCCGGATCATCGAGCTCGTCAAGGAGACCGGGCTCACTTACATGATGGGTGAGACCAGCTTCTACTACCCGTCCTCGGTGTACTGCCGGCAGAAGCTCGCCGACGGCGCCTTCGGCCGGGTGTTCTACTCCGAGGGCGACTACGTCCACGACATGGACCTCGGGTTCTACGCGGCGTACCAGTACTCCGGTGGCGAGGACTGGAAGAAGACCGCCTCGTTCCCGCCGCTGCTCTACCCGACGCATGCCGTCGGCAACGTTCTGTCGGTGACCGGTCAGCACGCCACCCACGTGTCGGCGATCGGCGTCAAGGACGACCGCGGCGACGGTGTGTTCGACAAGGACGTCAGCCAGTTCGACAACGACTTCTCGAACGCGACCGCGTTGTTCAAGCTCGCCGACGGCAGCATCATGCGGACCAACGAGATGCGCCGGGTCGGGTACCCGTCGCACATCCGCGAGTCGCGGCTGCGGGTGTTCGGTACCGAGGGCAGCTTCGAGCAGCTCGCGACCACGACCCTGTGGCAGAACAAGGAAGGCGTCGAGGACGTCTCCAACCTGATGGAGACCAAGCCGAGCGGCTCGCACGACGACGCCGACCTGGCGAACGTCGACCCGGCGCTGCGCGACGCGTTCCGGTCCGGCCTGTCGCCGGTCCACGACCGCTCGCGGCTCCCGAAGGAGTTCGCCGGCCTGCACAACGGCCACGAGGGCTCGCACCACTTCCTCGCCGACGACTTCGTCCGCGCGGTCGCCGACAAGGCCCTGCCGCCGATCAACGCCTGGGTCTCGGCCCGCTACACGCTGCCCGGCATCTACGCGCACCAGTCCGCGCTCCAGGGCGGCGTACAGCTGGAGATCCCCGACCACGGCGACGCCCCGGCCTGAACATAAGAACGGGTAGTGGTCGGCTTCGCCGTGACTCGCCGAGCGTGAGCGCCCGCCGAATCCGGCCGAACAGCCGACCACTACCCGTCCTTCGGTACACCTCCTCTGTTTGCCGGGGTTTCTGTCAGCGACTACGACGTGGCGGGGCGCCGTTGGAGTGATGTTCAGGTCCGCGACGCTCACTCGGGTTGCGGCGTACCCGGCGGGACCGTAGGAACGACCTATGACCCTGCGACGCCTGGGCCTGCCCGCCCTCTGTCTGTCCCTGACCCTTGGTGGCACCACCGCGATCGCCACCCCGCCGACCGACCATCTCCCGCTCGGGCCGGCCAACCTCACCGAGACCCGTGACACCCGGACGCTGCAGCCGGGTGTCACGCTCACGACGATCGTCCGCGGCCAGAGCGACAGCTCCGCCGGCTGGACGGTCGAGATCTCGATCCCGTCGTCCTCGCCCGACCCGGACGCACCGGCTGCCGCGTTGTCCGATCGGGTCGGTGCCGACAAGGCCGCCGACAAGCTGCGCGCGGCCGGTCTGGAGCCGCGCGTCGAGGACGTGCCGACACCGAAGCTCGCCGACGCCGGCGGGAACAGCCTGGGGTACCGCGTGCGTGTCGGGCTGTTCGCGACCAAGGCGGAAGCCGACGCACTGCGGACCAAGGTGATCGCGGCCGGGCTGAACGGTTCGAGCCTCTACACGGGCTGGGACGGCGAGCCGGACGACGTGGCGGGTTCGACCGGGCCGTGGCATGTGCAGGTGCTGACGATCGACCCGAAGACGTTCCGCGGCACGCTCGACGCGACGTACGGCCCCGACATCGAGCAGCGCGAGACGACCAGCACCCTCGCGACGCTGACCGGCGCGACGGCCGCGATCAACGCCGGCTTCTTCGTCCTCGACCCGAAGTCCGGTGCGCCTGGTGATCCGGCAGGCGTCGGGGTGTACGACGGCCGACTGGTCAGCGAGCCGACGAACGGCCGGCCCGCACTCGTCCTCGGTCCGAGTGGTACGTCGGTCGACCGCTTCACCTGGCGCGGGACCGTCGGCAAAGACCTGCCGCTCGACGGGCTCAACCGCGTACCGGGCCTGATCCGCAACTGCGGCGGTACGGCGGACGACCTGCCGACCGCGAAGCCGCTGCACGACACCACCTGCACCGACGCCGACGAACTGATCGCGTTCGACCCGTCGTACGGCGTCTCCACCCCGAGCGGACCCGGCGCCGAGGCGATCCTCAACCGCAGGGGCATCGTCACCGCCATCCGGACCACTCGCGGTGGCGCGATCCCCGAGGGCGGTCGGACCGTTCAGGCCACCGGGAACCTGGTCGCTCCGCTGCTCGCCGCGGCCACGGTCGGGAAGCCGCTGTCGATCCGGTCGAGACTGCTCGACGACCACGGTCGCCCGGTCCCGCTGACCCGGCGTACGACGATCGTCAACGGCGGACCGGAGTTGGTTCGCGACGGACGGATCCACGCGACCGCGGCGGCGGACGGGATGGTCCAGGCCACCCCGAGCTTCTACTACGGCTGGGTCCACAAGCGGAACCCGCGCACGATCGCCGGCGTCGACGACCACGGCCGCACCGTCCTGATCACCGCCGACGGCCGCAACGTGAACAGCCTCGGCCTGTCCATCTCCGAGGCCGCCGCGGTCGCCAAGTCCTTCCACCTTCGCGAAGCCATCAACCTGGACGGCGGCGGCTCCACCACCATGGTCGCCGACGGCAAAGTCCTCAACACCCCGTCCGACGCCACCGGCGAACGTCCGGTCGGCGACGCACTGGTGATCACGAAGTAGGTACCGCGATCAGGTCCAGGTCGCGCCACGGGAGCAGACGGACGGCAACCGCGGATCGGTTCTCGAGTTCGGCGTGCAGCAATCGATGGACGCCATCGAGGATCGTGATGCGGTTGTCGGGGCGGGCGAGGGCGTCGAGCGGATGGATCAGATCGGCGGCCAGGGTTCGGTCGTACTGCTCCCGATAGGTCACCGGGTCCGCCGCGACCTGGCGTGGCGTGACCTGGAACGGCTTCCCGGCGTACGCCCAGAACGGGAGGTCGAGATGGTGCCTGAGTGCTTCGACGGGCATCGACACCACGGGCAGATCGAGTGCGTGCAGAAGCTCGAGGTCCCACTGGAAGTCGAGGATGTACGCCGACAGCTCCTCGGGCACCGCGAGGGGGAACGGGCGCCGATTCACTCGTAGATTCGGCGGAGCCGGAGCGTCATCGAGTTCTCGATGTGGTGGGTCATCGCGGCTTCGGCGGCGGTCGGGTCGCCTGAGGTGATGGCATCGACCAGGGTGCGGTGTTCGGTGAGGACCTCGGGGCCGATGTCGCGGTCGTAGTGCAGACGGAAGATGTGCAGGTGGCAGTGGGTGCGCTCGAACGCGAGCCGGACCTGTTCACTGCCCGACAGGGACGCGATCAGCGAGTGGAACCGGTTGTCGTGGGCGGTTAGTGACTTGTAGCCGGCGTAGTCGATCGACGTGGGCTCGACGGCGTTCGCGAGCTCGGCGCGCAGCCGGGTCTCGCCCTCGGCATCGATGCGTTCGGCGGCGCGGTGCGCGGCCCAGGGCTCGAGCAGCAGCCGGAACCGGTACAGGTCGTCGAACTCCGCCAGCGTGAGCAGCGGCGTCGCGCGGTACCCCTTCAGCGGCTCCTTGACGGCGAGCCCCTCGGACTCCAGCCGCGCGAGCGCCTCGCGGACGGGCGTCGACGAGACCTGGAACTCTCGCGCCAGCCCGTCGATGGAGATCCGGGCGCCGGGGCGGATGACGTGGTCCATCAGCATTGTCTTGATGGCCTCGTACACGTCGTCGGCCAGCATCTGCCGTCGCAGCAGCCGCCGGTCCACGGGTGCGATCGGCTCCTGCCCCGCCGTCTCAGCCATCAGCTGTCTCCGGATCTGGTCGCGGTCTTGACCCCACCGGTCAGGTTTCGGCAGGGTAACACTGGTAATCATGCATCATGCACGATTCTGGGCCGAGTGAGCTACGGGAAGGCGCGAACGATGGTGAGGTTCGAACAGATCGGCGTCCTGCCCGAGCCGGGTGACAACGTCGCGATCGCGTCCCGCCGGCTGGACGCCGGGACGCAGGTCGAGCTCGACGGTACGACGGTCACGCTGCCGCACACCGTGCTCGAAGGGCACCGCTTCGTGGTCACCCCGGTCGCGACCGGCAACGCCCTGACCTCGTGGAACACCGCATTCGCGCGCGCGTCCCGCGACCTGGTCCCGGGCGACTACGTCTGTACGCCGACCAGCCTCGCCGCGGTCACCGCCCGTGGTGTCGACGGTCTCCCGGAGGAGCCGTCCGCGACCAACGAGCCGCTCGACCCGTACGAGCTCGACGAGTCCGCGCTGACCTTCGGCGCCCAGGTGACGAGCGTCGAGCAGCCCGGAACGTTCCTCGGCTACCCCCGTGAGCAGGGCCCGGCGGGGACGCGGAACCACGTCGTACTGCTGGCGACCAGTTCGCGGAGCAGCGGGTTTGTCACCGAGCTCGCGCGGCGCTTCGACGGTGCGGCCGCGGGCGATGGCGTCGTACCGGTGGCGCACACCGAGGGTGGCGAGGACGAAGTACCGAACAACCTGCACTTCCTGCTCGCGACGCTGGCCGGCTTCACGCTGAACCCGAACGTCGGCGCCGTCCTGATCGTCGACACCGAGGGCGACGTGGTCTCGGGCGACGCGATCAAGGAGTTCATGGTCGAGCACGGGTACCCGTCGCTCAAGGTGCCGCACGCGTATTTCACCCGGGAGCACGGTTTCGAGACCGACCTCACGGCCGCCGGCGCGCAGATCGAGCCGTGGCTGCCGATCGTCGACGCGCAGCAGCGCCAGGAAGTCCCGCTCGCGGACCTGAAGATCGCTCTGCAGTGTGGCGGCTCCGACGCGTTCTCCGGTATCTCGGCCAACCCGCTCGCCGGTCAGGTCAGCGCCGAGGTCATCCGGCACGGCGGTACGGCGGTGCTCGCGGAGACCGACGAACTGATCGGTGCCGAGCCGTACGTCCTGCAGAACGTCCGCGACCTCTCGACCGCGAAACGCTTCCTCGCCACGATCAAGTCGTTCAAGGAACGCGTCGGCTGGCACGGCCACACCGCCGAGGGCAACCCGTCCGGCGGCAACGTGTACCGCGGCCTCTACAACATCGTGCTGAAGTCGATCGGCGCCGCGCGCAAACTGCCCCGCGAAGTACGCCTCGACCACGTGATCGATTACGGCGAACCGCTGCCCGGCGACGGCTACATCTTCATGGACAGCCCCGGCAATGACCTGGAGTCGGTGGCCGGCCAGATCGGCAGCGGCTGCAACCTGATCTTCTTCACCACCGGGAACGGCTCGATCACCAACTTCCCGTTCGTCCCGACGCTGAAGTTCGTCACCACCAGCGCGCGGTACGAGCGCCTGCAGGCCGAGATGGACGTCGACGCGGGCAAGTACCTGACCGGTACGTCGATGCCCGATCTGACCGCGGAGACCTTCGACCTCGTGGTCCGGGTCGCGTCCGGCGAGAAGAGCGCAGGCGAACGCGCCGGCCACAGCCAGGTGTCGATCTGGCGGAACTGGAAGCAGACCGGCCCGGTCGAAGGCGTCTCGATCACCACCGACGGCCGGATGAGCCGCAAGCTCGCCGACCTGCCGGCCGAGGACCGCGACGCTCCGCTCGACGGTCGGCCGCACGCGGGTCTGACCTCCGACGGCCGCACTCTCACCGAACTCCTCAGGGTCGACGACCGACTGGTCCCCGAGGCCGTCGGCCTGATCCTGCCGACCAGCCTCTGCTCCGGCCAGATCGCGCTGCGAATCGCGGCCCAGGCGGAGCTGGAGAGGTGGGCCGGCGACTCGGTCACCCGGATGGTCGCCCTGCCGCACACCGAGGGCTGTGGAAGCAGCGGCGGCGCCTCCGAGGAGACGTTCGCGCGGATCATGCTCGGGTACCTGCTGCACCCGAACACCCGGATGGCGCTGCTCCTCGAGCACGGCTGCGAGAAGACGCACAACGACTACTTCCGCTCGCGCCTGGTCGAGGCCGGCGCCGACCCGTCCCGCTTCGGCTGGGCGAGTATCCAGGCCGACGGTGGTCTGGACGCGGTCGGCGGCCGGGTCAAGGACTGGTTCAGCAGCTTCGACATCCCCGCACCGGCCGACGAGGACGGCAACCTCGGCGCGCTGACGATCGGTCTCGAAGCCCGCGGTCCGTTCTCGGACGCGACCGCCGAAGCGCTCGCGCTGATCGGCCGTGAGATCGTCGGCTCCGGCGGTTCGGTCGTCCTCTCGTCACGCGGCGCACTCCTCGCCCACGACGCCTTCCGTACGGCGGCCTTCGGGTCGACCGACCCCGTCGGCCCGACCGTCGCGCACGGGCAGCGCCTCGCCGCACCGGGCTGGCACGTGATGCGGATGCCCGGCACGGACTGGATGGAGACCGCGACCGGGTTCGGCGCGACCGGCGTCCAGCAGATCCTCGCGCATGTCGCCGGCGGTACCTTGTCGGCGCAGCGGTTCGTCCCGGTCGTTGAATTCAGCAACGATCCCGAGACGGTGGCGACGTACGGCGACGACCTGGACGCGGTGGCCACCGGTGACGCGGCCGAACAGGCCCGGATCGGTCTGGACACGATCGCCGCGGTCGCCAGTCGCCGGCTCGTCCCCAAAGCGGTTGCGTCCGGCAACGTTGGTTTCCAGATCACCCGTGGTCTGCTCGGTACCTCGATGTGAAAGGTTCGTCCATGCACCTGGTCCGTTATCTCTCCCCGGTCGACGGTCGCCCTGTCCCTGGTGTGCGCACCGGGGACACGGTGGCTCCACTCGTGGGCGTCAACAGCTTCGCGGAAGTGCTCCAGTTGCCGCTCGACGAGCTGAAGGCCGCCGTCGCCAAGGTCGGCGGCGAGCTGCCGGTCGAGGGGCTGAAATTCCTGCCGCCGCTCGACGGCCGGGGCGAGGTGTGGTGCTCGGGTGTCACGTACGAGCGGTCGCGCGGCGCGCGGATGGAAGAGAGCACCGAGCAGTCGGTGTACGACAAGGTCTACACCGCCGAGCGGCCGGAGCTGTTCCAGAAGGCGCCGGCCTGGCGGGTCGTCGTCGACGGCGAGCCGGTGGGTATCCGCACCGACTCCGGTCACGACGTACCCGAGCCGGAGCTCGCGGTGGTCGCCAACAGTCACGGTGAGATCGTCGGCTTCACGGTCTGCAACGACATGAGCTCGCGATCGATCGAGGGCGTGAACCCGCTGTACGTGCCGCAGGCGAAGCTGTTCGCCGGCGGCTGCGCGCTGGCGTCCGGGATCCGGCCGGCCTGGGAGGTCGCCGATCCGAAGAACCTCGGCATCAAGCTGGTGATCGAGCGCGACGGCGAAGAGGTGTTCGCGGACACCACGTCCACCGCCAAGCTGGTGCGGGAGCTCCAGGACCTGATCGACGTACTGTTCCTGCCGAACGACTTCCCGGACGGCGTGATCCTCGCGACCGGTACGGGCATCGTTCCGGAGCTGGACTTCGCGCTCGCCGAGGGAGACGTGATCACGATCACCATCGACGAGCTCGGCACGCTGACCAACACCGTGGCCACCGGCCGGGAGCCGTTCGCGTTCCTGGCCACCGACAACCTGGAAGGAACGCGATGACGCAGGACACCACCCCCGCCGAGCTGGAGCAGGCACTCGCCGCGGCGGCCGCGGCGGCACCCGCCTTCGGCGCCGCCGAGCCCGCCGTCCGCGCCGGGTGGATCCGCGCCGTCGCGGAGGCGCTGGACGCCGCGGCGGGCGAGCTGGTGCCGATCGCGATGCGCGAATCGTCGCTGCCCGAGGCGCGGCTGACGGGCGAGGTCGCCCGCAGTACCGGCCAGCTGCGGATGTTCGCCGACGCGCTCGAAGAAGGCTCGCTGCTCGAGGTCACCATCGACACCAAGGACGCCCAGGCCAAGCCGGTCCCGCGTCCGGATCTTCGGCGCGTACTCGTGCCGCTCGGTCCGGTCCTGGTGTTTGCCGCCAGCAACTTCCCGTTCGCGTTCAGCGTGTGTGGTGGCGACACCGCGTCCGCGCTCGCGGCCGGCTGCCCGGTGATCGTCAAGGCGCACCCGGGCCACCCGGAGCTGTCCGCCCGGACCGCCGAGGTGATGATCGAGGCCCTGAAGGCGGCCGGTGCACCGGACGGAACGTTCGGTCTGATCGCGGGCTTCGACGTCGGCGTCACGGCGCTGAAGGACCCGCGGATCACCGCGGCCGGCTTCACCGGTTCGGTCCCGGCCGGCAAGGCGCTGCACGAGATCGCGGTGACCCGCCCGGAGCCGATCCCGTTCTACGGCGAGCTCGGCAGCCTGAACCCAGTGTTCGTCACGCAGGCCGCGATCGATGCCCGTGGCAAGGACATCGCGAGCGGGTACGTCGGTTCGTTCACGCTCGGCGTCGGTCAGTTCTGCACCAAGCCCGGACTGCTCTTCCTGCCCGCCGGTCACGGTCTGCAGGAGCAGCTCGTGGAGGCGACCGGTGGTGTCGCCGAGGCGCCGATGCTGAACGCCCGGATCAGGGACGGTTTCAGCTCCGGTCTCGACCGGCTGGAGAAGGTGGAGGGCGTCCGCGTCTGGTCCGCCGGCCCGGCCACGCTGCTGCAGACCACGGTGAGCGAACTGCTGGCGCGTCGCGACGAGATCCTCGAGGAGTGCTTCGGCCCGGTCTCGATCGTCGTCGAGTACTCCTCGCCCGACGAGCTGAGCGCAGCCATCGAGGCCTTCGAAGGCAACCTCACGGCGACGCTGCACGCGGAGGACTCGGACGCCGAGCTCGCGCGTGAACTGCTCCCGCTGCTGACCGCCCGCGCTGGTCGGGTGCTGTGGAACGGCTGGCCGACCGGCGTTGCCGTGTCCTGGGCCCAGCACCACGGCGGCCCGTTCCCGTCGACGGTCGGCTCGATCCACACCAGCGTAGGGGTGACGGCGGCGCGGCGGTTCCAGCGGCCGGTCGCGTACCAGGACGCTCCCGATGCGGTGCTGCCCGACGTACTCAAGGACTCGAACCCGGCCGGGACCACCCGGCGGGTGAACGGAACCGTGACCACAGGTGAGGTGTCGCGATGACTGACGAACCGACCGTTGACGAACCGGACGAGCCGATCGGCCTGCGGAGTTTCGACCACTGGTTCGGCGAGAAGGGCCGCAACGGGTTCATCCACCGGTCCTGGATGAAGTCGCAGGGCTTCTCCGAGGAGGCCTTCGACGGCCGCCCGGTGATCGGGATCTGCAACACCTGGTCCGAGCTCACGCCGTGCAACGCGCACCTGCGCCGGCTCGCCGACTCGGTCAAGCGCGGCGTGTGGCAGGCCGGCGGGTTCCCGCTGGAGTTCCCGGTGATGTCGCTCGGCGAGACGCTGCTGCGGCCGACCGCGATGCTGTTCCGCAACCTGCTCAGCATGGACGTCGAGGAGTCGCTGCGCGGCAACCCGCTCGACGGTGTGGTGCTGCTGACCGGCTGCGACAAGACCACGCCCGGCTCGATCATGGGCGCCGCGAGTGTCGACCTGCCGACGATCGTCGTCACCGGCGGTCCGATGTTGAACGGTAAATTCCGCGGCTGCGACATCGGCTCCGGTACGGCGGTCTGGCGCTTCACGCAGGATCTCAACGCGGGCCGGATGTCGGCGGAGGACTTCGCGGCGGCCGAAGCGGGCCAGTCGCGCAGCAACGGGCACTGCATGACCATGGGCACGGCGTCCACGATGGCTTGTATGGCCGAGGCACTCGGTCTGCAGCTGACCGGGTCCGCGGCGATCCCCGCCGTCGACTCCCGCCGGTACGTCGTCGCGCAGAAGTCCGGGCAGCGGATCGTCGAGATGGTCAAGGAAGACCTGAAGATCAGCGACATCCTCACCCGCGACGCCTTCGCGAACGCGGTCCGGTCGAACGCCGCGATCGGTGGTTCGACCAACTTCGTCATCCACCTGCTCGCAATCGCCGGTCGCGTCGGCGTCGACGTGACGCTGGACGACATCGACCAGTGGGCGCGCGGCGTGCCGTGGCTCGTCGACCTGCAGCCGTCGGGCAAGTACCTGATGGAGGACTTCTACTACGCCGGCGGTCTGCCCGCGGTGCTGAAGGAGATCCTGCCGCTGCTCAAGACCGACGCGATCACGGTCACCGGCAAGACACTCGGCGAGAACGTCGCCAACGCCGAGCGCATCGAGGCGACGTACCCTGGTGCGCCCGCGGGCAGTGAGACGTACGCCGTGATCCGGCCCGTCGGCGACCCGCTGGGCAGTGGCGCGGGAACCGCTGTACTGAAGGGGAATCTCGCGCCGGACGGTGCGGTCATCAAGCAGTCGGCCGCGTCCGAGCGGCTGTCGCGGCACCGGGGCAAGGCGCTGGTGTTCAGCAGCATCGAGGACTACGACAAGGCGGTCGAGGACCCGGATCTCGACGTCGACGAGGACACCGTGCTCGTGTTGCAGAACGCGGGTCCGCGCGGGTATCCGGGGATGCCGGAGGTCGGCAACATGACGATCCCGCGGAAGCTCGCGGAGATCGGTGTCGACGACATGGTGCGGATCTCGGACGCGCGGATGAGCGGTACGGCGTACGGGACCGTCGTCCTGCACGTCACGCCGGAGGCCGCTGTGGGTGGGCCGTTGGCGCTGGTGCGGACGGGGGACTGGATCGAGCTCGACGTACCGGCTCGGCGGTTGCATCTGGACGTCTCCGACGAGGAGCTCGAGAAGCGCCGCGCCGACTGGCAGCCACCGACCCCACCGACCGACCGCGGCTGGGCCCGCCTGTACGTCGACCACGTGACCCAGGCGAACCAGGGCTGCGACCTCGACTTCCTGGTAGGCCGCACCGGCTCCGCCGTCGCACGCCAGAGCCACTGATGTCCTGGGGCCCCTTCGAAGCCATCCGTGGGTTTCGGCCCGCGGGTGTGCTTCCGCAGGTCACGCCGATCCGGCGGATCCTCACGGATCTGCCGGTCTCGGCCGACCCGTACGCCGAAGCACAAGCCGTACTCGAACCGCTCCGCTCCCGCATCGTCCCCGACGCCCGGATCGCCGTCACCGCCGGCAGCCGCGGGATCCACGACCTCGTGCCGGTGGTGAAAGCCGCCGTGGACTGGCTCAAGGCAGCCGGCGCGGCGCCGTTCGTGATCCCCGCGATGGGCTCGCACGGCGGCGCCACCGCCGACGGCCAACGCGAGATGCTCGAAGGACTCGGCATCACGCCGGAGTCCATCGGCTGCCCGATCGAGGCGACCATGGAGACCGTGGTCGTCGGCACGCTGCCCGACGGCACCGAGGTCCACCACGACGCGATCGCCGCCAAAGCAGACGGCGTACTGCTGGTGAACCGCGTCAAACCACACACCGACTTCCGCGGCCCGATCGAGAGCGGGATCGCGAAGATTCTCGCGATCGGTCTCGGCAACCACGCCGGCGCCGCGTCGCTGCACGCCGGTGGCATCCCGGCACTCGGTGGCAACATCGAAGCGGCCGCCCGCATGGTCGTTGCACAAGGCAAGATCCTCGGCGGTCTCGCGATCCTGGAGAACGCCCGCGAGCAGACCGCCGCGGTCGAACTGCTCGAAGCCGACGGGATCGCCGAAGCGGCCGAGAACGGCTTGCTGCAAAGGGCATCCAGCCTGCTCGGGCGGCTGCCGTTCGATCAGCTCGACGTCCTGGTGATCGACGAGCTCGGCAAGGACAAGTCCGGCGCCGGCATGGACACCAACGTGATCGGCCGCTGCTGGGTGCACGGGATCCCCGAGTTCGAGTCGCCCTCGATCGCCGCGATCAGCGTGCACTCGCTGTCCCCGGCGTCGCACGGGAACGCGTCCGGGCTCGGCCTCGCCGATGTCATCCCCGCTCGGCTGCTCGAGCAGATCGACCTGCACGCGAGCTACGTGAACGCGCTGACCTCCGGCGCCGGCGGAGCGCGCCGCTCGCGGCTCCCGATGGTGATGGAGGACGACGCGGCCGCCGTACTCGCGGCCGTGACGATGTCCGGACGGCGGCACTGGTCCGAGCTCCGGCTCGCGCGGATCAAGGACACGCTGTCGCCGAACGAACTGATGGTGACCCCCGCCCTGCTGACCGAGGCGGCCGAACGATTCGACCTGGAGATCACCGGTACGGCGCGGGATCTGGCGCCGACCGGGACGCTCGGAGGATGGAGCGAGAGATGAACCTTCGCGAAGCACGTGCCCTGCTCGCCGACCGCGGTTTCGGTCCCGGGGAGGCGTCTACGAAGACGTTCCCGGACGGATCGCCGTACAAGGTGGAGATCCCGTCCTGTGAGGGGCCGCGGGTGATGACCGCGGTGCTCGAGGAGGCGAAGGAACGCGGCGTCACCATCGATCGGGTGTCGCAGGGCAGCGGCGTGATGATGCTGACCGACGGCGAGATCGAGGAGATGCTGTCGCTCGGCTCCTCCGCGGGTGTCGAGGTGTGCCTGTTCCTCGGGCCGCGCGGCTCCTGGGACATCGGTGGTCAGGCCAAGGTCTCGGCCGCCGTCGGTGGTGTTGCCCGGGGCAACGACCAGGTCGCGGCGTCGCTGTGTGACGCCTTCCGCGCGGTCGAGCTCGGCGTACGGAGTCTGCTGGTCGGCGACATCGGCGTACTGGAGCTGCTCGGGCAGCTGAAGGTGGACGGCTCGTTGCCGTCGGACCTGGTGCTGAAGACGTCGGTGCTGATGCCGTTGCCGAACGCGCCGACCGCGCACCTGTACGAGCGGCTCGGCGCGACCAGCCTGAACGTGTCGACGGACCTTCCGGTGCCGGTGCTCGCGGAGATCCGCTCGGTGACGACGGTCCCGATCGACATGTACATCGAGGTTCCCGACGACCAGGGCGGGCACGTCAGGTTCTACGACGTACCGGAGATCGTGCGGGTCGCGGCGCCGGTGTACCTGAAGATGGGGCTGCGGAACGCGCCGAACATCTACCCGGTCGGTGCCCACCTCGCCGGTACGGCGGAAGCTCTCGGGCGTGAGCGTGTTCGGCGGGCGGAGTTGATCCTCCGGCTGCTCGCCGAACAGGATGAGGGATGACCGATTCCCTGATCGCGCGGCTGCGGTCCGACCTCGGGGACGCGGCGGTCGTCGACGATCCCGACGTACTGGACAGTCATCGGAACGACCACGCGACGTTCTGCACGGCTGGTCGGCCGCGGGTGCTGGTGCGGCCGTCCAGCACGGCCGAGGTCCAGGCGGTGATGAGGGCGGCATCTGAGTTCCGGGTGCCGGTCGTCACGCAGGGCGCTCGGACCGGACTGTCCGGGGCGGCGAACGCGGTCGACGGCTGCGTGCTGCTGTCGACCTCCCGGCTCGCGCGGATCCTCGAGGTGTCGGTCGAGGACCAGGTCGCTGTCGTGCAGCCGGGAGTGGTGAACGCGGAGCTGTCCCGCGCTGTCCTCGACCAGGGGCTGTTCTACCCGCCTGACCCGTCGTCGTGGGAGATGTCGACGATCGGCGGCAACATCGCGACGAACGCGGGCGGGCTGTGCTGTGTGAAGTACGGCGTGACCTCGGACTTCGTACGCGGGCTGGAAGTGGTGCTCGCCTCCGGTGAGGTCGTCCGGACCGGTCGGCGCGCGGCCAAAGGTGTCGCCGGGTACGACCTGACCCGGTTGATCGTCGGATCCGAAGGAACGCTGGGCGTCGTCACCGAGGCGACGCTCGCGTTGCGGCCCGCGCCCGAGGCGGCGTTGACCGCGGCGGCGACGTTCCTGTCGATCGAGGACGGCATCGCGGCCGCCGCGGCGGTGATGGCCTCGGGACTCCGGCCTTCGTTGCTGGAGTTCCTGGACAAGCCGACGGTGCAGGCGATTCAGAACTACCGCGACATGGGGCTGCCGGCCGAGGCCGCCGCGATGCTGATCGCGCAGTCCGACCGCGGCCCACGGGCGGCAGCGGACGTCGCCCGCATCGCCGAGATCTGTACGGCGCACGGCGCGGTCGACGTCGCCGAGGCGTCGGACGCCGAAGAGTCCCGGATGCTGCTCGAAGCGCGGCGGCTGGTGAACCCCGCGCTGGAGCCGCTCGGCGTGACCTTGATCGACGACGTCTCCGTACCGCGGTCGCAGCTGGTCGCGCTCGTGCGCGGCGTCGCGGAGATCGGTGCGAAGTACCAGGTGCTGATTTGTTGCCCAGGGCACGTAGGTGACGGCAACATGCACCCGACCGTGGTCTTCGACCGCAACGACGCGGCCGCCGAGGTGCGGGCGCTGGAAGCGTTCAGTGCCGTGATGGAACTGGGGCTCCGGCTCGGCGGGACGATCACCGGCGAGCACGGGATCGGCACCCTGAAGGCACGCTGGCTGGAGACCGAACTCGGACCGGTCGGGCTCGAACTGCACCGGCGGATCAAGCAGGCCTTCGACCCCGACAACTTGCTCAACCCTGGAAAGGTACTGCTGTGATCGACGACGTACGGCGGTCCGCATCGGAGGTCCGCCCCTCGCCGCGGCAGGTCGCGTGGCAACGGCAGGAATTGACCGCGTTCGTGCACTTCGGGCCGAACACGTTCACGGACCTGGAATGGGGGACCGGCGTCGACGATCCGGCGGTCTTCGATCCCTCGGCGCTGGACTGCTCGCAGTGGGTGTCGTCGTTGGTGTCCGCCGGGTTCAAGAGCGTGATCCTGACGGCCAAGCATCACGACGGGTTCTGTTTGTGGCCGAGCAAGTTCCTCCCGCATACCGTTGCCGCGTCGCCCTATGAGGGGGACGTGGTCGCTGAGTTGTCGGCTGCTTGCGCGGCGGGCGGACTCGGGTTCGGGGTGTATTTGTCGCCGGCGGATCTCTATCAGGAGAAGGCGCCTGGTGGGTACTACGGGAACGGTAGCCCTGCTGTGCCGTCTGATGTCGGCGGTTCTACCTATGTCGTCGACGACTACAACCGGTTCTATCTGAATCAGTTGCACGAACTTTTGACGGGCTACGGGCCGATCGCCGAGGTGTGGCTGGACGGGGCAAATCCCACTGGCGGTGGGCAGACGTATGCCTATGACGCGTGGTTCGACCTGATCCGGCGGCTGGCTCCGGACGCGACGATCGCGATCGGCGGGCCCGATGTGCGGTGGGTCGGCAACGAGGACGGGTTCGCGCGGGAGACCGAGTGGAGCGTCATTCCCTTTGCGGACGGGCAGATGCTGGCGCAGCAGACCGCCGTTGACGTCGCCGGGCCGGAGCTGCTGGCGCAGGCGGACGAGTTGCGGTGGTACCCGGCGGAGGTCGACGTGTCGATCCGGCCGGGGTGGTTCTACCACTTGAACGAGGACGCCTCGGTGAAGTCGTTGCCGGAGCTACTGGACATTTATCGCCGATCGGTCGGGCGGAACGCCGTACTGCTGCTGAATATCCCGCCGGACCGGCGCGGACTGTTCGCCGATCCGGACGTCGAGGCGCTGGCTGCGTTTGGTGCGGCGGTGCGGTCGTACTACGACGCTGCCGTCGAGCTTCCCGGTGAGATCAACGTGCTCGATCTGCGGGAGGACATCGAAGCGGGTCAGCAGGTAGAGGCGTTCGCGGTCGACGGGTTGATCGACGGGACGTGGACCGAGGTCGCCCGCGGTACGACGATCGGCCACCGGCGGTTGCTCACGGTGGATCCGGTCACGCCTGACGACGTCCGTGTCCGAGTGTTGGCTGCTCGGGGCGAAGCGACCGTATCGCTCGCCGTGCACTTCGATCCGACGCTGTAAGTCCCCCTGCCTGGAGTCGAACCAGGGACCGAGCCTTCGGAGGGCCCGGCGAGATTCCGTCACCAGAGGGTCGACGTACCGAAGGACGGGTAGTGCACCGGCGAAACGCCGTACGCGCTGTCGTGCCCACGCTCAGGTGCTACGCGGCGCGTTGGTACTACCCGTCCTTCTGCACGCTTACTCCTGGACCGAGACCACGCGGATCCAGTCGGAGCATTCCGCGTCGCACCACACGTGATCCCCACGGTGAGCGATCCGGTCGCGCTGCATGTGTCCGCAGGCGAGCAGCACGCGTCGCATCGAGTGACCTTGCTGGACCGGAGCACCGGTCCTGCCGCCAGGCACTCGCTTTCTGTTCCTGAGGTCGGCCATGGCCGGTCCTCCTCTCTTGTCCCATCTTTGAGTGATCCGTGCAGAAGGCAGGATTCGAACCTGCTCAGCCCGAAGGCAACGGATTTACAGCCCGCCCCGCCTCTCCCACGACGGTGCTTCTGCGTACCCCGTACCGGATTCGAACCGGTGATCTCCTGGCTGAGAACCAGGCGTCCTGACCGCTGGACGAACGGGGCGTGGCAGGGTGGCCGGTCGATCCCGGCCACCCAGCGGTGAGAGTGAGATTCGAACTCACGGGCCGACATGTCAGCCGACCGACGGTTTAGCAAACCGCTGCCCCTACCGACAGGCGGATCCCACCTCGCACCGCCCGCCGTCTCCCCTGCCGACGACGGGCGGCTGTGGATAACTTCCGCGCCGACACCCCTGACACTTGTACGCTTAGTGAAAAGGAAGAAGGCGCACGACGGGCAGGCACCTACACGCTCCGCCCGCCGCCTCAACCCTTGACGCAGATGACCTGCTTGAGGTGCGCGACAACCTCGACCAGGTCGGACTGCGCCGCGATGACCGAGTCGATGTCCTTGTACGCCGCCGGGATCTCGTCGACCACGCCCGCGTCCTTGCGAGACTCGACGCCCGCGGTCTGCGCGACCAGGTCGTCGACCGTGAAGCGGCGCTTCGCCTCGTTGCGGCTCATCCGCCGGCCTGCCCCGTGCGAGGCCGAGTAGAACGAACGCTCCGAGCCGAGCCCGCGAACGACGTACGAACCCGTCCCCATCGAGCCCGGGATCAGCCCGAGGTCACCGGCACCCGCGCGGATCGCGCCCTTGCGGGTGACGAGCAGGTCGAGATCGTCGATGTGCTCCTCGGCCACGTAGTTGTGGTGGCACGAGATCGGCTGCTCGAACCGCACGTCGACCTCGAACGAGTCCCGCACCGCCTGCATCACCAGCGCGAGCATCACCGCGCGGTTGCGGGCCGCGTATTCCTGCGCCCACGTGAGGTCCCGGCGGTAGGCGTCCATCTCCGGCGTACCGGACAGGAACACCGCCAGGTCACGGTCCGGGAGGTCCGCGTTGTGCGGCAGGTCCCGGGCGATCCGCATGTGCCGCTCCGCGAGCTCCTTGCCGATGTTCCGGCTGCCGGAGTGCAGCATCAGCCACACGCGGTCCTCGTCGTCGAGGCAGACCTCGATGAAGTGGTTACCACCACCGAGCGACCCCATCTGCTGCTTCGCCTTGCGCTCGCGGTCCTGCACGCCGTCGTGCAGGCTCGAGAACACGCCCCACAGCCGGTCCCACGGACGCGGGTCGAGCCCGAGCCGACGTACCCCGACCGGGTCCTCGTGCGCCCGGAAGCCCACCGGTACGGCGGCCTCGATCCGCGACCGGATCGCCGACAGGTCGTCCGGCAGGTCCGCGGCGGTCAGCGAGGTCAGGACACCTTCCATCCCGCACCCGATGTCGACCCCGACCGCGGCCGGCGACACCGCCTGGTACATCGCGATCACGGACCCGACGGTCGCACCCTTGCCGAGGTGCACGTCCGGCATCACCCGGACCCCGTGCACCCACGGCAGCGCCGCGATGTTCCGCAGCTGCTGGAGCGCCTTCGCGTCCACGTCGTACTCCTGCGCCCACATGAGCGTGGAGCTCTTCGCCCCACTCAGCTCAACCGGAAGCCCCACGTTCATCTCCTCACCTTCCTCGATCATGTGCATGCGGCGGAAGCAGGTCTCGAACCTGCACGCCCGTTGAAGGGCTGACCGTTTTCGAAACGGCTGCCGTTAGGCCGAAACTCGGCTTATTCCGCCAGTGGACAAGCTGCCAGGGCAGGGCTCGAACCTGCGGGACCTCGGGTCAGAACCGAGGGTGGGTCACCGTCGCCCACCTGGCATCGCGCTCGTCGGCGGCACCGGTGGGTGTCGCGTCAGAGCGCCAACTCGGCACGGGAAGGGATCCACGGCTGCCACAGCAGTGGCATGCCGGCCTCTTCCGGTGTGCGCGAGCCCTTCTTCTCGTTGCACCGCGCATGCGCGGCGACAGCGTTCAGCCACTCACCGCGACCACCGCGCGATCGTGGAACCACGTGGTCCATCGTGGTGGCGCCCGGCTGACCGCAGTACGCGCAGGTGTACTTGTCGCGCTTCAGTACGCCGGCCCGCGTGTACTGCAGCCGCCCACCGGCGTACCGCCACTTCATCACGACGTAGCGGACCAGTCGCAGCACGCGAGGGAGAGGGAACGGTCCGATGCTGGCGCCGTCGTGGGCCTCCTCGACGACGGCGACCTCGCGGACGAGCATCCGGATGGCGTGCGGGATCGACACGACATGCAGCTGCTCGTACGAGGCATTCAGGACGATCACACCGCTCATGTGGTTCCTCCTCCCTTCCAGTGTGCCCGACCCGCGGTCGGCGAGTCGTGGATGTCGGTGTCGGGTCAACAGATGTTCACTCAGGGTGTCCGACGGGGCTCGAACCCGCTTCCTCCGGGGCCACATCCCGGTGCATCGGCCGCTTCTGCTTCGGACACAGCACACCCGGCAGGACTCGAACCTGCAACCTCCTGCTTCGTAGGCAGGTGCCCTCTCCAGTTGGGCCACGGGCGTTCAGGTGCCCTGCGCCGGATGTACTGCGGATTTCCGTCACAGGGCACGCTTGGGGCGCCCGCTCGGCCGGTAGCAAGCATCCTGCGGGCGCCTGGTCCAGCTGGAGGGACTCGAACCCCCGATCTCCTCAACCCAAATGAGGTGGCCTCGCCGCTGGCCTACAACTGGTCCTCCCCGGGGCGCGTCGCCGGCCCCGGGGAATTGCGATAAATGTCCAGTTGTCAATTGTGCGTGCCGATATCCGTGAATACCGGAAAAAGCATCGGTGGAAGGAATCGAACCCTCGTGACGCGGGTTTGGAATCCGGTCCGCAACCTTTGCGCACCGACGTGGCCCGGACTTCCGGGCAAAAGAAAAGAGCCGCCTGCCGCCGGGTACCCGGCTCAGACGGCTCCTGGAGATCTCCCCAGTTCAAGGGATCATCCAGGCGAACCGTCCACGCGCGGGCTCCGCTCACTGCCCAGCTGGTGATAGGTCGTCGGGTCGAGCACGGATCGCAGGCATGCCGACAAAGCCACGCGGCCGAGCCGCCAGGCTTCATTCCGGATGCGCATCCCGTACACGATGTCTCCTCAGTGGTCTAGTTCCTTGCGGGAATTAGTCTCACCCATCCCGCTCAAGAAAGTCAACGCATTTCCCAAAACAACTATTCCATCAGTTCCTTTTCCGCCCCATCCGACGCACCCCACCGCACCCAGGTTCCCGCCACGCCGCTCCCAGCCGCACGCCTGTTCCCGTCCCGCTCGTGGGGCGTTCCGAGGCGACCCGGCCCACACGGCCGCGCCCCGCCGTACCCCTCCCCGGACCGCCCCGCCAGGATCCGATTCGGAATCCTCCCCTCCCAGCCGCTACACTCTTCGACGGCACCCGCCGCCTTAGCTCAGTCGGCAGAGCGTCTCACTCGTAATGAGAAGGTCGTCGGTTCGATTCCGACAGGCGGCTCCACCAAACCCCCAGGTCAGCGGACACTCTCCGCGCTGGGGGTTCGTCGTATCCGGCTCCGATCGCCTTCAGCGCCCCCGTAGTGCCCCCGAGGACTTCCTGACGGCTTGCCGGGGGACTGGTCGCCAGCTCGCGATCGTCTGCAACAACACCGGGCGTATCGGTCCGCGCTTGCCTCGACCGTCGGCCTGGCCGACCTGGCCGCCGCACGAGCCGATGCCGTGATGACCCAGATGGACGAGCTGACCCTGGCGATCCGCGCCAGCTAGGCCGGTTGGCACATTCCGCGGAGCTGTGGTCCGCCAATAGATCCGCGACAGATTTCCGTCAGCCGATGTGCGACAGGCTGGACGTCTGGCGACCCGCTTGAAGCGGCCGGCCGACGTACGGATCTGGCGAGAGTCGCGCGCTAGTCGCGGCGGTCAGCGATGATCTTGCGATGACGACGAGCCAGCTCTGGGAACTGCACCACGAGGGGCGCGCAGTTGCCCGGCTGCATGTATCCGAGACCGACTTTCCATGGCTCAGCGCGACAGTTGAGCGCTGCGACGGCTACGAGAATGTCGAGCAACTCTTCCAGGAGGAGTTGCGCCAGTTCACGCTGATCGAGGACGAAGAAACCGCGGCGTGGACGGCGGCGTATGACCGGATCCGATCCAAGACGAGGCTTATCGACCCGACCGGTCGCGCAGTTGCCGAGTTCCTCCTCCACATCGACGGTGACCAGGCTTGGTGGCGCTGGGAGGACGAACGATTCCCCGCGTAGCGCTCGCCGAGCCGACGAACGGGATGCGGTATTGATCACGCGATCCCAACTGCCGCGAGCTGACGTGCTCGGCGTCTGACTGCCGGTTAGCCTCGCCCCCGGCGGCTCGATCGTACGGCCGACACGACACGCATCAAGAGCGCCGGAGGCGTCGCTACGGGATCGGCAAGCCACCTCTTGCCCGCGCCACGCTGACCTTGGTTGGCAGCTATCAGACCTCCGATGTGGTTATCAATGGGCCTGACCCGTTTTGACGGACATCCGAGATCAGGAGCTTGTGCTCCGGAAGGATGTTCATCATGGAGTCCATGGGCAAGAAGAAGCCGCGGC
>NZ_JBWKCB010000013.1:0-78395 GCF_056436705.1 Kribbella sp. NPDC043289
CCACAAACACGGCTGACACATGACAACCACACCCAGCTCCCCTGGGCCTCCCGATCCTACGAATGACCGAATCAACCCAAGAAGAAAGGTATGGAACCCATGACCGCCATCGTGGACGCGCCGCCGAACCAACTCAGCCCGGTGCGGTTTCATCAAGTAGGCAAGGCGTTCGGGACCGGCAGCAAGGCAGTGGTCGCGCTCGACGGTGTCGACCTCGAGGTCGGCGCGGGTGAGTTCGTCTGCCTGCTCGGCGCTTCGGGCTGCGGCAAGACCACGCTGCTGAACCTGGTCGCTGGACTGGACCGGCCGACCAGCGGGCGCATCGAGATCAACTCCTCACGTCCGGCCGTCGTCTTCCAGGAGGCTGCGCTGATGCCGTGGCTGACGGCTGCCGGGAATGTCGAGTTGCCGCTGCGAATGGCCGGCGTACCGAAAGCAGAACGACGGGCGAAGGCAGCCGAGCTGCTCGAACTCGTCCGGCTCGGCGGGCTCGGCGACAAGCGCCCGCACGAGCTGTCCGGCGGGATGCGCCAGCGTGTCGCCCTCGCCCGGGCACTCGCGTCCACGACCGACTCCCGTGACGCGGGCAAGCCGTCGTTGCTGTTGATGGACGAGCCGTTCTCCGCGCTCGACGCGATCACGCGCGACGTCCTCCAGGGCGAGCTGCTGCGCATTTGGGAAGCGACCGGTACGGCGATCCTCTTCGTCACGCACGACGTCCGAGAGGCGGTGCGGCTCGGGCAACGCGTCGTACTGCTGTCGTCTCGGCCGGGGCGGGTCGTGCGCGAGTGGGACGTCGAGGACGCGCCGAACGCGGTGGACGAGATCAACACGGCGCTGCGAAAGGTGATCAGTAGTCATGCCGCAGCTTGAGGTCCAGGAAGGATCGGTCGAGGCCGGCCTGGATGCCCTCGACACCCCGGTCCACGCGCCCGAAGGATCACGGGTGCGGCGGATCGCCGCGCGCGTGCTGCCGCCCGTTGGGGCGATCGTCGTCCTGGTGGCGATCTGGCAGGCGTTGTGGGCGGCGGCGTTCTGGCCCGAGTTCAAGCTGCCCGCGCCGGTCGACGTCTGGGGCCAGATCTGGCAACTGGTGACCACCGGCCAGATCCTCGAGCTGTTCTGGGTGTCGGTGCACCGCGCCGTGATCGGGTTCGCGATCTCGCTGCTGATCGCCGTACCGCTGGGGCTCGCGATCGCGAACATCCAGGTCGTCCGGCGGGGGATCGGGCCGCTGATCTCGGGACTGCAGAGCCTGCCGTCGGTGGCCTGGGTGCCGGCCGCGATCCTCTGGTTCGGGCTGAACGACCGGGCGATCTACTGGGTCGTCCTGCTCGGCGCGGTGCCGTCGATCGCGAACGGGCTGGTGTCCGGACTCGACCAGGTGCCGCCGATCCTGCCGCGGGTCGGCAAGGCACTCGGCGCCGGTCGGTTGAGCGGCATCCGGTACATCCTGCTGCCCGCGGCGCTGCCCGGGTTCCTCGGCGGGCTCAAGCAGGGCTGGGCGTTCTCGTGGCGGTCGCTGATGGCGGCCGAGCTGATCGCGACCTCACCGGAGCTCGGTGAGGGCCTCGGACAGTTCCTGCACAACGGCATGTCGCTGTCGGACATCTCGATGGTGTTCGCCGGGATCGTGCTGATCTTCGTGGTCGGCGTCGGCATCGAACTGCTCGTGTTCAGGCCGCTGGAGACCAGCGTGCTGCGCGCGCGGGGACTCACCGCCTCCGCCCGCTGATCGGGTCCGCACCGTACTGTTGGAACGTGGTTCGATTTCTGCCGTTCCTGATCAGCCTCGTGCTCACCGTGTACGCGCTGTTCTCCTGCATCCAGACACCCGACGAAGACGTGCCGCACCTGCCCAAGCTGGTGTGGATCGTCCTGATCGTGTTCGTCCCGTTCGCCGGGCCGATCATCTGGCTGCTGATCTCGCGGACCCACGGCGGTCGCGCCGAGCCCGTCGTACGACGACCCTCGGCGCAGCCGCTCAGTCGGCCGCTGGCGCCCGACGACGATCCGGACTTCCTCAAGTCCCTGGACCGCTACCGGGACCCGCGCACGACCGTGAAGCCACCGGAGCCCGAGGACCCGAAGGACTCACCGAAGCCGAAGGACTCCAACGGCTCCGGTGACTCACCGACCGAGGACGACGGGTCTGCCTGAGATCAGCTAGGCCGACTTGCGGTGCTCGGGGAGGACGGGGTTGTCGCGCTCCGACTCGGTGGTGCCGCCCCAGACGCCGTACGGCTCACCGACCGACAGCGCGTGCTGCCGGCACTCGGGCTGAACGGGGCAGGTGCCGCAGAGCGACTTGGCCACCATCTCGCGTGCGCGTTTGCGAACGCCACGCTCCGATTCGGGTGAGAAGAAGAGCTCCGGGTTGACGTCCCGGCAGGCAGCTTGTGACTGCCAGTCCCACAGATCCATGAGCGGGCGGGGCAGGCGAGGCATCCCTCTCGACATGGCAACCTCCTTGACTCACCGTAAGCGCGGACGGGCGCTCGGTGAAAACTATGCTCATCTCTTACGTAGTTCAACCCTTGTTGTCTCGAAGTTCGGGCGCATTGTTATCGGCGCGCGCCGTCGCGGGCCGTGATCGGCCCTTTTCAGGCGGCGAGCGTGTTCACGTCACCACCAGGTGTGACATGAGTCACTTCAGCGATGCACAATCAGCTGCACGTGCAGATGCGTCAGGCGCCGTTTGAAGGGTCGTAGCGGTAGTACTCGTGGGCCCCGTGCGCGGTGTTCTTCTCGCCGGTCAACGCCCGGATCACGGTCGTGTGCGTGATCGCCAGCACCGGTCCGTCGGTGCTCGCGGTGTGCCGGGCGAGAGCGGCGCGGGCCCGCTCGCGAACGCGCGAGAGCGGCTCCCAAGGCCGCTGGATGCCGTTCGGCCACTCGCCGTCGTACGCCTCGAACTCGGCCTGCGCGGCGCGCACGTCGGCGGCGCCGCGCCAGAGTCCGTTGTGGTCCGGCAGCCAGTCGCGCAGGTCGTGGTCGACCTTCACGCCGAGGGCGAGCCGGTGGCCGATGATCGCGGCACTGTGCAGGGCCCGCGTGAACGGGGAGCTGACCAGGTACGTCGCGCGGATGCCGCCGAGCAGGTCGGCAAGCTCTTCGGCCTGCTTCATCCCGACGGCGGTGAGGGGGGCGGAGTCGGCCGCCGTTCCCGGCCAGCCCCGGGAATCGATCGGCGCGTAGTCCGGCTCACCGTGCCGGACCAGATAGATCTGCGTCACGGGCATGTTCTACCGGAGATGCCGGGCCGCCGCCCATCCGCGCGGGTGACCGGGCGGCGTGAACGGGTCGGTGGCAGAGGGCGGGCGGATCTGGTGCAGCTCGTCGAAGAGGTTGTCGAGACCGGCCCGCGGCGCGGTCGGCGTCGCCTGCGCGTCGATCCAGCGGATCTCGGTCGCGCCCTGGTGGCCGTGCACGGCGAGGATTGCCTCGACGTTCGGCCAGACGGCTGTCGCCGGGTTGTCGCCGCGCCAGCGCAGGGCCACCGATCCGTCGGTGAACTCACATCCCTCCGCCACCACGCCGGTCCCCGACACACCGCTGGGATCCCGATACCGAACCAACTCAAAGGTCCGTGGCCTCACCACCTGCAGCACTCCCCGCTGTCTAGACCGTCTTGCAGCCCTCAACGAGCCCACACCACTCGTGGTTACTGCCCAGCAACCTCTCGCCGCATGAACATCCGCTGCACAGGGTCCAGCCCGAACTCGGTTTCCTTCGCCCGAATCACCAGCAGCCCAGGCGTGAGCTCATCAACCTCCACGAACCCGAGCCGCGCGTAGTACGGCCCGTTCCACGGGACACTCCGGAAGGTGCTGAGCGTCAGCGCCGGAAACCCCTGGTCGCCCGCCCACCGATCGACGTGATCGATCAGCCGCCGCCCGATCCCGTTGCCTTGGTACGCCGGATGCACGCTCACCTGCTCGACGGAAATCGTCTTGGTGGGCGGGACGGATGTTCATGGGTGCTATTGTCTGTCTCGTGAAGCGTTGCTATTGGCGATTTTTTGAGTGGCCGGCCTTGGTGCCGGGCGACTCAGCCGATTGCTGACGCCCACCCGCAGACACCAGAGCCGGCACGAAGGCAAGGACATCCGTCCTTGCCTTTTCTCGTTCCCAGCCGGCTGACTGCGATGCTTCGTGGCGACCGGCGGAAAGGTCCACCATGAACACCCTCCCCCGACCGAGCGAACAGACGCGCGTCGTCGACCGACGGATCGAGAAGACCGTCCCGCTGGTCACCCCGCAGGCCCTGCACGACGAGTACCCCCTCGACGACGACCTGGCCGGCACCGTCGCCGGCGGTCGCCAGGCAGTGGCCGACGTACTGAACGGCGTCGACGACCGGCTCGTGGTCGTGGTCGGCCCGTGCTCGGTGCACGACGCCGACGCTGCCCTCGAGTACGCCGGACGCCTCGCACCGGTCGCCGAGCGCCTCTCCGACGGCCTCCTGGTCGTGATGCGGGTGTACTTCGAGAAACCGCGCTCGACCCTCGGGTGGAAGGGCCTGATCAACGACCCGGGCCTGGACGGCTCCGGTGACGTGAACCGCGGGCTGCGGATCGCCCGGCAGCTCCTCGTCCAGGTCACCGAACTCGGACTCCCGGTCGGGTGCGAGTTCCTCGACCCGATCACCCCGCAGTACATCGCCGACACCGTCGGCTGGGGCGCGATCGGCGCCCGCACCGTCGAGAGCCAGGTGCACCGTCAGCTGTCCTCCGGCCTGTCGATGCCGATCGGGATGAAGAACCGCCCCGACGGTTCGGTCGCCACCGCGGTCGACGCCGTCAAGGCCGCCGCCGTACCGCACGTCTTCACCGGTATCGACCACGACGGCGCCCCCGCGATCCTGCACACCCGCGGCAACCCGGACTGCCATCTGGTACTGCGTGGCTCGGACAGCGGCCCGAACTACGACGCTGAGTCGGTCGCCGGTGCGGTCGAACTCCTCGGCAAGGCGGGCCTGCCCGAGCGGGTCGTCGTCGACGCCAGCCACGGAAACAGCCGCAAGGACCACCGCCGGCAGCCGGTCGTCGCCGAGGAGATCGGCGCGCAGGTCGCGGCCGGTAACAAGGCGATCGTCGGCGTGATGCTGGAGTCGTTCCTGCAGGAGGGCCGCCAGGAGCTCGACCCGACCCGCGAGCTGACCTACGGCCAGTCGATCACGGACGCCTGCATGGGTTGGGACACGACGGTAGAGACCCTGGAGAAGCTCCGGGACGCGGCAATCGCTCGACGCGGCTAGCTGTTCATCTGCAGGCCGCACAGCGGCTACAGGGCGATCCTAAGGTCCGGACCATGACTGTCTTGAATTCCGCGACTCCGTCGCGGGGGTCATTGGGCTTCAACTCCCGCCCTTCCCTCGTCGTTCCAGTCGCTTCGCTCCCTTCACTCCTCAGTCCAGGGCGGGAGGCCCAATGACCGGGATCTCCCGGCGCCTGGTGCTCGGTTCGGTGGCGGGTGGGGCAGCGGCTTCGCTGCTCCCACCGTCACTGCACACCGCGATGGCGCAACCTGTGCGGCGTGGTGGCCTGCGCGCGATCGAGCACGTGATCGTGCTGATGCAGGAGAACCGCTCGTTCGACCACTACTTCGGGACGCTGCGCGGCGTCCGTGGGTACGGCGATCGGCAGCCGCTGCGGCTGCGCAACGGCAAGAGCATCTTCCACCAGCCGAAATCCGGTGGTGGCGAGGTGCTGCCGTTCTCGCTCAGCAAGGCCGCCGCCGACGCGGGCCGGAAACCCGGCGACATCCAGTACCTCGGTGCGCTGGCGCACGGTTTCGGTGACGCCACCCAGGCCTGGGCCGGCGGCTGGAACGACGACTGGGTGCAGGCCAAGACGGCCGCCAGCCTGACCCACTACGAACGCCGCGACATCCCGCTGCAGTACGAACTCGCCGAGAACTTCACGATCTGCGACGCCTACCACTGTTCGGTCAACGGCTCGACGAACCCGAACCGCAACTACCTGTGGTCCGGCACCACCGGCAACGAGCCCGGTACGACGCAGCGCGCGGTCACGAATGCGGCGTACGACTACAATCACGCCGGCTACGACTGGACGGCGTACCCCGAGCGGCTCGAGAAGGCCGGGGTCTCGTGGCAGATCTACCAGGAGTGGGACAACTTCACCGACAACGCGGTCGAGTACTTCAAGACCTTCAAGGACATCGGTCACCGGATCCTGGCGAACGTGCCCGGCGGGTACCGCACGACCGAGGAGTTCTACGACAAGCTCTTCGCGAAGACTGAAGCCGACCGGACCGATGCGCTGAAGCAGCTGGACGCGGCCGTCGAGCAGCTGCCGGTCACGGACCAGAAGCTGTTCCGCAAGGCGATGTGCCGCTCCGAGCCGGAGTCGCTGGTCCCGCGGCTGCGGGCCGACATCAAGGCCGGCACCCTGCCGCAGGTCAGCTGGCTGGTCCCGTCCGCGGTCGACTCCGAACACCCCGGCTCGTCCACCCCGGTCGGCAGCGCGAACCTGATCTACGACGTCCTCGACGCGATCGCGTCCGACCCCGAGACCTGGTCGAAGACCGTGCTGTTCGTGAACTTCGACGAGAACGACGGGTACTTCGACCACGTCCCGCCGCCGGTCGCGCCGCAGCCGCCTTCGGGTGCCGGCGACGACTGGTACGCCGGTAAGCCGATCGGACTCGGCCCGCGGGTCCCGATGACCGTGGTGTCACCGTGGTCGGTCGGCGGGCACGTGAACTCGCAGGTCTTCGACCACACCTCGGTACTGCGCTTCCTCGAACGGTGGACCGGTGTCGAGGAGCCGAACATCAGCGCGTGGCGACGGACCGCCTGTGGCGACCTGACGTCCGCACTGGACTTCGACCGCAGCTACCGCCAGCCGTCCGTCGACCGGCCCGGTCCGGTGCCGGCGCCGATCGGCCGCTGGCACCCGACGCCGCCCGTCGACCAGGCGGTCCCGGTGCAGGAGCCCGGCCGGCGTCCGGCCCGCGCACTGCCTTACCAGCCGACGGTCTCGGGCTTCGTTGCCAGCGGCAATCTGATGTTGGCCCTCAGCAACCATGGCGCGCAGTCGGCACACTTCGCCATCTACCCGTACGGCGGCGAGTTGCCGGCGCCGGCGCACGTCGACGTCCACCACGCCGCGGCCGGGAAGACGCCGGGCGCGACACCGACCTCGGTCGCGATCCCGGTCGACGGCCCGTTCGAGCTCGCGATCCAGGGCCCGAACCGTTTCTGGGCGGAGATCGCCGGCTCGTCCGACGGCGCGGCGGCCGGCCTGGACGTGCGGATCGAGAACCGGGCGGGCGCGCTGCAGCTGCACCTCGTCAACACCTCGCGGAAGCCGCTGACGGTCAAGCTCAACGCCCGCGGGTACGCGAGCAAGACCACGACGCTCGACCTGCGCGGCAAGCAGACCCGGCCGATCTTCTGGCCGACCGATCACGGCTGGTACGACGTCGAGGTCACCACCGCGGACGACACGACGTACCGACGCCGATTGTCCGGCCACCTGGAGACCGGGAAACCAAGTATCACCGGCTGACGCAGCCGCAGGACTCACGGTGCATGATCTCCGCAGGCAGCCGGACTGCCTGCGGAGACGTGCCCGGGTCGTTCATCCGGCCGGGTCCCGTTGACGACGTGCGAGACCGTGCTCACCGATACGCCGGCGGGGCGTGCGACCTCGGTCATCGTGACCATCAGTCGTATGGTCGTCGCTCTCCGTGCTATCGCGCAAGAGATGACGCAAGTGCGCCGGCTGTCAGCGGGCGATCGCCGCTGTGAGCGCCCTGGTCACGCTGATCAGCGCGGCGGGGGACAGGCCGATGTCGAGACCGCGCCGGCCGCCCGACACGTAGACCGTCGGGTGCTCGGTGGCGGTGCTGTCGACGACCGTGGGCAGCGCGCGCTTCTGGCCGATCGGGCTGATCCCGCCGACGACGTACCCGGTGCTGCGTTCGGCGGCGGCCGGTTCGGCCATCACCGCTTTCTTGCCGCCGGCGGCGGCCGCGATCGCCTTCAGGTCGAGCTGCTTGCCGACCGGTACGACGCCGACGGTGAGCTTCCCGTCGACCTCGACGAGCAGCGTCTTGAACACCTGCTCCGGCGCCAGCCCGAGCGCTTCCGCGGCCTCCAGCCCGTACGACTTGGCCGCTGGGTCGTGTTCGTAGGTGTGCGTCGTGAACTCGACCTTTGCCTTGGTCAGCGCGACCGTCGCCGGCGTCCCCTGACTCTGCTTGCCCTTAGCCACGATCCGACTGTACGAGACGCACGCAGCAATGACCGGTGCCGGGAGCGAGCTCGGCCTGGAGTGGTGCGTCCAGACTCGCCAGCAGACCGGCGACCAGGTGCAGGTTCATTCCGCAGACCAGTTGCGGGTGGGCTCCGGCGAGTCGGCGGAAGGGGCAGTTGGCCAAGGTGATCCCGTCCTCGTCCGGACGCGGTTCGAAGCCGTTCGCTTCCAGTGCCTCGAGCAGAGTAGAGCCGGAGCGGCCGAGGGTTTCGCCGTACTCGCGGGCTCGGCGGTTGACCGCGTCGCGGGGCGAGCTGCCGGTCTCCTCGGCGTCCTGGATCGCCGCGGCGAGCAGGTGGCCCGCGACGGCGTACTGGCGTTCGGGGAGGGCGATCTCGATCTCCCGGTCGGAGCGGTGGTACAGCTTCGCGGGCCGCCCCGCGCCCGGGCCGGTCCGGCCGCTGCGGCGCTCGTAGCCGGTGTCGAGCAGCCCTTCCTCGGTGAGCTTGTCGAGGTGGAACGCGGCGGTGGTCCGGGGGATCCCGAGGGCGGTCGCGGCGTCGTCGCGGCTGACCGGGGCCGGCGCGCCCGCGACGTACTCGTAGAGGCGCCGCCGCGTCGGCTCCTCCAGCGCGGCGATCGCCTGAAGCCGAGCGTCCCAGGAGATGTCCACGGAATGATTCTATCGACAACTTCGGTTGGATAAACAGTATGATGGCTGTTCACTGATACTTCAGGGAGTGTGCAGATGGCGATCTCGGCCGACCTCGAGTCCGTCCCCCTCCATATCGTCGCCCGCCGGGAGGAGATCGATCTTCCCGCCGCGGAGCGCGCCGTCGCGGACCTGCTGACCGCCCTCGGGCGGGATCCGCGGAGCGCGCACCTCGCGGACACCCCGCGCCGGGTCGCGAACGCGTACGCCGAGATGCTCACCCCCCGCGAGTTCGAGCTCACCACCTTCCCCAACGACGAGGGGTACGACGAACTCGTCCTGGCCAAGGACATCCCGGTGCAGTCGCTGTGCGAGCACCACCTGCTGCCGTTCCAGGGCGTCGCCCACGTCGGGTACCTGCCGGGCGACCGGATCCTCGGGCTGTCGAAGCTGGCGCGCGTGGTGGAGCTGTTCGCCCGCGATTTCCAGGTGCAGGAGCGGCTGACCAAGCAGGTCGCCGACTGGCTGCAGGATCACCTGGACCCGAAGGGGGTCGGCGTGGTGATCGAGGCCGAGCACCAGTGCATGTCGCTGCGTGGGGTCCGCGCGACCGGATCGCGGACGGTTACGTCGGCATTGCACGGCGTACTGCGCAACAACCCCAGCTCGCGTCAGGAGTTCTTCGCCCTCACAGGTCTGACCCCCTGACGCTCGCAGGCGCGGTGCGTCAGGCCGACGCGGCCGTTGGGTGCTGGGTCCGCCGGCCGGTCGCGAGGATGTGGGTCAGTTCGCCGGGCAGGAGATCGGTGCCCGGGACCGGGTCCATCTCGGAGACGTCCAGCCAGCGCACCACGGTGGCACCGCAGTGGCCGTGCACGGCGAGGATGGAGTCCAGGTCCGGCCAGACGGCCGTCGACGGGTTTGGGCCGTGCCAGCGGAGCGCCACCGAACCATCGGTGAAGACGCATCCTTCGGCGACGACGCCGGTCCCGGAAACCCCGCTGATGTCGGTGTAACGGACGAGTTCGAAGGTCTGGGGTTTCACCGGCTACACCCCGCGGGGCGCGAATGAGCTGCCATGATCCTTTCCCCGTTGTGACGTGGGTGGGTTTCGCCACAAACCGGGGACGTCTACCGAGTGTCAGCGGGGAAGGACGGTCCGTAGCGACTCATCTTCTCAGAACAAGCTAGATCGAATCTGCCCGAACACGCCAGCCTTCAAACCGCGTGTCTCTTTCAGTGACCCATGATCGAATACTGCAGGTGTTCCTCACCCTCGGTACCGATCTGGCCGGCGTCGGCGTCCCCGCGAGCGACTTCGGGTTCCTGTTGCACAAGAACCCGGCCCGGCCGCAGGCGATCGATGTCACCGGCGGATCGGCCCACGTGTTCTACCCCGAGGCGACCGCGGAGCGCTGTACGGCGGCCGTCCTGCTGGAGATCGACCCGATCGGCCTGGTGAAGGCCGGTCGCGGCAAGGCCTCCGAGGGCTTCACGCTCGGCCAGTACGTCAACGACCGCCCGTACGCCGCGTCGAGCCTGCTCGCGGTGGCCATCGGAAAGCTGTTCCGGACCGCGATGAACGGTCGCTGCGACGCCCGTCCGGAGCTCGCGGCGCGGGGGATCCCGCTGGAGATCCACCTCCCGGCGCTGCCGTGCAGCGGTGGCAACGACCTGGCGCAGCGGTTGTTCGCGCCGCTCGGCTGGACCGTCGACGCGCGCCCCGTCCCGCTCGATCCGGAGATCCCGGCGTGGGGTCCTTCGCGGTACGTCGACCTGCGCCTCACCGGCGTACTGCGGCTGGCCGACGCGCTGAACCACCTGTACGTGATGCTCCCGGTGCTCGACGACGCCAAGCACTACTGGGTCGGGTCGGACGAGGTCGACAAGCTCGTCCGGGCAGGCGAGGGCTGGCTCGCCGAACACCCCGAGAAGGAACTGATCTCGCGCCGCTACCTCGCGCACCGGCGCTATCTGATGGACGCAGCATTGGAGAAGCTGGCCGAGGCGGACGGCGTCGAGCTCCCCGAAGACAGCCCCGAAGAGGGCTCGGTGTCACTGGCCGTGGAGCGGCGTACGACGGTGGCCGCCGTACTGCGGGAGCTCGGCGCCCGGCGGATCGCGGACATCGGCTGTGGCGAGGGAGCCCTGGTCGGCGAGCTGCTCAAGGACCCGATGATCGGCGAGCTGATCGCGACGGACGTGTCGGTACGGGCGATGCTCGCGGCCAAACGGCGGCTGCACTACGACGACCTGCCGGACCGGCAGCGAGATCGGCTGAAGTTCCTGCAGTCCTCGGTGACGTACGCCGACGAGCGGCTCGCCGGCCTGGACGCGGTCGTGCTGATGGAGGTCGTCGAACACGTCGACCCGCCGCGGCTGCCCGCGCTGGCCCAGTCGATCTTCCGGGCTGCCCGTCCGGGAGCTGTCGTGATGACCACGCCGAACAGCGAGTACAACGTCCGCTTCCCGTCGCTTGCCGCCGGCAACTTCCGGCACCCCGACCACCGGTTCGAGTGGACTCGCGCGGAGTTCGAGGGGTGGGCTGGCGAGGTTGCCGCGACGTACGGGTACTCGGTCGAGTTCCGGCCGGTCGGTGCGGTTGATGCCGAGGTCGGTGCGCCGACGCAGCTGGCGTTGTTCCGGCGGGAGGAGGCGTGATGACCATCGACGTACCTGCGCTGTGTCTGGTGGTGCTCGTGGGCGCGAGCGGGTCCGGGAAGTCCACGTTCGCGCGCCGGCACTTCCTGTCGACCGAGGTGATCTCGAGCGACTTCTGCCGCGGTCTGGTGTCCGACGACGAGAACGACCAGGCCGCGACGAAGGACGCCTTCGAGGTCCTGCACTTCATCGCGGGCAAGCGGCTCGCGGCCGGGCGGCTGACCGTGATCGACGCGACCAACGTGCAGCCGGAGGCCCGCAAGGAACTGGTGAACCTGGCCCGTGAGTACGACGTACTCCCGGTCGCGATCGTCCTGGACCCGCCGGAGCGGGTCTGTGTGGAGCGGAACGAGCAGCGGTCCGACCGGCAGTTCGGCGCGAAGGTGGTGGTCCGGCAGCGGTCGCAGCTGAAGCGTGGTCTGCGCAGCCTCAAGCGCGAGGGTTTCCGGACCGTGCACGTGCTGAACAGCGTCGAGGAGATCGATGCCGTCAGCATCGAACGCACCAAGCTGTACAACGACCTGACCGATCAGACCGGTCCGTTCGACGTGATCGGGGACGTGCACGGCTGCCGTCCCGAGCTCGAGCGGCTGCTCGCCGACCTCGGATACACGCTGACCCGCGACGCCGCCGGCCGGCCGGTCGACGCGGTGCACCCGGACCGGCGAGCGGTATTCGTCGGTGACCTGGTCGACCGCGGTCCCGACAGTCCCGGCGTACTCCGGCTGGTGATGGGGATGGTTGCCGCGGGCCACGCGTACTGCGTCCCGGGCAACCACGAGGACAAGCTGCTGCGCGCGCTCCGCGGCAAGAACGTGAAGATCAGCCACGGCCTGGAGACCACCCTGGAACAGCTCGCCGGCGAGCCGGAGGAGTTCCGGAACGCGGTCGCGGCGTTCATCGACGGGCTGATCTCGCACTACGTCTTTGACGACGGCAAGCTGGTCGTCTCGCACGCCGGCCTGGTCGAGCGGATGCACGGACGGACCAGCGGCCGCGTCCGCTCGTTCTGCCTGTACGGCGAGACGACCGGGGAGACCGACGAGTTCGGGCTGCCGGTGCGCTACCCGTGGGCGAACGACTACCGCGGTCGCGCGATGGTCGTCTACGGTCACACGCCGACGCCGGAGCCGGAGTGGATCAACAACACGATCTGCCTGGACACCGGCGCCGTCTTCGGTGGATCGCTGACCGCACTGCGGTACCCGGAGCGCGAGCTGGTGTCGGTGCAGGCGGCCGAGGAGTACTACGCCCCGGCCAAACCATTGCACGTGGCAACGGCACCGGAGCGCGAACCCGACGTACTCGAACTGACCGACGTCACCGGTCGCCGGGTGATCGAGACCGGGACGCACGGGCGGTTGAGCGTCCGCGCCGAGCAGGCCGGGGCGGCGCTCGAGGTGATGAGCCGGTTCGCGATCGACCCGCGGTTCCTGCTGTACCTGCCGCCGACGATGAGCCCGGTCGCGACCTCGCCGGAGCCGGGGCTGCTGGAGCACCCGCGGCAGGCGTTCGAGGCGTTCCGCGGGCAGGGCGTCACCGAGCTGGTGTGCGAGGAGAAGCACATGGGCTCGCGCGCGGTCGTACTGCTCACCCGGGACGACGACGTCGCCGAGAAGCGCTTCGGACTGGCCGGCCGCGGCGCGATCCACACCCGGACCGGACGCTCGTTCTTCGACGCCGGCCTGACCGACGAACTCCTGCTCCGGCTGCGTGCTGTCGTCGCGGACGCGGGTGTCTTCGACGAGCTGGACACATCCTGGCTGTTGCTCGACGCCGAGCTGCTCCCGTGGAGTGCGAAGGCCGAGGACCTGCTCAGGAACCAGTACGCCGCCGTTGGTGCGGCCGCCCGTACGTCGTTGCCCGCCGCAACCGCAGCGCTACGATCCGCTCGGGACGCCGGGCTGGATGTCGGCGGGCTGCTCGCGACGAACGAGCAGCGGATGGCGAACGCGGAACGGTTCACCGCGGCGTACCGGCGGTACTGCTGGCCGACCGACGGGCTCGACGGGGTGCGGCTGGCGCCGTTCCAGGTGCTCGCGTCCGAGGGGGCGACGTACCAGGACCGGCCGCATGCTTGGCACCTCGGCGTGGCCGACCGGATGGTTGCCGCGGGCCCGGAGCTGATCCTGCAGACCCGGCGGCTGTTCGTCGACGCTGACAACTGGGACGCCGGGATCGCGTGGTGGGAGGAACTCACCGGCGCCGGGGGAGAGGGCATGGTGGTGAAGCCGGCCGCCAACCTCACCCGGACGGCGAAGGGGATGGCGCAGCCGGGGCTGAAGGTACGCGGGCAGGAGTACCTGCGGCTGATCTACGGGCCGGACTACACCGAGCCGGCGAACTTCAGCCGGTTGCGCGACCGGAACCTCGGTCACAAACGCTCGCTCGCGCTCCGCGAGTACGCGCTCGGTCTGGAAGCGCTCGACCGCGCCACCCGCGGCGAACCGCTGTGGCGGATCCACGAGTGCGTCTTCGCCGTCCTCGCCCTCGAGTCGGAGCCGATCGACCCACGCCTCTAAGTCACTGCCGCCGTCGCGCGATGACCACGGTCGCCAGTGCGATCAGCAGCATGACGACTGGCAGCGCGGCGAAGGCCCCGAAGTCGAGGGCCGAAATCGTCGTGAGGCCAACGGTGGGGAGAAGGGCCAGCGTCACCGGGATCACCGCTCGGGGGTCGCCGCGCTGGACGTCGTACAGGACCAGTGGCGCGAGGAGCCAGAGGGCGAGCAGGACGAGGTAGGTAACCACCTGGCCGGGTTTGGGGTTGAGCCCGATCGCGCTGATGAGCCAGCCGAGTCCGCCGAGGGCGAGAGCGATGACGGCGATCGCTGTCGGCAGCCAGCGGCGGACGGCCGGGAGGTCGAGGGTTCGACGTCTCAGGGCCACGGCGATGTAGCAGCCGAGGATCACGAGCTGCGTCCCGGCTGTGATGAGCAGCAGGATCCATGCGGTGCTGGATCCCGTGATCGTGTCCAGGCTCGGGCAGGGTTCGTCGTCGTAACAGACGTCGTAGTCGGGCAGCGGTAGCCACAGATCGGCTGCGAGGAGCAGGGGGAGACTCAGTACGCTCACTGCGGCCGTGACGCGGAACAGGTTGCCGGCCGGCTTCCGCACGGGCCGCTGGAGGTCGAGACGTTCGGCGGTCATGTTCGCGCCTGTCGGGATCGGCGGACGATCGCAACCGAGACGACGGCGATCACGAGCATGAGGGGCGGCAAGGCCGCGGGCGGGACCTTCGGGAGCGCGCCCATGCTGACGAACGCGGTGGGGAGCAGCCCGAGGGCTACTGGAATCACCGCACTCCGGTCGCCGCGATGGACGCCGTACAGCACCAGGGGAGCGAGCAGCCACAGGCCGAGCAGGATCAGATAGCCCTTCCCTGGTGAGCTGCCGCCGTGGTTGGTGGGCGCTTCCAACCAGCCTCCGAGTCCCACCACGGCGAGAACGACGACGCCGATCGCGGTCGGCACGGCGCGGAACGCCACGCTCCGCGCGAGTCTGCCGCGTGCCGTCGCCAGGACGAGGTAGCCGCCGATCAGCAGGAGTTCGACGCCGGCGGTCGTGCCGAGGACGAACGCGGTATAGACCTCGGGAAGGATGAGCTCCTCACACTCCGGCCAGGGCCGGCATCGGCCGGCATGCGTGGCGATCTGCAGGACATAGGACGCGATGGCCAGTGGGATCGACAGGGCCACGACCACCGCGGTGACGCGGAACAGATGGCCGGCGGGCCTTCCGACCGGGCGGCCGAGGTCGAGGGGCGTGGCGGTCACGGGACCACACTGTCGGTCGAGGGGGCCACCGGGGGGATGACGCGGCGGACGATGCGGCGATCTCCGACGTCGATGGTTTCCGGCGTGTAAACGTCTTCCGTTTGCTCTTGGCAAGGTGTGACATTGCACTTAAGGTCAGTGCAATGTCACACGGTACAGAGGTGAAGGTCGCGCTGACCGGCGGTGTGCTGCACGCCTGGCAGCAGCGCAACCGGACGGCGACGATCCCGCACGCGATCGCCGAACTGCGCAAGGCCGGGAACCTGGAGAACCTCCGCCGGCTGACCGATCCGTCGGTCGGGCCGTACCGCGGGCGGTACCCGTTCCTGGACACGGATCTCTACAAGACCCTCGAGGGACTCGCCTACGAGATCGGCCGCGACGACGCGCCGGCCGGGGCGCGGGAGTTCTACGACGAGGTCGTCGAGCTGCTCGCCCAGGCGCAGGCCGACGACGGCTACCTGAACTCGTACTTCCAAGACCCGGACCAGCCCAAGCAACCTTGGTCGGACCTCGGCTGGGGACACGAGCTCTACAACCTCGGCCACCTGATCCAGGCAGCCGTCGCTGCCGCGCGTCAGCTCGGTGACGACCGACTACTGATCACCGCGCGCAAATTCGCCGACCTGGTGGTCGCGAAGTACGGCGAGCAAGGTGAGGAAGTCGTCGACGGTCACCCCGAGGTCGAGATGGCGCTTGTCGAGCTTTATCGTGAAACCGGCGACGCGGACTACCTCACCCAGGCCCGGCTGTTCGTCGATCGTCGCGGCCGGGGGAAGCTCAAGCACACGATCTTCCCGGGGGAGTACTTCCAGGACCACGTGCCGTTCCGCGAGCTGCCGTCGGTCACCGGGCACGCCGTACGGATGGCGTATCTCGCGGCCGGTGCGACGGACGTCCACCTGGAGACGGGCGATCCGACGTTGCTCGCAGCGCTCGAGCGGCTGTGGGACGACATGGTCGCCACCAAGCTGTACCTCACCGGCGGACTCGGCAGCCGGCACTCCGACGAGGCGATCGGCGACCGCTACGAGTTGCCGTCCGAGCGCGCGTACGCCGAGACGTGCGCGGCGATCGCGACGATGCAGTGGGCCTGGCGGATGTTCCGCGCGACCGGCAAGGCGTCGTACCTCGATGTCTACGAGACCGTGCTCTACAACGCTTACGCGGTAGGGCTTTCGGCCGACGGTACGGCGTTCTTCTACGACAACCCGCTGCAGCGCCGGCCGGACCACGAGCAGCGTTCCGGCGCCGAGGACGGTGGTGAGCTGCTCCGGCGCGCGTGGTTCGGCTGCCCGTGCTGCCCGCCGAACATCATCCGCTGGATGTCCGAACTCCAGGACCACGTCGCTCTCGAGCACGACAACACCTTGTACGTCGGGGTCTACGCCGACGCCCGCATCACCGCCGGGGATCTCACCGTCACGGTCGCCACAAACTACCCGTGGAACGGAGAGATCGCGCTCACCGTCGAGGAAGCACCGGCCGACGAACGCGGGATCGCCCTGCGCATACCTGGCTGGTCAACAGGAGCCGACCTCGATGGTCTGCCCGTCAGCGCCGGGTGGACCGAGGTCCGGCGGGCGTTCGCGGCGGGCGACGTCCTGAAGCTGACGTTGCCGATGACACCGAGAGCGCACGGTTCGCATCCGTACCTCGATGCCACTCGCGGCGCGATCGCCGTTGCCCGCGGCCCGCTTGTTTATTGCGTCGAGCAACAAGACGTCGACGCCCCCGTGGACGACCTGCTGCTGAAGCCGGCCACCGTTGCGCGGGCGACAGCACGACAGCAGGACGACCACGTCGTACTGGAGCTGACCGGCGGTGTCGCAGCCGAGGCGTCTCCCGAGCTCTATCCAGTGATCACCGATACACCCCAGGACTCCGCCGAACACGAAGTGCCCGTGACGCTCACGCCGTACTTCCTCTGGGGAAACCGTCAGGCCCTGGCCATGCGTGTGTGGCTGCGAACCGAAAGAGACAACTGATGAAGAGAACTTCCATGCTGGTGGGGCTCGTGGCGTCGGCCGCGCTCGCGCTCAGTGCGTGCGGCGGCAATGCCACCGGAACGAAGAGTGAGTCGGCCGGTCCAGGGGCGAAGGCCGCGCAGGGCGGAACCCTCCAGGTGCTCGCGAACGCGGCGTTCTCGCACCTCGACCCGGCGCGCGGCTTCGACGGCGGCGTGAACAACTTCTACCGGTTGGTCTATCGCACGCTGACCACCCAGGGCGCCGCGCCCGGGGGCGACGGCACCAAGATCGTCCCGGACCTGGCGACCGACACCGGTAAGCCGTCCGACGATGGCAAGACCTGGACGTTCACGCTGAAGGACGGCCTGTTCTTCGAGACCGGTGCGCCGATCACCAGCGCGGACGTGAAGTGGGGCGTCTCGCGGGCCTGGGATCCGGAGATCGGCATCGGCTCGCCGTACGCGAAGCAGTTGATCGAGGCGCCCGCGTCGTACCAGGGCCCCTACAAGTCGGGTGAGCTGTCGACGATCGAGACGCCGGACGCGAAGACGATCGTGTTCCACCTGAAGAAGCCGTTCGCGGACTTCGGCAGCGTGGTCGCGCAGAACACCTTCACCCCGGTGCCGAAGGGCCAGGGCGCCGGCAACCAGCTGGACAGCAAGCCGATCTCGTCCGGCCCGTACAAGCTCGCCGACTACAAGCCGGGCGCGTCGCTGAAGCTGGTCCGCAACGACAAGTGGGACAAGAAGACCGACGACGTGCGGACGGCGAACCCGGACGCGTTCCAGTGGACGTTCGGACTCGACCCGGCGACGATCGACGAGCGGATGATCGCCGGCCAGGGGACCGACGCCGACGCGATCGCCGGGACCGTCCAGGCCGCGACGGTGGCCCGGATGCAGACCCCGCAGCTCAAGCAGCGCACGATGACGGGCATCAACGGCTGTACGACGTACATGGGCCTGAACGTCACGAAGAAGCCGCTGGACAACGTGAAGGTCCGGCAGGCGATCAACCTCGCGATCAACAAGCAGACGGTCCGCGACGCGGACGGCGGTTCGGCGCTCGCCGAGATCGGCACCAGCATCCAGCCGCCGACGATCACCGGCCGGGTGGACTACGACCCGTACCCGAGCCCGGACGACAAGGGTGACGTCGAGGGCGCCCGCAAACTGCTCACCGAGGCCGGCTTCGCGGACGGGTTCACGATGACGCTCGACACCCGCGCGCAGCCGAAGATGCAGGCGATGGCGGTCGCGATCCAGCAGGCGCTCGAGCCGCTGAAGGTCACCGTGAAGATCAACACCATCGACACCGCGACGTACTACGAGGTCATCGGGACCACGTCGCAGCAGCACGACGCGGCGATCACCGGCTGGTGCCCGGACTGGCCGTCCGGCGCGACCTTCCTGCCGCCGCTGTTCGACGGCCGCAACATCACCCCGAAGGGCAACACCAACCTGTCGCAGCTGAACGACCCGGGCGTGAACGCGAAGATCGACGAGATCTCCAAGCTCACCGACGTCACCGCGGCGAACAAGGCGTACGGCGACCTCGACAAGCAGATCATGGAGCTCGCGCCGGTCGTCCCGCTGCTCTACGAAAAGGTGCTGATGCTGGTCGGCACCAACATCGGCGGCGCCTACCTGCACGACGGGTTCTCCGGTGGCATCGACCTGGTGTCGGTCGGCCTCAAGGACGCCGGAAAGTGACAACCGCCCCGACCCTTGCCGAACTCGAGGAGGCGGTGCCGCCGGGGCCGCCGGCACCGCCCGCCTCGGGCAAGCGGGTGCTCACCAAAGTCACCCGGGACAAGGGCGCGCTGGCCTGCCTGGTGTTCCTCGCGCTCGTGGTCCTGATGGCGATCGCGGCGCCGCTGATCACCAAGCTCAGCGGCTGGGGGCCGTATGCGTTCGACTCGGCCGCGATCATCTCCGACCTCGGCGGCCTGCCGCGCGGTCCGCTCGGCGGGATCAGCGGCTCGCACTGGTTCGGTGTCGAGCCGCAGAACGGCCGCGACCTGTTCGCCCGGATCGTGTACGGCGCGCGCGTGTCGATCACGATCTCGCTGTCGGCCACGCTGCTGACCGGGATCCTCGGCGTCGTGCTCGGCATGCTCGCCGGGTTCTACCGCGGCTGGGTGGACCAGGTGATCTCCCGGGTGATGGACTTCCTGATGGCGTTCCCGGCGCTGATCTTCATGATCGCGATCCTGTCGTCGCTGCCGTCCGGGAACCGGCCGGTGCTGCTGGTCGTGGTGATCAGCGCGTTCGGCTGGCCGTACCTGGCCCGGGTGATCCGCGGCCAGACGATGACGCTGGCGAACCGGGAGTTCGTCGAGGCGGCGCGGGCGTCCGGCGCGAAGGACTCCCAGGTGGTGTTCCGGGAGATCCTGCCGAACCTGCGCGGCTCGATCGTGGTGATGACGACGCTCGCGATCCCCGGCTACATCGGCACCGAGGCCGGCCTGTCGTTCCTCGGCGTCGGCGTCTCGCCGCCGACCGCGTCCTGGGGCCAGATGATCGCGAGTTCGGTGAGCTGGTACTCGGTCGACCCGATGTTCTTCGCGATCCCCGGTCTCTTCCTGTTCCTCACCGTCCTCTCGCTGACCGTCCTCGGCGACAAGATCCGCACCCTCATCGACCAGGGGGAGGCAGCCGCATGACGCGCTACATCCTCGGTCGGCTCGGTGGCGTCGTACTGATCCTGCTGGCCGTTTGTCTGTTCACGTATCTGATCTTCTTCAAGCTGTCGCCGGATCCGGCCGTGATGATCTGCGGGAAGACCTGTACGCCGGAGCGGATCAACTCGATCCGGGACGTGCTCGGGCTGAACCAGCCGATCCTGACCCAGTTCTGGGAGTTCCTGCGCGGGATCTTCGCGGGCCGCGAGTACGGCTCGGTGCACTGTCCGGCACCGTGTCTCGGGTACAGCTTCCAGACCAACGAGTCGGTGTGGAGCATGATCACCGCACGGCTTCCCGTCAGCATCACGGTCGCGGTCGGCGCCGCCGTACTCTGGCTGCTCGCCGGTGTGATCGGTGGTCTGGTCAGCGCGGTGAAGCAGGGGACGTGGTGGGACCGCACCGCGATGGGGCTCGCGCTCGGCGGCGTCAGCGTGCCGAACTACGTGCTCGCGCTGGTGCTGCAGTACGTCCTGGTCGTGAAGCTGCAGATCCTGCCGTTCCCGTCGGCGGTGTCGTTCGCCGACGATCCGGTCGTCTGGTTCGAGTCGTACCTGATGCCGTGGGTCGTGCTCGCCGTCGGCTACGCCTGTCTGTACGCACGGTTGACCCGGAGCAACGTGATCGACACCTTGTCCGAGAACTACTTCCGCACCGCCCGGGCCAAGGGACTCAACAGCTCGCTGATCATGCGCCGGCACGCACTCCGGCCCGCCCTGACCCCGATCACCACGATCTTCGGGATGGACTTCGCCGGCCTGCTCGGCGGCGCGCTGATCACCGAGACCGTCTTCGGGCTGAACGGGATCGGCAAGATGGCGGCCGACTCGATCGCCAAGAACGACCAGCCGGTGATCATGGCGGTGACGCTGCTCGCCGCGTTCTTCGTTGTCATCGGCAACGTTGTGGTCGACCTGTTGTACACGGCGCTGGATCCGCGGGTCCGGGTGGTGACGTCATGAGCGACGAGTTGTTCGTTGTCGACGATCTGACGGTCACGTTGCCGACCAGTCGCGGTCCGGTGGACGTGGTGAAGAACGTGTCGTTCACGGTCGGCCGGGACGAGACGCTGGGTATCGTCGGCGAGTCCGGATCGGGCAAGTCGATGACGGCGCTCGCCGTCCTCGGCCTGTTGCCCCGCGGGGCGCGGACGTCCGGCAGCGTGAAGCTGGACGGCGCCGAGTTGCTCGGCCGGTCGGAGCGGGAGTTCAGATCCGTGCGGGGCAACGCGATCTCGATGGTGTTCCAGGACCCGCTGTCGTCGCTGAACCCCTACTACACTGTGGGCCTGCAGATCGAGGAGATGTACCGGACGCACTGCGGCAGCTCCAAACGGGCCGCTCGGCAGGTGGCGATCGAGGCGCTCGAACGGGTCCGGATTCCCGACCCGGAACGGCGCGTCGATCACTATCCGCACCAGTTCTCCGGTGGCCAGCGGCAACGCGTGATGATCGCGATGGCGTTGTGCTGCTCGCCCTCGCTGCTGATCGCGGACGAGCCGACGACTGCGCTCGACGTCACCGTGCAGGCGCAGATCCTGGAACTCCTGCACGACCTGCAGGCCTCGACGGGTACCGGGATGGTGTTCATCACCCACGACCTGGCCGTGATCAGTTCGATCGCGCAGCGAGTACTGGTGATGCGGTCGGGTGACCCGGTCGAGTACGGGACGGCGGAAGCGGTGTTCTCGGATCCGCAGCACGAGTACACCCGGATGCTGCTGGACGCCGTACCGCGGATCGACGACGAGGTAGCGCTATGACACTGCTCGAGGTGAAGGGCGTGACGAAGGAGTTCGTCACGCGAGGCGAAGGGGCGATGGCGCGGAAGTCTACGTTCACCGCCGTCGACGACGTCAGCTTCGACGTCGAGCTCGGCGAGACCCTGGCCATCGTGGGGGAGTCCGGCAGTGGGAAGTCGACCACGGCCCGGATCGCGGCCCGGTTGCTGGAGCCGACCGGCGGTACGGTCGTGTTCGACGGGCAGGACGTGACGCGGGCCCGGGGCAAGGACCTGGCGACGTTCCGCAACAACGTGCAGGTGGTGTTCCAGGACCCGTTCTCGTCGCTGAACCCGCGGTACACGGTGGAGCGGATCATCACCGCGCCGCTGACCTACCAGGGCATCACGCCGAAGGGCGGGCGGCGGGCGTTCACACAGGAGCTGATGGAGCGGGTCGGGCTGGACCCGGACCACTGCCGGCGGTACCCGGCGCAGTTCTCCGGCGGGCAGGCGCAACGGATCGGGATCGCCCGGGCGCTCGCGGTGAACCCGAAGCTGGTGATCTGCGACGAGGCGGTGTCGGCGCTGGACGTGTCGATCCAGGCGCAGGTGCTGGAGCTGCTGATGCGGCTGCAGCGGGAGAGCGGGTTCAGCTACATCTTCATCGCGCACGATCTGGCCGTCGTCCGGCAGATCTCGCAGCGGGTGGCGGTGATGAACCGAGGCAGAATCGTGGAGTTGGGGTCGCGGGACCAGGTGTTCGGCGAACCTCGGGACGAGTACACGAAGACGCTGCTGGCCGCCGTACCGCGGATCAACCCGGAGTGGGACGCCAGACGGAGGAGACGCGATGGTTGAGTACACGATCCCTGGAATGCACGTTCGCGAGCACCTTGCCGAGGTGCCCCTGGACTGGTCGAAGCCAGGTAAGACCATCATGGTCTTCGCGCGCGAACTCGTCGACCCGACGCGCAAGGACGAGGACCTGCCGTGCCTGGTGTTCCTCCAGGGCGGTCCGGGCGGGAAGGGCCCGCGTCCGACGGGTCCGTCGGGGTGGGTCGGGCAGGCGCTGAAGAAGTACCGGGTCGTGCTGATGGACCAGCGCGGGACCGGACGGAGTACGCCGGTCAGCGGCCGGCTGATGGCGTCGATGTCCGCGCAGGAAGGCGCCGACTACCTGGCGTGCTTCCGGGCGGACTCGATCGTCGCCGACGCCGAGCACCTGCGGAAGACCGTGTTCGGCGGCAAACGCTGGTCGACCCTCGGGCAGAGCTACGGCGGATTCCTGACGCTCACCTACCTGTCGAAGGCACCCGAGGGACTGTCGGCCTGCTACGTGACAGGCGGGCTCGCATCGATCGACCCGTCGGCGGCCGAGGTGTATCGCCGTACCTATCCGCGGGTCGCGGCGAAGAACCGCGAGTTCTACCGGCGGTACCCGCACAACGTGGAGCAGGTCGGCAGGATCGCGGACCGGCTCGCGAGCGACGACGTACGGCTGCCGGACGGTGACCGGCTGACGGTCCGGCGGCTCCAGTCGCTGGGCATCGACTTCGGGATGAAGCCCGGGTACGAGCGCATCCACTGGCTGCTCGACGAAGCATTCGATGGGGACGAACTCTCGGACACCTTCCTGGGTCAGGTTCTCGCCTCGTCCTCCTACCTCGGGAACCCGCTCTTCGCGGCGCTCCAGGAGAGCATCTACGGCTCCGGCGACGGTGCGACTGCCTGGGCAGCCGAGGCGGAGCGGGCGCGGCGTCCGGAGTTCGCTGAGGACGCACGACCGCTGCTGTTCACCGGCGAGATGATGTACCCCTGGATGTTCGACGAGATCCGCGGGCTGCGGCCGTTCCAGGGTGCGGTCGAATTGCTCGCGCAGCGGCCGTCGTGGCCCGAGCTGTACGACCTCGACCGGCTCGCGGCGAACGACGTACCGGTGGCTGCCGCTGTCTACTTCGACGACATGTACGTCGACTCCGGGCTGCAGCTCGACACCGCCGGGCGGGTCGGGAACGTGCAGGCCTGGGTGACGAACGAGTACGAGCACGACGGCATCGGCGCGGACCGGGTGTTCGAGCGACTCACCGAGCTGGTCGCGTCCGTCGGGGGTGGCATCCCGAATCCGTGAGGTCCGGTGTTCACAATAGGCGGCGACCCAGGGAGGTGAATCATGGCTGCCGATTCGATCGGTCCGCTGCCGAGCGTACGGCGCCTCGCGCAGCGGGAGAACCTGCGCGACAGCGTCGCCAACGCGCTGCGGGCAGCGGTGATCTCGGGTGAGCTGACGCCGGGAGAGGTGTACTCGGCGCCGACGCTCGGAGCGCGGTTCGGGGTCTCCGCGACGCCGGTCCGCGAGGCGATGCTGGACCTGGTTCGCGAGGGCCTGGTGATCTCGCTGCGCAACAAGGGGTTCCGGGTCACCGAGGTGTCCGACGCGGATCTCGACAACGTGGCGGCGGTCCGGCAACTCATCGAGCCGCCGACGATCCGCGACGTCGTACCCGCGATCCCCGCGGAGGACTACCCGCGGCTGCGGCGGCTGGCCGAGGACATCGTGGTCGCGGCGGAGGCCGGCGACCTGATCGCGTACATCGAGGCGGACCGGGTCTTCCACGTCACGCTGCTGGCGTACTCCGGGAACCAGAAGCTCGTCGACGTCGTGTCGGATCTGCGCTCGCAAACCCGATTGCTGGGGCTCACGCCGCTCCTGGAGAGCGGTCGCCTCGTCCCGTCAGCGGCCGAACACCACGAGTTGCTCGACCTCGTGGAGGCCGGCGACGCGGACGGCGCCGAGCAGTTGATGCGCCGCCACATCGGCCACGTCCGCGGATTGTGGGCCCGCTCTCAGAGCAGCTGACGGTGGAGCACGTCGGCGACGAAGGCCTCGAACTCCTCCGGACTCCAGCCCGACTCGTCGACCAGCTCCTGGTACACGCCCGGCGCCGCGACCGCGCGGTACACGGCCTGTGCCTGCTGCAGCGGGATCCGTAGGGCGTCCTCGAGCGACGCGATCATCGCGTCCATCACCTGGTTGCGGCCGGCAAGCTTCGAGCGCAGCAGCGCCTTGGTCTCGGGGCTCTCGTCGGTCGCCGCCTCGAAGATCAGGACGACGTCGAATCCGGCGGCGTACAGGGTGGTCAGCCAGCCGGCAGCGCCACCGAGGCGCTCGACCGGGTCCTCGATCGCGAGCACCTGCTCGGCGCGCTCGACCGCTCCGGCCTCCTGCAGCCAGAGGTCGCAGATCAGCGACAGGATCTCCCGCTTGGTGCCGAAGGCCGAGTACACGGTCCGGGTCGCGACGCCGGCCTCCTTGGCGATCGCGTCGATACTCGTGGCGCCGTACCCCTGCGCGGCGAAGAGCCGGCGCGCGGCCGGGTGCGCGGTACCGCGACCGGCTCGTTCTTCGGTCCGCCCAGCAACGCGCCCGTCGACATCGCGCTGTTCGAGATGGCGCGTGTTGTCGACGGCCGGATCGTCGAGCACTGGGGCTGTCCGGACCGGTTCGCCCTCCCCGCGCAGACCGGCGCGCTGGCGCGGCTGTCCTAGCTCAGGGCGCGCTTCGCGGTGGTGGCGGCGTCGGCGCCGTACGCGGTGGTGAGGCGGTCCATGAACGACGCGTGGTCGAGGGTGTACTCCTGGGTACCGACTTTCTCCAGGACCGTGGTCGCCAGCGTGCAGCCGAGGTGCGCGGCCGGCTCGTGGTCGAGGCCGGCGGCGCGCCCGGTCAGGTAGCCGGCGCGGAACGCGTCGCCGCCGCCGGTCGGGTCGACCAGGTTCGGCGCGGGCACCGCCGGGACCTTCGCGAGGATCCCGTTGGAGTCCTCGATCACGACCCCGTCGCCGCCGTGCGTGGTGATCCGGACGCCGACCCGCTGCAGGATCTCCTCATGGCTCCAGCCGGTCTTCTGCACCAGCAGGCCGGCCTCGTACTCGTTGCTGAACAGGTACGCCGCCCCGTCGATGAGCCGCCGGATGTCCGTACCCTCCATCCGGGCCAGCTGCTGTGACGGGTCCGCGGCGACCGCGATCCCGTGCTGCCGCGCCAGCTCGGTGTGCTTGATCATCGCGTCCGGGTCGTCGGCGCCGATCAGCACCAGGTCGACGCCGCCGGCGGCCTGGTGGATCGCTCCCAGGTCGAGCTCGCGGGCCTCGGCCATCGCGCCGGTGTAGAACGAGGCGATCTGGTTCGCGTCGAGGTCCGTCGTACAGGTGAACCGGGCGGTGTGTACGTTCTCGCAGACACGGACGTGCGAGATGTCCACGCCGGCCGCCGTCAGCGCCGCGCCGTACTCGGCGAAGTCGGCGCCGACCGAGCCGACGAGCAGCGACGGGAAGCCGAGCTGCGCCATCCCGTAGCAGATGTTCGCGCCGACGCCGCCGCGATGCACCACCAGTTCGTCGACCAGGAACGACAGGGAGACCTTGTGCAGCTGCTCCTCGAGGAACTGGTCCTTGAACCGGCCCGGGAACGTCATCAGGATGTCGGTCGCGATCGATCCGGCGACGGCGATGCGCATACGGAGTGCTCCTCGGGGGTGGTGTACATCGGTTTGGACAACCCATAGAGACTACAGGCGACCGATCTAATACACGGAGGGCGGGAATTCATGGGCCATCAGGTACCGGTGACCGAGGAACTGCACGATTACATGGTCGCCCACGGCATGCCGCTGGACGAGATCGCGACCGAACTGCGGGCCGAGACCGAGACGCTCGGCAACCCGGCCGGCATGCTCACGACCGCCGACCAGGCCGGTCTGCTGACCACGCTGACCCGGCTGATCGGCGCCCGCCGGGCGGTCGAGATCGGCACCTTCACCGGCTTCTCCGCGCTGGCGATCTCGCGCGGTCTGCCGGACGACGGCGAGCTGATCTGCCTGGACGTCAGCGACGAGTGGACCTCGATCGGGCGCAAGTACTGGGAGCGGGCCGGCGTCGCGGGCAAGATCGACCTGCGGATCGGCGACGCGCACGAGTCGGCCACCAAGCTCGACGGTGAGTTCGACCTGGCCTTCGTCGACGCCGACAAGGACTGGTACATCCAGTACTTCGAGACGGTGCTGCCGCTGATCCGGCCGAACGGCCTGCTGCTGTTCGACAACACGCTGGCCGGTGGCCGCGTGGTGGACGCCGACGGTCCGGCCGACCGCAAGGAGTTCAACGCGCACATCGCCGCCGACGACCGCGTGGACGTGATCATGCTCGGCATCGGCGACGGACTGACGCTGGTCCGCAAGAAGTGAGCCAGCAGAAATAAGCAGGCCGAGACGGGCCGGCAGAAATGAGCCAGGAGAAATGAGCAAGAAGGCGGCGCCACGGCTGGCCGTGACGGACCTGCAGCACAAGTACGGCGACCGGCCGGTGATCGAGGGCCTCACGTTCACCTTGGCCGCCGGTCAGGCGATCGCGCTGGTCGGCCCGAACGGCGCCGGCAAGACGACCGTGCTGAAGTGCATCGTCGGCGCGGCCGCTCCGGCCGCGGGCAAGATCATGCTCGACGGCCGGCCGATCGACGAACGCGCCGAGGCGGTCCGCCGCGACGTCGCCTCCCTGCTCGACGACCTGGACTTCTTCCCGGACCTGACCGCGGCCGAGCACCTGGATCTGCTCGCCCGCGCGCACGGCAACCCGACGCCCGAGGATCTCGTCGACACCACGCTCGACGAGATCGGCCTGCTTCCGGCCGCCGATCAGCTGCCCGGTTCGCTGTCCTCCGGTCAGCGCCGCCGGCTCGCGCTCGCGACGGCGCTGGTCCGGCCGCGGACGCTGATGGTGCTCGACGAGCCCGAGGCCCGGCTGGACGTCGGCGGCGTCCAGTGGCTGTCCGAGCGGCTGGTCGCCGAGAAGAAGTCCGGTACGTCGATCCTGTTCGCGAGCCACGACCCGGCCCTCGTCGAGACGGTCGCCGACTCGATCGTCACGCTCACCCCGCTGCCATGAGCACCGCGGACGGACCGGTCGAGTTCGACCCGGCGGACTTCGGGACGATCCCGTCGTCGCGGTCGATGCGGCAGTGGATGCGCACGACGCGGCGGCGGCACGCGGACCGGTCGTTCTGGGAGATCTTCGAGGATGTGTACCTCGTCCTGTTCACCATCGCGATGGCGGGGGCGACCGGCGGGAACGTCGTACGGCAGCTGAACTCGGACGCCGCGGGGTGCTCGTCGTGGCGCTGCGGTCAGCTGACGACGTGGCTGCCGTTGATCATCATTCCGTTGCTGGTGGCAATCACAGTGCGGATGCTGCTCGCGATCGGGCCGGTGTCGGCGACGCGGGCCAGCGGGTTCTGGTTGCTGGCCACTCCGATCAATCGGGCGGCCTTGTTGCGACCGGCGTACCGGCTCGTGACGGCCGCTGTGGGTGCTGTCGGCCTGGTCGTCGCGGCGGTGATCTGGGCGTTGCTCGGGGCGCCGGTGATCGGGGTCCTCGAGGCTGCGGTGCTGATCAGCGCGCTGTTGGTGTGTACGGCGATGGCGACGGTCTGGGTGCAGCAGAGTGCTCGGCGGTCGAAGTGGACCCTGCGGGTCGCGGATCTGTTCCTACTTGCAGCCGTGGTGCCTGCGGTGGCACTCGCTGTGAGGCCTGACCCGCTGAAGGGCGCACGAGCAGGAACTCTCGACCTGGCCGTTGCCGAGGTGCGGAACGGGAGCGCGTTGACGTCGGGCCAGACGTATCTGCTCGTGGTGTGTGCGGTGGTTCTGCTGCTCGCGGTCGCGCTGACGATGGTGACGTCGCGGTCGCTCGACAAGCTCGGGCGGGCGAGTGTGATCGCGGGCGGCGAATTGCTGGCCGGGCTCGCGGGCGCGGCGAGCAGTCTGGACATCAGCATGCTCGGCGACGTCATCTCCGGACGGCACTGGCGGATGCAGGGCCGGGTGCGGTCCCGTCGTGGTCGGGGCGCGCAGGGTGCCGCGATCGTGAACCGTGAGTTCCTCCGGATCCTCCGCTGGCCGCGCCGTCTGGTGATCGGCGCGGCACTGCTCGTCGTCCCGTACGCCGTCCACGGGGCGGGCTTCCGCGTACTGGTTCCGGTCGCCGCCGGGATCGCCGGCTTCGTCGCCGTCCGGCCGTTGCTCGACGGACTGCGCACCGCCTGCCGTTCGACCGGTCTCGTCCGCGCGCTCGGGATGGACCTGCGCGAGCTGCGGGTGCTGATGGGTGTGGTCCCAGGTCTGTTCGCGATCGTCTGGACGGCGCTCGCCTACCCCGCGATCGGCAGCGCTTCGGCCTGTTTCGCGGTTGCCGCCGGCATCATCACCGGCACTGTCCGGCAGGCGTCCGCCCGACCCCCGTCGTACGCCGGTCCGCTGGTCACCTCGCCGATGGGCGCGATCCCGCCGGGGCTGTTCTCGCAGCCGGCCCGCGGTTTCGATCTCCTGGTGGTCTGCCTCGCCCCCGTGCTCTTCAACCTCCCCAGCCTGTGGGTGGTGGTGATCCCGTCGTTCGTGGTCACCGTCATGTTCGCGGTGCGCCCCAAGACCGACTGACCGTTTCGACTGACTGACGCGGCAGGCGTTCTTGCCGGATCTTGGCGCGAACAGGTACCTTGTGTCGCATGGTAGCCGAGAAAGTCTTCACGCAGCTGCGCCGCGGGACGCTGGAGTTCTGCGTCCTGGCGCTGTTGCAGGGAGAGGCTCGTTACGGTTTCGAGTTGGTCAAGGCGCTGGGTGAGATCGACGGACTGGTCACCACGGAAGGCACGATCTACCCACTCCTCGCGCGGTTGCGGCGCGAGGGTCTGGTGGAGACGAGCTGGCAGGAGTCCGAGTCCGGGCCACCGCGGCGCTACTACACCTCGACACCCGAGGGCAGCCGAGCCCTGACCGAGTTCACCGCGGACTGGCAACGGTTCTGTGCGTCGGTCGACAAGATCTTGCAGAGTGGGAGACGGGGATGAACATGGAACTGGACAGCGACCGCCTGGTCGATGCGTACCTGAAGGAGCTGGCCGCCGAGGCCGAGGTGCTGCCGGCCGGCCGCCGGGACGAGTTGCTCGCCGACATGAAGGCGCACATCGCCGAGGCGCGTGCGGGCGGCGCGACGTCCGAGGACGAGATCCGCGACGTGCTGCAGCGGCTCGGCCGGCCGAGCGAGATCGTTGCCGCCGCCACCGACGGTCTGGTGCAGGTCGTGGTCCCGCCGCGGATGCGCCCGCAGGACTTCGTCGCGGTCGGGCTGGCGATGTTCGGGCCGTACCTGCTGGAGCTCAACACGATCCTGGCACTGGTCGCCTGGGGAGTCGGCCTCGGGCTGCTCTGGACGTCGAACCGCTGGACCACGATCTGGAAGCTGCTCGGCACCCTGAGCTGGCCGATCGGGTACGCCGTGGTGATCGCGGTAGACACGATCTTCCTGGGCCCGGTCTGGGTCAGCATGGCAGCCGACGCGGTGGTCACGCTCGCGCTGACCGCCGGACTCTTGCTGAACGCCCGCCCGCCGCGTCAGGACTCGTAGACCAGCCACTTCCGCTCGATCTCGGCCGGGAGATCGACATCGTGCTGCTTCGCGAACAGGAGCAGCTGGCACAGTACGTCGGCGAACTCCTGGTGGAACGTGTCGCGGATCTGCTCGGTGGTCGCACCCTTCGTCCGAGCTCGGCCGGTCTGCTGGAGGTAGGCCTGGGTGAGCTCGCCGACCTCCTCCTGGAGTTTGAGCAGGAACCAGTCGGGGTCGCGCTCGAAGCCGAGGTGTGCGCCGTACCCGGCGGAGATCTGCTCGAGCCGGTCCTGCAGGTGCTTGAGATCCACCCGGACAGGAAACCAGGCCCCACCGACAGAAAGCCGGTGGGGCCTGGGCTTTGTCCTACTGTGCTGGTTCTGCTGCCTTGGGTTCCTCGACCGGCGGGAACGGGTCGAGGGCGTGGTCCTCGAGCGCCGGGTCGATGTTGGGGTCCGGGACCTGCGGCTCCTGCTGGGCCGGCGCGTCGGCGGCCAGGTTCTTCGGTGCGGTGGCCCAGACCGCGGCGGCCGCGCGGGCGGCGTCGGCGGCGTCGGTCTGGCGTTCGTAGTTCTTGATGTCGAGCGCGTACGCCTTGGCCACCGCCGTCAGGTCGCGGCGCAGCTGCTTGTGCACCCAGAGCGCGTAGGCCTGCGAACGGGCCTCGATGAAGTTCTTCAGTTCCTGCATCTGGGCGGGGGTCATGTCGTCGTCCTCCGAGTGGCCGGGTGTGAATTCGCCGCGGGCGATCGCGGCGCGGGCGGGGTCGCCGGGGCAGTCGGTCGGCTCCGGGCGGACCGCGGAGTGCGGCCGGATCGCCGTACCGCGCGGGTAGAGCTTGCGGAAGTCGGCGATCACCCCGCGGGTGGTCGCCTTCATCGCGGCGGACGGCTGCTCACCGGTGACGAGGACCAGCAGAATGGCGCCGTACCGCTCGTTCACGTCGTTGTCGCCGTTGGCGCCGGACTGGGTCCGTAGGCCGCGCAGGGTCCAGGCCCGGCCTTCTTGATCGACCGCGATCTGGTAGGCGATGTCCGACCAGCCGCGGCTGTCCATGTGGTAGTCCTGCCAGCCACGCAACGCGGACGCGACCGCCGCCTTGGTGTGGATGACCTTCGTCGAGCCGGTGCCCGGCCAGTGGATGACCGCGCCCTCGACGCGGGACACGGTCAGGTTGCCCGGCCCGGCGTTCGGCGGTCGTGCGTTCCAGGCGGACCGGGGCAGATATTCGACCATCAGCGCTCCTCACATGCCTCACAGCGCACATACCCAGGGTTGGCGCTCGGTAACCAACCGAACACTTTCGGGCAGGCGAGCGTCAAGCGATGGCCCTCATCCAAGCAGCTTAGGAGAGCAGCGGGAGGAGTTGATCACCGATCCGCACCGTTTCCTCGCGGTACGGAGTGTCGGAGAGGACGAAGTGCGTGATGCCGAGATCGCGGTACTTGCTCAGCGATTTGGCGACGTCCTCGGGGGAGCCGACCAGCCAGGTGGTGCCGGCGCCGCCACCGCCGTACTTGCCGGGTGCGGTGTAGAGGTTGTCGTCGAGGACCTCGCCGCGGTCGGCCAGGTCGAGCAGCCGCTGCTGGCCGACAGCCTTGAACCAGCGCCGGTCCCGCTTGCCCTGTGCCTCGGCCATCTTGGCGACCTTGGCCTCGGCATCGGCCCACGCCTGCTCCGTCGTGTCGCGTACCAGCGTGGTGATCCGGAGTCCGAACTCCAGAGCAGCGTGCTCACGACCAAGTTCGGCCTCGAGCTCCTTCAGTCGCGCGATCCGTGCCGCGACGCCGTCCAGCGGCTCACCCCAGAACAGCTGTACGTCGGCATCCGTCGCGGCCACCCTTTGCGCGGCCTCGGACGCGCCACCGAAGTACAACCGCGGATGCGGCCGCCCTTCCCGTACGACGGGGCGTGTCGCGACCGTGGATCCGGCAACCGAGAAGTACTCGCCGTCGAACGTGACGTTCTCCTCGGTCCACAACCGCCTGACCAGTTGGAGGAACTCCTTGGTCCGGGCGTAGCGCTGCGGCTGGTCGCCCTCGCTGTCGCCGTACGCCGCGAGGTTGTCCTGACCGGAGACGATGTTGATCAGCAGCCGCCCGCCGCTCAGCTGGTCGAGCGTGCTCGCCGCGGACGCGAAGTGCGCGGGATGCCAGTACCCGGGGCGGATCGCGGCGAGTGGCTGGAAGGTGGTCGTCCGGGCGGCCAGCGCGGTCGCGACGGTGAACGTGTCGGGCCGGCCCCACCCGGTGCCGAGCAGCGCGCCGGACCAGCCGTGGTCCTCGGTGAGCCGGGCCAGCCCGGTCAGCCGCTCGAGGCTGTTGTGTCCCTGGACGGCGTCGTCCCCGCGGTGCCCGGGGTCGACCTGGTTCGGGATGTACCAGAGGAAGGTCATGAAAATCAGCTTAAGTTCACTCAGTTAGTCGACTTTGGGCATCTCGCGGGCTGGTCACCCGGCTGAGCAGGGCTCAGCAGTTGGTCTACGGCTGCGGGCACAGCGAGAAGCTGATCGCGGACGCGCTCGGGGACGTCCGCGACGACATCGTGATCGCCTCGAAGGCCGGCTACACGTACGTCGAGGAGACCCGCGAGGCGCCGGGGGAGAACGGTGACCCCGCTGACCGCGGCGCAGTTCGACGAGATCGGCGCGATTCTCGGCTGAAAACTCACGGTCGTCGCGCCATTGACATCGTTGTCTGGCGCGACGACGATACATCCTCGGAAGCTCGGTGAAACGTTTCCAAGCCCCTCGAGGAGATCCGCCCATGGTCTTGCCCCGACGTACCTTCCGTTTGCTCATGGCCGGGGCGGTGACGCTGGCCCTCGGGTTCGCGGCACCGCCGGCCGGCGCGGCGCCCACCCCGGCCGACGGCCCGACCGCCGTCGCCCGCGCCCGGGTCGCCGCCGACCAGCTGATGAGTTCCTACGAGCCGAACAAGGCCTGGTTCCCGTCGAGCTGGTGGAACTCAGCGGTCGCCCTGCAGACCATCGGCGACTACATGCAGCGCACCGGCGACCGGCGCTACCTGGGTCAGCTGGACAACACGTTCGAGAAGGACAAGGGCAAGTTCCCGGCCGGGGTCCTGTCCGGTGACGAGCTGCTCGGAAACTTCACCAGTCGCGCGATCGACGACTCCGAATGGTGGGGCCTGACCTGGGTCCAGGCCTACGACCTGACCAAGAACCCGAAGTACCTCGACATGGCGGTGAAGATCGCGGAGTACGTCGAGGGATACTGGGACCCGAGCTCGTGCGGCGGCGGTGTCTGGTGGAACGGCGAGCGCACCTACAAGAACGCCGTCACCAACGGTCTGTGGATCCGGCTCACCGCGGAGCTGCACAACCGGATGCCGAAGGACACGCGCTGGCTCGGCCGCGCGCAGGAAGGCTGGACCTGGTTCACCAACAGCGGGATGATCAACTCCGCCGGTCTGGTGAACGACGGTCTGAAGGACAACTGCGAGAGCAACGGCGACACGGTCTGGTCCTACAACCAGGGCCTGGCGATCGGTGCCGGCCTCGAGCTCTGGCGCGCGACCCACGACCCGAAACTGCTCACCTCGGTACGGCGGTTGGCGGACGCGGCGATCGGTTCTGGTGGACTGGTCACCGACGGCGCGCTGACCGAGTTCTGCGATCAGCCCGGGCGCACGTGTGACGACAACGGCAAGCAGTTCAAGGGCATCTTCATGCGGTACTGGATGGACCTCGCCGACACCACGCACGACAGCCACTACCAGAACTTCGTCGCGCAGCAGGTCGCGACGATCTGGGACAACGACCGGGATGCCTCGGACCGGCTGGGGGAGCGGTGGTCCGGCGCGACCCCGAACGTCTTCGACTGGCGTACCCAGGCCAGTGCGCTGAGCGCGTTGCTCGCCGCCGTCCCCGCGACGCCGCCGGTGCGATCGTTGTCGGCGACAACCGATCCGGCGCTCCCGGTGGTCATGCCGGCGACCGGAAGCGTGACGCACGTGAAGGTCAAGGTCACGGTCCAGGCGACGGGACCCGTGGACCAGCCGGTGAAGGTCGCGGTGAAGGCCGCAGGCCCGTCGGGCTGGACGGTGACTCCGGCGGTCTCGAACGTGACGCTCCGGCCGCGCGGGAACGCCGTACCGGTGGAGACGTCCGTGGACCTCGACGTGACGATCCCGGCCGGTACGACGGACGGTCTGCACTCGGTGAACGTGACGGCGACGTCCGGTTCGCAGCTCGCGTTCAGCTCGCGTTCGGACATCCTGATCGCCCACACGGCCGACTTCGACACCGGTACGGCGGCCGAGACCCCGTGGCTGTTCGACGCGGACGGTTCACAGAGCAACGGCGTACAGAACCGGTTCGCTGACGGGCACTCGTACTTCGTCTACCGGTTCCCGTTCCCGTCCGACACCACGAAGGCCTCGGCGACGCTGACGATCGACAACGAGTTCGTCGTCCAGGTCAGCGGCGACGGGCAGAACTGGACCACGGTCGCGACCGAGACCAACCAGGAGCACGACGGCAACAACAAGGCGGCGCGGACGTTCGACCTCACGCCGTACCTCGGTGCCGACAAAGCCGGGTACGTCCGGGTGTCGGACTCGTTCCCCAATGACGGGTGGGGCGGCCGCGTCTACCACGTGACGGCGAACTACAGCTAGCGGTAGCGGCTTGCGAGCTGCGGGTTCTGGCCGCCGAACGCGGCCAGATCCGCGGCGAACACCGTGTCCAGCAGGCTGCTGTCCTCGAGGCCTGGAGCCGTGACCGTCTCACCGAGCTCCAGGCCGCGCAGGCTGGCCGTGACGACGTCGTCGGCGCTCATCCGCGGGATCGAGCTCAGGTCCATGCCCTGGCGGGTGTGGAACTCGGTGGCGACGACTCCCGGGAGCAGCGCCTGCACCCGGACTCCGGTGCCTTCGAGTTCCGCGCTCAGGGTCTGCGAGAAGGCGAGCAGGTTCGCGAGCGCTCCGGCGTACACGGCGCGGCGCGGCATCACGGAGCTCGGGGCCGGACCGCTGAACGCGATCATGCCGCCGACGTTGATGATCGTGCCGCTGCCGCGCTCCTGCATTCCGCCGACCACGGCCCGGGTCAGCAGGGTCGGCGCGAGGACCTTGACGGTGACCAACTCGGTCGCCTTGTCCGCGGGGAGGTCGGCGAGCGGCATGTAGTGCGCGACGCCGGCGTTGTTGATCAGCAGGTCGACGGGTTCGGCGGCCGCGATGTCGGCGACGCTCTGGATCCCGGCGAGGGTGGAGAGATCGGCGGACACCGGCCGGATCTTCACCTCCGGATGGGCTTCGACGAGCTGGCCGAGCCGTTCGGCGTTGCGGCCGACGGCGATCACGTCGTACCCGTCGGACACCAGCCGCTCGGCGAAGGCTTTGCCGATGCCGGAGGTGGCGCCGGTGACGAGTGCGAGCTTGCTCATGGCAATGATTCCCTTCAGGTGGTCTCATCACCGAGCATCCGTGACCCGCACTCGCCCGACAAGGGTCCCGCTGTCCCTAGGAGTCGAGGGACCAGGCTGGGCTACGCGGCGGCGCGGTCGCCGACCGTCCGGCGACGCAGCGACGGGTCGAGGATCGCCGGGGTGTTGTAGTCCATGTCGAGGCGCCCGACATCCGTACCGGGCGGGACGATCTTGTCGATCTGGTCGAGGACGTCGTCGTCGAGGACCACGTCCGCGCCGGCCAGCGCGTCGTCGAGATGCTCCATGGTCCGCGGTCCGATGATCGCCGAGGTGACCGCCGGGTGCGCGATCGCGAACGCCATCGCCAGGTGCGTCAGCTTCAGTCCTGCCGCGTCAGCCACCGGGCCCAGTTGCTCCACGACCTCGAGCCGCCGCGCGTCGGTCATGTGCCGGAACATCGCCGTACGCCGAAGGTCTGACGGCGCCCGCCCGGTGAGCTGGCCACCCGCGAGCGGGCTCCACACGAGCGCACCGAGACCGTACTTCTGAACCATCGGCAGCACCTCGCGCTCGATCCCACGGTTCAGAATCGAGTACGGCGGCTGCTCGGTGCGGAACCGTTCCAGACCGCGCCGGTCGGCGACCCACTGTGCCTCGACGATCTCGCTCGCCGGGGTGGTCGACGAGCCGATCGCGCGGACCTTGCCGCTGCGGATCAGGTCGGTCAGCGCCGACAGCGTCTCCTCGACATCGGTGTCCGGGTCGGGACGGTGCATCTGGAAGACGTCGATGTAGTCGGTCTGCAGGCGGCGCAGTGAGTCCTCGACGGCGGTCATGATCCAGCGCCGGGAGTTGCCGCGCTGGTTCGGGTCCTCGCCCATCGGGAGGTGCGACTTGGTCGCCAGGACGACGTGCTCCCGGCGGCCCTTCAGCGCCTCGCCGACGATCACCTCGGACTCACCGTGCGAGTACATGTCCGCGGTGTCGACGAAGTTGATGCCGGCGTCGAGGGCCTTGTGGATGATCCGGGTCGAGGCGGCGTGATCGTCGTTGCCGACGGCACCGAACATCATCGCGCCGAGGGCGTACGGGCTGACCTTGATCCCGGTCCGGCCGAGTGTGCGGTAGTGCATGAACTTCCTCCTTGGGGTTGCTCCCAGCGTTGCCGGGCCGCCGGGTGGGGAGAAGGCCCACTTCATCCACGGACAGGTTGTCCCTGGATAGCCGCTTGGGTGGTCACGCATGATGGATGTGTGACCGATCGTGACGGCCTGGCCGATTTCCTCCGCCGGCGCCGGGAGCTGCTGCACCCGGCCGACGTGGGCCTGCCGGACGGCGCGCGCCGCCGTACGCCCGGCCTGCGCCGCGAAGAGGTCGCCCAGCTTGCGGGGATGTCGACCGACTACTACTCGCGCCTCGAGCAGTCGCGCGGCGCGAACCCGTCCGAGCCGATCATCGCCGGCCTCGCCCGCGCCCTGCGCTGCGACCTCGACGAACGTGACCACCTGTACAACCTGGCCGGCCTGGCACCGCCGCTTCGGCGCGCCGGTCGGCACATCAGCCCCGGCCTGACCGGCCTCGTCGAGCGCCTCGTCGACATCCCGGTCTTCATCGTGACCGACCTCGACGAGGTCCTCTGGCAGAACGCCCTGGCCGACGTCGTTATCGGCCGGTACTCCGGCACGGGACTCGCCCGGAACCTGACCTGGCTCTGGTTCACCGACCAGACCATCCGGCGAATCTTCCCCGAGGAGGACTGGGACGCGCACTCGGCCGCGCACGTCGCCGACCTGCGCGGCACCTACTCCCGCCGGATGGGTGACCCCGACGTCACCGAGCTGGTTGACGCACTCGTCGCGCAGAGTGCGGAGTTCCGCGCACTGTGGGAGCTGCACGAGGTCGCCGTACGCCGGCTGCCGCGCAAGCGGTTCCTGCACCCGGAGGTCGGCGAGCTCGACCTGACCTGCGAGACCCTCCTGACGCCCGCTGCCGATCTGAGAGTGCGCGCGTTCCTGCCCCTCGACGGCACCGACGCTCGCGAGAAGCTCGACCTCCTCCGCGTGATCGGCACGCAGACCTTCGTCTAGCGCTGCCGGAGACCGTCGATCAGTAGCCTGAGCAGCCGCTCGGTCTGTTCGCGTTGCTGCTCCGGATCGGCGGCGATCACGGCACCGGCCATCGCCGCCACCACGTCCTCAGGCGGTACGTCGCTCCGCAGCACGCCCGCGCCGGCTTCCAAGAAGTGTCCGATCGCCGCGGTCAGCCGAGCCCGGGTGTCCGCCTGCGTGACGGCGCCCGAGGCGACGATCGCCCGGAGGCTGCCCCCCATCGCGCGCTTGGAGTCGACGAAGTCGGCGTACCGGAACATCCAGGCGAGCAGCGCTTCGTCCGTGGGTCCGTCGTTGGCCAGCTCGGGCGCCGCGTCGCACAGCCGGGTCAGTTCCTGCTGATACACGGCCGCGAGCAGGGCCTCACGGGTCGGGAAATGCCGGTACAGCGTCGCCACGCCGACCTGCGCGCGCGCCGCGACGCGGTCGAGCGACAGGTGCACCGAGTCGCCCTGGCGTGCGGCCTCGGCGAGATCGGCCAGCTCGCCCGCCGCGGCCGTCACCACCTGCTCCCGTTTTCGCGCCGCATCGGCGCGGAGCGGCCGGACTCCCTGGCTCATAAGTGGAGAAACCTCCAGTTAGTGCTACGGTAATCGGAGAAACCTCCACTTACTCTACCTCGGGACGTCCTCATGGCCACGACACCGAAGCACCCGGGCGGCACCGTCGCCCTCGGCCGGCACCAGATCAGCAGGATCGGGTACGGCGCGATGCAGCTCGAACACCTGGACACGGCCGCGGCCACCACCGTCCTGCGACGCATGGTCGAGCTCGGCATCAACCACCTCGACACCGCATCCTTTTACGGCGACACCACGGTCAACCAGCACCTCCGCGCCGCCCTGCACCCGTACGCCGACGACCTCGTGATCGTGAGCAAGGTCGGAGCGCGACGCGTCGACGCCCCGGTCCCGCTGGCCCTGGCGCAACGGCCGGAGGAGTTGCGGAAGCAGGTCCACCTCGACCTCGACTCGCTCGGCATCGACCAGGTGCCGGTGGTCAACCTGCGCCGTGCGGACCAAGGCCCGGGCCTGATCGCGGAAGGCGACCAGGTCGTCCCGCTCGACGACCAGCTCGCCGAAGTGATCGCCTTGCGCGACGAGGGGCTGATCGGAGCGATCGGCCTGAGCAACGTCAGCACCGAGCAGCTGAAGCAGGCGCTGCCCGCCGGGATCGTCTGCGTGCAGAACGCCTACCACCTGCTCGACCGTTCGAGCGAGGACCAGCTCGCACTCTGCGCCGCGAACGGCATCACCTGGGTGCCGTTCTTCCCCCTGGGCTCAGCGTTCCGCCAGCCACCCTTCGACCAGCTGGCAGTCCCCACCGAGCACCCCGTCGTACAGCGGATCGCCGAACGCCTAGGAGTCAGTACGGCGGCCGTCTGTCTCGCCTGGATTCTTGCCCACGACAACCACACCGCACTGATCCCCGGCACCCGCAGCATCGCCCACCTCGAGGACAACGTCCGAACCGCCGACGTCGAGCTCGACACCGAAACCCTGGCAGAGCTGGACGCCATCGCCTGAACACGGAAACCTCTGCCGATGAGCGGTGGTTCCCCCGTACGATGCGCACCTGTGAGCGAAGCACAGGAATTCGACATCAAGGCGCGTACCGAAGCGCCACTGCACGGCAGCGAAGTCGTGATCCTGCGTGGATCACTGGCGTACCAACGCGACACGCTCCGGTGGAAGTGCTCCGGCCTCACCCAGGAACAGTTGGCGCAGCAATGCCCGCCGACCGACATGACACTGGGCGGCCTGATGAAGCACCTCGCGCTCGTTGAGTCCCAGTGGTTCGATCACTGGTTCCGCAACGCAGGTTTCGCGCAGCCTTTTGACACCGTCGACTGGGCTCTCGTCGAGAACGACTGGGAGTTCGATTCGGCTCGTGACGACACTCCGGAGGAGCTGCGGGCGCTCTTCGACGAGGCCGTCAGCCGTTCAGACGCGGTCATCGACGAAGCGCTCACGCGCGGTGGACTCGACGAGGAGTCGGCACTCACGAGCCCGCATACCGGCGAGACCTTCACCTTGCGGTGGATCCTGGTCCACATGATCGAGGAGTACGCACGGCACAACGGCCACGCCGACTTGATCAGGGAGTCGATCGACGGTCAGACCGGGTGAACGGCCCGAGTTACTTAGTGCACAGCTGTTACACAGGAGCACGAAAAAGGCCCCGTCCGCCTTGCCGGACGGGGCCTTTCCCTCAGACGAACTCAGACGTCGTAGATCTGATCGAGCCTAGGAAGAACCTGCAGGTGAGAGCGTCATTCGACGGCACGCAGCACCCCCGGAGTCAACGCGGGGTCAACAGCGGTCGCACTGAACGCCTGGTCGATCGCCTGCCGCGCCCTGGTTTCAGAGTCCGGCATCAGGTGTGTGTACACGCGCAGGGTGAAACCGGCATCGGAGTGACCGAGGTATTCACTCACAGTCTTAATAGACTCCCCGGCGTGCAGTAGCACGCTCGCATAGGTGTGCCTCAGTACATGCATGCCGTTGTCCCTGGTTGTTTCAATACTCGCGGCCTTGAGTGACGGCTTCCAGATGAACGGATTGAAGTAGTTTCTGTTCATAGCCTTGCCCTCGCGGCTGGTCAGGATCAGGTCAGCCGCTACCAGCCTTCCGGTAGGGGAGTCCCAAGGCAAGGTAACCGACTTAGCGGGGAGAGCCTGTAGGTAGGCTGCGAGTTCGTTGCCGACGGACTCAGGCAACGGAACATCTCGCACCTTGCCACCTTTCGGGAGGCCGAAGACTAGGCGAGCCTTGACGATCTTGACCTGCCTCTGTACGTGGATAACGCCACGGAGGAAATCAATATCGCTGACGGCCAGACCGAAGATCTCGTCGTTTTAAGAGTCGCCGCCGTGCCCGCGAGGCAGACTGAGAATGGAACGGCGAGGCGGCGCCGATGCAGGGATCAAGACACCGCCTCGCCGGTATTGTAGGAAACCACATCCACGGCGATTACTACCTTCGCGCCGGTTGCTCCCTCAAAGTGCTCTCTGATGCGCTTCGGGTCACCGAGGACTGCGAAATGCAGCATGCTAGGCAAGATGACGGTTTCAACCTTGTCGTTGACGACCGCCTGAACCAGACGCTCGAATGCGTCTGGTGCGGTCTGAACCTCTTCCACGAAAACGGCGGATAAGTTGTAGCCGGCTTGTTTCGCGAAGTAGGTAAGCCGCTCTTTGGTGCGGTTCACTTCCGACTCGCACATCAAGAGATGCTTTCGCGCGTAGGCATATGCGCGGGGGAGTTCAGTCTTCGTCTCGCCATCGGCGGAATGTGTCGTTGAGCTTGCGCCACAGGATGAATAGCCGTCGCCGGAGTCGCTCACGCACCATCGCCTCTTTGCCGTACCCCGTGTGCCGGTTGCATGCGACAAACTTAGGGAGCGGCGAACGGTAAGGGCTACGTTGTTGCGATTAGTTTCTACATCGCGTTCAGCGCGTTGACGATCAGGTCGCGCGCGTCGCGGCCGTATACGGCTGGCTTGCGCAGGGTCTCGAACATTCGCACGTAGAGAGCTATCTCTTGGGGCTGGCTGACCTCGATACCTGCGGTCGGAGTCTCAAGCTTGACGAGCTTGTCATCGAATATCCAGAAGCCAGCAGTGCCGATGACTTCCCGGTCAACTGTGCGGGGCACGATGCCTATCGACACATTCGGCAGGCTTGCGGCGGTCAGCAAGCGGTCGAGCTGGCCGATCATGGTGTCGGTCCCACCGAACCGCGTGTAGAGCGCGGCTTCTTCCAACACAATGGCGAAGGTCTTCGAGCTCTGATACAGGACCGCTTGGCGCTCCATACGTGCCGACACAGATTCGTCAATGTCGTTTTGGATTTCGAGAAAGCGAAACCAGAATTCGAGCATCGCTCGTATGTAGTCGGGTGTCTGAAAGAGTCCCGGTATCGCGTTGTGCTCGTACAGCCGGAAGTGCGTTGTTTGCTGATAGAGCGGGACTGCTGACAACATCAGTTGTTTCATGCCCGAGCGAGCGCGGTGCCGGAACTCCATGTACATGGACTGGATCGTCCGGGCCTGCGCTATCAGGTCGGCTGCCTGGTCTTCCGCGCCGCACGCTGCGCACCATACGCGGATATCTAGATCTGATGGTGTTTGAATGGCATTCTCTAACTTGCTGATGCGCGTGAAATGCCAGCCGGTCGCCTCGGCGAGAGCGCGACCGGTGAAGCCAGCATCTTTACGCAATCCCCGAAGGCGCAGACCTAATGCTTCCTGTGCCTTCCGGGCTGCGCTATTAGGGTTTGTATTCACTATGTGGTGTGGCCAATGCCCAAACTTGTTCAAATGCCGTGCGGCATCGTTGGATATCTTCAGGATCGGTGGAAATCGTGTGAGCGTTCGCAAGACCGTTCCCGCTAAAATGCATGAAAATGACCAGTTCGTCGTCCAGAACGTAATAGTCATTTCCGGGGATCGCGATTGACGAGACGAGCCGTCTAGGTGTCCATCGAATGTCTTCCCCGGCATCTGCAATCGGAGTGAGGACCGTGTAGGCCCAACGTTGGTAGTCGCTCAACGGCTCGGAGACGACCTTTGCGCGCCTGGTCATCGCTCCCGCGTCAACGTGACTGCGGATGTTGCTACACCACGCCTGCAGCCATTCGAGGTCGTCCGGCTCGCCCGCTGCCCATTTCGCCATGTGCGGAAGTTCGGTTTCCGTGCCGTAGGCGTCGCGGGTTTCCAGATGAATAGCGCTCCGCTTGAAGTCGTTCAGCAAGCGCCTGAATTCGTCTAGTGAGATATCCTCCACGGTCCGCCTTACTGGAAGAACTGAATCATGCGGTCGGGGATCTCGACCACAGTTTCCCCGTCAGGGACGTTGAGTGCGGCGAGTGCCTCCGGATCATTGACGACCCAACCTTGTACGACCCAACTTCCCCGATCGGTCTTGTAGAGCGTGGGCGAGTTGTCGGGTACGGACTGCGGGTCACCGGCGACGAGTGTAAGTTTCATGATTTGTCCCCTCGTATTCCGTTGCGAATGATTGCTTGCCCAAGTCTCCTGTTGCTCTGATCGAGCGTCAATGGTTGTTGCGAAAAGTTGCGAGCAGACCTCCGGGCGGCATATCCGACGTACGCGGCGACTGTGGGGGCTGACGGGGCCGGGGTAGCGGAAGCGCTGTGCGGATGCACCCGGCGCCCATGCAGCCCGCCATGAGCGGCCCGTGAGGGCCCCTGTGAGCCTCGTACGGCGCTGCTGGGTTGTCGGGGTGCCAGCTCGGCTAGCTGCGTGCCTGAGGGGCGTTGCGACACGGAAGCCCTTGGGCTGGGTCAACGGAAAGTCAACCGGAGGGGGCCGAACGCATGACAAGGGCCCCTAACCCTTGTGAGGCTAGAGGCCCTTGTTTATAAGGCTTTTCGTGACGGGACCGGACTAGGACCGAAGGGTCCTAAAGCCTGGGCTTAAACGTCGTAGTAGAGCTCGAACTCGTGCGGGTGCGGGCGGAGCTGGATCGGGGCGATCTCCTGCTCACGCTTGAGGTCGATCCAGGTCTCGATCAGGTCGGACGTGAACACGTCGCCCTCGAGCAGGAAGTCGTGGTCGGCCTCGAGGGCGTCGATCACGGCCGGCAGCGAGGTCGGCACCTGGGCGATGCCCGCGTGCTCCTCCGGCGGCAGCTCGTAGAGGTCCTTGTCGACCGGGTCGGCCGGCTCGATCTTGTTGCGGATACCGTCCAGGCCGGCCAGCAGCTGCGCCGCGAAGGCCAGGTACGGGTTCGCCGACGGGTCGGGGCAGCGGAACTCGATCCGCTTCGCCTTCGGGTTCGACCCGGTGATCGGGATCCGGATGCAGGCCGAGCGGTTCCGGGACGAGTAGACCAGGTTGACCGGCGCCTCGAAGCCCGGGACCAGGCGGTGGTAGGAGTTCACCGTCGGGTTGGTGAAGGCCAGCAGCGACGGGGCGTGCTTCAGCAGACCGCCGATGTACCAGCGGGCGGTGTCGGACAGGCCGCCGTACCCGGACTCGTCGTAGAACAGCGGGTCGCCGTTGCTCCACAGCGACTGGTGGCAGTGCATGCCGGAGCCGTTGTCACCGAAGATCGGCTTCGGCATGAAGGTCGCGGTCTTGCCGGCCTCCCACGCCTTGTTCTTGACGATGTACTTGAACTTCATCACGTCGTCGGCGGCCTTGAGCAGCTCGTCGAAGCGGAAGTTGATCTCCGCCTGACCCGCCGTGCCGACCTCGTGGTGGGCGCGCTCGACGATCAGCCCGGAGCGCTCCAGCGCCAGCGTGATGTCGTCGCGCAGCTCGCCGAAGTGGTCGGTCGGCGCGACCGGGAAGTAACCACCCTTGTAGCGGACCTTGTACCCGCGGTTGCCGCCGTCCTCGACGCGGCCCGTGTTCCAGGCGCCGGCGACCGAGTCGATCGAGTAGTGCGCGCCGTTCGCCTTGGTCTCGAACCGGACGTCGTCGAAGACGTAGAACTCGGCCTCGGGGGCGAAGAACGCGGTGTCCGCGATGCCGGTCGACTTCAGGTACTCCTGCGCCTTGCGGGCGATGTTCCGCGGGTCACGCGAGTACGCCTCACCGGTCAGCGGGTCGTGCACGAAGAAGTTGATCACCAGCGTCTTCGCGGTGCGGAACTCGTCGATGTACGCGCTGGTCGGGTCCGGCAGCAGCTTCATGTCGGACTCGTGGATCTGCTGGAAACCGCGGACCGACGAACCATCGAACGCGAGGCCGTCCTCGAAGACCTCGGGCCCGAACGACGACACCGGGACGGTGAAGTGCTGCATGATGCCCGGCAGGTCACAGAACCGGACGTCGACGATCTCGACGCCCTCGTCCTTGACGTAGGCGAGCAGCTCCTCCGCACTGGAAAACATACGTACTCCTAGGGTGGCTCAGAGATTGCATCTGAACGTAGGGCCCGCCGGTTTCTCCGTCATGACCCTGATGTTTCGCGGATGTTACGCCCAGCGTGTCCGCGCTGACCCACTGGTGTACGGCGGTTACGCCCTGAGATATCGCGGCCGCCTTGGGCCGCCTCCGAACGTGTCCGTAGGCTAGACATCATGGCATCATCCCCGGCGAGTGCTGCAGGACCCTCTGAAGAATTCCGTTACCCGGGCAACCGGCTCGGGCTGCCGGAGGAGGGCGCGGGCTCGGTCGCGAGCTGGGGCCGCCGCGTGCTCGCCCTGGTCGTGGACTGGCTGATCGCAGGCCTGATCGCCTCCGCCGTGGTCGGCAAACCGATGTGGGCGGGAGGGAACGACTACAACACCTCGCACCTGGCGATCTTCTTTGTGATGAGCGCCATACTGACCGGCCTGGTCGGCGGCACGATCGGTCACCGGCTGCTCGGGCTGCGGGTGATTCCGGTCCGGGACAAGAAGACCTTCACGGCGCCGGCCGGTCTGCTCGGCGGCGTGATCCGCTCGTTCCTGATCTGCGTGGTGATCCCGGCCGTCGTCTTCGACCGGGACCGGCGCGGTCTCCACGACCTGGCCGCCAAGACCGTCGTCGTACGCCGGTAGTTCAGCGGCGCGTGAGTCGCAGCTGCACGTCGTCCAGGTATCCGGTGCGGAATCCCGCCTCGGAGTACGCGAGGTAGAACTCCCACATCCGCCGGAACGTGTCGTCGAACCCGAGCGCCCCGATCGCCGGCCAGCGCTCGATGAACCGGTTCCGCCAGATCCGCAGCGTTCGCGCGTAGTCCCCGCCGAGATGCCGGACCACTTCGGCGCGCAGGCCGGTGTGCTTCGCGGTCACGTCCTCGATCACCTCGACCGACGGGATCAGCCCACCGGGGAAGATGTACTTCTGCACCCAGGTGAACGTGTTCCGGGTGGCGAGCATCCGCTCGTGCGGCATCACGATCGCCTGTACGACGCCGACCCCGCCCGGCGCCAGCCGCCGCTCGATCGCGTCGAAGTAGACCGGCCAGTACTTCTCGCCGACCGCCTCGATCATCTCGACGCTCAGGACGGCGTCGAACTCACCGATCTGGTCACGGTAGTCACGCAGCGCGACCTGTACCCGGTCGCCGACCCCGGCGTCGGCGATCCGCCGCTGCGCTAGCAGCGCCTGCTGGGAGGCGATCGTGATCGCGGTCACCCAGGCGCCGCGTTGCGCGGCCCGGATCGCCAGGCTCGCCCAGCCGCAGCCGATGTCGAGCACCCGCGACCCGGACTGCACCCCGGCGGCGTCCAGGATCGCGTCCAGCTTCCGCAGCTGCGCATCATTGAGCTCGTCGTACGACGCCGTCGCGAGATCAGCCGCGGCATCGCGAGTGCCGAAGTACGCCGCTGAGTAAGTCAGCGTCGGATCCAAGAACTCCGAGAACATCGCGTTGCTCAGGTCGTAGTGCCGGCTGATGTTCTCGCGCGCGCCGGCCCGGTCGTTCTCCTGCTCGCCGGGCTGCGAGCGGGTGACCAGCCAGCGCAGCGACTGCGCCCACTTGGGCAGCAGGTGCCGGGTCTCCTCGTTGCTGAACCGCTCGGCGAACGGGACCAGCAGGTCGGCCAGGTCGGTGCCCGGCTCCGGGTCCCAGTCGCCGGCCAGGTAGGCCTCGCCGAACCCGGACCCGGCGTCGTGCCCGAGCCGGTCCAGGAACGCGGCCGTCCGGTGCACCCGCATCGCGGGCCCACCGAGCCCGTACGACCGGTTGCTGTCCAGATGGATCGTGGCGGGCAGGTCCTTCGCGATCAGACGGATCGCGGTCGCTGCGCCGTACCGGCGGACCGGGTTGGAGCGCGGACGGGCCAGCGTCGGCCACGTCTCGGTGGCCGGCTGGTGCACCGCCGGCATCAGGTCCGTCATGTCTGCTGTTCCCCTGTAATCCGTCCTGGTCGCACCCTAAGGGCAACCAGCCTCCCCACGGTGCATGCTGAACAGATCAACTGTCCGCATGCCTTTCGGGTTACCGTCCCCGCATCGCCTGCCGGGCGCCCTTCAGGTTGTTCGGCATCGGGCCCTTCGGCATCGGCACCTGCGGCCGGACCGCGTCCAGGGCCTTCAGGCGCTGCAGCAGGTCGGTGATCTCCGACGGCTGCATGACCGCCGGGAGCTTCATCACGTGCTTGGTCAGCTTGCGGATGTCGATCTCGCCCTCGCCCTGCCCGGCGACGATCTGGGTCACCGGCGCGCCGCCCGCGACCCGGCCGTGCTTCTTCGCCTCGGCGGTGAGCAGGTTCTTCACCCGGCTGGCCTGTCCCTCGCCGACCAGCACGATGCCCGGCCGGCCGACCACCCGGTGGACGATGTCGGCGTTCTTGGTGACCGCGATCGCGGGCGTGACGTTCCAGCCGCGGCGCAGCGTCTGCAGCGCGGACGCGGCCGCACCGGCCTGACCCTCGATCTGGCTGTACGCCGCCTTCTCGACCTTCCGGCCGAACACGATCGTGGCGGCCAGGAACCCGAGCGCGACACCGAGCGGGATCCAGATCAGCAGCGGGCCGACCAGCAGACCGCCGACCACGGCGAGCGCTACGACGCCGAGGAAGATCCCGGCGAGCACCCAGCCGACCGTCGGGTCGGACTTCCTGGTCAGCTTGTACGCCGAGGCGATCTGCTTGAGCCGACCGGTCTTCTCTTCGGGGGCGTCGTTCTTGGCCATCTCTAACCCTGTCCCTGGTTATGCCTGGTTGGCGTTCATACGTGACTCGACCGCCTGACGGTACAGCCGACCGGCGCGGTACGAGGACCGTACCAGCGGACCGGACATGACACCGGCGAAACCGATCTCCTGCGCCTCGGAGTCGAGCTCCACGAACTCCTCGGGCTTCACCCAGCGCTCGACCGGGTGGTGCCGCACCGAGGGCCGCAGGTACTGCGTGATCGTGATGATCTCGCACCCGGCCGCGTGCAGGTCCTTCAGCGCCTGACTGACCTCGTCACGGGTCTCGCCCATGCCGAGGATCAGGTTCGACTTGGTGACCAGGCCGTAGTCCCGGGCCTGGGTGATGACGTCCAGGGAGCGCTCGTAGCGGAAGCCGGGGCGGATCCGGCGGAAGATCCGCGGCACCGTCTCGACGTTGTGCGCGAACACCTCGGGCCGCGAGGAGAACACCTCGGCGAGCTGCTCGGGGACCGCGTTGAAGTCCGGCGCGAGCATCTCGACACCGGTGCCCGGGTTCAGCTCGTGGATCTGCCGGATGGTCTCGGCGTACAGCCAGGCGCCGCCGTCGTCCAGGTCGTCGCGGGCGACACCGGTGACGGTCGCGTACCGCAGGCCCATGGTGCGGACCGACTCGGCCACGCGGCGCGGCTCGTCACGATCCAGCGCCTCGGGTTTGCCGGTGTCGATCTGACAGAAGTCACAGCGCCGGGTGCACTGGTCGCCGCCGATCAGGAAGGTGGCCTCGCGGTCCTCCCAGCATTCGAAGATGTTCGGGCAGCCGGCTTCCTGGCACACCGTGTGCAGTCCCTCGGACTTCACCAGCTTCTGCAGTGCCTGGTACTCCGGGCCCATCTTGGCGCGAGTCTTGATCCACTCGGGTTTGCGCTCGATCGGGGTCTCCGCGTTGCGCACCTCGAGCCTGAGCAGCTTCCGTCCTTCTGGGGCGATCGTCACGCCCTCCAGGGTACGCGTCCCGGGTCAGGCGTGTTTCACCCGTAGGGTGATGAGCTATGTCCACCGTTGAGCTGCGTTCGGATGCCGAACCGGGCAGTCCACCGGCGTCCGGTCCGGCGGTCCGCGGCTGGACCCGTCCCGTGCCGACGGCCCGCGAGCAGCGGTACGACGTACTCCTGGGGCTCGGGATGGCGCTGGCGGCCGTGCTCGGGACGGAGTTCGCCCGCGGCAGCTGGCCGTCGCACGTCAGCCTCGGGATCTGGGGTGTTGAGCCGTACGTGCTGAGCGCGGCGATCGCGCTGCCGCTGTGTTTCCGGCGCCGGTGGCCGATCCCGGTGCTGCTGATCGTGGCGGTGCTGTTCGTGGTGAACGGGGAGCGCGCGCTGTTCGCGTACCAGGGCAACCTGGTCACCCAGTCGGCGATGTTCATGGCGATCTACGCGGCGGTGGCGTGGGCGCGGGACCGGCGGCTGATGAAGGGCGCCGTCGCGCTGGTGTTCGTGGCGATGTTCGGCTGGCTGACGATCAACTTCGTCGAGGCGCTGCGGGCGAACGCGATCGAGGGGCCGAACCACGCACTGTTCTCGCCGTACGTGTCGAACGTGATCATCACCGTCTCGCTGAACGTCCTGTACTTCTTCGGCGCCTACTTCTGGGGCCGGACCGCGTGGCGGACCGCCCGGCAGCGGTTCGAGCTGGAGCAGCAGGCGACCGAACTGGCCGCGCAGCAGGACGCGAACTCGCGGCGCGCGGTGATCGACGAGCGGCTGCGGATCTCCCGTGAACTGCACGACGTCGTTGCCCACCACATCAGCAGCATCGGCATCCAGGCCGGTGGCGCGCGCCGCGTGATGGACACCGATCCGGAGGCCGCGAAGGGCGCGCTGAACGTGATCGAGGAGTCCAGCCGGAGCGCCGTGAACGAGATGCGGCAACTGCTCGGCATGCTCCGCGCCGCGGACCCGGACATCGACGTCAGTACGCCGGACCCGAAGACGCCGCAGGCGGGCGCCGACCGGCTGCCGGCGCTGATCGCGGACGCGAACAGCCAGGGCCTGGAGGTCGGCTTCCACCAGATCGGCGCGCCGGCGGAGCTGCCCAAGACCGTCTCGGTGTCGGTGTACCGGATCGCGCAGGAGGCGCTGTCGAACGTCCGGAAGCACTCGACGGCACGCAGCGCGCACCTGACGCTGCGGTACCTCGGTGAGACCGTCGAGCTCGAGGTCATCGACGACGGCCGCCCGAAGCACGCGCCGGTGGGCAGCCGGCTCGGTCACGTCGGCATCCGGGAGCGGGTCGCGCTGCTCGGCGGCGAGAGTGAGATCGGCCCACGGCCCGTGGGAGGATTCCGGGTCCGGGTCCGGATCCCGTTGGACCCGCAAACCTTTGGAAGGGACACGTAATGGGGGAGACACCCATGCGGGTGTTGCTCGTCGACGACCAGGACCTGGTCCGCGCCGGGTTCCGGATGATCCTGTCGGTCGAGCCGGACATCGAGGTGATCGGCGAGGCCTCGGACGGCGAGAAAGCGATCGAGCTGGCGCTGGACCTGCGGCCGGACGTCGTCCTGATGGACGTCCAGATGCCCGGGATGGACGGTATCTCCGCCACCCAGCGGATCGTTGCCGAGGACGCCGGCAAGGTCGTCATCCTCACCACGTTCGACCGCGACGACTACCTGTTCGAGTCGCTCGGCGCTGGCGCCAGCGGGTTCCTGTTGAAGAACACCGCCCCCGAGGACCTGGTCGAGGCGATCCAGGTCGTGCACTCCGGTCACGCCCTGCTCGCCCCGGAGGTCACCCGCCGCGTGATCAAGCGCTTCGCCGGCGGCGGCGAGCGGGTCTACCGTCCCGATCTCCTGGCCGACCTCACCGATCGCGAACGCGAGGTCCTCAGCCTGATCGCCCGCGGTCTGACCAACACCGAGATCGCGACCCAGTTGTTCGTCGGCGAGGCCACGGTCAAGACCCATGTCTCCCGGGTGCTGCTGAAGCTGGGGCTCCGCGACCGCGTGCAGGCGGTCGTCTTCGCGTACGAGTGCGGTCTGGTCACCCCTGGAGACGACACCTCTGCCTGATCCGTCCGTCCCGCGGATGACCTCGGTGATCACCCTCTCGACCGACGTGTCGGTAGCGGTCGGTTGACTAGCTTGGTCAGGGTCGGGCGCAGGCCCGGCCTGACCTGATGGGAACGGTGACACATGCTCAGGGTGGACGGGCTCACCCGGCGGTTCGGTGATCATCTGGCACTGGACGACGTGACCTTCGACGTCGTACCGGGACGGATGACCGGGTTCGTCGGGGCCAACGGGGCCGGGAAGACGACGACGATGCGGATCATCCTCGGCGTCCTGGCCGCGACCGCGGGCGAGGTGCGGTGGAAGGGTGAGCTGCTGACCCAGGACGTCCGCCGGGACTTCGGCTACATGCCCGAGGAACGTGGGCTGTACCCGAAGATGAAGATCCGCGACCAGTTGGTGTTCTTCGGCCGGCTGCACGGGCTCGACCCGGATCGGGCCGGCGAGCGGACCGACAAGATCCTCGAGCGGCTCGGGCTCGCCGAGCGCGCCACCGACGTACTCGAGATGCTGTCGCTGGGCAACCAGCAGCGGGTGCAGATCGCGGCCGCGCTGGTGCACGAGCCGATCGCGCTGGTGCTGGACGAGCCGTTCAGCGGCCTCGACCCGTTGGCCGTCGACGCGATGGTCGATCTGCTCCGCGAGGAGGTCACGCCGGAGGTGCCGGTGCTGTTCTCGAGTCACCAGCTCGACCTGGTGGAGCGGTTGTGCGACGACCTGGTCGTGTTGTCCCGGGGCAAGGTCGTTGCCGCGGGCTCCGTTGCGGATCTCTCGGCCGGGCCCACGTCGACGTACCGCCTGGTGGTCGATGGTGACGCCGGCTGGCTGCGGGACGTGCGGGGGATCACCGTGCGCGATGTGGCCGGCGGTACGGCGCTGTTCGACGTACTGGATGGTGCTTCGGAGCAACAGATTCTGCAGGAGGCGATCAGCCGCGGGACGGTCCGTGAGTTCGGGCCGGAGCGGGTGGCGTTGAGCGACGTCTTCCGGGAGGCGACCCGATGAACTCGTTGGACAGGCCGTGGGTGCTCATCGCGGAGCGCGAGATCAGCACGAAGCTGCGGGACAAGACCTTCATCGGCTCGACGGTGGTGATGCTGTTCATCGTGATGGTCGCGGTGATCGTGCCCGCGGTCCTCGCGGGTCGCGGCGGTACGGACAAGATCGCGGTGATCGACGACAGGGGCGCGAAGGTCGTGCAGCAGGCGTCGACGACCAAGGGGGACGACGGCTACGAGGTGAAGCGGGTCGCCGACCGGGGGGCCGCCGAGCAGGCGGTCACTGACGGCGACGTCAAGGCCGCACTGCTGCCAGGCGACGACGGATACGTAGTCCTCGGCAAGGATCGGGTCGACTCGAGCATCGAGAGCGCGTTGCGCGAGGCCGCCGCCTCCGTTGGTATGGAGACGAACGCCGGCAAGGCGGGCCTGACGCCCGCGGAGCTGCACGCCGGCACCAAGGTCTCGTTGCAGTTGCTGAAGCCCGGCCCGCTGCCGGACATCGTCTCGGACTTCGTGAACATCGGGCTCGCGCTGGTGTTCTACATGACCGCGCTCGGCTTCGGGATGATGATCGCGCAGAGCGTCGTCCAGGAGAAGGAGAGCCGGGTCGTCGAGATCCTTGCGGCCGCCGTACCGATCCGGTCGCTGCTGTGGGGCAAGGTGCTCGGCAACACGGTGCTGGCGCTTTCGCAGATCGTCGTCATCGCGGCGGCGTCGCTGATCGGGCTGCTGGCCACGGATCAGGCCGACATCCTCGAGGTGGTCGCACCGGTCGCCGGGTGGTTCGTGGTGTTCTTCGTGCTCGGGTTCGTGGCCCTGGCCGGGCTCTGGGCGGTCGCCGGCTCGCTGGCGACGCGGCAGGAAGATCTCGGGTCGACCACGCTGCCGGGGCAGATGATCCTGATGATCCCGTTCTTCTTCTCGGTGTTCGCCGGGTCGTCGGCCAAGACGGTGGCGTCCTTCGTCCCGATCGCGTCGTCGATGTCGATGCCGGGCCGGATGCTCACCGAGGACGTGCCGATCTGGCAGCCGCTGGTCGCGATCGCGCTGCTGCTCGGCGCCACGGTGCTGATCATCCGGCTGGGGGCCCGGCTGTACGAGCGGACCCTGCTGCAGACCGGCCGCCGGCTCGGTTACCGCGAGGCGCTGGCGCTCAGAGCGTCGTAGCACATCGTCACAGCCGGGCCCGGCGTTACAGATCCGGGCCGGGCTGTGACGAAACCGCAATGTAGGGCGCCTGTGAGCTGTGCGTAGACCTCGACTACGGTCTCAACGCATGAACGTTGAGCTGCGTCATCTGCGGGTGGTGGTCCTGGTCGCCGAAGCGGGGTCCGTCGGTCGGGCCGCCCGCTGGCTCAAGGTCAGCCAACCGAGCCTGACCGCGCAGCTGAAAAGGATCGAGGCGGCGTTCGGCGGTGAGCTGTTCGAGCGCTCCCGCACCGGCGTCACCCCCACACCGCTCGGCCGGTACGCCGTGGATCGCGCGCGAGCGATCCTGGTCGACGTCGACCACCTGTCCGCGACGGTGTCCGCGATGACCGCGGTCGAGTCATCAGCGGTTCGGCTCGGCGGGTTCCCGACCGCGCCGATGTCCGGGATCGCGTCCCGGCTCCGCGACCACGGCGAGATCGAGCAGGTCAGCATCGAGGTCGAGTGGTCCACCAGCGTACTGCTGCAGCAGCTGGAGAGCGGTCGGCTGGACTTCGCACTGCTCCGGGAGTTCCCGGGGTTCGAGCTGCGGCTGCCGGCCGGGGTCGAGGCCATCACGGTCGTCGAGTCCGAGTCGGCGTACGTCGTCTTGGCAGCGGACCACCCGGTGGCCGCACGCACGCGTGGTGAGGTCGACCTGGCCGCGCTGTGCGACGAGGAATGGATCGGGGAACCGCCGGACGACAGCGGGTTCCACGTGCTGTTCCGGGCCGCGTGCGAAGCGGCCGGGTTCCAGCCGAAGGTCGAGCACCACTCGGTCGACACCTCGGTACTGATGGGGTTCGTGACGAGTGGTCAGGGCGTCGCGCTGATCTCGCCGACGTCGTACCGGATGCTCTCCTCGGACGTCACCACGCGGACGCTGGCGGGTGACCCGATCCACCGAAAGCTGGTGCTCGCATGGAGCGCCGACTCACCGCGGGCGCAGATGTCGGGCGACGTGCTGGAGATGGCGAGCGCGGCGTACGACCAGGCGATCACCGAGCATGCGCGGCGGGATCAGCACCAGCAGCGCATGCACGTCGCGTGAGGGTTCTTACGCCGGCTTGACGACCGGGTTCTCGAAGGCGAGGTGGAACTCGCCGGTGTCTTCGGGGTCTTCCATCCGCTCGCGGTACTGAGAACCCACCTGCTCCTTGGGAGTCACCTTGGGAGCGGCTTCCTTGGTCGCCTTGGTTTCGTCGGCGGCTTTCGGGGCCTCGGGCTGCTTGGGTTCTTCGGCCTTCGGTGCTTCGGCCGGCTTGGGGTCCGTGGCCTTCGGTTCCTCGGCCTTGGGCTGCTCGACCGGCTTCGGGGCCTCGGCGGCCGGTGCCGGGGCGACTACTGTCTCGTCGTCGCCGGAACTGTTGCTCTCGGCATCGGGTCCTGGGAACGGCTGGGTGTGCTCGAGCTCGTTCTCCGGCTCCACCTCGGCGTCGACTTCGGCGTCGGGCTCGGCATCGGGCACGGCCGCGGCGTTCGACTCGACAACGGCGGTCGGTTCGGCATCGTTGTTCGGTTCGATCGGGAACTGGCGGGTCGGCTCATCGGCCTGGTTCCGCGGCCGTACCGGCTCGGGCTCCGGCTCGTCGAACAGGTCGTCGTACGAGGTGTGGCTCTCGTACGCCGGCGGCGCGGGCTGATAGGTGCTCCCGGCAACCGGGTACACCGCCGCGGCGTCGGCGTCCTGCTGCGCCTGCACGGCCTCCTGCTCGCGCTGCAGTCGCTCGGCCTCGGCCCGCTCCCGGCGCCGCCGCTGCGCGCTGCGGACGATCAGCTGGATCCCGTACACCAGCGAGATCACCCCGAGGATCGGGACGACGCCGTTGAGGGTGTACTGCTTCGACCCGTCGATCATCCCGGTGGTCACCCCGGGGACGTCGTTCAGGAAGTTCGTGGTCCGGTTGGGGATCCAGAGCCAGCAGTAGACCAGCGTGCCGAAGGCGGCGAAGGCCCCCAGCGCGCCGGCGCCGGAGAAGTACGACACCACGGCCCAGAAGATCAGCGCGCCGATGCCGTAGGCAAGCGCCATCTCCTTCGCGTTCAGCTCGATACCACCCGGTGCGGCGAGCACTCCGAACACGGCCGGGCCGGCCAGTGCAACGGCTACGCCGAGCAAGAACCCAAGAAATTTGGACACACCCCCAAGGTAGCGACGATCTGCCGTCACACCCTGCAGACACTTCGGCACGACGCGGACAGGCAACCGCTTGCCTAAGGTAGGAGCCATGCGCCGTCCGAACATCGTCGTGATCCTGTCCGACGAGCACACCGCCGCCGCGGCCGGCTGGGCCGGTCATCCGCACATCCACACCCCGCATCTGGATCGCCTGGCCGCACAGGGCGTTTCGTTCGACCGTGCGTACACCAACAGCCCGATGTGCGTCCCGTCCCGGCTCTCGCTGCTCTCAGGCCAGTACGTGCACCAGATCCAGGCGTGGGACAACGGCGTGATCCCGGGCCCGTCGTACCGCACCTGGGGCCACCATCTGCGCGACGCCGGCTATACATCGGTCATCGCTGGCCGGACCCACTTCAACGGACCAGACCGCTTGCTGGGCTTCGACCGGCGTCTCACCGACGACCTGGACTTCTGGGTCGACCACAGTGGCCGCCCACCCCGCCGTACGCCGGACTGGCGGCGGCCGTCGAACTCCCACGTCACCGAGCAGGGAGCGGGCGGCCACGTCCACACCGACCACGACGTCGCAGCCACGGACGCCGCACTGGACTTCCTGCGCGCACCAGGCGAGGATCCGTTCCTGCTGTACGTCGGCTACATGCACCCGCACTTCCCGTTGGTCGCACCAGCGGAATTCCGCGCGCTGTACGACACAGCCGACGTCGAACTGCCGTCCGTCGCCGACGAGCAGCACCCGGTGATCTCGCTACTGCGTCACGGCTTCCGCAACGACGAGCCGATCACCGAGGAGCAGATCCGCGAGGCGACTGTCTGCTATTGGGCGCTGATCAGTCACTTGGACCATCAGATCGGTCGGCTGCTGGAGGCGGTGCCGGACGACACAGTGGTCATCTACACCAGTGACCACGGCGAAATGGCCGGCCACCAGGGCATCTGGCAGAAACAGTGCTTCTACGAGCCCGCCGTACGCATCCCGATGCTGCTACGCCATCCAGCGCTGCAGCCAGGCCGGAGCGACGCACACGTCAGTCTGGTCGATCTGCTCCCGACACTGCGCGACATCGCCGGACTGGCTCCCGACTCAGGTCTGCCCGGTCACACGTTGATGGAGCCGCTGGACCGGCCCGTGCTGGCGGAGTACCACGCGCAGGGGATGGTCGACGGGGGCTTCATGCTCAAGTCGGGGCCGTGGAAGTACTGCTACTACGGCGCTGCGCAGACACCGCAGGTCTTCAACGTCGAAGACGATCCACTCGAGCTGCACGACCTCTCCGGTGATACGGCTCTGGTGCGGCGGCTGGATGCCGAGATGAGATGGCTGCTGGACCCCGACGCGACCGACGCCCGGGCGAAGGCCGACCAGGCAGCCCGGATGGCTGCCACCACGAGAGGATGAGCTCCTTGTCCGTCCCGAACATTCTGCTGATCGTGTCCGACGACCACGGGTACGCCGACCGCGGTGCGCTCGGCGTACACCCCGAGGTACACACTCCAGCGCTGGACCGGTTGGCTGCAGAGGGAGTGAGCTGCTCCGACGCGTACGTGACCGCGCCGATCTGCAGTCCATCGCGTGCGGCGATCATCTCCGGGCGGTACCAGCAGCGGTGGGGCGGTCAGTGGTTCGACTCGGCCGAGTTCCCGCCGGACGACGTACCGACGCTGGCGGAGATCCTGCAGGGGCAGGGGTATCGGACGGGGTACTTCGGCAAGGTGCACTACGGTCCGGAGAAGGTGGGGGACAGGGCGTGTCCGCCGCACCACGGGTTCGAGGAGACGCTGTACGGGCTGGCGGGGCAGTCGTTCGGGCGTTTGAACTATCTGCATCACTCCGAGGACGCGGTGGCGTCGTACGGTCAGCCGGCCGCGCACCACATGGCCGTGCAGCCGTTGCTGTCGGGGGACGCACCGGTGGAGCACGAGGGCTTCCTGACCGCCGAGTTCGGGCGGCGGGCGGCCGAGTTCATGGAGACTGAGGACGAGCGGCCGTACTTCTGCATGGTGGCGTTCAACGCCGTCCACAACTTCTGCTGGCAGCTGCCGGAGTCCGAACTGAAGGCCCGCGGCCTGCCCGCCTTCAACGACTGGTCCCCAGACACGGACGGGGCCTTCGGAGAGTGGTACGACGATGCGATCGTGCCCAACCTGCCACACGGGCGGGAGTACTACCTCGCGCAGTTGGAGCTGATGGACGCGGAGATCGGGCGGCTGCTGGACGCCGCGGGCGACGACACGATCGTCGTGTACGTGACCGACAACGGTGGTTCGACCTGCAATTTCGGCGACAACGCTCCGTTGCGCGGGACGAAGTACACGCTGTGGGACGGCGGGATCCGGATCCCGATGATCTGGCGCTGGCCAGGACAGCTGCCGGCGGGTCGTCGTACGGACGCACTGGTCAGCACGATGGACCTGGTCCCGACGCTGGCCACTGCCGCTGGTGCGAGCGTTGACGGGGTCGACGGAATCGACGTGCTCCCGACACTCGTCGGCGACTCCGATGGCGAGCACGACGCCCTGCACTGGGATTGCGGGTTCCAGTGGGCGGTGCGGTCAGGGCCGTGGAAGCTCAGCTGGGTCGGCGACGACGCCAACACCCAGCACCTGCGGGACTACGAGCACGCGCCGATGGGGGAGGGGTGGTTCCTCGCGAACCTGACCGACGACATCGGCGAACAGACCAACCGGTTCGACGAGGAGCCAGAGCTGGTGGCCCGCCTGCACGAGTTGCACACCGCGTGGCGGGCCGAAGTCGGTCTGAAGGGTCAGACCGTCAGCCCGTAAGTTCAGACGGTCAGCCCGTAGGTGATGGCCGTCGGGGGCTCCTCGTGGTGGTCGATGTCCGGGCTGCGCTCGTACTCGTCCCAGGCGAGGAGCTCGCCGAGGTGCCGCCGTACCGGATCGAGGACCTCGGCGATCGTCACCTCACGACCGAGCTCCTTCGACAGCGTGGTCACATCGGCGTCCGAGATGCCGCACGGGACGATCCGGTCGAACCAGGCCAGGTCGTTGTTGCAGTTCAGCGAGAAGCCGTGCATCGTGACGCCCTGCGCGACCCGGATGCCGATCGCGGCGATCTTCCGCTCCCGGCCACGGTCGTCGGCCGCCACCCAGACTCCGCTGCGACCCTTGACCCGGCCGGTCTTCACCCCGAGCTCGGCGCAGACCGCGATCAGCGCCTCCTCGAGCCGCCGGACGTAGTCGACGACGTACACGTGGGAGGCGAGCTTCACGATCGGATAGCCGACCAGCTGGCCGGGGCCGTGCCAGGTGATCTTGCCGCCGCGGTCGACGTCCACCACCGGGGTGCCGTCCATCGGGCGCTCGTGAGGTTCGGTGCGCTTGCCCGCCGTGTACACCGGCGGGTGCTCGAGCAGGATCACCGTGTCCGCCCCGGTGCCGTCGGCAACGTCCGCGTGCAGGCGCCGCTGCTCCGCCCACGCGGTCTCGTAGTCCACCGCGTCGGCTCCGAAACCCGCTTCCACGTACCTGATCGCCGTCACGCCTTCGAGTGTAGGCGGCGCCTGATCACGGCCGGCGCCCTGGGCTGTGGATAACTCTGACGGGCGAGGTCGCGATCGGTGCATCCTCTTGGGCATGGACCTCGCAGACATCGCCGGTTACAGCCTCCGCCGGAAGCTCGGGTCCGGATCGGTCGGCACCGTCTGGCAGGTCCGTGACCGTGCGACCGGCCGCAACGCCGTGCTCAAACACATCCCGATCGGCGCGTTCCCCGACCCCCGGAGACTGCGCGAAGACCTCAGCATGCTCACCCGCGTCCGCCATCCGCACATCGCCCGGCTGCTCGAGTTCCGCGAGACCGAGACCGCCTGGATCCTGGTCAGCCAGCACCTCCTGGCCGGCAGCCTCGCCGCCCTCCTGCAACGCCGCGGCCCACTGTCCAAAGGCGAGCTCGTCACCCTCCTGACCCCACTCTCCGAGGCCGTCGACCACCTCCACACCCAGGGCCTGACCCACGGCGCCATCACCCCCGCCAACGTCCTCTTTGACGCCGACGGCCGCCCGGTTCTGACCGACGCCACCCTCCACCCCGGCCACCCCGCCGCCGACCTCCGAGCCCTCTCCGCGTTGGCCCAGTCCACCGGCACCACCCCCAAGCTCTTCATCCCCGACCTCTTCCTCACCACCCCACCCAAAGCCCTCCCCGCCCACCTACTGGCCCTCTCTTCCCCCGCCCCCATCTCTCTGGGGTCCATAGACGATCCCGCGGCCTCCGCAGAGCCCCCCACAAGATCCGCCGCGCCCCAGACCGAGCTCACGACCCAGCCGCCCCCGCCTGTCCATGGCCCAGCGCAGGCAACCTCTCACCCCTCTCGTGCCGTTGCCCCGGCTACGCCTGTCGCACCTGCCGCAGCACACACCGACCCCAGCAATAGCCCGTCCGCCAGCGCTAGCCCAGCGGCCAGCGCTAGCCCAGCGGCCAGCGCTAGCCCAGCGGCCGGCACTAGCCCGGCGTCTAGCGCTAGCGCGGCGGCCAGCACTCGACCGGCCTCCGGTGCTCGACCGGCTCGCAGCGCTAGCCCGGCTCGCAGCGCTAGCCCGGCTCCCGGCGCTCGCCCGGCGATCTCACCTGTCGCTCCCGAAGGCTCAGCCACAACACCTCACGGCACACCCCGAGAGCCGGGTGCCGCGCCTCACGTCGCACCCGAAGCCCCCTTCACAACCCCGTATGTCCCCTCCATAGCCCCTTCCTCGAGTCGGACAGACGATTCGGACGACGAGGACCCGATCGCACTCGCACGGTCGCCACTCGCAGCACCCCCGCCCAAGCCACCCACCTCACCGCCCACCCAACTGCCGCGCCCCCACCCCTCGGCCCCATCCGCCAAGTCAGGTTCGAAGCGCACCCGCCCCTGGCGCCGCACCCAGACCCGCCGAGCTCACGCCCTCCGAGGCCTGCGCCGCCTCCCACGCCCTACCCCAGGCCCGCTGGTAGCAGCCGCCCTAGGCGCAGTCATAGTGCTCACCCTCGGCTCAGCCATCATCCGCACTCTCGACACCCCAGCCCCGGCTTCAGCTCAAGCCGACCCAACAACCCGCCAAACCACCAGCGCCCAACCAACGACGTCCACACAACCGACGACGTCCAGTCAACCGACGACGTCGGCGCAACCGACCACGTCGCAACCCAGGCCTTCGCGATCGCAGTCCCGGTCGTCGACCTCTCCACACCCTCCCCAGCCCACCATCGCAACGGCAGACCCGATCGTCTGGGCTCAAACCCTCCACGCCCTCGACGCCCAACGAGCCCAAGCATTCTGGACCCTCGACCTCGCCGCCCTCGACGACATCTACGTCCCCGGCAGCTCACCCTGGCGCGCCGACCGCGCCCTGATCGAGGCCTACCGCCGGCAAAACGTCCGAATCCAAGGCCTGCAGATGAAGATCGACAGCACCACGGTCGCCCGCCGTACCGCAACCAGCATCACCCTGAAGACCACCGACCACCTCACCGCAGGCCAAGCCATCGACGACACCGGCACCAAAACCGCGCTCCCACCAGGCACCCCAACGGCAAGGCTGATCACCCTGACCGCATCCCCAACAACCCAGGCCTGGCGCATCAGCGCCATCACCAAAGCCTGAAACCGCGGAAGCCGTAGTTGCCGATCGACATGACCCGCGATCTGGCGGCTAACCCGCCGAACCACGTCGTTCCATCGAACCCAGAGATGTTGAGACGACCAGGAGTCAGGGCGAGTCTGGGAGTCCGGGGCAGTCCGGGAGTCCAGGCCAGTCCGAGAGTCAGGCCAGTCCTAGAGCCAACGCTAGCCCGAGAGCCAACGCCAGCCCGAGAGCTGGTCCCGATCGCTGTGCAGGACTTCGCAGGCTGGCCAGAGCTCCGGCGTTTGGCTACCGCCAGGGAGCCAAACGAACCGAGCTGGCCAGAGTCACCGACGACGAGTTGCTCCGCGTGGAGGCCTTGGGCTGAAACCCGCCGCCTGTGCACGGCCGCCGCGAACCGGACGGCATCTCGCTGACCGAGCGGACGACGGCTCGATCCACTCGTACCCCAGCTCGGCCGAGCTGAGTCCGCCATGAACACTGCCCGAGCAGGTTCGGCTTGCGGCGACAGACTGTTCTGCTGCGTACCAGCTCACCGTTCCCGGTGACGTTGGACCATGCGGATCACTCGCAGCTCGTGGTCAACGTGCGACCCGTGCGAGCTTGCGGCCTTTGCCTTCTGTCTCCCAGCGACTCTGGTTCCAGCCGACGAACTGGCTCCCGCGGTGAAGGCGTTTGCGCGCGCCCACGATGTTCTGTCGGCTCCAGGAGGCGGACGACGCTCCCTCTGGAGAGCGCGGGGATAAGCAGGCCACCGTGTTGAGCGCTGGAGATTTGGTTGGACGTAGCTGTTGCGAATCGGTGTTCGGCCGAGACCAATAGCTGTGGCCAGCCACGAGCATCGGGTGTATCAACGCGGCCCGGGGCAGCGGGTGTCGCCGGGAGTGGTGCGTGTAGTCACCTGGCGATGGGCGCAGTCGACGAAGGGCAGCGCAGATACGGCGCCCGTGCGGCGAGCGGCTGTACCGGTCGACCAGTTCGAGGTGCCGCACGAGCCGCGCCAGCTCGGGAAGCCGTAGCTGCGGACGACGCTGCGGGGCAAACCAATCCGCCTTGGCTGGCGACGGATGGCTCAGAGCGGCGGTGCATCAGAACACAGGTGCATCAGAACAGAGGTGGCTCAGAAGAGCGGTAGCTCGAAGCTGTGGTGGCTCGGAGCGGTGGGGGTCAGAACAGTGGGGGATCGGCTGCTGGGCGCCGTGTGTTCGGCGGAGTGGATTGTGTCTGCTGCTTGGTCGGTGGACCGCCGGGGTGCTCGTCTCCGAGCCCTGGAGTCGGCGGGCGGCTTCGAAGGGTGGAGCGGTGGGCTTTAGCGGTGTGGCCGTGGGCTTGGGCGGTGGGGCTGTGGGCGGTGGGGCTGTGGGCGGGGTGGGTTGGAGTGGCGGCGGCTGTGGCAGCTGGTGTGGCAGCTGGTGTGGGAGCGGTGGGGTGGGTTGGGGTGATGGGGCCTTGGGCGGGTGGGACTGTGGTGTAGCGGTGGCCGGTGGGAGAGGTGAGGGTTACGGAGCCGTCGGGGGTGGTTGTGGTGCTCCACTTCCAGGCGGGGTTGTCTTTGATGACGTGGTGGTACTCGCAGTAGGGCACTAGGCCGGCGAGGGTTGTTTGGCCGGACTGGGCGAAGGGGGTTGCGTGGTCGCGGTCGCATTCGCGGGAGGTGCGGTTGCAGCCGGGCCAGGCGCAGACGGGGTGGCGGGCGAGGAGGGTTTCGGTGACGACGGTGCCGGGGTCGTGGCGGGTGGTGGCGGCTTCTAGGACCGTGCCATTGGTGGGGTCGGTGAGGAGCCGGCGCCAGGTGCCGTCGGTGGCGATTCGGCGGGCCATGTCGGCGGGGATGGGGCCGTAGCCGGTTAGCTCGCAGGGGTTGTCGTCCATGTCGAGCAACGTGGTGATTGGGGTGAGAACCTCGATGTGTGGGCGTCGGCGGTGGCGATCGGGGAGTCTGCGGCCGAGCCAGTCGAGTCCGTTGTGGAGCATGTGGGCGAACAGGTCGGTGATGACGTCTGCGCGTCGTTGTTCCGCGGTGCGTTGGTCGCGGTCGGGGTCACCTGGTGTCGTGCCAGCCGGGTTGCCTGCTGGGCGCTCGCTCGAGGCTGTGTCATCTGCCGTGGCGGTCGCGCGGTGCGTGCTGGAGGCGTTGTGATCGGTTGCGGCGGCGTAGGCCCGTTCGCGGAGGAGGCCGTGATCGGCGCGGGTAGTCGCGGCCTGTTCGGTGGGGACGTCGTGATGGGCGCTGGTGGCGGCGGCCTGTTGGCTGGGGACGTTGTGAGCGGCAGCGGTGGCGGGGGCTTGTTCGGTAGCGGCGGCGCGATTACTGGTGGTGCGTGTGGGGTGCTTGCCGAGGGTGCTGTCATCGGCTGGGGCTGTGTCGAGCCGCTCGGTGGAGGCCGCGTCGTCGAGGGAGGCCGTGTCATCGGTTGTGGTCACGCCGAGGCGCTCGCTGATGTGGCGCTCGCTGCTGGGGTGCTCGCCGGGGAGCGTCGCGCTGGGTGGGGTCGCGTTTGACGGGGTCGCGGTGGGGTGGGGCGCGGTGGGGTGAGTGGTGGACGCGGAGGGAGGTGGGGTGCCGCGTTTGGATAGGTCGGACATGGCTTGGATTACGACCCACATTTGTTGGATCTTGTCGGCGGTGTGGACTACCCAGAGGCCGGCCATGCCGTCGGTGAGCGGGACGACTTTGCAGGTGCGTTCGGTGAGGGCGGCGCGGTGGCGGTCTGCGGCGTCGTGGGCGGTGTGTTTGGCGACCTGGCGGCGCAGGGATTCGCGGAGGTTGCGGTGGGTTTGTCCGGGGGCGCGGCGCAACACGTGGGCCTCGACGGCTTGGGCGGCGGTGTCTGGGAGTGGGCGGGTGGCCTCGGAGATTGCGAGGGCTTTCGACCAGGTCAGGGCGCCGCAGCGCAACGCGGTGTGGGTCGCGGACAGCGTGCCTGTCAGGTGCAGGGCAGTGTCGATGTGGCGGGCGGCGGTCGGGTGCGACAACTTGAGTGCGGCTGCGATCTCGGCGGTCCAGGAGCGTTCTGGATCGATGGGGCGGCCGGAGGAGTCGAGGCCGTGTGGGCGCGGTAGGTCGCGGGCTTGGGCCTTGCGCTGACGCCAGAAGGAGGCGATCGCGGCGGATTTGATCGAGGCCGCCCAAGCTTCCATTCGGGTAGCGGCTTTCATCAGCTCGATCAGGGCGACAGGTGTCTCGTATTGAGGGCGCACCGGTTCCAAGGCAGCGGCTAGTTCGGCGCCTGGCGGGAGGAGTACCCAGGGTGGGGCCGTACGGCGGAGCATCTCGCGCTCGGCCTCGTCCTGGTCGGCGGCGGCCCACATCTCCCAGTCCAGTTCGTCGACGCGCGACATGGGCGGGAAGTCGTCGTACAGGTCCTCCTCGGAGAGGTACCGCGGAGGGTTCGGGTCGTCAGGCCAGTGCAGGTCGTCAGGCCAGTACAGGTCTTCGGGTGGAGTGGCCGCACAGCAGGACGGAGCGTGCCCGGTGAGGGGTCCTGGGTTGGCCGCGACCGTTGTCATGAACTAATATTAGAACAAGTGTTCGAGCCACCCAAATGAAGGGTCGCCCAGAGATCTAGGACAAGGCGGCGGAGATGGCGGCAGCGACCGTTGGGTGGTGGAAGGTGAAGCCGTTGGATTGGAGACGCGTTGGCAGCGCGCGTTTGCTGCCGAGGAGTTCCCACGCGAATTCGCCGAGCGCGGCCTTCATCAGCAGCGCCGGTACCGGTACGAACGCGGGACGGTGCAGCGCCATTGCCAATGCATCGGTGAACTCGATGTTCGTCGCCGGCGTCGGTAGCGCGACATTCACCGGGCCGCTCACCTCATCGTGTTCGGCCACGAAACGAACAGACCGGATCCAGTCCGTCAGCGACACCACCGGGAAGTACTGACGACCTGACCCGAGACGTCCACCGAGACCCATGCGGAAGGGAAAGGAGAGCAGTTGGAACGCCGGAGCTTTGCGATCGAGGACGACGCCCGTGCGCAGCGCGGCCACGCGGCTGCCGGCCGCCTGTGCGGGTTCGAGCGCGCCCTCCCACAGCCGGACCACCTCGGACAGGAAACCGTCCCCGAGTGCGGAATCCTCGGTCAGGATGCGATCGCCCAGATCAGTCCCGTACCCGCCGACTCCGCTCTGCGTGATCAGCACCGGCCGCCGGTCGAGTTGCTTGACCACCTCGGCGAGCGTTGCGGTGGTGGCGACGCGGCTCTCCCGGATCGTCAGGCGGTACGTCGGTGTCCACGGGCGCCCGATGTTCGCGCCGGCCAGGTTGACGAGGACGTCGGGATCGCCGAGCGCGTTGGCGTCGAGTTCGCCGCGGGCCGGGTCCCAGCGCAGCTCGTCGGGCGCGCTGGGAGCGCGCCGTACCAGCCGGAGGACTTGGTGGCCGTCGGCAACCAGGTCGCGGGCGAGGGCCTTGCCGAGGAGGCCGGAAGCACCGGCCAGCACGTACTTCATCCCGCTCTGCTCCTTGTCGGGTTCGTGGTACTCCGTGATGCGGGCGGCGTCAGTAGTGGCGAGAACGGTGGCGGAAACTGTGGCAAAACAGTGGCGGAAAACAAAGGCGCCGGTGCCTGTCTCCGGGGAGACGGGCACCGGCGCCTGCGTTCGGTCCGATCAGACGTCGAACTGGGCCTCTTCGAGGCGCTGCTTGACCGCGGTCAGGTAGCGGGCCGCGTCGGCGCCGTCGACCAGACGGTGGTCGTAGGTCAGCGCCAGGTACACCATCTGCCGGATGGCGATCGTCTCGCCGAGCTCCGGGTGGGTGATCACGACCGGGCGCTTCACCACGGCACCGGTCCCGAGCATGCCGACCTGCGGCTGGTTCAGGATCGGGGTGTCGAACAGCGCGCCCCGGCTACCGGTGTTGGTGATGGTGAACGTGCCGCCCGCCATCTCGTCCGGCAGCACCTTGTTGGTCCGGGTGCGGTCGGCGAGGTCGGCGATCTTCTTCGCCAGGCCGGCGATGTTCAGGTCGCCGGCGTTGTGCACGACCGGGACCATCAGGCCGCGCTCCACGTCCACCGCGATGCCGAGGTGCTCGGCGGCGTGGTACGTGATCTCGCCCTTCTCCTCGTCGATCGAGGCGTTGAGCTTCGGGTACTGCTTCAGCGCGTCGACCGCGGCCAGCGCGAAGAACGGCAGGAAGGACAGCTTGACGCCCTCGCGGGCCGCGAACTCGTCCTTCTTCTTGTTCCGCAGCTTCGCGATCTCGGTGACGTCGACCTCGACCACGGTGGTCAGCTGCGCCGAGACCTTCAGCGAGTTGACCATGTGCGCCGCGATCGCCTTGCGGATCCGGCTCATCTTCTCGGTGGTGCCGCGCAACGGGCTGATCGCCGGGGCCTTCGCTGCGGGGGCAGCGGCCGCAGCCGGAGCAGCGGCGGCCGGGGCTGCCGCGGCAGCCTTCTTGGCCTCGGCGGCGGCGATCACGTCCTGCTTGCGGATCCGGCCGCCGACGCCGGTGCCCTGGACAGCGTTCAGGTCGACCTGGTGCTCGGCAGCGAGCTTGCGGACCAGCGGAGTTACATAGTTCGGACCGTCGGTCGCGGCACCGTTGGGGGACGCAGCCGGAGCGGAAGCCGCGGGTGCCGGAGCAGCAGCCGGTGCCGGAGCAGCGGCCGGAGCGGGGGCGGCGGCAGGAGCCGGAGCGGCCTGCGGGGCAGGCGCGGCAGCGACCGGAGCCGGAGCCGGAGCCGGAGCCGGAGCCGGGGCAGCGGCCGGAGCGGGAGCCGGAGCAGCAGCCGGGGCCGGAGCAGGAGCGGACTCGGCCGGTGCAGCAGGAGCCGCCGCGGCGGTCGGGGCAGCGTCGCCGGAGCCGACGACGGCGAGCTCGGCGCCCACCTCGACAGTTTCGTCCTCCGCGACCTTGATCTCCAGCAGCTTTCCGGCGACCGGCGACGGGATCTCGGTGTCGACCTTGTCGGTGGAGACCTCGAGCAGCGGCTCGTCGACCGCCACGTCGTCGCCGACCTGCTTCAGCCAGCGGGTGACGGTGCCCTCGGTAACGCTCTCACCGAGCGCGGGCAGCGTGACCGAAGTACCGGAAGCAGGAGCAGCCGGCGCAGCGGCAGCAGGCTCAGCAGCAGGCGCGGGAGCAGCGGCGGCCGGAGCGGCGGCAGCCGGAGCAGCGGCCGGAGCCTCAGCCTGCGGGGCCGGGGCGGACTCGGCGGGCGCAGCAGCCGGCGCCGGCTCGGTGGCAGGCTCGGCCGGTGCGGCGGGGGCCGAACCCTCGCCGGCGTCGCCGATGACGGCCAGTTCGGCGCCGACCTCGACGGTCTCGTCCTCGGCGGCCTTGATCTCCAGCAGGGTTCCGGCCACCGGAGAGGGAATCTCGGTGTCGACCTTGTCGGTCGAGACCTCCAGCAGGGGCTCGTCGACGGCAACCGTGTCGCCGACCTGCTTGAGCCAGCGGGTGACGGTTCCTTCGGTGACGCTCTCCCCGAGGGCCGGCAGGGATACAGAGGTCGGCATGACGGTCGTTGCTCCTTCGTCTGATCGGTCGAGTGTCAGCCTACGGTGCCGCCGGAGCGAGCGGGATCCGGGTCACGGACGCCCGCAGGCTCTCAGCAGCTCAAACCTACTGAAAGGTTCCAGCAGGGTCAGTCATGGAAGTGCAAAGGTTTCCCCGCGAGTGCCAGGTGGGCCTCGCCGAGGGCTTCGTTCTGGGTCGGGTGGGCGTGCACGAGCGGCGCGACGTCGGCCGGGTACGCCTCCCAGTTGTAGATCAGCTGGGCCTCGCCGATCAGCTCGCCGACACGCGAGCCAACCATGTGCAGACCAACTACCGCGCCGTCGCGAGCGCGCACCAGCTTCACGAAGCCGGACGTCTTCAGGATCTGCGACTTGCCGTTCCCGCCGAGGTTGTAGTTGAGGATCTCGACGTCGCCGTACTTCTCCCGGGCCTGGTCCTCGGTCAGTCCGACCGACGCGACCTCCGGCTCGGAGTACGTGACCCGGGGGATCCCGGCCTCGTCGATCGGCGCCGGCGACAGCCCGGCGAGGTGCTCGGCGACGAAGATGCCCTGCTGGAAGCCGCGGTGCGCGAGCTGCAGCCCCGGCACGATGTCGCCGACCGCATAGACGCCGGGCACGCTGGTCTGCAGCGTCGCGTCGACGGTCACGAACCCGCGGTCGAGCGCGACGCCGACCTCTTCGTACCCGAGACCCGTGGTGTTCGGTCCGCGGCCGACCGCGACCAGCAGTACCTCGGCCTCGATCACCTCGCCGCCCGCCACGGTCACCCGTACGCCGGAATCAGTCACCGCGACCGACTCGAACGGCGTACCGGTCTTGAAGGCGATCTTCCGCTTCCGGAACGCCCGCTCCAGCGTCTTCGAGCAGTCGGCGTCCTCGGCCGGGACCAGCCGCGGCAGCGCCTCGACGATCGTCACCTTGGTGCCGAACGACGTCCACGCGGACGCGAACTCGACCCCGATCACGCCGCCACCGAGAATCACTGCGGACTCCGGAACCCGGTCCAGGGTCAGCGCGTGCTCGCTGGCGATCACCCGCTGCCCGTCGAGTTCGAGACCGGGAAGCGACCGCGAGTAGGAGCCGGAGGCAAGAATGACGTTCCGGCCGGTGTACGTCGTGTCGCCGACCTGCACGGTGGTCGGGGAGGTCAACCGCCCCTCGCCCTCGATGACGGTGATACCGCGAGCCTTGAGCTGCCCCTGCAGACCCTTGAACAGCCGGTCGACGACGCCGTCCTTGTACTTGTTCACACCGCCCATGTCGACGCCCTCGAGCGTCGTCCGGACACCGAACTGCTCGCCCTCGCGGGCGGAGTCGGCGACCTCGGCCGCGTGCAGCAGGGCCTTGGTCGGGATGCACCCACGGTGCAGACAGGTCCCGCCGACCTTGTCCTTCTCGACCAGCGCCACGGACAGGCCGAGCGTGGCGGCGCGCAGTGCGGCGGCGTACCCACCGCTGCCGCCTCCGAGAATCACCAGGTCGTACGTCGTACCACTGTCAGTCACAGGTTCCTCCGTGGGTCTGGTCCGGGGCTGACGGTCCCGGATCGCGGGGCCGGCCCGGCGTCATCCTTTCACCGATCGCACCCGGAACCACCGCCGGGCCGGTCGCGGCGCGCCTGCCGGAACCGGCCGCAACCGTTATCCAGGATTCCGGGCCCCGACTTGCACACATAGTGGACACTGTCGTCATGAAGTGGTTCGGTCGCCGGCAGAAAGCCGGAACGATGCGCCGGGCGGACTCCCCGGACCAGGCGCACCTGCGGGACTTCGCCCAGACCCGGCAAGGCGTGGAGGGTTTCGTCGAGCCGCGGACCGCGGTCACCGACTACACCCTGCTGCTGGTCGCGATCGACGGTGAGTGGACCCGTCGCCGCGTCCCGTCGGTGAAATGGGCGCACGACTTCGCGAACCGGCTGGGCATCCCGTCGTACGACGCGGCCGTGGTCGGGTACCCGCCGCGGATGCGGGAGTACAACGCCCGAATGAAGCGGAACGGCAAGGCCTAACCCGTCCATGAAAGAACAGCGCGAGTTCTTCCCCACTGGTGAACTCGCGTGGTCGGACGCGGGCGGCGGGATCTCGGAGAGGATCCTCAGCCAGGCCCCCGACGGCACGCTGACCCGCCTGGCGCGCTGGGCGCCCGGGACGACGTCAGGCGACGAGATCATTCGTCACCAATACATAGAAGAGGTGTACCTGCTCGAGGGTGAGCTGACCGATCTCACCCTCGACCAGACGTTCCGCCCCGGCGACTACGCCTGCCGGCCGCCGGGGATGCCGCACGGCCCGTACCTGACGACCGCCGGCTGCGTGATGCTGGAGATCCGCTACTCAGCTCGCTGAGGCAGCCAGCTCGACCAGGGTGCGGACCGCGTACCCGGTGCCGCCGTTCGGGGTGTAGCCGGACGCGCCGCCGTCGTTGAACGCCGGGCCGGCCACGTCCAGGTGCACCCACTCGATGCCGTCAGCAACGAAGTCGCCGAGGAACGCGGCCGCCGCCAGCGCGCCGCCCCAGGCCTCGCCGGTGATGTTCGCCAGGTCCGCGACCTTGGAGTGCGACTTCAGCTTGTCGAGCATCTCGGACGGGATCGGCAGCGGCCACATCGACTCACCGGCCGCGACGCCGGCGTCCACCACCCGGTCGCGCGCGGCGTCGGTGTTGCCGAACGCGCCCGCCACCTTGGTGCCCAGGGCAACGACGCAGGCGCCGGTCAGGGTCGCCACGTCGACGATCAGGTCGGGCTGGTCCGCGGACGCCCGGACGAGCGCGTCGCCGAGCACGAGCCGGCCCTCGGCGTCGGTGTTCAGCACCTCGACGGTCTTGCCGCCGTACATGGTGAGGACGTCGGACGGGCGGGCCGCCGAACCGGACGGCATGTTCTCGGCCATCGCGGCGTACGTCGTCACCTGGACCGGGAGACCGAGTCGCGCGATGGCCAGCGTCGCGCCGATCACCGCGGCGGCACCCGCCATGTCGGACTTCATGCTGACCATGCCGGTCGACGTCTTCAGCGACAGGCCGCCGGAGTCGAACGTGATGCCCTTGCCGACGAACGCCAGGTGCGTCACCGGCTTCTTCGGCGTGTAGGTCAGCCGGACCAGCCGCGGCGGGTTGGTCGAGCCCTGGCCGACGCCGAGAATGCCGCCGTACCCGCCCTTGGCGAGCGCCTTCTCGTCGAGCACCTCGACCTTGACGCCGTACTCCTTGCCGAGCTTGACCGCGTCGGCCGCGAACTCGGCCGGGTGCAGGTCGGACGGCGGGGTGTTCACCCAGTCGCGCACCTGGGCGACGGAGTCGGCGGTCACCTGCGCGCGCTCGAGCGCGGCCTTGGCGTCCTTGTTCCGGGCCAGGTCGGTGAGCACGGTCAGGTTGCCGGGGGCCTCGGTGGTGTCACCCGACTTGTACGCCGTGAACGCGTACCGACCGAGCAGCGCGCCCTCGGCCACCGCGCGGACGCACTCGGCGTCGGGCGTCGGCAGCGCGAACGCGACGGACTGGCTGATCTTCACGGCCCGGACGCCGGTGCCGGCCGCGACCCGCAGGTCCTCGGTCTTCAGTTCGCCGTCGGGAGCCGCGCCGAGACCGACCGCGATCAGCGTCGCCGACTTGCCCGGCTTCGGGCCCGGCACCTTCGTCACCTCTCCGGCCTTGCCGGTGGCGCCGAGGCCGGCGAGCACCTCCACCAGCTTCCCGCCGTACGCGGCGTTCAGCGACTCGGTGCCGGCCGGCAGAGCGACGCCGCCGCCGAGTTTGACCACGCCGATGACCACGGCGTCGGTCTTGACGCCGGCGGCATCTGACTTGCTCAGGGTGATGGTGGTCACGAAATCCTCAGTCCTCCTTGACCGGCGACTCAGACGGCCGGTCGTGACGGTACGTGCAAGCTGCCTCCGCATGCTACGCGTCAGGTAGTTTCGCCTCCATGACCGAGTCGTCTGATCTGAAGAAGTCGCCCCTGCACGAGCGTCATGTCGCGCTCGGTGCCAAGTTCGCCGAGTTCGGCGGCTGGGAGATGCCCCTGGAGTACGCCGGGGTCGTGGCGGAACACACCGCGGTCCGGACGTCGGTCGGCGTCTTCGACGTGAGTCACCTCGGTAAGGCGACGGTCAAGGGTCCGGGCGCGGCGGCGTACGTGAACGCTTGCCTGACCAACGACCTCGGCAAGATCACCCCGGGGCAGGCGCAGTACACGCTGTGCTGCAACGAGCGCGGGGGAGTGGTCGACGACCTGATCGCTTACCTGCACGCCGACGACGACGTGTTCCTGATCCCGAACGCGGCCAACACCGCCGAGGTGGTCCGGCTGCTGCAGGAGAGCGCGCCCGACGGCGTCGAGGTCACCAACGTCCACGACGACTACGCGATCCTCGCGGTGCAGGGCGCCAAGAGCGACGAGGTGGTGGCGGCGATCGGCCTGCCGACCGGCCACGACTACATGTCCTTCGACGTCGCCGACTTCCGCGGTACGCCGGTCGTGGTGTGCCGGACCGGTTACACGGGCGAGCGCGGGTACGAGCTCGTCGTACCGAACGCTGCCGCGGTGGCCGTGTTCGACGCGTTGCTGGACGCCGGTGCGCAGTACGACATCGCCCCGGCCGGGCTTGGAGCCCGGGACACGCTGCGGACCGAGATGGGGTACCCGCTGCACGGCCAGGACATCTCTCCCGACATCACGCCGGTGCAGGCGCGCTCCGGATGGGCTGTCGGGTGGAAGAAGGAGCACTTCTGGGGCGACGAGGCGCTACGGGCCGAGAAGGAGCGCGGACCGGCCCGGATCCTGCGCGGCCTGCTCGCGGCCGGACGGGGCATCCCGCGGCCGCACATGTCGGTCCTGGATCAGTCCGGCGCGGCCCTCGGCGAGGTCACGTCCGGGACGTTCTCACCGACGCTGAAGAAGGGCGTCGCGCTGGCGCTGCTGGACGCGGCGGTAAAGGAGGGCGACGAGGTCACCGTCGACATCCGCGGCCGTCAGGAAACCTTCAACGTCGTCAAGCCGCCGTTCGTCACCGTGCACGTCCGTTAGATACCGCGCTAATGCAATCGGGATCACCGACCGGTGATCCCGGGCAATTCACGCGGTACCCCTTCGCGGTTCGTTTTCCGGCCCCGCGGCCGGCGGGCGAACCGCGTACTCATGTCCATGCGGGCTGCCGAATGCTACGAAGCGTCACGATCACGCCATTGGCACCAATGGTTACGATTTGTAACATACTGGCACAAATTGGCCACTGACGAGCCTGTGCCGACGCGCTTCGCGAAGGATTGACTGCGAACGGTGACGAAACGGGGCAAATGTTCCGTTCCAGTACCCGTTCCGGTAACGATTTGTGCACTGGTGCCGGGCACCGCTGGTTTGGTGTCACAGTGTCAGGCAGGCTAGCGCGCGGTTAGGGGGAAGCGCCCTGTCAAGGGGATTTGACGCAAGCCCAACCAGACAACAAAGATCCGGCACGCTATCCACCGATGGGCGCCGGATCAACGGACCGAAATCCGGCCGACTGAGCTGACGGAGTGCGAATGAGTATTGGGTCGCCCGACTCGACCGTAGGGGTCGAAGAACACCCGGCGTCGGCGGAGCCGACCCGCACCGCGGCCACTCCGCACGGGAAGTCTCCGAGCCGGATCGCCTTCGAGCGGCTCCGCAAGGACCGGGTCGCGGTGATCTGCGCGACGATCGTGCTGTTCTTCATCCTGGTCGCGGTCTTCGCGCCGCTGCTGGCCAAGCTCGAGGGCCAGGACATCGGTACCTTCCACACCGACCTGGTGGACGAGTACGGCTTCCCGACGATCGGCGCGAACGGCTCGCACTGGTTCGGTGTCGAGCCGAAGACCGGCCGGGACAACTTCGCCCGCTGGGTGTTCGGTGCCCGCCCGTCGCTGATCATCGCGTTCCTGGCCACCGTCGTCGGGACCGTGGTCGGCGTCGTGATGGGTCTGCTGGCCGGCTTCCTCGGCGGCTGGACCGACCGGGTGATCTCGTGGCTGATCGACTTCGTGCTGAGCCTGCCGTACCTGCTGTTCGCGATCGCGCTGGTGCCGATCGTCGAGTCGATGCGCGGCGGTTCGTTCAACCTGGGCCCTGAGCAGCAGGCGGACATCCGGTTCTACGTGCTCATCTTCGTGCTCTCGTTCTTCGGCTGGGCCGGCCTGGCTCGCATCATCCGCGGCGAGGTGCTCTCGCTGCGGGAACGCGAGTTCGTCCTCGCCGCCAAAGCGATCGGCGTACCCACCCGGCAGGTGCTCTTCAAGGAGCTGCTGCCGAACCTGGTGGCCCCGATCGTCATCTCGGCCTCGCTGTCGCTCCCGGCGTACGTGACCGCGGAGGCCGGTCTGTCCTTCCTCGGTGTCGGACTCGTCGAACCGAAGCCCTCCTGGGGGCAGACGATCGCGGTCGCCACCAACTGGTTCAAGGCCGACCCGATGTACCTCTGGCTGCCCGTCATCGGGATCACCGCTCTGGTGCTCGCGCTGGCGCTGCTCGGAGACGCCATCCGGGACGCCTTCGACCCCAAGACTCGCCGGTAGTTCGGCGATTGCCCCAGCGGCAGAAAAGGAGAAACCCGACCATGCAGTGGAAACGGATCACCGCAATCGCGGCGACGGTCATGCTGGCCGCCGTGGCTTGCGGCAGCCCGTCCTCGAACAGCGGCAACAAAGGCGACAGCAACAGCGTGGGGGGCGCCCAGGAGAAGGCCACGGACGCCACTGCGAAGGGTCCTGCGGCTGACGTAGAGGGCGCCAAGAAGGGCGGCACGATCACCGTGCTGTCGGACGTGACCCCGGACACGTTCGACCCGTCGAACACCTACTACACCGACGGCAACCAGATCGAGAAGCTGTTCTTCCGCACGCTGACGCAGTACCGCCTGGACGGCCCGGACCACAAGCCGGTCCTGGTTCCGGACCTCGCCGAAGACCTCGGTACGAAGTCGGACGACGGCCTCACCTGGACCTTCAAGCTGAAGAAGGGCATCAAGTACCAGGACGGCACGCCGGTCAAGGCCGAGGACTACGCGTACGCGATCAAGCGGTCCTTCGCGCACGACCTGTACGACGCCGGACCCAGCTACCAGATCCAGTTCTTCAAGGACGGCGAGAAGTACAAGGGCCCGTACGGCCCGGGCGGCGACACCTACGCGGGTGTCGAGACGCCGGACGACTCGACGCTGGTCATCCACCTGGCGAAGAAGTTCGACGACCTGCCGTACTACGTCGCCTTCCCGATGTTCACGCCGATCCCGAAGGCGAAGGACACCCAGAAGAACTACGAGCAGCGCCCGATGACGACCGGCCCGTACCAGGTCACGTCGTACCAGCCGGGTGCCGAGCTCAAGCTGGCGAAGAACCCGAACTGGGACCCGAACACCGACCCGGTGCGGCACCAGTACGTCGACGGCTGGGACTTCAAGTTCGCCCAGGACACCCTGAAGGTGCAGCGTCAGGTGCTGGCCAGCGCCGGCCCCGACGGCAACGCGGTGAACTACTCGAACCTGGACGTCTCGCTGCTTCCTGAGGTCAAGGACCAGTCGCAGCTGACCAAGGGCCCGTCGCCCTGCACGATCATGTACACGATGGACACCCGGAAGATTCCGTTGGAGGTCCGCAAGCTGATCGCCAAGGCGCACCCGACCGATGGTTGGCGCAAGGTGGCCGGTCTGAACCCGACCGACGACCCGCCCGCGTCGACGATCCTGCCGCCGGCCGTCCCGGGCTTCGAGAAGTACGAGCTGCCGGGCCTGAACGGAACCGGTAAGGGCGCCGAGGACGACGCGGTCGCCAAGGAGGTCAAGGACGAGCTGGCCAAGCTGGGCAAGTCGAACTTCGAGCTCAGCTGGTACTACTCGATCGACGACCCGATCTCGACCCGTACCACGCAGTTCCGCAAGCAGATGTTCGAGAAGGCCGGCTTCAAGGTCAAGGCCATCGGTGTCCCGAAGGCCAAGATCCGTACCTTCACCGGTGACCAGAACGCTCCGGTGAACATCGGCAAGACCCCGACCGGTTGGTGCTCCGACTGGCCGAGCGCCACCAGCTGGATGCCGGTGCTGTTCAAGTCCGACGCGATCGCCCTGGGCAACAGCGTCGGCCAGCTGCAGGACAAGGCCCTGGACGCGGAGATCGACGCGGTCTCGGCCAAGGAGCCGAACGAGCAGCTGAAGGAGTGGACGAAGGTCGACAAGGACATCCTGGAGAAGTACCTCCCGGTGATCCCGCTGTACTACAGCGCGAGCAACATGCCGACCGGTAAGAACATCGGGCACGCGATCAACGACCCGACACAGGGCCTCTTCGAGTTCACCTCGATGTTCCTGAAGCAGCCCTGATCGAAGTCCGTCTGATGCAGTACTGATCCACTGAACATGGCATGGTGCCCGGACCACAGTCCGGGCACCATGCCGATCGGTGAGGAGACAATCCCGTGCTCTACTTCGTGGCGCGCCGCCTGGTCAGCGCGCTCAGTGTCGTGTTGGCAACCCTGATCGCGACCTTCGCGCTGTTCTTCATCGCGCCCACCGACCCGGCCGGCGCGATCTGCGGCGAGCGCAACTGCACCACCCAGCGGTACAACGAGATCAGGACCAACCTGCATCTCGACCGGCCGAAGGCACAGCAGTTCGCCGAGTACACCGCGGGCATCTTCACCGGTCGCGACTTCACCACGTCGGGCGTCAAGCAGCACTGCGCGGCGCCGTGCCTCGGCTTCTCGTTCAAGAACGACCGGCCGGTCACCGACATGATCAAGTCCCGGTTCCCGGTGACGTTGTCACTGGTCTTCGGGTACGCCGTCCTGGTGCTGACGATCGGTGTGTTCGTCGGATCGATGGCGGCGAAGAGACGCGGGACCCTGGGCGACCGGGCCCTGATGAGCAGCACCCTGGTGATCAGTTCGGTGCCGTACTACATCGTGGCGCTGATGGTCGCTCTCTATCTGACGGTGCTCTATCCGATCCTGCCTCGAGGGGAATGGACACCACCGTCCGAGAACCCGGCGAAATGGGTCGCCGGTTTGCTGACACCCTGGTTGGTGCTCGGCATCTACAACTGCACGTCCTACGCCAGATACTCCCGTGGCTCCATGGTCGAGACACTGAGCGAGGACTTCATCCGGACCGCGCGGGCCAAGGGCCTGTCGGACCGGGTGGTCACCTACAAGCACGCGCTCCGGTCCGGGTTGATCCCGGTCGTCACGATCTTCGGTCTGGACGTCGCCGGCAGCCTCGGCGGCGCGATCTTCACCGAGCGGATCTTCGACCTCCCCGGGCTCGGCGTCCTGGTGCTGGACAGTTTGAACAGTTACGACCTGCCGGTGATCATGGGCACCGTGCTGGTCGCCTCCGTGCTCATCGTCGTGATGAACCTCCTGGTGGACATCGGCTACAGCCTGATCGACCCCCGGGTGAGGCTGTCGTGACGAATCCCGCCCCCGACGACAAGAAGGACAGCATGGCCGAGAGTGCAGCCACGCCGGCGGACGCCACGGACGGCGCTGCGACGGATACTGCTGCCGCCAAGCGTGGGCCGTCGGTCGCCACCCGCGAGCGTCGCCAGGGTTCGACCAACCCGAGTGGCGAGACGCCGTACCTGGTGGTCGAGGATCTCGCGGTGCAGTTCCCGACCGCGGACGGTCTGGTCAGCGCGGTGAACGGGCTGAGCTACTCGGTCCCGCTCGGCCGCACGCTGGCGATCGTCGGCGAGTCCGGCTCCGGCAAGTCCGTGTCGAGCATGGCCGTGATGGGCCTGCACGACCGCAAGCGGACCCGGATCACCGGCTCGATCCGGCTCGGCGGCGACGAGATCATCGGCCTCAGCGAGAGCGACCTGATGAAGGTCCGCGGCGACGCGGTCTCGATGGTCTTCCAGGACCCGCAGTCCTCGCTGCATCCGCTGTACACGATCGGCAACCAGCTGGTCGAGGCGTACCGGGTGCACCACAAGGTCTCGAAGGACGCCGCGAAGAAGCGGGCGCTGGAGATGCTCGACCTGGTCGGCATCCCGAACCCGCCGCGCCGGTTCGCGCAGTACCCGCACGAGTTCTCCGGCGGTATGCGGCAGCGCGCCATGATCGCGATGAGCCTGATCAACGACCCGAAGCTGGTGATCGCCGACGAGCCGACCACCGCGCTCGACGTCACCGTGCAGGCGCAGATCCTGGACCTGCTGAACAACCTGCAGAAGGAGTTCGGCTCCGCGATCGTGCTGATCACCCACGACCTGGGCGTGGTGGCCGAGATGGCCGACGACGTCCTGGTGATGTACGCCGGGCGCTGTGTCGAGTACGGCACCGCGCAGGACGTGCTGGCGAACCCGCGGATGCCCTACACCTGGGGTCTGCTGGAGTCGATCCCGACGGTCTCCGCGGCGAACGAGCGGCTGCGTCCGATCAAGGGTCTGCCGCCGAGCCTGCTGAACCTGCCGGACGGCTGCGCGTTCAACCCGCGCTGCCCGTACAAGGACCGGGTCAAGGGCGAACTCTGCACCACCCAGCTGCCGGAACTGCTGCCGGTGGACGGCGCCGGTGCGCACACGTCCCGTTGTCACCTGCACGACAAGGCCTCGGTGTACGAGGCCGAGGTCGCGCCGAGACTGGGCTGACGAGGGGACTGAGGAATCATGAGCGAATCGTTGTTGCAGGTCCGCGACCTGAAGATGCACTTCCCGATCAAGGAAGCCGCCGGTCTCGGCCGGACCAAGAAGGTCGTGCAGGCCGTCGACGGGGTCAGCTTCGACCTGAAGGCGGGCGCCAGCCTCGGCCTGGTCGGTGAGTCCGGCTGTGGCAAGTCGACCACCGGCCGGATGATCACCCGGCTGCTCACGCCGACGGCGGGGCAGATCCTGTTCAAGGGCACCGACATCGCGCAGCTGAAGGAGCGGGACCTGCGCCCGTTCCGCCGGCAGCTGCAGATCGTCTTCCAGGACCCGTACAGCTCGCTGAACCCGCGGCAGACGGTCAGCAACATCATCAGTACGCCGCTACGCGTGCACAACCTGGTGCCGAAGGGCAAGGAGCTCGAGCGCGTCCAGGAACTGCTGGAGCGGGTCGGCCTGAACCCGGAGCACCACAACCGGTACCCGAACGAGTTCTCCGGTGGTCAGCGGCAGCGGATCGGGATCGCCCGGGCGCTCGCGGTCGAGCCCGAGGTGATCATCGCCGACGAGCCGGTGTCCGCGCTGGACGTGTCGATCCAGGCCCAGGTGATGAACCTGCTCGAGGACCTGCGTAAGGACCTCGGGATCGCGTTCGTGTTCATCGCCCACGACCTCGGCGTGGTCCGGCACTTCTGTGACGAGGTCGCGGTGATGTACCTCGGCAAGATCGTCGAGCAGGGCACCCGGGAGCAGATCTACAACGCGCCGCAGCACCCGTACACGCAGGCGCTGCTGTCCGCGGCACCGGACCTCGGCACGATCCGTGGGGTCCCGCCGAAGGAGCGGATCCGGCTGGTCGGCGACGTACCCTCGCCGATCGACCCGCCGAGCGGCTGCCGGTTCCGGACCCGCTGCTGGAAGGCGGAGGACATCTGCGCCACCGAGGAACCGCTGCTGCAGATCAAGCCGCAGTCGACCGAGGGCCACACGGCCGCCTGTCACTTCGCCGAGCCGAAGATCGACCTGACGGCCGCCACGGCCTGAAGCCCGAGAAAGCCCCCGTCAACGGGGCGGTTTCAAGGGGTCGTCGCAACACCGCCTTGGGTTCTAGGTGGTGAGTAGATCACGCAAACGCTCGGCTGGGGTGTCCCAGTCGAGCGTTT
>NZ_JBWKCB010000014.1:0-75212 GCF_056436705.1 Kribbella sp. NPDC043289
GCTCCTGCGCCAGTACTTCCCCAAGAGAACCGACCTCAGCCTCCACGGACCCGAAGACCTCCAACACGTCGCCCAGGAACTCAACCACCGACCACCTAGAACCCAAGGCGGTGTTGCGACGACCCCTTGAAACCGCCATCTCCCGGGGGCTTTCTGTTTCCCTCATCGGGCGGTGATGAGATCCGGGGTCAGTGAGGACAGCGTCGGACTGCCCACGAGACGCAGGGCGTGGTCGAGCTCGTCGCCGAGGTCGGTGAGCAGCCGGGTGACGCCGCCGGACGAGTCGACGGTCAGCGCCCACAGCGCGGGTCGCCCGACGAAGACCGCGCGGGCGCCGAGTGCGAGGGCGGCGAGGATGTGTTCGCCGCGGCGGATGCCACCGTCGACGTACACCTCGACTCCGGAGCCGGCTACTGCTTCGGCGACCTCGGGGAGGGCCAGGGCGGTGGGGATCGAGCCGTCGAGCTGGCGGCCGCCGTGGTTGGACACGATGATGCCGGCGGCGCCCGCGTCGGCGCAGCGTTTGGCGTCGTCGCCCCGGAGCACGCCCTTCACGACGACGGGCAGGCCGGTGCGTTCGGCGAGCCAGCCGATCACGTCCGGGTTCAGATCGTCGGCCTTCGCGAGGTCGTCGTCGGTCCAGTCGCCCTCGGGCAGGTTCGCCAGGAGCTGGCCGGGTTGCACCAGGTCCCAGACCGTTTCGCCGTCGTCTTCCTTGCGGCCGACCACCGGAGTGTCGACGGTCAGCACGACCGCCCGCGCGCCGGCTTCGACCGCTGCATCCACCATCCGCTCGGTGATGTTGCGGTTCCGCACGACATAGATCTGCAGCCACCACGGGACGCCGGTCGTCCCGAGCTCGGCGAACGTCGTACCCGCGTTGCTGGACAGCCCGATCACCGACCTCGCCGCGCCGACGCCGCGCGCCATCGCGACCTCGCCGTCCGGGTCGGCCATCCGGTGCATCGTCGACGGCGCGACCATGATCGGCAGGTCGACGGGTTCACCGAGGACCGTGGTCCCGAGGTCGACCGTGGAGACGTCGTTCAGAACATGCGGGCGGAAGCGGTACGTCGACCAAGCCGCGGTTGCTTCGCCGACGCTGATCCCACTGGCCGCGCCTTGCCGGAAGTATCGGTGCACTGCCTCCGGCAGCTTCTCGGCGGCTGCTGATTCCAGGGTGTCGATCCATCGCATGCGGACCATCGTCGCACTCGTAGGCACGGTCAGCTACGGGGTTACGGCGCACAGTGAGGCAGCTGACGAGCAGGCGGTGCCGCACTTAGATTGGGTGTCGTGCACGACCATGGGCGTCTGCACCAGAACCATCGGGAACCCGGGGGGCCGGCGGTTACCGCTCGCGGGCGCTCTGTGGCGCTCGGAATCCTGTGCCTGTGCTCATTGACGGCCGGGGTCGACCTGACGATCACCAACGTCGCGCTGCCGGCCATCGGCAAGGCCCTCGACGCCGGCACCAACGAGTTGCAGTGGACGATCGACGCGTACAACATCGTGCTGGCAGGGATGCTGGTGCTCGGCGGTGCGGTGGCGGACCGGTACGGGCGTCGGCGCGTATTTCTCTCCAGCTACGCGGTGTTCGCGCTCGGGTCGCTGGCCGCGGCGTTCAGCCCGTCCACGGGAGCGCTGATCGCCTCGAGGGCGGTGATGGGGCTGGGCGCCGCAGGCGCGATCGCGCCCGCGCTGGCCATCATCGCGTCGATGTACCCACCCGAGAAGCGAGGCCGTGCGATCAGCGCCTTCGTAGTGCTCGGCGCAACTGGTCTGGCCGTCGGCCCGATCATCGGCGGGCTGCTGCTGGACCACTTCTGGTGGGGCTCGGTGTTCCTGGTCAATGTGCCGATCGTCGCAGTCGGGGTCGTCGCCGGAACGCGGACCATCCCCGAGTCTCGCGCTCCGGTCCCGGCTGGTCGCCGCCCGGCGCTCGATGTGCTGGGAGCGGTGCTGTCGGTCGTCGGGCTCGGTGCGCTGCTCTTCGGCGTCATCGAAGGCCCAGGACGCGGCTGGACGTCTCCCCTCGTGCTCGCGGCCGTGGGGGTCGGTGCGATCGCAGTCGCAGCGTTCGTCGTCCGGGAGCTGCGGACAAGGTCTCCGTTGTTCGACGTACGGATCCTGCGGCGCCCGCTCGTCGCCACCGGCGCGATCACCTTGATGGTGGCCTACCTGGTGCTGAGCTCGTTCCTGTTCCTGAATCCTCAGTACCTCCTTGATGTCCGGGGCGAGTCGATCGTGGCCGTTGGTCTGCTGTTCCTGCCGTTCGCAGTCGTCTTCGGGGCGTGCTCCCTGCAGTCCCAGCGGATCCTGCAATGGCTGGGAGCCCGGACCACGATCTCGCTCGGGCTCATCGTGAGCGCCGCCGCGGCCGGGGTACTCGCGGTATCCGGCAACGGACCGCTCTGGGCGATGATCGCCGGCTCCGTCGTACTCGGCGTCGGCCTGTCGGTGCTGATCGCGCCACCGTCGACCGTGGTGATGAACAGCCTGCCCGCGGCGAAAGCCGGTGACGGGTCGTCCCTCAACTTCGTCAGCAGGTTCGTGGGTGGGTCGATCGGGGTGGCGATGGTCGGATCCATCCTGGCGAGCGTCTACGTCCGGAACCTCGACGCAAACGCCCCCGCGCTCGGCCCGGAGCAGGGCGACAAGGCCCGAGGGTCGCTGCAGGGTGCACTCGAGGTGGCGGGAACACTGCCGACGCGGACCGGCAGCTCCCTGACGACTGCTGCGCGAGACGCGTTCGACCGTGGCGCTGCGGTTGCCTACGTAGCCATCGCTGTCCTCGCGGTGATCGCAGCAGCGGTCGCGTGGTTCACCCTCGACCGGCCCGCTCGCCTCGATGGCGACTGACAAAGGGGCGGTGGTCGTTGGCCTGAACCGGTAGAGTTGAGGACATGACGCAGTACGGGTGGCGATTTCTGCGCCCCGGCCGGCACGACGGTGCCGACGGGGTGAGCTGCTGCTGCGCTCTCTCCTGAGGTGACTGCGGCCGACCGGGGTGGACCCCCCGTCGAGACCGTCATCCTGGAGAGAAAACCATGTCTGTCCTCACTGTTGAAGAACTGCACTCTGCCCTCGCGCTCCGCGACCTCGCTGATCCGGCCCAGGGAGCGCATGCCGTCCAGTTGGTCGTGGACTCGATCCGTCAGGCGCTGGGCACTGCCTGGCCCTACACCGAGATCTGGACCCGCCGCGACGATCCCGTCGTACCGATGGCGGACAACTACGACAACCTCGGGTACGCGTCCGACGCCGTGACACGGGAGGCCCGCTACACGCGCTACGTGTCCGAGACCGAGGTACTGCGAAGCCACACGTCGGCGATGATCCCGCCGGCGCTTCGCGAGCTTGCGCAGTCCGAAGCATCCGATGTGCTGATGATCTGCGCCGGCATCTGTTACCGCCGGGACTCGGTCGACTGGCAGCACACCGGCACGCCACATCAGCTCGACTTGTGGCGGATCAGTCGCAATGTCACGTTGGGCGAGCCCGAGCTGGAGGACATGATCGCCCGCCTGGTCGACACGGTCCTTCCCGGGCAGACCTACCGGACCGTTCCGGCGGTGCACCCGTACACGATCCACGGGCGTCAGATCGACGTATTGCTGGACGATCAGTGGATCGAGATTGGTGAATGCGGTGTCGCGGCTCCGCACGTCCTCCGTCTGGCCGGCCTGGACGAGAGCTGGACCGGACTCGCGATGGGACCCGGTCTCGACCGGCTCCTGATGCTCCGCAAGGGCATCCGCGACATCCGGCTGCTGCGGTCGACGGATCCACGGGTGGCGAGTCAGATGCTGGATCTGCTGCCGTACAAAGCGGTCTCGTCGATGCCGCCGGTCCGTCGCGACCTGTCGGTCGTTGTCGACGCCTCGGCGGACGTGTCGGCGGAGGTGCTCGGCGACAAGGTTCGCGCGGCGCTCGGCCCGGAGGCCGATGCCGCGGAGTCGCTGGAGGTGCTGGGCGAAACGTCGTACGACGACTTGCCGACGGCCGCCCGTGAGCGTCTCCAGATGACCCCGGGGCAACGGAATCTCCTGGTCAGGCTGGTCCTCAGGCCGGTGGATCGCACACTCACCGATGCCGAGGCCAACGGCCTGCGGGACAAGGTCTACCGAGCTCTGCATGACGGTCCCGTGCTCGAGCTCATCGGCTAACGCCTCCGCAGCTCGCGGGCGGCGACCACGAAGGCGCAGATCGCCAGCGGCAACTCCAGCAGGAGCGCCTCCGCGAGCGAGAGCGTGCGGTCGAAGCCGGCCGCGGCTGTGCTGACGTCGAACCAGGCGTCGGCGGCCAGCAGCGTCCCGGCGGCCATCGCGGTCAGCACTGCGTACCTGTTGCGAGTGTGCAGCAGGTACGCCGTGATGCCGGCCGCGAGCGCCGTGCCGCAGTCGAGGCCGATCCAGGTGAGCTTCCAATGGTCCACCTGGTAGCTGCTCGGTAGCGTCGCCGCGAGGATCAGGCACCAGGGCAGCAGCACCGCAGCGACTCCGGCTGCGACCAGCGCGGCCAGACCGCCGGGTGAACGGCGCGGGCGGATCCGGCCGTCGAGCCGGCCCTCGGCGATGTAGTCGTCGAGCGCCTCGGCCACGCGGTCGTCGATCGCGTCGCCGAGGCGGCCGTCCAGTCTGCTGTCGATGGCCCGGCCGGGATCGCCGGTGAGTCTGGTGTCGATCGCTGTCGTCGTCATGGCTTCGAGCATCCCGGCCAGGGCCGCTCGACACAGTCCGGCCAGCCCACGAACCGGGGTGGGGATAACCCCCGGCCGGATCCGTGGGTTGTCCTCATGCCGTCCGGCCGCGCGGACCACGTAAGTTGTGACGGCAAGCACGCGCCGAGACGGGGAGGTGATCCGGATGACGGTTGCTGCGAGTCCGGTTCCCCGGACGCCTTGGGGCCTCTGGCGCTCGCCGTACTTGTGGTTGGCAACCATCCACGTGCTCGGTGACTCGCTGGTCGTGCTCACCTCGGGCCTGGTGGTGCTGTTCGCGACCACGGCGGTCCTGGTGGGTTTCCCGCTCGCGGCGATCGGGATCCCGCTCAGCAAGGGCGCGAACCGGCTTGTCTACCTGGTCGCGGGATGGGAGCGGGAGCGGGCGCGGATCACGCGGGGGCAGCAGGTGCAGCCGTTGGTGCCACCGCCGCCGACCGGCTCCCGGCTCGAGGACGCGATGCTGGCGCTCGGTGATCCAGGTCTGTGGCGGCAGTTCGCCTACTACTCCACTCTGCTGCCGCTGGCCATCGTGTGGTTCTGCGCGATCATCGTGGCCTGGTCCATACCGCCGGTGCTCGTCGCGCTCCCGGCGTACTACTCGCAGTTCGCCGCGGCGCAGGCGCAGCTCGGGCCGTTCGTCATCGACTCGACGACGAAGGCGTCGGTCGTGGCGGTGCTTGCGGCCGCGTTCCTGCTGCTGATCTCGCCGATGATGATGCGTGGGGCGTCGGCGGTCGATGCCTGGCTGGTCAAGATGCTGCTCGGGCCGTCCGAGACCGGTGTGCTGGCCGAGCGGGTGCACCAGCTGGTCGAGAGCAGGCGGCAGGTCGTCGACTCGGTCGAGGCCGAGCGGCGGCGGATGGAGCGCGACCTGCACGACGGTGCACAGCAGCGGTTGGTGTCGCTGGCGATGACTCTCGGGCGGGCGAAGAACCGGCTGGGGGACAAGGACCCGGCGGTTCGGGCGTTGATCGAGGAGGCGCACTCCGAGGCGATGCAGGCGATCGCCGAGATCCGTGATCTGACCCGTGGGTTGCATCCACCGGTGCTGACCGACCGAGGTCTGGATGCGGCGCTGTCGGCTGTTGCGGCTCGGTCGGCGGTGCCGGTTCGGTTGAGTGTCGACGTGCAGCCGCGGCCCTCGTTGACGATCGAGTCGATCGCGTACTTCGTCGTGACGGAGGCGCTGGCGAATGTGGCGAAGCATGCCGATGCCGCGCAGGCGGAGGTTCGGGTGCAGCGGGAAGGCGATGTGCTGCGGGTCGAGGTACGGGACGACGGGCAGGGTGGGGCGGACCCGGGTCGGGGGAGTGGGCTGCGCGGGCTGACGGATCGAGTGGCTGGTGTGGATGGTCGGCTCACGGTGGACAGCCCGCCGGGTGGCGGGACGACCCTGATCGCGGAGGTTCCCTGTGGCTGACCCAACCGAGCAGACCGAACACCTGGCGCGCGCCGGGGACACGGAACGCTCCGAGCACGCGGGGCACGTGGAGCACACCGGAGACGCCGCGCAGGCCCAGCAGACCGGCCAGGCAGGGCGGATGCGGGTGGTGATTGCTGAGGACTCGGTGTTGCTGCGTGAGGGGATCGTGCGGTTGCTCGAGGAGCAGGACTGTGTGGTGGTCGCGGCGGTGGGGGATGGTGACTCGCTGCTGAAGGCGGTTGCGGTGCATCGGCCGGACGTCTGTGTGGTCGACGTGCGGATGCCGCCGACGTTCACCGACGAGGGGTTGCGGGCGGCGCTGGTGATCCGCGAGCAGCATGCGGAGGTCGGGGTGCTGGTGTTGTCGCAGTACGTCGAGGAGCGGTACGCGAGCGAGTTGATCGGCGGGAACCCAGGTGGCGTCGGGTATCTGCTGAAGGACCGGGTGGCCGATGTCGATCAGTTCATCGACGGACTGCGCCGGGTCGCGGACGGTGGGGCGGCTCTCGACCCAGAGGTGATCTCGCAGTTGCTGGTGCGGTCGCGCAAGGTGGATCCGCTGGCCATGCTGAGCCCGCGGGAACAGGACGTTCTCCGCGCGATGGCGGAGGGTAAGTCGAACGCCGGGATAGCGCAGGCACTCGTGGTGGGTGAAGGCGCCGTCGAGAAGCACATCAGCAGCATCTTCCTGAAGCTGCGGTTGTCGCCGACCGATGGCGAGCATCGCCGCGTTCTCGCCGTGCTGAAGTACCTGGAGACGTGATGGCGCGGTCGCGGTGGGGTTCTGTGAGCAGGGCGCAGCGGGTGATGCTGATTGTTGGGTTGGTGCCGTTGCTGCTGCTCGTGGTGACGGGGGCCGCGGTGACGGTGTCGTTGATTCGTGGGAAGTTGCCGTACAACTACTCGTCGACGTTCGCGGCGAGTGCCGACGGGGTACAGATCGCGGCCGATGTTCCGACGCAGGTGCTGGCGAGTCCCGACAAGCAGGTGCATGTGACTGTCGACGGGGCGTACGCGGCGACGAAGCCCGACGTTCAGGTGTCGCAGGCCGCCGGCCAGCTGGTCGTCCGGACGATGTGTCCGGATGTGCACTGCGCGGTCAATCTCACGGTGGAGGTGCCGACAGACGCCCCGGTGCAGGCGAAAGTCGACCGGGCCTCGATCGATGTGGTCGGGGTGTCGTCGCCGTTGAAGGTCGATGCGAGCGACGGGTCGATCGACATGGCGCAGGTGCGGAGCTCGCAGGTGTCGGTGGATGCGCGGCGGGGTTCGATCTCGCTCGTATTCGACCGTCCGCCCGACCAGCTGGCGGCGACCGCGAGCAACGGGTCGATCACCGTGCAGGTGCCGCGGTCGACGACGTACACGATTGATGCGGTCGCGGCGCAGGGCTCCACTCAGCTCGACGTACCGAACGACGCGACCGCTACTCATCGCCTCTACCTACGGACCAGCTACGGCAGCATCACCGTTCAGTAGAGGGCTCCGCAGGTAGAGGGCCGGAGAGCTAGAGGGCGGCGCAGAAGGTCTTCGCCTTGGTCGTGATCGAGCTCCAGTTGGCGGCGGCCACATCAGCGGGGGCGACGACGTCGGTGCCGGCGCTGACCGCGAGGGCGCCGTTGGCCAGGAAGTCGCGGGCGTTGGTGGCGTTGACCCCGCCGGACGGGATCAGCGGTACGCCGGGGAACGGGCCGTTGAGGTCCTTGAAGTACTTCGGGCCCAACTGGTGAGCCGGGAAGATCTTGACCGCGGCAGAACCGAGGGCCAGCGCACTCATCACCTCGGACGGAGTGAACGCACCCAGGACGACCGGGATACCGGCAGCCGTGGCCGCTTCGGCGACAGCGGCCGCCTCAGGCCCCTGCCCCGGAGTGACGAGGAACTGGGCACCGGCGTTGATGGCCTGCGTCGCCTGGTCGGCGGTCTGGACAGTGCCCGCGCCGACGACCGCACCGGTCTCGGCGGCGGTGGAGGCGGCACGTTCGAGATGCCGGGGCAGGTCGGGAGTGGTGTACGTGAGCTCGACGACGTGGATGCCGCCGGCAACCAGAGCGGCGCAGAGGTCCCGGGCGTCGGAGATCTCCGGCGCGCGGACAACGGTCAGAACACGGTCGGCGCGGAGCAACTCCAAGGTGTTCACAACACAGTTCCTTTCAAGCGGGGCACCATGCGGCGCACGGTGAGGGCTAAGGGGTACGGCGGATCGCGCGGCCGGGAAGCGCCGTCGTCCGGTGGGAGTCGTCGATGACAGGGACGCCATTGACGAGCACGAAGGGGATACCGGCAGCCTGCTGACGCGGCTCCGGGAACGTGGCGGTGTCGCGGACGGTGTCGGGATCGAAGAGGACCAGGTCCGCGGCGTACCCCTCGCGGATCAGGCCGCGGTCGGTCAGCCGGAGGCGGCGCGCGGGGCGACCGGTCAGGTGGTGGATGCAGTCAGCGAGGTCGAGAACGCCCAGGTCACGGACGTAGTGCGCGAGGTAGCGCGGGAACGTGCCCCACGAGCGCGGGTGCGGTTTGCCGCCGACCAGGATCCCGTCCGAGCCGCCGGTGTGCGACGGGTGCTGCATGATCGTGCGCACGTTCTCCTCGTGGCCGACGTGCTGCAGGATCGACGTCGCGAGATCGTCCGCGAGCAGCAGATCGAAGAACACCTCGGACGCCGGCTTCCCGGCGCGCGTCGCGAGGGTCGCGACCGTCTTCCCGACCGCGTCGGACAACGCCGCGTTGCGGACGCCGCCGATCTCAATCGTCTCCCACTCGACGACGCATCCGTGACACCCGTCCGAGCCGACCTGCTCCAGCTCGTAGGTGATCCGCGACCGCGTCGCCGGGTCACGCAGTCGCGACAGCAACGCATCCGGGCCGCCCTCGGCCGTCCAGCTCGGCAGGATCGCAGCCAGGGTGGTTGCCCCGGGCAAGTAGGGGTAGGTGTCCGTGGTGACGTCCACCCCGGACGCGATCGCCTCGTCGATCATCGCGACCAGGTCGGCGCCGCGGCCGGCGTTCGGCGCGAAGTTCATCACCGCGTGGGTGAGATGCAGCGCGCAGTCCGAGCGGCGCGACACCTCGACCATCTCGGCGTACGCCTCGAGGGCACCCTTCCCGTAGGAGCGCTGGTGCGGCGCGTAGTACCCGCCGTGCTCCGCGACGACCTTGCACAGCGCGACGAGCTCGTCGGTGCCCGCGAACATGCCCGGCGTGTAGGTCAGCCCGCTGCTCATCCCGACCGCCCCGTCGCGCAGACCGTCGGCGAGCAGCTCCTCCATGCGGGCGAGCTCGGTTGCGGTCGCCGGACGGTTGGAGGTCCCAACGACCATCATCCGCAGCGTCCCCTGGGGAACCAGGTACGCCGCGTTGCAGGCGATCCCGCGGTCCAGGCGATCGAGATATCCCGCGACCGTGGACCAGGTGAACTCGAAGTCGTCCGGCTCCCCGTTCCAGCCCGCGATCTGACGCCGTACGACGGCCCTCGTCGGATCGTCGATCGGTGCGAACGACAGCCCGTCCTGCCCGAGCACCTCCAGCGTGACGCCCTGACTGACCTTCGCGGTGTGATCGGGATTGACCAGGATCTGCAGATCGGAATGCGAGTGCATGTCGATGAACCCGGGCGACAGCACCAATCCGTCGGCGTCGATCGTGCGGTGCGCCGACGGCAGGTCGTTGCCGATCGCCACGATCCGGCCGGAATCGACCGCGACGTCGCCGTGGTACCCAGGTGACCCGGAGCCGTCGACGATCAGTGCCCCGGTGATCAGCAGATCAGTCATGTCAGAAGAACGTCCGTACCAGGTCGACGATGACCGGGTCGGCGGCGTCCGGGTCGTCGAGCACCGGGATCAGTCCCCACTTGTCGAACGCGGTGCACGGGTGGGACAGGCCGACCCGGAGTTCGTCACCGATCACCACCGGCTGGTCGTCGGAGAAGTGCAGATAACCGTGCTGGTCGTTCAGGTTGGTCACCGTCATCCCGGTCGCCGGCAGGATCGGCGAACCCTCGGACCGCGGCCGGATCAGCTGCGGCTCCGGGTAGTCCTGGTCGAACGGGAAGTCGCGGCGTCCGCCGTCGAAGATCGCCAGGCCGGGCTCGGGCTGCGACGTGATCCGCATCCACCCGTGCATCGCGGCGACGAGCTGCTCGCCGTCGGTTCTCGGGTTCTGACCGAGAGGCGAGACGCGGCGGTAGAGCCCGTCGTCGTGGGTGATGTACGCGCCGGACCGCAGTACCACTCGGGCGCCGTCGCCGGCCTCGTCGGCGAGGACCTTCGCGACCTGCTCGAAGTACTGGCTGCCGCCCGCGCTCACCACGGGTACGACGTCCGCGTCGTAGTACTGCCGCAGCCGGTGATGGACCGCCGCGAGATCGCGCAGGTACGCACGGACCTCCTCGAGGTTCGCCTCGTCGACACCGTGCCCGATCGCGCCCTCGTATCCCGCCACGCCCGCGAGCCGCAGCGTGCTCGCGTCGGCGATCGCGTCTCCGACGGCCAGCGCGGTTTCGAGGTCGCGGGCACCGGTGCGGCCGCCGATGCCGCCGACCTCGACCATCACGTCGAGCGGGCGCGCGTCGGGGCCGACGTACGCCGACCGGGCCGCCTCCATCAGCTCGACCGTGCGGATCGAGTCCGCCCAGACCATCACCTCGAACGACGGGTCGGCCTCGAGTTCGTCGGCGATCCAGCGCAGCTGCAGCGGGGAGATCACCGCGTTCGCGATCAGGATCCGCTGGAACCCGTACGCGCGGGCGACGCCGAGCTGGAAGGCGTTGGCGAGCGTGATCGCCCACGCGCCCGCGTCCAGCTGCATCGCCCAGAGTGCGGGCGCCATCGAGGTCTTGCCGTGCGGTGCGAGCTCGACGCCGTGCCGGGTGCACCAGGTCGCCAGGGTGTCCACGTTGTGCCGCAGGCCGGGCGCGGACAGCGTCATCAACGGCGTGGGCAGCTGCGAAAGCCATGGTCGATCGGCGAGCACCTCGGCGACGGTCCGGCCCCAGAACGCGGGCGGCAGGGCCTTGTCCTGCCAGCTCACCAGCTGATCGGAGAGTGCGGCGACGGCATCGGCATCGTAAGCAGGCATCAGATCCCCTGGGGTTGATATTGCAAAATGCGCAACGCTCATTGCGCATTCTGACTGGTCGGTTGTAGCATCGCGCCCGAAGTCGCGTCAACGCACGTCTATCCCATCACCTCGCCGCCAAGGAGTGCCGATGCCCGAACCGCTCCCTGAGACAGCCGCGATCTGTCTGGGCGAGGCGATGGTGATGTTCGCGGGCGGTCCTGGGCCGCTGGCGGACGTCGAGGTGTTCCGGCGATCGGTCGGCGGCGCGGAGTGCAACGTCGCCGGCGGGCTCGCGGCGCTCGGTGTCCCGACGAGCTGGATCTCGCGGCTCGGCGACGACGGCTTCGGCGAGCACGTACTGCGGGATCTGCAGGCCCGTGGCGTCGAGGTCGGCGGTGTGGAGCTCGACCCGGTGCGCCCGACCGCTCTCTACGTCAAAGAGTCCGAGAATGGACGCTCCCAGATGCACTACTACCGGACTGGTTCGGCAGCCGCCGCCATGGCGCCGGAGTTCCTGGACCAACCCGAGGTACGCCGTCGACTCGCGCAGGCGCGCGTAGTACACACGACCGGCATCACTGCCGCCATCTCGGAGTCCAGCGCGCAGATGCTGGAGCGGCTGGCCACTGAGCCGCGGGAGTTCCTGCTGAGCGTCGACCTGAACTGGCGGCCGGCGCTCTGGCGGGACAAGGACCCGGAGTCGTTGTGGCGGTTGCTGAAGGCAGCTGACCTCGTGCTGATCGGTGCTGACGAGGCAGCCGTCTTCGCGGGGACAGGCGATCCGGAGGAACTGTACGAGCGCTTAGGCGCGAAGACTCTTGTCGTGAAGAACGACGCGCACACTGCAACGGTGCTCGAGCCCAGTGGCCGCACTGATGTCCCAGCGTTGTCTGTCGACGTGGTCGAGACAGTCGGAGCGGGTGACGCGTTTGCTGCCGGATTCCTGGCTGGGACGCTGCAGGACCTTCCGATGACGCAGCGCCTCCGGTTGGGGCACCTGACCGCCGCAGCTGTGCTGACGGCGGCGGAAGACCACGCACCGCCGCCGCCGGCACCCGAACGTGAGCGTCTGCTCAACGCGACAGACGAGGAGTGGGCTGCGACGAAGATCGGGCCCAGATGAGTCAGAGCCTCGGTCGGGCCCTGCAGATCCTCTCCAGCCTCGGTGAGGGGGAGCGGTCGCTCGATCAGCTCGCGACCGAGCTCGGTGTTCACAAGACGACAGTCCTCCGCCTGCTGCGCACCATGGAAGCCGAGCGGTTCGTACGCCGGGACTCCGCGCACCGCTACCGCCTGGGCTCGCGCCTGTTCGCACTCGCGGACGTGGCACGCGAGCAGCACGTCGTACGCGAGGTGGCCGCACCCCATCTGCTCGAGCTGAACCAGAAGACCGGTCAGACGGTTCACCTGGCGGCCTGGGAGAGCGGTGACGTCGTCTACATCGACAAGCTCGACAGCATGCGCGCGGTGCGGATGTACTCGCAGGTCGGCGTACCGGCTGCTCTGCACTGCACGGCCGTCGGGAAGGTGCTGCTGGCGGCGCAGCCGAAGCGGCAGCAGGAGGCGGTACTGGCGTCGCTCGATCTGAAGGCGTACACGCCGAACACGATCACCGACCTGGACCGGCTGCGGGACGAGCTGACGACGACCAAGGAGCGTGGCTGGGCGCAGGACAAGGCTGAGCACGAGGCGTTCATCAACTGCATCGGTGCGCCGCTGAAGACCCGCGACGGGCGTGTCGTAGGGGCCGTGTCCCTGTCCGTTCCCGACGTACTGCTGAACTATGAGCAGGTACTCGAGCTGCTTCCCGATCTGCTCGCCACCGCGAAAGCGATCAGTGCCGACTACAACTGAGCCGACTACAAACTGAGAGGTGTCAGACCTGATGTCCGACAAGAGCGCAGTCTCCACCACCGACGCGCCGCCGCCGATGCCGGTGTTCTCGCAGGGCGTCCGCAAGGGCAACATCCTGCAGGTGTCCGGTCAGGGCTCGGTCGACCCGGCCAGCGGCGATTTCGTGTTCGCCGGTGACGTGAAGGGCCAGACCACCCGGGTGCTGCAGAACATCGAGGCGATTCTGAAGGCCGGCGGTGCGAGCATCGACGACGTCGTGATGCTGCGCGTCTACCTCACCCAGCGCGAGGACTTCGCGGCGATGAACGAGGCGTACGCCGAGTTCGTGTCGACCCGGACCCCGAGTGGCGTGCTGCCGTCGCGGACCACCGTCTTCACCGGTCTGCCGCTGCCCGACATGCTGGTCGAGATCGACGCGCTGGCCGTCCTCAGCTGAACCCCCTCGAAGCCCGGACCGCGCACCCGCGGTCCGGGCTTCGATACGCCCGCGCGCTTTCCCGTATGTCGGGATAACATTCCGGCATGCAGGAACAGCGGGGCTCGGTGCAGTCGATCGACCGCGCTGTGGCGATCCTGCGCTGCTTCGACGCCCGTACTCCGGACCTCGGGATCAGCGATCTGGCCCGGGCGACCGGTCTGTCGACGAGCACCGTGCATCGGCTGTTGCTGGCCATGCAGGAGAACGGACTCGTCCGGCAGACCGCCCACCGGCGGTACGCGATCGGACCGCTCGTCGTGCAGCTCGCGCACAGCGGTGGGATTCCGGCCGGCCTGCGCGACGCCGCGATGCCGGTGCTGCGTGCACTCCGCGATGACACGGGGGAGACCGCGGCGGTGCACGAGTTGCTGCCGTCCGGGCAGCGCGTCGTCCTGGACCAGGTCGAGAGCTACCACCAACTGCGCCGTACCTACACGGAGTTCGGACTGCCGGTCGCGTTACCGCTGGGTGCGCCCGGGAAGGTGCTGCTGGCGTTCCTGCCGATCAAGCAGCAGCAGGAGGTCCTGAAGGGTCCGCTGGAGCAGGTGCTACCGGCAACGATCACTGATCCGCAGGTGCTCGCGGACCAGTTCGCGGTGATCCGCGGGCGCGGTTACGCGATGTCCAGGACAGAGCGGACGCCGGGGATCTGCAGCGTGGCCGCACCGGTGTTCGGCTATTCCGGTGACGTTGCCGGCTGTCTGAGTGTGTCCGGCCCCGAGATGCGGATGCCGGTGGAGCGGATGGAGGAGTTCGGGATGAGGGTCGCCGCGGGTGCCTGGTCGGTGTCGGAGTTGCTGGGAGCCACTCCGGCCGCCCGGGACCGTAGTACGGCGCTGGCCGGCGGCCGGTGATGTCCCAGGCTCGGAGTCTGCTGAAGATCGCACCTGCTGTTTATCTGCCCGCACTGCTCTACGGAATCGGCCAAGGCGCCATTGCGCCGGTCATAGCCCTCTCGGCGACGCATAGGGGTGCTTCGGTCGCCGTAGCTGGTCTGGTCGTTGCTGCGGCCGGTCTGGGGCAGGTGATTGGTGACATCCCTGCCGGCGCGCTGACGAACCGCATTGGTGAGCGCAAGGCGATGCTGGGCGCCACCTTCCTTGTTGCACTCGCCTTGGCCGCCTGTCTGGTCGTGCCGACGGTCTGGGGACTGGCTGTCGCCATTGGCTTCACAGGACTGGCCGGTGCGGTCTGGGGCCTTGCACGACAGGCGTATCTGAGTGAGGCGGTCCCCGTCGAGCTCAGAGCGCGCGCACTGTCCACGCTGGGCGGCGTACAGCGCATCGGCTCATTCATCGGCCCGTTCCTCGGTGCAGCCGTCATGAAGTTCCTCGGTACGGACGGTGCGTACTGGGTGCACCTAGTAGCCGCACTGCTCGCGTGTGCGGTCCTGGTGAGCCTGCCGGACGTCGCGCACACTCGGCCGAGAGGCCCTGTCGCAGCGCAGTCCACCTGGGGCGTCATCCGCGACCACCTCCCGGTACTGCGGACTCTCGGGGTCGGAGCGCTTCTCGTAGGGGCGGTCCGGGCGTCGCGCCAGGTGGTAATCCCGCTGTGGGCGCTGCACATCGGACTGGACGCACAGACGACCAGCATCATCTTCGGACTGTCCGGTGCGGTCGACATGCTGCTGTTCTATCCAGCCGGGTCCGTGATGGACCGGCTCGGGCGCAAGTGGGTCGCCGTACCGTCGATGTTCGTGCTGGGGTTGGCGCATCTGCTGCTGCCGTTGACACACAGCACCGTGACGCTTACTGCGGTCGCGTTCCTGATGGGGATCGGGAACGGGCTGGGTGCCGGGGTGATCATGACGCTGGGCGCCGACGCGTCGCCGGCGGTCGGGCGGGCGCAGTTCCTCGGGGCGTTCCGGTTGTTCGCGGACACGGGGAACGGTGCGGGGCCGTTGCTGTTGGCGGGCGCCACCGCGGTCCTCGGGCTGGCGCCGGCGATCGTGATCATGGCGGGCACAGGATGGGCCGCAGCTACGGCGATGCACCGCTGGATCCCACCCCATCCCCAGCGCACCTGAGGAACCGATTTGGCTAAAGCCCGGTACACCAGGCACACTGTTAGCTGCCGAAGACCGCTGGTCGTCACTTCCGAGTGACTGAAGGTCCCATCGAGAGATGGGGCGGCCCGCGTAGGTGACTTGGAAGTGACACTGTATGTTTCACGCCCTTGCGCCTGCGCAGGGGCGTTTTCTTCTTGTCCGGGGTCCGAGGCGTGGAAGCCGATAGAAGGAGACCCCCATGGCGAGGCCGGACAAGGCAGCCGCTGTCGCGGAGCTGACGGACGAGTTCCGTAGCTCCAACGGCGCCGTGCTGACCGAGTACCGCGGTCTCACCGTCGCGCAGCTCAAGCAGCTTCGAGTTTCGCTCGGTGACGACGTGAACTACGCCGTGGTGAAGAACACGCTGACCAAGATCGCGGCCAAGGACGCCGGCGTCGACTCGTTCGACAGCCTGCTCGAAGGCCCCTCCGCGATTGCCTTCATCAAGGGCGATGCGGTGGTTGCGGCCAAGGGCCTGCGTGACTTCGCCAAGGCGAATCCCCTTCTCGTCATCAAGGGCGGCGTGCTCGACGGCAAGCCGCTCAGCTCTGACGAGATCAGCAAGCTCGCTGACCTGGAGTCGCGTGAGGTCCTCCTCGCGAAGCTCGCAGGTGCGATGAAGGCGGCCCCGCAGCAAGCGGTGTCGCTGTTCGCTGCTCCGCTGTCGCAGGCCGCGCGCCTGTTCGCGGCGCTGCAGGACAAGCTGCCGGCCGACGCTGCTCCGGCAGCGGACGTCCAGGACACCGTCCAGGACACGACCGACGCACCTGCCGAGGCGAGCACCGAGGAGACCGCCGCAGCGGACAGCTGAGGCATCTCACCGCAACACCCCATCAGTGATCACCAAGCACCATTTGTCAGGAAGGACCGCCATCATGGCGAAGCTCAGCACCGAAGAGCTCCTCGGCCAGTTCAAGGAACTGACCCTGCTGGAGCTGTCGGAGTTCGTTAAGGCGTTCGAGGAGGAGTTCGGCGTCACCGCCGCCGCCCCGGTCGCCGTTGCCGCCGCGGGTGTCCCCGGCGCCCCGGCCGCGGCCGAGGAAGCTGCCGAGCAGGACGAGTTCGACGTCGTCCTGGAGTCGGCCGGCGACAAGAAGATCCAGGTCATCAAGGAGGTGCGCGGTCTCACGAGCCTCGGCCTGAAGGAGGCCAAGGATCTCGTCGAGTCGGCTCCGAAGGCCGTCCTGGAGAAGGTCGACAAGGCTGCCGCGGAGAAGGCCAAGGAGGCCCTCGAGGGCGCCGGCGCCACCGTCACCCTGAAGTGACCTCGGTTACGCCCGGTTACCGGACGTAACGAATGTGTTGAGAAGGGCGGTCCCTGCACGGGGGCCGTCCTTCTTGCATTTCCGGATGGCTACGATCGCAATCGCTTGACTTCCAGGGGTTACGCAAAACCGTACTCGTGCGTAACCTAGGCCACTGCCCTGTCGTTGGGCAGCAGCAGACATACCCGTGAGGAGGGCCGGTGGGCGTAGAAGTCCGCGTCGAGGGTCTCACCAAATCCTTCGGTAGCCAGCTGATCTGGGGCGACGTGTCCCTGACGCTGCCCGCCGGTGAGATCTGCGTGATGCTCGGCCCGTCCGGCACCGGCAAGTCGGTGTTCCTGAAGACGCTGATCGGGCTGCTGAAGCCGGACAAAGGGCATGTCTGGATCGAAGGCACGGACATCGCCACCTGCAGCGAACGCGAGCTGTACGACATCCGCCGGCTGTTCGGCGTGCTTTTCCAGGACGGCGCGATGTTCGGCTCGATGAACCTGTACGACAACGTCGCCTTCCCGCTCCGCGAGCACACCAAGAAGTCCGAGTCCGACATCCGCTCCATCGTGATGGAGAAGATGGAGATGGTCGGCCTGGTCGGTGCCGAGCGCAAGCTTCCGGGCGAGATCTCCGGCGGTATGCGCAAAAGAGCCGGTCTGGCCCGCGCGCTCGTACTCGATCCGGAGATCCTGCTCGTCGACGAGCCCGACTCCGGTCTGGACCCGGTCCGTACGTCGTTCCTCAACCAGGTGATGATCGACCTCAACGAGGCGTTCAGTCCCACCTTCCTGATCGTCACGCACGACGTGAACACCGCGCGGACGGTGCCGGACAACATCGGCATGCTGTACCACCGGCATCTGGCGATGTTCGGTCCGCGGGAGATGCTGCTGTCCAGTGAGGAGCCGGTGGTCCGGCAGTTCCTGAACGCGCAGATGGTCGGCCCGATCGGCATGTCCGAGGAGAAGGACGCCGACGAGCTGGCCGCCGAGGCCGGTCAGGAGTTGCCGCCGCTGCCGCCGATCCCGATCCAGCAGTTGCCGAGCAGTGGCATGCTGCGGCCGACGCAGCGCGAGCCCGGCGCCTGGTGCCGCGAGAACGGCGTCACCCCGCCACCGGGCTCCTTCATGTCCGCCACGGTCGGCGCCTCGTGACCGTTTCCGCCACGGCCCCGCTGAAGCATGCGGGCTCCTTGTTCGCGTTCGCCCTGGACACCGGGCGGGCGGCGTTCCGGCGACCGTTCCAGGTCAAGGAGTTCCTGCAGCAGGCCTGGTTCGTCGCGAGCGTGACGATCATCCCGACCGCGCTGGTCGCGATCCCGTTCGGTGCGGTGATCGCGTTGCAGGTCGGTGGTCTGATCAAACAGTTCGGCGCGCAGGCGTTCACCGGTTCGGCCGCCGTACTGGCCGTGGTCCGGGAGGCGTCGCCGATCGCGACCGCGCTGCTGATCGCCGGCGCCGGCGGTTCCGCGATCTGCGCGGACCTCGGCTCCCGCAAGATCCGCGAAGAGCTCGACGCGATGATGGTGCTCGGGATCGACCCGATCCAGCGCCTCGTCGTACCGCGGGTGCTCGCGACGATGCTGGTCGCGTTCTTCCTGAACGGGTTCGTCAGCGTGGTCGGCGTGATGGGCGGGTACGTCTTCAACGTCGTCCTGCAGGACGGCACCCCGGGCAGTTACATCGCGAGCTTCACCGCGCTCGCGCATCTGCCCGACCTGTGGCAGGGGCAAGCGAAGGCGCTCGTCTTCGGGTTCATCGCCGCGGTTGTCGCGTCGTACAAGGGCTGCAACGCGGGTGGCGGGCCGAAGGGGGTCGGCGACGCGGTGAACCAGTCCGTCGTCATCACCTTCATGCTGCTGTTCGTCGCGAACTTCTCGATGACCGCGATCTACTTCCAGCTCGTCCCGCCGAAGGGGGCCTGACGTGTCGGCCCTGATGGACACCCTGGTCAAGAAGCCGCTGAACTCGCTCGACCGTCTCGGTGAGCAGCTCGCCTTCTACATCAAGGCGCTGGCCTGGTCCGGCAAGTCGATCACCCGGTACCGCAAGGAGATCTTCCGGCTGCTCGCCGAGGTGACGCTCGGCACCGGCGCTCTCGCGGTGATCGGCGGCACGGTCGGCGTGATCACGTTCCTGGCGTTCTTCACCGGCACCGAGGTCGGCCTGCAGGGGTACTCGGCGCTGAACCAGATCGGTACGTCGGCGTTCGCGGGCTTCGTGTCGGCGTACATCAACACCCGGGAGATCGGCCCGCTGATCGCCGGGATCGCGCTGGCCGCGACGGTCGGCTGCGGGTTCACCGCGCAGCTCGGCGCGATGCGGATCAGCGAGGAGATCGACGCCCTCGAGGTGATGGCGATCCCGTCGCTGCCGTTCCTGGTCACCACCCGGATCATCGCGGGCCTGATCGCCGTCATCCCGCTGTACGTCGTGGGTCTGCTCGCCTCGTACTTCGCGACAAGACTCACCGTCACCACGTTCTACGGGCAGAGTACGGGCACGTACGACCATTACTTCCACCTGTTCCTGCCACCCGGAGACGTGCTCTGGTCGTTCGGCAAGGTGCTGGTGTTCTCGGTGCTCGTCATCCTTGTGCACTGCTACCACGGCTACCACGCGACCGGCGGTCCGGCCGGTGTCGGCGTCGCCGTCGGCCGCGCGGTGCGGACGTCGATCGTCGTGATCAACGTCGTCGACCTGCTGCTGTCGATGGCCATCTGGGGCACGACGACCACAGTGAGGTTGGCCGGATGACCAAGCTGATCTCGCACAAGGTGCTCGGTGTCGCGTTCATCGGCGTACTGGTCTTCCTGCTCTGGCTGACGTACGCGTTCTACGCGAAGGTCTTCACCAAGACCGTGAACGTCGAGCTGAAGACGAGTCACATCGGTCTGCAGCTCAACGAGCACGCGGACGTGAAGCTGCGCGGCATCATCGTCGGCGAGGTCCGCGGGGTCTCCACGGACGGCGACGAGGCCACCGTCGACCTGGCGCTCAAGCCGGACCAGGTGGCCGAGATCTCCAGCGCGGTCAGTGCCCGGATCCTGCCGAAGACACTGTTCGGCGAGAAGTACGTCGCCCTCGTGCCACCGACCGGCGTGGAGAGTGTCGGCGGCCGGCACATCAAAGCCGGTGACGTGATCAGCCGTGACAAGACCGCGGTCGGTATCGAGATCGAGAAGGTGCTGAACGACGCGCTGCCGCTGCTCCAGGCGGTCGACCCGGCCGACCTGAACGCCACGCTGAACACCCTCGCGACCGCGCTCGAGGGCCGCGGCGCCGAGATCGCCGGCACCCTGACGCAGCTCGACGGATACCTGAAGAAGTTGAACCCGAGCGTCCCGAAGCTGATGGACGCGCTGGCCAAGCTCACCCAGGTCGCGAACCTGTACGGCGACGCGACGCCCGACCTGGTCCGGGCCCTGCGCAACCTCACGATCACCGGCAACACCGTGGTGGAGAAGCAACTGCAGCTGCAGCAGTTCTTCGTCGACGTGCAGAACCTGTCGACCACCGGGAACGCGTTCCTGAAGGAGAACGAGGACCGCGTGATCCGGCTCGGCCAGGTCAGCCGTCCGGTGCTCGACCTGCTCGAGCGGTACTCGCCGGAGGTGCCGTGCTTCCTCCAGGTGATGACCGACACCGCCCCGATCCTGAACGACACGTTCCGCGACGGCCGGCTGAACATCAACCTCGAGCTGATCACCAACCAGCCGACCCCCTACGAGCCGAACGAGAAACCGGTGTACGCCGATCATCGCGGCCCGACCTGTGTCGGCAAGAACTACAGCCATCCCGGTTCGAAGCCAGGCCCGTACACGCAGGAGAACCCGGCGCCGTACATCACCGGTGACGACGGCGTGATCGGCGACCACAACAAGAACCAGCGCTTCCCGGTCAACCTGACACTCAACCGCGCCATGCCGGGATTCGCGATGGACACCCAGGGCGTCGGTACGCCGGCCGAACAGAAGGTCATCGACTCGGTCGTCGGCCCCGAGATGGGCGTCGCGCCGAGCGACGTACCGGACCTGACCACCCTGATGGTCGGCCCTTTGCTACGCGGCGGGCAGGTGAACATGAAGTGAGCTTCTTCGACCGGAAGACCACGTTCGACACCGTGCGGCTCGGGATCTTCGTGGTGGTGACGACGATCGCGACCGCGTTGCTGGCGGTGACGATCGGGAACATCAGCTTCAATCCGACGACGAAGTACCGCGCGGTGTTCACCGACGCGGTCGGGCTGAACCAGGGTGACGACATCCGGATCGCCGGCGTGAAGGTCGGGCAGGTCGACAAGATCCAGCTGCACCAGGACAAGCTGGCGATGGTGACGTTCAGCGTCGACTCCGATCAGGTGGTCGACACCTCGACGCACGCGACGCTGCGCTACCGCAACCTGGTCGGCAACCGGTACATCGCGCTGACCGACGGGGTCGGTGGCGGCGACCGGCTGAAGAAGAACGCGATCATCCCGAAGGAACGGACGACGCCGGCGCTGGACCTGTCGGTGCTGTTCAACGGGTTCAAGCCGCTGTTCACCGCGCTCACCCCGGCCGACGTGAACCAGTTCGCGTTCGAGGTGATCAAGGTGCTGCAGGGTGAGGGCGGCACGATCGAGTCGCTGCTCGCCAAGACCGCGTCGCTGACTACCACGCTGGCCGACGCCGACCAGGTGATCGGTGACCTGATCACCAACCTGACGTCGACGCTGCAGATCGTCTCCCAGCGGCAGCAGAACTTCTCGCAGCTGCTGGTGAACCTGCAGCAGTTCATCACCGGGCTGAGTCAGGACATCAACCCGATCCTCAGTTCGCTGACCTCGATCAATTCGCTGAACACCAAGACCGCCGGCCTGTTGCAGCAGACCCGGGTGCCGATCAAGGCGGACCTGAACCAGCTGCGGACGGTCGCGAGCACCCTCGACGACACCCAGTCGATCTGGGTGAAGACGCTGCAGTTCATGCCGGAGAAGCTCAACAACATGACCCGCACCGCGTCGTACGGCTCGTGGTTCAACTTCTACCTGTGCAACTTCGACGGCAACGTCACGCTGCCCACCGGCACCCGCGTCCCAGTCGCGTACGACCTGAACTCCGCGAGGTGCAAGAAGTGAAGCCCTTCCGCGAACAGAACCAGGTCACGATCGGTGTCGTCGGGCTGACGGTGATCGGCCTGATCATGCTGGCCGCCTTCAAGGCGCAGGACCTGCCGCTGATCGGCGGCGGGACGAAGTACTCCGCGCAGTTCTCCGAGGCCGGCGGCCTGAAGGCGAACGACGAGATCCGGGTCGCCGGGGTCCGGGTCGGCAAGGTCCGCGACGTCGAACTCGAAGGCACCCACGTCCGGGTCGACTTCGTCGTCGACAAGGGCGTGAAGCTCGGCGACCAGACCGGCGCCGAGATGAAGATCAAGACACTGCTCGGCCAGAAGTACCTGAAGCTGAACCCGGCCGGTGAGGGTCAGCTCAAGGCGGGCTCCGAGATCCCGCTGGCGCGGACGGTGTCGGCGTACGACGTCGTGGACGCCTTCTCCGATCTGGCCAACACCACCGAGCGGATCAACACCGCCCAGCTCGCGAAGGCCCTGGACACGTTGTCGGCCACGTTCAAGAACACGCCGGAAGAGGTGCAGGCCTCGCTGACCGGTCTGTCCCGGCTGTCGCGGAACGTGGCCAAGCGCGACGAGCAGCTCAAGCTGCTGCTCCAGCATTCGAACGTGGTCACCAAGGTCCTCGCCGATCGCAACCAGCAGCTGGTCAAGCTGATGAAGGACGGGAACTCGGTCTTCCAGGCCGTGCAGGCGCGGCGGGCGCTGATCCACCAGCTGCTGGTGTCGACGCAGAAGCTGTCCGCGCAGATCACCGCGCTGGTCCGCGAGAACCGCAAGGACCTCGGGCCCACGCTGCAGAAGGTCAACGCGGTCCTCGCCGTACTGCTGAAGAACCAGAACTCCCTGGACGCGAGCATCAAGGGGTTGGCGCCGTTCGTGCGGGTCTTCACCAACACGCTCGGCACCGGGCCGTGGTTCGACACCTACCTGCAGAACCTGGCGCCCGTCCCGGAGATCCCGCTGCCCAGTGTGCTGCCGTCCGGGCTGCCGCCGATCCTCGGAGGTGGCGGCTGATGCGGGTCAACGGACTGTCCCGGCTGATCGCGATCGCCGTGGTCCTGGTGATCGTCGCCGTCGGTGCCGTGTCGCTGTGGCCGAAACCCGAGCGGGTGACGGCGACGGCGTACTTCCCGCGGGCTGTGTCGGTGTACCCCGGGTCGGATGTCCGCATCCTCGGGATCAAGGTCGGTGAGGTCGAGAGCGTCACTCCGGCCGGCCGTAGCGTCCGGGTGAAATTCTGGTGGGAGGCGAAGCACAAGGTGCCGGCCACCGCGAAGGCGGTGATCGCGTCGCCGTCGATCGTCGCTGACCGGTACGTGCAGCTCACCCCGGCGTACTCCAAGGGCGCGGTGATGGCCGATGGCGCGGAGATCCCGCTGGACCGGACCGCCGTACCGCTGGAGCTCGACCAGATCTACCAGAGCCTGAACGACCTCTCGGTGGCGCTCGGTCCGAAGGGCGCGAACGACCAGGGTGCGTTGGCGCGGCTGCTGGACGTGTCGGCGAAGAACCTGAACGGCCAGGGCGCCAAGCTGAACCAGACGATCACCGACGTGTCGAAGCTGACCAGCACGCTGTCGGGCAACTCGTCGGCGCTGTTCAACACGATCCGGCAGCTGCAGACGTTCGTGTCCGCGCTGGCCGCGAACGACCAGCTGGTGCGGCAGTTCAACACGAACTTCGCCAAGACGTCGACGACGCTGGCCGGTGAGCGCCAGGACCTCGGCGCCGCGCTGTCGCTGCTCGCGACCGCGCTCGGCGAGGTCGCGACGTTCGTCAAGGACAACCGGACGCTGGTGAAGGGCACGGTCTCCCAGGCGACCGCGCTGTCGCAGATCCTGGTCAAGGAGAAGGCCGCGATCGCGGAGGTGCTCGACACCGCGCCGCTCGGTCTCGGCAACCTCGCGCGGATCTACAACCCGCAGTTCGGCACGCTGGACCAGCGGATCAACCCCGGCCAGCTCGACGACCCCGCGACCTTCGTGTGCTCGCTGCTGCTACAGGCGGGCCAGTCGAAGTCCCTGTGCTCGACCCTGAAGCCGGTGCTCGACGCGCTCGCCAAGCTGCCGCTGATCCAACAGCTGACCGGCACGGCGCCGGCCAGCGGCGGCCCTGCCGGTACGCCGTGGGCGCCGGCACCGCAGGCCCCGAAGGCACCGTTGAACAGTCCCGACCCGGTCGACCCGACGCTCGGAGGGCTGGTCAAGTGAGCAGACGCCGTACGTCGTTCGTCGCGGGAGTCGCCGCGATGGCCATGCTGTTGAGCGGATGTGATTTCAGCGTCTACTCGCTGCCGTTGCCCGGTGGCGCGAAGATCAAGGGACCGTCGTACACGGTCACCGTCGAGTTCGCCGACGTCCTGGACCTGGTGCCGAAGTCGACGGTGAAGGTCGACGACGTCACCGTCGGCACGGTCGAGAAGGTCTGGCTGGACGGGTACGTCGCGAAGGTGCGGATCCGGCTGCCGAAGAGTCTCGCGCTGCCGGACAACACGCATGCGACCATCCGGCAGACCAGCCTGCTCGGCGAGAAGTTCGTGTCGCTGTCGCGGCCGACCGGCTCGGAGCAGCCGCGCGGCAAGCTGGACAACGGCGAGCTGATCCCGCTGTCCCGGACCACCAGCAACGTCGAGGTCGAAGAGGTCCTGTCGGCGCTCTCCCTGCTGCTGAACGGCGGCGGCGTGGCGCAGCTGCAGATCATCACCCAGGAGCTGAACAAGGCCCTCACCGGCAACGAGCCGGCGATCCGCAGCGTGCTGACCCAGCTGAACACGTTCGTCGGAACGCTGGACCAGAACAAGGCGCGGATCATCACCGCGATCACCGCGGTCGACGCGCTGGCGAAGAAGCTGAACGCGCAGAAGGCGACGCTGGCGACCGCGATCGACTCGCTTCCGAAGTCGATCAAGACGCTCGACCAGCAGCGGGCCGCGCTCGTGAAGACGCTGCAGGCACTGGCCACGCTGGGCAACACCGCGACCCGGGTGATCACCTCGGCGCAGAAGGACCTGGTCGCCAACCTGCAGTCGCTGTACCCGATCCTGAACAAGCTCGCCGAGGCGGGGGAGAACCTGCCGAAGTCGCTCGAGCTGCTGTTCACGTACCCGTTCCCGGACCAGGCCGCCAAGGCCGCGAAGGGTGACTACACGAACCTCGGGATCACGCTGGACGTGAACACCCAGAAGGCGCTCAAGGGTCTGCTCGGGCTGACACTCCCGACGGTCGGCCCGTCGGCGATCCCGACCGGCCGGATCAGCCTGCCGCTGCATCTGCCGACCAGCCCGGGCAAGGGCAGTGTGGTGCCGTCGCTGCCGGTCCCGACCGGGACCACGACGACCTGCATCACGCTGCTCGGGCTGCCGGTCTGCACTGCGCAGCTGCGGCGTTCCGGGTTCGATCCCGACCTTGCGCGGGCCTTGATGCCGGGGGCGGTCGGATGATCACCAGAGCAGTCCGGATCCAGCTGATGGTGTTCCTGCTGATCACCGTCGTCGGCGTCGCGTTCGTCGGTGCGAAGTACGCCCAGATCGACAAGCTGGTGGTCGACACCGACTACACGGTGAGCGCCAGCTTCGCCGAGTCCGGCGGCATCTTCTCCGGTGCCGAGGTGACGTACCGCGGTAAGCCGGTCGGCCGGGTCGGGGATCTGAAGCTGCTGTCCGACGGCGTCGACGTGAACCTCAAGATCGACAAGAAGTACAAGATCCCGAACGACCTGATCGCGGTGGTCGCGAACCGGTCCGCGATCGGCGAGCAGTACGTCGATCTGCAGCCGCGGCGCGACGGAGCGCCGTACCTGCAGAACCACTCGAAGATCGACCGCAAGGACACCGCGATCCCGATCGACACCACCGAGCTGCTGCTGAACCTCGACCAGCTGGTGAACTCGGTCGACAAGAACAGCCTGCGGGTCACGGTGCGCGAGCTCGGTGCCGCCCTGAAGGGCAAGGGCACCGACCTGCAGAAGATCATCGACAGCTCCGGTCAGCTGATCGACACCGCGGACGCGAACGTGCTGCAGACGATCAAGCTGATCAACGACGGCGACACCGTGCTCGCCACCCAGGTGGCCAGCGGCGACGCGATCAAGACCTGGGCGAAGAACCTCGCGCTGCTGTCCGACACCCTGGTCAGCTCGGACGCGAACCTGCGCAAGGTGATCGACCAGGGCTCGCTGGCCTCCACCCAGGTCACCGGCCTGATCCAGGACAACCGTGCGGACATCGCGGTGCTGCTCGGTAACCTGCTGACGGTGAGCGAGCTGACCGCGGTCCGGCTGGACGCCGTCGAACAGCTGCTGGTGGTCTACCCGGCGGTGTCGATGGGCGGGTACGTCGTCCCCGCGAAGAACGCCGACGGGCACTACGACGCGCACTTCGGGCTGGTGCTCGGCATCAGCCCGCCCGCCTGCCGGCCCGGGTACGGCGGGACGGACAAGCGGGTCCCGCAGGACACCCAGCCCACCCCGGCGAACTCCAAGGCCGGCTGTACGGCGAACCCGTCGACCGGGATCAACGTGCGTGGCTCGCAGAACAAGCCGTCCCCGTCGTCGCGCGACCTGAACCGCACCGGGTACGGGATCGGCTACGACCAGACCACCGGCGCCGCGGGTGGTACCGGGGGGATGCCGGAGATGGTCCTCGGATCGACCGGCGGACAGCAGGAGTTGCTCGGCAGCGACTCCTGGAAGGCTCTGATTCTCGGACCGGTGACCGGCAAGTGACTGCACGCAACGGCCGGCTGGTGCTGGCGTGGGCGCTCAGCGTCCTGCTCCTGGTGGCACTCGCCGGGCTGACCCTGTCCGTGGTGGCCCTGGGCCGCCAGCGGGCCGCCGACGCGCAGCGGGACGGCGCGATGAAGTCCGCGCGACAGCTCGCGCTGGACTTCACGACGTACGACTACCAGACCTGGGACGCGGACTCGCAGCGGGTGGTGGACGACTCGACGGGTCAGTTCAAACAGGAGTTCCAGGCCGGGCTCGACGCGGTGAAGACCGACGTCGCGACGAACAAGGCGACCTCCAAGGGCGACGTGAAGGAGGCCGCGGTGGTCTCGAACGACAAGGACTCCGCGCAGGTGCTGGTGATCGTGAACGCGGTGGTCACCAACACCGCCTCGACCGATGGTGTCGAGCGCCGGTACCGGATCAAGCTGGACATGGTCCGGGAGAAGGACAGGTGGCTGACGGCCGACCTGCAGGTGGTGGGCTGATGGCGGACCGTCGTAATCGCCCCCGGATCGCCGGCCAACGCCGTACGGCGGCCGCGACCCCCACCGTCGACGAGACCCTCACCGTCGACGAGACCCTCACCGACGACGAGACCTCGATCGTCGACGAGTCACCCGCCGACGAGACGCAGGTCGACGACACGCGGGTCGATGAGACCCCGGTCGCCGAAACGAAGGTGGCGGAAACCGGGTCCGCCGGGGTGGCGGACGATGTGACCCCAGCCACAACCGACCCCTCGAAGGACCCGGTCGAGGCGCCGACCAAGGCCTCCGTGACTACGGAAGGTAAGCGTGGCCTCGGGACTCTGCTGACCGCCGGCCTCGCCGTGGTCGTGGTCCTGACGCTGACCGTCGCCGCGGTGCTCGGGATCAAGGCGTGGCACGGCAAGCAGGCCGAGGACGCCCGGGACCAGGCCGCCGCGGCCGGCCGCAAGGCGGCCGAGACCGCGCTCAGCTACGACTACCGTGACCTGGACAAAAGCTTCGCCGCGGCCCGGGCGACGATGACCCCGGACTTCGCCGCGAAGTTCGACGAGACCGCCAAGGTGGCCGGCCAGCTGGCGACCAAGACCAAGGCCACCGTGAAGGCCGACGTCCGTGAGGTCGGGGTCCGCGACGGCGACGCCGACCGGGTCACGCTGATCATCTTCGTCAACCAGACCACGACCAGCACGATCACGCAGGGTAAGCCCCGCGTGGACCTGAACCGGACCCGGTTCACGATGGTCCGAAACGGCGACCGATGGCTGGTCCAGGAGATCGCCGGACTGTAATCTCTTCCTAACTCCGCACCGAGGGGCGCCGGACGTCTCGTGGGTGATCTACCCACTGGAGATCCCGGGTCGGTCCTTGACGGAGAGGGTGGTCCGACGGCAGACTATCGGACCCCATTGGACAGGCTTGCCTGGATCGTGTAGCCTACTTCTTTGCGCTGCCTTTTCTCTCGCCCTCGCTCGGGTCTCCGACTTGACTGGGGCGGCTTGGTGTGCGCTCCCAGCACCGAAGTGATTTTTTGCGAGCCCGTGGAAGGACGCCCCTTGGTCGCCTCGCGCAACCCCCAGTCCGACAGCATTTCCAACGTCTCCGGCCCCCGCCGCATTTCCTTCGCGAAGATCTCCGAACCGCTCCAGGTTCCGGATCTGCTCGCCCTGCAGGTGGACAGTTTCGACTGGCTGGTCGGTAACGAAACGTGGCAGGCCCGCGTGGCCGCCGCTGAGGCCGAGGGGCGGTCGGACCTGTCCGGCCCCAGCGGCCTGGAAGAGATTTTCGAGGAGATCTCCCCGATCGAGGACTTCAGCGGCACCATGTCGCTGTCGTTCCGCGACCACCGCTTCGAGCCTCCGAAGAACACGGTGGACGAGTGCAAGGAGCGGGACGTCACCTACTCCGCGCCGCTGTTCGTCACCGCCGAGTTCATGAACAACGAGACCGGCGAGATCAAGAGCCAGACCGTCTTCATGGGTGACTTCCCGCTGATGACGCGCAAGGGCACCTTCGTGATCAACGGTACCGAGCGCGTCGTCGTGTCGCAGCTCGTCCGGTCGCCCGGCGTGTACTTCGAGCGCACCCCGGACAAGACCTCGGACAAGGACATCTTCACCGCCAAGATCATCCCGTCGCGCGGTGCGTGGCTGGAGTTCGAGGTGGACAAGCGTGACATGGTCGGCGTCCGCCTCGACCGCAAGCGCAAGCAGAACGTCACCGTCCTGCTGAAGGCGCTCGGCTGGACCGACGCCCAGATCCTGGAGGAGTTCGGCGACTACGAGTCGATCCGGCTCACCCTGGAGAAGGACCACACGTCCGGCCAGGACGACGCGCTGCTGGACATCTACCGCAAGCTGCGTCCGGGCGAGCCGCCGACCCGCGAGGCCGCGCAGGCGCTGCTGGAGAACTACTACTTCAACGGCAAGCGCTACGACCTGGCCAAGGTCGGCCGCTACAAGATCAACAAGAAGCTCGGCCGGGACGAGGCGCACGACCAGGCGGTGCTGACCGTCGACGACATCGTCGCCACGATCAAGTACCTGGTCGCGCTGCACGAGGGCAAGACCGAGCTGCCGGCTCCGCGCGGCGAGATCGTCGTCGAAGAGGACGACATCGACCACTTCGGTAACCGTCGCCTGCGCACCGTGGGTGAACTGATCCAGAACCAGCTCCGCACCGGCCTGGCCCGGATGGAGCGCGTGGTCCGGGAGCGGATGACGACCCAGGACGTCGAGGCGATCACGCCGCAGACCCTGATCAACATCCGTCCGGTGGTCGCGGCGCTGAAGGAGTTCTTCGGTACGTCGCAGCTGTCGCAGTTCATGGACCAGACCAACCCGGTCGCGGGTCTGACCCACAAGCGCCGTCTGAACGCGCTCGGCCCGGGTGGTCTGAGCCGTGAGCGGGCCGGGTTCGAGGTCCGTGACGTGCACCCGTCGCACTACGGCCGGATGTGCCCGATCGAGACGCCGGAAGGCCCGAACATCGGTCTGATCGGCTCGCTCGCGTCGTACGGCCGGGTGAACGCGTTCGGTTTCGTCGAGACGCCGTACCGCAAGGTCGTTGAGGGCCAGGTGACCACCCAGGTGGACTACCTGACCGCGGACGAGGAGGACCGGTTCGTCATCGCGCAGGCGAACGCCGCGCTGTCCGACGACAACCGGTTCGCCGAGGAGCGGGTGCTGGTCCGCCGGCGCCACGGTGAGGTCGAGCTGGTCCCGGTCGACGACGTCGACTACATGGACGTCTCGCCGCGCCAGATGGTGTCGGTCGCGACCGCGCTGATCCCGTTCCTGGAGCACGACGACGCCAACCGTGCGCTGATGGGTTCGAACATGCAGCGCCAGGCGGTGCCGCTGATCACCTCGGACGCCCCGCTGGTCGGTACCGGCATGGAGTTCCGCGGTGCGGTCGACGCCGGCGACGTGGTCGTGTCCGACAAGGCGGGTGTGGTCAAGGAGGTCTCGGCCGACCTGATCGAGATCGCCGCCGACGACGGCACGTACCAGACCTACCGGATGGCGAAGTTCCGCCGCTCGAACCAGGGCACCTGCCTCAACCAGCGTCCGCTGGTCGACGCCGGGCAGCGGGTCGAGATCGGGACGCCGCTGGCCGACGGTCCGTGCACCGACGAGGGCGAGATGGCCCTCGGCCGGAACATGCTCGTCGCGTTCATGACGTGGGAGGGCTACAACTACGAGGACGCGATCATCCTCAGCCAGCGCGTCGTGCAGCAGGACCTGCTGACCTCGATCCACATCGAGGAGCACGAGGTCGACGCCCGCGACACCAAGCTGGGGCCGGAGGAGATCACCCGGGACATCCCGAACGTCTCCGACGAGATGCTGTCCGACCTGGACGAGCGCGGCATCATCCGGATCGGCGCCGAGGTCACCACCGGTGACATCCTGGTCGGCAAGGTCACCCCGAAGGGCGAGACCGAGCTGACCCCGGAGGAGCGGCTGCTGCGCGCGATCTTCGGTGAGAAGGCGCGCGAGGTGCGCGACACCTCGCTGAAGGTGCCGCACGGCGAGGAGGGCACCGTCATCGGTGTCCGGGTCTTCGACCGCGACAACGGCGACGAGCTGCCGCCGGGCGTCAACCAGCTGGTCCGGGTGTACGTGGCCCAGAAGCGGAAGATCTCGGTCGGCGACAAGCTGGCCGGCCGGCACGGTAACAAGGGCGTCATCTCGAAGATCCTGCCGGTCGAGGACATGCCGTTCCTCGAGGACGGCACCCACGTCGACGTGATTCTGAACCCGCTGGGCGTGCCCGGCCGGATGAACGTCGGCCAGGTGCTGGAGACCCACCTCGGCTGGATCGCCAGCCGCGGCTGGGAAGTCGACCCGGAGAACGAGGAAGAGTGGGCGCAGCGGCTGATCAAGATCGGCGCCGGTGCGGCCGAGCCGATGACGAACGTCGCGACCCCGGTCTTCGACGGCGCCACCGAGGACGAGGTCACCGGCCTGCTGTCCTCGACGCTGCCGAACCGCGACGGTGTCCGGATGGTCAACGGTCAGGGCAAGGCCCGGCTGTTCGACGGCCGTTCGGGTGAGCCGTTCCCGGACCCGATCGGCGTCGGTTACATGTACATCCTGAAGCTGCACCACCTGGTCGACGACAAGATCCACGCGCGTTCGACCGGTCCGTACTCGATGATCACGCAGCAGCCGCTGGGTGGTAAGGCGCAGTTCGGTGGACAGCGGTTCGGCGAGATGGAGGTGTGGGCCCTGGAGGCCTACGGTGCCGCCTTCGCGCTGCAGGAACTGCTGACCATCAAGTCCGACGATGTCGTCGGGCGGGTCAAGGTGTACGAGGCGATCGTCAAGGGCGAGAACATCCCCGAGCCGGGTATCCCGGAGTCGTTCAAGGTTCTGGTCAAGGAAATGCAGTCCCTCTGCCTCAATGTCGAGGTGCTCTCGTCCGACGGAAGCCGGGTCGAGATGCGCGACAGCGAGGAGGACGTCTTCCGGGCGGCGGAGGAACTGGGAATCGACCTGTCCCGGCGTGAGCCGAACAGCGTCGAGGAGGTCTGAGCGGGTTGCCGCTTGACATCAACAACCAACTCACTCAGACCACTTTTAGCAACGGGAGATAACACATCGTGCTCGACGTGAACTTCTTCGACGAGCTTCGGATCGGCCTGGCCACTGCGGACGAGATCCGCCAGTGGTCGCACGGCGAGGTCAAGAAGCCGGAGACGATCAACTACCGGACGCTCAAGCCCGAGCGTGACGGTCTGTTCTGCGAGAAGATCTTCGGTCCCACCCGGGACTGGGAGTGCTACTGCGGTAAGTACAAGCGCGTTCGCTTCAAGGGCATCATCTGCGAGCGGTGTGGCGTCGAGGTCACCCGCTCCAAGGTGCGCCGCGAGCGGATGGGCCACATCGAGCTGGCCGCGCCGGTCACCCACATCTGGTACTTCAAGGGTGTCCCGTCGCGCCTCGGCTACCTGCTCGACCTCGCCCCGAAGGACCTGGAGAAGGTCATCTACTTCGCGGCGTACATGATCACCGACGTCGACGACGAGTCGCGGCACCGCGACCTGTCGTCGCTCGAGGGTCGTGTCGACGTCGAGCGCAAGCAGCTCGAGAACCGTCGTGACAACGACATCGAGACGCGGATGAAGAAGCTCGAGGAGGACCTGGCGCAGCTCGAGGCCGAGGGCGCCAAGGCCGACGTCCGCCGCAAGGTCAAGGAAGGCGCCGAGCGTGAGGTCAAGCAGCTGCGCGACCGTGCGCAGCGCGAGATCGACCGCCTCGACGAGGTCTGGACCCGGTTCAAGAACCTGAAGGTCCAGGACCTGGAGGGCGACGAGATCCTCTACCGCGCCATGAAGGAGCGGTTCGGCAAGTACTTCGAGGGCGCCATGGGTGCCGCCGCGATCCAGCGCCGGCTGGAGACCTTCGACCTGAAGGCCGAGGCGGACAACCTGCGCGAGACGATCAAGACCGGTAAGGGGCAGCGCAAGACCCGCGCCCTGAAGCGGCTGAAGGTCGTCACCGCGTTCCTGGCCACCAACAACAGCCCGATGGGCATGGTCCTGGACTGCGTCCCGGTGATCCCGCCGGACCTGCGCCCGATGGTGCAGCTCGACGGTGGCCGGTTCGCCACCTCGGACCTGAACGACCTGTACCGCCGGGTGATCAACCGGAACAACCGGCTCAAGCGGCTGCTCGACCTGGGCGCGCCGGAGATCATCGTCAACAACGAGAAGCGGATGCTCCAGGAGGCCGTCGACGCGCTGTTCGACAACGGCCGCCGTGGTCGTCCGGTCACCGGCCCGGGCAACCGGCCGCTGAAGTCGCTGTCCGACATGCTCAAGGGCAAGCAGGGTCGTTTCCGTCAGAACCTGCTCGGCAAGCGCGTCGACTACTCGGGCCGTTCGGTCATCGTGGTCGGCCCGCAGCTGAAGCTGCACCAGTGCGGTCTGCCGAAGGCGATGGCGCTGGAGCTGTTCAAGCCGTTCGTGATGAAGCGGCTGGTCGACCTCAACCACGCGCAGAACATCAAGTCCGCCAAGCGGATGGTCGAGCGTCAGCGCGCCCAGGTCTGGGACGTGCTGGAAGAGGTCATCACCGAGCACCCGGTGCTGCTGAACCGTGCGCCTACGCTGCACCGGCTCGGCATCCAGGCGTTCGAGCCGCAGCTGATCGAGGGCAAGGCGATCCAGATCCACCCGCTCGTCTGCTCCGCGTTCAACGCGGACTTCGACGGTGACCAGATGGCGGTGCACCTGCCGCTGTCGGCCGAGGCGCAGGCCGAGGCCCGGATCCTGATGCTGTCGACGAACAACATCCTGAAGCCGGCCGACGGACGTCCCGTCACGATGCCGACGCAGGACATGATCATCGGCATCTACTTCCTGACGATGCTCAAGGAAGGCGCCAAGGGCGAGGGCCGGGCGTTCAGCTCGGTGGCCGAGGCCACGATGGCCTTCGACCGCAACGAGTTGTCGCTGCAGGCCAAGATCGCGATCCGGCTGAGCGGCTCGGCCGCGCCGGCGGGCTCGATCGACCTGGGTGACGGCGGGTTCGCGCTGGAGACCACGCTGGGCCGCGCACTGTTCAACGAGGCGCTCCCGACGGACTACGCGTTCGTCGACGCCGAGGTGGGCAAGAAGCAGCTCGGTGGGATCGTCAACGACCTGGCCGAGCGGTACACCAAGGTCGAGGTGGCGCACGCGCTGGACGCGCTGAAGGACCTCGGCTACTACTGGTCCACCCGGTCCGGTGTCACGGTGTCCATCGACGACTTCAGCACGCCGCCGTCGAAGCCCGAGATCATGGCCCGGTACGAGTCCCAGGCCGAGAAGGTCCAGAAGCAGTTCGAGCGGGGTCTGATCACCTCGTCCGAGCGGCGTCAGGAGCTGATCGAGATCTGGACCGGCGCCAACGCCGAGGTCGGTAAGGCGATGGAGGAGAACTTCGCCAAGGACAACCCGATCTGGATGATGGTGCACTCCGGTGCCCGAGGCAACATGATGCAGATCCGGCAGATCTCCGGTATGCGTGGTCTGGTGGCCAACCCGAAGGGCGAGATCATCGCCCGGCCGATCAAGTCCAACTTCCGTGAGGGCCTGTCGGTGGTCGAGTACTTCATCGCCACCCACGGTGCGCGGAAGGGTCTGGCCGACACCGCGCTGCGGACCGCCGACTCGGGGTACCTGACCCGGCGTCTGGTGGACGTGTCGCAGGACGTCATCATCCGCGAGGAGGACTGCGGCACCGAGCGGGGCCTGCCGAAGCAGATCGGAGAGAAGGACCCGTCCGGCAAGGTCGTGCACGCCGAGAACGTGGAGACCAGCGCCTACGCGCGGACCCTGGCCACCGACGCCCTGGACGCCGACGGCAACGTCGTGCTCGCCGGCGGCGCCGACCTGGGCGACGTGTCGATCTCGAAGCTGGTCGCGGCCGGCATCGAGTCGGTGAAGGTCCGGTCGGTGCTCACCTGTGACGCCAAGACCGGTACCTGCGCGAAGTGCTACGGGCGTTCGCTGGCGACCGGCAAGCCGGTCGACATCGGCGAGGCGGTCGGCATCATCGCGGCGCAGTCCATCGGTGAGCCGGGCACGCAGCTGACGATGCGTACCTTCCACACCGGTGGTGTCGCGGGTGATGACATCACCCACGGTCTGCCGCGTGTGGTCGAGCTCTTCGAGGCCCGCCAGCCCAAGGGCAAGGCGCCGATCTCGGAGGCCGCGGGCCGGATCTCGATCGAGGACACCGACAAGACCCGGAAGCTGGTGCTCACCCCGGACGACGGTTCCGAGGAGGTCGCCTACCCGGTGTCGAAGCGTGGCCGCCTGCTGATCGAAGAGGGTCAGCACGTCGAGGTCGGTCAGCAGTTGACGCAGGGTACGCCGGACCCGCAGGAGGTTCTGCGGATCCTGGGTGTCCGCAAGGCGCAGGAGCACCTGGTGGACGAGGTCCAGGAGGTGTACCGGTCGCAGGGTGTGGCCATCCACGACAAGCACATCGAGATCATCGTCCGGCAGATGCTGCGCCGGGTCACGGTGATCGAGTCCGGCGAGGCGAACCTGCTGCCGGGTGAGCTCGCGGACCGGATCATGTTCGAGGCGGAGAACCGTCGCGTCGTGGCCGAGGGCGGTACGCCGGCTTCGGGCCGTCCGGTGCTGATGGGTATCACCAAGGCCTCGCTGGCGACCGAGTCGTGGCTGTCGGCCGCCTCCTTCCAGGAGACGACCCGCGTCCTCACCGAGGCCGCGATCCACGGCAAGTCCGACTCGCTGGTCGGTCTGAAGGAGAACGTCATCATCGGCAAGCTGATCCCGGCCGGTACGGGCATGGACCGTTACCGCAACATCCGGGTGGAGCCCACCGAGGAGGCGAAGGCCGCGATGTACTCGATGGTCGGCTACGAGTCGTACGACTACGACTTCGGCCCGTCCACCGGTCAGTCGGTCCCGCTCGACGACTTCGACCTCGGTTCCTACCAGAACTGAGCACCCCGCCGAGGGCGGTACTTCCCAGCTGGGAGGTGCCGCCCTCGCGGCATTTCCGGGCCGGTAAGAGGCCAGTACGAGGGCCGGTGCGACGGGTGCTGGAAAAGACACTCGGGGTGGCGGCTGAAAGTGTGCCCCTGATACGCCAAGATTGGTGCATGACGGATCTGCCGGCCTACCTGCGGCCTTTCGTCCTGGGGGTTCTGGAAGGTTCCGATGTACGCGTCGATCGCCTGGGGGAGATCGACCTGTACCGCCCGCCCGGTACCGCCCGAGGCGGCGCAATTCTCTTCGTGCACGGGGGACCCGGACCAGCCGGCCTCGAGGTGATGCCTCGGGACTGGCCGGTCTACAAGGGCTACGCGACCGCTGCCGCCAGGCGAGGCCTGGTGGCCGCAGTCGTCGACCACAGCCTGATCCACGGTCTGGACCGCCTGGTCGAGGCCGCGGACGAGGTGGAGGCCGCGGTCGGCGTACTGCGTTCGGATCCACGGGTCGACCCCGATCGGGTCGGTCTGTGGTTCTTCTCGGGCGCCGGCCTGCTGGCCGGGGAGTGGCTGGACAGCCGCCCCGACTGGCTGCGCTTCGTGTCCCTGTCCTACCCCCTGCTCGCCACCCCGCCCGGTGTCGACGATCTGGTAACTGCTGCCGAGGTGATCGGCAAACACGACCGGGGCGGTGGGGTGGGGAAGGAATCAAGTACAGGTCTGCCGGTGCTGCTGACGAGAGCTGGACTCGAGCGTGAGGAGCTCGCCGGTCCGGTCGCGGAGTTCGTTTCCGCGGGTGGCGCTGCGCTGGACATCATCGACGTACCGAAAGGGCACCACGGGTTCGACATGCTCGACCACACCGAAGAATCACGCACTGCCGTGACGAAGGCTCTCGACTGGGCGATTGCCCACCTCGGCGAGGAGCCTGGTCACGACGGCAAGCTCCTCGTCCCACCCCCGGCCAAGAAGAAGACCACCGCACCCCGGCGAGCGGCAACGACCGCGAAGACCAGGGAACCCGCGGCGGTCAAGCAGCCCCCGGCGCCGGCTGAACCCGCCGTCCGGCCGGCGCCGAAGGCCGCTCCAGCCCCAGCTCCCCTTCCCGCCTCCCCGCCCGTCTCGACGCCCGCCTCGACACCCTCTGTGGCACCGACGCAGCCGCCGCTGGCCGATCTCGGGATGGCGACCGTCGCGGCCGTCACCGCCGACACCCCGGCCGCCCGGGTGGTCGCCCGCGAGCACGCCGCGTACGCCTCGCACGACCTCGAGGGCTTCCTGGCCACCTACTCGCCGACCGCCCGGATCGTGCGCGCGGACGGCTCCGAACTCAAGGGCCGCCGCTTCCTCCGCGAGTTCTACCGGCCGCGGTTCGACGCCGGCCAGTGCAAGACCGAACTGGTGCAGAAACTGACGCTGGGGGAGTGGGTGGTCGAGCACGTGATCACGTACGACGACGGCGATGCCGTCCCGCAGCTCGCCCTGTACCGCGTCGTCGACGGCCTCATCACCGAGGTCGAGTTCCGCGTCTGAGACGAGGATCCACCTCGTGGACGGCCGTGGGACCGGCCGGCGAAGGCCAACTGGTCCGGGCGTGATACCTCCGGCGATCGCCGCCGGAGGGGTCGCCGGGAGGGTCGGTACGGCGGCCCGTTCCGGTCCCGGAGACGGGTCGGAGGGCGCGCGCCGGAAGGTCGTCGTACCGGCAGATGTCGCGGGTCTCGGATCGACGGGAATCCCTGTGTCACAAGGGGATCCAGCGGTGTAGGACAGTCGGGTGATCGGCGCCTGTGCAGGCCGCCACGCAGGGTGAGATGGGCCCGTGGAAGCGCTTGCCGGGGGCGGCTGTGACAACGGTGGACGAGTCGCCGGAAGCGGCCGGTTCGCGAACCCTGAGGGCCGCCTTGGAGGCCCTGTACACTGGAATGGCGGAAGGTCCTCTGTCGTGGTCGGTTAGTCATTTTGACCGTGCTTGGGGCACCCGCTAGTCTTAACGATCGTGCCCGGGGTCTTTCCTGGGCCGTCATGCGTGCCCCTCGTCCAACGGATCGGGCCGCGTGGCACGGGACTCCTGCCGACAGTCTGGAAGATTACGGCTTCGGTCTGCTCGTGCGCACGCGACACACCCGACCGCGGGGGTCAGGCAAAAGCAACAAACCCAGCCGGACGACAGAAAGAGCTACGCGGTGCCCACCATTCAGCAGCTGGTCCGCAAGGGCCGCCAGGACAAGGTGTCCAAGAACAAGACGCCGGCCCTGAAGGGTTCCCCTCAGCGTCGTGGTGTGTGCACGCGCGTCTACACGACCACGCCGAAGAAGCCGAACTCGGCGCTTCGCAAGGTTGCGCGTGTCCGCCTGACCAGCGGCATCGAGGTCACCGCCTACATCCCCGGCGTCGGCCACAACCTGCAGGAGCACTCGATCGTGCTCGTCCGTGGCGGTCGTGTGAAGGACCTGCCGGGTGTCCGGTACAAGATCATCCGCGGTTCGCTCGACACCCAGGGTGTGAAGAACCGGAAGCAGGCTCGCAGCCTGTACGGCGCGAAGAAGGAGAAGAGCTAATGCCGCGCAAGGGCCCCGCCCCGAAGCGCCCGGTCATCATCGACCCGGTCTACAGTTCGCCGCTCGTCACCCAGTTGATCTCGAAGATCCTGGTCGACGGCAAGAAGCAGATCGCGCAGAGCATCGTCTACAGCGCTCTCGAGGGCACTCGCACCAAGACCGGCACCGACCCGGTGATCACGCTGAAGCGTGCGCTGGACAACGTGAAGCCGAGCATCGAGGTGAAGAGCCGCCGCGTCGGTGGTGCCACCTACCAGGTGCCGATCGAGGTCAAGCCCGGTCGCTCCACCACGCTGGCGCTGCGCTGGCTGACGTCGTACTCCCGCGCCCGTCGCGAGAAGACCATGTCCGAGCGGCTGATGAACGAGATCCTGGACGCTTCCAACGGTCTCGGCGCGTCGGTGAAGCGCCGCGAGGACACGCACAAGATGGCCGAAGCCAACAAGGCTTTCGCCCACTACCGCTGGTGATCCGGGGTCCGATCCGGACCCCAGCACTCACCCTTTGACGCAGTACAGAATCGAGAGGTAGACCACCGAGGTGGCCGTACAAATCACCACCGACCTGGCCAAGGTCCGCAACATCGGGATCATGGCCCACATCGACGCCGGCAAGACGACGACGACCGAGCGGATCCTCTTCTACACCGGTATCACTTACAAGATCGGTGAGGTCCACGACGGCGCCGCCACGATGGACTGGATGGAGCAGGAGCAGGAGCGCGGCATCACCATCACGTCCGCCGCGACGACCTGCACCTGGAAAGACCACACCATCAACATCATCGACACCCCCGGGCACGTCGACTTCACCGTCGAGGTGGAGCGCTCGCTGCGCGTCCTCGACGGGGCCGTCGCGGTGTTCGACGGTGTCGCCGGCGTGGAGCCGCAGTCGGAGACGGTCTGGCGTCAGGCCGACCGGTACGGCGTACCCCGGATCTGCTTCGTCAACAAGCTGGACCGCACCGGCGCCGAGTTCATGCGCTGTGTCGACATGATCGTCGACCGCCTGGCCGCGGTGCCGCTGGTGCTGCAGCTGCCGATCGGGTCCGAGGCCGACTTCATCGGCGTCGTCGACCTGATCGGGATGCGGGCGCTGACCTGGCGCGGCGAGACCACGATGGGTGAGGACTACACCGTCGAGGAGATCCCGGCCAGCCACACCGAGATCGCCGCCGAGTGGCGCGACAAGCTGATCGAGACGCTGGCCGAGGCCGACGACGAGATCATGGAGATGTACCTGGAGGGCGACGAGCCCACCCAGGAGCAGCTCGTCGCGGCCATCCGCCGCGCGACCATCGCCAGCAAGCTGACCCCGGTGCTGACCGGTACGGCGTTCAAGAACAAGGGCGTCCAGCCCCTGCTCGACGCGATCAACGCGTACCTGCCGAGCCCGATCGACGTCCCGGCCATCGAGGGCCACGACGTCAAGGACCCGGAGACCGTCGTACTGCGCAAGCCGGACGACAGCGAGCCGTTCTCGGCGCTGGCGTTCAAGATCGCGGCCGACCCGCACCTGGGCAAGCTGACCTTCATCCGGGTGTACTCGGGCAAGCTCGAGACCGGCACCCAGGTGCTGAACCCGACGAAGGGCCGCAAGGAGCGGATCGGCAAGATCTACCGCATGCACGCGAACAAGCGTGAGGAGATCGCGTCGATCGGCGCCGGCCACATCGTCGCGGTGATGGGCCTGAAGGACACCACCACCGGTGAGACCCTGTGCGACCCGGCCAAGCAGGTCGTGCTGGAGTCGATGCAGTTCCCGGCCCCGGTCATCTCGGTCGCCATCGAGCCGAAGTCGAAGGCCGACCAGGAGAAGCTGGGCGTCGCGATCCAGCGGCTCGCCGAGGAGGACCCGACCTTCCAGGTCCGGACCGACGACGACACCGGCCAGACCATCATCGCCGGTATGGGCGAGCTGCACCTCGAGGTGCTGGTCGACCGTATGAAGCGTGAGTTCCGCGTCGAGGCGAACGTCGGCAAGCCGCAGGTCGCCTACCGCGAGACCATCAAGAAGAAGGTCGAGAAGGTCGACTACACGCACAAGAAGCAGACCGGTGGTTCGGGTCAGTTCGCGCGTGTGATCATCAACATCGAGCCGACCTCGGTCGAGGCCGGTGGCGAGGGTGGCTACGAGTTCGTCAACTCCGTCACCGGTGGCCGGATCCCCCGGGAGTACATCCCGTCGGTGGACGAGGGCGCCCAGGAGGCGATGGAGTTCGGCGTACTGGCCGGCTACCCGATGGTGGACGTCAAGGTCACGCTGACCGACGGCGCCTACCACGACGTCGACTCCTCCGAGCTCGCGTTCAAGATCGCCGGTTCGATGGCCTTCAAGGATGCTGCCCGGCGGGCGACCCCGGTCATCCTGGAGCCGATGTTCGCGGTCGAGGTCACCACGCCCGAGGACTACATGGGTGAAGTGATCGGCGACCTCAACTCACGCCGTGGCCAGATCCAGTCGATGGACGAAGGCCCCGGTGGCAGCCGGGTCGTCAAGGCCCTGGTGCCGCTGTCCGAGATGTTCGGGTACGTCGGCGACCTGCGGTCGAAGACCCAGGGCCGCGCGTCCTACTCGATGCAGTTCGATTCCTACGCCGAGGTTCCGAAGAACGTGGCGGAAGAGATCATCAAGAAGGCCCGCGGCGAGTAGTTTCGTCCCGGTCCAACCAACCCACAGCGCGTCGGCGTACGGCGTAAGTCAACATTTTCCAGGAGGGCCCCAGTGGCTAAGGCGAAGTTCGAGCGGACTAAGCCGCACGTCAACATCGGCACCATCGGTCACATCGACCACGGTAAGACCACGCTTACCGCGGCGATCACCAAGGTGCTGCACGACAAGTACCCGACGCTCAACGAGGCGTCGGCCTTCGATCAGATCGACAAGGCGCCGGAAGAGCGTCAGCGCGGTATCACCATCTCGATCGCGCACGTCGAGTACCAGACCGAGGCCCGGCACTACGCCCACGTCGACTGCCCGGGTCACGCGGACTACATCAAGAACATGATCACCGGTGCGGCCCAGATGGACGGTGCGATCCTGGTCGTCGCCGCCACCGACGGCCCGATGCCGCAGACGCGTGAGCACGTGCTGCTCGCCCGTCAGGTCGGCGTGCCGGCGATGGTCGTCGCCCTGAACAAGTGCGACATGGTCGACGACGAGGAGATCCTGGAGCTCGTCGAGCTCGAGGTTCGCGAGCTGCTCTCGGAGCAGGAGTTCGACGGCGACAACGCGCCGATCGTCCGCGTCGCCGCTCACCCGGCGCTGCAGGGCGACGCCAAGTGGGGCGAGTCGATCCTCGAGCTGATGAACGCCGTGGACTCCTACATCCCGCAGCCGGAGCGCGAGATCGACAAGCCGTTCCTGATGCCGGTGGAGGACGTCTTCACCATCACGGGTCGCGGTACGGTCATCACCGGCCGGATCGAGCGCGGTGTCATCAAGGTCAACGAGACCGTCGACATCGTCGGCATCCGTCCGGAGAAGCAGACCACCACGGTCACCGGTATCGAGATGTTCCGCAAGCTGCTCGACGAGGGCCAGGCCGGTGAGAACGTCGGTCTGCTGCTCCGTGGTACGAAGCGCGAGGACGTCGAGCGCGGCATGGTTGTCATCAAGCCGGGCACCACGACCCCGCACACGAACTTCGAGGCGTCGGTCTACATCCTGTCGAAGGAGGAGGGCGGCCGGCACACGCCGTTCTTCCAGAACTACCGCCCGCAGTTCTACTTCCGCACCACCGACGTCACCGGTGTCGTCACGCTGCCCGAGGGCACCGAGATGGTCATGCCGGGCGACAACACCGACATGTTGGTCGAGCTGATCCAGCCGATCGCCATGGAGGACGGTCTGAAGTTCGCGATCCGTGAAGGTGGCCGCACCGTCGGCGCCGGCCGGGTCACCAAGATCATCAAGTGATCTCATGAGGTCCGCGAGGGCTCGAGACTGAGCCCCCGCGGACCTCTGCTTTGCGCCTGATCCGGCGCTCAGGTGGTACCGGATCAGGCGTGGAAGCCGCCCGATTGGCGTTCCGGCGCCGATCTCTGGCACAATATTCAGGTTGCTCAGGCTAGGCCGCCGGGGTGCGCCCCAGATCTTCTTGATCTGGCTGGTGCGCCGGACCGGAGACCCTGCCGAGGTTCCGGTCCGAGACCGGGGCCCCGATCTCCACCAAGGTCGACAAAGCGGTGAGTCACGCGCGTGCCGCGTCCGCGACACACCCGACCGCGGGGGTCGGAGCAACAGCCCGAAAGACGATAGAGAAGGACGAAGCGAAGCGATGGCGGGACAGAAGATCCGCATCCGGCTGAAGGCCTACGACCACGAGGTCATCGACAGCTCGGCACGCAAGATTGTCGACACGGTGACGCGTACTGGTGCGAAGGTTGCTGGCCCGGTGCCGTTGCCGACGGAAAAGAACGTGTTCTGCGTCATCCGCTCGCCGCACAAGTACAAGGACAGCCGCGAGCACTTCGAGATGCGCACCCACAAGCGGCTCATCGACATCATCGACCCCACGCCGAAGACCGTCGACTCGCTGATGCGTCTCGACCTGCCGGCCGGTGTCGACATCGAGATCAAGCTCTGAGGGACGCGTACAACCAATGAGCACTTCCACCAAGAACACGCGCGGTCTGCTGGGCACCAAGCTCGGCATGACCCAGACCTGGGACGAGAACAACCGTGTCGTCCCCGTCACCGTGGTCCAGGCCGGGCCGTGTGTCGTCACCGGCGTCCGCACCGCGGACCGGGACGGCTACGACGGCGTCCAGATCGCCTTCGGCGACATCGACCCCCGCAAGGTGACCAAGCCCCTGCGCGGTCACTTCGACAAGGCCGGCGTGACGCCGCGGCGCCACCTGCTGGAGCTGCGCACCGCCGACGCCAGTGAGTACACCCTGGGCCAGGAGATCAACGCCGAGGCCTTCGAGGCCGGCGAGCGGGTCGACGTTTCCGCGACCAGCAAGGGCAAGGGCTTCGCCGGTGTGATGAAGCGGCACGGCTTCCACGGTCTGCGCGCCACGCACGGTGTGCACAAGAAGCACCGTTCGCCGGGCTCCATCGGCGGTTGCGCCACCCCCGGCCGGGTCTTCAAGGGTCTGCGGATGGCAGGCCGGATGGGTCAGGAGCAGGTCACCACGCAGAACATCGCGGTGCACGCGATCGACACCGAGCGCGGCCTGATCCTGCTGAAGGGTGCGGTTCCCGGCCCCAAGGGCGGTCTGGTATTGATCCGCAACGCCGCGAAGGGAGCTGCGAAGTGAGCCCCGCATCCAACACCGTCGACGTCGTCGTCGTGAAGGGCGACAAGGTCAGCAAGAAGGGTTCCGCCGAGCTTCCGGCCGAGCTGTTCGACGTGCAGGTCAACGTGCCGCTGATTCACCAGGTCGTGGTGGCCCAGCTGGCCGCGGCCCGCCAGGGTACGCACAAGGCGAAGACCCGGGGCGAGGTGTCCGGCGGTGGCGCCAAGCCGTACCGCCAGAAGGGCACCGGTCGCGCCCGCCAGGGTTCGACCCGCGCGCCGCAGTTCACCGGCGGTGGCGTCGTCCACGGCCCGTTGCCGCGGGACTACAGCCAGCGGACCCCGAAGAAGATGATCGCCGCTGCGCTCCGCGGTGCGCTGTCCGACCGGGCCCGCGACGGCCAGGTCTTCGTGGTCGAGAGCTTCGTGGACGGCGACAAGCCCTCCACCAAGTCGGCGCTGAAGGTGCTCAACGAGGTCACCGACCCGGGCAAGGCCCTGGTGGTCGTCGGCCGCGAGGACGAGCTCACCTGGCTGAGCCTGCGCAACGTGCAGCACGTGCACCTGATCGCCGCCGACCAGCTGAACGCGTACGACGTCCTGGTCAGCGACTCGGTCGTGTTCACGAAGGACGCGCTGGACAGCTACGTCGCCGGCGCGCCCAAGGGAAAGTCCGTCAAGGCCGTCGCCACGTCGACTGAGGCCGAGGAGGTAGAGGCATGAGCCACGGAGTCAACAAGGACCCCCGGGACGTGCTGCTCCGGCCGGTCGTGAGCGAGAAGAGCTACGGCCTGCTGGACGAGCAGAAGTACACGTTCGAGGTCGCCCCGGACGCCAACAAGACCGAGATCAAGCTCGCGGTCGAGAAGGTGTTCAAGGTCAAGGTCAGCGACGTCAACACCCTCAACCGCAAGGGCAAGCGCCGCCGCACTCGTGCGGGCTGGGGCAAGCGCCCGGACATCAAGCGGGCGATCGTGACCCTCAAGGGTGACGACCGCATCGACATCTTCGGAGGCCAGTCGTAATGGGAATCCGCAAGTACAAGCCGACAACGCCGGGCCGCCGTGGCTCGAGCGTGGCCGACTTCGTCGAGCTCACCCGTTCGACCCCCGAGAAGTCGCTGCTGCGTCCGCTGCCCAAGAAGGGCGGCCGGAACAACTCCGGCAAGATCACCACCCGGCACCACGGTGGCGGTCACAAGCGGGCGTACCGGCTGATCGACTTCAAGCGGTACGACAAGGACGGCGTGCCGGCCAAGGTCGCGCACATCGAGTACGACCCGAACCGCACCGCGCGGATCGCGCTGCTGCACTACGTGGACGGCGAGAAGCGCTACATCCTCGCCCCGTCCAACCTGCGCCAGGGCACGATCGTCGAGAACGGCCCGGCCGCGGACATCAAGATCGGCAACAACCTGCCGCTGCGCAACATCCCGGTCGGCTCCACGGTGCACGCCGTCGAGCTGCGCCCGGGTGGTGGCGCCAAGATGGGCCGCTCGGCGGGTGCGAGCATCCAGCTGGTCGCGAAGGAAGGCCGGATGGCCACCCTGCGGATGCCGTCGGGTGAGGTTCGGATGGTCGACGTACGCTGCCGCGCCACCCTCGGTGAGGTCGGCAACGGCGAGCAGTCGAACATCAACTGGGGCAAGGCGGGCCGGATGCGCTGGAAGGGCAAGCGCCCGACCGTCCGCGGTGTCGCGATGAACCCGGTCGACCACCCGCACGGTGGTGGTGAGGGTAAGACCTCGGGTGGTCGCCACCCGGTGTCCCCGTGGGGCCAGCCGGAAGGCCGGACCCGCACCCGCAAGGAAAGCGACCGCATGATCGTCCGGCGTCGCAAGGCCGGCAAGAAGCGCTGATAGGGAGCCGGCCACAATGCCACGCAGCCTCAAGAAGGGCCCGTTCGTCGACCACCACCTGGCAAAGAAGGTGGAGGTGCAGAACGAAAAGGGCACCAAGAACGTCATCAAGACCTGGTCCCGCCGATCGATGATCGTGCCGGACATGATCGGCCACACGATTGCGGTGCACGACGGCCGCAAGCACGTGCCGGTGTTCGTGACGGACGCAATGGTCGGGCACAAGCTCGGCGAGTTCGCCCCGACCCGGACGTTCAAGGGTCACGAGAAGGACGACCGGAAGTCACGGCGTCGCTGATCCCCACGAGGGACCAGTGACGAAGCGAAAGCAATCTACGGAGAGATTCGAACATCATGAGCGTTCAAGAGCGTAGGGCGACCAGCGCCCGTCGCGAGAGCCTGCTGGGCGAGCAGCCCGGGGCCTTCGCGGTCGCGCGCTTCGTCCGCGTGACGCCGATGAAGGCGCGCCGCGTGGGCGATCTGGTGCGCGGTCTGGGCGTCGACGACGCACTCGCCACTCTGAAGTTCGCCCCGCAGGCCGCTGCCGCGACCGTGTACAAGGTCGTCGACAGCGCCGCGGCGAACGCCGAGGGCACCGAGCACCTGAGCCGCGCCGACCTGGTCGTGTCTCGGGTCCTGGTCGACGAGGGACCGACGCTGAAGCGTCACCGTCCTCGCGCCCAGGGCCGGGCCACCCGGATCGACAAGCGGACCAGCCACATCACCGTCGTGGTCGAGCCGCGGGTCACCGAGGAGGCCGCGCCGAAGGCACCGGCCACCAAGGCGGCAGCCAAGAAGTCCGCGGACACCGCGGACACGGCGAAGAAGTCCCCGGCGAAGAAGGCGGCCAAGAAGGCCGCCGACAAGCCGGTCACGGACGAGGCCGCCGAGAAGCCGGCCAAGAAGGCGACCGCGAAGAAGGCCGCCAAGAAGGCCACCGCTGAGAAGAAGGAGTCCTGACGTGGGACAGAAGGTAAACCCGCACGGGTTCCGTCTCGGCATCAGCACCGACCACAAGAGCCGTTGGTACGCCGACAAGCTGTACAAGGACTACGTGGGCGAGGACGTCAAGATCCGCCGCCTGCTGAGCAAGGGCATGGAGCGCGCCGGCATCTCCCGCGTGGAGATCGAGCGCACCCGTGACCGGGTCCGGGTCGACATCCACACCGCGCGTCCGGGCATCGTGATCGGTCGCCGTGGCGCCGAGGCGGACCGGATCCGGGGCAGCCTGGAGGAGCTCACCGGCAAGCAGGTGCAGCTGAACATCCTCGAGGTGAAGAACTCCGAGGTCGACGCCCAGCTGGTCGCGCAGGGCGTGGCCGAGCAGCTGTCCGGCCGCGTGGCGTTCCGCCGCGCGATGCGCAAGGCGATGCAGACCACCATGCGTGGCGGCGCCCTGGGCATCCGGATCCAGTGCTCCGGCCGGCTCGGTGGCGCGGAGATGTCGCGGTCGGAGTTCTACCGCGAGGGCCGCGTTCCGCTGCACACGCTGCGGGCCGACATCGACTACGGCTTCTACGAGGCCCGGACGACCTTCGGCCGGATCGGCGTGAAGGTCTGGATCTACAAGGGCGACGTGGCCGGCACCCGCGCCGAGCGTGAGGCGCAGGCCGCTGCCCGTGCCGCTACCCAGCAGCGTGGCCGTCCGGCCCGCCGTGACGGTGGCGACCGCGGTGACCGTGGCGGTCGCGGTGGCGACCGTGGTGGTCGCGGTGGTGACCGTGGTGGTCGCGACAACAACAGGCGTGACAACGCGGCTCCGGCCGCTGCGGCGAGCGCCCCGGCGGCCGACAAGCCCGCCGAGACGACCGGAACGGAGAGCTGACCGATGCTCATCCCCCGCAAGGTCAAGCACCGCAAGCAGCACCACCCGAAGCGCTCCGGCGCTGCCAAGGGTGGTACGACGCTCGCCTTCGGTGAGTTCGGCATCCAGGCGCTGGAGAACCACTACGTCACCAACCGGCAGATCGAGGCCGCGCGTATCGCGATGACCCGGCACATCAAGCGTGGCGGCAAGGTGTGGATCAACATCTACCCGGACCGCCCGCTGACCAAGAAGCCGGCCGAAACCCGCATGGGTTCCGGTAAGGGTTCGCCGGAGTGGTGGATCGCCAACGTCAAGGCCGGCCGGGTCCTGTTCGAGCTGTCCGGCGTACCGGAGGACATCGCTCGCGAGGCCCTCCGCCGCGCGATTCACAAGTTGCCGATGAAGTGCCGCTTCATCTCCCGAGAGGCAGGTGAGAACTGATGGCCGACACCGTGACCGCCGCCGAGCTGCGGAACCTGGGACGGGACGAGCTGATGAGCAAGCTCGGTGAAGCCAAGGAGGAGCTGTTCAACCTCCGGTTCCAGGCTGCCACGGGCCAGCTGGAGTCCCACGGCCGGCTGCGCGCCGTCCGCAAGGACATCGCCCGCATCTACACGGTGCTGTCCGAGCGTGCGCTCGGCATCACCGACGAGGTCGACGCCCCGGTCGAGGCCGTGGCCGAGGACACTGCGGACGACAGTGAGAAGGCGAACGCATGACCGAGAACGTGAAGGACGAGACCGTGAGCACGACCACGCAGGCGCGAGGCCGCCGGAAGACCCGCGAGGGCCTGGTGCTGAGCGACAAGATGGACAAGACCGTGGTGGTTGAGGTCGAGGACCGGGTCAAGCACAAGCTGTACGGCAAGGTCATCCGGCACACCAGCAAGCTCAAGGCGCACGACGAGCAGAACGCCGCCGGGATCGGCGACCGCGTCCTCCTGATGGAGACCCGGCCGCTGTCGGCGACCAAGCGCTGGCGCGTCGTCGAGATCCTCGAGAAGGCCAAGTAGCTGTTCCCGGTCCGCACGGATCGGCAACTAACCGATTTTATTCGTTCCGCAAGGCTCACGTGAGTGAGAACCAGCGAGACAACCAGGAGATCAACAGATGATCCAGCAGGAGTCGCGACTGAAGGTCGCCGACAACACGGGCGCGAAGGAGATCCTTTGCATCCGCGTTCTCGGTGGCTCCGGTCGGCGCTACGCCGGTGTCGGTGACACGATCGTCGCCACCGTCAAGGACGCGATCCCCGGCGGTGGTGTCAAGAAGGGTGACGTCGTCAAGGCGGTCGTCGTGCGTACCGTGAAGGAGCGCCGGCGTCCGGACGGCTCCTACATCCGCTTCGACGAGAACGCCGCGGTGATCCTGAAGGCCGACGGCGAGCCGCGCGGTACCCGTATCTTCGGGCCGGTCGGCCGGGAGCTGCGCGAGAAGCGCTTCATGAAGATCATCTCGCTCGCGCCGGAGGTGCTCTGAAATGGCCCAGAACAAACTGCCCGTGAAGAAGGGCGATCAGGTTCGCGTGATCGCCGGTAAGTCCAAGGGCCTCGAGGGCAAGATCATCCAGGTCTTCCCGGACGACGAGAAGGTCATCGTCGAGGGCGTCAACCGGGTGAAGAAGCACACCAAGGTGCAGCAGGCCCAGCGCGGCGGCACCACCGGTGGCATCGTCACCCAGGAAGCCCCGATCCACGTCTCGAACGTGGCGCTTCTGGTCGAGGTCGAGAAGGACGGCAAGAAGCAAAAGGTGACCACCCGCGTCGGCTACAACCGCGTCGAGGTGCAGAAGCGCCGTCCGGACGGTTCGACGTACACCGGTTACCGGAGCGTCCGGATCGCCCGGCGTACCGGCGAGGAGATCTGATGACCACCGCAGTATCCGAGACCAAGGTCCAGCCGCGGCTGAAGACGAAGTACCGCGAGGAGATCGTCGGCAAGCTGCACGAGCAGTTCCAGTTCGCGAACGTCATGCAGGTGCCCGGGCTCACCAAGATCGTGGTGAACATGGGTGTCGGCGAGGCGGCGCGCGACTCGAAGCTGATCGAGGGCGCGGTGAAGGACCTGGCCGCGATCACCGGCCAGAAGCCGCAGGTCACCAAGGCCCGTAAGTCGATCGCGCAGTTCAAGCTGCGCGAGGGGATGCCGATCGGCGCCCACGTGACGCTCCGCGGCGACCGGATGTGGGAGTTCCTGGACCGGCTGCTGGCGCTCGCGCTGCCCCGGATCCGCGACTTCCGCGGCCTGTCCGCGAAGCAGTTCGACGGCACCGGGAACTACACCTTCGGTCTGACCGAGCAGGTGATGTTCCACGAGATCAACCAGGACCGGATCGATCGCGTCCGGGGCATGGACATCACCGTGGTGACCACCGCGACGAACGACGACGAGGGTCGGGCCCTGCTGCGGGCGCTCGGCTTCCCGTTCAAGGAGAACTGACGTGGCGAAGACAGCACTCAAGGTCAAGCAGGCCCGGAAGCCGAAGTTCGCGGTGCGTGGCTACACGCGCTGCCAGCGCTGCGGCCGGCCGAAGGCGGTCTTCCGCAAGTTCGGCCTCTGCCGGATCTGCCTGCGGGAGATGGCGCACCGGGGCGAGCTGCCCGGTGTGACCAAGTCCAGCTGGTGACCGTCTCCACCCCCGAACTTCTCCCCATTCACCATCTAGTCACCGTAGGTCGCCGAACGGCGAAACCACGGCGGGAAAGAGGCCCCAGGCCATGACGATGACCGACCCGATCGCAGACATGTTGACGCGTCTGCGGAACGCCAACCAGGCGTACCACGAGTCGACCGCGATGCCGTACAGCAAGATCAAGCAGGGCATCGCCGACATTCTCCAGCAGGAGGGCTACATCGCCTCCTACAAGGTGGAGGACCCCAAGGAGGGGGCTGTCGGCAAGACCCTGACCGTCGACCTGAAGTTCGGTCCGAGCCGGGAGCGTTCCATCGCGGGCGTCCGCCGGATCTCGAAGCCGGGCCTGCGGGTCTACGCGAAGTCGACCAACCTGCCCAAGGTCCTCGGTGGCCTGGGCGTCGCGATCATCTCGACGTCCCAGGGACTACTGACCGACAAGCAGGCCAAGAACAAGGGCGTTGGCGGGGAAGTCCTCGCCTACGTCTGGTGACGAAGAACCGGAAGGAGGACCACAGAAATGTCTCGCATCGGTAAGCTCCCGGTCACGGTCCCGTCCGGCGTCGACGTCACGATCGACGGCCAGACGGTCACCGTGAAGGGTCCGAAGGGTCAGCTCTCGCACGTCGTCGCTGAGCCCATCGCGGTCAGCCGGGACGAGGACGGCGCGATCGCCGTCACGCGTCCGGACGACCTGCGCAAGAGCAAGGAACTGCACGGCCTGTCCCGCACCCTGATCGCCAACCTGGTCACCGGGGTCACGGACGGCTACGAGAAGAAGCTCGAGATCGTCGGCGTGGGGTACCGCGTGCTCTCCAAGGGCCCGGCCCAGCTGGAGTTCTCGCTCGGTTACAGCCACACCATCACGGTGGACGCGCCGGAAGGCATCACGTTCAACGTGGAGGCTCCGACGCGGTTCTCGGTGCTCGGCATCGACAAGCAGTCGGTCGGCGAGGTCGCCGCCAACATCCGCAAGCTGCGCAAGCCCGAGCCGTACAAGGGCAAGGGTGTGCGGTACGCGGGCGAGCAGGTGCGCCGCAAGGTCGGAAAGGCTGGTAAGTAACCATGGCGATCGGACTGCGTCCGCACAAGCACTCCGCCAAGAAGACGGCCTCCCGGCTGCGTCGCCAGATCCGGGTCCGGAAGAAGATCAACGGCACGGCCGTCCGGCCGCGGCTGGTGGTCACCAAGTCCTCGAAGCACCTGTTCGTTCAGGTCATCGACGACGTGGCCGGCAAGACGCTGGTCTCCGCCTCCACCATGGAGGCCGACCTGCGTGGCGCGGAGGCGAACAAGACCGACAAGGCCAAGACCGTCGGCGGCTTGATCGCCGACCGCGCCAAGGCCGCCGGCATCGACTCGGTCGTGTTCGACCGGGCCGGGAACAAGTACCACGGCCGTATCGCGGCCCTGGCCGACGCCGCCCGCGAGGGCGGGCTCGGCTTCTGACAGGCGATCAAGGGAAGAGGTAGTTCGACATGAGCGGAGGCCAGCAGCGTCGCGGAGGCGGCGCCGGTGGTGAGCGCCGTGGCCGCGACGGTGGTCGCGGTCAGCAGGCGGACAAGACCGCCTACATCGAGCGCGTGGTAGCCATCAACCGGGTCGCCAAGGTCGTGAAGGGTGGTCGGCGCTTCAGCTTCACCGCCCTCGTGGTCGTCGGTGACGGTGAAGGCACCGTCGGTGTGGGTTACGGAAAGGCCAAGGAGGTGCCCGCGGCGATCGCCAAGGGTGTCGAGGAGGCCAAGAAGGCGTTCTTCAAGGTGCCGAGGATTCAGGGCACCATCCCGCACCCGGTCCAGGGTGAGAAGGCGGCCGGCGTGGTCATGCTGCGCCCGGCTGCTCCTGGTACCGGTGTGATCGCGGGCGGCTCGGTGCGCGCCGTACTGGAGTGCGCCGGGATCCACGACATCCTCAGCAAGTCGCTGGGTTCCTCGAACTCCATCAACGTGGTGCACGCCACGGTGGAGGCGCTGCGGAGCCTGGAGACCCCGGAAGCCGTGGCCGCGCGCCGTGGCCTGCCGGTCGAGGACGTCGCCCCGGCGGCCCTGCTGAAGGCCCGGGCGGAGGTGGCGTCCTGATGGCACGCCTGAAGGTGACCCAGGTCCGTTCGGGCATCGGTGGCAAGCAGAACCAGCGCGACACGCTGCGCACCCTGGGCGTCAAGCGGATCGGCGACAGCGCCGTCCACGAGGACAAGCCCGAGGTTCGTGGGATGGTCCGTACGGTTCGCCACCTCATCGACGTCGAGGAGGTCGACTGACATGGCGCTCAAGGTTCATCACCTGCGTCCGGCGCCCGGTGCCAAGACCGCCAAGACCCGCGTGGGTCGTGGTGAGGGCAGCAAGGGCAAGACCGCCGGCCGCGGTACCAAGGGCAGCAAGGCGCGTAACAACATCCCCGAGTGGTTCGAGGGTGGCCAGATGCCGCTGCACATGCGGCTCCCGAAGCTGAAGGGCTTCAAGAGCAGGAACCGAGTGGAGTTCCAGGTCGTTAACCTGGACAAGCTCGGACAACTGTTCCCCGAAGGTGGCGAGGTCGGCGTGGCCGACCTGGTCGCCAAGGGTGCGGTCCGTCGTGGTCAGCCGGTCAAGGTGCTGGGTGACGGCGAACTGACCGTGGCACTGCAGGTCTCGGCGCACAAGTTCTCCAAGTCCGCCACGGACAAGATCCAGGCGGCCGGGGGAACCACGACCGAGGTGTGACACGAGGTCCAGGGCTCGTAACGATCGGTGCTTGATATCCTGCGCCGGTCGGACGAGCCCTGGTTCGTCTCTTGCCCAGAGGCTTAGCTAGGCCCCTGCCGTGCCCGCGGCCAGGGAAACTTGTGGGAGGACAGGGTGTTAGGCGCCTTCGCCAACGCGTTCAAGACTCCGGACCTGCGCCGGAAGATCTTGTTCGTGCTCTTCATCGTCGTGATCTTCCGGATCGGCTCCGTCGTGCCGGCACCGGGCGTGAACGTCCAGTCGCTGCACACTTGTATCAAGATCTCCCAGGGTGGCCAGAACGCCAACCTGTACAACTTGATCAACCTGTTCTCCGGCGGGGCGCTGCTGCAGCTCGCGATCTTCGCGCTCGGCATCATGCCCTACATCACCGCCAGCATCATTCTGCAGCTGCTCACCGTGGTGATCCCGCGGCTCGAGTCGCTGAAGAAGGAGGGCCAGGCGGGGCAGGCGAAGATCACGCAGTACACCCGGTTCCTGACCGTGGGGCTGGCGATCCTGCAGTCCACCGCGTTCGTGGCGCTGGCCCGGACGCCGGGCCGGCTGTTCCAGGGCTGCAACGAGCCGCTGCTGTACAAGGACGACTGGTTCACGATCACCGTCATGGTGCTCACCATGACCGCCGGTACCGGCGTGATCATGTGGCTCGGTGAGCTGATCACCGACCGTGGTGTCGGTAACGGAATGTCGATCCTGATCTTCACCCAGATCGTCGCCACCTTCCCGACCCAGCTGTGGAACATCCGCAAGCAGAAGGGCATCACCACCTTCGTCGTGGTGATCGCGATCGGGTTGGTCATCATGGCCGCGGTCATCTTCATCGAGCAGGCGCAGCGCCGGATCCCGGTGCAGTACGCGAAGCGGATGGTCGGCCGCAAGATGTTCGGGGGTACGTCGACGTACATCCCGCTGAAGGTCAACCAGGCCGGTGTGATCCCGGTGATCTTCGCCTCCAGCCTGCTGTATCTCCCCGTCCTGGTCAGTCAGTTCCAGCAGGGTAAGAGCTGGTCCAACTGGATCCAGGGCAACTTGGTCAAGGGCGACCACCCGATCTACATGGTGACGTACGTCGCCCTGATCATCTTCTTCACGTACTTCTACGTCTCGATCACCTTCAACCCGAAGGAAGTCGCGGACAACATGAAGAAGTACGGCGGCTTCATCCCGGGCATCCGGGCGGGGCGGCCGACCGAGGAATACCTGAAGTACGTGTTGGACCGCATCACGTTGCCGGGCGCGATCTACCTCGCGGCGATCTCGATGATCCCGCTGGTCGCTCTCGTGCTGCTGAACGCGAACCAGAACTTCCCGTTCGGTGGTACGTCGATCCTGATCATGGTCGGCGTCGGACTCGACACGGTGAAGCAGATCGAGTCTCAGCTGCAGCAGCGTAACTACGAAGGGTTCTTGCGCTGATGAGAATGTTGCTGATGGGTCCGCCCGGGGCGGGCAAGGGCACGCAGGCAAAGGTGCTTGCGGAACGCCTGAAGATCCCGGCCGTGTCCACCGGCGACATCTTCCGTGCGAACGTGAAGGACGAGACGCCGCTGGGTGTCGAGGCCAAGCGGTACATGGACGCCGGCGACTACGTCCCGGACGAGATCACCAACGCGATGGTGCGGGACCGGCTGTCCGAGGCCGACGCCGGCGAGGGCTTCCTGCTCGACGGGTACCCGCGGACGCTGGCCCAGGTCGGCACGCTGGACGACATCCTCGCCGAGCACGGCCACAAGCTGGACGCCGTCGTCGCGCTGGTCGCGGACATCGACGTGCTGGTCGAGCGGATGACCAAGCGGGCGCACATCGAGGGCCGCTCGGACGACTCCGAAGAGGTCGTCCGGCACCGGCAGGACGTGTACGCCGCCGAGACCAAGCCGCTGCTGCAGGTGTACGCCGAGCGCGGCCTGCTGGTCGAGGTGGACGGCGTCGGCGAGATCGAAGAGGTCAGCGAGCGCGTGCTCAGCGCCCTCAAGTCCGTCACGGAGTAAAGACAGCAAGTGATGTACGCCGATGTTTAGAGACCGCGGTATCGAGATCAAGACCCGCGAGCAGATCCTGGCGATGCGCAAGGCCGGCCTGGTGGTCGGTCGCACGCTGGAGCTGCTCCGCGAACACGTCAAGCCCGGCATCAGCACGGGCGAGCTGGACGCGATCGCGGAGGACAACATCCGGTCCTCCGGCGCGACCCCGTCCTTCAAGGGCTACCACGGCTTCACCGGCTCGATCTGCGCCTCGGTGAACGACGAGATCGTGCACGGCATCCCGGGCGGCCGTGTGCTGGCCGAGGGTGACCTGATCTCGATCGACTGCGGCGCGATCGTGGACGGCTGGCACGGCGACGCCGCGATCACCGTCGGCGTCGGCGAGGTCGACGACGAGCTGCTGGAGCTGGCGCGGATCTGCGAGGAGTCGATGTGGCGCGGCTTCGGCGCCGCGCGGCTCGGCGGGCGGCTGACCGACATCTCGGCCGCGATCGAGGCCCACGTGCGGGCGAACTCGTCGTACGGGATCGTCGAGGACTTCGTCGGGCACGGGATCGGTTCGGCGATGCACCAGCCGCCGAACGTGCCGAACTTCGGCCGCGCCGGCCGCGGCCCGAAGCTGGTCGAGGGGATGGCCCTGGCCGTTGAGCCGATGCTGACCCTCGGCAAGCAGGACAACCACACGCTCGAGGACGACTGGACGGTCGTCACCGACGACGGCCGGTCGGCCGCGCACACCGAGCACACGTTCACTCTCACTCCGCAAGGGCCGTGGGTGCTGACCGCGATCGACGGCGGCGAGGCGAAGCTGGCGGAGCTCGGCCTCAAGATCGGCGCCCTGGCCGACTAACTCTGCCTCTCTCGGCCGACTGATTCTGCCGATGACCCGGCCGATCGGCGGACCCGCGGGTCCACCCGTCGGGGGACGCGGAGGGAACCGGGGCTGAGGCACACTTGAGCCATGCCTCAGTACCAGCCGCACCAGCGTTTCACCGAAGCCGACCGGGACAAGATCGCCGGACGGCTGCGGGACGCGTTCGCGGACGGCCGGCTGGACCAGCCCGAGTTCTCCTCCCGCCTCGACCAGCTCTACACCGTGCAGACGTACGGCGAGCTCGAGCCGCTGGTGCGTGACCTGCCGGCAGTGCGGACGTATGAGACGCCCCAGGTGGTCCAGGACACCAAGCCCGCGCCGGAGCCGGGCAGTTTCCCGGAGCGGAAGAAGGACAACCACCCGCACCGCCGGGGCGGCGCGATCGGTGGCTTCACCGGCGTCGTGCTGATGAACGTGGTGATCTGGTTCGTGATCGGGCTGGGCAACGGTGGGCACTGGCCGCACTTCTGGCCGGTGTGGCTGCTGATCCCGTGGGCGATCATCGCCCTCGGCGGTCTCGGCAGGCGCCGTTGACGGCGGCGCCGGTCAGCCGCCGCCTGACCGGCCCACGGCTGCGGCCGGACTGGGCATGGCAGTTCCACCAAGGGGCCGCGATCGTCTACGTGATCTGGTTCGCGGTCGCCATCCCGCTGGCGATCGTGGGGTTGCTGGTGGAGCCGCGCTGGGTGGGCTGGATGGTGCTGGCCTGGTTCCTGGTGCTGATCGGGTTCACGGTGGCGCTACGGATCGGTGACGCGCGCCGCCGGCGGTCGTGGGTGAACGCCGCCGGACAGCTCGGCTGGCGGATCAGCGCGTCCGGCGACGAACTGCTGGATCGTTGGCCGTTCCCACCGTTCGACAGCGACCCCGACGCCGAGGTGATGGACGTGACGTCCGGCCGGCACCGCGGCCGGGAGTTCTGGACCGGGCGGTTCCAGCACAAGGTACGGCGCCGGCTCCTGGGCTTCGACTTCATCGATCTGCACGTGGAACGACCCCTGCCGCCGTTGCAGGTGCTGCCCGCGGGACTGGCACCGGTGGCGGCGGCCAGCTTTCTGCCGTTGAAGCTGGCGGTCGACGGACTGCCGACGCAGTACCTGCTGTTCAACGGACACGAGGAGGAGGCGCTGGCGGTGCTGCATCCGCGGGCCGTCGAGGCGCTGGCCGAAGTACCGGCGTTCGGGTTCAGCTGCGAGGGGCGGCGGTTCGTCGCGATCCTTCCGGCGTACCGCGACGCCACCACCGCCCTCGCGCAGCTGGACGCGGCCTGCGACCTGCTGGACCTGATGCCCGAGCAGGTGTGGCGTGCCGGCGAGCAGTGGGCCGCTACCGAGCAGGAGTCCTGAGCAGCCGGACTACTGCCGACAGATCCGCGTCGCCGTGCCCGGCGGCGACCGCCTTGCGGAGCAGGTCGCCCATCGGCACGAGTAGGACCGGATCGACGCCCTGGGCAACCGAGGCGTCGATCAGGTTGTCGTACGCCGCAGCTTGCATCGCGAGGTTGGATCCGGCAGCGCCAGTCGCCGGTCCCTCGTCCAGATCCTTGGCGATGCGCGGCAGGCTGCCGATCATCGCGGTCAGCCAGGGCACCAGGAACTCTTGGGTGAACCGCGCCGCCGGCAGTGGCTCGCCGTCGATCAGCGCCAGCGCGTGCTGGGCGCCGCCGAACATCCCGTACATCGCACTGAGCAAGGCGATGTCGTACAACGCGGCGAGCCCGGCGTCCGAGCCGACGTACGCGGGCCTGCCCAGTGCGGACAGGGTGGCGCTGTGGTTCTCGAAGGCGGCCGGCGTACCGCTGTAGAAGATGAAGGCCGCCGGGCCACCGATCATCGCGGGGACCGCCATGATCCCGCCGTCGAGGTACTGCGCTCCCGCGGCCGTGACCCGTTCCGCCGTACGGCGGGCCTGGTCGGGCGTGCTGTTGGTGAGGTTGACGACCGTCTTGCCGGTGAGGTCGAGACCGTCGAGCGTGCTGCGAACGGTGTCGTCGACGAGCAGGCACACGATGACGAGGGGGCTGGCGGCGATCGCCTCGGCCGCGGTGGTGGCGCGGGTTGCGTCGAGTTCGGGGGAGTGGCCGGGCGTGCGGTTCCAGACGGTGGTCGGATGGCCGGCGGCCAGGAGGGCGCGGGCGAGGGCGGTTCCCATCGCGCCGAGCCCCAGGACGGTGACAGGTGTCTTCATGCGGTCCACTCTGGATCGACCACTTTAGGATGGACAAGTACCCACTAAATAGTCAGGTACTGACGGAAAGGTAAGTATGCGCCCGTACTCCTGTGGACTGGACGCCGCGGCCGACGTGATCGGCGGGAAGTGGAAGCCACGCATCCTGTGGGCGCTGCATCACGGGCCGATGCGGTTCGGTGAGTTGCGGCGGGAGGTCTCCGGGGTCACCGAGAAGATGCTGATCCAGCAGCTGCGTGAGCTGGAGGCGCGGGATATCGTGCATCGCGAGGTCTTTCACCAGGTGCCACCGAAGGTGGAATACTCACTGACCGAACTCGGGACGTCACTCAACGTGGCCTTGATGCCTCTGGATGCCTGGGGTGCTGAGCACCTGGAGGAGCTGGAGAGTACCCGCTGAGGGCTCAATTGGGCTCCTTGCCGTGCGTGGCGTACACTTTTTCCTTGGCTCTTTGTAGCCATAGCCAGTCACGTCTACAGAAGTGCGAGGACATGCCCAAAAAAGAGGGAGTAATCGAACTCGAGGGCACCATCGTCGAGGCCCTGCCGAACGCGATGTTCCGTGTTGAGCTGTCCAACGGGCACAAGGTGCTCGCGCACATCAGCGGCAAGATGAGGCAGCACTACATCCGGATTCTCCCCGAGGACCGGGTCGTCGTGGAGCTGTCGCCGTACGACCTCACCCGGGGTCGCATCGTCTATCGGTACAAGTAACACCACCAACACCTGTCGAAGAAAGTAGCTCGATGAAGGTCAACCCGAGCGTCAAGAAGATCTGCGACAAGTGCAAGGTGATCCGCCGGCACGGCCGGGTCATGGTGATCTGCGAGAACCCGCGGCACAAGCAGCGGCAGGGCTGATCCAGCCTCACGCAGGAACACGGCACTTTCGCACCACAGCGCGCATGCTCGTCCAGGCGGTTTCTGGACGTCGCCCCCGGAACAGAGGCCGGGGCCTTGCCGGTGAAGAAACTCTCACCGAGGCGGGCAAGGACGCAGCGCGCCACCACACCTCTGCTGACGAAAGGAACACCGCCACATGGCACGCCTCGTAGGAGTGGACCTGCCGCGCGACAAGCGCATCGAGGTCGCTCTGACCTACATCTTCGGCGTCGGCCGCACGCGCGCGGTCGAGACGCTGAAGAACACCGGGGTCTCCCCGGACAAGCGCGTCCACGAGCTGGGCGACGACGAGCTGGTCAAGCTCCGGGACTGGATCGAAGGCAACTACAAGATCGAAGGTGACCTCCGTCGCGAGGTGACCGCGGACATCCGCCGCAAGATCGAGATCGGGTCGTACCAGGGTCGCCGGCACCGCAGCGGACTGCCGGTGCGCGGTCAGCGCACCCGCACCAACGCCCGCAGCCGTAAGGGTCGTCGTAAGGCGATCGCCGGCAAGAAGAAGAAGTGACCCGGATGACCGTCGACCCCAGGAGCAACTGACCTATGCCTCCCAAGAGCCGCAGTGCGGCCGGCGCGAAGAAGGTGCGCCGCAAGGAGAAGAAGAACGTGGCCGCCGGCCACGCGCACATCAAGAGCACGTTCAACAACACGATCGTGACGATCACCGACCCGACCGGCGCGGTCATCTCGTGGGCTTCCGCGGGCACCGTTGGCTTCAAGGGTTCGCGCAAGTCGACCCCGTTCGCCGCGCAGATGGCCGCCGAGGCCGCCGGGCGCCGGGCGATGGAGCACGGCATGCGCAAGATCGACGTGTTCGTCAAGGGTCCCGGCTCCGGCCGTGAGACCGCCATCCGTTCGCTGGGTGCGGTCGGCCTCGAGGTCGGCACCATCCAGGACGTCACCCCAGTCGCCCACAACGGTTGCCGCCCGCCGAAGCGGCGCCGGGTCTGACCCCAGAGAGAGGAAGGTAGCGAACCATGGCCCGTTACACCGGACCTATGACCAAGAAGTCGCGCCGTCTCGGGGTTGACCTCGTCGGTGGCGACAAGGCGTTCGAGCGTCGTCCGTACCCGCCGGGTATGCACGGCCGCGGCCGCCCGAAGGAGAGCGAGTACCTGCTCCAGCTGCGCGAGAAGCAGAAGGCGCGTTACTCGTACGGCGTTCTCGAGAAGCAGTTCCGCCGGTACTACGAGGAGGCCTCGCGGCGCTCCGGTAAGACCGGTGACAACCTGCTGCAGATCCTCGAGTCCCGCCTCGACAACGTGGTCTACCGCTCCGGCCTGGCCCGGACCCGTCGGCAGGCCCGTCAGCTCGTCGTCCACGGTCACTTCACCGTGAACGGCATCAAGGTGAACATCCCGTCGTACCGGGTGGCTGCTCACGACATCATCGATGTCAAGAAGAAGTCGGTCGAGACGACGCCGTTCATCATCGCCCGCGAGACGCACGCCGAGCGTGTCGTCCCCGCGTGGCTCGAGGTGATGCCGGAGCGTCTGCGGATCCTCGTCCACCAGCTGCCCACCCGGCAGCAGATCGACACCCAGGTCGCCGAGCACCTGATCGTCGAGCTCTACTCGAAGAACTGACCGCGCACCGGCCGGTGGCCCCCGGGCTGCCGGCCGGTCCGGTGCGTTCTTCGAAGCCATCGCGACCTCAAATAGTGGTCGTCGCGAGAGACAAGGAACAAGAAGTTGCTGATCGCACAACGCCCCACCCTGACCGAAGAGGTCGTCGACGAGTACCGCTCGCGGTTCGTGATCGAGCCGCTGGAGCCGGGCTTCGGTTACACCCTCGGGAACTCGATCCGCCGGACCCTGCTGTCGTCCATCCCGGGCGCGGCCGTCACCAGCATCAAGATCGACGGTGTCCTGCACGAGTTCTCGACCGTTGCCGGGGTCAAGGAAGACGCCACCCAGCTGATCCTGAACCTGAAGGACCTGGTCGTCTCCTCCGAGCACGACGAGCCGGTCACCATGTACCTGCGCAAGCAGGGCCCCGGTGACGTGACGGCCGCCGACATCGCGCCGCCGGCCGGTGTCGAGGTGCACAACCCGGACCTGAAGATCGCCACCCTGAACGAGAAGGGCCGGCTCGAGATGGAGCTGGTCGTCGAGCGCGGTCGTGGCTACGTCTCCGCGGTCCAGAACAAGTCCGCCGACGCCGAGATCGGCCGGATGCCGGTCGACTCGATCTACTCGCCGGTCATGAAGGTGACCTACAAGGTCGAGGCCACCCGTGTCGAGCAGCGCACCGACTTCGACCGCCTCGTGGTCGACGTCGAGACCAAGCAGTCGATGCTGCCCCGCGACGCCGTCGCGTCGGCCGGTAAGACCCTGGTCGAGCTGTTCGGTCTGGCTCGCGAGCTGAACGTCGAGGCCGAGGGCATCGACATCGGCCCGTCGCCGGTGGACGAGCAGATGGCCGCGGACCTGGCGCTGCCGGTCGAGGACCTGCAGCTGACCGTCCGGTCCTACAACTGCCTGAAGCGCGAGGGCATCCACACCGTGGGTGAGCTGATCTCGCGCAGCGAGCAGGACCTGCTGGACATCCGGAACTTCGGCTCCAAGTCGATCGACGAGGTCAAGCTGAAGCTGGCCGAGATGGGCCTGTCGCTGAAGGACTCCCCGCCCGGGTTCGACCTGCGCGCCGCGTCCGGTGCCTACGGCAACGAGGCGGACGACGAGGACGAGAGCTTCGCCGAGACCGAGCAGTACTGAGCTGACCAAGGCCCGTCGGGCCCGCAACCCCAACGGCTCGACGAGCCTTAGATTCCTGGAGTTATGAGATGCCAACCCCCACCAAGGGTGCTCGCCTGGGCGGCAGCCCGGCGCACGAGAAGCTGATCCTCAGCAACCTCGCGACGTCGCTGTTCGAGCACGGCGCGATCACCACCACCGCGGCCAAGGCCAAGCGCCTGCAGCCGCTGGCGGAGCAGATGATCACCAAGGCCAAGCGTGGTGACCTGAACTCGCGCCGCCAGGTGATGAAGCGGATCAAGGACAAGAGCGTCGTGCACGTGCTCTTCACCGAGATCGGCGAGCGGTACGCCGACCGTCCGGGTGGCTACACCCGGATCACCAAGCTCGGCCCGCGCAAGGGCGACAACGCCCCGATGGTGAAGATCGAGCTGGTCGAGGCGCTGGCCGATTCGCCCAAGGCGAAGAAGACCGCCGCCAAGAAGGCCCCGGCGAAGAAGGCTGCCGCGGCCGAGACCAAGGTCGAGGACAAGGTCGAGGACGCGCCGGTCCAGGACGTCGTGGCCGGCAAGTTCGAGAACTCGGCCGCCCCGACCGCCGACGGCTCCGCGCCCGAGGGCTTCACGATCAAGGGCAACGAGGACTCGATGAAGTACCACACCACCGAGTCCCCGTGGTACGACCAGACGGTCGCCGAGGTCTGGTTCAAGACCGAGGCCGACGCCGAGGCCGCGGGCTTCGCGAAGGCCGGCGGCTCGGACGCCGACGAGAAGTAAGTACTCGCGAGCGAGGCCCCCACACCACCCGGTGTGGGGGCCTCGTCGCGTTTCAGCGCCCGGCCGAGGGCGACTGTTTCCGGCTCTGAGCCGCCTGTGAGTGGGCGCTGTACGCCCGCTCGCCGGCGTCGGTCTGGGTGGTCTGGCCGGCCGGACCGGAGACACCCTGGCCGGTGGCGGGTTCGTCGATCGCCGGTTGCTCGACACCAGGTACGAGAACCAGGCCGTCGTCGCCCTGCGCCACCGTGAACTCGAGCTCCTCGCCGTCGCGTTGCCGGACGACGGTGCTCGGCTCTCCGGGCCGGAACGGTGCCCCCCGGACCTCGACCGAGATCCCGCCCTGGAAGTCGGCATGCCAGCGTTCCGCGCCGGCGTTGTCGGTTCCGTGGTACGAGAAGACGCCGAGGTCGTTGGTGGCCACTCTGTCGCCGGAGCGCAGCCGGAACGGCTCCGCGCCGGTGAGGTCGAGCGGCTCCGGCGCCGGCAAGGGCTCCTCGATCCGGAGCTCGCCGGACTCGTCGCGCACGATGGCCCATTCCTTGGCGTCCGGGCCCTCATCGCCATGCTCGAACAGGTACTGCCGGTCGGGCTGCATCCGTTCGGACGGCTCGCCGCCGTGGGCATTCACCCAGGTCAGCACCGGCCCGCCGTCAGTCTCGAACGCGATGGTGTGCTGCCAGGTGCCCGGCCGCTCCTCATCGCGGCCGAACTGCCAGTACTCCGAGTTCTCCCGGATTTCGATCAGATCGCCCGGGCGCGGAACAAAAGCCTCGGGTTCGCCCACTGGGGCCATGCTTGATCTCCTTAATCTTCACGTCCCCCGTGCTTTCCCGACCGTTCTCACCGTAGTCACGGCGGGGTCCACCGGGTTCCTGCGTTAGATTGCCGTGTGCGTTGGCGGATTGATCTCAGGTACGACGGGGCGGCCTTTCACGGCTGGGCCCGGCAGGACGGTCTCCGCACCGTGCAAGGTGAGCTGGAAGAAGCAGTCCGGGTCGTACTGCGGCTCTCGGAGCCCGTCACCGTCACTTGTGCCGGCCGGACCGACACGGGGGTACACTCCCGCGGTCAGGTCACTCACGTGGACGTGGAAGGCGCTGTGGACCCGCTGAGGCTCCTCAGAGGGCTGAACGGCGTGCTGCCCGAGGACGTGGCTGTCACGGCCGTCACGGCGGCTCCAGACGGTTTTGACGCCCGGTTCTCCGCGCTGGCCCGCCGGTACGTGTACCGCCTGTGCGACGACCCCGCCGGCTGGGACCCGCTGACGCGCGGACATGTCCTCCGCGTCGGCCGGCCGATGGATGTGGACCGGATGAACGCCGCAGCGGCCGGACTGCTCGGTGAGCACGACTTCGCGGCGTTCTGCAAGAAGCGGGAAGGCGCCAGCACAGTGCGGGCGCTTCTGGAGTTCTCCTGGCAGCGGACCGGTGTCGGGCGGTTGGAGGGCACTGTGATCGCAGATGCCTTCTGTCACTCGATGGTGCGGGCTCTGGTGGGATCGATGATCCCGGTGGGCGACGGACGGCGTGATGTCGAGTGGCCGACCGCCGTACTGGCTGGGAAGGTGCGGCACTCGGCGGTGTCGGTGCTGCCGGCGCACGGCCTCACACTGGAGGAAGTGCGGTACCCCGCGGACGATGAGCTGGCCGCACGGGCGTTGCAGGCCCGTCAGGTCAGGGGAGAGGTGCACCAGCGTGGCTGACCACTACTTCTCCGCGGAGCCCGGCTCTGCGGACGTACGCCGTACCGTGGAAGCCCGGATCTGGGGACGCGAGTACACGTTCATTACAGCGACCGGCGTCTTCTCCCGAGACCGCCTGGACATCGGTACGGCGGTGTTCCTGCGCTCGATCGACCCGCCCAAGAGCTCCGGGACCTTCCTCGACCTGGGCACCGGCTACGGCCCGATCGCGTGTGCGCTGGCCGTCGAGGCACCGGACGCGACCGTCTGGGCGGTCGACGTGAACACGCGGGCGCTGGAGCTCACCGCCGAGAACGCCAAGGCGGCCGGTGTCGCGGACCGCGTGCACCCGGCGCTGCCGGACGACGTACCCGACGATCTGCGGTTCGACGCGATCTGGTCGAACCCGGCCATCCACATCGGCAAACCCGAACTGCACAAGATGCTGCTCCGCTGGCTGCAACGCCTCGCTCCCGATGGCGTGGCCTGGTTCGTCGTCGGCAAGAACCTCGGCGGCGACTCCCTCCAGCGCTGGATGACCGAACAGGGCTACCCCTGCGAACGCGTCGCCAGCGCCAAGGGCTTCCGGGTACTCCGCGCCACCAGGTGAGCTAGCTGTACAGCTAGCCGCGGCCGCCGAGGCCGTTGCGGGAGTTCCCGTTGTCGGGCTGGTGGGTCCGTGCGTCGGTCGAGGTCTGGCCAACGGCCTGGCCTGGCCGCAGTGGCGTCTGGCCCGAGGTTGCCGCGGCGAACTGCCGTCGCGTGACGTCGTCGGCCGCACCCTTTCCGCTGAAGGGTTTCCGGGCCTTGTCGACGCTCGCAACGGTCTTCCCGCTCAGCGATTCCCCGCTCGTCTTCAGGCTCCACGCGTGCAGCTTGCCGGCGCCTTTGGCATCGGCCTCGGCGGCGGTACCGACGATGCCGTGCAGGTCGTCGGCGAGGGCTCGGGTGGCGGTGCCGGTCGGGAGACCGTCGGTGTTGGCGAGCGCGAGGGCGGCCGCCTTGTCGAAGCGCTCGGCGGGCGGTGTGGTCAGCAGCCGGGAGGTGACCTCGTGCGGTTCCAGACCGGCGTGCTGTCCGGCGGTCTGCGTGAGGGTTGCCGTCACCTCCGCTACCGCGGAGTGCTGCGGTTCGCCGCCGAGTTGCGGTTCGGAGAACCCGAGCGCCGCGAACAGTTCGCCTTCGTGCTGTCGTACGAAGTCCTGCCGGAGCTGTTCGTCGAAGGCCCGGTCGGCGGCGTTGTCCGGTACCGAACCGGGCGCCTCCGGGTTGCAGAGCTGAGCGGCGTGGGACGCGACGATCCCGACGGCCTCGCGGACCTCGGGAGTCGGCGGCGCGGTGCGGTCCGCGGTCGCGAGGACGTCGATCACCTTCGCCCGGTCGAAGGTCAGCGAGCGATCCGTCCCGGCGTACCCGACCACACCTGCGGCGGGCGGGGCGGTCGATTCCCGCAGTTCGCCGCTCCAGTAGTCCGTCTTGAACTTGAGCTGGAGCGCCATCGCTCCGGCGTCGCGGCCGAGGGACGCCGTGGCTCTGCCCTGGGACAGCTCGGACTGTACGGCGGTCACGAGGTCGGCCACCTGCGCATACCCGCGCTGGTCGGTACGGATCGCGTCCCGGAACTCGCCGACGCGGGCGAACGCGCTGGAGCACCCCTCGGCGACCAGGTCTTGGCCGGTCTCCCGAGTGTTGCGCCCGTCGTCGAGGCTCGCGACGTCGCACCGGTCGAAGGTCAGCCGGAACTCGTGGGCGAGCTCTGTCTTCAACTGCGCCGTATGGTCGGCCGGAGGCTTGCGCGCCGAACCGTCCGGAAGCCGCCGCTGCAGCGGGTCGTGCTCGATCAGCTGATCGGCCAGTACGTCGAAGCGTTGCGCGGGATCGGTGCGGCGCAGCAGCTTGTCGAGCTCGTCCGGCTTCATCCCGAGCCGTTGGCCGAGTCGGCTCGTCAGCTCGCTCGCAGCGCCCTGGAACAACGGATACGGCTCGGGGTCCACCAGCCGCCCGATGCCTGGGGCCATCTGCTCCATCCGCTGCGGATCGAGGATCCGTTCGGTGCTGACCAGGTTCGCGCGGATGCCTGTGTCCAGAGCTTCCGGGGCGAAGTCCAGCGTCGGGTCGCGCGGCAGCACCTTGTCCACGTACGCGTTGCCGAAGTCGATCACAGCGTTGCGCACGGCCTGCGGGTCCGGCCGGACGATATCGCTGGGGTAGTGGGCGTCGTACTGGTTGCTGCCGAGATGCGACATCAGATCGGCTGTCCGGACGTTCAAGGTGATCGAACCGTCGGCGGACGCCTCGGTCGCGCGGCTCGGGTCGTCCCACCTGTACAGCGGTAGGCCGGAGTACCGCTCCCCGAGGATGCCGTCCAGGGCGCGGGCCCAGTCCCCAGCCAGGTTGCCGGCCCGGTCGAACCTGCTGTCGATGACCCTGCGCTCGTTCACCATCTGGTGCCGCCTTCGTCCGGTTAGGAGTCTCGAAGCGGTCAGGCTAGTCATCGGCGGGTCGACTGGCGGTCACCCATAATTGGCCCGGTGTTCCGATTGGCTGCAACGGATCGGATCTGATGGGCGTCCTGAGGGGTATGGAGGCAGCCTTGGCGGCAGCGGAGGCACGGTTGGGGCAGGTGGACTTCGAGGTCTGGGTGACCGAGAAGGCCGATGCCCTGTTGCGGTTCGCCTATGTGCTGACCGGGGACGCCAACCTTGCGGAGGACGCCGTACAGGATGCGTTGACGACGGCGTGTGCACGCTGGTCGCGGGTGAGTCGTGCCGATGATCCCGAGGCCTATGTGAAGCGCATGGTGGTGAACGCGCACATCTCCTGGTGGCGGAGGTTCCGGCGACGCGAGGCGCCGGTGGACGACCCGGTCCGCACGGCGAACGCGGTTGGGGACGGTACGGCGTCCCGCGCCGAGGCCGACGCCATCTGGGCGCTCTGCGCGACGCTGCCGGACAAACAGCGAGCAGCCGTCGTACTGCGCTTCTACGAGGAGCTCTCGTACGCCGAGATCGCGCAGCTGCTGCACTGCGCGGATGCGACCGCCCGGTCGCACGTGCACCGCGCACTGGCGGCTTTGAAGACCACACTGAGCACGGAAGGAGCCGAGGATGCCTGAGCACGACCCTGAGCAGGAGCTCGGCCCGAAGCTCACGTCAGCCCTTCACAATCAGGCCGACACCCAGACCGGCCTCCAGAAGACCCGACTGGCCAGTGAGGCCCGCCGCCGCGTCCACCGGCGCCGGCAAGCCTGGTCAATGGCCGCAGGGGCTGTGCTGGTGGTTGCAGCTGTCGGTGGCGTCTGGGGTCTGCTCGGCGGCGAGTCGCCGGTCGCGACGAGCAAGAGCGACTCCGCCGGTCAGGGTGAGGGCGTGGCTGGTCCCAACCGATCCACACAAGGCGTTGTGTCGCCGAAGGCCGCGGCCGGTTGCCCGGTCGACCACCCGATCCTCAAGGCCAGCGGGCCGCACGACCTACCGGCCGGCACGGGACTCGACCTGAACACACCAGTGACCGGCCTCCGCGCGTGCCGCTACGGCTTCGCCGAAGGTGGCACGGGTCTGCTCGGCCAGGAGTCGTACGACGCCACCGTCGCGCAGCAGATCGTCGACGCGATCAAGGTGCTCCCGGAGCGGAACTCGGCACTGCCCGTCTTCAAGTGCGCACCGCAGACCGCGAAGCCCTCGGAAGCCATCGTGCTCCGCTTCAGCACCGCCTCCGGCGTCCGCGAGATCTGGGTCGAGTACGACGGCTGTGCGGACTCCGGCTTCTTCTCCGGCACCCACCCGTACGGCCTGTTCGCCGCACCGCTGAAACTGTTCATGACCGGCTCGGTCCGCCCCTCCGGCGGTACCTACCTGAACGCGCTGAAGGGCTGGTAGCTCACTCGACTCCGTGGCGTCCTGCTCGTAGAGCTCACCGATCCGCTGCAGTGTCTGCTCCAGTCGCTGTTCCGGGCCTGACCCGATGCAGTCGACAGCATTGCCTCGGCGTACAGCCGTTGCGCCTCCTTGGCCGAGGGTCGTCTACCGAGCCGCTCCACCGGTGTCGCGCGGCGAGGCCGCACGCCAGGGCTGTGTCGGCTGGGTTGCCGCCGCTCCGGCCCCGGCCCCACCACTCCCTCGCCCGGACTGGGCGCCGGTGTCCAGGAACTGCCGCAGGTGTGCTGTCTCCAGATCGATGGACGGCCTGCCGTAGAACGCCTCGATGCGCTGCACCTGCGCGCGCTGCTGCGCCGACATCGGCATCCGCGGCGGGTTGGCGTACGGCATCTGTACCCCCACGGTGTCGGACCCCGGCACCGCCTTGTCCATGCCGATGTCGCGGATGATCGGGTCGGTGAGCCGGGCGGCGTTGCTGTCCGAGAGCCCTTCCCGCACCGCCACGCACTCCTCGGAGAACCTGCCGACGGCGTCGGGTGCGTCTTCGTCGCCTGCCTCGTGCTGGTGGTGGTCGGTCTCGTGGACCACCACCATGGCGCCGATGTGGGCCGCACCTCTCGTCTGGAGGTCCGGGGGCCCGCTCGCGTCGTACGCCTCCATCACGGGGTCGAGCACCTGGTACCGGCTGATCGTCATCGGGCCGTTGTACTCCGCCGACGCCGCGATGCCCGAGTGCTCGTCGTACAGCCGCCTGTTCCAGGTCGATGCTCTGCCGGTCCGGTGCTCGACCGCGGCCACGACCCTCGCGACCCACTGGTACTCGCGGGTGTCCGGCCTGATCTCGAGTCCTCGCAGGCTGGTCGGCACCGGTTGACGATAACGGTTCGCACGGGTCGGGGGAGTGTTGTCAGACTGGGGGGATGGGTCACGTGGATGTCGCCGGTGTCGGGTTCGAGCTGCCGGACGGGCGGGTGTTGCTGGACGACGTCACGTTCCGGGTCGGTGACGGGGCGAAGGTCGCGCTGGTGGGGGCTAACGGGTCCGGCAAGACGACGCTGACCAGGATCATCGCGGGTGACCTGAAGGCGCACAGCGGGAGCATCTCGCGGTCCGGCGGGCTCGGGGTGATGCGGCAGTTCGTCGGCTCCGTGCGGGACTCGTCGACCGTGCGGGACCTCCTGCTGGGGGTGGCGCCGGTGGGGATCCAGGAGGCCGCGGCGAAGCTCGACAAGGCCGAGCTGGCGATGATGGAGGCCGACGACGAGAAGACCCAGCTCAAGTACGCGCAGGCGGTGGCGGACTGGGGCGAGGTCGGTGGGTACGACGCCGAGGTGCTGTGGGACGTCTGTACGACCGCCGCGCTCGGCGTACCGTTCGACCGCTGTCGCTGGCGTGAGGTGAAGACGCTGTCCGGTGGTGAGCAGAAACGTCTCGTGCTGGAGGCGCTGCTGCGGGGACCGGACGAGGTGCTGATGCTGGACGAGCCGGACAACTACCTCGACGTACCGGGGAAGCGGTGGCTCGAGGAGCAGCTGCGTAGTACCGACAAGACCGTGCTGTACATCAGTCACGACCGGGAGCTGCTGGCCAACACCGCGACCCGGATCGTCACCGTCGAGCTGGGGGCGGCGGGGAACACCGCGTGGACGCATGGCGGCGGCTTCGCGACGTACCACGAGGCTCGGCGGGACCGGTTCGAGCGGTTCGAGGAGCTGCGCAGGCGCTGGGACGAGGAGCACGCGAAGCTCCGGGCCCAGATGCTGATGTACAAGCAGAAGGCGGCGTACAACTCCGACATGGCGTCGCGCTACCGGGCCGCGCAGACCCGGCTGCGCAAGTTCGAGGAGGCGGGGCCGCCGCAGGCGATCCCGCGCGAGCAGAAGGTCAAGATGCGGCTCACCGGCGGCCGCACCGGCAAGCGGGCCGTCGTCTGCACGGAGCTCGAGCTGACCGGCCTCATGAAGCCCTTCGGCCTGGAGGTCTGGTACGGCGAACGTGTCGCCGTCCTGGGGTCGAACGGGTCCGGGAAATCGCACTTCCTGCGGCTGCTCGCCAACGGTGGCTCGGATCCCGACGTGGAGCATCAGCCGGTCGGCGACGTCCAGATCGCGCCGGTGGCGCACACCGGCAACGTGAAGCTCGGTGCGCGAGTGCGGCCCGGTTGGTTCGCGCAGACGCACGAGCACCCGGAGCTGGTCGGCCGGACGCTGCTGGAGATCCTGCACCGCGGTGACGACCACCGGGAGGGCATGGGGCGCGAGCTGGCGTCGCGGAAGCTGGACCGGTACGAGCTGGCGCATGCGGCCGAGCAGACATTCGACAGCCTGTCCGGCGGTCAGCAGGCCCGTTTCCAGATCCTGCTGCTGGAGCTGTCCGGTGCGACCCTGCTGCTCCTCGACGAGCCCACTGACAACCTGGACGTGGAGTCGGCGGAGGCGCTGGAGGAGGGGCTCGACTCCTTCGACGGCACTGTGCTCGCGGTGACCCACGACCGCTGGTTCGCCCGGGGCTTCGACCGCTTCCTGGTCTTCGGGTCCGACGGCTCGGTTTACGAGCCCGACGAACCGGTCTGGGACGAAGGTCGCGTCGAGCGCGCTCGCTGACCTTAGAGTTCTCCCACACCGTGGAGGGGGAACTCCAATGACAGACGACCTGGCTGCTCGCTGGGCGAACACCGTCGTACCGAGCTGGATCTACCGCTGGCTGATGCCGGCAGCCTGGATCGGCGCACTCGTGGTGTCGATCGTGTCCGACACCGGGACCGGCCTGTGCTCGCCTGACGACCCGTCGATCTGCGGGCCGGATCCGAGCTTCGCGATCGCGATGGTCGCCTGTTCCGCGTGACCGTCCGGCTGCTCGTCGCCGGCGCTTTGGTCCTGGTCGGTGCTGCTGCGCTCGTCGCCATGCACTGGGAGGAGCAGCGGGAGAGCGAGCATCTCCGGCGAGCGATCGAGCAGACCGGAGTCGTGGAAGGGATGACGGACGACGAGGACCTCATCCTCCGGCTGCCCGACGGCACCAAGCGGACTGTCGGCATGCTGGACGACTACGACACCGGCGCCCACATCCCGGTGCTGGTGGACCCGACCGACGCGGACTGGATCCGTCCCCGCGCCGAACCAGCCGACTTCACCGACTGGTACACAGCGGCCGGTGGAGCGTGGGTGCTGGCCCTCCTGTTCACCGCCCGGGACCTGCGGCGCCGGCGGGCCCGTCCGCGCCGGTCCTGGACGGCGCACGGCCTGCCGGTCCGGATCGAGCCGGACTCCTCCACGGCCTTCGCGATCTGGTCCGTCGACGATGCGGTCCTGCTCGGCTTTCTCGTCGCCGAGGTGGACGACGAGGAGACCGACGCCCGGTTGTACGACGCCTTCGACGTACTCGACGAGGACCACGCACCGGCCGCGCTGAAACGGCAGTGGGTGCAGACGTTGCGGCGCTACCGTGGCGACGCGCTGCTGGTCGGTGACTTGGTCGAGGGGAGCTGGCCGTCGATCGTGGTCGGCGATCAGGTGCTCCGCCCGGTCGCTCCGTTCCGCGCGCCGCGCAGGTTGCCGTGGCGAGTGGAGTCGGTGTCCAGCCAGCTCCGTCAGGTCGACGCCGAGGTACCTCGCTACTCGGCTCCTGCCGTGACGGTCGAGCCGGCGCTGGCGATGCCGACGCTGCCCTGGGAAGTCCCGCTGCGGGCCCGCCCGTGGTGGGAACGACCCGCGTTGGTCGCCCTCCCGATCGTCGCGCCGATCGTGGTCGGAGCAGTGGCGATCTTCGGCGACTGGGTCACCGCCGCCGCGATCGCTGTGATCGGGGGCCACGCGCTCCACGCGCTGGGTACCCGGACCTTCTACCGGGTGATCGCGACCGCCGGCGAGGTCCGGATCCGGCACGGCTGGCACGAGCACGCGACGCCTTGGCGATCCGTCGGTTCCGTCGCGATCGACCAGGACCGGCTGAACCTCGAGACCGGTGACGACTGGCACGTCATCGCCGGCATCGAGCCGAACCACCTGATGACGACGGCCTCGGTGTTCGAGACCCTGCGCCTGCGGGGCCGCACCGGCTTACCGCCGGCTGACGTCAACCGTCGGCTTGCGCCCAGCGCGCTGCTCGTCGGCGCCTACGTGCTCGTCTGCGCGCTGATCCTCGTGCTGACCTTCTAGGGCGCCACGCACCAGCCGTCACGGTACGCCGCCCAGTGCTCAGGAGTCGCGGCGAAGTCGACGTACAGCGCCAGACCGAAGTTCTGGCGCTTGGAGTCGCCCAGACCGAGCCGTGCGCCGCGGACCGCCGCGCTGACGGTTTCAGCATCCCCCCAGTGCGCCGCGTTGTTCTCCCAGTACGCTGGAAGCCCCATCAGCAGGTCCGTCGTCGGGGGAGTGACCTCCAGCGCGAGCTTGGTCTGCTTGGCGACGTAACCGCCGTACAAGGACTCCAGCGGCATGGCGGTGTCGTAGGACATGATCGCGATCTGGTTGACACGTTCGGCGACCTGGCGGAAGTAGTCCTGTGACCACCACTTCTCGACCGGGATGAGGTGCAGGTACCAGAGCGGGTCGATCTGCGCCGACGCGACCGACAGCGTCGTACCCAGTGCCCGGGTCTCGTCCAGGACCGCGAGATAGCCCTTGGAGCCCGACTGCACCGGCTCGAAGTCGTAGTGGATGCCCTGGAATCCCTGCTGCAGTACGGCGGACGCCGACGCCACCACACGCTGCCGAACTTGAGCGTCGTCGAGATTCATACCCGGGTTCTTATCCGGCTGTACGACGTCACCGAGCCAGGCCTGCACCCGGACAGCGGGCGCCGCGGCGTGGACCGCGTCGACGAACCACTTGGCCTTCGGCGACACCTTTGCCAGCGGCAACGACCCGTCGTGCTCCAGCGGGCCGGTGTGGACGTACAGGTCGCGGATGCCGGTGCCCTGCAGCTGCTTGGCGAGTGCCGTGACGTCGGCCTGCGTCTTCCGCCCGTCGACCCACGCGTGGCCGAGCCACAACGCGTCCTGGTTCCGCGTGCGGGCTGTCGCGGACGGATCACCGGCGTACTGCAGACGCAGGGAGATCGCGAAGACCGTGACCGGGGCCACCAGGAGCAGCACCACGACCAGGGCGGCGATCGTGAGGCGCCGCTTCACGATCGCGGCTTCAAACCGTCGTAGATCAGGGCGAGCATCCGGTCCCGTAGTTCCGGCTCCAGGTTGGCCGCGGTCGCGCCGCGGGACGCGCCGATCAGCAGCGCGTACACCTCGGGCATCCCCGCGTCCGCCCGGACCGCGCCGGACCGCTGTGCCGCGGTGAGCAGGCCGGCGATCGCCTCCCGCATGCCACGCCCCGCCTCGCGTGCGCTCTCGCCGGCCGCCACGCCCGCCGCGGTCAGTGCCTCGCCGATCGCCAGCTTCGACGCGGACTCCGACACCACCTGGGTGAAGAACGCGTAGAACGCCGCCCCCGGATCGGCGCTGCCGGTCAGCTCCAGCGCACGGTCGCGCAGCCGCTCCAGCCGCAGCGTCAGGACCGCCTCGAGCAGGTCGGTCTTGGTCGGGAAGTGCCGGAACACCGTCGCGATCCCGACCCCCGCCAGCTTCGCCACGTCGTCGGTGGACGCCAACGGCGACCGCCCGAAGACGTCATCCGCCGCGGTCATGATCCTGGCCCGGTTGTCCCGTGCGTCGGCTCGCACCCCAACTCCCCTCCGTCGATCTCAGCCTAGAAGACGCCCGGACCGGCCAACCAGTTGTAAACGAAGTCAAGACTCCATATATTCGATAGTCATCACTCCGTTTAACTCCGAGGTGGGGAATCGTCATGACTCCTGAAGAGGTCTTCCGCAAGCTCGTCCACGGTGTCGCCGACCGGGACTTCGCGCTGCTGCCGGAGCTGTACGCCGAGCAGACCGACGTACGGCACCCGATGAACCCGTACGGCGACCATCCGCTGCTCAGCCGGGACGCGCTCCGCGAGCACTTCGGCGGCGTCGGGCCGCAGGTCACCGAGGTGGTGAAGTTCCAGCCGGACAACATCCGGGTCCACCGGACGGCCGACCCGGAGGTGATCGTCGCCGAGTTCGAGTACGCCGGCACGACCCTGGCGACCGGTGAGCCGTTCCGGACCCCGGCAATCTTCGTCCTCCGGGTCCGCGACGGGCTGATCGTCGAGTCGCGCGACTACATCGACCACCTGGCGATGATCCGGGCCCGCGGACAGGTCGACCAGCTCGTCGCGCACCTGACGGAACCGGCAGGCACCCCGGCCGCGTCGTAGTCGGCAGAGGCGCCGAACGGCCCCGGACCGCGACCCAGATCGTCCGCCCGGGGCCGTTTCCAATCCTCAGGTGATCACGCCGCCCTTGGCGCGGCAGGTGTCGCGGATGTGCCAGAAGTTCGCGAGGTACTCGTCGTGCACGGTGCGGCCCATCACCCGGACCATCGACTCGTCAGCCTGCCGAAGTGCGGAGTACGAGAAGTTGTGGCTGCCGGTGAAGACTCGCGGCACGATGTCGTCGTCGTACCCGCCGTCGATCAGCAGGTACTTCGAGTGCACGCGGATGTCGATGCCTGGGGCAAGGTTGTAGTTGCACCGAGTGATCTGCACCGGGGCGGACTTCAACGCCGACATCACCGCGTCGTTGGCGTTCGTGAGGACGACGTCCACCCAGCAGCCGTCCTTGCGCAGTTGGGCCAGTCGTTGCGCGATCGCCGGCCGGTTGAAGTCCCACATCGCGACCCGGACGTCGGTCTGGTGGTGTGAGCCGTCGGGTTCGGTGTACGTGCAGCGCACCGAGCCGAGCGAGTTGTAGACGGTGTCCGTCGCCGGGTCGTCGAACGGCTGGCCGGCCCGTTCCTGCCGCGGGAAGAAGAAGACGCGGTAGTCCGTCCCGCTGCCGGAATCCTTGTAATAGTTGTTGTTTCCGGCCGGCACCGAACGGTAGGAACGCAGATCGGCGAAGTACGTCCGGTAGGCGCCGTACGTCTTCGGGTCCGAGTAGGTGAGGGCGTTGTTGTACGCCTCGTTCTGGTCCCAGATGCCGAGGTTCGCCGACGCCTGGTAGACCACTGAGCCGACCTCGGTCCCGTTGCTCTGCTTGATCTTCGAGAACGTGAAGAACTTGTTGTGGTTGTACGGCGTGACGGGCCCGTCCGACCACTGCTTCACCCGAGTGGCGATGCAGCCGCGGATCGTCCCGGCCGGTGACTTGTCCGCACAGTCCACGACGTACGACGGCTTGTCGTCGGCCGATCCGAGCGCGGTGCGGAGCCGTTTCGTGGCGGCCGTCGTGGCGGACTTCTGGTCGACGATCAGCTTGATCAGCACGCCGCGGTCGTGGGCGGCGATCAACCGGTCGACGATGTCCGGATCGGTCGCGGTGTCGGCGGTGTCCGGTGGATCGAAACCGAAGAACGATCCCTGGATCTCTTCACCGGCCGGGACCCGGTCGATGAGTCCGGCCAGCTGGACCTGGATGGTGTTCTGCTGCGTGGTCGACCCGGCCGGATCGTTGAACACCGCGTGCCCGATGACCGGATCCGGTACGCCGGCCGCGGCCGGAGCAACCGTCGACGCGGCCAGCAGCACGAGCGGCGCGAGCAGGGCATGAAGCATCAGGACCTCCTGTGGGGCGATCAGAAGGATGTTCACTACTCAAGCCATACTGCCGGAAATTTTCCTCCGAGAACAGCAACGGCCCCCGACCGGATGGCGGTTTCAAGGGGTCGTCGCAACACCGCCTTGGGTTCTAGGTGGTGAGTAGATCACGCAAACGCTCGGCTGGGGTGTCCCAGTCGAGCGTTTT
>NZ_JBWKCB010000015.1:0-5350 GCF_056436705.1 Kribbella sp. NPDC043289
CTCCAGCAGGGTCGCGTACCGGAACGCCTCGAGGGTCTCGTAGTGCGTCACGCTCGGCTTGCCGCCGGCCACCACGCCGAACTTGTAGTCGTGGTAATCATTTGCTCTTAGCAACATAATTGCAACAACATGCAGCTTCTCGGTAATCCATTGACCACGCTACGTGGTCGAACATACGCTCTCTTACGTCACTCGGTGATGGGCGCCCATCGTTTCATCCACATCACGGAGGTGTCGTTCATGGGATATGGAGAATGGGGTGCCGTTGTCAAGTCACCGACATCGGACACCGGTTCCGCCAAGGAACACCTGATCGATCAGTCTGCGGCTCAGACGGTGGCCGCGGCTGAGCACTCGGAAATGACCCGACTGTTCAGCTCATTCACCACCGTCGCGAAGGCCGGCCTGCGTGGCAGGTTCTCGCTGGCCGGATCGGCTCGCTAAGGAACGACCGCGGGCGGGCCGCTATGCCGGCCCGCCCGCGCACCCGTTGCATCGCCCACAGCTGGCAGCGCCCGTGCTACCGGCATGACTCAACGGAGGTGGACCAGTGCGAGTGGCGCACAGCAGAGCACAAGCAGAACGATCGGCGGACCTAGAGGCGGCCGTCCGACACGGGTACGCGGAGGCAGCGCGGCTGGGGTTGCGGTTCACGCCGCAGTTCATCACATCTGACCAGTTCGGCGTAACGTTCCTCGACGTCAGTGATCCTGACGGGAACCAAGTCTGCACCGGGGCCGGAAAGGGTGTCGGCATGCAGTGCGAGGCCAGCGCCCTTTTCGAGGCGCTGGAGCATTTCCAGCTCGCCACCGCGACTCGATACGAAACCGATTCGCTGCAATTGATGCTGGCGTCAGATATGGTGAGACAGAAAGCCTTGGCCCAAGAGCATCATCTTCATCGACTCGCACAGGACTACAGCGATGCGCAGCTGGCCTGCGCCCGATTCGAAGAAATTCGTGGCGACGCGGCGATGTGGTATCCGGCGGTATTCGCGAACCCGGTCTTCTCCGAGCGGCCGGCGGCGGGCGACACCCAGGACAAGTACTGGGCCTACGTGAAGTACGCCAGCACTACGGGATCAGCCAGCGGCATGGCCCTCGAAGACGCACTGCTGCATGGGCTGTTGGAGTGCTTCGAGCGCGACGCGATCTCACTTGCTCTCCTGAGCCTCGCCACCAGCCAGGCACCCCCCAGGGATGACAACTCTCCAGCTGTGTCGATTGCAGTCGTCCGCCCAGAGTCGTTACCCGAGGACCTCGCCACGCTCAGACGCCAGATCACGGAACTGGACGGCGCAGATCCGCTACTGCTTCGGCTCACCACGGATCTCGGCGTTCCGACCTATTTCGCGGTTTCCGGAAGTACTGACCGGGTCGGCAAATTCGGCGGCGGCAGCTCCCTCTCGTCACATTATGCGGCCGAGCGGGCACTTAGCGAGCTGTTGCAGATCCTGTACATCACCGAGTGGAAAGATCTGCAACCGTCACGCTTGGAACGCGGCGAGATCTTCGCCCCGTGGCCGGTACTGGACCGGATCTATCACCTCGATCTCCCGTTCGTCGAACTGCCAACCGTTCCGTTGGACGCCGAGCACCACGATCACGAGGCTGCGGTCGGCAGCTCGTCGGAGCAGCTCGTCCAGCTGACGCGCGTACTTCACCGATCAGGTCTGACGGCGTACCACCGTGAATGGACCGGTTCGGTCCAGGGCATTGCTGTCACGACAGTCGTCGTGCCAGGCCTCGAGCGGTTCATGTGTCCAGTGATGCTCGGCGCTCTGGCGATGCCCATGGCCCGCGGTGTCGAACTGCTGGAGTCTGCGAATGTCTAGCGCGACGCCGGACATCACCACTCGGGCAGGAACCGATGCGAGGGTCGAGAAGTTCTTGCGAGATGGATACTGCGCTGTGGAACGTGCTGTCACGGGCGACCGGCTCGCCCAGATAGCCGAGGCTTTCAACCGCTTCTTCCGGGCCAAACAGCTCAGGGCCAGGACGACAGCCTCTGGCATGGCGAATCATGGGGAGCGCCGATGGAACGGACTGCTCCCGTCCACGACGGATTTCCTCGCCGCCGATCTAATCGCCGCCGCGCCGGTCCTGGCTGTATTGGACGGCATCCGCGAGCGTTTGCGCGATCAGCGGCGTTGGGCCCTCCGGCTCGCCGGGTCGGACGTCTGCCTGCCCGGCTCCGTCGATCAGCTCCCGCACCGGGATGTGGGTACCTTCGACGTCACCTGCAACCTGTACCTCACGGAGGTCGATGAAGAGTCGGGACCGACCGAGATCTGGCCGGGAACTCACCAACCTATTTCGGTTCACTCCGCCACGCTGGACCCCGATGCGTTTCTCAGTGACATTCCGCTCTCGTTCGACGAATGGGTCCGGCTGGCGGCGGAGCGAGGCTCGCGACGACTGACTGTTTCACCCGGCACTGTCGTGATCCGGGACCAGCGCATGATCCATCGCGGTACGGCGAACCGCTCGGAACAGATGCGGCCGATGCTCAGCTTCAACTACTCCTTGATCGATGGCGTCTCCCCGATCGCGTACCGGTCCGTCGCCAGCGTGGCGCTCTCGATCACCAGCGCGATGCGACGCCGCGCAATGCAACTGTCGTCCACGAGGGAGGGGGCCGGTGCCGCGCTCTTTGCCGCCGCCGACGTCGCGAGCATCGAATTTCTCAGGGTCGCCGCGACCGATCGGCTGGCCAAGCGAGCCTTGCCGATCGATGTGTGGGACCAACTCTCACGCGAGGCCCGGGACTTGCTTCGACTGGCAGCGCCTGGGCAGGATGCCTGCCAGTACATTGCCCAGCGTTCGCTGCAGGCAACCATCAGCGGGATGCGTGATGCACTCGCGATGGTCGCGACGATCCGGCGACCGCCCAGCTGATGCGGAGCCGGATCGGTACCGTCTGGATTGTCCTTCCGCTCAACTACGGGCACGTCGTGCCGACCACGAGTCTGACGTCCAAACTGGAGGCTTGCGGCGCCAGCGTGCGGTATGTGCTGGTCGACTTCGCTGGCACGCTCACGACGGGTTCTCCCGCTGTACGGCTGCTCGCGCATCTCGATCTCGATTTCCAAGTCGTAGTCCTGCCTTTGCCGTCAGGGCGGTCTACAGAGGAGTGGGCCCAGCAGATGACGGAGGTCTGGGCCAGGCTGGGCGATACCATCGCGACCAGCCATCGGCCGGCGATCCTGTACGACAGGTACATACCGCAGGCGGCCCTGCTCGCCAAACTGCTCCGCATCCCGGCCGGTACGTTGTGTACAGACCTGCCCAACCGGCTCGATCTCCAGGTGCCGCCGGTCAACTCGAGCATCGTTCCGGGAAGCAGCTTGTCATCAGCTCGGCTGCTGCTCGCCTGGTCGGCGCTCTTGTACGCGAGCAGACGGCAAGCGCGAACAGCGTCGACGCGCCTCTCCGTTCAACACGCGTTCGTCATCTCGCTGTCGCAGCTCGCGGGCAAGTACGGCGTCCAGCTAGACCGTCCACCGGCACCGGTCAGTCTGCCGCCGTATCCTCTCCCTCGTCCTCCGGACACCGACGAGTTCGTATTCACCAGCACAGCGTTCGACTTCCGCCGTACCCGGGTCCGCGGTATCCATCGGCTGGGGCTTCTGATCGACAATCGGCGTCCCCCGGTTGACTTCGCCTGGGAGAAGCTTGATCCCGGACGAAAGCTGGTGTACTGCGCCTTCGGCACCGAACGCCTTGAAGGAGGCACCCACGACCACGCGTTCGACGTAGTCGCACGAGCCGCAGCAGAGTTGCCGGACCACCAAGTGGTTCTGGCAACAGGGAGTTCCACGGTTCCCAGCGAACTGCCCGAGAACGTCGTTCACTGTCGAGTGGCCCCACAGCTCCAGCTGATTCAGCGGGCCGCGCTGGTGATCTCACACGGTGGGTTCAATACCTTGAAGGAGGCTGCTGCGGCGGGCGTGCCCTCCCTTGTCCTGTCAGTATCCGGACCGGTGACGGACGCTGGTCGCAGCGGCGCTCTGGTCGAGTACCTCGGACTGGGGAAAGTCGTCCCAAGGCCACTGCTCCGGACCGCAGCTGTAATCGACGCGATCCGTGCGGTCCCGAGGTTTTCGTCTGCTTGTCGCGCGTTCGCGCGGGCAGAGAGACTTCTGACAGGCCCAGACCCCGCCATGACTGTGCTCTCGCAGATGCGCTGACTACTCGAACACCCGACGCAACCGGCCGCGATACGACGGCGGCGTCATCATCTCGCGGAACTGGTCGGCGCCTCCGACCGGCCACTGCGCCGCGAGCGCCTTTACGGCCGGGTCCTCGAGCTGGTCATGCAACGCTGCCGGGAAGTCTCCCCACAGGACCTTGAACGGCCGATCCCACATTTGGACGATCTCGGTTGCTACCGGGCCGGTGACACCCAGCGCATGGTGCATCTCCGACAGCTTCTCGTACACAGGCAGCAGAGCGTTCTCCCGGTCCTGCCAGCTCGTCGTCCGGAGCACGTCCGAGAGAAGCGGCGCTAGCTGTGGACCACAGGTGAGGCGAGAGAATGCGGTACCCAGCCATTTCGAGTACGGCGTGTACTGACGCTCCATCAGGAAGCAGAGACGCATCACATCCAGAACGATCCGAGAACCAATCACCGCCGAGCCGAGCTCGTCGCCGACCGAGCCGGCCCGGCCGACCAGGTTCGCCTCAGGATGGATACGCCACCAGCCGGCCATCAGCAGGTACAACCACAGGTCATTGGGGTAGTAGGCAAACCGTTGGCGCAGTGCCTCCAAGCCAACCTCGTCGTGATAGACCTCGCCCGCTGTCAGCATCAGTAGGCGTTGCTCCGCGAAGGTGATCCAGTCATCCACCTTGACGTCCTGCTCGATGTCGAAATCGAGATTCCGTCGAACATAGTCGCGCAGGGTGTGGACCTCGTGCGCCGTTGGCCGATCGGCAAAGGACCTCGGCAGACGTTTGTCCAGCGCGACGTCGAGGGCCGCACCATAGGCGTCGTGGTCTTCGTCGTCGAGAAAGAGCACCACTCGGGCTTCGCAGTTGTGATCGGTCGACATCTCGTCATCGAAGCCGAGCACCTCTGAACCGCGTCCGATCAGCGCTGCGCTGTGCGGCACATTGGCAAATTCAGATGCCAGGATCGGCCGGACGGCCTCATCGTAGAATCGACGGCTCAGGTCCAGACCGGAAACGTATGTGGACACCTGCGCAAACTCCTTCGCTGGGATGGACGTACGGGGCGGATCAGCGTGCAGTGTCACTGGGTGTCGACCAGGAGGTCGAGGGCGTGGTCCAGGTCATCGGGGTACTGCGAGGTGAACTCGACGTACTCGCCGCTGCCCGGATGGGTGAAA
>NZ_JBWKCB010000016.1:0-1412 GCF_056436705.1 Kribbella sp. NPDC043289
AGGCTTGAAGTCTTAAGTGTGTGACAAGCCCTCGGCCTATTAGTACCAGTCAGCTCCACACCTTACGGCGCTTCCACTTCTGGCCTATCAACCCAGTGGTCTACTGGGGGCCTTACCCGGTTAACCCGGTGGGAGACCTCATCTTGAAGCGTGCTTCCCGCTTAGATGCTTTCAGCGGTTATCACTCCCGAACGTAGCCAACCAGCCGTGCTCCTGGCGGAACAACTGGCACACCAGAGGTTCGTCCACCCCGGTCCTCTCGTACTAGGGGCAGCCCTTCTCAAGTCTCCTGCGCGCGCAGCGGATAGGGACCGAACTGTCTCACGACGTTCTAAACCCAGCTCGCGTGCCGCTTTAATGGGCGAACAGCCCAACCCTTGGGACCTACTCCAGCCCCAGGATGCGACGAGCCGACATCGAGGTGCCAAACCATCCCGTCGATATGGACTCTTGGGGAAGATCAGCCTGTTATCCCCGGGGTACCTTTTATCCGTTGAGCGACGGTGCTCCCACATGCCACCGCCGGATCACTAGTTCCGACTTTCGTCCCTGCTCGACATGTCTGTCTCACAGTCAAGCTCCCTTGTGCACTTACACTCAACACCTGATTGCCAACCAGGCTGAGGGAACCTTTGAGCGCCTCCGTTACCTTTTAGGAGGCGACCGCCCCAGTCAAACTACCCACCAGGCACTGTCCCTGATCCGGATAACGGACCAAAGTTAGACAGCCAGAACAATCAGAGTGGTATTTCAACGATGACTCCACCCGAACTGGCGTCCGAGCTTCACAGTCTCCCACCTATCCTACACAAATTGTACCGACCACCAATACCAAGTTGTAGTAAAGGTCCCGGGGTCTTTCCGTCCTGCTGCGCGTAACGAGCATCTTTACTCGTAATGCAATTTCGCCGAGTCCATGGTTGAGACAGCGCCCAAGTCGTTACGCCATTCGTGCAGGTCGGAACTTACCCGACAAGGAATTTCGCTACCTTAGGATGGTTATAGTTACCACCGCCGTTTACTGGCGCTTAAGTTCAAAGCTTCGCCGGCCGAAACCAGCTAACCTGTCCCCTTAACGTTCCAGCACCGGGCAGGCGTCAGTCCGTATACATCGAATTACTTCTTCGCACGGACCTGTGTTTTTAGTAAACAGTCGCTTGGGCCTGGTCTCTGCGACCTTCACCGCTTCCACCCGCAAAGGATGTAACGGATCCGGTCCCCCTTCTCCCGAAGTTACGGGGGCATTTTGCCGAGTTCCTTAACCATGGTTCACTCGATCGCCTTGGTATTCTCTACCTGATCACCTGTGTCGGTTTGGGGTACGGGCGGCTCTAACACTCACTGCGAAGTTTTTCTCGGCAGCATGGGATCATCCACTTCCCCTAAACGGGTCCGCCTCGGCTCTCAGGCTA
>NZ_JBWKCB010000016.1:1507-2775 GCF_056436705.1 Kribbella sp. NPDC043289
TATGTGAGACACGGATTTGCCTATGTCTCGCCCTACCACCTTGCCCGCGGATCAGCTTGCGCCTACCATCGCCGCGGTTGGACTACCCTCCTGCGTCACTCCTCAATGCACCTACTACCACCTCGGGTCACCGACTCCACCAATCCATCCGAAGACATCATGGTTTCATTGGCTTAGCATCAGCGGGTTCGGTCGGGTCGTGTTAATGCCGGTACGGGAATATCAACCCGTTGTCCATCGACTACGCCTGTCGGCCTCGCCTTAGGTCCCGACTTACCCAGGGCAGATTAGCTTGACCCTGGAACCCTTGATCATCCGGCGGACGGGTTTCTCACCCGTCATTCGCTACTCATGCCTGCATTCTCACTCGTGCAGCATCCACAACTCCATCACTAGGCTGCTTCACACGCTGCACGACGCTCCCCTACCCATCCACACACCTGGACACAGATCAAGTCTGTGCCGAGTACAAGTATGAATGCCACAGCTTCGGCGGATTGCTTGAGCCCCGCTACATTGTCGGCGCGGAATCACTTGACCAGTGAGCTATTACGCACTCTTTCAAGGGTGGCTGCTTCTAAGCCAACCTCCTGGTTGTCTGGGCAACTCCACATCCTTTTCCACTTAGCAATCGCTTAGGGGCCTTAGCTGGTGATCTGGGCTGTTTCCCTCTCGACTACGGAGCTTATCCCCCGCAGTCTCACTGCCGCGCTCTCACTTACCGGCATTCGGAGTTTGGCTGATTTCGGTAAGCCGGTAAGCCCCCTAGACCATCCAGTGCTCTACCTCCGGTAAGAAACACGCGACGCTGCACCTATATGCATTTCGGGGAGAACCAGCTATCACGGAGTTTGATTGGCCTTTCACCCCTATCCACAGGTCATCCCCCAGGTTTTCAACCCTGGTGGGTTCGGTCCTCCACGCGGTCTTACCCGCGCTTCAACCTGCCCATGGATAGATCACTCCGCTTCGGGTCTAGAGCATGCGACTAAAGCGCCCTATTCAGACTCGCTTTCGCTACGGCTACCCCACACGGGTTAACCTCGCCACACACCACTAACTCGCAGGCTCATTCTTCAAAAGGCACGCCGTCACACCCACAAGGAGTGCTCCGACGGATTGTAGGCAATCGGTTTCAGGTACTATTTCACTCCCCTCCCGGGGTACTTTTCATCTTTCCCTCACGGTACTAGTCCGCTATCGGTCACCAAGAAGTATTTAGGCTTAGCGGGTGGTCCCGCCAGATTCACACGGGATTTCAAGAGTCC
>NZ_JBWKCB010000016.1:2873-4634 GCF_056436705.1 Kribbella sp. NPDC043289
ACCTAATGGTCAATGTTCCACATTCCGAAGCACCATCACCCCAAGAACATTCGCCTTGGAAAGTGATGACATGGACACTCACTAAGCGGAGTGCCAAGTGCTCCTTAGAAAGGAGGTGATCCAGCCGCACCTTCCGGTACGGCTACCTTGTTACGACTTCGTCCTAATCGCCAGCCCCACCTTCGACGGCTCCCTCCACAAGGGTTAGGCCACCGGCTTCGGGTGTTGCCGACTTTCATGACGTGACGGGCGGTGTGTACAAGGCCCGGGAACGTATTCACCGCAGCGTTGCTGATCTGCGATTACTAGCGACTCCGACTTCATGGGGTCGAGTTGCAGACCCCAATCCGAACTGAGACCGGCTTTTTGGGATTCGCTCCACTTTACAGTTTCGCAGCCCTTTGTACCGGCCATTGTAGCATGCGTGAAGCCCTGGACATAAGGGGCATGATGACTTGACGTCATCCCCACCTTCCTCCGAGTTGACCCCGGCAGTCTCCTATGAGTCCCCACCATCCCGAAGGACGTGCTGGCAACATAGGACGAGGGTTGCGCTCGTTGCGGGACTTAACCCAACATCTCACGACACGAGCTGACGACAGCCATGCACCACCTGTATAGGACCCTTACGGACCCCGCATCTCTGCGAGATTTCCCTATATGTCAAACCCAGGTAAGGTTCTTCGCGTTGCATCGAATTAATCCGCATGCTCCGCCGCTTGTGCGGGCCCCCGTCAATTCCTTTGAGTTTTAGCCTTGCGGCCGTACTCCCCAGGCGGGGCGCTTAATGCGTTAGCTGCGGCACGGAGGACGTGGAATGTCCCCCACACCTAGCGCCCAACGTTTACGGCGTGGACTACCAGGGTATCTAATCCTGTTCGCTACCCACGCTTTCGCTCCTCAGCGTCAGGTAAGGCCCAGAGAGCCGCCTTCGCCACCGGTGTTCTTCCTGATATCTGCGCATTCCACCGCTACACCAGGAGTTCCGCTCTCCCCTGCCTACCTCTAGTCTGCCCGTATCGGAAGCAGGCTCGGGGTTAAGCCCCGAGTTTTCACTCCCGACGTGACGAACCGCCTACGAGCCCTTTACGCCCAATAATTCCGGACAACGCTCGGACCCTACGTATTACCGCGGCTGCTGGCACGTAGTTGGCCGGTCCTTCTTCTGCAGGTACCGTCACTCTCGCTTCGTCCCTGCTGAAAGAGGTTTACAACCCGAAGGCCGTCATCCCTCACGCGGCGTTGCTGCGTCAGACTTTCGTCCATTGCGCAATATTCCCCACTGCTGCCTCCCGTAGGAGTCTGGGCCGTGTCTCAGTCCCAGTGTGGCCGGTCGCCCTCTCAGGCCGGCTACCCGTCGACGCCTTGGTAGGCCATTACCCCACCAACAAGCTGATAGGCCGCGAGCCCATCCCCAACCGCCAGAACTTTCAACCCTGCCCCATGAAGAGCAGAATATTATCCGGTATTAGACCCCGTTTCCGAGGCTTATCCCAAAGTTGAGGGTAGGTTGCTCACGTGTTACTCACCCGTTCGCCGCTCGTGTACCCCCGAAGGGGCCTTACCGCTCGACTTGCATGTGTTAAGCACGCCGCCAGCGTTCGTCCTGAGCCAGGATCAAACTCTCCGTTGAAAAATATGACAACCAGCAAAGCTGGAGTGTCGACAATCGAAAAGCGATCCTTTGAATCAGAAACAAAACCATTACTGGCTTGTCATCCGTATATTTCAAAGGAATCCACCCACAGACAACGACAACCC